>CAKUFK010000026.1 GCA_934647945.1 uncultured Eubacteriales bacterium | reverse complement strand
GTGAACCCCCTTGGCGCAAAGTGAACCCCCTAACGCAAAAGGGGGTTCATTTGTATCACAATTAGGGTCATTTGCCAGTGTAGAAACCTGTCGAAAAAGCTGTAATTGCTTTATCGGCAGGTTTTTATTATAATGATACAAACGGACAATATTTATATTTGGTAAGGGAAGATTAGTTATGAGAAAATGGTGTACAGAGGATTGGGAATTTGAGCTAACTGCTACAGATGGGAAAGCCGGACATTGTAGGCTTGGTTTAGAAAAAGGAGATAAATTTGTTTTTCAATACGAATGTCCAACCGGGATGTGTCCCAAAACGATGATACAAGTATATACATGGTGCGAAGTCATTCGATGCGGCGGCGATTTTACATACAGAGGCAACAAAGAGAAATATGAAATGGACATACCATGTGCTGACCACTGTATCAGTTTTCATCTTAAAGCATATCCCATAAATCGGGATGAAAATGGACCCCCCCTTCCTAACAAGGAAAGGCCGAAAGACTAGAACGAAATGTGGAATGGATTAAATATTTTGAACATGATTATAACGATTTAAGTGATAAAACAAAACCAGGCTTTAAATCAAGACATGAAAATATCATGAATGTTTGGCATACTCTTCACCTGTGAGAGTTCAAGCCCCTCTCAAAAAAAGGCAGTCGATCTTTTTTATCTCACCTTTACAGACCTGCGGCCAGCCATTCGCGGCCGCAGGTTTTTTGTTTTGAGGTTTTGAGCCCGTGTTTGTGGAGGGTATCTAGTGGATAACGGTCAAGCATATCGGAGCAAGCCTCGGTTCGCTTGCTCCGATATTTGTCCAAAAGGCCTTGAGCAAGGAGGTGGAATTACGAAGACAAACGGAGGATTTTTGATGTCCCAAATCCGTCACGTCTCAACCCGGGCGTTCAACAAGCTTCTGCGGGAGAGGGGATCGAGGCGTTTAACGGGGCGCAGGGGAAAATTTTATATGTAAGGGCTTCACCGAGGATGAAATCGAAGCGTTCGAACAAATGCTCCGCCGGATCCTGCAAAACCATACCGAAAGGGGTACTTGACATGAGCAAGATATCGCTGTCTCCGACCAACGCGTTTTGCCCCCAAAGCCTCTATCTCTACGGCACCTACAAAAAGGACGGGACCCCTGACTACGGCCTGTTCTGCTGGGCCACTTACTGCTGGGACGAGGGCCTCCGGTTCGTCGCCTGCATCGGGGAGGACAAGCTCACCCGGGACCGGATCCGCGAAACCGGCGTCTTCTCCGCCGATAAATCCGGGATCATCCGCTCCGAAAAGGGTGCCGTGCTGGAGGTGCCGGTGCCGGAAAGCAGCCCCTGGACGTTTGAACTCGAGGTCGATAAAACCCTGCATCTCGATGATACACGGACAAGCGAGATCTATGTTTGCCGGATACGGAACCTCCGTGCGGACAAACGCCTGGCGGAGGAGGCGGGCTCTTTGGAGGAGCGTCTGGCACTGGCGGCCCCGGTGGTCAGCCAGGCAGATCGGCCGCAGACCCAGATCCTTGGCGATGCGGAGGATGTTTTCCAGGTTCTGTTCCGGGTCTTTGGAGCATAGCGACAGTTGGGAATGAATGTGATAAATCGTAGTCAAGTCGTAGTCAAGCTGAAAACGCATGGGACGCCTCCTTTCAGTCTAGCTTGGCAATAGCGGTACCGTTTTCATAGGAAACGCAGGCCCTGCACCGGTCCATGCTGTCTAAATGGGCCAGGAAACCCGCCTTGGAGGAGAAGCGGGGCGTATAATTTTCCACGATCTCCCTGGCACAAACGGCATCATGGCGAAGCAACACATTCAAAAGGGTAAATTCCCATTTCGCACCGCCCACGCAGGCCTCTTCTTTATCTGCCACCTTGAAATCCGGGGCATGGGCACCGCCGGTGCAACCGCCGCCGAAGGGATGGATGGCGGGCATGACGGCACTAAGGTCACCCATGTCCGTGCTGCCAGTGCCGTAGCCCAGGTTTTGATAGAAACTCATACCCAGCTCGTCGGCGGCGGTTTTGGCCGCCCGGAGCAGGCCGGGATCATTGTAAAGGGGTGCGTAGCCGGGGAAATCGGTAATCTCGATACCCGCACCCAGGGAAACAGCACCGCCGATCAGTGCCCGCTTTACCCGCAGACGGGTGGAGGCCATAGCTTCATCAGTCTTGCCACGGATGCGGCACTGTAAGGTAACGGAGGCGGGGATAGTATTGGTAGCATCGCCGCCGTTGGTAATGATGGTCTGAACCCGCACCAGGTCCTCCTCCCGGAAATTATCCCGGATGGCATTGATGGCGTTCATACCGCAGTTGGCGGCACTCAGGGCATTGATGCCGTTCCAGGGATCGCTAGCATGGGCGGCCAGGCCCTTGTACTCGATCTGCAAGCCCGTGAAACCCACGGCACCTGCTGCGGCACTGAGTCCCCAGCCGGCATGAAGCATAAAGGCCATGTCTACGCCGTCAAAATAGCCCCGACGCAGGAATTCCAGCTTGCCGCCCAAGTAGCGGATGATACCCTTTTCTTTCAGGCTCATGCGGTATTCCGTTTCGATGTATTCCTCCGCCGGCACACAGCAAAGGCGGATCCTGCCGGAGAGACCATCCAGTGTCCCCGGCTCTTTTAATGCTGCCGCCAGACCCAGAATAGCCGCACCCTGGACATGGTGGCCGCAGGCGTGGGCCGCACCGGTGACGGGGTCGGCGTCCGGGTGGGACGGACACAGAAGGGCGTCCATCTCCGCCAGTACCAGCACTTCCGGGCCGGGTCTGCCGGTGTCGATAACCGTATAAAATCCAGGAATATCCCCAGCATAAGTCAAAGTATATCCCAGTTTTTCAAAGTTTTCCGCCAAATATTTGCAGGTGATCTCCTCCCGAAATCCGGTTTCGGGATGGACACGAAGATATTCCTCCGCCACCAAGACTAAATCGCGGTGTTTTTCCACTGGATGCATCATAATCCCTCTCATTCCTATAATTATTGTACCGTAGACAATATCCAAACGCAAGGGGAAAAGCTTTAGCAAAAGGAAAGCCTCCTGATGTAAAATAGTAAAAGGTTTGGCGACCGGATTACTAAGGAACATGAGGAGGTTTTGAAATGGGAAAAATAAAAGAATCGGCACATTCAAAGTGGAAATGTAAATATCATATCGTATTGTCTATAGTAATCTAAACGAATCAGACCCATGGATTTATCAAAAAGGAAAAATCATGTTTCATATGACCTTTCCTTATGGCGAAGCGTGTGATTCAGAACAGTATAGCATTCGCCCCCAAGTATCACCGGAAAGAGATGGGATCACGCACAAAAATTGGGATATCAAGCGTTGAGGACGCATGGATTGCAGCACATGCGAACGGGTGCTCGGCTATATCGAAGCACATATCCGGGAGAAAATCCGCCTGTAGCTTATCCCATTTCCATTGACAAAGTCTGGAAACGCCCTCTATAATGGAAGACACAAGCAAGGGGGTGGGACGGATGAGAATGCGGCTTCCGGAGGAGTTCCGGCGGCGGATGGAGCGTCTCCTGGGAGAGGAGTCCGCCGCGTTCTACGCAGCCCTGGACGGGCCGGCTCACCGCGGGCTGCGGGTCAACACCCTCAAATGTACGATTGAGGCGTTTCGCAAACGGTTCCCTCTTCCCCTGACCCCCGTTCCCTTTTCCCCAGCCGGGTTTCTTCTCCACGGGGATTGGAAGGCGGGCGCCGATCCCTGGCATCATGCGGGCGCCTATTATATGCAGGAACCGTCCGCCATGGCGCCGGCCGCTATCCTGGATCCTAGGCCGGGGGAGGCCATCCTTGATCTTTGCGCGGCGCCCGGCGGCAAGGCAACCGGCATCGCCGCCGCCCTCCAAGGCCGGGGCCTGCTTTGGGCCAATGAGATCGTCGGGACCCGGGCGCAGATCCTGCAGCAAAACCTCGAGCGCTGCGGGGTCCGGAACGCCGTCGTCTCCGGGGCAGAGCCCGCTTTACTCGCCGAAAAGCTGGGGGCGCGGTTTGACGGGGTCCTGGTCGATGCCCCTTGCTCGGGAGAGGGGATGTTCCGCAAGGAACCGGCCGCTCTGGAACAATGGAGTCCCGGCAATATCGCGCTGTGTGCCCGGCGGCAGCGCGGTATCCTGCGCAGTGCCGCCCGCCTCGTCCGCCCGGGAGGGCGGCTGCTGTATTCCACCTGCACATTTGCCCCGGAGGAAAACGAACGGACGGTGGGGGCGTTCCTGGTCGAACACCCGGATTTCGTTCTGGAAGACCTCGGGGCGGTTGGATTCGGCCGCCCTGGCTTTTCCGCGCCGGCGGTCTCCGCCTTCTCCCTGCCGGAAGACGGCCCTCTTTCCGCCGCCATCCCCTTTGAACGGTGCCGGCGTATCCTGCCCCAGGACGGGGGCGAAGGGCATTTCCTGGCGCTGTTCCGCAAAAAGGGCGATGCCGGGGCGTCTCTCTTTTCCATCGTTCAGACAAAATTTGATACTTTTGGTATAGAAATTCAAAAATTATACAACGAGTGTTTTTGCTCCAAGCCGGAGGGCGCCTTTCAGCGCTTCGGAAGAATCATTCGGCTGCTGCCCGCCTCCCTCCCAGATCTCAGGGGGCTTCCCATTCTCGGAGCGGGTTGTGCGGCTGCCGAAATCAAGGAAACCGGGCGTGGCGCCGTCCGGCTGGAGCCCTGCCACGCGTTGTTTATGGCCGTGCAGGCGGAGGATTGCCGGCGGCTTTTGGATCTTGACCTAACAGATCCCCGGCTGGCCGCCTTCCTGAGGGGGGAAGAAATCGACGCTCCCGGCTGCGCCGGCTGGACGGCGGTGGCCGCCTCCGGTGTTGTGACGGGCTTCGGCAAGGCCTCGGGCGGCCGTCTCAAAAACCGCTATCCCAAGGGCCTGCGCCTGCGGGCAGGCGGATCGACCGGGAGGAACAAGGCATGATCACCCTGCAGCCTGTCCAAGATGAAGCCGGATACCGCCTCGTCCGGCAAATCGAAAGCCGGATCTGCGCCGCGCAGCCCGCGCGATGGCACTTCCACCACGGGAACCTCGGCGTCGACCGCTATTTCTTCGGCTCCGGTGCGGCGGATTTCTTTTCCTACGCCCATCTTGTTCTCCTTCGGGGAAATCCGGTCGGATATGCGCTGGTGTACCGGCCGGAATGCACCTTCCATCTGGCTCTCCTCCCTCCCTACACCGCCGAGACGGCGGCCTCGGCCCTGAGGGCGGTGGAGGCCTGCTTTCCCGAGGGCGCTGTGCCCGGCACCGATGCCAGCCGGCTGGATCTCCCTCTTGTGGCCGCTCTGCGGGCCTGCGGATATCGAGAGGGCTCCGAAAGCCGTTTCCAGGCGGTTTGCCCTCTCGCGGCTTACCGCGGCACCCCCGCTTCCATCGCGCCCTTGTATGTCGCGCCGTTGGAAGACCGCGACATCGCGGACCGGGTGCGGTATGCCGCCCTGCCGACCGGATCGCCGGTCACGGAGGGAATGTTCCGGGCCTACCGCCGCTCGGAGGACGCCAGCACCGTTTTGGACGAGGTGGTGCGGGATCCGCGAGGCGGCGCCCTCGTCGCCTATCTGTCCTGGTGGATCGACTGGGACAGCCGGACCGTCATGCTCAATCCTGTCGCCTGCATGGAGGCCTACCGCCGGCAGGGGATTTTAAAAAGCTGCCTGACCCGCGGCCTGTGCGCAATGCGGGACAGGGGCCTCGGCTACGCCTATGTGGATACCGGTATCCGCAACCGCCCCGCTGTCGGCCTGTATGAGGCTGCGGGATTCGTCAAAAGTGGCAGGACCTGCCGATACGAAAAAAAGGGAGAAGACGAAAGGACGCTTTTTCCCTCCTGATTCCCATCATTTTGGATGAAAGCCTTTCCCGCGCCCCCCGCCCTATATCCGGATTTATAGAACAGGCCCGGCCCCTGTCAATACAGGGCCGGGCTGTTTGTTTGCGGAAAGTTCAGCGTTTCGGCGACATGGGCGATATTCCGGCCGCCGGCTTGACAGTGCGGGGCGCCGGATGAAGCATACGGGCCAGGAGCCCCTGATGGATGACATTGCCCGGCCGGAAATACAGCCAGACCACGCCATCTATCCCGGCCTCTTCCACCGAGGCAAATCCGAACGCCGCGCTTTTGTCCAGCCCGAGCACCGGCATCAGCCGTGGAAAAACCGCGCGGCCCTCAGACTCGCCCTTTTCAAACAGATCCGCGAGTTCAGCGACCGAGCGGCCGGCGGGCAGACAGGCCCGCCAGCGCAGCGCGTGGCCGCGGCATCGTCCACGGCAGAACAGGCGGCCGGGGAAACGGTGTTTCTGGCCGAAGGCGCGGCAGGAGGTGACATAGGCATCCCGGAGCCGTCCGCCCCCATACAGGCGGAGCATCAGCCCTTCCTTGGAAGCCAGGATCCCCACCGCACGGCAATCGATCTTGCCGGTCAGGCATCGCCCTAACCCGTCGATGGACGGGATATCCAGCCGGTCGGCACAATCGTCATAGACGGACCACCCGGCCTCGGACGGGGCAAAGCAAATGGTGCGGGTGGCGTTTTCCTGCCCACAGGGGATCATCCCCATGCGATCCATATAAGAGGTGACGGCATACAGGATGCGTTCCCGCGGGAGCTCCGTCCCCGCGGCGATGTGCAGCTGCAGGCAAGCATATTCGAGCGCCATGTGACCCACTCCTCTTCCCAAAACGGTGGTACGGCCGCGTCGTGTAAATAAATTCTTAGGGGATCTTGACAGTTCCTGATACAGCCTATACAATATATTGTATCGACCTCGTACTCAGAGTGTTTCAATCCACAACATGTGGTTTAACAGTGAGGCGAATGCCGCCGCTCTTGTACGATCAGTATAGCACATCCCCGCCGCCCTGACAATGGGGCGCCGCGGGATGGATAGGAAAGGACGTCGACCAATCATGGAGATCACGAAAAACGCCCGCACAGTGCTCGAACGCCGGTATCTGATCCGGGACGACCAGGGGCATCCCACCGAGACGGTGGAGGAGCTGTTCCGACGGGTGGCCAGGGCCATCGCGGCACCGGACAAAGCGTATGATCCGGCGGCCGATATCGCCGCGCTGGAGGAAGGGTTCTACGAACTGATGACCAGCCTGGAGTTTCTTCCCAATTCTCCCACTCTGATGAATGCGGGCCGGCCTCTGGGTCAGCTCTCCGCCTGCTTTGTCCTGCCGGTGGAGGACAGCATGGAGGCGATTTTTGAGGCCATCAAACAGGCGGCGCTCATCCACAAATCCGGCGGCGGCACAGGGTTCTCCTTCTCCCGCCTGCGCCCGTCCGGCTCGACGGTCAATTCCACCGGCGGCGTCGCCAGCGGTCCAATCAGCTTCATGCGGGTGTTCAATATGGCGACCGAGGCGGTCAAACAGGGCGGCACCCGCAGAGGCGCCAACATGGGCATCCTGCGGGTAGACCATCCCGACATCCTGAACTTTATCAACTGCAAAGCGGACAATGCCGATATCACCAACTTTAATATTTCGGTGGGGATCACCGAGGCCTTCATGGAGGCGGCCCTGAAGGGCGAGATGTACGACCTTGTGGACCCCAGCACCAAGCAGGCGACCGGGCAGCTCAATGCCAGGGAGGTGTTCAACAAGATCGTGTACGCCGCCTGGCGGAACGGGGAGCCGGGCATCATCTTCCTGGACCGGCTCAACCGGGACAACGTGGTGCCCGCCCAGGGGGAAATCGAGTCCACCAATCCCTGCGGCGAGCAGCCCCTGCTCCCTTATGAGAGCTGCAACCTCGGCTCCATCAACCTGGTCCGGATGCTGAAATCCGGGGACGGACGGGCGGAGATCGACTGGGAAAAACTGGGGGACACGGTTAAAAAAGCGGTGCATTTCCTGGACAATGTCATCGACGCCAACCGCTATCCGCTCGAGCAGATCGATTTCACCACCAAGCAGACCCGCAAGATCGGCCTGGGTGTCATGGGCTGGGCGGACATGCTCCTTGAGCTCGGCATCCCCTACAATTCTGACGAGGCGGTGAAGCTGGCGGACAAGCTGATGGCCTACATCACCAGCGCCGGCCGGGCCGCCAGCCGGGAACTCGCCAAAACCCGGGGCGCCTTTCCCTTGTTCGGGGAGAGCATATACAAGGACGGGGAACCCCTGCGCAACGCCACCGTCACCACCATCGCCCCCACCGGTACCCTGTCCATCATCGCCGGGGTTTCCTCGGGGGTCGAGCCGGTGTTCGCGTATGTGTACATCCGCAGCGTCATGGACCGCACCGAGATGATCGAGGTCAACCCTGTGCTCAAGCGGGTGCTCGAGGAGCGCGGCCTCTATTCCGACGAGCTGATGCACCGCATCGCCGAAGAGGGCACCATCGCCCATTTCGACGAGATCCCCGCAGAGATCCGGAGGGTGTTCGTGTCCGCCCACGACATCTCACCCCTGTATCACACCAAGATGCAGGCGGCTTTCCAGAACCACACCGACAACGCTGTCTCCAAGACGGTCAATTTTCCCCACGATGCCACCGAGGAGGAGGTTGCAGAGGTCTACACCCTGGCCTATAAGCTCGGCTGCAAGGGTGTGACCATCTACCGGGACGGCAGCCGGGAGATCCAGGTGCTGAACCTAGCTAAAAAGGACGACAAAAAGGAGGCCGTGCCCGTACAAGAGCCGGCGGCCGCTCCGGCCCGGGGGCCGGTACTGCCCCGGCCCCGGCCCGACGTGACCATGGGCCTGACCGAAAAAGTCGCCATCGGCTGCGGCAACCTGTACATCACCGTCAATTACGACGAAGAGGGCATCTGCGAAGTGTTCACCAACACCGGCAAGGCGGGTGGCTGCCCCTCCCAGTCCGAGGCCACGGCCCGTCTGGTGTCGGTAGCTCTGCGCTCGGGGATGGACGTCAAAACCATTACCGGCCAGCTGCGGGGGATCCGCTGCCCCTCCACCATCCGCCAGCCGGGGATGAAATGCACCTCCTGTCCCGACGCCATCGCCCGGGTGATCGAAAAGGTGGTCGCCTCTAAAGAGTTCAAGGCCGTGGCCACCCATTATGTGGCCGGTAATACCGAGGAGGCCGAAAAGGCTGCGGCAGCCGCCTCTAGGAAGGAGACGCGGGAGCCTGCCGTGGCCGCCCAGATCCGGTCCTGTCCCGAATGCGGTGCCCCGGTCGAACACGAGGGCGGCTGCGTTATGTGCCGCAACTGCGGGTATTCCAAGTGCGGATGAGATGCCGGCGCAAATAGCGGCTGCGCCTACCGGCGGCCGGCTCTCCCGCGTTTTGAAATTTCAGATTCCGGCTTCATCGATAAAACCGGCCGTCAGCTTACGCTGACGGCCGGTTTCTTGCGTCGGTGAATTATAGTATTAAGAGCAACACTTTAGGGAAATAAAAGAGTTCATACAGGAGCCTATGGTAGAATGGAGATA
>CAKUFK010000025.1 GCA_934647945.1 uncultured Eubacteriales bacterium | reverse complement strand
TCTGAAAACGCTCCCGCGTTTTCCCGCACTCTTCTACCTCCGGACGCCGCCTCTCCGCTTCTTGTTCCGGTTCCTTCTCTGCGCCCCCTCTGAAAACGCTCCCGCGTTTTCCCGCACTCTTCTACCTCCGGACGCCGCCTCTCCGCTTCTTGTTCCGGTTCCTTTAAAAGGAGGGCACATAACCGGAGCCGGCCGCCATCCAGTTCAGGGCTCTTTCTCTTCCAAAAGCTGTTCACGGCAGGTTTCGAGCGCCCGCTTCTGCGCGTCGCCGACCTCCGGATACTGCGGATCGAGACGCTCAAGGGTTTCCACGACCACTTCAGAGACGAGCAGGCGGGCAAACCATTTTTTATCCGCCGGAATGACGTACCAAGGGGCCGCTTTGGAGGCGGTCTGATTGATCGCCTGCTCATACGCGTCCATATAGGCGTCCCAATATCCCCGTTCTGCGACATCCGCGGCGGAAAACTTCCAGTTTTTCGCCGGCGTATCGATACGGGAAAGGAAGCGGCGCCGCTGCTCGTCTTTGGAAATGTCGAGAAAGAACTTCACCACCGTAACCCCGTTTTCGGTGAGATAGGCTTCGAAATCCCGGATCTGGCGGTACCGTCGCTCCCACAGGCGGCCGTCCAGGCAGCGGGCGGGCAGCTTTTGTGTATAGGGGAGGTTATGCACCTTGGCCACCAGCACCTCCTCATAATACGAACGATTGAAAATGCCGATATTTCCCCGCTCGGGCAGGCGGCGGTGGATGCGCCACAGATAATCGTGGTCGAGCTCCTCCGCGGAAGGCTGTTTGAAGCTGTACACCTGCACCCCTTGGGGATTGAGGCCGCTCATCACATGCTTGACCGCGCCGTCCTTCCCGGCCGAATCCATCGCCTGGAAGATCAGCAGCAGGGCGTCCCGGTCCTGGGCATAAAAGCGGTCCTGCAATTCCGCCATTTTCTTGACGTTTTTCTCGAGCAGGGCCAGCCCCTTGTCTTTGCTCAGTCCGCCGTCCTGGCAGGTGTCGAAGGCGGCGATGGAAAACCCGCCCTTTTTCGTCACGCGATATGGATTCGTGTTCACTGGAATCCCCCTCTTTTTTCCGGATTGGCCGTCCTTTTATTGTATGCCGGGCCGTCCGGATCTATCCGTGCCCGGAGGAGATCCGGCCCTCATGGGACGCTGTCGCCGGCGGGTATCTCGTAGTCCTTGACGGCGTCGAAGAGCCGGGCTCCAAGGGTGACTGACATCAAGACCCCCTCCGGCCGGTATTCCTCGGTTTCCACCGCGCCTTCCCTGCGGCACCGCTCTGCGAGCGCCCCTTTCCGGAAAGGGAGGAGCAGGCGCACCGTTCTCCGATCAGGGGGAAGGGCTGCCGCCACGGCCTCGAGCAGGGCGGGCAGCCCCTCACCCGTCCTGGCGCTGATGCGCAGGGACTGCCGATCCTCCCCCGGCAGCAGGATTTCCGATCCCGGCAGACGGTCACATTTATTAAACACCGTCAGGATTGGGCGATCGATACAGCCGAGGGAGGCCAGCAGCTCCCGCGTCACGCGCAGATGCTCCGCCGCCTCGGGGCTGGATGCGTCGCAGAGATTCAGCAGCACATCGGCCCTCGCGGCTTCTTCCAGGGTGGAGCGGAACGCGTCCACCAAATGGTGGGGCAGCCGACGGACCAAGCCGACCGTGTCGATAAGCAGCACCTGCCGCCCGTCCGGCAGGCGGAGTGCCCTGGCGGTCGGGTCCAGCGTGGCGAAGAGCTTATCCTCCGCCAGCACCCCCGCGTCGGTCAGCGCGTTGAGCAGGGTGGATTTGCCGGCGTTGGTGTACCCAACGAGGGCCACCGTGGGCAGGCCGATCTTCTGGCGGCGGGCACGACGGGTTTCCCGCTGCCGCTGCACCTCTGCCAGTTGAAGCTTCAGGTTTTTGATCCGGCGGCGGATATGACGCCGGTCGCTTTCGAGCTTGGTTTCGCCCGGGCCTCTGGTACCGATGCCGCCGCCCAGCCGGGACAGGGCCGTCCCCTGGCCCGCCAGCCTGGGGAGGAGGTATTGCAGCTGAGCCAGCTCGACCTGCAGGCGGCCCTCCGACGACCGGGCACGGCCGGCGAAGATATCCAGGATCAGGAGGGTACGGTCGACCACCCGGCAGGGCAGGGCGTCCTCCAGATTGCGCTGCTGGGTCGCGGTGAGCTCCCGGTCAAAAATGACGAGATCGCATGCCGTATTGGCGGCCAGCCCGGCGAGCTCCTCCAGACGGCCCGCCCCGATACAGGTGGCGGTGTTCGGACTCTCCCGCTTTTGCACCAGGCGGCCGATGACCTCGGCCCCGGCCGTGCGGGCCAGTTCCTCCAGTTCATCCAGGGAACTGTCCGCATCGTATTCCCCCGTGTCCACCGCGGCCAGAATGGCGGTCTCGGTCATGGGCTTGAGTCTGTCCTGTTCTTCCATAAAGTGTCCTCCCGTCTATTGGACGCTGCTGTTAGTATATCACACTTGAGGGCAAATCCATAGGGGTTTATGCCCGTTTGCCGAAGAACAGGAAAGGAGCAGCGCCGTTCGAGCGGCGCTGCTCCCGTTTTTCAGATTTCCGGCTGGATGCGGATACCGTCCGCCGGCCTTTGCCGGAGCGGCACAAAACGGCGGCGTTTTGAGACCGGGCAACGGATCCCTTTATCCGCGGAGATCGTGGAAATATACATAGGTATCCACATACCGCCCGTCCGCCCGGCGATATCCTCCGGGGACGGTGCCGAGCCGCACGAATCCCAGTTGTTCGTACAGGGCGATCGCCGCCGCGTTCTCCGCGACGACAGCATTGAATTGGAGGCCGCGAAAGCCGAGCGCCCGGGCGCTCTCGAGGGAATCGAGCACCAGGGCCCGTCCAATGCCCCGGCCTCTGAGCCCCGCCTTCACCCCATAGGAGGCGTTGGCGATGTGCGAACACCGGCCGATGTTGTTCGGATGGAGGACATAGAGACCCACCCGTTCGCCGCCGTCCAGCGCCACCGCCGTCCTGGTCTGGGAACGGAAGAAGCGGTCCGCTTCCTCCGGCGGCAAAACCGCATCGCCCGGGAAGCTGTCCCCCTGTTCCACAATGGCATTCCAGATGGCCGCCGCGTCGGCCAGATCCTCCGCCCGATAGTCCCGAATTGTCAACATCATCCCCGCCTTACCGTTTTTCATCCCGTACAGCACACGCACCCCAGGGCTCCCGATACCCGCTGGGGTACGATCCCATGGCACCATTATACACAACCCGCCTGGTTTTGAAAAGCCAGACTCATGAAAAAGCTCTCAAAATGGGGACCGGACGGGGAAAAATCCGGACGCCAGCCCGCGTCCGGCCCAGGCTGTCGGTAAAGGGGAAAAGGAGGCCCCAGCTGTGAAGAAAGCCGTGGCGGGTCTGCGCTCCGTGTTTTCGGGGATTGTGCCTCGGAAACAAACCTCGTCAGCAAACAAGGGTAGATACTGACGGGGACACCGAACCGCACGGTCCGGTGTCCCCGTCCAAAGAAAGTAGGGTTCCTCTATACATCGAACCAACGGATCTCGTTGGCATCCAGCCGCAGGCCGAAAGCGCTGCCGTCGCCGCGGTACACGGTGGTATCCTGGGGCTCATAGGTGTTGTTGACCACACAGTACCGCCGTACCTCGGGACCTCCGCCCGGCTCGCCGTAGGCGTGGACCTCCACGTTCACATTGGCGCTGAACCAGCGGCGGAGCTCTTCCTCCCGATGCGCCGCCCACAGGATCGCGCGGTAAAGCAGGCGGGTGTTTTCAAAGCTGTAGGGCAAGCCGCTGATATAGACGCCCCGGCCGCGGCCGCAGGCATTCGCCGCGAGCTGGACCTCCCGGTCCCGTTGGACGATCACCGCCGTATCGGGCAGGGCGTAAACGCCCTTCTGCCCCTCTCCGAAATCGATGGCGCCCTGTACATCCTGCATGATGAAATGCGGCTGTTCCTCCCAGTTATATTTATCCACATTGAGGGTGAACCCCGTCTCCTTTTCAACGCCGAGCACATCGGCCAACTGGAAATACCGGCCCTGGCGCTGATGCCCGGAAGGCTCCCCCACGCCGATGAAGCCGCCGCCATTGTAAGCATAGCGCCGCACGGCGGTGAGGACGGCCTCGTCCGCCCAGTTTTCCCCGCCCGTCCAGGCGGTATCCCCACCCCCGGCGTTGATGACCGCGTCGAACCCGTCCAGCATCGCGGGATCGGCCCGGATGTCATCGAAGCTGATGAAGCGGACGTCAAAGGGGGCGCCGCTGAGGGCCTCGATGACGCCGAAATAGGAATAATTCTGCTTTTGATAGAGCGCGTGATGGACCATGTGGTTGCCCCAGGCCCGCATGTTGCCCCAGGAGCTGAGCACCGCCACCCGGCCGACACAGTACGGAACCGCGCCCTTGACGTGGCTGTACAGAGTACGGAACTCATCGCACACGCTCTCGATGTAGTCGATGAATTCCGGAAATTCCAGCGCCAGCTTGAGATACCCGCCGTAGCCGATCCGGTCGATGGGTTTGCGCAGGATGGCGCGTCTTGCCGTCACCCAGTTGACCTTCGCCTCTTTGACCGGATCCCCGCCCTCATGGAAGGTATCGGGAAAGAAATACGGCAGGAACCGCCCCTCGGTATACTTCACCCCCGGGATGTCGCTGATCAGGCGGAGCGTCGCGCCGTTGCCCACGCTGCCCACCACCGCGTCCAGCCCGATGGAAGGGAACTCCTCCATGAAGGGCTCGGTGCCGATCCAATGGTCGCCTAAGAACATCATGGCTTCTTTGCCGTATTCATGGGTGATATCCACCATCTCTTTGGCGAGTCCCGCGACCTCGCGGCGCTGGAACGCCTGGAAATCCCGGAATTCTTTAGACGGCACCCGGTAGGTGTTGTTCATATACCCCTGGTCGATGATATACTCCGGCCGGAAGGGATAGCCCACCTCTTTTTCAAACTGCTCGAGGATGTATGGGCTGACGCTGGCGGAATAGCCATACCAGTCCACATACTTTTCCCGGGCCAGCTCATCGAACAACAGGGTGAACTGATGGAAGAAGGTGGTATACCGGATCACGTCCACATACGGATGCTCTTCGATAAACCGGCGCAGCCGCTTCATCGTGAACGCCCGGGTTTTGGGCTGGCGGACATCGAAGGTGATTTGATGCTCCACCCCCTGCCAGCCATTGGTCACGGCATTGTACATGTGGACCGGATCCCACAGAATGTAGGCCAGGAAGCTGACCGAATACTGGTGATAGGGTACGGTCTCGATCACCACGTCCCCAGCCTCACGATCGTATTTCCACTGGGAAACCGGCACCGGCTCGCCGGTGGTGCGGTCCATGACCTCCCACCAGCGGGCGATGTCGTCCCGGTCATTAACCGCCAGCATGTCGGGGTAAAGATGGTCCATCAGATGGATGGACAGGCTCTCCCCTTCGGCGGTGTGAAAAGAGGTACTGATATACATCTGCTGGATTTCGTCGGGATTTTTCCGCGCCCAGTCGTTGTCCTTACGGGTAGTGTAGTAGGTGGAATACACCTTCGCATCCACTTCCCGCAGCGCGGCCGGGAAATCGGTCCCGTCGCAGTCCCGGATGGCGTCAGCGCCAAAGCGGCGCAGGATTTCAAGGGTCTGGGGAACCACATCCACATCGGTGGGGATGGTGACCCGCCCGCTCAGGCGTTTATTTTCCATGGGCAGCCCGCTCCTTTTCCTTCTGCCGGCGTTTTTGCATCCGGTCGGCACGGGTATAGCCCCGGTTGTACCACCATAAAAGGGCGAGGAGGCCCGCCAGTCCAAGCAGCATGGCGCAAAGCCAGAGGGGGCCGTCGTGCATCTGCCCGGCGATCACCAGCGAGAGCGACGCTATCAGTACCGCCAGCGCAACCAGTGTTTTGAGTGCTTTCATGGCTCTACTCCTTTCGATCAGCCCTTGATCCCGCCGACGGTCATCCCCTGGGTCAGCTGGCGCTGCACCGCGATATACAGGATGAGGGTCGGCAGCATGACGATGACCAGCCCAGCGTACATCTGCCCATACTGCGCGGAGGCGTTCTGCGCCTTCATCAGGTTCATCAGCCCCACCGGCAGGGTCTGGAAATCGCCGGAGGTCAGGGTCATGGCGATGATATATTCGTTCCAGAAGGAGAGGAAATTGAAGAGGATGACGGTGATGATGCTCGGCTTGGCCATCGGCATAATGACCTTCACCATGGTGTGGAAATAGCCGCTGCCGTCCACATAGGCCGCTTCTTCAAAATCCTTGGGCAGGGTCTGGAAATAGCTGGAGAGCAGGTAGATGGTAAAGGGCAGGGCGGTGGACGCGTAGACCAGCGCCAGAATAAAGTGGTTGTTGAGGAAAAAGCCGTTGCCGAACAGGTTGTACACCGGCGACCCCTCCTCCACCCGGAGGGACTCCATCAGCGAGGCCAACCCTTTGTTGCCGTCCACCAGCATGAGGAAAATCGGCACCACGATATAGTTGACGTTGATGAACAGACCGCCCATAAAGGCCACGCTCAGCACCCGGCGGCCCCGGAACTTGAACCGGGAGAGCACATAGGAAGCCGGAAGCGCCACCACCAGCAGGAGGGCCAGCGCCAGAGCCGTCACCAAAACCGAGTTGAAGAAATAGGCGCCCATATTGGCCTTGTTGAAGGCGTCGATGAAATTTTGGAAATGGAAACCCTGCGGCAGGGCCCAGGGGTTGCCGTAAAACTCCGAATCCTCCTTGACCGAAGCCAGAAAGGCCCAGCTCACAGGCACCAGGATCGTGATGACGAAGGTGATCAGCGCCACATAGATAAACGCTTTGTACAGGGCGTCGCCGCCCCGCTGAGTCCGCTTTGTTTTCATATCGGCGCCTCCTTAGTATTCCAGGGGTTCCCGCTTGGTCACGCCGTTGACAATGGCAGAGAGCGCAAACGAGAAGATGAACACCACCACGCCGATGGCCATGCCGTATCCATAGGACGAGTTGGTGTAGGCCTGCGAATACATATAGCTCAGGAAAACCTCCGACGCCCCGTCCGGCTTGCCGCTGGTCATGGCCTTGACGAAGAGGAAGCTCAGGTTGATGTTGCTGATGATGAAAAAGGTCAGGGTGGTGCGGATATTGGTCCAAATGAGCGGGATGGTGATCTGGAAGAACTGGCGGAACCGGCCGGCCCCTTCCAGCCCGGCGCTTTCATATAGGCTTTCCGGCACCGCGGCCATGCTCGCCATATACATCACCATATAATACCCGATGGCCTGCCAGACCAGCGCTCCGGCCAGGCTGAAAATGACGAGCTGCTTATCCCCCAGCCAGAGGATGGGATTGTCCTTTACGTTGGTGAACAGGCCGATAATGCTGTTGAGCAGGCCCTGGTTGGGGTCATAGATGGCGTTGAATATCGCGGCGATGACCACGACCGAGAGAATGTTGGGAATGTAAAAAACCACACGGAAAAAGTTCTGCCCCCGCAGCTTTTCCCTTGTCAGAATCCCCGCGAACACCAGTGCCAGCGCAAAAGTCACCAGTGTCACCACCACAATCAGCAGGACGGTGTTCTGAAAGGACCGTAGGAATTTTCCGTCCTCCATCAGCGTACGGAAATTGCCCAGCCCAACAAAGGTCTTTTCGTCGGAATACCCGCCCCATTTGAACATCGACATCCAGAAGACCTGCAGGGTGGGGACCACCATAAAGATGGTAAACAGGATGGTCGCCGGCAGAACGCAGAGCAGTACAAAACGGGTGCGTCCCTTATGCTTGTGCATCGAAACACCTCCTGAATCGGAAAACGGCGGGCGGATATCCGCCCGCCGCTTCCTCTTGCTTATTTGGAACCGCGCTTATTTCAGCGCGCCGCGCAGCTTGTCGCTGGCGGCCTTCACCTCGTTCTTCCACTGATCCACAGTCTTGCTGCCGTTCATGATGCTGTCGATGGTGGAGAAGAGGGAATCCGCCATGCTGACGCCTTCCACGGGGTCGGTGGTGGCAAACGCACCCAGCGCCGGCTTGACCTTGCCGTCGTCATAGATGCCGTACATCAGCTTATCTTCGCCGGTGAGCTTATCGGTGATGCCTTTGATGGGCTGGATCGCCGGGCCTTTGGGATCTTCCTCCTCCTTGCCGGCGTTGAGGAAGATATCGGCCGCTTCATCGGAATACAGGAACGCAATGAATTTGTCCGCCAGTTCGGGATTCTTGGCTTTTTTCGGGCTCCACACCTGCTCGAAGAAGGTATAGGAATACTGCGCGTCGCCCGCCGTAAAGGCCGGCATGGCCGAAAAGCCCCACTTGAAGCCCTCGGACTTGGGCGCGGTGGCCATCTCACCGACGACCCAGGTGCCGTTGGGCATAAACAGCGCTTTGTTGTCGAGAATGAGCTGCTGGTTCTTCAGATAGTTGTCGTTATTGGCATTGGCCACGGTGGTTTTCTCGGTATAGGGCGCCAGCTTGCTGACGGTTTCAAACAGCTTGCCCGCCTCCGCGGTGTCCCAGACACCTTCACTGTACGTGGTGGCTTTTTTGAAGAAATCCTCGCCGCCGGCCGCATACATCATGGCGTAGAAGAACGCGTCGAAGTAGCCGGTGGTGGGATAGGTGAAGAGGGCGATGCCTTCGTTCTTGGCGGTTTCGCCCAGGGCCCACATCTCATCCCAGGTGGTGGGCACGGACCAGCCCTTGCTCTCGAACAGCCCGGCGTTGTAGAAGAGGCCGCAGGGCCCGTAGAACATGGGCGCCAGATAGGTTTTGCCGTCGGAATAGGGCTTGGTCAGCGAGGTGTCGAGGAATCCGGGCAGAATTTTGTCCTTGACCTTGACGGTTTCGCCCGGGACCGTCATATCCATGACCGCGCTCAGATCCCGCAGGGCGTTGTCCTTTATCATGGTTTCAGTCAGCGCATCCGGGCGTCCTGTGGCCAGATGCACCACGTCGGGATAGGCGCCGGATTTCATCTCGGAGCCGAGGGTGTCCTCGAGGGTCTTGCTGGTGGTGACCTTGACGGTCACGCCCTCGTTGGCCTTTTCAAAGGCCCGCGCGATCTGGTTCCAGATGTTGGTGCCATAGGCGGATTCGAGTGCGTAGACGGTCAGGGTCTGCGATTTGGCGCCTCCACTGCCGCCGTCGTCCTCCGGCGCTTTACAACCGGCGAACATACCCAGCATCATCATCGAGGCCAGACCGATGGATAGCACTTTTTTCATAGGGATAGTCCTCCTTTGTTTCGGTTTGCCCAGAGGGAACTCCCTCCGGTTGCGTGTGAAGTTTCTTCTCTTTCAGTATAACGGAATTCCAGTGCCGTTCAAGGGTTATCTTGCTCGCATTTTTAGTATTTTTGCTTTTTTCGTTGTTTTCTATAATTTTTTTATCTGGTGTTCAGTTTTTTAATTTAACATCCTAAATTCCCATGAATGGCAGAGAAAGCCATTCCTATTATGCCCATACAAACACAAAAATATAAAAAGAGTTTTTAGACAACTTGTCAATCCATCTATTGTATAGTATACTGATTCTCGTGGATTATCCATCCAATTCGGCAAAAATCGCAAGAAAATAGCAGGTTTTTGCAGCAATCGGAGTGAGGAGTGACTGGCATGAGCAATCATCTCTACACCATCGCGAGCGGCGGCCGCCATATCGAAACCCGGCTGCTCTACGTCACAAACGCCAAATATGAAGGCGATTGGCACAGCACCCCCCATTCCCATCATTTTTCTGAATTTTTCTATGTGTTGGGGGGACGGGGACGTTTTTTGGTGGACACCCAGACTTTCGACGTGGAGGCGCACGATCTCGTCATCGTCAACCCCCACGTCTCCCATACCGAGATGTCCCGCGCAAACAGCCCTCTCGAATACATCGTGCTGGGGATTGAAGGTGTCTGTTTTTCCTTCGACCAGCCCGGAGCCGACGAAAATTACCGCCTGTTCCATTACCGGGATAAACCGTCTGCCGCGCGGCAGGAATTCCTTTCCTACCTGCACGCGCTCCTGAAGGAAGCGGAGGCGAGCGAACCATACGGCGAGGAGGTCTGCCAGAACCTTCTCGAGGTGCTCATGATCATCATGATGCGCCACTCCGAATTCACCCTGTCGGTGATGCCTTCCAAAAGAGCCAACGTCGCCTGCGCACAGGTCAAGCGTCATATCGACACCCACTTCCGGGATGCGCTCACCCTGGAGGAGCTGGCCGAACTCGTTCACGTGAACAAATATCACCTTGTACACACCTTTTCCACCGATTATGGCCTTTCCCCCATCCAGTACCTGATCTCCAGGCGCATCGAGGAGGGGAAAAATCTGCTTCGCACCACCGACTATTCCATCGCCCAGATCGCGTCCTTTTCGGGATTTTCCTCCCAGTCCTATTTTGCCCAGACGTTTCAAAAGTCTATGGGCATGAGCCCGACCCAATACCGCCGGCAGGCCCGCAGTTCCTGAGGGAAGTTCCGGTTGAACCGGCGATTTTGGACCGCCGGCATGTTGGCGCGTCGATCCGGACCGGGATTCCGCGTGCTCCGGCGAGCCTATACGGGTAAAAAATCCGGCACCGCCGAAAGACGGTGCCGGATTTCTCTTGTCAGGGTAAGCTTTAGGTGGTCAGATCCTGCACGACCGCCTGGGCCAGGGAATCCTGGGTGCCCGACTCGGAAATGAGGATCACCTTGGAAGTCTGCGCTTCGGAAATGGTCAGCTCCAAATAGCCGTCCTGGATCTGGACCGGGATGGTCTGACCCGACCAATCGGCGCCGGTGATCTGTCCGGCCGAGGCCGTCAGGGAATTCCAGGTCACGTTGGTCTTAATGCGGATCGTCCCGCTGGTCTGCGGCAGTACGACCAGCTGCTTAGAGGTGATGAGCGGCTGGGTATCCCGCGCAAACGCAAATGCATAGCAGCCGTTGTCCGTGATGGTGGTGCTGAACTCCTTGAACACGCCCTGGTTGAGGACGCCCTTGATCTGACCGATGGAGTCGGTCCAGATCAGGCTGGAACCGCCGGCCTCCACGCTCATCGTATACTGGCCTTTGTACACGCCGGTGTAATCCGCCGTCGTGCTGACATTGGCCAGGCAGATGAGCTTGCCGCTGCCCTCAAGGGACTGTTCAAAGTTCTTCATCCGCAGGTTGTCGGAACTGAATACCGTGCGGGTGTTCCAGTAGATGTTATCGAGCACCTTGCGGTAAACCTCGACATCCCGCGTCAGGGTGGTGGCTGAATCATAGAATACCTCGAACGGCACGGTGGAATAAATCACCTTACCCTGTCCGACCGTATGTGCCCCGACGATCGTCTGGTCGTTCTCATCCCGGAACAGCGGGGAGACGGAGGAATCGAAGGTCGCGCTGATATTGGGCCGGACATAGTGAGAGGACATGGTGCTCCGCCCGGCGATGGCGTCATAATACCGCACGACATTCGTGCCGCGGTGCCAGTTCAGGCCGTCGTAATGCACCGTGGCCGAGGACACGCCGGCAAGATACTGCAGGCGGCTCGCCTTGGTACGCTGATAGTTGCCGTCGTAGGAAATATCGCCCGACAGATACAGCACGCCGCCGTTTTCAACAAAGGTTTTGATTTTGTTGTAAACCGCGTCGCTGGGATTGTAGGCAGCCGGGTAGAAGATAGCCTGGATGCCGCTGGGAATGGAGGCACTGCCCTCCAACGCCCGCTCGCTCAGGGTGGTGATCGCGCCCACGTGGGCCGACTGCAGGATATCGATGCAGCTGACGCCGGCCGTGTTGCCTGCATACCCATAGGAGGCGCCGCTCAGCCTGGTGTTGTCGGGCAGGAGGACCGCAACCTTGGCTGTTTCGTCCTTCGGTTCCATCTGCCTGGTGAACAGATTGTGATTGCGCATCCAGTAGAGCTGCTCCCTGGCCACGTTGTCGCCGGTATAGCGCAGCCCCCACGGGAAGAGGGTCTTGGCGCCGTCCTTCCAGCTCCAGTACTGCATGTGGCTGGTACCCATGGCAAAGCCCATGTTCATATAGCCGAAGAAGCAGTTCCGCGCGTCACGCATCGTCGTCGAGGAAATCGTGTCGTAGCTCAAATAGGAGAAAAGCGGATGGGTCCGTTTTCCGAATTCGCCGACACCGAAGGACTTGCCGATGGCCCGCATGTCGGTGTTCTGCATATACTCCGGGAAGGTATACTGCATCTCGAAGTTTCCGACATTGGAATAGGTCAGGTTGCCGAGCGCCGTCGACGGGTCAAAGCCCTTCTGAGGCCAGCGGTAGAATTCGCACAGGATCGGGTTCTCGCTGGGATCTTCCGCCTGGATCTCATCGATCAGGGAACCGGTCCAGGTTTCGATCAGATAGGCCCGGAACTCGTTGTAATCCTTCGCCTTCCGGTCTCCCCAGAACCCGTAACCCGATCCGTTGGGATCGACGCCGGCATACGAATAATTTTCATCGATCGGCACGGCAGCAAAAGAGCTGTAGCTGGTACCCCATGCGCTGTTCAGCGCAGCAATGCTGCTGTAGCGGGAAGACAGGAAATTATGCCAGGTTGTCAGGTTGGCATCGCTGAGAGTGGAGATCATATCGCCATTGAGGTAATAGATCAGGCCGGGCACGTCCTTGTAACGGGCGGCGAGTTCCCTGGCGCGCTGCTGGGTCAGCTCGTGTGTGGCCGCGTCCTCCGCCACGTTGTTGCCAATGGCGATCCCCATCATGTAGATCTGGCCATATTTCTGCGACAGATAGACCGCATTGTCTACCTTGCGGTAATATTTTTCTGTTTCCTCCGGATCGGCAAAGATCCGAATCCATGGCTGGTAAATCGGATACTGCTGCAGGTTTTCATAGATATGGAGGCCGGCGTCCTGCCGCTGCTCAAAATCCTTCTTCCACTGCAGCCCGGTCTGGCTCTGATCGATAAACAGGTCGGGGCCGTCGTCCGCGCCCGAGGCGAAAACTGCCTTATAACTGCCGTCCGACTGCTTGATCCGGATATAATTGTCGTCGTAGATGAAGTTCACGCCGTTCTGAATGACGTCCTCTTTCCAGATCGAGAAACCGTTGCAGAGCTTGTCGATGGCGGTCCCCGCCTGATCCTTGAGCGTCACCTCAACCCGGTAAAAATCATCGGCGAAGATGGGATTCGCCCAATTCACCGTCAGGGTCTGCAGGGCGCCCGGCGCCACCTGATAAGACAGGTTCTGGCTTTTGACCAGCGTGCCGGTGCTGTCCTCATAGATCCGGACCTCCGCGGTGCCCGACACCGTGTTCCGTCCGCCGTTCGTGACCTGGACCTCCACCTCGGGACTTTCGCCGGCGCGGTAGTTGTCCCATTTATTCTCCACGTTCTGGAGATACACATCCTGAATCAGGGTACGGGCCAGCTTTTTCAGGCCCGTGCGCAGGGCGGTATTGCCGCTTGCGAACAGATCCTGGTTGGTCACGCCGAAGAATCCGATGCTGGTCCCGGCATATTCCTTCCATTCCGAAGAACCGCCGCCGTCGTAGAACTCATCGTACTCGGGGAAGACGTGTACGACCGCGCCGCCCGTACCCCGTACCTCCCCATCCGCATCGGTAAGGGTGAGAAGCGGCTGCCAGCGGGCCCGGTTGTTGCCGATCAACGTGATCGCCGAGCTGCCCTCCAAGGTGCCGAGGGAGGGGATGCTGCCCGAAAAGATCACCTGGTCGTCGGCCGGAAGAATGTTCGTCGCGGAATCATAGGTATGCTCCTCGTCGAACAGGGGCATCGCATCCTCCCAGAAGACCGCATTGTCCATCACGTTGAAGGGACGGTTGGTGCCGAGGGTGATCGGCTGACCGTCGTTCGGGGTGGAGAAGGTCGCCCCGCCGTAATGATTCCAGTTGGTGAAATCGCTGTCCTGGTCGAAGCCTTCAAAAAGGACAGTATTGCCCTGGTCGTCCTTGATACGGAAGTTGTCCGAAACCAGCCCGCCCTTGCATTTGTAAAGCCCGATCTCGAAAAACACATGGGTGGTACCGGCCGGGATGGTAAACGTGTACTTTTTCACTCCGCTGCCGTAAGTAAACCGTCCGAAGTCATAGCTGGACAGCATGGTGCTGCCGTTGTAGAACCGGATGGCATTGTAGACAAACCCGCCCTCATTGGTGGCAAAATTCGTCACCCGGTTGTACATATTCACCTCATAGGTCTTGGTGGTGTCAAACAGGGAAACCGGGACCGAACGGTTCCAGTAGGCACTGGTATAAGTATCCGACTGAACCGACAGGCCGCCGTTATATTTGTACGCCGGCACGTCGCCGGAAAGGGAGAACACGGCCGAACTGGTAAAGTTCTGCTGCTTCCAGCCGCGGTTGTACGGCACCCCTTCGAAATCCTCAAAGAACACCGTTTTCCCGCTGGTCTGGCTGGTGATCTCGATTTTGTCGAAATACGCGGTGCCGGAGGTCACGTAGAGGCCCAGATTGATATCGATGCGGGTAGTCCCGGCCGGTTTCTGGAAGGTGTAGGAGCTCTCAAACCAATCCATCGATTTCTGCAGCTTTTTGCTGGTGTTGGGAGCCTCCAGATCCTTAAAGGACAAAAGGTTGCCGGAGACGTCATAGAAATAGATGGACCCGAACGCAAACCCATCCAGGTCGATGTCTTCCCCTTTCATCCACATGGAAAACCGATAGGTTTCCCCTGAATTCAGCTCGTTGGCATTCAAAGACAGCGACATCTGCGAGCCGGTGGGCTGTACCGCGGAGGTGGCCTTGAGCGAATGTCCCCGCCCCGTCAGGGTTTCGGGAGCATCCTCCACGACCGGGAAGGAGGCGTTGCCGGAATAGGAGACCTTGTTCCAACGGCTCCCGTTGTCTTTCTCGAAATCATCGTAAAGATAAACGATCTTGTTCCCGCCGGTCTCGGACAGGGAAACCTTGTCGAAATACATCGCGCCCGAGGCCTGATACATGCCGAAGGTGATATAGAGAGCCGCCGCCCCTTGCGGAACGGTAATGGTTTTCTCCACCTTCGCCCAATCGTTTGTACCGGTCTTGCGCGCATAGTCCTCCCCGCCGATATAGCCGCCGGAGGCATCGTAAAATTGGTAGGTGGCATGGGCGAACCCGTTTCCGGCGACGTTCACCGTCTTCATCCACGCGGAAACCGTGAACTGCGACCCGGCGCTATATCCGGAGACATTGACCGAATATGTCCAGGTGCCGTCACCGCCCGCGGACGGAATGGAGACCCCGGCCGCATGCCCAGGATCGTCCTGAAGCAGGTTCAAAAACGCATGGCCGCCGAGGGTCAGGACCTTGCCGCCGTCGTGTACATATTCTTTATAGTTGACGAGAGCGTCAAATGGGAACCGCTCGCCGTACGGCAGAACGAGCAAATCGCACTGGCTGTAGTTGAAAACCGAACGATCCGCCAGATCCTCCGCATCGATGAGGGTGACGGTCTGTCCGTCCGATTCAAAGAGACTTTTCAGGTTTTGTATATCCGTAGGGGCCTGCTTGTCCGGAGACAGCAGGGTGGAATCGTTCAGAATGTATATCCTTCCCGTGGAAGATGCGGAAACAAAAGGCAGTTTGCCCCACTGGAATGCCGGCAGCAATAATGCCGACACCAGCATGCAGGCCAAAAGCCTGAGATATGGCCGTTTTTTACCGGATCCTTTCATAGATGCCCTCTCTTTCTCGTTCCCCTTGGTGTCTGCATCCGAGTTCGCTGGGAGGCCGCTGCAAAACAATGCCGGATCATCAAGACGTATCCATAGAATTCCCCCTTTCGATTTGCATGATTTTATAGCCATCCAAGCCCCGGGGCCTTATTGTATGGGCGTTGGTTCAAAAGATTCCGTACCCGCCGGCTTTCCTAAAAAGGACTCTGGCCTCGCCCCTGAAGGGCTCTCTATACGGACGGGCACCGGGGCCGGTCACCGGCCATTGTGGTGTCCCACAATGGCCCTAAAA
>CAKUFK010000024.1 GCA_934647945.1 uncultured Eubacteriales bacterium | reverse complement strand
GGAGGTAGAAATCTTCTACCGCTTTATCGGCAAAATTGATTGAATGATACCAATATCTTTAACTATGTGATACCGGATTGTCAGTTCCTGATTCTGATATGTTGATTTCCATATCAGAGGAGCTGGAAACACCAGTAAGCACTTTGCTTGGAGAAACTGTTATTGAATCAAAGGTTGATGACTTAAAAGCGATTTCCGAAAAACTGGAGATTATAAACTTACAGCTCGCAAAACGGAAGATCACGAGACGAAAAATATTTCATTGGCTATTTATCTCATTGTGTGCGATCACAGTAATAATTTCTGCGGTCTTAATAGCATTAAGTAGCCCTTACTTAGATTGGAATTTTAGTGACCCTGAAACCGCCGTTACCGGAGTAGCTTTTCACGCATTCGAATGGCTGTTTGTCAGATTTGCACCGATAATTCTTATAGGGACAATCGTTGGAATAATCTTAACGCGGAAGAAAGTATAAAACTGCTCTACTCTTTGGGGTACGGTTCAGAGCGTCTGTATACGATGCTCTGTATTCCTTTCGACCATTCTATTTATCGGCTCATCCGGCTTCCTCGCCTCATAGGCCTCGCGCCATTGCCAGGAGCGGTTCGAGGCTTCGCCTATACTCACGCGGGGTTGAAGCTCGGCGCAAGTCCCTTTTCCTTCATGCCGCGCAAATTGACGGCCAGCACCTCCTGCGTGGAAGCCAGAACCATGCCTCTTGACAAACGTTTTGTTTTTTGGTCCAATAGAATGGAACGGATGTTCCAACGAGAGGAGGGGCTGCTATGGAAAGGCCGGATTTCAAAGCGGATTTTGTCTATACAGTCGATTTTAGACCGGTAAAGCATTATCGGGACCTCTATAAATGCATAAAAAATGGGTTAGACTTGCCGGATTTTTTCGGGGAAAATCGAGACGCCTTGTGGGATTGCCTAACGGGATTCATCAGGTGCCCATGCGATATCCGGTTTAGTGGGATTTCTTCTTTAAGCAAACAGCGGCGGGCGGAACTGCAAAAAATCCTGGATGTATTTACGGAGGTAGAAAAAGAGAATCCGGACGAGTTCCGCATCCTCTATATCGATTGACGCGGAAAAAAGGTAAGCGCGTCTCTGCGTGAAAACTCAACGCTTCGACTGGAAGAAACCGGGCCTCCGGGGCAATACGCCCCCGGAGGCTTTGCTTTGTTCGTAAGGGAGGGCCCATACCTCTTGACAAATTTCCATTTTCTTCTATAATAGAATTAGAACAAATGTTCTAATTCTATAGAGGAGGTAGACGATGGAAGAAAAAAAGCAGGATCAATTAACGGCGTTATACGAGGTCATTTTTACGGAAAGTCTGAACGGTTACAGCCTACAGCCAAAGTTAGGAAAAAGCCGCGAATATAAGTTCAGAAATGCGGTGGTAGATGAAAAGATTTGTAAGCCATGCTGGGATAAATACGGGACAGTTTTTCCAAATAAAAAAGCACCCACAACTATGGAAATTCGATTAAATTCTCATCATTTTTGTCGTTGCTTTATCGAACCAATGCTTTGTATTCTTTCTGGAACTGCAACTGTGTATGGCAATGGAGGTGCAGATTATTCTGTCAAGCTCACTGGCAGCCTACCAGATAATTATATCAAAAAAGAGGAGGCTAAGGAAAAAGGTTGGAAAGAATGGGTGGGAAATTTACATGATGTTCTACCGGGTGCTAGTATCTATACTACATATCAAAATCGCAAGAAAAAGTTGCCAGAATCGCAAGATAGAGTATGGTATGAGGCGGATATCAATTACCACAGCGGACATCGAAATTCTCAAAGGCTACTTTTTTCAGACGACGGCCTAATTTTTGTGACTTATGATCATTATCAAACGTTTTTTCAAATAGTATAAAGGAGGGAATTCCTATGGAAAGGCCGGATTTCAAAGCGGATTTTGTCTATACAGTCGATTTTAGACCGGTAAAGTATTATCGGGACCTCTATAAATGTATAAAAAAAGGGTTGGACTTGCCGGATTTTTTCGGGGAAAATTTAGACGCCTTGTGGGATTGCCTAACGGGGTTCATTGGGTACCCATGCGATATCCGGTTGACAGGCTTGTCGTCTTTGAGTAAACAAAGGCGGCGGGAGCTTCAAGATATATTGGATCTTTTGTCGGAGGCAGAAAAAGAGAATCCGGACGAGTTCCGCATCCTCTATATCGATTGACGCGGATAAAGGGTAAGCGCGTCTCTGCGTGAAAGCTCAATGCTTCGACTGGAAGAAGCCGGGTCTCCGGGGCAATACGCCCCCGGAGGCTTTGCTTTGTTCGTAGCCGGTTATATCGAAACGCCTGAGACGCCCGCCTTTAGGTGGCCGCCCCGGGTGTTTTATTCGAAAAGGGCGTTTTTCGGGTACCGATGTTGCCTTTTATATCATAAATCGGCGGGGCCCTTGCCCGGAACATCTCTTCCTGTTGCCCTCCGTCTCGGAAAACAATCAAAAATCAACAATTCCATCATAAAAAATGTTAAATACAAAGCCCCCGTGCCGTGCTATAATGAGGCCATAGAGGGTTGGAAAAACAAGCGATTGTGTATTTTTGTCATGACCGCACCGGAAATTTATCATTTTTCACTGGATCTTTGTGGAAAGGAAGGGGACACGTGGAAGCCATTACGACTTTCCGAAAAGTCAAATTTCATTTCGACAACGTCCATTTCAAAGTCCCCCTGGAATTTGGCCCCTATTTTCTGGCCCAGGCAGGCGATTTGGCGACGGAGGCCGACTACCTCTGTGAGCCCCATATCCAGAGCGTTTACGAGATCTCTTACGTGGTTTCGGGCGAGGGGGTTTTCACCGTCGACGGCAATCCTTATCCACTGCGCAAGGATATGCTGTTCATCAACCGGCCAGGCGAGGAGCATTCCATCCTGTCCAACAAAAGCAACCCGATCCGATACTTTTATTTGGGCTTCACCTTCAATGAGCCCTATTTATCGAAATATGAGTATAAGACACTCAAGGATTTTTTCGACACGTGCGACAAACGGGACGCCACGGCCGGAAGCAGCTTGCAGGATTCTTTCCTCAAGCTGTTCAATAACCTGATCACCACCGATCTGTTCGCAGGCTCCATGATCGAGTCCTGCATCCACCAGATCGCCGTGACCGTGTACCGGCAGTACAACGACACCGCCGAGCGGGTGTATGCCCCTACCCAGCCTCTCGACGGCAAAAAGCGGCTGCTCTACGACATCATCCACTATATCGACGTGGAAAGCGAGGATATGGGCGCGCTGCAAAAGCTCAGCGAAACCTTTGGATACAGCTATTCCTACATAGCCGACCTGTTCAGCCGGAACATGGGGGAACCTCTCAAGGAGTATTTCACCCGCCGCCGGTTTGAACGGGCCACCCAGCTGCTCGAGGACGGCATGAGCGTCACTCAAATTGCGGATATGCTGGGATATAAGTCCATCCATTCCTTCAGCCGTGCCTTTACCAGGCGCTTCGGGGTATCGCCCCTGGAATATCGCAAGGCGCAAAAAGAGTCCTGTGGGGAATCAACGACGAACAAGGAGAGATGAAGATGAAAGTAGCAGTCATCGGCTGCGGCAACATTGCCAACGCGGCCCACATCCCGGCGTATATGAAAAACGCGGAGGTGGAAATCGTCTATTTCTGCGACATCCTGCTCGACCGGGCCGAGGCCGCGGTGGAAAAGTACGGCTGCGGCAAGGCCGTCCGCGATTATCACGACGTCCTGAAGGATCCGGAAATCGAGGCGGTCTCGGTCTGCACTCCCAACAACGTCCACGCCTCCATTGCCATCGATGCGTTAAGGGCGGGCAAACATGTCCTGTGCGAGAAGCCCGCTGCCCGCACCTATGAGGAAGCGCTCGAGATGCAGAAGGTGCAGCATGAGACGGGCAAGGTGCTCAACATAGGCGTGGTCAACCGCTTCAACGACAGCGTCAACCTGATCAAGCAGTACATCGATTCCGGCAAGCTGGGCGACGTGTTCCACGTGTACATCAGCTTCCGCTCCCACCGCTGCATCCCTGGTCTGGGCGGTGCGTTCACCACCAAAGCCATCGCCGGCGGCGGCGCTCTGATCGACTGGGGCGTGCATTTCCTCGACATCGTCATGTACTGCTGCGGCGATCCCAAACCGGTCACGGTCAGCGGCGAGACCTTCTGCCGCCTCGGCAAAGATATGAAGGACTATGCCTATACCGACATGTGGGCGGGTCCCCCGGATTACAGCGGCACCTATGACGTGGACGACTCTGTCACCGCCCTCATCCGCACCGCCGGCCCGGTTATCACCCTGAACGGCGCTTGGGCGCAGAATATCGGGCAAAATGAGATGTATATCGATTTCATGGGCGACAAGGCGGGGATCCGCCTGCAGTACGGCCAGGATTTCACCGTCTACACCGCCGAGCACGGCGCCCTGGTGGAATACAAGCCTGTCTTTAAGATGAACAACCACTTTGAAAACGAGATCAACGCGTTCGTGGACTGCATCAAGACCGGCAAAAAGCTTCCGTCCCACATCGACACCGTCGTCATCACCGCCAAAATGATGCAGGCGATCTACGACTCTGCCGATGCGCACCGTGAAGTGGTCATGGACTGATCGGAGAGGAGAGACCATTGTGAAAATCGGATTCGTAGATTATTATCTCGATGAATGGCACGCCAACAATTATCCCGCGCTCATCAAAGAGGTATCGGGCGGCGAGATGGAGGTCGCGTACGCTTACGGCCATATCGACAGCCCCATCGGCGGCATGACCACCGATGAATGGTGCGCCAAATACGGCATCGAACGGGTTGCGACCATCGAGGAACTCACCGCGAAGAGCGACGCGGTCATCGTCCTTTCCCCCGACAACTGCGAGATGCACGAGGAACTCTGCCAAATCCCGCTGCGTTCGGGCAAGCGGTGCTATGTGGACAAAACCTTCGCTCCGGATTACCCCACCGCCCGGCGGATCTTCGATATCGCGGAACAGAGCGGTACCCCCTGCTACTCCACCTCTGCCCTGCGCTTCGCGGATGAGTACAAGGATATCGACTCGGCATCGATTACCTCGCTGTGTTCCTGGGGGCCTAATGATTTCGACACCTATTCCATCCATCAGCTAGAGCCGATCATGATGCTGATCAAGTCCCATCCCGTCCGGGTGATGTATCTGCCGGGTGAAAACTGGTACACCGTCGTCATCGCGTTCGAGGACGGACGGACCGCCACCCTGACCGGCTATGCCAAGGGGTCGCCCTTCATGATGAACATCGCGGGCAAGGCGGAAAACACCCTCGTCAAGGTGGAATCCGACTTCTTCCACAACTTCATCGTGGAATTGGTGGCGTTCCTCCGCACCGGCGAGATCCACGTTCCCCACGATCAGACCCTCGCCATTATGGCGGTGCGGGGCGCAGGCCTCGAGGCCATTCAAAAGCCCGGCGTATGGGTGGATGTACCGGCGATCTCCTAATCCGCAATTTGAGAAAGGGGTTAACCACATGAGCGAATTTTCGATCGGCATCATCGCCGACTGGCTCCGCCTTCCCTTTGAAGAAAGCCTGAAAACCTGCGCCGACATGGGCGCGGACGGTGTCCAGCTTTACGCCGTGAGCGGCGAAATGGCGCCTGAAAACCTGACGCCCGCGCAGATCGCGGAGAAAAAGGCGCTGCTGTCCCGTTACGGTCTGGCGGTTTCCGCCTTGTGCGGCGACCTCGGGGGTCATGGGTTCACCCGCGCGGATGAGAACCCGGGCAAAATCGAAAAGTCCAAGCGGATCGTCGACCTGGCGCTGGAACTCGGGAGCCATGTGGTGACCACCCACATCGGCGTGGTGCCGGAGGACAATACCTGCGACACCTATAAAATCCTGCAAGAGGCCTGCAACACCCTGGCGGACTATGCACATCGGAACGGTGCGTTCTTCGCCATCGAGACCGGGCCGGAACCGGCCGCGCGGCTGAAAGCGTTTCTCGACGGCCTGGATTCCAAGGGCGTCGCGGTCAACCTGGACCCGGCCAATCTCGTCATGGTCACCGACGACGATCCGGTGCAGGCAGTTTTCACCCTACAGGATTACATCGTCCACACCCACGCAAAGGACGGTATCATGATCCAAAAGACCGATCCCAAACGGATTTACGATTTCTTTGCGGACAATGGGATCGAGGACCTGCGTCTGGGCGACTACTTCAAGGAGACGCCGCTCGGCCAGGGAAAGGTCGATTTCGACCGCTATCTGGATGCGCTTCGTCAGATCGGTTATCACGGCTTCCTGACCATCGAACGGGAAATCCAGACCGATCCGCGCGCGGATATCCAGCTCGCGGTGGACTTCCTGAAGTCCAAAATGAAATAAAGTCCACGCATCGGCAGCCCCGGGTCATCCGGGGCTGCTGTTTTTTCGTTTAAGCACGAAAAAGATGAAGCAAACAGAATGTTCTCCGGTTTCTCCTTTCATTTCGCCAACGGCCGGAAGAAAAAACCGAACAGCGCACCCGCTATTAACTACGGTACTGGAAATCACGTATACTCATAATAGGTGATCCTGGAAGCTTGAAAGGGTGTGATGAAAACCGGATAAAATCTGTTGCTGTCTTTATGTACCTGCGGCGAGCAGGGTGTACGCCGCAGGCTTTCCTTCTGCCGCCATGAAGGATACGCGGTAAAGACGGCCGCTTTTATGTGAAATTGCCGCAAGGCATCCGGCCGCTTTCATTCTAGTCCGCCTCATGTCCGCTGCCGGCGGTTTCCGTATCGTTTCCGGGCCCGGCCCGGCTTATCATGGTAGATTAAACCCTCTCCAGTATGATCGATAAGCACTCCTCTACCGCATATATATAGGATAAATCATCGGTCAGTTCAATGACGTAGCGTTCCATATTCTCTCCTCCTCATGTAGTTGCCGTATTGTATATAGTAATTATAATTACTATATACATTCCATTTCAAGCCCCATATACTAATATGGGGTGATTAATATGCCTATTTCTTTTGCACCAATGCGTGAATACATGAAGGCTCATAACATTTCTTATTATTATTTGGGCAATCAAGGGATTGAAGCCCCAACTTTACATCGTATCCGTCATGATGAACCGATTACAACTGAAACCCTCGGCAAGCTATGCAAAATTATGAAGTGTCAACCTGTCGATCTAACAGAATATAAGGAGGACCATGAGGAGCCTGAAGCGAAGTAAGAATCGCGATACGCGCCCGCTGACTCTATTTTTTCAAAAGCGTTTCTTTTTCGTCTTATCTTACCCGCGGCGGGCCTTGAGCGTGCAGCGGGTTTCTCTTAGTTCTCATTTTAGCGTTTTAGAACCACCAGTGCTACTGGTGGTTCTAATTTTTTCAAGGCGCGATGACCGCAGGAGACACGCACTTTTTCATTACCTCTTTATAGCGCCGAAACCTGAATTGCTTTTACGACAGGTTCCTGTTATACTTCAATTGTTAGGGGTTTTTATATTTGGAGGTGAAATGTGTGCCCAATTTGTCGAGAGGCATCATGCTGGAAGGGATTTCATGCGCTGGAAAAACGTCGGTTATGTATGCTTTGAAAAGACTTTTTGCGGCCGATTTGACGTTGGAACGCAATATCGTGATGTTAGGCGAGCATTATACCCAGGTACTCAATTCCATCGGCGGGGAATTCCGGTATCACGACCGGCAGGAGCACACGGACATGCTCTTTGGGCGGGTGGGCATGATCGAGCAGTTATATGAATGGGCCTGTTGTCTCGGAGAATATCGGCGGGCATCCCGGGGCTTATATACGGTTTTTGAAAGAGGACTGGTGAATCATGTCGGGTTTTTTCAAGATTATGCCGATCCGGACATCCTGGAATTGATCGAACGGTTTGCCAATTTAGGCATAGAGGCCATTTTGCTCGTTGTTCCGGATCATCTGATCGAAGAGAGACTCTGGCTGAGAGAAAAACAAATGAATCGGACCGAACCGGACGCGCACAGAGCGGAGCTGGCGGAACAATATAAGAAACAGCAGGATGATATGCTATTCGCTGTAAAAAAAATGCGGCTGCCGTCACGCATCATTTGCAGCGGCTCCATGGACTGGGACGCGTACGCAAAAACAATCGTTTACGGGGAAAGCCGCACGCTATAAAGTTTTTCAAGAGTTCAAAGTCCTCGGCCGATCCCACCACATGACAACTCATGCCTGCCTCCCCATATAGGATCTATCATAAAGTCAAGAGGTGGTTTTATGATAAGCTACGGGCCTTTTGGGGACACATTGGAGAAAAAGAAGATCTCCACCTATTGCGCTGAGAGAAACGCAGCGCATAAGCCCCCATACGTTGACGAGGATGAGACAAAACCGCTATTTGAGCCTGCGGACCATCGACGATCTGTGCCGGATCCTGGACTGCCGCATCCAGGATATCGTGGAATACAAGAACGAGGCGTGACGGGTATCGGGGACGGCGGGCCGCTATGCACGTCCGCTCGATCGTTTACGTATGGCGTATTCCAGCCGTTTATAAAGCAGGGGACAGCACCCGCCAGTCTTCCTTTGCAAGGACGAAACGCAAGCTGAGCTTGTGAGGCGCCGCGATGCGGCGTCCCTTGTCCGGCAGCGTGCCGAAGGATTCCGACATGCAAAAGGCAGCCGCTCCGAGGCGGCTGCCTTTTTGTTGGTTATGGGACCGCGCCACGGCGCTCTCAGGATGGGGAGGCGGCATCGGATGGGGCGGACGCGGTGACGGTCAAGATCTTCTCCTGAGCCTCGCCCGGGTTTCCGTCCCGGGCATCGACGGTCAGGACTGTGCCAGGCATCAGATCGCCTTCCACCAGCTTCCGGCTGATGAGGGTCTCCACATGCCGCTGGATATACCGCCGGAGGGGACGGGCACCGTAAATTGGGTCGTATCCCTCGTCCGCGATCAAAGTCTTCGCCGCAGGCGTGAGCGCGCAGCGAAGCTGCTGGGCGGCCAGGCGTTTGTTGAGCCCCGCCATCAGCAAGTCGATGATCCGGGCGATATCCGCCTTGGTCAGCGGCTTGTAGAAAACGATCTCATCCAGACGGTTCAAAAATTCGGGACGGAAGGAGCGCCGCAGCAACCCTTCCACCTCCTGCCGGGCGGAGCCGGTGACGGCGCCGTCCGGCCCGATGCCGTCGAGCAGGATCTGGCTGCCCAGGTTGGAGGTCAGGATGAGGATGGTGTTTTTGAAGTCCACCGTCCGGCCCTGGGAATCGGTGATCCGGCCGTCGTCCAGAACCTGGAGCAGCACGTTGAACACATCGGGATGGGCCTTTTCCACCTCGTCGAACAGGATGACGGAATAGGGCTTGCGCCGCACCGCCTCGGTGAGCTGGCCGCCCTCCTCATACCCCACGTATCCGGGAGGGGCGCCGATCAGGCGGGAGACGGCGTATTTTTCCATGTATTCCGACATATCGATGCGGATGAGGTTCCGCTCGTCGTCAAACAGGCATTCCGCGAGTGCCTTGGCAAGCTCGGTCTTGCCCACGCCGGTGGGGCCGAGGAAGAGGAAAGAGCCGATGGGCCGGTTGGGATCCTGGATCCCGGCCCGGGACCGGAGGATCGCCTCGGTGACTCTCGTCACCGCCTCGTCCTGTCCGATGATCCGCCGGTGCAGGATATCCTCGAGATGGAGCAGCTTATCCTTCTCCCCTTCCATCAGGCGGGCGACCGGGATCCCGGTCCACCGCTCGACGATCCGGGCGATCTCCTCCTCGGTCACCTTGTCCCGCAGCAGGCTGTGCTTTCTCGATTCCTCGGTCAGGCGTTCCTCCGCCTCGAGCTGCTTCTGCAGCTCGGGCAGCTTGCCGTATTTGAGCTCGGCGGCCTTGTTGAGGTCGTAATCCTGCTCCGCCTTCTCGATCTGTCGGCCCACGTCCTCAATCTTCTCCCGCAGGGACTGGACCTTGCCGATGGCGGCCTTTTCGTTCTCCCACTTGGCCTTCATGGATCCGAACTGCTCCCGCATTTCAGCCAGCTCCTTCCGGATCTCGGCCAGATGCTCCTTGGACAGGGGGTCTTTTTCCTTTTTGAGGGCAGCCTCCTCAATTTCATGCTGAATGATCTTGCGCTGGATCACGTCCAGCTCGGTCGGCATGGAGTCAATCTCGGTGCGGATCATGGCGCATGCCTCGTCGACAAGGTCGATGGCCTTGTCGGGCAGGAACCGGTCGGTGATATACCGATTCGAGAGGGTGGCGGCGGCAATAATGGCCTGATCCTGGATCTTGACGCCGTGATAGACCTCATACCGCTCCTTGAGCCCCCGCAGGATGGCGATGGTATCCTCTACCGTCGGCTCGTTTACCATCACCGGCTGGAACCGCCGTTCCAGCGCCGGATCCTTTTCGATGTACTGGCGGTATTCGTCTAGGGTGGTGGCGCCGATGCAGTGCAGCTCGCCCCGGGCCAGCATGGGCTTTAACAGATTGCCCGCATCCATGGCGCCTTCAGTCTTACCAGCCCCCACAATGGTGTGCAGCTCATCGATGAACAGGAGAATCCGACCTTCGGATTTCCGGATCTCCTCGAGCACCGCCTTGAGCCGTTCCTCAAATTCGCCGCGGTATTTGGCCCCGGCGACCAGGGCCCCCATATCCAGGGAGAAGATGGTCTTGTCCCGCAGGCTGTGAGGGACATCCCCCCGGACGATCCGCTGGGCCAGGCCCTCGGCGATGGCGGTTTTGCCCACGCCGGGCTCGCCGATGAGGACGGGGTTGTTTTTGGTTTTGCGGGAGAGGATCCGGATGACGTTGCGGATCTCGTCGTCCCGGCCGATGACCGGGTCCATCTTCTGGCTGCGGGCCCGTTCCACCAGGTCGGTGCCGTATTTTTTCAGCGCGTCGTAGGTGCCCTCGGGGCTGTCGCTGGTGACCCGGGTATTTCCCCGGATCCCCATAAGGCCCTTCAGCACCGCGTTTTTCTCAATGCCGTATTGCCGGAACAGCCGGGCCAGCGTGTCGTCCGCCAGCTCGATCAGGCAGAGGAAAAGGTGCTCGACCGAGACATATTCGTCCTTCATGCTCTCGGCCTTCCGCTCGGCGGCGGTGAGAGTTTTGTCCACATCCTCCGATACATAGATTTTGCCGGCCTCCCGGCCAGAGCCGGTGACCTTGGGCAGGCCGTCCACCGCGCGCAGGGCGTCGGCCTCCACCTGTTCGGCGGGAATGCCCATTTTCAGCAGCAGCTCCGGGACCAGCCCTTGCTCCTGAGTCAGCAGCGCGGCGAGGAGGTGCTCCTGCTCGAGCTGCATGTTTTGATGCTCCACCGTCAGATTCTGGGCCTCCCGGATCGCCTCCAGGGACTTTTGGGTGAATTTTTGTGCGTTCATACGATCCCTTCCTCTCCGGCCGCCGGGGGATTTATGCCGGCGGCGGTTTTTTTCCATGGCCCAGGATATAGTATAGGAAAAAAATGCGAATAGATCATATCTGAATTATGAATATATTGTGAATATTAGCACTTAATATATATGAGTGCTAATATTCGGCTGTTTTGCGGCAAGGCTTGTACCGGAAGGCGCCGTGTGCCATAATAAGGTAAATTAGGAAAGAACAGGAGGCGCGCCATGATCAAAACCTATCGTCTGAGCACCCCCCGGGAGGGATTTCTGGCTGTGACGGCCCAGGTGCAGGAGGCTCTGCGGGACAGCGGGGTGGAGAGCGGCCTATGTGTGGTCTACTGCCCCCACACCACCGCCGGGGTGACGATCAATGAGAACGCGGATCCCGACGTGACCCGGGATCTGATGCTGGCGCTGGACAAAACCTTTCCCGACCGGACCGAGTTCCGCCATGCGGAGGGGAATTCCGCTGCCCATCTGAAAGCCGTCTGTGTGGGCAGCAGCGTCACCATCCCGGTGGAAAACGGCCGGCTGCTGCTTGGGATGTGGCAGGGGGTCTATTTCGCGGAGTTCGACGGCCCACGGGAGCGCCGCTTTTATGTCAAGGTGCTGGGCGATCCTGAAACGAAAGATGACTGAAAAAAGGAGGCAATCGGCATGGACGCACTGGAAAACCTGATGACCCGCCGGAGTATCCGGGCCTTTACGGAGGAGGCTGTCCCGCGGGAGGCGCTTGAACAGATCGTCGACGCCGCACGATACGCGCCGAGCGGCATGAACAAGCAGCTCTGGCGGTTCACGGTGGTGCAGAATCCGGCGATGCTCGACGCGCTCGCCGCCGTGATCCGGGAAGAAGCGGGCCGGGACCCGGCGTATCATTTTCACGGCGCCAATGTCCTCATCCTCGCCTCCAACGAGAGGGACAATCCCCATGGGGTGGAGGACTGCGCCTGTGCGCTCGAGAATATGTTTCTCGCAGCCCACGCCTTGGGGATCGGGTCGGTTTGGATCAATCAGTTCAAGGGGATCTGCGACCGGCCCCGCGTCCGTGGGCTGCTCACCCGGCTCCATCTGCCCGATACCCATATCGTGCTCGGCTGCGCGGCCCTCGGCTATGCCGCCCGGCCCGCGCCGCCTGCGCTCAAAAAACGGAACGTGGTGGAATGGGTGCTCTGACCGCCGCCGCCGCGAAAAAAACAGGGTTGGCCGCCGGGTTTCCGGCATGGCCATCCCTGTTTTTTAAATGCGGGGCGCCGGACTGGTCAGGAAACGCCGAGCGCCCCCTGCTCCCTCGCCTGGGCGGTGTACAGGTCGTAATAGAGTCCTCTCTTTCCGAGCAGTTCGCCGTGGCTGCCCTGCTCGAGGATCCCCTTGTTGCCGATATACAGAATCCGGTCGCAGGTTTTGATGGTGGAGAGGCGATGGGCGATGATGAAAGAGGTCCGCCCTCTGAGAAGTACCTGGATCCCCTCCTGCAGCAGCCGCTCGGTTTTGGTATCGATGGAGGAGGTCGCCTCGTCCAGAATCAGGATCTTGGGATCGGAGAGCAGGGTACGGGCGAAGGCGATGAGCTGCTTCTGTCCCTGGGAAAGCCGGCTGCCCCGTTCATTGACCTCGGTATCGTACCCTTTTTCCATCTCCATGATGAAATCGTGGGCCCGGACCATTTTCGCCGCCTGCTCGATCTCCTCGTCGGTAGCGTCGAGGCGGCCGTACCGGATGTTGTCCCGGATGGTGCCGCTGAAAATAAAGCTGTCCTGGAGCATGATTCCCATCTGGGTGCGCAAGGAATGGAGCGTCACCCTGGAGATATCGTACCCTTCGCTCCAGGCGACGGCGTTCTCCCCCTCCTCCGGCCGGCCGTACAGCAGGATCTCGCCCCCGGTCAGGTTGTAGAACCGGCTGATCAGGTTGACCACCGTGGTCTTGCCCGCGCCGGTCGGGCCGACCAGGGCGATGCTTTCCCCAGCCTTCACGTGCAGATTGAGGTTCTCCAGGATATGGACCTCCGGCTCATAGGCGAAGGTCACGTCCCGGAACTCCACCTCTCCGGTGATGGGGGGCAGTTCCACGGCGTCCGGAGCGTCGTCCACCACCACCGGCTCGTCCATGGTCTCGAAGATCCGTTCGAGATAGGCGATGTTGTTGACGAAGGAATTGTAGATATTCGCGAGGTTGGTGATGGGCTGCCAGAACCGGCTGACGTACTGCCCCATCGCCAGGATGACGCCGAAGGAGACGATGGCGCCGCCCAGCCAGTAGACCCCCGCGATGTACAGCAGGGTGAAGACGATCTGGGTGATGAGCTCCGAGCTCAGCCAGACCGAGTTGGAGATATAGACCGCGCCCATCCACGCCTTGCGGCAGGCGGCGGCGAGCCGCTCCATAACGGTGAGGTTCTCCTCCTGTCTCGCGAAGAGCTGCGAAACCTTCACCCCGTCGATGCTCTCGGCCAGATAGGCGTTATAGTTGGAATTCTTGTTGGACTGGCGCTGCCAGGCCTTCCGCTGCCGCGGTTTTAAGAACCAGATGACCCCCGCGAACACCGGCAGCCCGGCCACGATGATGGTGGCGAGGACCGCGTTGGTCGCATACATGAATACCACGATGAACAGGATGTTGAGGATTTCCAGGATGCTGTTGATGATCCCGTTTGAGAGCATATCCGACACGGAATTGACGTAATTGATGACCCGCACCAGGATTTTTCCCGCCGGCCGGCTGTCGTAATAGCTGAAGGGCAGGCGCTGGAGATGGGCGAAGAGGTCCTTGCGGATATCGTAGATGATCTCCTGGCTGACATGGGCCATAATCCGGGAGCGGATGGTGCTGAACAGGATGCTGACGAGGATGATCCCCACATAGGCGAGGGCGAGCCACAGGAGCAGGGTCACATTTTTGCCCGGGACCGCGTCGTCCAGCACCCACTGCATGATCTTGGGCTGGAACAGGGCCACCACGCTGGCCACCGCGCTGAGCAGCAGGGCGAGGCCCATTTTCCCTTTGTGGCGGCCGATGTACTTCATGGCGCGCTTCAAGTGCTTGAAGCTGAAGGGGGATTCCAGGGTTTCATCCACTTCAAATGTATTGCGTCTGGCCATCAGCACGCACCCCCTTTCACTCCGGCCTCATCCGGAGCCGGGTCCTGGATGTCGTTCTGCAGGGCATAGGTCTCCCAGTAGTAGCCCCTCTGGCGGAGCAGCTCCTCATGGGTGCCCCGTTCGGCGATCCGGCCGTCCTGGAGCACCAGGATCTGGTCGGCATCCTTGACCGAGGAGATCCGCTGGGCGATGAGGATTTTTGTACAGGGGAAGGGCAGCCGCCGGAGCTGGTCCTGTATGTATGTCTCGGTCTCCATATCCACCGCCGAGGTGGTGTCGTCGAGAACGAGCACCGCCGGGCGCATGGCCAGGGCCCTGGCCAGGGCGATCCGCTGCTTCTGGCCGCCCGACAGGCCCACGCCCCGTTCCCCCACGATGGTGTCGTAGCCCTCCGGCATCCGGCTGACGAAGCCGTCCGCGTCGGCCATCCGCGCGAAATCCCGGGCCTCCTCTTCCGTCAGGGCCTGGTCGCCGAAGGCGATGTTCCCTTCCACCGAATCGGAAAAGAGAAAAACATCCTGGGTCGCGGTGCCGATGTTCCGGCGGAGCTGCTGCAGCCTCCACATCCGCACATCGCAGCCGTCGACCAGGATCGCGCCTCCGTCCACATCGTAAAACCGGGACAGCAGGTGGATAAGCGTCGTCTTCCCCGAGCCGGTCGGTCCCATGATCGCGAGGGTCCGGCCCGGCTCCACCGTGAAGCTGACATGGTCGAGGACCTGGACCCTGCCGAAGGAGAAGGAGACGTCCCGGAACTCGATTTTCCCTTCCATGGCCGCGTGATCCACAGCGTCGGTCCGGTCCATGATCAGGGGACGGGCATAATACACCTCAATGACCTTGTTGGCCGAGGCGGCGAACCGCTGCAAATCGTTGATGAGGTTGCCGAGGTTGCGCATGGGGTTGGCTAGGGCCCAGGACAGGCTGGTAAAGATGGTGAGCTCTCCGGGGGAGATCTCACCGATGATGATGAAAAACCCGCCCAGGAAAACCGTGATGAGGGTCATGGCGTTGGCCAGCAGTTCGATAAAGGGATAAAAGGTAAGCCACAGCTTGTTGATTTCGAGGTTGGCGTCGCGGTACGCCTCATTCTTTTTCCGGAACCGCTCTTTTTCGAATTCCTCCCGCGCGAAAGCCTTGACCACTCGGTTGCCCGCGATGTTCTCCTGCGCGGCGGTATTCATCTCGGCCAGGCGCTCCCGCATCCCGATAAAGAGCGGGCGCACCTTGGAGGAATAGAGCTTGGTAATCAACAGCAGCAGCGGCGTCACCGCCAGCAGGGCCAGGGTGAGCTTCCAGCTCACAGTGAAAAAGAAAAGCAGGGTGGACAGGAACATCACCGAGCAGTCCACCACCATATAGGCGAGGTAGGAGACGAAATGCCGGCACCAGTCCAGGTCGGCGGAGAGGCGGGTCATCAGGTCGCCGGTGCGGTTGCGGTCGAAAAAGCGCATTTCCTGGTACTGCAGCACCGCGAAAAGCCGCCGGCGCAGGTTGAACACCACGTTCTGAGAACCCTTTTCCAAGCACACGATCATCAGATACCGCAAGCCTTCCCGCAGGACCTTGGCCACCAGCATGATGGTGAGCAGCCGGAGGAGCGGCTCGGTATTCTCCGCGATAATCACCTGGTCGATGAGCTGGGCCGTCAGCGCCGGATTGATCAAAAGCATCACGCTCGTCACCACCGAAATCAGCAGCGCCGCGATGACACCTACCCGGTATTTTCGATCCATGTTGCGCCAAATCCATCGTATCTGGAACATACGTCTCCCCCTCTTTTCCCCAAGCCCCGCCGCGCAGGGACGTGCCATGCGCCGCGGACCCGTCCTTGTGTGGAATACCCCTCATTATACCGATCTCTTCCAAAAAAGATAGCCCCATTCAGCCGAAATACAAAAACGATTGGGGGGCACTTTCCGTCATAATGACGAAAGCGGCCCCGGCACACCCGAAGGCGTGCCGGGGCCGTTTTCTGCTTTTTGACGGGGATGCCGGTTCCGCCGGCAGAATCGCCGCAAACGGTCAGTCATGGGCGGAGGGATAGGGCTTCTTTTCATCCGTCCGGCCGATCAGGTAATCCACGCTGGTATGATAGAACTCGGCGATCCCCGCCAAAACCTCGACCGGGACATCCCGCAAATTGTTTTCATAATTGCTGTATGTGCTGCGGTTTAGCTTTAGGAAATCGGCCAGATCCTGCTGTTTTATGTCCGAATCGATACGCAGTTGCTTGATTCTATGATACCGCATCTTCCATCACTGTCTCCAGTATAACCGATAAAGATGAAAGGGTTGACGCTTTGACACAAATTGTGTCAAAGCGTGTTTGAGGTGATGAAAATGGAAACTATCCGGCATACCTGCCTGGATGGCGGCTATTACCGGCGGCACTACATCTGGTGCGGACGGTACCTGCCGGTCGATTACGGGCACTGCGTCCACCCGCCCCGCATCCGCTACTGCCGCCCCGGCATGGCGGCCTGCCCCAAATGGCTCCCCCGGACCGAAGCGTATCGGAACACCTATCTCCCGCCGGAATAAGTCGCGCGGGGCCGGTACAGGGAAAATCCAAACCCGCCTCTTGACAAACGCCCAAAAAGGGGGTATGCTTTTTTATATATACAGAAACGCGATGACGGGGAAGTCCAACGGGTCCTTCCTTTCAGAGAGCCGCCGGGTGGTGCGAGGCGGCAGGAATCCCGGACGGGTATCGCCCCTGAGCAGACCGCTGAACGGTGAAGTAGGCGGGCACGGCTTCTCCCCGTTACCGGAGACCGCGTTTCCCCCGTTTTGGCGGGAGACGGGGAGGAGGGCCGCCTCGGCGGCCAAAGTAGGGTGGTACCACGAAAGCCGGCTTTCGTCTCTATACAGGGGCGGAGGCTTTATTTTTTACCGAAACGGGGGATCTCCATGCTCACGCTCGACAAAGTGTACCATGCGTCGTTCGTCCTCAAGAACGTCATCCGTTCTACCGATCTCATCCACGCGCCCAACATCCGCCACGACTGCACGGTGTATCTGAAAACCGAAAACCTCCAGGTGACCGGCTCCTTTAAGGTGCGGGGGGCGTATTATAAGATTTCCCAGCTCTCCGACGAGGAAAAGGCTCACGGCGTCATCGCCTGCTCGGCGGGCAACCATGCCCAGGGTGTGGCGCTCGCGGCGACCAAAAACGGCATCAAATCCGTCATCTGCCTGCCCGACGGCGCCCCGATCTCCAAGGTGGAGGCGACGAAAAAATACGGAGCCCGGGTCGAGCTGGTCCGGGGGGTGTACGACGACGCGTACCAGCGGGCGCTTGAGCTGCGGGATGAGAAACACTATACCTTCATCCACCCCTTCGACGATGAAAACGTCATCGCCGGACAGGGGACGATCGGCCTCGAGCTGCTCGAACAGCTTCCCGAGATCGACGCCGTGGTGGTGCCGGTCGGCGGCGGCGGACTGATCTCGGGGGTGGCATTCGCGATCAAGTCCCTCAACCCCCACTGCAAGGTCTACGGCGTGCAGGCGGCGGGCGCGGCCTCTATGTTCAACGCCGTGCGGGACGGCCGGAAGGAGACGCTTGACGGCGTCGCCACCATCGCAGACGGTATCGCGGTGAAAACCCCGGGCGACCTGACCTTCGAGCTGTGCAGCCGGTATGTGGATGAAATCGTCACCGTTACCGACGACGAGATCTCCACCGCCATCCTCACTCTGATCGAGCAGCAGAAGCTGATCACCGAAGGGGCCGGGGCGGTGTCGGTTGCCGCCGTCCTCTTCGACAAGATCCCGGTCGAGGGCAAAAACGTGGTCTGCCTGCTCTCGGGCGGCAACATCGACGTGACAATCCTCTCCCGGGTTATCAGCCGCGGCTTGCTCAAGTCGGGGCGGTCGGCTGATATCATCATCGAGCTGTCGGATAAGCCGGGCCAGCTCAGCGGCGTATCCAAAATCGTCGCCGACCTCGGCGGCAACGTGGTCGCTGTCTATCACGACCGGGCCGATTTGGACATGGATATCAACGCCTGCTTCCTCCGCCTGGTGCTCGAGACGAGGGACCACGCCCACGTCGAGGAGATCAAAAGGGCCCTGACCGCCGCCGGCTACAAGCTGGCGGCCAGGGCCTGAGGGATATGAGGCGCCATTCATCGGACAAATCCGTCCCGTTTCGCACATGCTGAGGCGGAGCAGCTTCAGGGAAAATTCAGGAACATCCGGAAGGGGCGGATAAGCCGCAGGGACAGTGCGGCCGATACCTTCGGAAACGAGCCGGTATAGACCCGCCTGTGTTTCCTGCCTGGCGTTGTCCCGTTAACCGATCCTCATCCGTTTTTTCACAAATAAGGGCCTGTTCTTTGAAAAGAACAGGCCCTTATTTACTGACGGACGTTTGTATGCAGAAATATTGGATAGCCTGGTTTGCTTCGTCGGCAGAAGGCGAGATGAGCCTCCTTTTGTGCGGCTTGACGAATGGTATTTTAGCGGCAAACTCCTTAAAGGGAAAGTCCCCATCCGGACATGAAAACAGGCGTTTTGGCAGTTGCGGCAGGGCTCCCTTCTGTGATATACTGATAAACAGACGGGCGTTCCGGCGTCTGTAATTACCATCGGAGAACCCCTATACTGCGGCTCGGGGTTTTCCTTAGTTGAGAGGGGTCTTTGTATGAACTGCGACACCTGTCCGCATGGGTTTTCCCCGGAGGATGAAACCTGCCGGCACTGCCCCCTTTATCCGGAGGAAAAACCGGCGACGCCCACCTCTAATCCCGTCCCCACCGTCGAGGCGCCAGCGCCTGCCTCGCCCTCCGCTCCGGCAGAGGAGGCCGGGCCCGAGGAGATCCCCCCAGTGCTTTCGCTCGAGGATGGAAAAGAAACCGCCCCTTATTTTCCGGAACCCTCTGCGGACAAGCCTCACGTGGAAAAAGTCCGGCCTCCCCATCATCTCCGCCAAAAGGCCGTGGCTATTCTGTTGTCTATCTGCCTGTTTCTCGGCAGTATGATGACCTGCGCAGGCTATATGGCCGGACATGCGTTGGACAAAGCGCCAGCCTCCCGTTTCTTGACGAAAGACACCGCCGCGGTTTTGACCGCATCCATGCCGGACACCGTCTACTTCATGGGGATCCGTCTGCAAAAACGGACGGTACAGACCCTTCTGCTCAATACAAGGATACAAAAATATCTCGATGACCTGATATCCGGCCTCCATACCTATATGCGTACCGGTACCGAACCCCGGCTGAACTACTCAGCCATCGCCACCCGCCTTGTGCGGCTGATTGAGCAGGAGCAGCTGCTGTATATGACCTCCGACGGCCGGACATATCTGTCTGAAACCGAATGCGCTGCGATCCTCAGCCCAAAGCTGGCAGACAACGTCCGGCTCCTGCTCGTCATCTGTAACGACGAGCTGAGTACCGCGGTGCGGCAGGAGGCACTCCAGACCCTGACGAGCGGTGCCAATCTGGATTCGGATAAAATCTTAAAAACCGTCACGCAGGTGCAGGGGCTGCTGCATCTTCCCACCCGGCTGTTTTGGGGTGGTATAGCGGTCTGTATTGTCTCGTTTTGCCTGCTGCTGTTTTTCAACCGGCGCCGGAAAGGGCGGGCGCTGCTGTTTGCGGCCATCCCGCTGTTTCTCTGCGGCCTGCTCCTGCTGGTCGTTTTGGCTCCGCCGCTCTTCTCCTCCCTGCTCGGCGGAACGGAGGCAGCTCTGGCGGAAGGCGGGCTCCGCGTTCTCTACAGCGCTGTAATCGGGCCTGCCGTTATCATGTTGGTATGCGGATGCCTTCTCGCCTTAGCATATGTGATGGATAAATTGTCCCTGCCGATACGCCTTTGGCGCCGTATCCGCCGCCTTGCTCTCGCTTCCTGAGGAAGGCCCCCGCAACGCGGGGATTATGGCGGACATCCCTCCTTTCCATATGGCAAAAACCTGCCGAAAAAGCCATTTCCGCTTTTTCGGCAGGTTTTTTGTGGGAAGGTTGATACTTACAGAATACGGCCCGTAAAAAGTTGCTAATGCCGCGGAAGCCTGATGTCCCTCTTCATTAGCGGGGCGCTTCATGCACCTACGGGCTCGCTTCATAGAAAAACGCCGTCGCAAACGATGCGAAGTCTGCGACGGCGTGGGTTCCGTTGACAAAAAAAGATACCCACTTTGGTTGAGATGCAGCGTATCCTTTTTTCTTTCAAATTTTTATAGGTTCCGTGAATATCATCGTAACGAATGACAATATCCTTTTTATAACGTTATAGCCATTATGTTTCCATCATCCGCTTTAAAGCACCCATAATATTCTCATTGTACGTATAAGTGAGTTCCAGCACAGTTGCTAATACCGAACGAACTGTCCGGCTTCTTAATTTTTCGGCTACTTTTTGAATATTGTCTTTATTGTTTGGCGTTTCTAAAAGATCTATGTCGTATCGAGTTCCGAGTACCGAGCCATTCGATATATGTCCTAGATCATGTATATTGGTGCATGCTATGGAAATATCATTCAATTCTTTATCGACATATCGGCTCCAATCCATTCCATCCAGGTTATAAGGGTTTTCAAAAAACCAACCCAAAATACAACGTGTAATAACCATTCCAAAAAAGAAATTAACCAATTTATTATGTTCTTGAATTAGAGATTCTATATCTGCATTGCTAAATCTGTCATCATCCAAAATATATTCACGATTATTTTCCAACGTGTTGGCGTCAAAGCTATTCTTCATGATATGATACAATCTATGATAGATACTCTGACGCTTTATATTTGTGTTGATTTTCTCATCAAGAAAGACGATTCGTCTCATACGGTCAAACCAATCGTCAACTCGTATATTTTTAACATATCCGGGATCATAATTATATGCTTCTCCTTGGTGATAGCCAAACAGCACTTGGTTTTCATCATCGTAACCGACAATTAAGAGCCAATTTTCCTGTTCGGTATATTGCAGGATGGCAGCCTTGTCTTCGTCTATCGTATGCTTGATTTTATCAAATATATAGGATTTTCCTTGGGTTTTGTCGAATAGGGTATAGGAGTACCCAATGCACTGGCAGATAAAGTCAATGTAATTGTCATATTCTTCAACCGCATGGGAAAAACCAGCCTCTATACTGAATTTCAGATATTTTGAGCTTTTTAAATCCGGGATTGCAAAGACGATGCCTGAAAGAACTGCAAATAGGCCATGAAGGGACGGCGCTCCAAGGACGTTTCCAGGACAGTCCCCACAGCTTATACATCTGCGGCTGTATTTGGGGCACCATACAGGATTACGTTCACCTTCCGAGCGTTGAACAATACCTTTCGCTTTCATATACATAGCTGCAAAACAAGAGGCAAATCCGATTTCACAATCTTGCGGCAAGTACACAATATCATTTAAAAGCCGTATCACACGAACATCTCTCCTATCCGTCTTTACTGAAAGTTCAAAATATAAACGATGGAATGGTTCTAAAACAACATTCGATTGTTTATAGGCAGAGGGGCTTATGTGATAAAGGCGTTTAAAAGCGATGCTGAATGCATCGGCGGATTCATAGCCATACTTCAATGCAATATCAATGATTTTGCAGTTGAGGTTTCGCAAATCATGTGCCGCGCAAGTTAGTTTTCTATGTCGTATATAATCTGCCAGCCCCATTCCGGTTGTCAACGAAAAGAAATGCTGAAAAGCAGATATGGGAGATAAAATGATACGGCTAATTTCATTATAATCAATTTCATTGCAGAGATTATTTTCTATATAGCTAATAGCAAGGTTCAATCTGTCAATCGAATTCATATTGCTTACCACCTTTCCTATTCATGATATACGTTAGAGCACGTGAATACCCGTTATTTTATTAACCAATTTGTAGGATTTAAGTCTTATACCCATAATAACCCTGCCAAAAAATCAATTTTGACAGGGTTCCGTATTTGTAAAATTGATGCAAAATAGATCCGCCATAACTGATAAACATCAAATACCATACCACGATCAAATTTATCGTATTCGCCGCTGTTCATCACGGCCCTGATAAAGGCGTTACTTTTTCTCTGATGTTGGAAAGTATTTCAAGAGTGGGCATATCAGCATATGTGTTTATTCCGAACTCAGGACAAACACGCTTTACTATCCCAGTATAGCAAAAACCTGCCAAACAAGCAATTCCAGCTTTTTCGACAGGTTTTTTAAACTGTCTAAGGACTATAAAAGAAATATTTTCGTCAGTTTGCAATAAGAACTTGAACCCTTGCGAAGCAAATATTTCATACGCATAGCGTATTTCATGTTACGAAGTAATATTTCACTCACCAAAAGGCGAATTTCATTGAAAAAAGATATTTGGAATATTCCACCGGCGGGGATTAAACTCCCATAACCAAAACAGGTTGGTAGTGAGCGGGAGGCGTCGAGAGCGCGTTTACAAGCGAACAGCCGAAGCGAACGTGACCTGTTTTGGAAAGGAGGAGCAAGGAAGCGGGCGAATGACGCTTTTTTATGCCCGTTGCATAAAAAAGCGTCGAAGCAAAGCGGACTTTGCTCCGACGTGGTGCCGGTGGCCGGACTCGAACCGGCACGGTGTCGCCACCGGTGGATTTTGAGTCCACTACGTCTGCCAATTCCATCACACCGGCATG
>CAKUFK010000023.1 GCA_934647945.1 uncultured Eubacteriales bacterium | reverse complement strand
CTTAGGGCCATGGCGGGAAGCGCCATGAGCGGTGGCCGGTTCAAGGGAGCGCCCGATTTGTGTCTAGGCCGGGAACCGGTCCGGGTAACAAGCCCTGGCAAGCTCCTCCGCGGCATACGCCATGTAATGGGACGTCGATCCCCGGTACTTTTCGGTCAGGGCAACGATGCGCCCGTCCGCCACCGCCGGAACCGTTTTCAGGGTGGCATCAGCCAGGATCGCGGCCTTCATGGCCGCGCCGCCGTCCTCAGTGGCCGAAAAATCCGCCCCATAGGTCACGCCCGACACCACCAGCACCTGCGGCTTCCAATCGTTGACCACGGTTTCCTTGCTGACGTTGGAATATAAAGGAGCCGTGCAGACGTTCCGCACGCCGGCGGCCTCGGCAATGGCCTGGAAGGGGGATCCCTCCCCATAAGCGCACAGCATCCCGTCTGCGGAATACGAGGCCTCGTAATACATCACCTTCACCCGGTCGGCCTCCGGGATATCCTTCACCTTCTCTTTCACGCCGTCCAACCGGGCCTGCATGTCGGAGACGAGCTTCTCCCCTTCATCGGCGGCGAACAGCGCTTTGGAAAGGGTGGTGATCCGGTCGGCGATTTCCTCATAGGTTACGGGAGACGCGAGGGTCAGTACCGTCACACCCGCGCCGGACAGGGTTTGCGCGAGCGCCCCGTCGGCATCGTTGAAGGTGTCCAGCACCACAAAATCGGGGGAGAGGCCGAGAATCGCCTCCGCTTCGCTCGAGACCCGCTTTTCCACCTTGGCCGCTTTGTCCGCCAACGCGGTGGTTACGGGGGCATCCATGTAGGAGGAGAGGCCCACCACCCGTTCGGTGCTTACGAGATCGAGAGTGATCTCGGCTGCCCAAACCGGCAGCACCACGATTTTTTGCGGCGCCTCCCGAATAGTGACGTCGCCGCCAGCGGCGTTTTTAACTGTAACCGGTGCCGCTGCGGCAGCGCTCGTATGGCTGGACGCCGGTCCCCCTGAAGAGGCCGGGACGCCGCTGCCCGTACAGGCAGTTACCGAGAGCGCCAGAGCCGCGGCCAGGGCTGCGATGCCGCTCTTTTTCAAGACCGTTTGCCAGGATTTCATATACTTTCCGCCTTTCCCGCCGGCCATCTCGGCCGGCTTCTTGTTTTCGTATCCCAGTCCCCTAAAAAGGACGGCATCCGGCTCGTGACCGAGCAGGATGCCGTCCGGCGTTTCCCCGATGCGGCGGGAAAACGAAGTCGCACACCAAGCCTGCTCTATCGTCCGTAGAGAGGGGATCGGCCAAGCAGGCAGGTCTTCTGGCTTCCATCCATTTCCGGCCGATCCGCCTTCCCGGTGTCGGCACCAGTGGCGGATCCTGCTTGCGGGGGTTCTCCCCATGCGGACGGTTACAGCGGCGGGACCGCGCGGGATTTTCACCCGCTTCCCTATTCTCCCCCGCGGATCGCCGGATCCGACGGGGGCACCTGCTCGGTTGTCTTCTGAAATACGCCTTTATTCTACACGCTTACGCCTGTGCTGTCAATTCCCCTTCCGCTCTAAACAGCAGGATCCACCGCTGGAAACGCTTGACTTCCCACCGGCTATCCCTTACAATGAACATGACCGTCTGGAACCCGATTTTGATATGCCGCCCGTCTCCAAAACGGCCGGCTGGAACAGAAAGGTGTGTTCATTCATGACCGACGCCATTCACCCCGATACCGACATACAGGCGGAGGAAACCCCCATCCTCACCCTCGACCCTTTTGCCCAGGTGACGCCCGGGCTGGAGCCCGCCGGAGAGGAGGCAATCGTCCCCGTACAGCTCGACGAATCCACACTGACCCCCGCAGAGCGAAAGATGGTGGACGATTTTGCCAGGACCATTGACGTGACCGATACAGGCGTCATCCTCCAATACGGCGCCGCAGCGCAGCAGAAAGTAGCGGGTTTCTCGGAAACAGCGCTGCAGAACGTGCGCACCAAAGATATGGGTGAGGTGGGCGAAATGCTGACGAACCTCGTCGGCCAACTGCGCACCATCACCGACGAGGACGAGGAAAAGGGCTTTTTCGGCTTTTTCCGCAAGGCGGGCAACAAGGTCAGCGCCATGAAAGCTAAATATGACAAGGCTGAAACCAACGTGGAGAAAATCTGCACCGCCCTTGAAAACCATCAGGTCGTCCTCATGAAGGACATCGCCACCCTGGATGAGCTGTACAAGCTCAACCTGACCTATTTCAAGGAACTGTCGATGTATATCCTCGCGGGCAAGAAAAAACTCGGGGAGGTCCGCGCCACCGACCTGCCGGCACTGCAGGAAAAGGCCAAGGCCTCCGGCCTTCCGGAGGATGCCCAGGCCGCCAATGATCTGGACGCCCTGTGTACCCGTTTTGAAAAGAAGATCCACGATCTGGAGCTGACCCGGATCATCTCCATCCAGATGGCCCCTCAAATCCGGCTGGTGCAGAACAACGACACCATGATGACGGAGAAGATTCAATCCACCCTGGTCAACACCATCCCGCTGTGGAAGTCTCAGATGGTCCTGTCCTTAGGCCTTGCCCATTCCCAGCAGGCGATGGAGGCGCAGCGCGCCGTCACCGATATGACCAACGAGCTGCTGAAGAAAAACGCCGACGCCCTCAAGACCGCCACGGTGGAAACCGCCAAGGAGTCGGAGCGGGGTATCGTGGACATGGAAACTCTCAAGCATACCAACGAGTCCCTGATCTCCACCCTGGATGAGGTCATGCGCATCCAGGACGAGGGACGGCAGAAGCGCCGCGAGGCTGAGGCCGAGATCGGCCGGATCGAAGGCGAGCTCAAGCAGAAGCTGCTGCAGCTGCACAATTGACCGGCGTTGTCCGCAGAATAGAAAGCGCCCCAGGACAGCATCCTGGGGCGCTTTTTGCCTTGCTTACAGATCAATCCGCCCGTAAAGGGTGGCGCTCTGTTCTTTTTCGGATATGGTTTTTTCCGGCGGCGTCCCGCCGTCGGCCATGGGAAGGGGATTGCTGCGGGGCACGAACTCCCGGACCTGGCGGACCGGACGCTCTGGGACCCCTTCCGCTGAACGGCGAGCCTCCCGCTGGGGCCGCTCACTGCGCTCCCCGGCACGGGCACGGTCATTCGGCCGGCCGCCGCGCGCCCCGCGTTCCCGCGGAGGCTTGGATTCCCTGCGGACTGGATTGTCGTCCGAAGGGCCCACCACCACATGCCGGTTGGGCTCTGAGCCCACGCTCCAGGAGGTCGCGCCTTCGATCTCCTGCACGGTGGTATGGATGATCCGGCGCTCATAGGGATTCATCGGTTCAAGAGATGTCTTACGGCCGGTCTTGGCCGCCTGGCCGCCGACCTTACGGGCCAATTCGGCCAATGTCTTATCCCGTTTTTCCCGGTAATTTCCCACATCGATGGTCACGCGGTAATAGGCGTTGTCCACCCGATTGGCCACTAGGCCGGTCAGATACTGCAGGGCATCGAGGGTCTCGCCGCGGCGGCCGATGATAAAGCCCACATCGTCTCCGTTCAGCGTCAGTACACAGCCCTCTCCCTGCACCTTGACGTCGATGGAAACCTCACCGGCCCCCATCTGCCGCAGCACACCCCGCAGGTATTCCGCCGCTTTGTCCGCCGGGGATACCTCTGCAAAGGCCTTCACGCGCGCCGGACAGCCGCCAAAAAGACCCAGCGTCTTTTTTTGCGGCATCTGCAGGATTTCAAACTGCGCCGTCTGGACATCCAGGCCAATCTCCCTTGCCGCGGCTTCCTTGGCTTCCTCAAGTGTCGCCGCTTCCTTGATCGCTTCTTTACGCACGGATCTCCGTCCTTTCACGTCACCGGAAGTTCCGGTTAATTTTCGTCCTGGGATCCGGCCTGCCCGTCTTCTTCAGAGGGCGTGGGCTCGCCGGAGGACTTTTCATCGGCGGCGGGTTCCGTCCCATCTTCAGGCTTCGTCTCTTCCGCCGCGGCCTTCTTCTTCAGTTTGTTAGGATTTTTCGTCGCTTGGACCGGTTTTTTGTTGGAGGCCTCCAGCCGGGCCTGCTCGGCGGCCTCGGCCTCCTCCTTGGCTTGGCGGCGGGCTTCTTCCTCCTCGCGGATACGCGCTTCCTTGAGCCGCTTTTTGTCCTCGGCCTTCTTGCGGCGGCGTTCCTCGTATTCCTTTTCCGCCTGGGCGCGGATCTTGGCCGGATTATAAATCTGATTGAGCAGGATCGTCTGCGCCACCGCGATCACGTTGGAGCAGATCCAGTAGATGCCGACACCGCCCGGTACCGTGAAGGTGATGAACAAGGAGAACGCAGGCATGAGCACCAGCAGCATGACGTTGCTGCAGCCCTGGCCGGGCTGCTGCTCGCCGCTGGTGGCCATCTTGGTAAAGCGCATGGAAATCAGGCTGGACACCAGGGCGGTCAGGCCGGAAATCAGCGGGATCAGCCACAGGATATTGATATCGCCGAATCCCGAAAAGGGATTGTCCAGCATAGTCCGGCCAAAGAAATCGAAATTGCGCCGGATAGCCTGCATCTGCTCGTAATAATCCGCGCCCGACAACTCTCCCCGTTGGGCGGGATCCATCGCGTCAATGGCCGCGACGACCTCCCCCTGGTTGGCGGAAAGCACTTTGAGCATCCGCAGTTCCCGGTAGTAGCTGTTCGGATTCGCGTCGGCCTGGGTAATTTTATTCGGCGTGAGGATATCATTGCCGTTCTCGTCAACCGGGTTGGTCACCGTGACGATGGCGGTATCAATGACGGCGGAAGGGATTTTCTGCAGATGGGTCAGCGGCTTGTAGATCACCGAGATAATGCCGAACAGCACCACCATCTGCACGACCATCGGCAGACAGCCGCCGGTCAGGCTGACACCTTCCTTTTCATAGAGCTCCATCTGCTTTTGTTGGAGCTTCTGCTTATCCTGCGCATATTTTTTCTGCAGGCGTTCCAGGCGGGGAGCAAGCTTGGCCCGGTCGGCCTGGCTTTTCTGAGATTTTAGGGAAAGGGGGAAAGTGATCGCCCGGACCAGGAGGGTGAATAAAAAGATCGAAACAAAATAGTTCGGGATGAACTGGTAGATGAAATGCAGCAGCCAGCCGAGCGGCACGGCCAAGATGTTGAAAATGGCGCCCATCGTTGTCCTCCAATCCTCCGGCGGTCAGCGGTCATTATCCCCGCCGGGGCTTTTTCTCTTTGCGCGGCTTTTTTTCCGGAACCGGGTCATATCCATGCCCGCCCCACGGGTTGCAGCGCAATATGCGCCACAGGGCGAGTCCCGTCCCTTTGAAGGCGCCGAACCGTTCAATCGCCTCGAGTGCGTAAGCGGAGCAGGTCGGCGTAAAGCGGCAGGCCGGCTGTGTATGGGAGGAGATGGCCCGCTGGTAAAACCGGATCAGTGCGATCAGCACCCGTTTCATGCCGGCAATACACCGGCCTTTCGCAGATGGGCCGCCATTACTCCGGCAAGGACGGTGCTTTTTATCGCCGCGGTGCGCACCCGCGCGACAAACACGATGTCATAACCTTTCCGGAGTTTTGGGGAAAGGGACCGGTATGCTTCCCGAATCACGCGGCGGCAGCGGTTCCGCGCCACGGCGGACCCAATCTTTTTGCCGGTCGTGATTCCCACCCGGGTCACGCCCAAGCGGTTTTTCCGCACATAGGTAACCAGGGCGGGATGCACCTGGCTCCCGCCGTGATAATAGGCGGTGCGGAAATCCTTGTTCAGCTTGATGGTCACCGGTTTGTTCGGATTCATCCGCTCACACTTTCCCTTGCGGTCGTTTTAAAACGGCAACGGGCCGGCTCATCCCGTATCGGGAGGGCGCGATGGTCAGAAAGCTGCGAACTGGGAAAGAGCCTGTCCTTTTGTTCTTCAAACGCCCCGTCCCCACCTATAAAAAAAAGCCACACTACGGTGGCCCTTTTTAATAGGTGAGTCGTTTCCTACCCTTGGCTCTGCGGCGAGCCAGCACCTTGCGGCCATTGGCGGTTGCCATTCTCTTGCGGAAACCATGTTCCATCTTGCGATGCCGTTTTTTCGGCTGATACGTGCGAAGCATGTTCCATCCTCCTTTCGCCTTGCGAGACTTTATTATATATCAGTCTCTTTTCAAATGTCAATACAGAAAATACAAAAACCCATGTTTTTTCCCGATTTTGAATTTTTCAGCACTTTCCCCGAACCAAACAGGCTTTTCTGTCACACGATCCCTTTCTTTTCGGCTAGAAAAGCCCGATTTGCCGCTTTGCATTAAATTAAGGGGAAAACTGCCCCTACAAAAAATCTTCCTTTTTCGCATTGTAACCGGGGGGAAAATGTGATACAATAGGATGTACGCCCGTATCCATTTTTTTGTCGGGAGATATTTTGTATCAACCGGCCCGGATCGCCGCCGGCCGGTTTTTTCCACGAAGGAGTTATGCCGTCTATGGAAACCATCAAAGAGGCCTGGTCCGGGATCCTCGATTATCTGCACCGGCAGGACGATATCAGCGAAGTCGCCTACAATGTCTGGATTTCCTGTATCGAACCCCGCTCTATCGAAGACGGGGAGGTCGTGGTATATGTACATACCCAGTTCCAGAAAAAAATCATCCGGGAACATTATGCCGGCAAACTGTGCGATGCTTTTCTGCAGGTGCTCGGCCTGCCGCTCGGACTGACCATCCTCTCCGGGGAAGATGACGCCTCCTCTGCTGCAAAAATCGGGGGAGACAATCCCGATCCCGGTAATCTATTCGGCCAGAAAAGTTCGGATTATGAATATTCCTTTGAAAATTTCGTGGTCGGGCCTTCCAATAAATTCGCGCACGCTGCCTCCCAGGCGGTGGCCAGCAAACCGGCCGGTTATTATAATCCTTTATTTATATATGGAGGCTCCGGCCTCGGCAAAACTCACCTTCTGTATGCCATCTGCAATGAGATCAAACGGAACGATCCTTCCCTGCGGATCCTCTATACCAAGGGTGAGATCATGACGAATGAACTCATCGAGGCCATCAAAAACGGAACGACAGCGGAATTCCGCACCAAATACCGGCAGGTGGATGTTCTCCTGGTCGACGATATCCAATTTATCTCCGGCAAGGTCAGCACTCAGGAAGAATTCTTCCACACCTTCGATACTCTGCATTCAAACAGCAAACAAATCGTCCTGACCTCTGACCGCCCTCCCCGGGAGATCGCCACCCTGGAAGACCGGCTGCGCACCCGTTTCGAAATGGGCCTCCTCGCCGATATCCAGCCGCCGGATTTGGAAACCCGCATCGCGATCGTCAAGCGGAAAGCGCAGCTTCTGGATTTCGCCGTCACCGACGACATCGCGGAATATCTCGCCACCCAGCTCAAAAGCAATGTCCGCCAGCTCGAAGGCGCCGTCCGCCGTATGCAGGCCCTCTGCCTGATCGACGGAGACCATCCCTCTCTCATTATCGCCCAAACCGCTATCCGCGATATCCGAAACGATAATCAGCCCGTTCCTATCACCGTCGAACGGATCATCAATGAGGTGGCCCGCACCCTTTCCGTCACGCCTGAGGATATCCGGTCAAATAAGCGGTCCGCGCCGATTTCCCAGGCCAGGCAAGTAGCGGAATATGTCGTACGCAACATCACCGGGCTGCCTATGAAGGCTATCGGCGAGGAATTCGGCACGCGAGACCATTCCACGGTGGTTTACGCCTTGCAGAAGGTGGAACAGCGCATGAATCAGGATCCCTCTTTCAAAGGACTTGTCCAGGATATCATCAAAAACATTTCGGAAAAGTAACGGCGGGTTCAACCATGAGTATTGTGAAAAGCCGGTGGAGTCCGGTGAAAGATCCGTCAAGGCTTTTTCCTTGCTTTTCACGAAGTCTTCCACATTCCACAAACCGGATTCCCCAGGCTGGGGAATCCGGAAAACCCCTTTCACTTTTCCCCCGTTTTCGCCACCGAAAGGTTCACCAATCCGATTTCGTTTTTTCTGAGGGCTTATGCGCCTTTTCGCGCTTTTCCACTCTTTCCACTGCCCCTACTATAGACGACGAAAAAAGAAAAAGAAGATTTATATATATCCTGCTTTGTCCCCTCGGAATCAGTCTATGTGGACAAGGCCCCAAATAGAACACACAACCCACTTTTTTTGAAAGGACGGATCGTATGCATATTCTCTGTGACAAACAGGCCCTTATCGATGCCGTCGGGAACGTGCAGAGGGGTGTCTCCGGAAAATCCACCCTTCCCGCTCTCGAAGGGATCCTCCTGCGTGCAACGGGCAGCTCCCTTTTTCTGGCCGGCTATGACCTGGAAATGGGCATCACGAAAACGATTGAAGCCCAGGTCAATGAACCCGGGGAGATCGTCCTCACCGCCCGGCTGTTCGGTGACATCGTCCGCCGGCTGCCTGGCGAGGATGTCACACTCTCGAGTGACGATAAGTATAACACCCTGATCCGCAGCGGAATGACGGAATTCACTATCATGGGAATATCCGCCGGGGAATATCCCGAACTGCCTTCGGTCAGCGACGGGGTGGGGCTCACCCTTCCGCAGAATCTGCTCCGGTCGATGATCCGGCAAACTCTCTTTGCCGTCGCCCAGACCGATGCCCGGCCGGTTCATACCGGTGTCCAGTTTGAACTGGAGGAGGGTGTCCTTCGCCTGGTAGCGGTGGATGGTACCCGCCTCGCGATGCGGAAGGAAGAAGTCAAAAGCGGGGAGACCATGCAGTTCGTGGTACCCGGAAAGACCCTTTCCGAAGTGCTCAAGCTCCTTTCAGACGAAGACACCCCCGCCGCCCTGGCGGTAGGACGCCGTCATATTGTGTTGGAAATCGGCGGATATGCGGTCATTTCCCGCCTGCTCGACGGAGAATTCCTGCCTTATCGCAAAGCAATCCCCCAGGGTTCTACCACCACTATCAAGGTGGGAACACGGTCGCTGATGGATGCGGTGGAGCGTGCCTCCCTGGTTATCAACGACCGGCTGAAATCCCCCTTGGTCTGCCGGTTCCAGGACGGACAGATCCATGTATCCTGCACCACCCCTCTCGGCAGTGCGAGTGATGTCATTGGCGCGTCGATTGAGGGAAATGAAGAGGAAATGGGTTTCAACAGCCGGTTTCTCCTCGACGCCCTCAAAAATGCGGAGACTGACGAGGTGCGGCTGGAGCTCAGCGGTCCTTTATCCCCCATGAAGATGCTGCCGCTGGAAGGGGACAGTTTCCTCTTCCTGGTACTGCCGGTGAGGCTGAAAAAATGACGGAAACAACACAGGAAATCCATACCCCTTTCATCCGCCTGGATGCGCTGCTCAAGCTGACGGGTCTCGCTGAGACCGGCGGCCAGGCCAAATGGATGGTTCTCGAAGGCCAGGTAAAAGTGGGCGGGGAGGTTTGTCTCCAGCGAGGGCGAAAGCTGTATCCCGGTGATCGGATGGAAGCCGGGAACAGGGCCGTAACGGTGACGGCGGCGGATTAAACGGCCGCGGCTAACCGAACAGGATGCCATCCAATGGCCGGGAGGGAATCAGCCATGCGGGCCGAACGAATGGAACTCCGGGATTTCCGGAACCTGCGGGAAACCGTCTGGCAGCCCGGGCCCGGCATCAATGTCATCTGGGGAGAAAATGCGCAGGGGAAAACCAATCTGCTCGAGGCTTTATGGCTCTTTACCGGGTCGAAAAGCTTTCGAGGGGCCAGGGATCGGGAATTGATCGCGCTGAGCCAGACCGAGGCGCAGTTGAATTTGGCCTTTTACGCCGAGGATCGGCGGCAGGAAGCGGCGATCAAAATCGGGTCCCGCCGGACGGCTGAACTCAATGGGATTCCCCAATCCTCGGCTTCCTCTCTGGCCGGACATTTCTGCGGGGTGGTGTTTTCGCCCGCCCATCTCACCCTGATCAAGGGGGGACCGGAGGAACGCCGCCGTTTTGTCGACGCGGCTTATTGCCAGCTCCGCCCGGGATATCTCGGGGGCCTGCGGGAATATATGCGGGCGCTCGCGCAACGGAATAATTTGCTGAAGGACTGCCGTGGCCACGGTGATCTGGCCATGATGCTGGATGTCTGGGATCAGCGGCTGGCGATGGCCGGTGCCCGGCTTCTGCGGGCACGAAGCGCGTATATCGCGCGGCTCCAGCCGGCGGCAATCGAAATTTACCGCGGCTTGTCTGCGGGGAAAGAGGCTTTCGATGTCCGGTACCGGCCAGCCGGGGAAGGACTGGATGCCCTCCTCGGACAGGATGATAAGACCTTGGCGTCGGCTTTATACCAGCTTTTTGGAGGAAACCGGGATGCGGATATCGCGGCCGGGTTCACGACGGCCGGTCCCCACCGGGATGACCTGGAGGTGGAGATCGCCGGCCTGCCGGCCAGAGTATACGGATCCCAGGGCCAGCAGCGTTCGGCCGTTCTTGCGCTCAAGCTCGCGGAGGCGACGCTCCTGCGTACCGTGACCGGGGAACAGCCCGTCGCCCTGCTCGACGATGTGATGAGCGAGCTCGATGCATCCCGGCAGGATTATATCCTCAACCACATCCACGACTGGCAGGTTTTTGTCACCTGCTGTGATCCGGAGCCTCTCCGCCGTATGGAAGGCGGGGTGGAGTTTCACATGAAACAAGGGGTGCTCGAAGCGTGATCCGCTGCCGGGACATCCGAAAAGGAGGCGGCCCGATGTATCTGCATCTCGGCCAGGAAACGGTGGTCAGACTGCGGGAGGTTGTGGGAATTTTCGACATGGAAAACGCCACCATCTCTAAATATACCCGTCAATTTCTCGCCGACGCGGAGAAGGGCGGCCGGGTGTGCAACGTGACGATGGAACTGCCCAAATCCTTCGTGGTCTGCGTCGACCGGGACGGGACGGAGACTGTGTATATTTCCCAGATCTCCTCCGCTACCCTGCTCAAACGGGCGGGATTTGTAGAAGGGTTATCAAACGTCTGAACACGGCAAACGAATGGGAGGAAGCTCCGACATGAGTACGGAAATGGAAATGGACCAAGCCCTCGAAAGCGCGATGACCCGCGCCGACAATGAGGTGTACGACGAAAGCCAGATACAGGTACTGGAAGGACTCGAGGCGGTACGCAAACGCCCGGGCATGTATATCGGCTCCACCGGCCCCCGCGGCCTGCACCATCTGGTATATGAAATTGTGGACAACTCCATCGACGAGGCGCTCGCCGGTGTGTGTACCCATATCGAGGTGGAGGTCCTTCCCGGTGACGTCGTCACGGTACGGGACAACGGCCGCGGTATCCCGGTCGGGATGAATGAAAAGCTGGGGCTGCCCTCAGTCACGGTGGTTCTCACCGTGCTGCACGCGGGCGGCAAGTTCGGGGGCAGCGGTTATAAGGTTTCAGGCGGCCTGCACGGCGTGGGTTCCTCGGTGGTCAATGCCCTGTCCGAATGGCTGGAAGTTGAGGTGTCCAGGGAAGGACACGTCTATGCCCAGCGGTTCGAACGGGGGGTGCCGGTGGACGATCTTGCCGTTATTGGTGATACCGATGCGACCGGCACCCTGATCCGGTTCAAGGCGGATCCCGCGGTCTTCACCGAAACCACCGAATACGAATTCGACGTGCTGCAGAAGCGGTTGCGGGAACAGGCCTTTCTTAATGCCGGGCTGAAGATCACCCTCACCGACTCCCGAGATCCGGAGAACACGGTTTCGCAGGAGTACTGCTACGAAGGAGGAATTTCTTCCTTCGTCGAGTTCATGAACAAGACCCGTGGATATCAGGTTCTCCACGATCAGGTGGTGCATATGTCCGCCACCGATGGGGATTCCATCGTTGAGGCCGCGTTCCAGTACAACGACAGCTATAATGAAAACATCGTCTCCTTTGCCAACAACATCCACACTGTGGATGGCGGCGTTCATGAAAATGCCTTCAAAACCGCCATTACCCGGATTTTCAACGATTATGCCCGGCGGCATTCCATGCTCAAGGACGCCGACGCCAACCTCAAGGGCGATGACGTGCGGGAGGGTATGACGGCCGTCGTCAGCGTCAAACTCAAGGACGCCCAGTTCGAGGGACAAACCAAGGCCAAGCTGGGCAACACCATCATCGGGCCGTTGGTCAATTCCCTCCTGAATGACAAACTGGTGCCGTTTCTGGAGGAAAACCCGGCCGTGGCCAAGGCGATTCTCGAAAAATCCATCAACGCCGCCCGGGTACGGGAAGCCGCGCAGAAGGCCCGGGAACTGGCGCGGAAAAAAAGCGGCCTCGCCAACACCCGCATGCCCGAAAAGCTAGCCGACTGCATCTGGAGCGATGCGGATCGGACCGAGCTGTATATCGTCGAGGGCGATTCGGCCGGCGGTTCCGCCATCCAGGGGCGGGATCGCAACTTCCAGGCCATCCTCCCCCTGTGGGGTAAGATGCTCAACGTGGAAAAGGCCCGGCTTGACAAGGTGTATGGCAACGAAAAGCTGATCCCGATCGTCATTGCGCTCGGCTGCGGGATCGGGGATGATTTCGATCTGTCCAAGCTGCGATACGGCAAGGTCATCATCATGGCAGATGCCGACGTGGACGGTTCCCACATCCGTACCCTGCTGCTGACTTTCTTTTTCCGCTATATGCGGCCGCTGGTGGAGGAGGGGCATGTCTATATCGCTCAGCCGCCGCTGTTCAAGGTTTCCCGCGGCAAACAGGTGCGGTATGCCTTTTCCGATCCGGAACGGGATAAATACATCGCGGAACTCGGCGGCAATGCCGATATCCAGCGATACAAGGGCCTCGGTGAAATGGATCCCGAGCAGCTGTGGGAGACCACCATGGATCCGGCTTTCCGCACCATGCTCAGGGTGGAGCTCGAGGATGCGGAGGCGGCCGACGAGGCTTTCACCATCCTGATGGGGGACAAGGTGGAGCCCCGCCGGGAATTCATCGAACGCAACGCCAAATACGTGTCCAATCTGGACATTTGAGGGGTGCCGCTGTGGAAAAGTGGGATATCGTCTACACCTCTACACAGGAGGACCTTTACCGGGCCCTGAAATATGGCGATGTCCGCCGGGTCGGCACGGCTGGGCGGATCGTGGAAACGGTCGTCCTGGGCCTGCTGGCGGTTTGGTGTATCGTGCCCTTTTTCGCACAGGGGACCGAAGCGCTCGGCAGCCTGCTGCTGGGATTGGTCGCCCTCTTCCTTCTGGCCGCGCTGTGGCTGGTGCCGGAATGGCGGGCCCGGGCTGTGTCGCGGCAGGAAGCGCGGGACCGCCGCCCCACCCGGCTGCGGGTGTATGACGAGGGACTGCGATATGGGCAGGCGGAGGAGCTTCACGCGTTCGGGACCGAGCACGTGACCGCCCTGCCCGGCCTGTTTATCCTGCGGTACGGCAGGGAGCTGGTGCCGCTGCCCCACCGGGCGCTGCCTCCGGACTGTCTCGCCTTCCTCCGGGGAAAATGGGAGGAACCCTCGGATCCGCTGGACGGTGCGGCGCTCTGATTCTTTTTTCACCCGGACCCGTAGAGAAAGGGGAAGTCCCCATGGCTTATGAAAACCAGCCCCGGGCCGAGTTCCCGGTTACCGTCACAAAAGACGAATATATCCGTGCCGCTCTGCTCGCCGCCAGGCGGACCGGCGCCCTGCGCTCCACTCCCGCCGTGGTGGCGGCCGCGGCGCTTGTTTTGCTCCTGGGTGTTTTTTCAGTCGGATGGACAGGGGTACCACTTTCGGTTTCAATCTTATTCTGTGCGCTCTGTCCCCTGATCCTGCTGCTCTTTTTCGTGGCGGAGCCCGGAGCGGTGCGCCGTCAGGCCGGCCGGGACTATCAGACCTATGCGGCGCTTCTCTGTCCGGCCACGCTGCGGATTTTTCCCGACAATGTGGTGACGGTGGCGCCTCATCTGACCCTGACCGATCAATACGCCCTGATGCCGGAGTGTATAGAAACGCCGGAGCTTCTGGTTTTCCTAAAGGACCGGGAACGCTTCCTCGTCCTGCCCAAGCGCTGTATGCCCGAGGAACAGCGGGAGGCCTTGCTTGAGCAGTTCCGCATTACGTTTGTGCGGCGGCGGCGCCGGATGAGCAACTGGTTGTTCTAACGGGAAACCGTCTATGGAAAAGGAGGTGGCCCTATGTCCAGCAAGGTTCCTGTGCACGGAGGGGATGACGATGTGCTGTCTCTCTGTGTCCTGATCACGCGGGAGGATTATCTGCAGTACGCGGCACAGCTCCGGCGGGAGCAGCGGCGGGGCCATTTGCCCTTTATTACCGGCGGCGGCGCCGTTCTCGTCTTCCTCGGCCTGGCCGGCCTCTTTTTCGGCAGCGCGATTTCCCTGGCACCGTCGGTCGCAGCGGGGATGCTGCTGGTGGGGGCCTTCCTCATCGGATACGACGGGCTGTTCGCACCCCTTCTCGATAAAGGGGCGGCAGCCAGGGAATTCGATGAAAAGCCGGAGCTCGGCATGGCGGGGACCTATCGCTTTACCCCGGACGGGGTGGAAATCCGCAACGGCCGCATTGAGGGTACCCTGCCCCGCGCCCAAGTGACCAGCGCGGCCGAGACGCAGAGCTTGTTCAGCATTGCCTTCGGCCGGGAGGTGCGCATCCTGATTCCCAAGCGGCTGCTCGGGGAGGAAGAATGCCTGCGGCTGCGGGACTGGCTCTCCTCCGGGAAGAAAGAGGCATAATATGGATACGACATATACACAGCCGGCCCCTCTGGAACCAGGCGGGGATACTACCTTTCCTGCCGATCTGACACGGGGCGAATATATCCGGTTCCAGGAGCTCCTGTTCCGGAACGGTCCGTCCTTCCGGCTCCGCACGGCGCAGCTGGTGATCACCGCGGGGATGCTCGGGATTTGCATCTTGTTCCTGGTCATGACGGCCCGTTCCGGAAACGGGCTTGATATCTCGCTTCTCCTCATGGTTCTGTTGCTGGTCCTGATGGAGGTCTATCTCTTCGTCATGCTGCCCCGTCAGATGCGGGTCCGTGCCGGCAGGAGCTATGACCAATCCCTTATGACGGGATACCGGTATGAGGGATTGGTGACCGTGGGCCCGGCTTCGATCCGGAAAACGACGGCGAAGGCGGTGACGGAAATCCCGTTTGCCGCCTGTACCCTGTACATCGAGGCGGCCGACATGCTGGTGTTCGGCGGGACGGAAGGGCGGTCCATCGTGCTGCCCGCCCGCTGCCTGACCGGTCCCGACGCCGCGCTCGTCCGGCAGATGGCATTAACCTATGTTCCCGGACCGCGCCAGCGCCTGTATGGGAGGCTGGTTCCTGGTGCCGCCGTCCGCCTGCCAGAGCCCGATCTCTCTCCTCTCCCGGAGGAGGATGCCGAGCTTTCGGTCCGGATGGAATACACAGAAAAGGAATTTATCCGGCTGATGACCGCCTCTTCGGTGGATGGATTCATCAAAAACCTGCCCAATCTCGGGTTCTTTGCCTTTTTGCTCGCCATGTCGTTTGAGCTCTGGGTGGGTCTGCCTGGCGTCCCGGTATTCCTCCTCGTGGTGTTGGGGATGTTTTTAGCCGGATATTTCACCAGCCGCGCCCGCGCCGGACAGGTGATCCGGATGTCGGGAGGAGAGGCATTGCGTTTGTCGGTGGATTTCACCCCTTCCGGCCTGACCTTGCGTGGTTCGGCTGGAAAAGAGAAAGAACTGCGCATTCCCTGGAAGGCGATTTCGAGGGCGGTGGAACGGCCTGACCGGGTGGATTTTTATACCCATTCCCTGGCCGTGACCCTCCCCAAGAGATGCATCGAGGACCTGGACGCTTTGAAGCGTCTGGTGGATGACCGGATGCCCCATAAACCTGAGTCCTGACCGATTTTCTCACGAAAGGGTGAGCCCTATGGACGAACAGAACCGCCGCCCGGATCCACAGCCGGAATCCTGGCTGGACACGCTGCCGGAGCGGCCGGATTCCGGGCCCGGCCAGGTTCCTGTGCCGGCGGAGCCGCCGCCGTCCCGGGAAATCCCGGAGGGACAAGCGCCTCTACCTCCGGTTCCCACGCTGGGCGGATGGGACGACGCTGGGGGGACTGATTTCCAAAACGCCCCCGTGGCGGTGCCCTCTTATGGAGTCCCCGCGCCGTATACCGTGCCGCCGGCTTCCCCTTACGGGACGGTACCGGGGACGCCTTATGGCGTACCTCCGGCCTATCCTGCCGCGCCGCCTGCAGGTTTCCCGCCTTACAATCAGCCGAGCGGCGGATACCCGCCGTCCGGAATGGGATATCCGCCCGCGCCAGCAGGAACCCCCATGGGGATTCCTTCCGAATGGGGAGGAGCCGCCAGCGTGGGATTTTTTGGAGACCCTTCCCCGGTTCCGCAGGAACCGGAAGAGAAGGCGGACCCGTCCCGGCTGCGTATCCTGGTCGCGGGGCGGCCGCTGACCCTGATGGAATATTTGGAAATTCTTCGGTTGTCCTCCGGGCATGGGACGACCCTGCTGGTCGCGTTGGTCCTGCTGGTCCTGCTGTTTGAATGGATGGCGATCGGGGATGCGGCGCTCGGTGGAAACGACGCGCTCATGAGCGCGACCTTCCTGCTCGTGATGGTTTCCTCCCTTCTCCTGCTCTTGGGGGTGGTGTGGAGCAGGCTGCGAACCGATCGGAAACGCCGGCTGGCCTACTCCACCATGATGGCCGATCCGGCGGCGGTGCAGGGCCGCAAGCTCGAGTTTTATGACGACCGGATCGAGTCGGTATCGGCCCGGGGAACCAGCGTGATCCCCTTTGCGGACGTGACCGCCTATATCGAAACGATGCGGGTCATCGCCCTCGTTTCCGGAGACCGCTGCATCTACATCCGAGGGCAGGATCTCACGGCCTATGACGCCGGCCTCATCCGCTCCTTCCTGCGCACCCGTGTACCGGCCAAGCTGGTGCGGATCAAGGCGCCTCTGATCCCCTGCCTGTGCGACCCGCTGCCGATCCCGGTCTTTTCGAACCGCGACGAGGTGCTCGCCCGCGCTTGTATTCCCTACACCAAGCAGGCAGAGAGGCGTACCCGTATCCAGCGGTTTCTGTCTGCCCTGCCGGTGGTGCTGCCGATGCTGCTGGCCCTGGCGACGGCGATGGCCCAGTATGTCGTCCTGACCAACTGGTTTCTGCTCGATGTCGCGGCCTTTTTTACGGGTTTTACCGCTGTGTATCTGCTCGCGGGAGCGGTTCTCCTTGCCTTCGGGCTCCGGAAACACGCGGATGAGGCGGACGATGCCCTACATCTGGCCGTCACCCGCGACGGTATCGCGTTTTACCACAAGGGCGTCGCCGGATTTGCCGTCAGGGCGTGCGTGCGGCCGGCGGCCGCGGCCGGTGGGGTTCGCCTGATCCTGCCCCATACCTCGTATTTCATCCCGGAATGGGCGATGGAACAGCCCACCCGGTTCCGGTCTGTGCTCGGCCTGTAACGGCGAAAGGAGTTGTCACCTTTGGAGGAACAAACCAACACCCCCAATTCCAAGCTGATTACGGTCAACCTGGAAAAGGAAATGAAAAAAAGCTTTCTGGAATATTCGATGTCGGTCATCGTAGCCAGGGCCCTGCCGGATGTCCGGGACGGACTGAAGCCCGTCCACCGGCGGATCCTCTATACCATGCACGAAAACGGGCTTACCCCCGATAAAGCCTACCGCAAGTGTGCGGATACCGTGGGCACCGTGCTGGGGCGGTACCATCCTCACGGCGATGCCTCGGTATACGACGCGATGGTCCGTATGGCACAGGATTTCTCTCTGCGCTATCCCCTCATCGATGGCCACGGCAACTTCGGTTCGGTCGACGGGCATCCCGCCGCGGCCTATCGGTATACCGAGGCCCGGATGAGCAAAATGGCGCTCGACATGCTCGCCGACATCGACAAGGAGACGGTAGACTTCGCCTCCAACTACGACGACCGCCTGCAGGAGCCGATGGTGCTCCCCTCCCGGTTCCCCAACCTTCTGGTCAACGGCTCCACCGGTATCGCGGTCGGCATGGCGACCAATATCCCGCCTCACAACCTCTGTGAGGTCGTGGACGCCATCTGCCTGCTCATCGACAATCCGGACGCCGGGCTGCCCGAACTGATGGATCATATCAAGGGGCCGGATTTCCCCACCGGCGGCGTCATTATGGGTTATGCGGGGATCCGCGCGGCTTACGCGACCGGGCGGGGCCGGATCGTGGTGCGGGCCCGCACCGAGATCGAGGAAGTGAACAACCGTTTTCGTATCGTCATCACCGAAATCCCGTACCAGGTCAACAAGCTCAATCTGGTCAAGTCCATCATCGAGCTGGCGGACGAGAAACGGGTGGAGGGGATCCACGACGTGGTCGACCATTCCTCCCGTGAAGGGATGCGGATCGTCATCGACCTGAAAAAGGACGCCAATCCCCAGGTGGTGCTCAACCAGCTCTTCGCCTTCACCCAGATGCAGACCACCTTCGGCGTGATCATGCTGGCCCTCGTCGGCGGCGAGCCCCGTATCCTCACCCTCAAGCAGATGCTCGAGGAATACATCAAGTATCAAAAAGAGGTCATCACCCGCCGCACCCTGTTCGAGCTGGCCAGAGCCAAGGAGCGCGCCCATATCTTCGAGGCGCTCAAGGTCGCGGTGGATTTCATCGATGAGGTCATCTCCATCATCCGCTCATCGAAGGATGTGCCGGAATCCAAGGCCAACCTGATCGAGCGGTTCGGATTCGACGACGTGCAGGCTGACGCCATTGTCAAAATGACGCTGGGCCGCCTCTCCGGTCTGGAGCGGCAGAAGATTGAGGACGAGCTGGACGCGCTGCACGCCCGCATCGCCTCCCTGGAGGAGATCCTCGCCGATGAGCACAAGATTCTCGCCATCGTCAAGGACGAATGCCTCAAAATGCGGGACAAGTACGGCGACGAGCGCCGCACCGAGATCTCCGCGGTCTCGGGTGAGGTCGACATCGAGGATCTGATCCCGGTGGAGGAATGCGTCCTCACCCTGACCCAGTTCGGCTATATCAAGCGCCAGGCCGCCGACGTGTACAAAACGCAGCGCCGGGGAGGCCGGGGAATCATGGGCATGGCGACGCGGGACGAGGACGTCACCGAGACTATGTTCCTGTGTTCCAGCCATGACTATGTGATGTTCTTCACCTCGGCTGGGCGGGTTTATCGGCTGAAATGCTATGAAGTGCCGGAGGGCAGCCGGACTTCCAAGGGGATGAATCTGGTCAATCTGCTGCCTCTGGCGCCGGAGGAAAAAGTCACCGCGATGATCCGGGTTTCAGAGTTTTCGGGAGACCAGTACCTGTGCATGGTCACCCGCCGGGGCGTCATCAAGCGGACCCGCCTCGACGCCTATTCCAACGCCCGCAAGAGCGGCCTGATCGCCATTGACCTCGACGAGGGGGACGAGCTGGCCTGGGTGCGGATGACCGACGGCTACCAGCGCCTGATCGTCGCGACCAGGGGCGGCATGGCCATCTGCTTTGACGAAAACGACGCCCGTGTGGTCGGCCGTGCCGCCCGTGGCGTCAAGGCTATCACCCTCGATGAGGGGGACGAAGTGGTCGGCATGTCGATCCGCCGGGAGGGCGGCTTGCTCCTGACCGTCACCGAAACCGGCTACGGCCGGTTGAGCGAGCTGACCGACTACCGCATCCAGTCGAGAGGCGGCAAGGGCCTGACCAATTACCACACCGCCGAATATGGCGATGTGGCTGGGATCAAGGTGGTGGATCCGGAGGATGACGTGATCCTCATTTCATCCGAAGGTATCATCATCCGAATGCAGGCCTGTGAGATCCGCCTCTGCCGCCGCCCATCCAAGGGGGTACGGGTCATGCGGGTGGAAGAAGGGGATCGGATCGTGTCCCTGGCCCGCATGCCGCATGAGGAGGAGCAGCCGGAGGAAGAGAGCACGGAAGAAGCGGGCGAGTCGGCGGTCCCGGACGCGGATGAGGCGCCGGCAGGAGCGCCGAAGGCTGAAGAGCCTTCCCAACCGGAGACCTGACCGGAGGCGGCGCGGCGCCGTTCTGACAACAACATCTGTAAATCAGAAAAAAATTCCCCGGGGGAATGGGGTTATTCCCGCCGATATTTCGCCATACGGCGGGATTGGAAGCCTGGACATCCGATAAGGATGTCCAGGCTTTTTTCATACATGAGCAGAAAAAAGCCCCCATATTTAGAAAAACACATGATTATTTTCGAAAAATATTCACTATTGTTGAAATAAACCCATAATATAAAAATTATTTTTATAAATATATTGAAAATATACTTGAACAATGATAATATGTGGGAGAAATTTGGGAAAATGGGGTGTGTTTATGAAACGGGGAAAACGAGGGATGATGAGAACAATTGCGGCCTTTTGCAGTGTCGTGCTGCTGCTCGAGATGGGGCCGGCAGCGTCACTGGCCGAGACGGCGGAGAATCTTGCGGCGCAGGAGGCGGAGAGGGGGCCGGCATCCACGACCGCTGTCCTGCTGGAGGAGGACCAGGAAATCCGGGAAGAAAACGTGAAATATTTTTTCAGATCGGACGGCAATCGGGAAGCGGCCGTTTATCAGGAACCGGTCCACTATCAGGAAGACGGCACATGGAAAGATATCGACAATACCTTGGTTGAAGTGGAGACGGAAGACGGAAAAACCGCCTTTCGCAACAAGGAAAACGATCTGAAGGTCACACTGCCCCAGACTCTGGCGTCCAGTGAGGAAGTGGCGGTGTCGTATCAGGACCACCGGCTCTCTTTCCGCTTGAAAGAGGACACGCCAGCCGCGAAGGCCCGCAGCCGGACCGCCGGCACGGCCACGCTGCATCAGCCCTCGCCCTGCCGCCTGGAAGAGCTGCAAGCCGCCTACCAAAACCGTAAGGCGGAGACGGCTGGGACGGAAATGGCGGCACGCCCCCGGCTTCTCCATGCGGAGGCGCCGGATATTGTGTCTCTGAGCGACTCTGAGCTGGCCGACGCGCTCAATGAGGAGATGCGGTCGCTGCGCAAGCTGAATGCCGGCGTGACCTACTCGGGGGTCGCGCCGGGGCTCCAGGTGTCTTATCTCCTGCAAGGCCGGAAGCTCAAGGAAAGCTTGGTTTTCGATCGGCTGCCGGATCAGGAGTCCTTCTCATTTGCTATCGACAGCGGAGAGCTGACCGGCATTCTGCTGGAAAACGGGGCGGTGGAGTTCCGGGATGGGGAGACGTGCGTCTTCACCGTCCAGCCTCCCTATATGTGGGATGCGGCGGAAGGCGCGAGCGACGCCATTGAAGTGCGCCTGGCCCCGAATCCGGAAGGCGGCTATACGTATACACTGATCCCCGACCGTGCTTGGCTGCAGGCGGAGGACCGGGTTTATCCGGTGACGTTGGACCCGTCGGTTCTGGTGGGAAGCACCGATACGATTGACGACACCACCCTGGTGTATGGGCCCACCATCACGCAGCCGGTCCTCAATCAGAAATATCTGTATGTCGGCAACGTGCATGGCACCAAGCTGTCGGTGGCCGTGCGCGCCCAGATCCCGCAGAAGGTGCTCGAAAGCGGCCGGATCCTCGAGGCCAGGCTGGTTATGCAGTATGAACAGGATAATACCAGTACCAAGCCGTCGCCCCAGGTCAACGCCTATCGCCTGACCAGCGACTGGGAGGATCCCGGAAACAAGCAGATCCTCAACGCCGGCAACTGCATTACTTTTGATGGTACGGCACTGGACTATCAGATACTGCAAAACCATACGTCGGAGCTGCAAAACCTCGTCCCGTATGTCTTCGATGTGACCAAGGCAGCCCAGCTTTGGCTTTCGGACGCCCCGAATTATGGAATCGTACTGGAGCAGACCGAAAATCCGGAGGCACTCAACTATTTCAAATTCGTCAGCAGCGATAACACCGACTATCCTGTCGGGGATCCATACAGCCCGACAGCGTCTCCGCTCTACCAGTTTGTTTACCGGGATATGACGGGGCTCGAAAGCTACTGGAGCTATACCACGGCATCCGCGGGCCGTGCGGGATCGGTATATGTCAACAACTATACGGGAGAGGCAACCGTCACTGCCGGCCTTTCCTCAACCGATCACAACCGCATGCCGGCCGCTCTGGGCCTTGTCTATAACGGGAGTGAATACAACGAGAGGATGTCGGCCGGCATGGGCTGGCATCTGAATTACGCGGACGTTCTCGTAGAGCCCTCCGATATCCCGGGCTACCCGTATTATCTCCGGGATATGGATCATACGATCCATTATTTTCTGCCGGACAACGACGGGAGCGGCTATGTGGACGAGGACGGTCTCGGCTTAAAATTGTCGGAGGAAGCCAACGGCGACATCACCATTCAGGATAAATCCGGGACGACCATGCATTTTCCTTCCTCCGGCCTGCACCAGATTACCGACAGCAATCACAACACCCTGACCCTGAACCACGGCTACATGCAGTCGGAGCTCGTCGACGGCGCGGGTATGCGCCACGGGCTGATCTTTTCCAAGGTGAACGACACGCTGTCAAGGGTGTTCGATCCTGCAAACCGGGAGATATCGCTCGGCTATAATACCTGGGATCAATTGACGGGCATTACGTACCCGGACGGGGAACGGGTGCAGTATGAATATACCTCGGGACGCCTGAGCGCCCTCCAAGATGTGGACGGCAAAAGGCTCAGCATCTCCTACGATGCCGCGGGCCGGGTATCCACCCTGACGGAATACGGGGCGGACGGCAGCATCGGGGAGAAGCTGACGTTTGATTATACACAGGCGAGGCATACCCGTGTCACCGACCGCAGGGGACGGAACCTCCGCTACAATTTCGACATGTACGGCCGGGTGACCGACATCGCGGACAACGAGGGCTATGCGCATTTTTACAAAATGACTCCCGCGGCCGAGGATCTCAGTCAGCCTGGCGTATCCCCCGCCATGCGGAACAAACTCCAGCTTCAGTCGGATCTCCAAAAGACCACGATTAATTATGCATTCGATCTCCTGGGCTATTTCTGGACCGGCACCGATGTCGAGGGGACGCCGGTGGCCGGATCGTACGCCAACGGGACGGATAACACCACCCGGTTTATAAACCGTGCGTCCCATCGGAGCAGCATCAACAATCTGAATGGAACGAGCCGGATGTTCGTCTATTCCTGCGGGGAAGTGATCCTGGAACCGGGGACCTATACCTTTTCGGCATATGTACAGACCAATTTTTCCGGAAACAGCCAGAATCCGGCCGGCGGAGCCAAGATGCAGGTAGATCTCGGGGGTGGTCTGACCGCGACGGCGGAGCCGATTACCCGCGGGGACACCGGCTGGACGAGACAGAGCGTCACCTTCACGGTGCCGAGCACCCGCACTGTGCAGATGCGGGTGGGAATAGAGGACCGGGTCGGCACGGTCTGGTACAATGGGCTGCAGATTGAAAAGGGAGAGATAGCCAACAACGTCAACCTGGTGCCCAACGCCGCATTTTCGGATAACCGCGGCGGGCTTCCTTTTGGATGGAACTACTATACCGAAGAGCATACCGGGGACGGCCTTACCGCGGACGGGCATTTCCGGGTATGCGGCAAGCCGGGCGAGACCCGCGGCATCTGGCGGGAAACCGATCTGGCCGGCGCAGGCGAGATGTACGTGTTCAGCGGCTGGGCGCGCGCCGATTCGGTGATGCCGGACAGTGAGACGCCGCTGCCGCTGCGGCTTGTGGCGCGGGTGAATTACACCGACGGCACTCATCGGGATATCGATGTCCCGTTCAATCCGGCCTGCAGCGGGGAGCAGTTTGTCTCCGGCATGGTGGATACACGTGTCAACGGAGAGAATAAGCCGTATAATGGCATCCGAATCATGGCTGTCTATCAAAACGGGCTGAATACCGCGGAATTCTGGGATCTCTGCCTGCAGCAGGATGCCTACGGGACCAGCTACGCCTATGACTACAACGGCAACCTGATCTCGTCGGTGGACCAGGCCGAGCAGCAGTCGAGCTTTACCTATAGCGGCGCCGACCTGTCCCGCCTGGTGGAGCCGACCGGCAACTTCGCGCTGTACGCGTACAGCAACGAAGAAAACAACCTGATGCGTACCGACACGGCAAGCGGCGTTTCAACCACGTTTGAATATGACAGCTACGGCAATCCAACCTCAGCCTCGACCTTTAATCATCCCTTTGAAACGGCGATTTACAACAACCGGGAATATGTGCTGATCAACAAAAAAAGCGGCATGGTCATGGACATCTGCGGTGTAGCCGAGGGCGAGGACCGCCTGGGGAAACGGATAATCCAATATAACAACAAACGGCATATTTATCAGAAATTCGTCGTCAAGCCGCACCCGAGTAACACGGCCTGCAAGATGATCGAACCAGTGTACCAGCAGGAAGCGTACGCGGGGAACCCCCTGCATCTCGGCTTTATAGACGCGATGGGCAACACCCTCACCCAGATGGCCCAAGGGTCTTATGCGTTCCGGTTCATCAAAAACAGCGACGGCTCGTACCGGATCCGGAACGAGGAAAAAGGATGGTATCTGGGGGTGCAGTACGCAAGCACGGATGCATACACCTCCATCATCGGGGAGAGCGAATACCGGAACGGGGACGGGAGCCACCCGGAACAGGATTGGTATATCCAGCGCTTCGACCCGCCTAACGGCAACAGGATCGAAGCCTCCATGACCTACACGGAGAACGGGGCCTATGCCCAAACCGTCACCGATGCCCGTGGGGAAACCAGCACCTATACCTACCTGGAAAGCCGGGGCCTGCTCGCCTCGGCGGAGGATCCGCGGGGGAACACGACGGAGTATACATACGAAGCCGACAGCGACAAGCTGACGAAGGTGGAGGTGAAAAGCGGTGGCGCGGTAAAGGGCGCGGTGGAGTACGGTTATGTGAAGGATCAGCTCGACACCATCACGCACAACGGGTTCGATTACAGCTTCACCTATGACACGTTCGGAAACCCGCTGTCCACGAAGGTGGCGGGGCAGACCCTGTCCACCAACATTTACGGCCCGCGCAACGGGTTCCTGGAGCGGATGAATTATGGCAACGGCGCATACATAGAATATCTGTATGACTCGCTGTACCGCGTGAATTCGACGTGGCTCAATGGGATCCAGCAAACGAGACTGCTGTATGACAGCCAGGGGGACCTGTACCGGTATGAGGACCTGCGGGGCGGGTACACGGAA
>CAKUFK010000022.1 GCA_934647945.1 uncultured Eubacteriales bacterium | reverse complement strand
ACCTTGGACCGGCCGCCGCTCATTTCAGCTTCGCTGAAATGGCCCGGGGCTGCCATAATCTCCCGACGGGATTGTATACGAACGCCACCTTAGACCGGCCGCCGCTCATTTCAGCTTCGCTGAAATGGCCCGGGGCTGCCATAATCTCCCCGACGTTACCGTATATACCGATTGCGAAAAACTCGGATTATCGGGATTCCATCCGAATAGCGGGTGCTGTCGCGGCCGCGTCTCCGCCCTCCCCTATTCCCCCACGCACCTAAGATTCCATTCTATTCGACGCAGTCGAATATCTCCCGTATATTTGACGGATTCCCTCTCATGGAGTACAATAAAAAAGAGCCGCCCGGCCGATGTTTCCAAAGCTTTCCGGGCGCGCCCACAGGAAAGGACCGGAACCTCCCATGAAAGTATCCCCTTCGATTTTGACCTGCGATTACGCCCATCTCGACCGGGAAATGGCCTTTGTCGAGAAAACCGGTGCGGATATGGTGCATCTCGACGTCATGGACGGCGTATTCGTGCCCAATCTGAGCTTCGGCCCGCCCGTCATCGCGCGGCTGCGGCCTTTGACCACGCTGCCCTTTGACGTTCACCTGATGATGCGGTATCCCCACCGGCTGGTCGGCGCGTTTGCCGACGCTGGGGCGGATCTCATCAATTTCCACCTCGAAAGCGACTCCCCCATCGGGGAGACTCTCGACGACATCCGCGCGAGAGGCAAAAAAACCGCCCTCACCTTGAAACCCGCGACGCCGGCCGAGGCGGTGTTCCCGTACCTCGACCGGCTCGACATGGTGTTGGTGATGACGGTGGAGCCCGGCTTCGGCGGACAAGCCTTCATGGAGGACATGCTCCCGAAGATCGCCGCGATCCGGGCGGAAATCCGCCGCCGCTCCCTCGATGTGAGCATCGAGGTCGACGGCGGCATCGGAGACGTCACCGCCCCTCTCGCCGCTGCGGCCGGGGCGGATGTCGCCGTGGTGGGCAGCGCCTTGTTCAGCGCCGCTGATCCTGCGGCGCTCGTCTCCCGGATCCACGCGCTGGGGTAATCGTCAAATGCGGGTGCTCATGAACACCGGCCCAGCTGTTCCACGGCATCTCCGATGGCCAGGGGCTGGCCGTGCTCCGCAGTAAAGGCGGCCGCCGCGTCCCCTTCGCCTACCAGCTTCCCAAACTCGGACAGCATCCCGCTCATCCCCCGTGGGGTGACGAACCCGGGATAGATAACCAGGCGGTAGCCGTTTCCAAAACGATACAGGGAAGACGCAGGATCCCGGAACGCGGTTTCGCCGCCCGTGCGGCGGAACCGTTTGAGCCCCGCGCAGAGCTGGAAGAGCTGATCCACGCCTTCCACGGCATAGACGAACGGCCCGCCGGCCCGCACCATGCGGAACCGACGGCGCTCGGACGGAGCCGCCGCCGGGGCGGCCCGGCCAGGTGTCATCAGGATCAGGCAGCCCTTGTCCAGGGGAAGGACCTCCACAAGCAGCCCGTCGGGGGCTTCGAACCCCGTCTGCTCCCTGGCTGTTTCGAGAAGGCGGGCAACCGCCTCTCTTGTCGCGGCGTTGCGGTAGTCCATTTCCTCGAACCGCAGCCCCATTTCCTGCATATCGGGTTCATCCAGCCATATCTTCAGACAGCCGTTCTCCAACTGTTCCATTTTCACGGCTGTATCCCTCCTTTTCAGCCGCGCCGGCGGTGCTTGGATGCCGGCGCAGGGTGCTGGTGCCGTGTCCGCGCAGTCCCGCGCGGACGGGCACCGGGGCAGGGCCCCCCCGGGCCCCTGCCCTACTACCATCATATTAGCCGGACCAGCACTTTGCAAGAGGTGAAAAACTGGAACGTTTCGACGCCAGGGCGAAAGGCGGTTTAGTCAAATGCCGATTGAAACCAGACGGGGTATCCGGCTCCCCCACCTCAAAGAGCCGGCGGCCTCCCGCGAGGTGGCCCGCCTCGAGGCCAAGGGCCCCCTTTCTCTTCCTCTCGCCTACGACGAGCAGGGAGGGACACCCATCTGTGCCCCGCGGGAGATCATACGAAAAGGGCAGCCTGTCGCACTCTGCGGCGATTCAGGCTGTCTGCCGGTACATGCCGGCGTGACCGGTACGCTCGAAGGAACCCGCACCGTATCCCATCCCCTTTACGGGAGGATCGACTGCGCGGTGATCGGCTGCCCGGCAGGGGAAACGGAGGAGCCGGATGCGCTCCCAGCCGACCTGGGCCGGCTCTCTCCGGACAGCGTGATCGAGACCGCCCTGCATGCCGGCATTATCGATGAGCTCGACGGGGTGCCGCTGCATCTCAAGCTTTCCCAGTGGAAGGAGGAAGGCTGCGGTTGCCTCGTCGCGGATGGGACGGAACCGGAGCCCTACGCCTCCAGCGCCTGGGCGGTTTTGAATCTCCACGCCGAACAGGTGGGAGAGGGGCTGTCGCTCGCCGCCCGCTGTGTGGACGCAGAGAGCTGTCACGTAGCCGTCTTACTGCCGGGAGACCGGCGGCGGTCCCTGCAGCAGCGCCTGGGAGAGGAACGGGTTTATCTTGTGCGCCGCCGTTATCCTGTCGTCCGCTATGCTCCCGCCGGGCGGATGCGCCCCGATAAGGCGCTGCGCCGCGTCGGAGTGCAAGCCCTTCTCGCGCTTTACCGTGCGGCCGCCTTCGGCGAGCCCCAGACCGGATGCGTCGTCACCGTCGCCGGGGACGCCGTAGCCACACCGCAAAACCTGGCCGTCCCGTTTGGGGTGCCGGTCCGGGAGCTATTGGCACACTGCGGCCTGCGGGAGAATCCTCAATATCTCGTTCTCGGGGATTTGATGACGGGACGGACCGCCCCGTCTGACGATCTGCCCGTCCTGCCCGGCATGACCTGCCTGCTCGCGCTGAAGGTGCGGCCCGCGCTCCTGCCGGAAAGGGCCTGTATCGGATGCGGGCGCTGTGTCCATGCCTGCCATGCGGGGTTGCTGCCCTACGAGATCGTGCGGCGGCTGGAAAATATGCATTATGAACGCCTCGTTTCCCTCCATCCGGAGGGCTGTGACGGTTGCGGAGCCTGCTCCTATGTCTGTCCGTCCGGACGGGACGTCGCCGCCCGCGTACAGGAGGCGGCGGGAGCCCACGGCACCATTTTCCTGGAATGGGGTGATGACGATGACGCTTAAAATGGCCAGCGCGCCGCATCTGCGTCTGACTGAGCGCTCCGCCGCCCTGTCCCTGGATGTGCTCATCGCTCTCGTGCCGCTGTGTGTGTTTTCGTTTGTCCACTACGGGGTCCGTCCCGTGCTCCTGGTTCTGACCGGGATCGTCACGGCGGTAGTCTGCGAACTCCTCTGCTGCGCATTCATGCGCCGCAAACCGTCGGTTCTCGACGGCACCGCCGCCGTCACCGGCGGCCTCGTAGGGGCGATGATGTCGCCCCTCTCCCCCTATTGGCTGCCGGTTATCGCCGCCGCCTTTGCCATCCTTGTCGTCAAAATGCCCTTCGGGGGAGCCGGCCGGAATGTCTTCAATCCCGCCGCCGCGGGGCTCGCGGTGGTGACGGTCTGTTTTCCCGGCCGGGTGTTTCTCTACCCCTACGCGGGCCAGCTCCAGCCCCTTCCTTTGGGGGATATCAGCGGTGTCCTCACCGCCCAGTCCCCGAATATGCTCCTGAACAGCGGGGGTGGTACCAACCTGAACTGGCTGAACGTGCTGCAGGGCGGCTTTCCCGGGCCGATCGGCGCCACGGCCGTGGCTGTGCTGCTGGCATGTCTGCTCTATTTGTTCGCCCGCCACACGGCCTCCCCCCTGATCGCGCTGCCCTATCTTCTGACCTGTGCCCTGATCGCCGCGCTGTTTCCCCGCGCGGCCGTCAGCGCCGGGACCAGCGTGATGCTGGAGATGAGCGCCGGAGTGCTGCTGTTCAGCGGCGTGTTTTTGGTCACTGACCCCGTCACGGCGCCGCGTCACTGGCTCGCCAGGATCCTCTATGGCGCGTTGGCCGCCGTCTTTGTGATGGTGCTGCGCCATTTCGGCCGCTTTGAATGCGTCGCGTATTTCGGGATCCTGCTGGCAAACGCCCTGTCCCCCGTTTTGGACCGGTTCTGCTGGGGCGCCGCCTATCGCGTGAGGGAACGCTGGCAAATCCGGAGAGGAGGCGGGCGGATATGAACCGAACGAGAACCAGCTCGGGCTTCCGCCGGCTCGGCGGTATCTTTCTCGATACCTTCTTTGCGAAAAACATCGTGCTGGTACAGGCCGTCGGCCTGTGTCCGATCATCGCCATCGGCATCAATCTGAAATACGGCGTCGCGCTGACGCTGTGTACGGCGGCTGTCCTTCTCCCGACCAGCCTGTGCATGTCCCTGTGGGGCAGCCGCCTGCCTGCGTGGCTGCGTCCGCCGGTTTATACGGTGGGCGCCTCGATCCTGCTGCTGGGCGCGGCGGCGCTGGTAAACCAGTACCTCTCCCATGAGCTATACGCCGCTTTATATCTGTACCTGCCCCTGATGGCGGTCAACACCATTTTCACCTATCGCGCGGGCGGGTTTTCCGTGACCAACCGGCCGGTCGCCGCGCTGGTGGACGCGGCCGGCTCCTCCCTGGGGTTCGGCCTTGCCATCTGCGTGGTTTCCGCCTTGCGTGAAATGGCGGCGAGCGGAACGCTGTGGGATATTCCCCTCGGCTTTACCCTGCAGCTTCCCGAAGCGGTGGAGCCGTTTGCCGGCTTCATCCTTCTCGGGTTCATGGCCGCATTCCTCAAATGGGTGAAGGCTGGCGCCGCACGGGCGGCCCAGCGGAAGGAGGCCGGGAGATGAAGCTCTTTTGGGATATGCTGTTCACCCTCCTCGTCGCCGCGCTGATCCAAAATCTCGTGCTGACTACGGGGTTCGGCACCTCCATTATGCTCCGGATCGTCCGCCGGCCCCGCGATATCTGGATTTTCAGCGGCCTGCTTGCCGTCTTTTCCGTGCTGACCGTTCTGCTCTTTTACCCGGTCGACGCCCTGATCGCCTCCCGTTTCGGAACGGGCTGGTGGGTCAAGATCTACCGGCCGGTGATCGTGATCCTGATCGCGGCGATGCTCTATTTATTGGCCGCCCTGCTGGTCAAACGGTTCCTCCCACGGCTGTTTGGCCGGATCCAGCGGCTGCTGCCGCTGGCGGCGTTCAACAATGTGGTGGTAGGGGTGGCGTTGGTCGTCAACCATCAGGTCCGGGTCGAGCTGCTGCCCGCCGTCGGGCTGGCACTCGGTTCCTGCCTGGGCTTCCTGCTGCTCTCCTGGCTGACCGCCGAAGGGATGGAACGGCTGGACAACCCCGACATGCCCGCGGCGTTCCGCGGTCTTCCCGCGACACTGGTGTATCTCGGGCTCTTGGCCCTGGCCCTGATGGGCTTTACCCCGGCGTTTTCCCTGCTTTGAATGCCCGCCGGTCCCAGTTGCCCGGCGGTATGACCATCTCGAAGGAAAGGTGTGGTGGCCGTGCCCAAAAAATTCAAACGGCGAAGCAGAAACGTATTCCATAAGCGCAACACCCGACCCCTAAAAATTCTCAGCTGGTGTGTTGCCGGTGCCCTCGTGGTGTGCAGCGGCGTTTTAGTCGCCAAATGGGTGGCAACGAATCCATTTGCACCGACGCCCGCCTCATCTGCAGCAGAAACGGAGAGCAACGCTCCCGCTTCCGCCGCTCCCGCCCCCTCCTCTTCGGAGACACCCGAGCCCGAACCCTCCCTGCCCGGGGACGGGACAACGAAATCCCTGCGCGCCGTCGTGATCGACACCGCCCTTCTCGCCGACACCGCGGCCCTCGACCCGCTTCTCGAACAGGCGGCAGCGGCGGGCTTTAACGGTGTGGTCTTTGACCTGAAAGACGACAAGGGCTGCCTGCATTATGCCTCGGCTGTCGAGCAGGGAGCGGCGGTGCTGCGTACTCAGGCGAGCCGTCTCGCCGCAGACCAGGTGCTGCCGATGGAGACCCTTCTGGCGGCGGCTGCCCATCTGCGCGAAAAGGGGTTTGAGCCGGTCCCCCGGCTGTACGCCTTCAAGGATCAGGTCGCGCCCTATGCGCTGGCAAATGTGAAAATCGGCGTCGAGGGGTCCCCTGCCTCGGTCTGGCACGACGCCAATCCGAGCAAGGGCGGCGTTCCATGGATGAATCCCTGTTCGACGGACGCCCACCGGTATATGTCCGCCCTGGCGGGAGAACTCAAAACGGCCGGCTTTTCCCTTGTCCTGCTCGACGGAGTGCAGTTTCCAGACCGGGAATACAGCGCGGATTACGGATCCTCCGAGCTTGCCGGGCTGCCCCGCGGCCAGGTGCTGTCCCGTTTTGTCGGCGGGATCCGGGACATCCTCGGAGACGGCCTCATCCTGGGGATGCCGGCCTTGGCGGCGACGGGGGATGCGACGAAACCGTTTGGGGACAATCCGCTGGTATTGGGCGCCCCGAATGCCGCCCCCCTGGTCGGGACGGAACAGTTTACCGACGGCCTGACCGTCGGAGGGGAAACCATCGGCAATCCGGCCGCCGCGCCCTATGAAACGGTCCGCCGCCTGCTCGAACAGCTTAATCTCCGCGTTGGACTGATCGAATCGGGCAAGCAGCCGCTGCTGCTGCCTGTTATCGGGAACGCGGAGGAAGCGAGGGCGGTCCGGGACGCGCTCGGGGAGGCTTCTCCCTATCTGTACCGTCCCGCCTCCGGGCAGGCGGATTTCAGTGGATTTTAACCTATCGGAAAGAAGCGGATGAACCCGTGATCATCGATTTTCACACCCATGCCTTCCCGGACAAGCTCGCGGCCGGCGCCCTCGAAACCCTGACCGAAAACACCCGCCGTTTTGCCGCCATCTACGGAGAAAGCCGTCCCCATCACGACGGGACCCTGGCCGGGCTGGCCGCGTCGGCAAAACAGGGCGGAGTCGACATATCCCTGCTTCTCCCCATTGCCACCTCCGCCAAGCCCTCTCACTCCATCAACGACTTCGCGGCCGCGGCGGACAAGCTGCCGGGGCTGCGTTCGTTCGGCAGCGTCCATCCCCTCTCCCCTGCCTGGGGGGAGGAGCTCGAACGGCTGCGGGAGCTCGGGCTCCGCGGGATCAAGCTGCATCCCGAATACCAGGGCTGCTATGTGGACGCCCCCGAAACCGTCGCGGTCGTCAGGGCGGCGGGCGAGCTCGGGCTCTGGGTGGTGTTCCACGCGGGCGCGGACGTGGGAATGGAGCCCCCGTTCCACTGCACTCCCGGCCGGGCGGCCCGTCTGCGGGACGCGGCGCCTGATACCCGGATCGTTCTCGCCCATCTGGGCGGGGATTGGATGTGGGAAGAGGCCCTGCACACCCTGAAAGGGATGGATTTTTATTACGATACCAGCCGTGCGATTCCGGAACATCCCGAGCGGTGGGACCTGTTCGGTGATATGATCCGGACATTCGGCCCCGACCGTATCCTCTTCGGCACCGACTCCCCCTGGACGGAACAGCGGTATGCGGTGGAACAGATGCGGGTATTCCTCGAGAAGCAGCGTTTTACCCCCGCGGAATCGGCGGCCATTCTCGGCGGCAACGCCGCCTCCATCTTACAGATTCGGGAGGATCCCATATGAGCGAGCCGCAGCCTTTATCCCATCCCTTTGCCGCGTTCTTTGATCTGGACGGTACCTTGGCAATTAACAACGGGGCGCCATCCGGGGCCGATCGGGATGCCATCCGTGCTTTCCGCCGGCAGGGCAATTTCGCGTTTCTCTGTACCGGCAGAGCACCGGCCTTCTTGTATCCCGCGGTCCTCGATATCGGCTTCGACGGCATCGTCGCGGGGGCGGGGGCACACATCACGCTGGGAAACCGGGTCTTGTACCGGCGCTTCCTCTCCGAACAGACGATCCGCAACGTGGCCGACTTCAGCTCCCGGACCGGGGATGTCTGCATCCTGGAGGGGGAAACCGGTATGTTTCAGGTGAATATCCGCGGCCATTCCCGCTATCCTTGGGCCACAATCGTGAGCGGCGACGACTTTTTCGCCCGGTATCCGCATGAGGTCATCACCAAGCTCACCTATTTCTGCCCGTTTAACGCCGATTTGGAGAAACTGCTCTCCAATCTCCACGTCATCCGGCACCCCGACTATTTCGAGGCGGTCCCGGCCGGCTGCTCCAAATCGGAGGGACTGCAGCGGGTTCTCGGGGAGCTGGACATCCCGCGCGAGAACAGCTTGGCCTTTGGCGACAGCATGAACGATCTCGACATGATCGCCTATGCCGGCGTCGGTATCGCCATGGGGAATGCAGCGGAGCCGGTCAAGGCCGCCGCCGACCGCATCACCCTTCCGCTGTCGGAAAGCGGAGTGGCCGCCGCCCTGGCGGACTGGCTCCGGCCCGCGGAATAAAAAAACTCAGGAAAGGCGCGATATAGATGGATCCGATTCACTCCAAACGCCATCCCGGCGCTCTGTCGGCATGGCTGCCGGCCGCGTTGTGGCTCGCGGCCATGCTGCTCGTTTCGGTGCAGAGCGTGGCCGTCACCCGGGAGATGCTGTCCATGGTGGCCGGCGCCGCCAAGGGCATAATGGGCGCCATGGTCAAGGACGGCCTTTCGGCCGAGACGGCCGACCTCGTCGGCAAAGTCGCCTGTGCGGGGGTGGTTTTCCTCGGCTATGCGGTGCTGGCGCTGCTGCTGCTGCGCGCGCTCCGGCTGCGGGGGACGGGGCCCCGCGCCGCTTATGGCCTCTCCCTGTCCGGCTGTGTCCTGTTCGCGGTAGTCGCGGAGCTTTTCCAGGTCCTGATTCCCGGGCGGCAGCCCACGGTGGGGGAATGCGCCCTCAATATCGCGGCATCCTTCGTCACGCTGCTGTGCGCGGTGCTCTTTTGGTGGATGTGGCGCCGTTTTCCCAAGCTCGTCAACCGGGAAACCGTCAGTTATGTGATATTCGGCGTTCTGACCACCGTGGTCAACATCGTCTCCTACCTGCCGCTGTATAAATTGCTGCTGCTGGCGGGGCTGGGGGAAACCCTGGCCAATGTCGTCAGCAATACGACCGCCTGGGTTCTCGCCGTCCTGTTCGCGTACGCCACCAATAAAATCTTCGTTTTCCAGAGCAAAACGGGGTCGATGAAAGCCGCGCTGCGGGAATTTGCGCTGTTTGTCGGGGCACGGGCGGCTTCCTATGTCGTGGACATGGGCGGGATGCTGCTGTTGGTCAACCTGCTTCATGTGCATAACGCCGTCGCCAAGATCCTGACCAATATCCTGGTCGTCATCATCAATTACTTTTTCAGCAAATGGTTTATTTTCAACCGGGATGCCAAACAGCCGCCGGAGAAAACAGCGGAAAAAACCGCCGACGGCTCCTGCTCGGAAGACTAAACCTCTTCCAGCCACACTCTTGGAAAACCGGGGTTCTTGGATATGGACCGGCCGGTTTCTCCGCTGCATTTCAGCGCATGTTTCCTATATATGGCATCGTCTATATGTCATGATAACACATGTTATCCTCCCGCCGTTTCCTGTATACTGTATATGGGTGAACGTATATGATAGACGAGAACAAACGGGCATATAAGGACCTGGGGTTTTACATACTCTATTTTCGCAAAAAACGGGAATTGACCCAGAGGCAATTGGCGGATCTCATCGATGTCAACTATGAGACCATCAGCCGCATCGAAAACGCCAACACGGGGCTGTCACTGGACATGCTGCTCAAAATTTCCAAGGCGCTGGACATTTCCCTAAGTGAGCTCTTCGCGCACGCGAAGCTCTGAAAAGGCCAAGGGCGCCGGTGCGTTCCTGGCCGGCCCTATCTTTTGGCTGATACCCGTACAATAGAGGGAGGCCGGGGCAAACCGATCGGTTTGCCCCGGCCCCTTTTTCTAAATCATCAAGTGCGGAGCTTGAACAGCTCTCTTAGCTTCAGGCGTTGGCCATAATGCAGCACCGACGCCGAATAAATCCGGACGGATGCCGCCGCAACCAACACGATCGCAACCAGAAGCAGCCCGACAGATATCGCGATATCCGCAGCCGGCACTGTGTCGTTGAGCAGCCGGAAGGGCATGACGAAGGGGGAGGTGAACGGGATGTAGGTCACGATCCGCTTGAGCCCCTCGTCCGGCAGGAACATCACCATGAACGCCGCGTAAAAGGAGATCACGCTGATGAGCACCGTCGGCATCATGGCGGAGTTGAGATCCTCGGCCCGACTGACCGTCGCACCGCAGACCGAATTCAGCATCGCATACAGCGCATAGCCGAGCAGGAAGTACACCAGCACCAGCAGCGCAGACGGGACGGTAAAGGAAGACAAGGCGAGCGGCATCCCCATAATGGTGAAATCCTCCGGCACGAGAAGGGCGAAGCCGGCGCCGCCCACCAGCAGGAACAGCCCCATCTGGAACAGCCCGAGCACCCCCATCCCAAGGCATTTGCCGAGCAGGATGCGGGAGGGCTTGGCTGAGACGATCAGCGTCTCCATGACCCGGCTGGTTTTTTCCGCCGCGACCGACATGGCCACGCCGTATCCGTAATAATACACCGCGAAGAAAACGATCATGGTCAGGACAATGCCGAGGACATAGCCGGTCATGTCCATTTTGCCCAGCATCACCGTCTGGGGCTCCAGGGGAGCCAGGGCGAGCGAGGCGGTTTCCTCCGGCAGACCCGCCTTCGAGAGCAGATCCGACACATACAGGGTTTTGACCACGTCCGCCACCCCATCGGCCGAGATGCCGCTCAAGATATCGGTGACGTATACCGTCACCGACGGCAGGGTTTCACCGGGCGCGATTTCCACAATAGAGGTGGTCTTGCTCTGCCCCACCTCCGCCTTGCGCGCGTCCAGGTCCTCCGCGCCGATCACTTGAAAGTCCACTTTGCGGTTGGCCGCCTCGAGCGCCTGCCGGAGGCCCGGGAGCCCGCCCGTGCGGTCAAGCAGATAGCACACGCTGGTTTTCTCCGCCGGTTCCGCCGTGGAAGGCGGCGGTTCCGGGGCTTCGCCCCCTCCTCCGCCCATCAGGGAGGGGATCATGCAGGCGGCAAGGATCAGTACCAGCACGATCGCCGTGGTGATGATGAACGCCTTTTTCCGGATGCCGTCCCGCAGGGTAAAGCGGAAAACCGTCCATATCTCCCTCACTGCGCACCCCCCACTTTCTCCACGAAGATTTCATGCAGGGAGGGCTCCCGGATTTCAAATCGCTCCGGGAAGAGCCCCTTCTCCACCATCTCTTCGAGAAACGCCCGGGCCGGGGCGTCCCCGCCGATCCCGAATTCCCAGCCCTCCGCCGTCTCCTCGATCAGGCGGAGGCCGTGTGCCTCGGCGAGGGGGCGTATATCCTCCGTACAGGATACCGACAGGTGGGTATGCCCATACCCCGCCTTGATCTGACGGAGATTGCCCTGCAAAACCGTTTTCCCCCGGTCCAGGAGGACAAGATCCCGGCAATATTCCTCCACCGTCGCCATCTGATGGCTGGACATCACGATGGTCTTTCCCGCGGCGATCAGCTCGCCGATCACGCTTTTGAACACATCGGTATTGATCGGGTCAAGGCCGCTGAACGGCTCGTCCAGGAAGATCAGCTCGGGGTCGTGCAGGATGGTCGCGATCAGCTGGACCTTCTGCTGGTTGCCCTTGGAGAGCTTTTCAGCGAGATAGCCGCGGTATTCGGTGATCCCGAGCCTCTCGAGCCAGCGGTCGGCCGACGCCGACGCCTGCCGCGCGGACATGCCGCGCAGCTCGCCGAAATACACGAGCTGCTCGTGCACCTTGACCTTGGGATAGATTCCCCGTTCCTCCGGCATATAGCCAAAGCGGATCGTATCCCGGCCAAGCGGCCCGCCGTTCCAGGTGATGTCCCCCTCGTCCCGGGACAGCACCCCCAGAATCATGCGGATGGTGGTGGTTTTTCCAGCCCCATTGGTACCGATCAGGCCGAAAACGCCGGGCTCGTCGATCGAAAAACTGATGGAATCGACCGCTTTGCGTTCTCCAAACGTCTTGCTCACGCCCTGTACGGACAGTCCCATGGCCTTCCCTCCTTGTTGCGTCGTCTTACGTCCAGTATACCGGGAGGCCGCCTGTTTGTCAAGAATTTGACAAGCTTCTTTCTCCGTCCGCCCGCCTGTAAAATACAATGGATGTCGAAATAAATATGGTTATATCGAACATTTTTTGTTTACAAACAACCAATAAAATGGTATAATTTCCTTGTGATGGACGATTTCCCTTTTTGTTGCTTCCGGTGTATGATGGTTGGGAGGGGATTCCGGTGCCGTATTCCAAAAAATAGAGGAAGAGAGACGATTTAAGAAAAGAGGGAAGAATATGAAAGCGGCTCGGCGGAACACCCTTCAAAAAATGGCGGCGCTGTTTTGCGTCCTCTCGTTGGCATGTTCCATGGCGGCCATATCCGTCTGCGCTGACGCTCCGGCGGATACCGCCACCCTCGCCCGTACGCTGGCGCTGACGTTCGCGAACGCCGACAACGGTTCTGAAGCCTGGATCGTCCATGAACAAACCACGCTGTACGATTTTTATGGGAATGTTTCCGGATACGTCTTTGACTTGGAAACCCCGTCGGCCGCCGGATATATCGTCGTCGGGGATAACGACGGGAGGGACCCGGTAATCGAGTTTTCCTTTGAGCACGGCTCGTTTATTCAGACCGCTAAAGAGGAGCTCCATATCCAGAATCCAAAAGTCTTTTTCGTCGGGAATTTGAATTACTATATTGGCCGTGCAGACGGGTCCGACTTGCACTATTATGGTGCCGGGGGGTTGGAGACCGTAGAGGAAAGCCTGGAATCGCTGCAAAGCGGCACACCGGAAATGGATATCGATTCTCTTGTGAATTATTTGCAGGATCTCAGGGGAGGAGGCAGCAGCCCGCCGCAAAGCGGCCTTATCACGATCGACCCTTCGTTTTATGAAAGCGGGTATGTGTGCAGCATCGTAGGGCAGGTTGTCCGCTATTCGGCCGGCGGACGATACATCGATATGGGAGATTTTCAGGGATATGATCACCATTGCGGCGCCGTATGCGCAACGAACCTGATGATTTATTGGAACAACCGGGACGATTGCAAATACAAGGACCTGATGTACGGCTCCGCCAACGACGTTTTTAAAGGCTTTTATGATAAGATGGGGTCGAATGTCTGGCTGCCGACCTTTGACTCGGTGGTGAAATCCCATTTTGCCACCTACGCGAATGGGTGCTCCACGAATTACACCTGGTTCGGCGCAACGTGGAATGAAATCGAAACGGGGCTCAGCGAAAATAAGCCGGTCGTTCTCCTTTTGCAAAAACATAAAGAATATACAAACCACTATGTATTGGGCGTGGGATATGCGGTTTACCGGTACAGCGATGAGAGCGAGAGCCAGTATATCCGCATCATCGACGGCTGGACCTCGAATTCCAGCCGCTACGTCCACTATTCGGCGGGATATCAAAACGGCGGTAAAATCCATTTGATGCGTGTGTATCCGAAATGAGAGGGTGGATATGAAGAAAACGAGGCACCTGCGGTGGCTCATTCCCCTGCTGTGCGGCGCGGCGGTGCTTGCCGGGGCCGGCGTGTATTGGTGGAAGAGGCCGCTGTCCTTTGATTTGGGAGAGGTCACCAGCGCCACCGTCCGCGACGGCAACAACGGGGACGAGGTGATCCTAAACGGGGAGGATCTCGGCCTCCTGCTTGAGGATATCGGGCGAAACCGCTTTTCCAGGCACTCTTACGCCGGCATGCGGGGGGGATGGTCCTACTATATCATCCTGTACAGCGACGACGAATGCCTCACCGATTTCCTCGTGACGGGGGAGGATAAAATCCAGTACGGCGACTTTTACTATACGGCCAGTCCCGGCCTCGACAACGCTTTTCTGGACAGCCTGTTTACCAGAAACCAGGAGGATGCACCTTGATAAAACAGCCGGGAGCCACCTCATACGTGGCTCCCGGCTGTTGTTTTCCTTATAATACGCTGTCCGGCGTCCCAAATAGCCCTCCCCTTTTCTGTCCCAAGCCGAGGCGGGACAGCGGCTCCCGTTCAGGCACCTCCGATCAGATCCCGTACCACGGCGGAGGCCAGCAGCAGCCCCGCGGCGGGAGGGACAAACGACACGCTCCCGGGCGTCTGCCGGCGGGAGGCGTCCGCCGGCTCCTCAAACAGGGGGACCTGCGGCGGCTCCTCGGAATAGACCACCTTGAGATGGAAAATTCCCCGTTTCTTGAGCTCACGACGCATGACACGGGCAAGCGGGCAGACGCGGGTATCCGCGATATCGGCCACCCGCAGCCTCGACGGGTCGAGCTTGTTTCCCGTCCCCATGCAGCTGATCAGCGGAACCCCCACGGCCATCGCACGCTCGGCGAGGAGGAGCTTGGAGGTAACGGTGTCGATGGCGTCCACGATATAGGAAAACATCGACAGATCCACCCTGTCCGCGTTGTCCGCCGCGTAAAAGAGCGGATAGGCGGTTACATCCGCTCCGGGATGGATATCGAGCAGACGGTCCCGCATCACCTCGGCTTTGAGCCGCCCGATCGTGCTGTGCAGGGCGGCGGTCTGCCGGTTCAGGTTGGTGGGCGCCACCCGGTCGGGATCAAATAGGGCCAGGCGACCGATGCCGGCACGGCCGAGCGCCTCAGCCGCCGCGCCGCCGACCCCGCCCAGCCCGAACACGGCCACGCCCGCCTGCCCGAGCCTCTCCATCGCCTCGTCCCCGAGCAGCATCCGGGCGCGGGAAAAAGGATCCTCCACCGGTATCCCTCCTTTCCCTGATGTGGAACGCCTTTTAGCCCAGGCGGATCATTTCGTCGATACAGCGGCGGGCCAGCCGCATGGTCTCGGCGTCCATCGTGATCTGCGCTGCCGCCCGGTCCCCTTCCCCGGAGAGGAGCGCGTACACGTCCGCGAGGGTGGTGGCCTTCATATCCGGGCAGATCAGCCGGACGGTCAGCGGATAAAACCGCTTTTCCGGGCAATCGTACTGCAAATGCTCCGCTATGCTGATTTCGGTGCCGATCAGGAATTCCCGTGCGTCGCTTTTTTTGGCGTACTCCATGATCGCGGAGGTGGAACCGACGAAATCGGCCAGCGCCACCACGGCGGGCGGGCATTCGGGGTGGACGAGCAGGGGAACGCCCGGATGGGCCGAACGCGCCTTGTCCACGTCGGCGGGCGTGACCGCGCCGTGGATCGGACAGCCGCCCGGGAACAGGTCGATCACCTTGTCCGGCACCATCTGCTGTACATAATGCCCGAGGTTGCCATCCGGTATGAATAAAATCCTTTTTTGAGGCAGCGCCCGTACGATTTTTACCGCAGACGACGAGGTGACGCAGACATCGCACACGGTTTTGAGCGCCGCCGTCGTGTTAACATAGGCGACGACGGGTACATCCGGATGCTCCTGTTTATACCGCCGGACCGCCTCGGGCGAAAACTGCTCGGCCATCGGGCATCCGGCGGTGGGGCTGGTCAGATAGACGGTCTTGTCCGGAGAGAGGAGCTTGGCCGTCTCCGCCATAAAGCGCACACCGCAGAGCAGCAGCGTCTGCTGCGGCGCCTTTGCCGCCATGACGCTGAGCTGGAAGGAATCCCCCGCGTAGTCCGCCACCTCGACGATCTCACGCGCCTCGTAGCTATGTGCCAGCAGGCAGACATCCTGCTCCCGTTTCATCCGCCGAATAGCCTCCTGCATGTCCGCTATGGTCCGCCGGCCCGTCATATGCGACATCCTCTCTTTCTGGTATGCTGAATTCCCGCTCAGTATAGCATATTTCACCGCCCGCAACAAGATCCGGCTGCGGATCCCGCCGATATATCCCCACCCAACCTCGCGGGTTTCAGGCAGCGGGCGGATGAAACGGCGGCTTCCCGGCCAAATCTCCGGGGGCCGCCGCCCTGCCTGTCATAGGGTGGATTCCGGCGGGAGCAGGGTCAGCCCGATCCGCTTTTTCTCCACGTCCACCGACAGCACCCAGGCTTTCACCACGTCCCCGACCTTGAGCACCTCCGATGGATGCCGGATGAACCGCCTGGTCAGGCGGGAGATGTGGGCCAGCCCGTCCTGATGGACGCCGATATCGATGAACGCGCCGAAATCGATGACATTGCGCACCGTGCCGGTCATTTCCATCCCCGGCTTGAGATCCTCAATCCCCATGACGTCGGTGCGCAGAAGGGGCGGCGGCAGCTCGTCCCGGGGATCCCGTCCCGGCCGCTGCAGCTCGGCCACAATGTCCCGCAAGGTAGGTAACCCCACACCGACTTCCGCGGCCAGGGCTTCCTCGCCCCGCCCCTCGATCGAACGGGCCAGGGCCTCCCCCTCCTCCCGCACCTGCTGCAGGGTCAAGCCGCACAAATCCAATAGTTTTTTGGCCGCGTCATAGCTCTCGGGATGGACGCCGGTGTGATCCAGCAGGTTCCGGCTCTCCGGCACCCGCAGGAAACCCGCGCACTGCTCGAAGGCCTTGGGCCCGAGCTTCGGCACCTTTTTGATCTGGGCACGGGAGGCAAACGCGCCGTTTTCCTCCCGATAGGCCACAATGTTCTTCGCTACCGTGCCGCCGATCCCCGCCACCCGGGCGAGAAGGGGGGCCGAAGCGGTATTGACATCCACACCCACGGCGTTGACACAGTCCTCCACCACCCCGTCCAGGGCGGCGGAGAGCTGGGCCGCGGGCATGTCATGCTGATATTGGCCGACACCGATGGCCTTGGGATCGATCTTGACAAGCTCGGCCAGCGGATCCTGGAGCCGTCTCGCGATCGAGACGGCGGAGCGCAAGGACACGTCGTATTCCGGGAACTCCTCCGCCGCCAGCTTGGAGGCGGAATAGACCGACGCCCCCGCCTCGCTGACCACCATATAGGCAATCCCTTGCCGCCCCTCCGCCGCCAGCTCCTTCAAGAGCTCGGAAGCGAACACTTCGGTCTCGTGGGAGGCGGTTCCGTTGCCGATGGCGATGATCTCGATGCCGTAGCGGGCCACCCAGTCTTTGAGAAGCGCCTTGGCCTCCCCGATTTTCTTATGAGGCGGTGCGGGATAGATCACCCCGGTATCCAGCACCTTGCCGGTGGGATCCACCACCGCGGTCTTGCAGCCGGTCCGGTAGCCCGGATCCAGGCCCAGCGCCACCCGTCCCTTGACCGGCGGCTGCATGAGCAGCTGGCGCAGATTCACGGAAAATACCCGGATAGCCGCGGTGCTGGCCCGGTCGGTCAGCTCCGCCCGCAGTTCCCTCTCCAGGGAGGGGAAGAGCAGCCGGTCGTAGGCGTCCTCCGCCGCCAGCCGCACCTGCGCGGCGGCGGGTGCGCCCTCCCGGACATGGGCATCATACAGGAGCTTCATCGCCCGGCCCCGGTCGAAGGCAATCTGAACCTTGAGCAGCTCCTCCCGCTCCCCCCGGTTGACCGCCAGGACCCGATGTCCGGCGACCTTGTGCAGGGGCTCCTTGAAATCGGCGTAGAGGGCGTAAACCCCGGCGTCCTCCCCCGCCGCCTTGGAGCAAAGGAAGCCGTTGGCCATCATCACCACCCGCAGGCGCTTGCGCGCGTTGGCGTCATCCGAAATCCGTTCGGCCAGGATATCTCTGGCTCCGGCGAGCGCATCCTCGGGCGTTTGGACGTCCGCGCCGGTATAGGCCTGCGCCAGAAGCAACGGATCCTCCCCGTCCGTGGGCTGGGCGTACAGCGCGTCAGCCAGCGGCTCCAGCCCCTTTTCCCTTGCCATGGAGGCCCGGGTGCGCCGCCGGGGACGGTAGGGCCGGTACAGATCCTCCAGCTCAGAAAGCGTGGCCGCGGCGTCCAATGCGGCGGCCAGCTCCCCGGACAGCTTGCCCTGCTCCTCAATCACGGCGCGGATTTTCTCCCGCTGCTCGTCGAGCCCCCGGAGATAGGCCAGCCGGTCGGCGAGCTGCCGCAGAAGCTGATCGTCCAGCGACCCGGTCATCTCCTTGCGGTAGCGGGCGATGAACGGGATGGTGTTGCCGTCGTCCAGCAGCCGGACGGTATTCTCCACCTGCTGCGCACGCAGATGGAATTCAGCGGTCAGAGCGGCGAGGATATCCATATGTCTCTCTCCTATATGTCAGTATCGGGGTTCAGAGTCCCTTTTCCCGGCAGTAGACCTTCAGCACGGCCGCCTGCGTCTTGGCATCGGCGATTTCATTGTCCAGCACCATCCGGGCAGCCTCCTCCAGCGGAATTTTCTCCACCTCCAGGAATTCGTCCTCGTCGGGGGACATCTGCCCGAAGGTCAAGCCGGTGGCGGCGTACAGGTGGATGATTTCCCCGCAGTAGCCGGGTGAGGGATACAGCTCCCCCAGGGATTCGTACCGGGCGGCCTCGGCGCCGGTCTCCTCCCGGAGCTCCCGCTTCCCCGCCTCCAGAGGATCCTCGCCCGGATCCAGCTTGCCGGCCGGCAGTTCGAGGAGGACTTTCTGATAGGGATAACGGAACTGGCGGACAAAGAGCAGGCAGCCGTCCTCGGTCAGGGCGGCGACGCACACGCCGCCGGGGTGCTCCACCACCTCCCGTGTGGCGCTGGAGCCGTTCGGCAGCAAGGCCGTGTCCACCCGCAGATTGATGATCCGTCCCCGGTATTTGTAATCGGCGGACAAGGGCTGTTCGTTCAGATTCATAATTCGGGCTCCTTTATAATATGGTTAATAAAGATGGCAGGATCGGCTGCCGCGGAAAGGATGAGCGCCCAATGGCCGAAGCATGCATCACAGTCCCCCAGCCCATGGATTCCGGAGCGGTCCGGGGGATTATCACCGCCCTGCGGGGGCGGTACGGGTTTCTGGACGCCCTGCCGATCGGCCGGAGCGCCGTCGGGCGGGAAATCATGGGGCTGGTGCTGGGGAATGGGCGGGACCGCGTCCTGATGGCCGCCGCCTTCCACGGGCAGGAATGGCTGACTGCCCTGGTGACGCTTCGCCTGTGTGAGGAGCTTTGCCGGGGCATCGCCCTCGATGTGCGCCTGGATGGCTGGGAGCTGCGCCGCGCCCTCGCGGGGCGCTGTTTGACCCTCGTGCCCATGGTGAATCCGGACGGTGCCGACATCGCCCTGCACGGATCCGCCACGGCAGGAGGGTGCGCGGCCATGGTGACCCGCCTTGGAGGGGATATCCCCGGACGCTGGCAGGCCAACGCCCGGGGGGTGGATATCAATCACAATTTCAATGCCGGATGGGCCGCTTTACAGCTGCAGGAACGCGCGGCGGGCATCGGCGGCCCGAGTCCCCGGCAATGGGGCGGCCCAGCACCCGAAAGCGAACCCGAAACCAGAGCCATGACGGAGCTCTGCCGCCGCTGCCGGTTCCGGCATGTGATAGCGCTCCATTCCCAGGGGGAAGAGATCTACTGGGACTACGGGCCGCGCACTCCGGAACGCTCCCGCCTCATGGCGGAGATCCTGGCCTCCGCCTCGGGCTATACGGTTGCGAGGCCGTCCGGACTCGCTTCGGCCGGCGGGTTCAAAGACTGGTTCATCGAGGAAACCGGTCGTCCCGGCTTCACCATCGAACTGGGCCGGGGGGAGAACCCCCTCCCCCTGTCCGATTTCGAACCCCTGTACCAAAAAGCCCGGGAGATGCTGCTGCTCGCGCTGATGATGTAGCCACCGCAAAAAGTAGACGCGTTTTCCTTGGCCAAGGGCACTCTCCCCACCCGCCGCTTTTTCCCGGGGAGGCGCGGAGCCTCGGGGTATGAGATGGATTATACCATACAATCCCCGCCCAAACAAGCCGTTCGGCGGGCGGACCGGACAGGGGCGGAAGGAACGCCGTCCTCGCCGCTTCAGCCTGCCCTCCCCTCGCTTAAAAGACATACATCCGAGGCACATGGCCTCGGATGTATTCATGATGACCTATCCGGTAAGCTATCGTTCCGGTTTTAAATCTTTACCACTTTTTTTGACGATCCGCGGCGCTTCGTTATTTTCCCGCGGGGGCATATTTCGCGACGATGGCCTTCATCTGTTCCATCTTCGCTTCCATGTCCGCGACCAGCTTGAATTGGGTGCGGCAGCGGTCGAGGTTATGCCCCTCCCGGTGAATCTTGAAATAGGTGTCCCCGGCGATATGGTCGGTCAGGAAACGGATGCCGCACTCGAACGTCATGATCTTTGCCGCGAAAGGCAGCAACTCGATCTCCCGGGCCGTGAGCATATCCCCGCATTCCTCGAGAAAGCCCTTGGTATATTCCTCGAACAGGTTAAGATCGCAGTATACCTTGGACAGATCCTGCTCATCCTCCGCGGCGGGATTGGCACCGAAACGGATGCTGTCCCCAAAATCGTAGAGGGAGAGCCCCGGCATAACGGTGTCGAGGTCGATGACTGCAACCGGTCGGCCGGTGACATCGTCAAGCATGACGTTGTTGAGCTTGGTATCGTTGTGAGTCACCCGCAGAGGAAGTTCTCCAGCCGCCAGCAGGTCGACGAGCCGGTGGGTGTCGGCCTCCCGGGCGCGTACGAAAGCGATCTCGGGCTCCACGTCGGCCGCGCGGCCGGACGCGTTTTCCGCCACCGCTTTCTCAAAGTTTTTGTAGCGGTCGGCGGTGTCGTGGAAGTGGGGGATGACCTCATGCAGGGTCTCGGCCGGATACGCCGCCAGCAGACGCTGGAATTTTCCGAACGCGCATGCGGAATAATAGAAATGCTCCGGCTTGCCGACGGTCTGGAAAGTGACGGCGTTCTCGATGAAAACGAAACAGCGCCAGTATTGGCCCTCCTCGTCCTGCAGATACAGCGCGCCGTCCTTTGTGGGGACGAGCTGGAGGCATTCCCGGTCGGGATCGCCGCCCTCGGCGAGGACGCGTTCCTTCAGAAAGGCGGTGACATGGATCATATTATCCATCAGCTCGGGCACATTGGCAAACACGTTTTTGTTCACCCGCTGGAGGATATACCGCCGCTGGGGATTCCCCTCCCGCCGGCAGCAGACGCAATAGGTATCGTTGATATGGCCGCAGCCGTAAGGCTTGGCGTCCACGGGCTCGCCCTCCAGGGCAAAACGCTTGGATATGGTCAGGGCGTCACAGCTCATCGTCTTTTCATCCTTTCGTTGGGGGGGCGTCGGCCCCTCTCAAAGCCTCTCGGGATAGACTCCCTCACCGATCATGCGGGCGATGGCGTCGATGACCATCTGACGGTCGGCGGCATAGGTCATCCCGTACCACTTGTCGGTGGAATGCAGCACCTGCACGTCCGCCTCGCCCTTCTCCACCATCTCGTCCACGGCGAAGGGGAGGAAAAATTCGGATTTGAGCTCCCGCCCGGAACGGTCGAGGAATTCGCGGAATTTGTCGGTGAATTTGTCCAGCGCCCCGGCCGGGAAGGCCCAGCAGTTCATGGACACCGGGCAGCCCTCGGGCAAGGCGGTCCAGGTTTCCCCGCCGTCCTCGGAGAACATGGCGCGCCCGTCCCGCCATTCGATCCGGGTCCGCTCGACGAGACCGGTCAGCCGGCCGTTTTCATCCACAGAGCAGATCCCCCGGGAGACGCTGCCGTTCTCGGTCAGGGTGTTTTCCAGGGTGAAGGCCGCCATAGCGATATGGAGCTTTGCGGAATCCGACTGGGGCCGGTCCAAAAATTCCGCGAGCAGACGGTAGCAGTTCGGGCCGTAGAAATCGTCCGCGTTGATCACCATGAAGGGCCCATCCACCACGCCCCGGCAGCAGAGGACGGCGTGGCCGGTTCCCCAGGGCTTGACCCGCCCCTCGGGAACGGTATATCCCTCGGGCAGCCGGTCGAGCTCCTGATACACGTATGAAACCGGGATCTTCGCCTCGGTGCGGCGGCCGATCTTCTCCTTGAACTCTTCCTCGATCTCGTGTTTGATCACAAAGACGATTTTGCCGAAGCCGGCCCGGATCGCGTCATGGATCGAGTAATCGATGATCATCTCGCCGCCGGGGCCGACAGGGGTGAGCTGCTTGAGCCCGCCGAAACGGCTGCCCATGCCGGCGGCCAGGATGACCAGTGCCGGTTTTTGATTCATAATCGTAACCAATCCTTTCTCCATCGGGCACAGAACCCGTTTGCTCCCGCACGGGACTCTGATCGTAGTGTACTCGATCCGGCGGTGAATAACCATATCCTTTTCGCCCAAACTTGTATAAATTCCGCCGGATGCAACCGAAATCCATTGCAATGGGACGTTTTTTTCGTATAATAAAAGCTGGACGGAACCACCACCCATTATATACTAGGAGGATGCGACATGGCAATACTCATTACGGGCGGATGCGGCTATATCGGCAGTCACACCTGCATCGAGCTGATCAAGGCCGGCTGCGACATCGTGGTGATCGACAATTATTACAATTCCAAGCCCGAGGCGCTGCGCCGGACCCGGGAGCTCGCCGGCCGGGATTTCCCCTTCTATGAATGCGATATCCGCGACAGGGAGGGCCTGCGCCGGGTGTTCGCAGCCCATCCGATCGACGCGGTAATCCATTTCGCCGGGCTCAAGGCGGTGGGCGAATCGGTCCACAAGCCCCTCGAATACTATGAAAACAATGTCGGCGGCACCGTGACGCTCTGTCAGGTCATGGCGGAGGCGGGCTGCAAGCGGATGGTGTTCAGCTCCTCCGCAACCGTATACGGTATGAACAACCCCTCCCCCCTGCGGGAGGATATGCCCACCGGCTCGGTAACCAACCCTTACGGCCGCACCAAATTCATGATCGAGGGCATCCTCGAGGATCTCTGTGTCTCCGATCCGGAGTGGTCGGCGGTATTGCTGCGGTATTTCAATCCCATCGGCGCGCATGAGAGCGGCCGGATCGGGGAAGACCCCAATGGTATCCCGAACAACCTCATGCCCTATATCTCCCAGGTCGCCATCGGCAAACTCCAACAGCTTTCGGTGTTCGGCAACGATTACGATACCCACGACGGCACCGGGGTGCGGGACTATATCCACGTGGTGGATCTGGCCGTCGGCCATGTCAAGGCGGTGGACTACGCCAGGAAGCACACGGGCGCCGAGGCCATCAATCTCGGCACCGGCACCGGATACAGCGTGCTCGATCTTGTGAACGCCTTTGAGCGGGAGAACCACGTAAAGGTGCCTTATGTCATCGCTCCCCGCCGGGCCGGCGACATTGCCACCTGCTACTCCGACCCTTCCAAGGCGGAACGGCTGCTCGGCTGGAAAGCGGTACACGATGTCGGCGACATGGTGCGGGATTCCTGGCGCTGGCAGTCCCAGAACCCCAAGGGATACGACGACTGAAACCGGATTGGTCCGGCCCCTCACCGCTCTGAAACGGCGGCGGGGGGCTTTTGCTTTTCCACCGATTCAGGCAGGGAGGGAAGGGGCGCCCTACAAACTGCAGGGCGGCGCCCCAGGCTGTATGCCGCCGTTGACACACGGCGGCATTCCCTTTACAATGGGAAAAAAGGAACGGAGGGATCACATGCGAGACCTTCATATATTACTGGCCCCCGACTCCTTCAAAGGGAGCCTGTCCAGCCTGCAGGCCGCCAAATGCATGGAAAAAGGTATACGAAAAGTATTTTCTTCCGCTATTATACAAACCGTGCCTATCGCCGACGGCGGTGAGGGAACGGTCGAAGCCCTCGTCAGCGCGTCAAAGGGTATATATAAGACGAACACTGTTACAGGGCCGCTGGGCCGGCCGGTGAAGGCGGTGTGGGGACGGCTGCCGGACGGCACGGCGGTCATCGAATCGGCGGCCGCGTCGGGGCTGCCCCTCGTGAAGCCGGAGGAGCGGGATCCCCTGGCCGCGACCACCTATGGGACAGGGGAGCTGATCCGCGCGGCTCTGGATGAGGGCTGCCGGCGGATCGTCCTGGGGATCGGCGGCAGCGCGACGACCGACGGAGGCGCGGGAATGGCGCAGGCACTGGGAGTCTCTCTGCGGGACGCACAGGGACGGGAAATCGGTTTCGGCGGAGGAACACTCAGTTCCGCCGTCGCACTCGATGCGGCGGGGCTGGATCCACGGCTCCGGGAGACCGAGATCGTCGCAGCCTGCGATGTCCGCAATCCGCTTGTGGGAAAAAATGGCGCCGCTGCGGTATATGGCCCTCAAAAGGGGGCGACGGCGGAACAGGTAGAGCTCCTCGACCGGGGGCTGCGGCATCTGGCCCAGCTGACGGAACGGACGCTCGGCGCCGCGTATGGCGGCAGACCGGGAGCCGGGGCCGGCGGCGGGCTGGGATTCGGCTTGATGGCGTTCTGCGGCGCTCGGATGCGTCCAGGCATCGATTTGGTTCTCGACACGGCTGGGTTTGACCGGATGCTGGACAGCAGCGATCTGGTCCTGACCGGGGAGGGAAACCTGGACGCTCAATCGGCCTATGGGAAAGCCGTGGCGGGTGTCGCGGCCAGGGCCGGGAGGCGCGGCATCCCGGTCCTGGCTGTAGCGGGCGGGCTGGGGGAAGACTTGGAGCCGCTGTACAACTTGGGACTCTCCGCCGCGGTGAGCATCGTACCCCGGGCCATGCCGCTGGAACAGGCGCTCGGCCGGGCCGCGCCGCTGCTCGCCGGCGCCGTGGAACGGGCCATGCGGCTGATCAAAATGGGACGGGACATGCGTCCCTCCCCGGAGAGCTGACCTGCCGCCGGCCGGCCCTCACATCTTCTGCCCGTCCGCATACCCTGTCTTTATAGAGAGGACGCGGGAGGTGATAGAGTATGACCATGCACGCAACAGTCATGGAGGTCCGGGAGAGCAACCTGCTGGTATGCGATTTGTCCATGGGGCGGGATGTGGTGGTCCATACGCCCTGTGCCGGCCGGTTTTGCGTCGGTGACCGGGTGCGGATCGGCTATAACGGTATCATGACCATGAGCCTTCCCCCGCAGATTTCCGCAGAGTGCATCGTCCGGATTCCCGGCTGTTGACCCGCGGCGGCTCTTGCCGTTTTCCGTCGGACGCTTCCCCAGAGGAACCCCCTGATCTGTTCTATTCTGTAGCGTAACGCCAGGGAATCCGTCTGTCTCCGCCAATAAATAAACCGGCAGGGCGATAGCACTCGCTATGCCCTGCCGGCTGCTTTTACATATTGGGAACGCCGCCGGACACTTTACCGGTTCAGCGGCGAGGGCGCGGCCCCCGGGATTCACGAATGGCAGGGAGAAACCCAGCGAGGGTTTCTCGAAAGGGCCGCCGGACACTTTACCGGTTCAGCGGCGTGGACGCGGCCCCCGGGATTCACGAATGGCAGGGAGAAACCCAGCGAGGGTTTCTCGAAAGGGCCGCCGGACACTTTACCG
>CAKUFK010000021.1 GCA_934647945.1 uncultured Eubacteriales bacterium | reverse complement strand
TCTACTACCGCTTCATCGGCAAAATCGACTGACCTTTCTTTTTTACCCAACAATATCTTTAATTAAGGGAAACGGGCGGTGCCGTGCCCGAACTGGACAAATTGATCCGGATGAGCCATCTGTTCGGCGTCACGCTGGACGAACTGGTGTCGGGAGAGGAACCCGGTGCGGTTCCAGTGTCCCCATCCGCCTGTGTGCCGCCCGCGCCGCGGGAGGGTTTCAGCCCCCGCAAGGTGGCGGGTACCGTTCTCTTCTGCATGGGATTCCTGACTGCACTGCTGCTGTCGTTGCTGGGGGGACTGGCAGCCGGACTGGTTTTTGCCTCTCCCTTTTTGGTATGCGGGGGACTCTGTTTCCTGTTTCGGCGGAGGGCCGGCCTGTGGTGCGGCTGGGCGGTGTGCTTCCTCATCGATCTCTATCTGCGTTATGGAAGCGGTATCACGTGGAGGCTGACATGGGTGACCCTGTCGTTTACGCCGCAGATGAATTACGCCCGCCTGTTCATCGCCTGGACACAGCTGATTGGGATGGGGCTTCTCGTTCTGCTGACGGTCATCTGTTTCCGGAGCACGACGGCAGACCTATCGCCATTCCGAAAACGCATCGCGTATATCGGCGGCTGGACGCTGTTCTTTCTGTTGCCGATACCGCTCTACTTCTCCTTTTGGAGGCCGTGGTGGCTCCTGACGGCCTGCATCGATTGGGGAAGGCTTCTGCTTTTAGCGGCTCTTTTGGCGACGACCGCTGGGTGGCTGCGCCGCCGGAGGGGGTTACGGCAACAGGGGCTCCTCTCCGACACCGGCGCATAAAGGGACGGTATCCGGTGTAAGGCCGCACAAAGCCGGTTTATAACCTACATAATTCCGGTGGACGATTGACGCCTGGTATCTGGGCCTTCGCGGAGGCGGCCCTTTCTGTGTGGACATTGGTTCAAGACACAACATAACCGCCGGTTTTCATAAAAAGAAAACCGGCCAGCCATCTGGGGGCCGCCGGGAGCCTGTTGCCTAGTTCGGAAACCCGAACTAGGCAAAAATGTGCCAAGGGGAAGGCCCCTGATTTCTAGGGCCATTGTGGGGACTCACAATGGCTGGAACACGTCGGTATCACCGGCCGGGAGTTCTTTTCAGAGCCGTGGATACCCAATTAGACAAGGGGCGGCGATTCCGGGGACTCGGTGTGTTTTTTAAACGATTCCGCAAAAACCGCCCCATCCCCGGAGGCCGAAGTCCGCCGGGATTTATGCATAGTCCTACGTACGGAGAGCATAGCCCGACGAAGCGATCCCGGTTCCGGAAATACCGGCTCTGCGGCATAGGAGCATGACGGCGCCGGGGGCATGTACGAGCCGCTCCAAATGACCGAGGCCTACAGCAGCCCGGGATCCTGCCGGTAGGACACCGGCGTTCGGCCGGTCACCTTGCGGAAGGATTTGTAAAAATTGGTGCTGTTGTTGAAGCCGCAGGCCATCGCCACCTCGGTCATGCTCATGCTCGTGGTGCGGATGTATTCAATCGCCCGCTGCACCCGCTTGTGGACGATATATTCCACCGGAGAGAGGCCGTTGAACCGTTTGAATAGGGTGGAAAAATACGCAGGGCTGACATGGGCGATGGAGGCAAGCTGCGCCAGGCGGAGCTCGCCGTCGAGATGCTCATTGATATACTGCAGCACCGCGTTCAACTGCGCAATATCGGTGTCGTGCAGCGGACGGCCTGCTTTTTTGCTGTCGATGTAATCGTAGTTGCGGATGATTTCGGTGAAAATCGTCTGCAGCTTGATCTTGACGATCAGCTCATAGCAGAGGTTCCGTTCGAGGAACTCACGGTAAATCTCCTGCATCAGCTCGGCGATCCGATGGGTCGCCGGATTGTCCCGGTCCAGCCGGTGGCTGAATTTCTGGCTCCTTTCAAAAAAGATCAGGAGAAAATTGTAATCGAGGTCGTTGGAGAGCGAATTCCAGATGAAGGACGGATCGAAATGAATCACCAGATGGGTGATAGACTGCCCTTCCTGCAGCACCAGGCCGTGCGGGTCGGTGTTGTTGAAGAGGAAAATATCGCCCGGGCGGATATCATACAACTGCCCGCCCACATGATAGGCGCACTCGCCCAGTTGGACGCAGGAGATTTCCAATTGGGGATGGACGTGGATTTCCGCGACATACGGCCCCACGATATGATGTTTGCCCATATTGATCAGATTGTTGCCGTTTTTATCCGAAATTATCATATTGGTGAACGAATCTGGTTCGTACGGGATCCCTCCAGGCTGTTCCGACATGCCGTATCTCCTTTCGCGCATCTTTTTTTCAGTATACCGATTTTTTAATGTGAAGTCAACGAAGAAACCAAAGGGATTTATTTGCAAAAATCAAGGGAAAAAGACGCGTATAAAATCCATGCGAGCCGTAAAAAATAAGAGCGATACAACGGCAGGTGAGTTTCGAAAGAAAGTCATGTGCCGTGGTATCCCATCATTCAACACACCGTAACTGTACAGGAGGAACATCATGAACAACCAGAATCAGAACAACAACCAGCAGAACAATCAGAACAACAGCCAGAACAAGAATCAGCAGAATTCCCAGAACCGCCAGAACAACAACAGCCAGAACCAGAACAACAACCAGAATTCCCAGAATCGTCAGAACCGTCAGGACAACTTCTAAGTCCCCCGATCAAACATCCGAACGGCGCCGCAGTCTGCAGACTGCGGCGCCGTTTCCTTGCCCCGGGATCAAACCGGGGTGAGATCCACATCTGTGTCAGAGGAAGAGGCGGCTTTCAGCATGGTTGGGAGCGCCTGCTCGATCTGGTCGCGCAAGCGGGCGAGCACCACGGGATCGAGCTTGCCTGAAATCGACACGGACAGCGTATCGGTGAGGACGACGGCCGGGAAATAGAAGGTGCCGAAAGCGACGGGCTTGAGCACATTCACCGGAATTCCTTTGGCCTTGCATTCGTCGGAAATCGCGATGTTAAGCGCTTCATCTTCCGTCGCGGCGACGCAAAGATAGGCACAGGTGCAGTCCCCGCGGAAATACCGGCGGGGAATATAGCGGATTTTCCCCTCTTCGTCGAGGCGGCGCAGACCCTCGCACAGAGTGGGGCTGATCACCGTCACTTTGGCGCCGAACGCGAGCAGGGTCCGCGCCCGCTCCCAGGCAAATTCCCCGCCGCCCAGCACGACACAGTTGTTTCCATGCAGATTGATATACAGAGGAAATCCAAGAGCCATGCCGTCACCTTCTTCACCGTCGTTGGATCATGGGGCGCCAATTTTTATCTTGCAAAACACAAAAAGTTCGTTCTCTTACGACAGTATAGCATATTTGCCGATGCTTGACAAGCATAAATCCTTTACAAAACCCCGAGAAGGGAAATTCGGGCGGAATCGGGATGCAGCTCGACAGAGAATCCGCCTCCGTTCGGGGCCTGATAGCCATAGAAGGAGACAGGCGAGGAGTCCGGACAGAGATTCAAGCGGCTGAGCATGGCCATGATGCAGCCGCCGTGGGTGATTACCGCGACGGTTTTGGCCCCGCTTTTCCGACAGTCATCTGCTATTTTTTTGAGCGCCCCCTCCAACCGGACGGTCAATGCCTGGCCGCTTTCGCCTCCAGGTGGCGGCAGCAGGCCGGCCGAATCCACCCAATGGCGGTAAGCGGGATCGTCTTTGAGCTGCTCGTATGTTTTCCCCTCGAACAGGCCGAAATCCTGCTCCGACAGAGACGGCAGGGGGACCGGCACCAGCATGGGATACAGGATTTGCGCCGTCTGCAGGCAGCGGAGGAGAGGGCTGGTGTACAGCGCCTCGGCGCGGGGGTACGGATGGGTTTCCTTCCGTTCGGTCAGTTCCCGCCGGCCCCGGTCGCTCAGCGGGGGATTTTCCCTTTGCCCGATATAGCGGCCCTCCAGGTTTCCCTGTGTCAGGCCGTGCCGGATGAGGTAGAGTGTCACAGCCATCATGCTCCTCCCGTTTTTTAGATCTGGTTTGGAATGAGACCGATGCTTTATGAGTTCGAAGAGTGAGAGGTTCAGCCGTCTTTCACCCTCACCCCGAGAAGGCGGGCCAGCTCCACGGCCTGCAGGGGAGAGACGACCGCGTCCCGCAGCTCGTCACCCGAGATGAGGATCCCCTCGAGCTGGTTGGCGGAGAAATCGATCCCCGCCAGACGGGTGCGGCAGAAATTGATTTTAACCAGCTTGCACGACTCAAATGAGAGGTCTTGCGGCACGCACTGTAAAAAGACGCTTTCGGTCAGGTCGCAGCCGGAAAAGCGGACAGCTTTGAAGGGCGTCTCGGAGAAGTTGGCCATCCGGAGGGGACTGCCCTCCAAAACGACATGGCGCATGGGACTGTGGACGAACGCGGTGCCCACCCCTTTGCAGTTTTCGAACCGGCAGCGGAGGAAGCCGCAGCCCGACAGTTCCGCCCCCGACAGATCGCAGCCGGAAAATACCACGTCCACAAAATCGGCGTGGTCGAACCGGCTGCCGGCCATCCGGACGCCGTCGAACCGGCAGCGCCGGAATTCCATACGGGACGGAAATTCCCCCGACAGGACACCCTGGAGAAAGTGCCGGTCGGTGACGTCGTCGCCCGACGCCGCACAGACGGCCACAACCCCGGCCGGATCGCTGGACACGGGCAGATCGGCGGGAAGGGAAGGCGGGATGAGTTTCATGGCGGATAACCTCCGGTTTCCTTTTGGATAGAACAAAAGCCTCGTCATTCCGACGAGGCTTTTTCAGACGGCGTTTATGCTTGGGCGCGTTTAGCGAGGGCGGACTTTCTCCTGGCGGCGGTATTCTTGTGCAGGAGTCCCTTCGCCACGGCCTGGTCAATTTTCTTGACGGCGGCCCGTACGGCCTCGTCCTTGTCAGCGGCCCCGGTTTCGATCGCCACGTTCGCCTTCTTGATCTGAGTCCGGAGGGCAGAGCGGTTGGCCTTGTTCTGCGCGGTCTTGGTCGCGATGACCTTCACACGCTTTTTAGCGGATTTGATATTGGGCATGGTCACACCTCCTCTGCCAATTCATTCCTTGAAAATCACGCACAAATTATCTTAGCATGTTCCGGTCAGAAAATCAACTCTTTTTTTGGGAATATTCCGGTTTTTTCTGCAAATACTCGAAAGGCGCAGGAAATGCCGGGATATATAGGCAAATCGCCGGACGAAGGGCCGGAATGGGCAGCGGGGAATCCGGCGGGGCAGATTTCCCGAACGGAAACGGTGCGGGTCCCCGGCTTATGGAAAGGAAGGACTTTGGATATGGAAAGGCGCACCGACCTGGCGCTGGAAGCCGCCGAACAGCCGGTCCGTCAGGAGGCGCTGACGGACGAGGACGTGGAACGGGACCGTTTCGTGCAGGGGCGTGCGGCGTTGACCCGCATCCGGATCCTGAGCGAACGGGGGGAACGGGCGCTCGGGAAACCCCGCGGGACCTATATCACGGCCGAGCTTCCGGCTTTGACCGACAATGAAACGGAGCTGGAGGAAACCGCCCGTTTGATCGGGGGGCAGCTGGCATCTCTGCTTCCGGAGGAGGGGACCGTGCTGGTCGTGGGCCTCGGAAACGAGGCGATTACCCCCGACGCCTTAGGGCCGCAGGCGGTCAAGATGGTGCTCGCCACCCGGCATATCCAAGGTGAATTCGCCCGCGCCGCGGGACTCGACGACCTCCGTCCCACCGCCGTGATGGCCCCGGGAGTGCTGGGAAACACGGGGGTGGAGAGCGGCGAGATGGCGGAAGGGGTGATCGCGGTGGTCAAACCGGCCGCCGTGGTGGCGGTCGACGCGCTGGCGGCCCGCAGCCTGTCCCGGCTGGGCTGCACGGTCCAGCTCAGCGACACCGGCATTGCTCCAGGGTCGGGGGTGGGGAACAACCGGCGGGAGCTCAACCGGGATACCCTGGGGATACCCGTCATCGCGGTGGGGGTCCCCACCGTAGTGGACGCCGTGACTCTCGCGGAGGAGCTCACCGGGCGGGAAGATGCGGCCGATGCGGTGTCCCCCCGCGGGGCTGGCATGATGGTGACCCCGCGGGAGATCGATTTGATGATCCGGCGGGCCTCCCGCCTGGTCGCCATGGCGATCAATGCCGCCCTGCAGCCCGATTACTCACCGCTCGAACTGGCCGCCGCCGCACAGTAGAGGAAAAATCGGACAATCCGGATACAGGGGGTCTAGCCGCCGGTTTTGCCGCATAGATATATAGCGGTGATGCCGTATGCAGAAAAAGACGAAACGGGCCGTCCGGGCGGCCTTCAGTGTGCTGGCGGCCTCGGCCTGCCTGGCGGCCGTCTGCGGCGGGCTTAGCCGGAAGGCGCTGCTGGAATGGGGTGGACGGCTCGCCATGCTGTCGGTCGGTATCCAGCAGCCCGACGGGGGCGCCGAAGCGCTGAGCGGGCGGTTGGAACGAGAACCGGCGGCAGGGGGAAGCAGCACAACGCCTCCCACGAGCGGAACCAAGCCTTCCGGGACGACCACGCCGCCGACCACCCTGCCGACCGAATGGGAAAACGGCATAGCGTGGCCGACCCTTCCCACGTTTCCAGAGCCGGTCATCCCTGAGAAATCCAGCGGCGGCACAGTGCTGACCGAGCAGTTGTCCCCGGGGAGCGACTTTGTTGACGGCGTCGCGGTGCGCAACAGCAGCGGGCTTACATTGGATATTGCGGATCTGCTCTCCCGCAAGCCCGCCATCTCGATCACCGACACGGCCGAACCGCAGGTACTGCTCATGCACACCCACACCACCGAATGCTATCTCGATTACGACGCGGGTTTTTACAACGATTCCGACCCGACCCGGACTTTGGATGAAACCAAAAACGTGGTCGCGGTCGGAGAGGTGGTCGCCGCGCAGCTGCAGGCGGCGGGGATCGGGGTTGTCCATGACAAGACGGTGCACGATTCGCCGCAGTATACGGGTGCGTACGACCGGTCCAAGGCGACGGTGCTGAAAAACCTGGAGGCGTATCCCACCATCCAGGTGGTACTCGATATCCACCGCGACTCGATCCAGAGGGATGCGAGCAGCAAGGTCAAGCCCACGGCCGAAATCGGGGGGAAAAAGGCGGCCCAGATGATGATCGTGATGGGGATGATGAACACCGCTTCGGTTCCCCACCCGGATTGGCAGGAGAACCTGTCCCTGGCCGTGCGGCTGCAGCAGGAGCTGCATACCCGGTATGAGGGGGTTATGCGGCCGATCTCGCTGGTGGGCAACGCGCGGTATAACCAGCAGCTCACCCATGGTTCGATCCTGGTGGAAATGGGGAGCGAGGCCAACACGCTGGAGGAGGCCATGGTTTCCGGCCAGATGCTGGGACGCGCGCTCGTCAAAGTGCTGGGGGATTTGAAAGCGATGGCGTAAAGAGGCCGGAAGGACGGGACAAAATGACGAAGCAAAAGGAAAGCGGCGAAAAAAAGAGCCGGACACGCGCGTTCGGCAGCGCGTTCATGCTCACCCTTTGCCTGCTGATCCTGGGCTGTGGTTTTTTCGTGGCGGATATCAATACCCGGCAGATGACCTTCGGCAATACCGAGCCGCGGCTGGAATACGCGGTGGAAAACGGTGTTCTCCGGCTCAAGGCCGTCGACGGACGGACCGTGGAACTTCCCCCGTCCGTCCGGGAATGGGCTGGGCGGATCTGGAATCTGCTGCCCGCCCGCTGGCGGGCGGCGGCCTGCCTGACCCAGGCCGAGCAGGAGCTGGTCCCCGAGTTGCTGGATGCTTTGGAACCCTCCCCGCAGGACGGGGATTCATAAACGAGCAGGCGCCGGTTTGCCGGCGCCTGCTTTTGATCGCCCATATGTGAGGTGAAACGCCGGCGTTTCACGGCGCGGACACGCGCGCGGCCAATGGCGGCTGCAAGGTGCCGCCGCAAAGTAAAGATGATACAAAAAAGATCCGCCTGTTGAATCGGATTGAGGACTTGAACCCGCGTAAAACTTTAAAGATGAAAGCCACAACAGGCTTACAGTTGGATTTGATATATCTGAAGAATATTTCCGGACGCTTTATCGGCAATCTCTTCTACGAGTGTACCATTATTATTCAAGATGGTTTTTGCTGATCCCGTATTATCTTTATCGCAGCTAATCACGACCGGATTGATACCATGACGTTTCAGGATTGGCAAAGCCATGGACAGCATGATTGTAGCATATCCTTTTCTTCGCTCAGACGGACGAATGCCATAACCGATATGACCGTCAGTGCCTATGTGATTTGCGTCTTTTTTTGGGCGAAGGCTGATTGCCCCTAATATTCTTTGTTCATTAATAAAAAAATACAATTCTTGTCCAGCGCGTTTATCTTCATCAATCCAATTTAGCCATTCTTCATAAGATACAATGCGTTTCTGCGAATAACAGTATCGCCGTAATGCTCCAGGATTCAATCTGCCGCCAAAATTTTCCCATTCGTTCATCATTTTTTCGTATTGATTCTTGTATTCAATAGACGGTTGCACCAACTCAAAGTGCATCATTCTCCTCTACATCCTTTTTAAAATTCTTTCCATAACTTTAACTATATGAGCAAGAAAATCATGTTATTTCGGCATTATTCTGACGGGAGCAGTCCAATCTGAACGCAAGACGATATAATTCCGGTTTTGGAAGCGTTTTTGGAGCTGCTTGGCAAAAAACTCACTGTTCCCGACATAAGAAAAGCCGCATTTTTCGATGACCCTTTTGGACTGCGAGTTTGTTTCAAAATGGCTGCAAGTCAGCGCCTCGAGTCCGCAGCGTTCAAAGCAGAAGGCCATTACGGCCTTTACCGCTTCAGGCATCAAGCCGTTTCCCCAATACGCTTTCGACAATACATACCCGATCTCTTTCACTTTCAAATTTTTGGCGCGGTCGTCGCCATTTGCCCAGGATTCGTGTAATCCCAACGATCCAATCACCTTATCGTTGTCTTTGTTAACCACCGCGAATACATTTTTTTCGCGGATAAAACCATGCAGGATTTGACGGGTGGTTTCCAGGGTTTCATGATGTTTCCACCCGGCCATTTCCCCCACGCCGTCGACCGAGGCATACTCGAAAAAATCATCCACGTCCTTCTCCCGCCATCCGCGCAGCAGAAGCCGGTCGGTTTCGAGAACAACTTTTGAAATATCCACCGTTATATCCATGCCAGTTCCTCCTTCAGTCCACGTTGTGAGATGCCTGGATCGTATTCAAAGCGGCATTATTTCAGGCCGATTCCGGCGAGAACCTCGTTCGTCGTCATGCCGGAGTCCTGATAGGCGAGTTCCCCGATGTCGAACGGCAGCGCGCCGCCGCCCCGCAGGCGGATCAGACGGGCGTTCAGCCGCAGGCGGTCCGCGTTCGCCTGGATAGAGGCCCGAACCGCCGCCTGCCCGATGGTGTCCGCGTCCTGCAGAATCTCCTCCAGACCACCGAAGCGATGGAGCAGCGCCGCCGCGGTCTTGGGACCGACACGGTCGGCGCCCTTGATGTTGTCCGACGGATCGCCGACGAGGGCCTTGAAATCGGCAAAGAGGCCGGGAGAGATCCCGAACCGGTCCAGGACGTAGGCCGTGTCGCAGAGCACGGTATGCTCGCCGCGGTATCGCAGAACCGTCACGGTTTTGCCGATGAGCTGGAAGAAATCGCTGTCGAGGGAGGAAATGACGATCGGGATCCGGCCGCGGTACCGGCCGACATAGCCGGCGATGGCGTCGTCGGTTTCCCCGTCCGTCGTTTCGGCGTGGCGGATCCCCATGAAATCGAGAGCCGCGACGATGTCCGGAAGCTGCGAAAAGGGGTTGTCGTCGTCCGGGACCGCCGTGTAATCCACGCGATTGGCTTTGTAAGCGGGGTCCAGCTCCGCCCGCCCGCCCGGATGCTCGCCGTCGAAGAGGACGAGCAGATGGGTGGGCGATACCCGCCGGACGATCCCAAGCAGGGCGCCGGTGAAGCCCAGGGTGCCCTGGATCGCTTTTCCCTCCTTGTTCCGGATCCTGGCCGGCATCCCGAAAAACATCTGGAACAACAGGTTGTGGCCGTCGATCAGGAGAAGGGTGGGGCGGTCCGGCGCGTCCCCGTTATTCCCAGTCCTCCGCAGAGGGACGCCCGCCCGGTCAGTCACCGTATCGCCGGGCGGTCAGGAACCGCTCGCTCCAATAGCCGGACGAGAGGGACTGCACGCCAGTGGGCTGGCTGGGATTATTGCAGGAGACGAATTGGCCGCTGCCGATATAAATGCCCACGAAATCGGCGGTGCCGCCGATTTCGTTTGAGAACACGACGATGTCACCGGCCTGCAGAGCGTCCCTACCGACTTCCCTGCCGCCGGCCGCCATGGCGGAAGCCTTGCGCGGCACGGTGATGCCGTTCTGCCGGTAACAGTAATAGACGAACCCCGGATTGTCGAATTCAGCGGGGCCGACGCCTCCGAGCTTGAAGGATGTGCCCACCAGCGAATTGGCGAGGGCGGCGATGGCGCTGCCGGTAGCGCTCGAGCCCGGATCGGGCTGCACGGTGGGGACGGCGGTTCTGGAAGACGTGGCGGCGGGGGCCGACGGGCCGACGCCCGTGCTCGCGGGAGAGGAGGGAGCCGTGGTGGTCCGGCCGCTGCCGGGGGCTTTCGTAATCATGGTAGGAGCGTCTCTCCCGGCCTCGCCGCATCCGGTAAGCAGAACCGCGGCGAGCAGGACGGCGGCGAAGGCAGCCGGCATGCGTGTGCGCATATGCATCATCCATCCTTTCGCAAACGGCCGGACCTCCGGCCCGGCTTTGCTTCCAGTTTACCGGATGCTCTCCAAAAATGCAAGGGGATCCCGCCTTCAAAAATAGCGGAAACGCTTGTATGGGAACTGGGAAAATGGTATACTAAGCCCAGTTCGGCCCACCGGCCCCACCGGCCGGCTGCCCAAGCGGGCGGAAAGCCCGCCCGTACGCGTTTGCGTGATAAAGGAGAATCGCATGCTGACTGTATCCCATCTGACCAAGCGGTATAAAAAGCTGCTCGCCAACGACGATTTGAGCTTCACGGTCGGCCCGGGCGAGATCACGGTCCTGGCCGGGCCCAACGGCGCGGGCAAATCGACGGCGATCAAATGCATCGCCGGGCTCCTGCGGTATGAAGGGAGCATCCGGATCGGCCCTTATCCGAACAAGCAGCTGGAGGCCAAGCGCATGTTCGGATACATACCGGAGATCCCGGCCCCCTACGACACCCTGACGGTGGACGAGCACCTGGAATTCATCGGCCGGGCCTATCAGGTGCCGGACTGGCGGGAGAGGGCCGATGCCCTGATGGAACGGATGGAGCTGGCAGACAAGGGCAAAAAGCTCGGCAAGGAGCTGTCCAAGGGCATGCAGCAGAAGCTGAGCATTTGCTGTGCCCTGCTCCCCTCCCCCAAGGCGGTGCTGTTCGACGAACCGCTGGTGGGGCTGGATCCCCACGCGATCAAGGAATTGAAGGACATGATCCGGGAGCTCAAAGAAGCGGGCAGTGCGGTGCTCATCAGCACCCATATGCTCGACAGCGTGGACGAGTTCTGGGACAAGGTCCTTATCATGATGAATGGCCGGATCGCGGCGATGCGGACCCGCACGGAGATCGAACAAAACGGGGAAAACCTCGAACAGCTCTTCTTCTCCATCACCGAGGGACCCGCGGCGGACGGCGGGAAGGGGTGAGACGATGGGCGCCCTGTTTTACATGATGCGCAAGCGGCTGAAGAATTCCCTGCTCGAGCTGCTGCACCATCCCGGCCGTCTCGTCGCCTATCTCTTCGTGCTCGGGATGCTGCTCTTTTCCGGGCTCACGAATATGCGGGCTCCGGCCGGGCCGGACGCGTATACGGATATCCGCCTGCTTGAAGGGATCTACCTCGGCCTGCTTCTGCTCATCACCGTCCCCTCCCTGCTCGTCGGGCTGCGGTCGGGGGCGAACCTGTTCACTCTGTCGGATGTCAACAACCTGTTCATCTCCCCGGTCTCCCCGCGGAAGATCCTGCTGTACGGGCTGCTGCGGCAGATGGGGGCCTCGCTGCTGATGATGGTGTTTTTCTTCTCCTATGCCGGCATGGCCGTGCGGTCCTTCGGGCTCACGCCCCTCATGGCGGTGCTGCTGATCGCGGGTTTCGCGGTCACGGTTTTCCTCGTGCAGCTCCTGACCATGCTGATTTACAGCTTTTCAAACGGCAGCCCCGCCCGTATCCGCGGCGTCAAGACCGTGCTGATCCTACTGGTGGGGGCGGCTTTGGCCGCTGTCGGCGTTCCGCTGCTGCAAAACGGGCTTGGCCCCGATTCCCTGTATGCGGCAGTCTCCCAGCCACTGCTCGAGTGGATCCCCTTTGTCGGCTGGATGAAGGGCCTCCTCTTCTCGCTCTGGGAGGGACGGACGCTGTGGGCCGCGGGATTCGGCGGCCTGCTTTTGGGCGGGACGGCGGGGGTCGTCGCGCTGTTCCTGCACATCGAGCCGGATTATTACGAGGACGTGCTCCAGAACGCCGAAACCACTTATGAAATCCGGGCGGCGGCCAAGGAAGGCCGCGTGACCAACGCGGGAGGCGGCCGGGAGATCAAGGTCCGGGATACCGGCATCGGCCGGGGATGGGGCGCCTCCGCCTTTTTCTTCAAGCATCTGCGGGAGATGCGCCGCCGCAGCCGGCTTGTGTTTGTCGGCGGAGCCACCCTTCTGCAGCTCGCCGGCGGGTTGATTCTGGCGCTGGTGCTCCGTTTCGCGGGCGGCGGCGAGATGTCCCCCGGCATGGTGATGATCATGGTCACCACCATGTGCCTCTACATCCTGCTCTTCACCAACTCCGCCGGCGAATGGGGCCGGGAGCTGGCCAAGCCGTATCTCTACCTCGTGCCCGCCGGCCCGTTTGCAAAGCTGCTCTGGGCCAGCCTGACCAGCCTGATCAAACCGCTGGTGGACGGGGTGGTCATCTTTCTCGGCGTCGGGATCGCCGCGGGAGCCAGGCCATTCACCACCGTCATGTGCATGCTGCTGTACGCGAGCTTCGGGGCGCTGTTCACCGCCGCGAATATCCTGTCCCAGCGGCTGTTCGGCAAGGCCGGCAACCAGGGCCTGCTGTTGTTTTTATATGTCCTGATGCTGATGATCCTGGTCCTGCCGGGACTGGCGGGCGGCATCACCCTCGGCGTGCTCATGGACATGGGGATCCTTCCCGCCACGCTGCCGACCGCGATCATGGCCTTGCCCATGATCGTCTGGAACCTGATGGCATCTTTCGGCATCTACGCCCTCTGCCGGGGCGCCCTGCACGACATGGAGGCCCAGTGAGGTCTTTTCAATTCATCTTGGAGGTATGCAATCATGGCTGAAATCCGTCCCTTCCGCGCCCTGCGTTTCACACCCGAGGCCGGCGACATGCGGGAGCTCGTCTGCCCGCCCTACGACATCATTTCCGAATCCCAGCGGCTGTCCTATCTCAAACGGAACCCGCACAATATCATCCGTCTGGAGCTGCCCCGGGACGGGGCGGACCCCTACGCCGAGGCGGGGCGGACCCTGCGGGAGTGGCTGGAGCAGGGCATCCTGCGGCAGGACGAGCAGCCGGCGTTCTATTGCTATGAAATCGCGTTTGATCTGCCGGGAATGAGCGATATCAGCGGCATGATGGGCGGGCGGCGCAGCGTGGCCGGCCTGATCGCGCAGGTCAAGCTGGAGGAATTCTCCAAAGGGATCGTGCTTCCTCACGAAGAAACCTTGTCCAAAGCCAAGGCCGACCGGTTCGAGCTGATGAAGGCCACCGGCTGCAATTTCAGCGATGTATATGCCCTGTATATGGACGACGGCGGGGAGATGGAGACTCTTGATACGCTGGAGCTCATCATGCGGGAGGCCCCGCTGACTGAAGTGACCGACGAGGCGGGGCTTGTCCACCGGCTGTGGGCCGTGACGGATCCCACTCTGACCGCCGCGATTCAGGCGCGTTTCGCCGATACCAAGCTCTATATCGCCGACGGCCACCATCGGTATGAGACCGCCCTGCGTTACCGGGACACCTTGCGCGCCGAGGGGGTGCCGGAGGGGACGGATGCGGATTATATTATGATGATGCTCGTGGAGATGGATCATCCGGGCCTGGTAGTGCTGCCCACCCATCGGCTGATCCGGGGCCTGCAAGGTTTTGACCCGGCCGCCCTGCTCGAAAGCTGCCGGGCCGAGTTCGACGTACTCCCCGGCCTGACGCTGGAATCCCTGGATGAAACCCTGGAAAACGCCTATCAGGCCGGGCAAAAAGCGTTCGGCTTTTACACGGGCGGGGAATCCTTTACGCTGCTGACCCTGCGGGACGAGGCCGTGATGGATGCCGCCCTGCCGGAGCTGTCGCCCGCCTCCCGGCATCTGGACGTCAACGTGCTTCATACCCTGATTCTGGAGCGGCGCCTGGGTATCGATAAGCGGAATATGGCGGCCGGCGTTAATCTGACCTATACCCGTTCCCTGCGGGAGGCGCTGGACGATGTCGAAGCGGGCGCCTATCAGGCGGCATTCCTCCTCAATCCCACCCGGGTGGAGGAGATCCGGGACGTGGCCGCCGCCGGGGAGAAAATGCCCCAGAAGTCCACCTATTTCTATCCGAAGCTGATCACCGGCCTGACGATGAATCGGCTGCGCTGAAAAAGCGCCGGTCTGCGGTCCACGCGCAGGCCGGTGTCTGACTCTTGCCGGCAAACGCGTGTTCAGGAGATGCCGTCCTGGGCCTCGAAATCATACGACGAAACCCCGTCTTCTATGATGAGGGAGGAACGAGACCATGGAATTCGAGGGAATGCGCATGGTGCCAATCCTGGAACTAGGCCCCAGTCAACTATATCTGGATCAGAGCAAAATAGAGGCCGTGGAAACATGGTTCCATCCAGAGGATATGGCGGCGTACGAACCTTGGCCGGTACATCATTTTGGGAATGGACGATACACTCTCACGGACGGGCACAGCCGTTGTTATGCCGCCTATAAAGCAGGCATTTCACGCATACCGGTTGTATACGACACGGAGGATATCGTGTCCGGGGAAATAGGGGGGGACGGCTGTATCGCGCCGATATCGCATGGTGTGAGCGGTTCCACGTGAAAAGCATTCGGGATCTGCAAAACCGCATTCTCCCTCATGAGACCTATCGGAGACTTTGGCAGGAACGCTGTGAGAGGAGTTACAATCTCTTGACTTTAACCACAGAAGGAGAAAGAGCCGTCATCCGGAAAAGAGCTCCCGGATTGTTTTTGTATGGAGCGGCCGCGGATTTATCCCGGATGTATTTTGAGAATTCCGATGGAGATTTGTTTATGTTGAAGAATCGCGTTCTCTGTCCGGAGTATCCGTGACATGCCATCCAACTTTTTAACCTTTCTGCAAGAACCCCGGACGGGCCATTATGGCCCGTCCGGGGTTCTTGCAGAACTTCTGAATCACCATGCTGAGGCATGCAGGTGATGGAAAAGCAAGGTTTTATGATTCAACAACAAGCGATATGTCCGATGTGCTTCAAATCCAATCTCCCACAACAGAACCGTCCGCAGGCTGGCTCTGTTGCGTTCAGGGCCGGCTCTGTGCCGTCTTTTTTTGTGCCTTGATGACCTTGAGGCGGGAGAAATCCTCCCGTTCCTTCTCTTCCAGCGAATCGGTGATGTATTTGACGGTGGAGGTCAGGCGGGGCAGGATAATATTTTTCAACGCGTTGGCCCGTTTTTGGGTTTTGTTGACCGCCGTGGCCAGACGATAGACGCTGTTTTCCACCTCGGCCAGCTCCGCCGTGAGTTTTTTCACCTGATCGAACCGGATGTACGCCTCGTCGATAAGGGCGCTGGAATTCATGAAGCCGTAGGACAGGACGACCGGTTCGGGATCGAGATGGACGATGGGGATTTCCACCCCCATGACGCTGCGGGAAGAGAGCGACAGCCCGTTTTCCACCGGTACGGCGTCGGCGATGTCATCACAGATGCCGTGGGCCACGTTGGCCCGCTGCAGGGCGAGATAGGCCTGCGCGTAGGTCGAATCGATCCGGGACTGGATGGCGGAGGCGCGGTCGATCAGCGTCATCATCTCCCGCACGATGATATTCCGCTTGCGGTCGAGGAGCTCGAAGCCGACTTTGGCCAGCGCCAGGGATTTTTTGGTGTTGATGAGATTGCCTTTGGTGGGGAATACCTGTTCGGCCATGGCGCGGGAGCCTCCTTTCCCTTAGGGATAAACGGTCACGGCGTCCCGGCGACGGGGAGGGCCGGATCGGGATGATAGTACTTGTCGAGGGTTTCGCTGTCCACCCGGTCGAGCTCTTCCCTGGGCAGGGTGGACAGCAGCCGCCAGCCCAGATCCAGCGTCTGGTCGATAGAGCGGTTGACATCCATGCCCTGGTTGATATACTGCTCGTCGAACATCCGGCCGAAAGCCAGGAGCTGCTTGTCGGTGGGGGACAGCTCTTCTTCCCCGATGACGGAAGCGAGGGAACGGGCTTCCTGCACTTTGTTGTAGCAGGCAAAGAGCTGGTTCGAGACAGCAGCGTGATCGGCCCGCGTAAAGCCCTCGCCGATGCCGTCCTTCATCAGGCGGGACAGGGAGGGGAGCACCGAGACGGGGGGATAGACCCCGCTGTTGTCGAGGCTCCGGTCCAGCACGATCTGCCCTTCGGTGATGTATCCGGTCAGATCGGGGACCGGATGGGTGATGTCGTCGTTGGGCATGGTGAGGATTGGGATCTGTGTCACCGAGCCGCGGCTTCCCTGGATCATGCCGGCCCGCTCGTAAATCGACGCGAGATCGGAATAGAGATAGCCGGGATATCCCTTCCGGCCGGGGATTTCTCCTTTGGAAGCGGAGAATTCCCGCAGCGCCTCGGCGTAAGCGGTCATATCGGTGAGAATGACGAGAATGTGCATGTTCAGATCGAAGGCGAGGTATTCCGCCGCGGTCAGAGCGCAGCGGGGGGTGAGGATCCGTTCGATAATCGGATCGCTGGAGAGGTTCAGGAACATGGCTACCCGGCCGAGGACGCCGCTATCCTCAAAGGAGCGGCGGAAGTAATCGGCCACGTCGTTGGTCACGCCCATGGCGGCGAACACGATGGCAAAGTCCGCGCCGCTTTCGTCCGCGATCTTGGCCTGGCGGGCGATCTGGGCGGCCAGCTCATTATGGCGCATGCCCGAGCCGGAGAAAATCGGCAGCTTCTGGCCCCGGATCAGGGTCATCATACAGTCGATGGAGGAGATGCCGGTTTCGATGTAGTTGCGGGGATACACCCGGGAGACCGGATTGATGGCGGTGCCGTTGATATCCCGCCGGACGACGGGGAAGAGCTCTCCCAGCCCGTCCGCGGGACGGCCCGCGCCGTCGAAGATCCGGCCGAGCAGCTCGGGGGAAAGAGGCATTTCCACCGGATGGCCCTGCAGCCGGGTACGGGTATTGGACAGGGAGAGGCCGTTGGTCCCCTCGAACACCTGGATGACCACCCGGTCGCCCTCCATCTGCACGATACGGCCGGAGCGTTCGGTGCCATTTTCCAGACGGATGAGGACCGTTTCTTCAAAGGTGGCGTCCCGGATACCGTCGAGGGTAATCAGGGACCCGTTGATCTCCTTGACGCCGATATAATCGATGATCATAGGCTTCATCCTTTCGAGTGGAAGTGCGGGGCGAACATTACGCCGGCCGGGAGGCGCGCAGGTCCGCGAAGGTCCGGTCGATATCCGCAGTGTAGGCGTCGAGGAGCTCCGGCTGATCGTTCGGGACATCGTACTTGATCCGGGCCGCCTTGTCGAACAGACCGGTCGCCAGGATTGTGGAAAGGGGCACCTGCGCGGCCACGAGGGCCCTGGAGGACTGGTAGAGATACAGCATAACCTTCATCATCCCCAACTGTTTCGACAGGGGGACATAGGTGTCGTCCTTGTGATAGGCGTTCTGCTGGAGGAATCCGACCCGGATGACCCGCGCGATTTCGATGACCAGCTTCTGGTCGTCGGGAAGGACATCGGCGCCGATGAGCTTGACGATCTCCATCAAGCTGCTCTCCTCCTGAAGGAGCTGGGCGATCTGGCTGCGGCAGGCGAGAAAATCGTCCCCGACGTTTTGGGTATACCAGGCGGCGAGGTCGCCGAGATATTCGCTGTAGCTCTGGGTCCAGTTGATGGCCGGATAATGGCGGGCATAGGCCAGGGCTTTGTCCAGAGCCCAGAAACAGCGGGTGAAGCGCTTGGTGTTCTGGGTGACCGGTTCGGAAAAGTCGCTCCCCTGGGGAGAGACGGCGCCGATGATGGTGACGCTCCCCTCGGCTCCGGAGAGGGTTTCGGCCATGCCGGCCCGCTCGTAAAATTCAGAGAGGCGGGAGGGCAGATAGGCGGGAAACCCTTCTTCGGCGGGCATTTCCTCGAGGCGTCCGGAGATTTCGCGGAGTGCTTCGGCCCAGCGGGAGGTGGAATCGGCCATGATGGCCACATGGTAGCCCATGTCGCGGTAATATTCCGCGAGGGTGATGCCGGTGTAAATCGACGCCTCACGGGCGGCGACCGGCATGTTAGAGGTGTTGGCGATGAGGGTGGTGCGGTCGGTCATGGGACGGCCGGATTTCGGATCGATCAGGCCGGAGAATTCCTCGAGCACCTGGGACATCTCGTTGCCGCGCTCGCCGCAGCCGACATAGACGATGATGTCGGCGTCGCACCATTTGGCGAGCTGGTGCTGGGTCATGGTCTTGCCGGTGCCGAACCCTCCCGGAATCGCCGCGGTGCCGCCTTTGGCAACGGGGAAGAGGGTATCGATGACCCGCTGGCCCGTGATGAGGGGCCGGTCGGCGTAGAGGCGCCGCCGGATGGGGCGGGGAATCCGGATGGGCCACTGCTGGCAAAGGGAGAGCTCGTGCAGCGTGCCCTTGGCGTCCTTGAGGACGGCGATGGTGTCCCGGATCCGATAGGGGCCGTCGGGCCTTACTTCCACCACCTCGCCGGACAGGGCGGGCGGCACCATGCATTTATGGAGGATAATCGGGGTTTCGGGACAGGTCGCGTAGACGGAGCCGCCGGTGAGGCGGTCGCCCGGCTTCACCGTCACCGTGACGTCCCAGGTTTTGTCCTCATCCAGGGCCGAGACCGACACCCCCCGGCTGATGAAGTCGCCGGATTGTGCGGCGATCGCTTTCAGAGGCCGTTCGATGCCGTCGAAAATATTCGTCAGGATCCCAGGGCCCAGGGTGGCGCACAGCGGGCCGCCCGTCGTATGCACCGGTTCACCCGCATGAAGGCCGGTGGTGTTTTCATAGACCTGGACGGTGGTCTGCCGGTCATTGATGCCGATGACCTCGCCTACCAGCCGGTCTTTTCCCACCAGGACCGTTTCCATCATGGACAGACCGGTTTCCCCGAGCAGGGTGACGACCGGGCCGTTGATACCGTATATGGTATTGCTCATGCAGGATCACGCCTTTCTGTAAACCGATGAATGCGCCGCGCCGGCGGGGACGTTTCCGGGAATACACGCTGCCGCCGGAGGGGAGGCCATGAGATTTATGGCCAGAGGAACGTGGACACCCAAACCATCGACTGATACGATAAAGGATTTGAGGGGGTATGAAAGGACCGGGACGGTCATCCGACGGTCAGGCCGGAATGGGAGACGAACCACTCCCGCTGGCTTTCGAGGCGGGTGTCGAGGGTATCGTCGGCAAGCATGCCCGCCGCGGCGTTGACGCCGCGCATCCCGCCGAGCACGATATCGTCCGCAAGGCCGATGGATGCGCCGGGAGGGCAGAGGGGGCGCAGGATATCGAGCAGCGCCCCGTCCCGGCGGGCGATTTCAAAAACCGTCCCTTCGGCCGGCAGCACCTTTGCGAGTGCGGCCAGTGAAGCTTTCAGATGTTCGATATAGGGAGGCGTCTCCACATAAGCGCGCAGCGCGGCTTCGGCATCGGCAAAAATCCGTTCCGTCATATCCCGACGCAGGGCGAGCAGCTCCTTGCGGGCCTCCAGATCCCGGCGGGACATCTCACGGCTCATCTGGTGGCGCAGGTCCGCCCGCTCCTTCTGGATGAGCTGATAGGAGTCGCGCAGGACCTCCTGCTCGGCGTTCTGCAGGCGTTCGGACTTGAAATCCTCCACCTCCCGGTGGATCTTGTCCCGCTGCTCCTGCGCGTACTGGGTGATGGCCTGCACAAATTTGCTGATTTTCTCGTCGCTGTTCGCCATGTGTTTCACGCCTTTCTGCGGTCAGATCTTGATGCCGATAGCCTCACGCACGTAACGGGTGATGGAATCCTTGGCGCGGCCGCCTCCGTGCCGGTCGGGAATTTCCACGATCAGGGGGCGGGCGCGGTGGAGCTTGAGATCATCCACCAGCGGGCCGCACAGCTTGACGAGCTGCTCGGTCATCAGGATGACGGCGATATCCTCCTGCTGCATAGCGTCGGACAAGGCCCGGTTGACCTCGTCGGGTTCATGGACCACCACGCCCTCGATGCCGGTCAGGCGCATCCCCAGCCGGGTGTCGTTGTTGTCGCTGATAAGGAAAAAGCGCACGGCGGGCGCCTCCTTCCGGTTGATTTGCGGGAGATATTTGGGCTTTATCCGAATCTGCTGCGGGCCGGTCCCTGTACGCCATCCTATACAAACGTCGTGTTGGACTGGCCCGGGGAACGCTACCGGCCGGACCCGAATTGCGTTGGTTTACAGCAACGGGAAGGGCTTGCCCAGCCGCGCGGTCCAATATCCGCCGGACCGGCCCCTGGCCGGAACATATGCCGGGGGTACTCCAGGGCCGGCCACCCGCCATTCGAGCCCCGCTCGAATGGCCCGGGAGACCCCATCGGCCAGACCCGAATTGCGTTGCTTCACAGATACGGGAAGGGTCTGGCCTACATCATCAGGCAGAGGATCGAGATCAGCAGGCCGTAGAGGCCAAAGCCTTCGCCCAGGGCCACGAAGATGATGGATTTACCAAAGGATTTCGGATCCTCCGCCGTGGCGCCGATGGCGGCCGGGGCACCTGCCGCGACGGCGATGCCGCCGCCGATGCCTGCCAGGCCCACCGCCAGGCCCGCGCCGATGTATTTGCCGATGTTTTTCATCCCTTCTGCGAAACCGTCTCCGGCGGCCTGCTCGGTGGCCGCGGCACCGTCGCCAGCCTCATCCGCGGGCGCGGCCGAGGCCCCGAAGGGCAGCATGACGCACACGGCTAGGATCAGGGCCAGGGACAGGAAGTGGATGGCCATAGCGCGGCGGGGCGTCTTGCCCTTTTTCACCAGGATGATGGAAACGGCGACGGACAGCGCGAGCAGGGTGACCGGAATCAGAAACAGAAATGGGTTCATGATAGTTCCTCCTTTGGTTGACATGCATGTTTTATGTCGGAATCCGGGATCATTTCCCGGGTTTCGTATCCGCGGCCAGGGACAAGGGCCTAAACGACCGGCCGTCGCCGTTGTAATACCGGCTGAACATTTCATAAAATTCGAGGCGCATGACCTGGATGGCGACGAGGAGGGCCTCCATCACCATCACGAGGGCGTTGCCGATGATGACGGCCACGGTAAAGCCGAAAGCGTGGAACATATTGCCGATGGCAAAAACCGCCATCATCATGCCGGCGTGCACCAGAACGAACGCGCCCACCCGCAGGAAAGACATGGTATTGGACAGGTAGGAGAGCATGATTTCGAACAATTCAAAGAAGTTCTGCAGGATGAACTCCCCCCACTTTTCCGGCTTCCAGTCCGGGTCTCCCGCCGCCAGGCGGCCGAGGGGCTCCCGCAGAAAGATCAGCAGGAGAGGGAGCACGATAAGCGCCAGTACGTAGGGGACGCTGATCAGGTGCAGGCCGATGAACTGGCCGCCCAACCCAGCCACCAGGGAGGCGTAGAACACAAGCCCCGCGATGCCGTTGGGGCCGAAGAGGCCGCTTTCATAATCCCGGCGGCGCAGGCTTGAGACGATGTTGAGCACCATGGCGACCATGATGAGGAACAGGCCGATCAAAACGGCGCCGAGGATGATGTTGACCGTCATAGAAGGGTTCATCACCTCGATGGGTTTTTCCTCCAGGCCGAACAGGGCGTGATAGAGGGGATCGAGCACATGCTCAAACCCGAATACCGAGCCGAACACCAGGCCGAACACCGCCGAGGAGATGCCGCAGGGAATGAGGATGCGGCCAACCGCCATTTTTTTGTATTTCCACATCAGCCAGCCGATGACGGCCACGCAGACGCCCTGGCCGAGATCGCCGAACATGATGCCGAACAGGATGGTGTAGGTGATAGCGACGAAGGCGGTCGGATCGATCTCGTTGTAGCGGGGCAGGCCGTACATATCCACGAAAAATTCGAAGGGCCGGAAGAGACGGCAGTTGCGCAGCTTGACTGGCGGCACGTGGTGGGTGTCCGAGCTCGGCTGCTCGAAGGAATACTCGATGCCGTCGACCTTGTCGAGAGCGGCGCGCAGGGCTTTCTCCTCCCGATGGGGCAGCCAGCCGGCAAGGATGAATTTGTCGTTGTAGCGGGCCGCATAGCGGCGCACGCTGAAATAATAATCCAGCTCCTTGAGCTGGCTGTACACCTGCTGGCAGCGGGAAGCCTCGGACTGCCAGTAATCGGCGAGTTTTTTCTGCGCCTCCGCGGTATCCAGCGCGACCCGCTCGAGTTCCTTTTTCAGGTTTTCGACGATCTCATCGGGGGTGCCGACCGCGGAAGGGATACGCAGCCGTTCAAAATAGAGGCTCGAGAAGATCCGGTCGACCTCGGCGGCCGCCTCCATCGGGGCGAAATACACGCCCCAGTAATACTCCGCGTCGGTGACGCCGGGGAAAAAGAGGACGTATGGATTGTCGTTGTAGGCTTTGAGCTTTTCAAAGCTCTCCTTCGGCAGGCGGCCGAACCGCACCTTGATGGTTTTGCAGGAGAGGATGTCCTCGAGCTCGATATCCAGCCCCCTGAAGTGCTCGAACTGTTCGAGGTCTTTGGAGAGTGACTCCTGTCTGGCCGCGAGATCCGTCCGCTGCCGGGACAGCTCAGCAACCGTCGAAGAGAAATCCTGGACATAATCGGCCAGCTCCTGGTCCGACAGGGTTTCGGGCAGATCGGTCAACGCGAGCGTCCCGCCGGCCCGGCCGGCAGCCGCCTCCAGACGGCTGAGGGGATCGGCGTAAGGATTGTCTTCCTTGATCGCGGCAAAGCCGGAGGTGTCCGAGAAAAAGGTCAGGGCGTCGTCCGGTTGAAAGACGCCGCAGCTTCCGCACACCCGGACCACGGCATCTAGGTTTTGCATATGCCCGATGATGCTGACAAGTTTCATTTTGGCTACAGCCACGGGATCACCTCCTTAATGTTCGACGAGGACCAGCATGGGTTTAATTTCTTCTGGGGACAGACCGTAGCGGATGCCCTCGATAACGTTGATGATGTCATCGAGCTCCACCTCGGTGATGAGGACATAGGAAACCAGCACCACCATGGGATGGATGGAAAAATGCATGTCGTGCCGTGCGTTGAAATAGGGGACACGGTGATACAGATCGTGGACGAAGGCACGGTGTGCTTCAGGAAGCTGCCGCCCCGCCGGGGTGGTGAAGAACAGGGAGAGCACCTCGTCCGCCGTGGAGGCCTGCAGCATCCGTTCGAGTATCTTTCGCGGGATGGTGCCGCCGGACGGAAGAAGCTGGGAACGGATGGTGTCGGGATCGGCGCCGAAATAGGTTTTTAACCGCAGGATGCGGGAGACGTTCTGGGCGTCGATCTGGGAGCCGCACAGGCGGAGCAGTTCTTTGTGCAGATCCCCCTTCGTATCGTTTACAATTGACAGGAGGGTATGCATCAGCCGGGTGTACAGCGCGTTTTCGATGGACGTGAAGGGGATGCGCCCCTCTTCCGGCGGAAAGCGTTCCAGGATCGCGCGGTACGGCGTATTCCCCAGGGCGTCGAGAAGCTCGGCGTAATTTTTCGAGTGCGCCATGCGGGCAAGGTCGAGATGGGTGTGACCGTTTAGGAACATCGGCATGGCGAAAAAGAATTCCTGGGTCCGGCCGGCGCTCATCAGCCGCAGGCAGGCGAGGATCTGCTGGATTTCAGCCAGCTGGATGAGATAGTCGGACATCCGCATCCCCACCGTCCGGTCATAACGGGAGAGGGAGGCATAGTCATTCCACAGCTTTCGCCTGAGCAGGGATTCCAAATGCCCGCGGTGGATGGTGGATTCGTTGATGTCCGCGAGCACACCTGCGTAGGCGGTGCGGTTTTTCAGATAGGAGGCGATCTCGCTGACGCTGTGGCAGGCGAGAAGATTGTGGAAATCCTGCGCGGTCAGGCAGCGGCCATACATGGCGCGGGCCTTGGCGAGGATGACGTTGGAGGAATACGGAGAGGCGGGCATCCCGGCACCATGTCCTTTCTATATCGGTTCGGCGGGAGGCGGTCAATCGGAGAGGACGTTTGCGACGATCTGCTTGACCCATTCCTCGTGATGGGCGCCGTAGGAGGCTTCCAAGTCCTCCCGCTGCTTGTCGTATTTGGCCTTTTGCCGGCGCCATTCCTGTTCGGCGAGGGTGCGCTCGGTTTCAGCGTTGACCTGGATGCGCCGGCGTGCCCGTTCCAGGTAATCGCTGCGCAGCTGCGCGGCTTTCTGCGCGATTTCTTTTTCGCAGTCGATTTTTTCCTGCTGCGCGGCGTCGGTGATTTCCCGGGCCTTTTTATCCATATCGATGATGCGTTTGATCATCTCTTCCATAATTGCCACCCCTTCCGCCGGCATAAAAGAACGTAATTCAGGGCCACGGCACTCCCGGCCATAGCCCCATAAAAAAGCGCGAATACGGAGATAGTATATACCTTTTCCGCTCGAATTACAATGGTGAGTTTGTTCATTTTCATTCGCCAGTTTTGCGGCATTTCAGGCGGAGCATCCAGGAGCCACACCTTTATCCGTACCGAATGCGGAAACCGGCCCGGGAGCCTGCTCCCGGGCCGGTCCGGATGGCAGTGTTGCCGCATAGAGACGTCAGAACGTCAGGCGCTGGCCGCTGCCTTGCGCGAATTTCTCAAAAATCCGGGTCACCTGCAGGGCCTGTTCCAGCGTCCCCTTCTTCATGGGGCGCCGCCCGAGCACCGCCGAGGCGAATTCCTGGAGTTCATTGTAGTATCCCAGCAGGAAAAGCCCTTTGTTATACAGCTGCCCGAGGGAGAATTCGGGTTCCCAAACGGCCGTGGCCTCTTCGGTCCCGCCCCGGAAAAAGTCCGGTTCGTCTCCGTATGAGAGGGAGGGGCCGCGGTGATAGGAGACCCGGACATTGTTGTCGACCACGATATGGCGGCCCCGGTCGGATACGAGAAGGGTGCGTTCCATCCCGCCGTTGGAGGAGGCGCCGTGGGTCAGCTGCAGGCTGACCACCGGGCCGTCCGCATAGGTGAAGAGCGCGCTGCCGGCCCCCTCGGCGCTGCGTTCATAATAGAGGGTCTGGGGCATGCCGAAGAGCGCGACCATCAGGGAGGCCGGATGGCAGAGATGGTCCAGGAACCACATGACCGGCGGGACGTCGGCCTCGGTATGTAAATAGGTATCGAATTCCTCTTTTGTAGGGACGTATTGCGGGTACTGGATGCTTGCCAGGGAAACCCGCCCGAAATCCGCGCGCCGCGTCAGCTCCATCGCCTTTTCGTTCGCGGGGAAGAACATTTTTTTTAGGCCGACCCCCACCAGCTTCCCGGTTTCGGCCGAAACCCGCCGCAGGGTCTCGAGCTCGGCGCAGGACGCCGCCGGCGGTTTCTCGATCCATACGTTTACCCCGGCCTGCAGGCAGGCGAGGGCGATAGCGGGATAGGCGGGACGCTTCCGGTATCCGACCACGACAAACACGGCGTCGAGGGTTTCCTTTTCGAGCATCTCATGGTAGTCGGCGTAGGCGCTCCCTGCGCCAAATTGTTTGGCGAATGCCTGCGCTTTTGGCAGGTCGAGGTCGCAGACGGCGACGAGGTCGACATCGCAGAACTGCAGGGCCGGATAGATGTTCCGAAAGGCGTGGGAGCCGCAGCCGATGAAGCCGGCCCGGATTTTGGGGGTGTCGATAAGCTTGCCCGTAAAGCTGATTTTTTTATCCATGGTCACCCTCCTCGCCGGGTTCCAAAACGGAAAAGTCAGTCTGTCGGTCGGGGGTGTCGAAGACGATGGTCATTACCGCCTCCCCCTCTCCGAGGTTGACGGCGCCGTGATACACCCCGGCGGGAATGGTGATGGTGTCGCCCGGCTCCATGTCGACGCTCCGGCCGCCGTATCGGTGGGCGATGCGGCCGCTCTCGACACGCAGGATTTCGCAGCAGTTGGGATGGATATGGGGCGTGTTGCCGCAGCCGGGCTTCAGGATACAGCGGCCGAGTGTGAGCGTGCCGCTGTTTTGCAGGGCTCCGCCCGCATGCCATTCCAGCCTCCCCCAGGGAAATTCCTCCACCCGGACAGAGGCCTTTTTCAAGACGATAACCGACATGACGCATCCTCCTTAAAAAGTGACCCTTTTCTACATTGTGACATGGATGTCACAATGTTATTATAGGCTATTGCCGTATAAAGCACAAGGGGAGGCCCCAACCTTTTCCATATCGCTTTTTTCACAAACTTGGATTAACCAATCTGGTTATTCTGTACATGAGCGGAAACGAAAAAGACCGGTATAATGAAATCAAATACGGACGTACAGGGAGGAACCGCACATGAGTGGAAAATTGAAGATCGGCGTATTCGGCGGCTATCGGGGGATGACGATGATCACCGTCCTGATGGGGCATCCGGACGCCGAGCTGGTTGCCGTCTGCGACAAGGTCCAGTGGATTTTGGACAACGTCAAGAACGAGGCGGAGAAGCATGGCCAGACCGTTGCCTGTTACAATAACTTCGAGGACTTTTTCAAGCACGATATGGACGCGGTGGTGCTGGCCAACTACGCCAATGAACACGCGCCCTACGCTATCCGGCTCCTGCGTTCGGGCCGGCATGTCCTCAGCGAGGTGCTGCCCTGCGAGACCATGGCCCAGGCGGTGGAGCTCATCGAGGCGGTCGAGGAAAGCGGGTGCGTGTATGCTTATGCGGAAAACTACTGCTATATGGCCCATACGTTTGAAATGTGGCGCCGTTATCGGAACGGGGATATCGGCGAGGTGATGTATGCCGAGGGCGAGTATGTCCACGACTGTTCCTCCATCTGGCCCGGGATCACCTACGGCGAGCGCAACCACTGGCGCAACCGGATGCATCCGGCGTTTTACTGTACCCACAGCATCGGCCCGATGCTCACCATCACCGGCCGCCGGCCGGTTCAGGTAGTCGGCTTTGAAACCATGCCCCATCCCGATATGATCGCGCTCGGCGGCATCGGCGGCATGGCGGGCGGCTGCATGATCGCCGTCACTCTGGACAACGGCGCCATCTGCAAAAGCATCCACGGCGGCCTCAAGCGTGAGCCGGGCAGCATCAACTACGAGGTCTACGGCATGAAGGGCATGATGGAGAGCGACCGCTTCGACGGGGGACGCCTCAACGTCTATCGGGAGGGCGAAAAGCTCTGCATCGGCGACTGGGAGAAATATGAAACCAAGCCCTTCATCGCTCCTGAGCTGCTGGAAAAAATCGGTGTCTATGGCCACGGCGGCAGCGATTTCTATTCCACCCATTTCTTCCTTGAGAAGATTCTTGGCCGCCCCGACGGCGACACCTACAGCGTCGACGTTTACCAGGCGGTGGATATGGGGATCTGCGGAATCCTGGCGTACCGCTCCATCCTGAACGGCAACGCGCCGGTCAAGGTCCCGAACCTGCGCAATAAGGAGGAGCGGGACGCCTACCGGAACGACAACGCCTGCACCAATCCCGAAATCGCGGGCGACCAGCTCCTGCCGGTTTCCTCTTATCCGGATCCCCATATTCCGGACGAGGTATACGAGCGGGTCGCGGAGCTGCACCGCCAGGGGAAAAACGCGGAATAATACGCCAAGCCGGGCGGCTGCCGAAAAAATTTCGCGGCCGCCCTTCTTTCGTTCGAACGATCCACCCCGACGATGAAGGAGGCTGCCCATGAAAAAGCGCCTGTCTATCGCCGCCATCGCCGCGGCAATCGCCCTGTGCACTGCCTGTGCCGGCAAACCGGCGCCGGCTCCCTCGTCTTCTGCTCCCGATTTGTCCACCGAGCCCGATCTTCTGATTCCCTACACGGAGCAGGAGCTGGTCCTTCCGGCCCTGCAATGGTCGGGCGGCCCGCAGCGGACAGACGGCACCAACAGCCTGTGGGATACCCGTCCCCTGGCCGAGGCAAAGGTGAACCTGGTGTCGGTCTACTACCGCCCGATGGACGCGGACGGCAAAACCCTCGCCGGATTCTGGCTGCCGACGGCGGAGATGTATCAGCGCACGATGGAGCACGCCGCCGAGGACATCGCCCTGAGCAATGAGCTGGGCATCCGGGTGATGGGGTATACCGACACCGTCCAGTTCGACGACAAGCTGATGCAGGAAGCCTATGGCTACACGCTCGAGGATCTGGCGGTCAAGCAGGCCGACGGCAACTATGTCTTCACCAAGGCCTGGGATCCGGAGGGCTGTTACGTCGCCTGCATCAACAAGCCGAAATGGCGAGGGCTGCTGTCCGAAATCAATAAGCTCACCGCGGAGGCGGGTTTTTCCAGCTTGATGTACGATTTTTATCCGTATATGGCGGGCGGGTATTTCTGCCACTGCAGCGAGTGTGAGAAGCTCTGGAAAGACTACAGCCGGGAAAAGCTGGGTGAACCGAAGCCCATGCCGGTCACATTCGAGTTTCCGGATCCGGTGTCGGTCGCCTATTACAAATTCCGGATGGAATCCTTCGCGGACTTCATGAAGGAGACCGCCGCCGCGGCAAAGGCCGTGAATCCGGCGTTTTCCCTGCTGCAGAACCACAACCTGAACAATTACGACGCCCCTTATCAGCTCCTGCTCGGCGGCCTCGACCCGCCCACCACCGAATTCTGGGGTCTGGACTGCGGCCAGGAGTCGGCGCTCTACCTGCCGCAGCTGGCCGAAGCACTGGGGGCGGAGCGGCTCTATGCGTATTACAACGCCGCAAGCCAGTACACCCCTTCCTTCCGCTATAAGGTCAATCTGGCGGAATTTTACGCCGTGACCGGTGGCCTGATGCACCAGCCGGATGCCGAGAATACCGCCGCTGGCTTCTTTGATTTCGTCAGCGCCCGGAAGCCGGTTTACGCGGGGTCCCGCTCCATCGCCAAGACAGGCATACTGTATTCCTGGGAAAGTGAACTGTTCAGCTGGTTCAGCCCGGCGTTGGAGAAAGGGTATGCCGAGTATAGGGAAAATATCTCGCGCCAGGCGGCCTCGGCGCTGGTCAAGGCCGGGGTGCCGTCGGATTTTGTGGCGCTCGAGCGGGAGGGAGTGCTGGACCGCCTTTCCCAGTACGATGTGCTGGTGGTACCGGAATATGCCTATTTTGAAGAGGACACCTGGAAGGAGCCGGTCCGCGCCTTCGCCCAGCGGGGCGGCCGTTTGGTGGTGACCGGCGGCAAGGCGGGCGAGTTCATCAAGGGGCTGCTCGGCGATCTGCCGGATGCGAAGGTCTCGTATGTGGCCAACTTCACGGGGGCGATGAGCGAGGCGCGCCTGACGCTGCCCGAGGCGTATACCGATGCACTCACCGGCGCGGGTGCCTATACCCAGTTCCGTTTCACCTCCCCGATGGAGGACCTATCCGCGACGGTGCGGCAGAACGGCTCCGATCTCTATCTGCATATCATCCGGCGGGGCAATCCGGAGGGACGGGAAAATACGGGCGTCTCCTTCACATTTACACCGCCGGAGGGCTACGAAATCGGCTATGTCCGAGCGGAGTGCCCCTATTTGGAAACGCCCGCTGTCGGCATCGAATGGAGCCGGGACGACAAGGGCGTGGTCACGGCCCAGAGCGAGGCGTTCGATACTTATCTGCTTGTCACGCTCAAGCCTTCCCATATCGCGGGTCTCGGCTGAGACGGGAGCAGCCTCCCCCAAACGGATGGATCCGGTTCCTGAAAAACACGGTATAAAGCTCGAGAGCCCGGGAGAAAGCATCGCTTTCCCCGGGCTTTTGTTTTATCATAAAAGGGAAACTGCTCTGTATTTACGGCGGCTGAAGAAAGCCTGCTTGTTTTACCAGCGTCACTGAATAGGAACATAAAAAACCAAAATGTGACAAATTTGGATATGTAAAAAAGACAATTCAAACATTGCATAAAAAGTGGCTATAATTTATAATGGCACTAATCTACTAAAAAATTAACAATTATGAACAGTTATTATGCTAAACGTATGAAAAAGCAAGGAAATCCGAATGGCAGGCTGAGATGTGGCGTCCATGTGGGCGTACCTGCCGTTACCCTATGTGCCGTCGAGGAGGATGGCATGGATTTATGACCGACAAAAATCCAAGAACCAGCGGCAAATTGGGTAAGGGCTGCAATCCCGCAATTTTTGTCGGTCATAAATCTATAAAATGATGCCCCCCAGACTCCCGGGGGCCCCCTCTCTGTATGGCGTAGGTTCAGGCGGCCGCGCCACCGCCGGTTTTCATGGGGAGAAAACCGGCCGATTACCTGGGGGACCAGGGGCAAAGCCCCCGGCGTCTCTTTGCGTCCTTTCTCCGCGTGGAGAAAGGACGTGGCCGCGCATTGGATATCCCTTTTCATTAGGACAACGTTTTATATGCGCGGACAAACTCCAACACGCCCTGCAAAAACG
>CAKUFK010000020.1 GCA_934647945.1 uncultured Eubacteriales bacterium | reverse complement strand
AATCTTACCTCTTTACCGACAAAAACGTACCGCCTTACAAAAGACGGTACGTTGTCGGATTTCACGGGCAATGCACCGCTCTCCTAGTCCTTCAATGTAATCCTGTCTCCAGACAACACACGGCATGGGGCCGTGTCCATAAAGCTTTCCCCAGCCGGGTTTCCTCATAGCTATCGTGTTTTCGGCTTGATATACTTACCGCTCTTAATTCTCGCGTCCTCTGGTTTCGGCGCATTGTCAGGAATCGCCCATGTATGGCCAATACGCACAGCACCCGGTATGCGGTTTCCACTGCACAAAATTTGTACGCGGCGGGCAGAGATCCCCCATTTTTCCGCTGTTTGGGTTACAGACAGATACTTCATTCTAGATCCTCCCGGCACGTTCTGCCCGCCATATCGTCGATTGATATACCTTCCATTATAAATGATAATCGCAAAGGCGAATAAAGTCAAGGCTTGCGTTCTGTATTTGGAAGGCCGCCCGCAAAAAAGAAGGATATGAGAAGGCCGGGCGACTTGCTTTTTGGCTATGCGTATCTCCCGCCGGTTTTTTCCTGTATCGACTTTCCATTTTTTTCGCTACAGCCGCACATCTGAACCCTTGGGCACGTATTTCGTGGCGCGGGCCGCCCATGAATAGCCCCCGTCAATTTTTCCATTTCCGTTTCCGGGGCATTTCGGGATGCCCTGCGCATAAACCCCCGCCGCTCCACGAAAAAACAGGGCGCATCCTGAGGATGCGCCCTGTTTTGTTGAAGAGACAGTTAAAATCGATATTTCCCCGCGAAGAGATACCGCCGGAAACCGGCGGCAGCCGCGCCCCCACTTGAGGGCGGCTGCATCCGAGCAGGCGAACTGAGCGCAATCGTTTGCGGAAAGATGGGCATCGGCAAAGGGCGTGAACGTTTACGTTTAAAGCTACTATATACTTCTAAATACCTCTAGTATATTATCGCAATAATGATACAATATTATAGCCTTTCTGTGGGCCTGTATGCCCGTTTCGCCGGTTCTGACACTCCATTACAGGAAATCACTTTAAACAGCCTTAGAGCGTATTATTTGCACCTTGCAGAGCGAAATATCAGCAGTACCACCATTCAGACATATATCCGGGCTTTGCGTTCTTTCCTGACTTGGTGTTATCAGCAGGAATATATCTTGGTCAACCTCTCGGAGAAGTTCCGGCTTCCAAAGGCACAACGCAAGGCCATTGACGTTCTGACTGATTCGGAAGTTCGTCGGCTTCTTTTCTGTTTCAATCTCCGGTATCTGGTGCATCTCCGCAACTACTGTATGTGTTCTCTCATGCTTGACAGTGGCCTTCGGCTTCATGAGGTTGTCACCCTCACCATGGAACATACCCATTTACCAGAGGGTTATATCATCGTGGACGGCAAAGGCAACAAGCAGCGGGTGGTTCCGCTCGGGATGAATACTCGCAAATTCCTGTTTCGGTATCTCTCGCGCCGTCCGGGGTGTGCTTCTACTGACCGGGTTTTCCTCATGTCCAACCTCCAGCCGGTCACGGATGCCACCCTCCGCCAGATGTTCCGCAAGCTGAAAAAGCGTTCCGGCATTCCCCGGCTCCGTGCTCATCTTCTGCGGCACACCTTTGCCACCCGGTATCTGGAGAACGGCGGGGACATGTACGCTTTACAGCAGATTCTAGGCCATACCAGTCTTGAAATGGTCAAGAAGTATGTCCACTCTACAACCCGGAAACTGGTTCCTAAATTCCCGGAATTCAGTCCTTTGGACAATCTTCTTCATGCATAGCAAAACACCCGTCAGCCCTGTAATGACAAGGGTTAGCGGGTGATTTTGTTTTGTTGGTGAACCATCGGGGATTCGAACCCCGGACACCCTGATTAAAAGTTGGTGCCCTGCCTACTGAGCACACGTACACACCCTTTGTCTTTGCAGACGTAAAGACTATCCCTTCGCCTTTTCATATCGGCCTTAGCCAGCTTCCGTGCGTAGCACGGGCGTCGGGGGTAGCCCGTAGGGTGCCGACGCGCTGGTTTTTATTCTTGTTCTGCCTTCTTTTTTCGGACACGCTTTTTTTCCATTTTTTCGATGTATTCGTCTGCTAGTTCTTCTCCCCATTCTTTTCCTTGTTTCATGCTGAATTTAATAGCTTCACCATAATCGACTTGTAAAAGGTAGTCTGTTGGTACTCGGTATATTTGGGCTAACTTTATAATGTTTTCTGTTGTGGGTATATTTTTCCCGGTTTCATATTGTGCATATGATGCTCTACCCATATTGAGCATGTTTGCGACATCTTCTTGTGTCCATCCTCTTTTTAATCGTTCCATTCTTAGTATCTGTTTTGTTGTCAGTTTCATCTTATCGCCCCCGTTTCTTTCAACCTCAACTTATTTTATCATAATCCGCTTGGTTTAAGGCAGTCATTCTCGACTGTCTATTTTTTATTTCTGTTTTAGACGGAATTATTTACTTTTTGTTAACAAGTTTAATGTGTTTATAAAATACAATAATGTTGTTGGTTAAATAATTGAAAGGAATGATGAACATGTCAAATCTGTTGACGGAAAAACAGTTGTGCGATGTTTTACATGTGGGCCGGGTGTTTCTGTATATGTGCCGGGATCGTGGTATGCCGTATGTGCGTCTTGGCGCAAAGCTCGTGCGCTATGACTATGAAAAAGTTATGGCTTGGATGGAGGACTATAACAAAAATAACAGTTAAGGAGTGTTGTAGTGTGTCTCATGAAATGTCGTTGGATGATTTCTTGAACCTCGTGAACGATCTGGCTGCCGATACCTATCTGTTATGGATTATGGATGAGCTTGGAGACCACTGTACGGTATTCCCGGATTCCGTCAAAGATTGGGCCCGTTATAACGTGCGTAGATATCAAGATCAGCACGCCATCGAATTGTTTGTGAATGTCGGTCATTTATCTGCGGTGGATTTCCGGTAAAGCGTTATCCTGTGGTCTACGAATCATGTGTGGCCGGGGGGTGGTGCGCCCCCCGCTTTAGCGGGGGGTACGCCACATGCCAGGGAAAGGGGGCAGCCCCGCAGGGGCGCCCCCTATTAACTTGATTATACTGCAACATTACACCGTTTGCGGGGAAAGGAGTGCCGATGAAGTTCCAAAAGAGCAGCGGCGCGTATTTGCCGTTAGATACTGAAAGCTGTACCGTTACGCGCATGGGCGATATTGTCGAGGTCAGAACCATGACCGCCAACCCTACCGGACTTCGGAGTATCACCAAGATCAGCAAAGATCAGTATATCCTCAATGAAACCGGAGAAGTAAAGGACTACCAACACGGAGAAAACCGAGCCTGTAATGTTTCCAGCTTGAAACAAACTTTTTCGAAGATCCGGCATTATATCAATAACAACTTCACCGGCGCGAAAAATGAGCTTTTTGTAACTCTGACCTATGCTGAAAATATGACCGATGTCAAGCGGCTTTACCGTGATATCGATGTGTTCATGAAACGGTTAAAGCGACGCTTCCCCGGTATCGAATATTTTTTAGTTGTGGAACCTCAAGCTCGCGGTGCTTGGCATTGCCATATTTTGATGAAAGATACCAGTTCCAAAAAACTTTACATACCGAATTCCGAGATGGAACGCCTTTGGGGACATGGATGGACTACGACAAAGCGTTTGAATCATTGTGACAACATCGGTGCATACCTTTCTGCCTACCTCGCGGATATCGAACTTTCGGAGTATATTAATTTAACGGGTGTTCCGGATCATATTGAAATTAGAGATGTTGAAATGCGGGATGAGAACGGAAGTCTTGTTTCAAAGCGTATGGTCAAGGGCGGCCGTTGTTACCTGTATCCCTCCGGTATGAACATCTTTCGTCATAGTCGGGGAATCGTCCCCCCTTCTTCTGAAAAAATGACATACAGCCGTGTAAAAGAAATAGTCGGGGACGCGACCCCCGACTACTCCTCAACGGTTGAGATACTCGACGATGAAGACAAGTCCCTCAACACCATTCGGTACTATAGTTTTAACTTAAAACGTGCCAAAAGGCAAGAGGGAGATTTTGAGAATGACCATCCAGCAAGCCGTTGATGCCTTTCTGATCGATCAGCAGGTACGGGGTAACTCTCCGCATACCCTCCGATACTACCGGGACACACTGGGCCGTTTTTCGGCCTTTCTGGGCCCTAATCAGGATGTGACGGTTCTTACCCTTTCTCGCCTTAAGGAATACGCTCTGTGGCTTTCTGACGGCCAGAGAACCACCGTCACAGTGCAGACTTATATCCGGGGTGTCCGTTCGTTTCTGTCTTGGCTGTACATGGAGGAATACCATCCGGTCAACCTCTCCGAGCGGTTCCGGCTTCCAAAGGCCCGTCGTCAGCTGATCGACATTCTCACCGATGATGAGGTACGGCGGCTCGTGTCCTGCTTCTCCGTCCGTTCCTCCTTGCAGTTGCGGGATTTGTGCCTGTGCTCCCTCATGCTGGACAGCGGTCTGCGTATGCATGAAGCCGCTTTCCTCTCTCTGGACGGCCTTCATCTGGCTGAAGGGTATGCCGTTATCACAGGCAAGGGGAACAAACAGCGCATTGTCCCCCTCGGCCTGTACACCCGGAAAACGCTTTCGCGGTATCTTGCCCGGCGTCCCGCCAGTGTCCATCACCGATCGGTCTTTCTGAACCGGGACGGACAGCCCCTCACCCTCTGCGCGGTTAGACAGATGTTCCGCAAGCTGAAAGGACGTTCCGGCATTCCCCGGTTGCATGCCCATCTGCTACGGCATACCTTCGCCACCCGGTATCTGGAGAACGGCGGGGACGTGTATGCCCTTCAACAGATTTTGGGGCATACAAGCCTCGAAATGGTCAAGAAGTATATACACACGATTCCCGGAAAAAAGGTGTCGTGCTTTACAGCTTATAGCCCTTTGGACAACTTGGCCCGGTCATAGAGAAACACCCGCCAGCCCTGTAATGACAAGGGTTAGCGGGTGATTTTGTTTTGTTGGTGAACCATCGGGGATTCGAACCCCGGACACCCTGATTAAAAGTCAGGTGCTCTGCCAGCTGAGCTAATGGTTCTTATACGGCTTGTCCCTGGCGGATATCCACCAAAAGACCGCTTGAAATATTATATCCAAGAGGTCTATAAAAGTCAAGCAAAAATTCGGACAAGCCGCTGTCATCTGCAAAAAGGAGAGAAAAAAGGCCTTCACGGCACGTTATCGGCCGGATAAAGAAAGGCGGCGGAGCCGTTCCACGGCCTGCCTGGTACGGTCCCGGTCGCCGAAGGCCGTCAGACGGAAATAGCCTTCCCCATTCCGGCCGAAACCGGCCCCGGGGGTGCCGACCACCTGTGCTTTCTCCAGCAGCCGGTCGAAAAACGTCCAGGAATCCATTCCATCCGGGCAGGCCAGCCAGACATAGGGGGAATTTACCCCGCCGGTGTACCAGATCCCGAGCCCGGTCAGTGCGTCCGCGATCAGGTGGGCATTTTCGCGGTAATAAGCGATCCCCTCGGCGGTCTGCCGCTGTCCCTCCGGGGTGAATACCGCCGCCGCGCCCCGCTGCACGATATAGGGGACTCCATTGAATTTGGTTGTCTGGCGGCGCAGCCACATATGGTTGAGGCTCATGCCCTCCGTCTCCAGAGACAGGGGCACCACCGTCCAGCCGCAGCGGGTGCCGGTGAAGCCGGCGGTCTTGGAAAAGGAACAGAACTCAATGGCGCAGCGCTCCGCCCCTTCGATCTCGTAAATGCTCCTGGGCAGGGCTTCGTCCCGGATAAACGCCTCATACGCGGCGTCAAACAGGATGACCGCGTTCTGCTCCAGCGCATACTCCACCCACGCCTTCAGTTGCTCCCGGGAGTACACCGCGCCGGTGGGATTGTTGGGGGAACAGAGATAGATCAGATCGGCCCGCACGCCCTCCTCCGGCATGGGCAGAAACCCGTTCTCCCGGGAGGCATCGAGGTACCGCACCTGCCGCCCCGCCATCCGATTGGTATCCACATATACCGGATAGACCGGATCCGGCACCAGCACGGTGTTGTCCGTATCGAACAGGTCCAGGATGTTGCCGAGGTCGCTTTTTGCCCCGTCGCTGATAAAGATTTCATGCAGGTCGAGGGCAATGCCCCTTTCGCCGTAATACTCCCGGACCGCCTCACGGAGAAAATCGTATCCCTGTTCCGGACCGTAGCCGCGGAAGGTCGCCTTCTCCCCCATCTCCCGGACAGCGGCGGAGAGCGCTTCTGTTACCGCCGGGCACAGGGGCCGCGTTACATCCCCGATCCCCAGCCGGATCACATCGGCCTCGGGATGGGCCTGCTGATAATCGGCCACCCGCCGCGCGATGGTGGAAAAGAGGTAGCTGTCCTGAAGCTCCCCGTAATGCCGGTTGATTCGCATAGTGGTTGCCTCCTTCAAATCTCTACGACGCCTTCGAACACGGTCCGGGCGCCGCCGGTCAGATACACCGTCCCGTCGGCAACGCGGATCATCAGATCCCCGCCCCGCAGCTTGACGGTGATGTCGGTGTCTTTGTCGCAAAAGCCGTTTTCCACCGCGGCCACCGCCGCCGCGCAGGCGCCGGTGCCGCAGGCCCACGTTTCCCCGCTACCCCGCTCCCACACCCGCATTTTGAGAGTGTTCCGGCCGATGACCTGGATGAATTCGGTGTTCACCCGCTCGGGGAACAGCGGATCGTGTTCAAACCGCGGGCCCAGCGTCTCCAGCTCCAGGGCGTCCGGATTGCCGCCGAACACCACGCAGTGGGGGTTTCCCATGGATACGCAGGTGATCGCGTATTCCCCGCCCGCAATGGAAACCGGCCGGCCTACCACCCGGTCGCCGCCGAGCTTCACCGGGATCAGGGGCGGCCGCAGCTCAGGCGGGCCCATATCCACCGTAGCCTGCCGCACCTCGCCGTTTATTTTGTGCAGCCGCAGGGTCTTGATTCCCGATAGGGTTTCAATAGTCATCTCCAATTTCCGGACGATGTCGTGATCGTACAGATACTTGCCCACGCAGCGGATGGCGTTGCCGCACATTTTCCCCTCGCTGCCGTCCAGGTTGAACATCCGCATCCGGGCGTCGGCAACAGCGGAGGGCAGGATCAGCACCACGCCGTCCCCGCCGATGCCCTGATGCCGGTCGGACAGGCGGACACTGAGGCCCTCCGGGTTTTCGATGTCCAGGCGCATACAGTCGAAGTAAATGTAATCGTTGCCGCAGCCCTCCATTTTAGCGAAGGGATGGCGCCGCCGTCCCCGGCGCAGGCGGTTGAGGTTGACAAGCTCGGTGCTATGGACCGAATACCGGCTGCGCAGGCTGTCCGCCACGGCGTTCGCCGTGTCGAGGGAGGTCAGGCAGGGGATGCTCCTCTCCACCGCCTTGCGGCGGATACGCACATCGTCCATGGTGGGGATCCGGCCCTTGGAAGAAGTGGAAATAACGTAATGGATCCGCCCGCTTTCCAGCAGGGTCAGGGGATTCCGGTCGGATTCGTGGACCTTGGGAATCTCCTCCACCGCCATCCCCCCTTCCCGGATGGCCCGGGCGGTTCCGGCCGTGGCGTACAGGGCAAAACCCAGATCACGGAATTTCCGGGCCACGTCCACCATCTCCACCTTGTCGCTGTCCCGGACGGTGAAAAGCACGCCGCCCTGCCGCTCCAGCCGGTATCCGGCGGCCAGCAGCCCTTTGTACAGCGCCTCGTCCAGGGTATCCGCCAGCCCCAGCACCTCGCCGGTAGATTTCATCTCGGGGCCGAGATGGGTGTCGACGTTCGTGAGCTTTTCAAAGGAGAAGACCGGCACCTTCACCGCCACATAGGGGGGCGGTGGGTAGAGCCCGGTGCCATATCCCAAATCCCGGAGCTTCTCCCCCAGCATGCAGCGGGTGGCTAGGTCGACCATCGGCACCCCGGTAACCTTGCTGATGTAAGGCACGGTCCGGGAGGAACGGGGATTGACCTCGATGACGTAGAGCTCGTCGTCGTAGATCAGATACTGGATGTTGACGAGGCCCCGGGTTTTGAGAGCTACTGCCAGCCGCCGCGAACAGTCGACGATGGTGTCCACCAGCTCGTCCCGCAGATTCCAGGCCGGGTACACGGCGATGGAATCCCCCGAATGGACCCCGGTGCGTTCGATATGCTCCATGATCCCGGGAATGAGGATGTCCTCTCCGTCGCAGATGGCGTCGATCTCCAATTCCTTGCCCATGAGGTATTTGTCGATGAGGATAGGATTCTCGATCCCCCCGGCCAGGATGATGGCCATATATTCCTTCACGTCCGCCTCGCTGAACGCGATGATCATATTCTGCCCGCCCAGCACATAGGACGGCCGGAGCAGCACCGGATACCCGATCCGATCCGCCACCTCAAGAGCCTCTTCGGCGGTCATGACGGTAAATCCCGCCGGCCTCTTGATGTGCAAGCCCTCCAGCAGTTCGTCGAAGCGTTCGCGGTCCTCCGCGGCGTCGATGCTGTCCGGAGGCGTACCGAGGATCCTCACCCCGGCCCCCGCCAGAGCGGCGGTCAGCTTGATGGCGGTCTGCCCGCCGAAAGCCACCACCACGCCGTAGGGCCGCTCGGTGTGGATCACGCCCAAGGCGTCCTCCGGGGTCAGAGGCTCGAAATACAGCCGGTCGGCGGTGTCGAAGTCGGTGGACACCGTCTCAGGATTGTTGTTGACGATGACGACCTCGTACCCCGCCTCCTTGAGGGCCCAGACTGAGTGGACCGAGGCGTAGTCGAACTCGATGCCCTGGCCGATCCGGATGGGACCCGAACCGAACACCACCACGGTTTTTTTATCCCCGCCGTGCTCCCGGATGAACGTCTCCGCCTCATTCTCCTCGTCATAGGAGGCGTAGAAATACGGGGTCTCGGCGGCAAACTCGCCGGCGCAGGTGTCCACCATCTTGTAGACGGGATAGCGGTGTTCCGGCAGGGGGCCGCCGGACAGGGCGGCGATTACCCTATCCGGATAGCCGGCCTGCTTGGCCTCGAGATAGAGAGCAGACGTCACCGGCCCCGCCGCAAGGCGGTTCTCCAGCTCGACGAGACGGAGGAGCTTGTGGAGGAACCAGCTGTCGATTTTGGTGACGGCGTGGATCTCCTGTGGTGGGATACCCCGCCGCAGGGCTTCGAATACCACGAACAGCCGCCGGTCGTCGCACACCCCGATCCGGCGGCGCAGCTCCTCCTCCGGCAGCTCCCGGAGTTCCGGGGTATCCAGGCTGAGATGGGAGATTTCCGCCCCCCGCACCGCTTTCATCAGCGCTTCCTCGAAGGTGCGGCCGATGGCCATGACCTCCCCCGTAGCCTTCATCTGGGTGCCCAGTGTGCGCTTGGCGTAGACAAACTTGTCAAAGGGCCACTTGGGCAGCTTGACCACCACATAATCGAGGGCTGGCTCAAAGCAGGCCGAGGTAGTACCGGTGACGGCGTTGGGAATCTCATCCAGCGTGTATCCCACGGCGATCTTGGTGGCCACCTTGGCAATGGGGTAGCCGGTGGCCTTGGAAGCCAGGGCGGAGGAGCGGGACACCCGGGGATTGACCTCGATGACCGCGTATTCGAAGCTGCCCGGCTCCAGGGCAAACTGACAGTTGCAGCCCCCCTCCACCCCCAGGGCGGAGATGATATCCAGCGCCGCGGTGCGGAGCATCTGGTATTCTCTGTCCGCCAGGGTAACGGCCGGGGCGATGACGATGGAATCCCCGGTGTGGACCCCCACCGGATCGAAGTTTTCCATCGAGCAGATGGTGATGACGTTGCCTGCGCTGTCCCGCATCACCTCGAACTCGATTTCCTTCCAGCCCGCGACGCTCTTTTCCACCAGGATCTGATGGATGGGGGACATCCGCAGGCCGTTGCCGGCGATCTCCCGCAGTTCATCCTCGTCCCCGGCGATGCCGCCGCCGCTTCCCCCCAGGGTGAAGGCGGGCCGCACGATGACCGGGTAGCCAATCTCATGGGCGAATTCCAGGGCGGCCTGCAGGTCGATCACCACCAGGGAGGGGATGACCGGCTGGCCGATCCGCTCCATCGTGTCCTTGAAAAGCTGGCGGTCCTCCGCCTTGTCGATGGTATCGGGATCGGCTCCCAGCAGCCGGACGCCGTGTTCCGCGAGGAATCCCTCTTTCGCGAGCTGCATGGACAGGGTCAGCCCGGTCTGTCCGCCCAGGGTGGACAGCAGGCTGTCCGGCTTCTCCTTCCGGATGATCCGCTTGACCGTCTCCAGGGTCAGGGGTTCGATGTAGATCTCATCCGCCATGGCGCTGTCGGTCATGATGGTGGCGGGGTTGGAGTTGACCAGCACCACCGTGAGGCCCTCTTCCCTCAGGGCGCGGCAGGCCTGGGCCCCGGCGTAGTCGAACTCCGCCGCCTGCCCGATGACGATGGGACCGGAGCCGATCACCAGCACCTTATGGATATCCGGATTGCGCGGCATCTCACATCGCCTCCTTCATCAGATCGAGGAACCGGTCGAACAGGAATCCTGTATCCCGGGGACCGCCCGCCGCTTCGGGATGGAACTGGACCGAAAAAGCCGGACGGTTCTGGTACCAGATCCCCTCGCAGGTTCTATCGTTGCCATTGACAAAACGCATCTCCGCCCCCTCCGGCAGGGAGTCCGGCACCACGGCGTATCCATGATTCTGGCTGGTGATGTATACCCGGCCGGTCCGCCGGTCCAGGGCGGGCTGATTGGCCCCCCGGTGGCCGTATTTGAGCTTTTCGGTCCGGGCGCCCATCGCCAGGGCCAGGAGCTGATGCCCCAGGCAGATGCCGAAGGTGGGGATGTTTTTCAAAAGCAGAAGCCGGAGCTGTCCGATCACACCGGCGTTCTCCGCCGGGTCACCGGGGCCGTTCGAAAGCATCACCCCGTCGGGCTTCAGGGCGGCGATGTCGTCCGCTGTGACGTCAAAGGGCACCCGGATCACCTCGCAGCCCCGCCGGACCAGTTCCCGCCCGATGTTGCCCTTAGCGCCGAAATCCCACAGCACCACCCGGAAGCGGGCTCCTCCCTTGGGTGAGACCGCCGTAATACCCGGCCGGCTCACCGAAGCGACGGCGTTTTCCACCCGATAGCCGGCAAGCGCCGCCGCCTGTTCCTCCGGCAGCCTGGGAGAAGCGGAGATGGCCGCGTTCATCACCCCGGCCTCCCGCACCAGGCGGGTCAGCGCTCTCGTATCGATGCCGTACAGGCCGGGAATACCGTGTTCTTTCAAAAAGGTGTCAAGCTCCCCCGCACAGCGAAAATTCGAGGGCGCCTGACACCAGTCCCGGACAATATAGCCGCGAAGCGACGGCGCTTCGCTTTCAAAATCCGCAGGGATGATTCCCACGTTGCCGATCAGAGGAAAGGTCTGCAGCACGATCTGGCCGTAATAGCTGGGATCGGTCAGTGTCTCGATATACCCTGTCATCGCTGTCGTAAACACCAGCTCCCCCACCGTATCGGCGGCGGCCCCAAAGCGTTTGCCCTCAAACACCGATCCGTTTTGCAGGATCAGATAGACGGTATCGTCCATATGCAGCACCCCTTTGCGGAATTTCGTTCAAAAAAACATCCATCGGCGGGTGTCGTCGTCCCGGCGATGGACGCCCTGCTTGTCGATATCCAGTATAACGCGCCCACTCTTCATTGTCAAGGAAAAATGAATGATTCAATTTCTATTCTTGCAATTTTTACAAGTTTATTTTCTATTTTACGCAAAATATACGATTTTATGCATCTGCTTGTTCGATAATCTTCACGCCCCTCTCTCTCCGCCCGCACGTATCATACCCGGCATACTTATTTCCGAATCTCTGTGCACAGGATTTTATCGTATACGGAGCGGGGGAAGCATAGACAGCCGTCCTGGTGGAAAAACAGGCACAGGGGCTTGCGAAGGTACAGGAAATAGGATAGAATAAAAACTAACTGAATTCCGGGGATGCCGTATCCCTATTCATCTTTTTGTCTGTGCCTCAGTCGGTTTTGTTCACCCGTCCCGCCGCCTCATTGATAACCAGTGAAAGGATGCTCACCTCTATGGCGCTTTTTTATCCCACCCTATACCGCAGGCGGATCACCGACATCACCCTCGACGATTTGCAGACATTGGGGGTACGAGGGCTGCTCCTCGATGTAGACAACACCTTAACCGCCCACGGCAGCCAGCATCTGTCCCCTGCTGTGCAGGAGTGGCTCGCGGCAATGCAGCAGGCAGGGATCGGCCTGACTGTGGTATCGAACGCACTGCCCAGCCGGGTGGCGCCTTTCGCGGAAAAAATCGGCCTGCGGTATACGGCATTTTCCTGCAAGCCGTCCCCCATCGGCTTCTGGCGGGGCGTCAGGCGCCTGGGCCTGCCGAAGCGGCAAGTCGCCGCGGTGGGGGATCAGGTGTTCACCGATATCGTGGGCGCCAATCTCTGCGGGATCCCCTGCATCCAGCTCGAGCCGGTCGAACTGGAAAAGGGCAAGCCTACCCTGGCTCTCAAACGCCGGCTGGAACGCTGGCTGAAGGAACGGCGGGACCACCGTTTACAGCGGCAGAAGATGTGAGGGATGAAAATGGAGAATCCGCTGTTCGGGCCGGCGGGGAGCAGTGCCTCCTTTGCGGCCGAAGGACATACCTCCACCCTGGAGGCGCCGGCCTGGCTCGCGGCCCGGGGACTGACGGCCTATGAATACCAGTGCGGGCACGGGCTACGCGTGAAGCTGGATACGGCGGCGGGATTCGGCGCCGAAGCGAAGGCTCACGGGATCGCCGTCTCCCTGCACGCGCCCTATTATATCTCGCTCGCGTCGGACGACCCTGCCAAACGGGACAACTCGGTGCGGTATATCCTGGAAAGCGCCCGGCTGGTAAGTGCGATGGGCGGGACGCGGATCGTAGTGCATCCCGGGGGGCTCGGCGGCCTTGCCCGCAGGGACGCGGCGGCCCTGGCCGCTCGGACCCTCCGCCGGGCGCAGGAGGCTCTCGACGGGGAAGGGCTGTCGCATGTGCATATATGCCCCGAGACGATGGGAAAGATCCAGCAGCTCGGGGATCTCGACGAGGTGCTGTTTTTCTGCGGTGCCGAGGAACGCTTCCTGCCCTGCATCGATTTCGGGCATCTAAACGCCCGTACCCTGGGCGGCCTCTCGGGGAAGGCGGATTTCGCCGCCGTGCTCGACGCCGTCCGGGACCGGCTGGGAGAGGAACGGGGCCGCTGCTTTCACGCCCATTTTTCCCGGATCGAGTTCAGCAAAGGCGGGGAAAAACGCCATCTGACCTTTGCGGAGCCCCTTGGATTCGGCCCCGAACCCGGGCCGCTGATGGAGCTGGTCGCCGAACGGGCCCTCACGCCGGTCGTCATCTGCGAGTCGGCCGGAACCCAGGCTGAGGACGCGGCCGCGATGCGGGACCTCTGGCGGGCCGCGCGCGGCGCGTAAATGGGAGGATTTTCGGCCCGCAACCAACGGTTGCGGGGGCTGGAAGCCAGAGTTGGTGGCATCGGTTGCGGTTATCGGGTATACTCGGGCCATCACGCCGAAAAGGAGTTTTGATCGATGAATATCGCCATCGCCGACCGCTTGCTGCGGCTGCGCAAAGCCCATGGTTTCTCACAGGAGGAGCTGGCGGAAAAGATCGGGATCAGCCGTCAGTCGGTATCTAAATGGGAGAGGGCGGAGGCTTCGCCGGATACCGACAACCTGATCGCGCTGGCCCGCCTGTACAGCGTTTCCCTCGACGAGCTGCTCCTTTCCGATGAGGAGGAAAGCAAAGCCGGAGAGGGGCTCCAGCCCGTTCGGAACGGGCTGGAAAACGGAGGGGACGGCAGCCCGCCGTCCGTCCCTCCGGAACCGAATGCCGGGCCCCTCTCCGGATTGGACGGCCTGCCGTCGATGGAGATGCTGCCGAAAAGGTGGAACAACAATGTGTGGCTGGCTTTTCCCTATCCGGTCCTCGTGACCATCGCTTTCCTGCTGCTGGGATTCCTGGGCGGCTGGTGGCACCCGGCCTGGATTCTCTTCCTGACCGTGCCGCTGTATTATTCCCTCGTCGACGTTCTTCTCCATAAGCGGTCGTTTCATCACTTCGCCTACCCGGTTCTGACGGTGGTGGTTTTTCTGCTCCTCGGCTATTTTGGCTGGTGGCATCCGGGGTGGCTGGTTTTCCTGACCGTGCCGCTGTATTACGCGCTGTTCCCCGGACGGGGGCGTTCTTGAGACGGAAGGAGGGAGACGCTTGGCGGTTTCAAAAGCCTGGGACTGGGGGAAAGAGCGGTCGCCCATCTGGCTGGAACCCTGCGAGGAGAGCTACTATCTCGCGGCCCGCTGGATCGGAATGGGCTGTGAGACCCTGCTGGATCTAGGCTGCGGCCTCGGCCGCCACGCCATCCACTTCGCCCGGCAGGGGTTTCGGGTGTCGGCGTTCGACCTGTCGGAGGAGGGAACCGCCCATCTGCGGGACTGGGCCGGCCGGGAACGATTGGATATCGATGTCAAAACCGCCGATATGCAGCGGCTTCCCTACCCGGACGGGGCTTTCGACTGTGTGTTTGCCTTTCACGTCATTTCTCACACCGATACTGCGGGGCTCCGGGCCGTCCTGTCCGAGATCGGGCGGGTGCTGAAGAAGGGCGGGGAGGTTTTCCTGACCCTGTGTTCCAAGGAGACCTGGTCGTTCCGGGAGGCCGGCTACCCCCGGCTGGACGGCAATACGGTGGTCAAGACCGGCGGCGGGCCGGAGGACGGCGTCCCGCATGTGTTTGTGGAGCTGGATGAGATTCCGGAGCTTTTTGCGGGCTTCACCCTCCTCCGGATCCGCCATACCGACGATTGCTGGTTCGACGGACGCAGGCAAAGCAGCAAACACTATTTCCTTTTGGCCCGGCGTCCGTTATAATGGATACAGACCGATTTTACCGAAATGCGAGGGATGACGATGAAAATCCTGGTGTTGAACGGCCCCAACCTCAATCTGCTGGGCCTGCGGGAGCCGGGCGTATACGGCGAGGAACGGTATGAGGACGTCTGCCGTTTTGTCGAGCGGAAGGCGGGGGAAATGGGGGCGCAGGCCGCTTTTGCCCAGTCAAACAGCGAGGGCGGATTGATCGACCTCCTCCACGGCGCCATGGGGGTGTACGACGGCGTCGTCCTCAACGCGGGGGCGTATACCCATACCAGCTATGCGATCCGGGACGCCATCGCGGCCGTCCGTCTGCCGGTGGTGGAGGTGCATCTCTCCAATATCCACGCGCGGGACGAGTTCCGCCACACCTCGGTCATCGCGCCGGTGTGTGCCGGCCAGATCAGCGGCTTCGGGAAGATGAGCTATGTGCTGGGAGTAGCGGCGCTGCTCGGGCTGCAGAAGGGTACAGGCGGAGAGGATGAGCATCATGGATAAAACCGGGAGGCTCGCGGCCCTGCTGCCCGATGAGGGGGACGCGGCGCTGGTTCTCACCCCACACAACCGCCGCTATCTGACGGGCTTCCCGTCCAGCGCGGGCTGGCTGGTCGTCAGCCGGAAGGGCGCCTGGTTTTTCACCGATTTCCGCTACATCGAGGCGGCGAAAATGCGGGTGAACGGGGCCGAATGCCGCATGATCACCCGGGTGGCCGAATCCCTCTCGGCCCTGTTTGCCGAGGCCGGGATCCGGCGCGTCTTTGTGGAAAGCGGCCTGACCCTCGGGGAATTCGACGCCCTCAAACGGGACATACCCGGGGTCGACTGGCAAGGGGGGGCTGAGCTGGAGGGCTGGATGGGGTCTCTGCGTCTCTGCAAAACCCCGGAGGAGCTCGCCCGCATCCGGCAGGCACAGGCACTCACGGAATATGGCTTCGAGCATATCCTCCCCTTTATCCGGGCGGGCCGGACCGAACGGGAGATCGCGCTGGAGCTGGAATTTCTCATCCGGAAACAGGGGGCCGAGGGGACGGCGTTCGATTTCATCGTGGTTTCCGGGCCGAATTCCTCCCTGCCCCACGGAGTCCCGGGAGAGCGGGTGCTGCAGGACGGCGATTTTGTCACCATGGATTTTGGAGCCATGGTGGACGGCTGGCGGTCGGACATGACCCGGACGGTGGCCATCGGACGGGTGTCCGCCGAACAGCGGCGGGTGTATGATACGGTGCTGGAAGCGCAGGCCGCCTGCCTGTCCGTTCTGCGGGCGGGGCTGCCCTGCGTCGAGGGGGATAGGGCCGCCCGGGATGTCATCGACAGAGCCGGATATACCGGCTGCTTCGGACATGGGACCGGGCATGGTGTCGGGGTGGATATCCATGAGGAGCCCCGGCTCTCTCCTGGCGCGGGAAGGACAATATTACAGGCGGACAGCGTGGTGACGGTCGAACCGGGGATCTATCTGGAGGGCCGCTTCGGGGTGCGCATCGAGGATATGGTACGGATCACGCCCGACGGCTGCGAAAATCTGACCAACGCACGAAAAGAGCTGATCTGCCTATAACATGCGGCGGTTTAGGGCGGCATGGGATCATGACAACACGCCGGCGGGCATGGCATACCCGCCGGCGTGTTTTTGTGTGGAGAAAACCGGCAAGGCCGGTGATTCAAAGGAAGACGAATACCGATGATATAGAGATAACGCTCTCTTTTTGAAAAGAGAAGGGCAGCCTATGCATGACAGGGATTGGCCGATTGCTTATGATTTTATAGCCATCCAAGCCCCGGGGCCTTATTGTATGGACGTTGGTTCAAAAGATTCCGTACCCGCCGGCTTTCCTAAAAAGGACTCTGGCCTCACCCCTGAAGGGCTCTCTATACGGACGGGCACCGGGGCCGGTCACCGGCCATTGTGGTGTCCCACAATGGCCCTAAAAATCAAAATACCTGGGGGGGCCAGGGGGGCTCCCCCTGGCGCTTCTTTTCCCCCTTTCTTTGTGTAAAGAAGGGGGGTGCGCAGGCCAGACCAGTTTTTGCAGGGCGTGTTGGAGTTTGTCCGCACATATAAAACGTTGTCCTAATGAAAAGGGATATCCAATGCGCGGACATACCGCAACGAAAGTCTAGCCTGCGAGCCACCCCCCTTTCCCCTTTTTAACAAACCCGAGGCACATGCGGAACGGGAGCCAGTACATCTCTTGACGGCCTCGGCACCGGTCTTTCCCCTGGGTGTTACATGATTTTCAAGCTATCAAAAAAATTTAAAACTCCCCTTGACAACATGGAAAAATTAGATATAATAATATATGAACAATAATTCATATGATTGGATGTGGCACTATGAATGAGCGCGATCCCCTCCCGATGGAGAGCATGGCCGCCTCCACCGTTACTGTACCCGAACGGGGGGAATTTATCCATGCGCATGGGGATCTGGTGGATAAGGTCAACCGGGAGATGCCGGATGAGGAGATCCTGTACGATCTGGCCGAGCTGTTCAAGATATTCGGCGATTCCACCCGGATCAAAATCCTGTACGTGCTGTTCGAGAGCGAAATGTGCGTGTACGACATCGCCCTGCTGCTCCACATGACCCAATCGGCCATTTCCCATCAGCTGCGCGCCCTTAAACAGAGCAAATTGGTCAAATACCGCCGGGAAGGTAAAACGGTCTTCTATTCCCTGGCGGACGGGCATGTGCGGACCATTCTCGGGCAAGGGATGGAGCATGTGGCCGAATAGCCGGCGGCCCGGCAAATGGCTTTATCCTGCTTATACACATAACCGGCCCGCACGATCAATGAAGGAAAGGATGCCTGCCGTATGAAAAAGACCTGGAAACTGGACGGACTGGACTGTGCCAACTGCGCGGCCAAAATGGAGAGCGCGATCCGCAAGCTCGGTGGTGTGCAGAACGTCTCCGTAAGCTTTATGACGCAAAAGCTAACAATCGAGGCGGAGGAATCCCGCATGGACGATATTCTCCGCAGCGCCGCGGCCATCTGCCGAAAAATCGAACCCAACTGTATCATCCGGGCCTGATCTCGGTCCCACGAAAGGGGAAATCTCACATGAGCCGCAAACAGATCCAGACCCTCTGCCGCATTCTTGCCGGCGCCGCGCTGCTTCTCGCCGCGGTGCTGATTCCTGCCCGCGGAATCCTCCGCCTGCTCTTGTTCCTTGTCCCCTATCTGCTCGCCGGCGGCGACGTGCTGTGGCGGGCACTCCGGAATATCCTGCGCGGGCAGGTTTTCGACGAAAATTTTCTGATGGCGGTGGCCACTATCGGTGCTTTCTGCATCGGAGAATACCCCGAGGCGGTGCTGGTCATGGTGTTCTATCAGGTTGGCGAGTGGTTCCAGGGCTACGCCGTGGGCCGTTCTCGTTCCTCCATCGCCGCCCTGATGGACATCCGCCCTGACCACGCCAACCTCGAAACGCCGGATGGGCTGCGCCAGGCGGATCCCGAGGAGATCGCGGTGGGCGATGTCATCGTGGTCAAATCGGGGGAACGTATCCCTTTGGACGGCACAGTCCTGGAGGGCAGGAGCACGGTGGACACCGCCGCTCTGACCGGCGAATCCCTGCCCCGTGAAACCGGCCCCGGCGACGCTGTCATCAGCGGCTGCATCAACATCGGCGGACTGCTGCGGGTACGGGTGAGCAAGCCTTACGGGGAGTCCACAGTGGCCAAGATCCTCGATCTGGTGGAGAATTCCAGCAGCAAAAAGGCCCGGGCCGAGAATTTCATCACCCGGTTCGCGCGTATCTACACCCCTCTCGTGGTGATGGCGGCGGTTTTGCTGGCCGTACTGCCGCCCCTGCTGTTCCAGGAAGCGTGGGGCATCTGGATCCAGCGGGCACTGATTTTCCTGGTCATCTCCTGTCCCTGCGCGCTGGTCATCTCCATCCCCCTGGGCTTCTTCGGCGGCATCGGCGGCGCCTCACGCCGGGGGATTCTGGTCAAGGGGAGCAATTACCTGGAGGCCCTGTCCCGGGCGGAGATCGTGGTGTTCGACAAGACCGGCACCCTGACGAAAGGAACCTTCACCGTCACCGCCGTGCACCCCGATATCCTGCCGGAGGACCGGCTGCTCGAGCTGGCGGCTCTGGCAGAAAGCTATTCCGATCATCCGATCTCCCGCTCCCTGCGGGAGGCCTATCATAAGGAAATCGACGCCTCTCGTGTCACCGGCACCGAGGATATCCCGGGCCACGGCGTGAGCGCCCGGGTGGATGGACGGCTGGTCCAGGCCGGCAGCGGCAAGCTGATGGAGCGTATGGGTATCCCCTACCGGAACTGCCATCGGACCGGCACCATCGTCCACGTGGCGGTGGACGGCGAATACGCCGGGCACATCGTCATCGCGGATGAGATCAAGCCAGACGCCGCTGACGCCGTCGCCGCCCTGAAATCCCAGGGCGTGCGAAAAACCGTGATGCTCACCGGCGACCAGCCGGCGGTCGGTGAAAGCGTGGCGGAAGCCCTCGGCATCGACGAGGTGCACGCCGGACTCCTGCCGGCCGACAAGGTAGACCATGTCGAGCAGCTTCTCGGGGAAAAGCATGGGCGCGGCACCCTTGCCTTCGTCGGGGACGGCATCAACGACGCCCCGGTCCTCTCGAGGGCCGATATCGGCATCGCGATGGGTGCGCTCGGATCCGACGCGGCCATTGAGGCCGCCGACGTCGTGCTCATGGACGACAAACCCTCCAAAATCGCCGACGCCATCCGCATCTCGCGGAAAACCAGGCGGATTGTCCAGCAGAACATCGTATTCGCCCTGGGCGTCAAGCTGCTGGTCCTGGTTCTCGGCGCCTGCGGCGTCGCTTCCATGTGGGCGGCGGTGTTCGCGGATGTCGGCGTCTCGGTGCTGGCGATCCTCAACGCCATGCGGGCGCTGCGGGTGGAAACGGTTTCAAAATAGCTCCAAACAGGCGGCAGGTCCCTGGGGGACCCGCCGCCTTAGCTTGCCGACAATTTGCCGGGTGGAAACCCGAATCGCGGCGGCTCGGCGTCCCCGCCAGTACCGCCCCTGCTTACGGAGCACCCACCACGCTTTTCTGTGCACTCGGGTTCTCTTTTTCTCCTTTACCTACAGCCCGATCCGGCATATCCGCGCATAAGCCGCTGCCTCAGCAGAGCCGGTCGAATTCCTCACCCGGAACCGGCCGCCCGAAGAGATAGCCCTGGATATAATCGAGCCGCATATGCCGCACGGCCTCGTACTCTTCCGGGGTTTCCACCCCCTCCAGACAGACCTTGATCCCCACATTGTGGCAGAGCTCCACGATAAAGCGGATAAAGGTCGCGTCAAAATGGCTGTTTTGGATATCTTTTACAAACGCGCGGTCGATTTTGACGATATCGGCGGGGGACTGCTTGAGAATTTCGAGGGCGGAATACCCGGTCCCGAAATCGTCCATGGCGATGCGCAGGCCCAGGGAGCGAATTTTGGCGAAAACCCGCGAAAGGGACCGGATGCTGGAAGCGATATAACTCTCTGTCAGTTCCACAATGATGTGACAGGGATCGACCCCCGCCCGCTCCATCGTCTCCTGCATGAAGCGGATGAACGAGGGGTCGGTGAGCTGCAGATAGGACAGGTTGACACTCATGGTGAAATCCTCGGCCTTCCGCTGCCACCTGACGCAGGCGGCGACGGCTTCGCGGAAGATCCAGCGGCCGGCTGGCAGAATGAGGCCGCTCTCCTCCAGAAGAGGGATAAACTCGGCCGGTGGGACGGCGCCGTATGTGTCGCAGTGCCAGCGCGCGAGCGCCTCGGCTCCCTTGAGACGGCCGGAATCGGCGTGGACCTGGATCTGATAATGCAGCTCAAACCCCTCAAAATCGTGCTCAATGGATTCCCGCAGGCGCTCGGTCATATCCAGCATACGGGCGCGGCGGTCACGGAGCTCGCGGAAGAAAAATTCCAGCCGGTTTTTGCCCCGGGACTTGGCATAATCGAGGGCGCAATCGGCGCATTTGTACAAATCGAGATAGGTTTTGCCGTCCTCCGGATACAGGGTGCCGCCGGCGGACAGGGTACAAAAATATTTTTGCCCATCATATTCCTGCTGACGGGAGAAGGATTCCTGGATGGAGCGGAAGAGGGATTGCATCTCCTCTTTCCCGCCCCCCCGGATGACGATGCCGAATTCATCGCCGTCCAGGCGGTACACCGCCGCGTTCGACGGAAGCAAGGACCGGACCTTCTGCGAGGCGATCCGGATCACTTCGTCCCCGAATTCCCGGTTGTACAGGTCGTTGATATGCTTGAACTCGTCGAGCCCCAGCAGCATGACGCACAGCCGGCTCTCCGGCTGGTCCTGGATCCGGGTGCGGATGGCGTTCTCAAATTCATATTTGTTGAACAGGCCGGTCATATGGTCGATCTGATTCTTTTTGCTCAGATTGGTAATGAATCCGGCGAACAGCCGCGGCTCGCCCTGTTCATCCCGTTCCAGCCGGCCACGGCAGCGCAGCCAGACCCACTCGCCCCGGCGGTTCCTGGCCCGGTATTCCACGCAGTGGCTGTCGGTGCGTCCGTCGGCAATCTCCTGATTGGACTCCAGGAAAGCCGCACGGTCGTGTTCATGCACATGGGACCCCCATACCGCCGCGGCATTGGGGACCACCTCGCCGGGCAGTCCGAATTCCTCCACCATCGCGGGCGGATAGCGGAAGGTATTGGTCCGCATGTCGCAGATGTAGATATAGTCGTCGGTGCTCCGGACAAGCGCGTCATACAGGCGCTCCTTGTCATAGGCGAAGCCGGTGCCGCCTTCCGCGCGGACGCCGTTCCCTGCTTCCAAGCGCTCCTCTGCCCGGCGGATATGGAACCAGCGCTTCTGCTCGTACATCCGCGCGTCCACTTCCACGAGCAGGTCGGGCAGGCTGATCGGATCCTTTGGCCCGACCTCCAGGATGCCGCAGCAGAACCCCACTTCGTACGGCGTCCCCTGCCGATGCTGTTCCTCGCTCAGCCGTTCGCGGATACTCTCGATTTTCCGGCCTGCCTCGTCCTCCAGGATTCCCTGGAACACAATGACGAACTCGTCGCCGCTCAGACGGAAGGCGTAGTCCTGCGGCCCGAGCGTTTCCCTGACGATACGGGAAATCTGCTGGAGCAGCCGGTCCCCCTCGACGTGGCCGTGCGTGTCGTTGACCTCCTTGAGCTCGTTGACGTCATACATGCACACCGTCAGCGGCAGGCCGGCCTGACGGGCCTCCTCCAGGGTCCTGGCCAGCTCCTCCTTGCCCGCCCGGCGGTTCATCATCTCGGTCAGATCATCCAGCCGCGCCTGCAGGCGCAGACGCCGGTCCTCGGTCACGTCCACCGACTGCTGGAAATGCACCAGGGAACCGTCCGTCCATCGCATCAGACTGTCGTAGTTTTCGTATGTCCGGCCGGTGAGGGTGTTGTGCTCCTCCCAACGGCAGGCGGGGAATTCCTCGTCCTCCCGCCGCTCGAAGAGCTGCCGGACAGGGCAGAACGCGCAGCGCTCGGTCATCCCCTTTTGCAGCGCCTGCCAGCAGATCTTGCCCTCGGGCGCCTCCAATCCGAAGGCCCGTTTCATGGTTTTGTTCATGAACAAGATGCGGTCGGTTTTGGGGTCGGTAATATACAGATTGGTGTTCATGCTGTCCATCATTTCGTTGAACACCCAGCTTTGCAGCCGCGATTCCTCCGGCGTGCTCCGAACAGTCAGCATCGCACCGGCCAGCTCGGCGGCTGTCCGCATCAGCCCGATCTCCTCCGGCTGGAAGGCTTGCCCCGTTTGACGGGTCAGGACCAGGAATCCGCGCAGCCGTCCCTGGCGGCGGATGGGGAAAGCCGCTGTCCGGCTCCCCGCATCCGGCCAAGCCCTTTCCTCCTCCAGGATCCGGGCCAGAACCCACTCCTCTCCCGGATCGTCCGGATCCGCCGCGGACAGGAGTTCCGGCAGCAGGGCCAGCAGACGGATCCGGCAGGCTTCCTCGTCCGCCGCCTCACTTCCCCACTGGGTGACGGATGCCTCCCGTCCGTCCTCCTCCGGACAGAGCAAGGCCATCCGGTCCAGGGGAATCAAGCAGCGCACGAAAGCCGCCAGTGACGCGAAATCGCCAGGCAAGGCGCCACTCCCGGACAAAAACGGTTCCAGAAACGGCAATCCGCTCGATAAACGCTGCAAAAACCGGCCGTCGGGCCACATCTGCTCCATATGTCTCGTCCCTTCTCAACTGTGCGGCGGTCCGGCCGGGATAAAGCTGGTCGTTTTACTCAGTATATCACAGGCGCTCCGCTCATACAACCCGGAAACCCGGCTATTCCCGCTCCCGCACCGTCACGGCGACCCAGTCCCCGGGCTCTTTTCCGATCCGGCGCCGGATCTCCTTGCGTATCCCCAGGATGGGGCCCGGCGTCCCCATGCGGGTAATCAACCCGTCATAGGGTACTCCGTCGAAGGTGGCATGCACCTTTACCCGCCCTTTTCCAAAAGCCGCCCGGACATCGAAGGGAATCTCCACATAGGCTCCGTCGATATCGGGTACCTTTTGGATCACCGCTTCGAAAGCCATGGTCTGTTTTTCCACTTTTTTCTTCCTTTTCCTTCAAATTTCCAAAAATTTCCAAGTTGCACTTGATTTCAAGCCGCATATAGTATATACTGAATTGATAGGTTTTACCAAAAGCCCCGACGTATTCGGCTTGTATCCGCCAGAACGGCGGCGTGAGGAGGAAGCCCGTGTGAAAATCCTGCTGATTATCGATCAATTCGACAACGATAACAACGGCACCACCATATCCGCCCGCCGTTTCGCCGACACCCTGCGGCGGCATGGCAACGAGATCCGGGTCGTCTGCACGGGGGAAGACCGGGAGGACAAATATGCCGTCCGGGAATTCCGGGTGCCCATTTTCGACGGCTTGATCAAGTCTCAGGGCATGTGCTTTGCCCGTCCCAACAAAACCACGCTGGAAGAGGCCGTCCGCTGGGCCGAGGTGGTGCATTTTCTCATGCCCTTCCCCCTCTCGATCGAAGGAGAAAAAGTCGCCGTCCAGCTTGGGGTTCCCCATACGGCGGCCTTCCATGTCCAGCCGGAGAACATCACCTCTTCCATCGGGCTTGGGAACGCCCGCGGCATCAACAAAGCGATTTACCAGGGATTCAAAACCATCTTTTACAATAAATTCACCCATATCCATTGTCCCAGCCAGTTCATCGCCTCGCAGCTTGAAAAGAACGGTTACACCGCCAAACTGCACGTGATCTCCAACGGTATCGATTCCGATTTTGTGTATCGAAAAAAAGACAAATCCCCTGAGCTTCAAGGGAAAATCGTCATCCTGATGATCGGCCGCCTGTCGGCGGAAAAACGCCAGGATGTGCTCATCGACGCGATCGACCGCTGCGCACATCGGGACCAGATTCAGCTTGTGCTGGCCGGGCAGGGGCCCAAACGGGAGGCGCTGCTAGGGCGGGCCAAAAAGCTGCCCAATCCTCCCATTGTCCGCTTCTTCCCGAAGGCCGAGCTGCTCGACATTCTTGCGATGAGCGATCTCTACGTCCACGCCGCCGATGTGGAAATCGAGGCGATTTCCTGTATGGAAGCGTTCGCGAGCGGGCTGGTCCCCATCATCGCAAACAGCCCGAAATCCGCGACGCCCCAATTCGCTCTGGACGACCGCAGCCTGTTCCGGGCAGGGGACAGCAATGAGCTTGCCGAAAAGATCGACTATTGGCTGGACAATCCGGAGGAACGCCGCCGGATGGAACACCGCTACGCCGAACACGGACGGGCATACGACATCGACCACTGTGTTTCCCAGATCGAAGACATGTTCCGTGAAGCAATCGCGGAAAACCGAGCCGTTTCGTGAGGCAGACAGCCAGAAAACGGCACGAAACCCGCATCAGGTGAAAGGAACGGGGGTGCATGGTCATCAACGAGTATCCGGAGACCCTGGCCGGGGAGGAAACGCCTGCCCCGGCAGACGAACACGAACTGCACATGTGGTCCCCTCTCGAGCTGCGTATCGGGACGGGTTACGATTATCTCGGGGACAGCCTGTTCTACCGGTTCCTTTTTGCGCTGCTCAAGCCCATCGCGCTCGGTGTTTTCGCCATTCTCAATCCCCTTCTGCTCGGGTTCCAGTTCCATGGGCGGGAAAACATCCAGCGTCTGCGGGGACGGGGGGCCATTTCCATCTGCAACCATGTCCATCCGCTGGACTGCACCATGCTGGGGTCAGCGTTTTTCGATCATCGCCTGTATTTCGCCACCCTCCAGTCCAACCTCGAAATCCCGCTGATCCGTCATCTGGTCAAGGGCCTCGGCGGCATGCCGATTCCCCGCAGTTTCCGGAAAATGCCCGCGTTCTCCGACGCCGTGGGGGAAGCCGTGCGCAGAGGGCAGATCGTGCAGATCTATCCGGAGGGGGTGCTGCGGTTCTATTATCCGGGTATCCGCCGGTTCAAAAACGGGGCGTTCGCTTATGCCTATGACAACAACGTGCCCCTGCTCCCCTCGGTTATTACATATGCCCAGCCAACCGGCCTGCACCGCCTGTTCAAACGGAAGCCTTGCCTGCGCTTGACGGTGCTGCCCCCGGTATATCCCGACGTCTCCAGGCCGAAGCGGGATGAAATCGCCCGGTTAAAGGCGGTTTGTACCCGCCAGATGACGGAGTTTTACCGGAGCAACAGCCTGGATCCGGAGGATATCCGCTAAACCGCTGCGGCCTTGGCAGGCGGCGGACGAGGATGTATTACGTAAAGCCATTGGGAAATAGCAAAGGGGCGGTCCGCGGACCGCCCCTTTTTATTTTGAAAAAAGAAAGGAGAGTCGTCGGGATGTGCCGACCGAAGCCTTTATCGCCATGCAACCCGACATATCTACGCCGATTATCAAGCCGTTTTCTTTGTCGCGGGCATCTTGATCGATTAAAATATCCATAGCGGGAACACTATGCCCGAACGAGACAAGATGGAGGAATCGGTATGTCACAGCTCTACGGGTATGTCCGGGTATCCACCCGGGAGCAAAACGAAGCACGGCAGATCATCGCCCTGCATCAGTTTTGCGTGCCTGACGAACGCATTTATTTGGACAAACAGAGCGGCAAGGATTTCAACCGGCCCGCCTACAAACGGCTGCTCCGCACCCTGAGGCCGGGGGATGTCCTCGCGGTCCAGTCGATCGACCGTCTGGGCCGGAACTATGAGGAAATTCTGGAGCAATGGCGGCTGCTGACCAAAAAGAAAGGGGTCGCGATGGTGGTATTGGATATGCCGTTGCTCGATACCCGCAATACTCGGGATTTGACCGGCACCCTCATCGCGGATATTGTCCTGCAGCTGCTTTCCTATGTCGCGCAGAAGGAACGGGAAAGCATCCGGCAGCGGCAGGCGGAGGGGATCGCGGCGGCCAAGGAACGGGGCGTTCGGTTCGGCCGGCCAGAAAAGGAAATCCCCGGCCGCTTTTTTCTCCTCTACGATGATTGGAAAAAAGGAGAAATCAGCGGACGGGAGGCGGCCAGACAGCTCGGGGTAACCCATCAGACCTTTTTCAAGTGGGTGGGACAGATGGCCTGATTTTTTTAGAGAAATGGTCAAAAAGGTAGACAAATTCCTCCACGTGTGATATAAAAGATATGTATAGGCAAATCGCGCTATTTCGAGCCTTTTCCCCACTCCAGGGCCATGGTTGGAAAAGTCTGATTTTTCATCCAAAAAGGAGCGTGGCAGCGCGTCAATTCAACCCATAGAGGTGAGCGTATGAAGGCGGAGAACCGGGAGCCGCTGCTGGAACGTCTGGCCACGGCCACTGGCTGTGAATATCTTTCCGATCTCCATGCATCCAGCCGCCTGCCGCTCCTGCGCGAGGCGATCGCCGGCTGTGCCGGCAGGGATTATCCCCTGGCGGAATGGACCGACGCCGTGCAATATATCACCGGTGAAACGGCCTCGTTCTCATCCCCGGAGGAGGCGAGGGCATTTCTATACCGTTACCGCCTTCCCCATAAAAAATAGCCGCGTACCCCAGCCGTATGGTTCCGGGGACACGGCTTGTTTTTATGGTTTTACGACTCCAAAGCCCCCGAAATAAAGTCGGCGGACGATGCCGCCGAAGCCATATAAGGGCTGTACAGCCTCACCATCCGGGTATATCGGCGGTTCCTCTCTCTCCTTAAATAGCCATATGATAAGAAACGGCGGATTTATCCCCTGCTGTATTTATAGAGAACCGCTCTTGCCTTGCGAATCATCCATGCACGCCGCCCCAGTCTCATAAAAACCCCGGACGGGCCGTGACGGCCCGTCCGGGGTTTTTCATATTTTCTGAATCTTCATGGAAATATCGAGGGCCGTGACCGAATGGGTCAGGGCGCCGATGGAGATGATGTCCACCCCGGTTTCGGCGACGGGACGGAGGGTCTCCTCCCGGATACCGCCGCTCGCCTCGAGGAGAGCCCGGCCATCCACGATCCTGACGGCTTCGGCCATGGAAGGGCAATCCATATTGTCGAGCATGATGATGTCCGCCCCGGCATCGAGCGCCTGCCGGACCTCGTCGAGGTTGCGGGTCTCCACCTCGAGTTTCACCATATGCCCGAGCTTTTCCCGGATAGCCGCCACCGCCTGGGGAATCCCGCCGGCAGCGTCGATATGGTTATCCTTGAGCATGGCGCCGTCGGACAAATTGAAGCGGTGGTTTTTCCCGCCGCCGACGGTGACGGCGTATTTCTGCAGGGCGCGCAGCCCCGGCAGGGTTTTGCGGGTGTCGGTGATAACAGCCCTCGTTCCCCTAACCTTCTCCACCGCCTTGGCGGTGGCCGTCGCAATGCCCGACATATGCTGCAGAAGGTTGAGCGCCGTGCGTTCCCCCTCGAGAAGTGCACGGGTATGTCCCTTCACTCTGGCGATGAGGTCGCCCGGACTCACGTGCGATCCCTCCGGCAGATACACCTCCGCCTCAAAGGCGTCGTCTAAGAGCGCAAACACCCGCAGGGCCACGTCCAAGCCGCAGACCACCCCTTCCGCCTTGGCCAGGAAACGGGCGGAAGCGCGGGCATCGGCCGGGATCATCAGATCGGTGGTGGTGTCGAGATAGTGGATGTCCTCTTGGAGGGCGGTGCGGATCACCTCGTCCACCGCAAACAGGGGCAGCTGCATGGCATTGTCCTCCTTAATCCGGCTCTCCGCCGTTTTTCAGTTCCAAAACCTCCCGCAGGATGAGCACGCAGACCGTGGCGAGGCTTTTCGCCTCCACAAAATCGGTCGTCAGGGCATAGCCTCCTGTCTGCAGGTCTTTCAGGATCTCTTCGGCCTGCGCGAGCCCTTGTTCCGCGGCATCGTAATCAGGCAGGACGAACCAGGCCTTTTGCATGATCCGGCGGATCGCGGTGCGGTGCCCGGGATGCAAGGGCTGGCCCTCCATCCGCAGGACGGGCGCCGCCCCGGTGAGGCCGCTGCCCTCGTGCCGCATCCGGCGGCTGATGTCGTAGGTCGTCCGGCGGGCGAACACCAGCGCTTCCAGCAGGGAATTGCTCGCCAGCCGGTTGAGGCCGTGGACCCCGGTATGGGAGCATTCCCCGGCCGCGTACAGACGGTCCACCGTAGTATCGCCGTAAACCCCCACATCGATCCCCCCCATCAGGTAATGCTGACACGGGAACACGGGGATCAGCTCTTTTGTGATGTCGACCCCTTCCTCGAGGCAGCGTTCATAGATCATGGGGAAGCGGTTGCGGATGAATTCCCCACCCCGGAACCGGATATCGAGATACATGTCCTCGCTGCCGGTACGGGCCGCCTCCCGCACAATGGCACGGGAGACGACGTCACGGGGTGCGAGTTCGCCGCGTTCGTCGTACCGGTACATAAACCGTTCTCCGTCTTTGTTGAGCAGGGTCGCGCCTTCTCCCCGGACCGCCTCCGAGATGAGAAACCGCTCCCGCCCTTGGGCAGCAGCAAAGGCCGTGGGATGGAACTGCACCAGATGCAGGTTCCGGATACGGGCACCCATCTCATGCGCCAGGGTGATGCCGTCGCCGGTAGCGATCGCGGAGTTGGTGGTGTACGGATACACCCGGCCGATGCCGCCGGTGCAGAGGATACAGTAGGAACAGGACAGCACCCGGGGCTCGTCCCCAATGAGGAGCTGCGCCCAGAAGCCGCCCTCCCCCGGCACCAGATTCACGAGCTGGGCGTAATCGAGAAAGGTGATATTGGGTTTTTCCATGGCCGCGGCCAGGAGCTTCTCGGTGATCTCCCGGCCGGTCGAGTCCTTGTGATGCAGGATGCGGCGGCGGGAATGCCCCCCCTCCAGGGTCATGGAGATGTGGTGCTCCGAGTCCCTGTCGAAATCGACGTGCATCTCTTTGAGCAGCCTCAGCACATCCTCCGGCCCCTCGTTGACCAGGATTTCCAGGCTGCGCAGATTATTTTTATACCCGCCGGCGATCAGCGTGTCCGCGATATGGAGACGGAAATCGTCGTTTTCTTTGTCCACCACCGCAGCAACCCCCCCCTGGGCCAGGGCGCTGTTGCAGAGCATCCGCTCCTTTTTCGACAGCACCAGCACCCGCACCTCGGGGGCAAAGTTCAGCGCCGCATACAATCCGGCCACACCACTGCCGGCGATCAGGACATCATAGTCGTTCATCATGCGCCATTCTTTCTGTTCTAAAGCCCGTTTGCATATCACCGGCCCTGGCAGGCACGGTGCTCGGCGAGCAGGTTCTTGATTTTTTCATGGGGATCGATGATGAGGCTGACAGACACGTCGTGGTTCAATGCGGCGATGAAATAGGCGATATATTTGGAAACGTCCACCTCGCAGAACCATTCCCGCTGCCGGAGAGCCGGGGTCCGGTAGGTGAGATTGGTGCCGAGCACCCCGGCGATGACCCCTTCCTCATAGGCCTTGTCAAAAGCCTCCAGCCCATTTGTGAAGATGGGATAGGTGGCATAGGCGAAAATACGGCCCGCCTTGCGTTTTTTGAGCTCATAGGCAATATCCAGCATGGACTCACCGGAGGAGATGATATCGTCGGCGATGAAAATGTCCCGCCCTTCCACCGAATCACCCAGATATTCGTGGGCGACGATGGGATTCCGGCCGTTGACCACCCGGGCGTAATCCCGGCGCTTATAGAACATGCCGAGGTCCAGACCCATGATGGAAGCGTAATACATGTTGCGGTGCATGGCGCCCTCGTCGGGGCTGACGATCATGAGATGCTCCCGGTCGGGGATCAGGTCAGGGAAGCTGTGGAACAGGGCTTTGAGGGTCTGATAGGCGGGGATGACATTGTCGAAACCCATGAGAGGGACCGCGTTCTGCACCCGCGCGTCGTGGGCGTCAAAGGTGATGATGTTGGACACCCCCATCCGCTCGAGCTCCTGCAGTGAGACCGCGCAGTCGAGGGATTCCCGATAGCTGCGGCGGTGCTGACGCCCGCCGTAGAGGATGGGCATAATGACGTTGATACGGTGGGCCTTGCCGCCGGCCGCCTGGATAATCCGTTTGAGATCCTGGAAATGGTCGTCGGGGGACATGCTGTTTTCCCGGCCGAACATATTGTATGTACAGCTGTAATTGCCCACATCCACCAGGATAAACAGATCGTCGCCACGGATGCTGGCCTTAATCATGCCTTTGCCGTCTCCGGAGGAAAAGCGGGGGCATTCGACCGGAATCAAAAAGGAATCCTGCTCCCTTCCGCTGTTGCAGGCCCATTCCTGCAAATGCGCGTTGATTTTCCCGCCGAGCTCCTCCGTACCCGGCAGCGCGATGATGTCGAGCGGCGCCACCCGGTCCTGCAGATTGAAAATCGTCTCACTGGTAATCTTGTCCGCCAATTTCAACGTCTCCTTTTCGGTCCCCGATTTTCGCCGTGTGGCCCTGTCCCGGCATACACGGCGGCTCTTTGATGGAAATATCCCAAAACTGGACGGTCCAGGCACCGTCGCCGTACGGTGTTTGGAGACCTCCAGATCATACCGGAAGACGCCTTGCCAAGAGTTGTCCCAAGGAGCCTTATGTGGGGCCCTCTCTGCGCCGGCAGGGCTGCGACAGCTATTCCTTCCCATGTCACAGATCATTTTTATTGTACCACAAATCAGGCGATGGTGGAAAGGGTGGGTGCCACGATTTGCCTGCCGAATTTTGAAGAACCGTGTCGACGGTTATTGGGGAGGATGCACAAGGGGCGCCTCTCCGCTTCTTGTTCCGGTTCCTTCCCTGCGCCCCCTCTGAAAACGCTCCCGCGTTTTCCCGCACTCTTCTACCTCCGGACGCCGCCTCTCCGCTTCTTGTTCCGGTTCCTTCTCTGCGCCCCCTCTGAAAACGCTCCCGCGTTTTCCCGCACTCTTCTACCTCCGGACGCCGCCTCTCCGCTTCTTGTTCCGGTTCCTTCCCTGCGCCCCCTCTGAAAACGCTCCCGCGTTTTCCCGCACTCTTCTACCTCCGGACGCCGCCTCTCCGCTTCCTGTTCCGGTTCCTTCTCTGCGCCCCCTCTGAAAACGCTCCCGCGTTTTCCCGCTCTCTTCTACCTCCGGACGCCGCCTCTCTGCTTCTTGTTCCGGTTCCTTCTCTGCGCCCCCTCTGAAAACGCTCCCGCGTTTTCCCGCTCTCTTCTACCTCCGGACGCCGCCTCTCCGCTTCTTGTTCCGGTTCCTTCTCTGCGCCCCCTCTGAAAACGCTCCCGC
>CAKUFK010000019.1 GCA_934647945.1 uncultured Eubacteriales bacterium | reverse complement strand
GACCGGTTGACCCTGGAGGACCGCAGAAGCCCGCATTCGGCAAGCTGGTCCAGTGCGAGCTGGTACACGCTGTCCCGCAGGGTGGCCCCCACCTTCCGGATCACCAGCACCTTCCGGCGGAGGTTTAGGGCCTTGAGGATGACCTTTTGAAAGGCCCCGTAGCTTTTCCCGCTCCCGGCGCCGCCGTAATACACTTCCAGACGGTGGGAATAGTCGTCGATATGCTCATACACCCAGCCGTTGAACGCCTCCGGATTCAGCCGTTTAGCCATCCTTGAACCACTTGCTTTCCGTTAGCGTGACTTCCTGGCGCTGGATGGGGCCAAATCCGGCCCTGTCCAGGAAATCCCGGGCAGCAGTCAGCTTGTCCTTATCCTGGGCATAGGGCTTCCTTAAAATTTCCTCCATGACCTCCCGGGCCTCCAAGGCGTCGAAGAATAACGCCTGCCGCAGCTCTTCCTCCATCTCCTTTTTCCGTCTTGCCAAATATTCCTGGATTTCAGGTTTTTTCAGGTTTTCACAGGCGATGGAATACGCGGTTTTTGGACTGTATCCGGCATTGATGGCTGCCTGGGTTCCGTTCCGCCCTTTTAATATTAAATACTCATCTACGAACCGCCTTTGACGCTCGGTCATTTCCCCGCCTCCTTCCCGCCCCGATGGGCTGTTTTTCCGGGAACCTGAACCTGGCCATGCAAAAAATAGAGCGACCAGTTTCCCGGCCGCTCTTTCAGCGTTTTTATTATACCACTTGACTTTTTCCCCGTGTCCCTATTATTCGATGAATCGCTTGTTTTTTGCCACGCGGTACAGGAACCGCTTTTTCCAGTATCCAGGCAGATTCTTTCCGGCGGGGACGTCAACCGGCCATTTATCTGTAATCACTTTACGCATAACCGGGCTTCGGTACTCTGGCGGAACTTCCATCAGTGCTATTTCTATTGCTCGTATATCCCCCCAAATCGCATCCATCCTTTCTATCTTGCGTTCTACCGGATCGCCTGGCGCATGTGTTTTCGGCTGTCCATCTGAGGCCGCCGTCTCATGCAGGATTTCATGGTAGTCCCTCACCATCCGGTCATAGTCCCGCACAAAGGCCAGCACACGACGGTATACACTTTTTTCCATCCAGTACGGGTTATTCTTTTTATTCGGCTGATAGTCACGCATTATTTCCCTCCGTACTTTGCCGCAATATAACACAGGGACACAAATCCGCCTCAATTGACCCGCTCGAACTCGATCACCCATACCCAGGGATTGGCCTCCCACCCGTAACAGGGTAGGTTTTCGGGTTTGATGGTGCTGTCCCAAACATCGTTAAATATGCCTCGCGCAAATTCTCCGCCCACAGTCGCAAGCGCCTCACGCTCTACACCTTCGAGCACGCAGTCATTTGGCGTTATATCCTGCAACCGCTCTACCCGTACCCCCGTCACCATCAAAAACAGCCGGGCGGCCTCACGGGGCATGTGGATGGAGGGGCGCCAACCATGAGCTCCAACTCCCACGTTTACGGGATAATCCGGTGAATCCGCTTTGTAGATATACCTGTGTGAGTATCCTCCGCTTGGCAAATCAGGTTCGCCATCTGTCATGTCCTCCATATGGGATTCGTAATACCACGTCTCCCGCACCCAGAGGATGTCGCCGGGCTGGCAGGGTGCTTTTACCATTGGGTACTCTGGCAAGCCGTCCTGCTCAAAGGTTGCCCACAGGCCAGGAACATCCACGGGATACTCTTCACCGTCGGCCCGCACCTTCGTCATGGCCTCATGGTCGCCGATGTGGTCAAGCACCCAGTCCGGCTTTGCCCCCTTCACAACCCGCCGCGTCACCGTCTTGCGCCCATCCAGGATTGCCTTCACCATTTCGGTGTTAAACAAGATTGGTTTCATGCTTTTCTCCTTTTTCTGTCCGTTCATCTTTAATCCCTCCTCTTTATGGATATCATGGTGTAATACTGGTACTGGTATCCGGTCACGTCGTGCGTGCCTTCCCGGATGCTGTCTTTTTTGATATAGTACCCCTTCCATGGCATGGGGTCTTTCCGCCAGCTTTTGGCGGAGACGATCTCGGTTTTGATTACCGGGTCACGCAGGTTCTTACTCTGGTTCCACCGCTTTTTGTATGGGCTCCCGCTCTCCGCAAACGTTGCCGATGTCTCTTTTATCAGGTAATCCGCCAACTGCCGGTAGTCCCCGCTCTCATCCAGCGGGGTTATATGCGGCCGCCCATGGCTCCACAGCTTGTATAACACCCCCATAGGGGCCTCCGGCATGATAACATGGTGGTGTATCCGGGCCCGTTTGTACTCGGTCACGGTTATGTAGCGCAGCTCTTGCCCCTGGCCCCGGAAATATTTTCGCGCGCGGCGCAAAAACTCTTCCAGGTGCTTCCGGGCTTCCTCTGGCTCCGGGGCCTTCCCCCGCCCGTATCCGATCACCATATGCACATCCCCGACCCCGAAATTTTCATTCAGCCTCCATGTCAGGAGGTCAACCGCCTTTTTCTCGTTCACTTTCTGCTGCTTCTCCGGGGTCAGCTTCATCCTTGCGGCCCGTTTCCCCTTGCGGCCATACATGGGAGCATTACACTTGCGGATTTCAACCGTTTTCCCTGCGATCACCGTCTTTTTTATATACGGCATGTCGCCCCTCCGGTCGGTAGGATAATACTTTTAACAAGGTGTCAAGGCTTGCGGCGCCTCATGTTTCCGCAAGCCGGGCGGATGTTGTTTGGGCGCGGGTTTACGCCCGCGCCCGCCCCATGCTGTCACATACCTCGTAATACCGAAACCTTACCCACTCCGGGGTCTGGTGGTCTATCCCATGATCTGTTAAATACTCTACCTCAAACCCGGCCCGCTCGGCATCCGACAAAGGATATCTGGCGTTGATCCCCCGCCTTTGACAGTACCGCGCCAATGCGGCGGCAACCTCCGGGTGGTTGATATTCAGCCAATATCCGTATCGGGTTCGCTCGGCGTATATGCCGATCTCTTGCCGCCATGGCGTTGCACCGGTCATTGACATGACTCCTCGGATGCTGTATAATAGATACGTAGATTTTTTTCCAGGCTCGCCTTGTGGTGCTCCAACACCGCGGGCGATTTTTTTATATCCATTCCTCTGCCCCCTTTGCCATCTGCCGCAGCGCCCTCTGTACCCGCATTTCGGCGGTGGCAAAAAACGCGGACGATGCCGGCCGCCAATCAGCGCCCCGGTACAGCTCCCGCTCCCCGTCCCGGAAACAGACAGAGCCGTCATCCTCCAGGGCGATGCTCAACGCCTGGAACTTGTACAGTATCCGCATCTTTCCGCCCGCCCTCCTTTTCCCGCTCCCTGCGGTACAGCCACCACAGCCCGCGCTTGATCGGCCGGCGGTGGTGTACCCTACAAGTGACGTATCCGCCTACAAACCCCGCCATCGCTACGGCAATATCTACCAATATCCAGTCCATGCTTTTTAGCCCCCTTTTTTTTGAGCGGCCTCTATGGCTCTCAATATGGCTGCCTGTAACGTGTCGCACCTGTGCGGCTCTTTTCCGTCATTGCGGTATACGATATACTGTCCGCTGTCTGTTTTGCTGATGATCTGGTTCCCGCAGGTGTATAGGGTTTTCATTGTTTTTCCCCCTTGCTTGTCCATTTTCGAGATAGGCAGGGGCCTCCGAGGCCCCTAATGTTTATGTCTCGTTTTTGGCAACGTCCGCCTCGTGGTCTTTTTTGTATTTGTCCACATCAAAATGCCCCGACATAATAGCCCGGTAGTAAAGATCACCGATTTCCGCGAGCAATCGATCAATCACCATTGGGTCATGAGTCACAAGGCTTGTATTGATTGCCACTGTATCACCACCTTTCAAATTGATATATATGCCTATCTGCTTGTATCACTTGCGCTGCCTTTGGTCGTTTTTTCACACCTTGCGTAGTGGTTACGTATTTGTTGGGTTTATTGCGAATTTAGTGTGAATAATTCAAAATTAATTGAAATGCAATGCGATTGATGATAGAATCGGGTCGAAAGGAGTGGTAATGTGAAAAAAATCTTAGCTTTTGTGATGGTCTGTCTTGTTGCTGTTTGTATGTCGTCTTGTGTAGGTTCTCCGCAGAGCGATCCCAGTCAGCCGTCATCCGAGGTTGCGTTCTCCAACGAGGGCAATGGGCTTGATGTCGATAAAGGATTGTTTGATGTGACGATTACAATTCCTTCTTCGCTCGTGGGCGAAGATACCGCCTCAGAACTTACGGATGAACAAAAAGAAAAAGGATTTAAATCGATGTCTCGAAACGGCGACGGATCGATTACCTACGTTATTACAAAGAACGCGCATAAAACGATGATGGAGGATCTGCGTACAAGCACGGCGAAAACACTGGATGACATCGTAACGTCAGGAAGTTTTACATCGATCAAAAAGATCGAATATAATAACGATTTCACCGAGGTTTCTATGCGGGTTGATAAAGAAGCGTTTGAAGGTGGTTTGGATGGTCTTTCTGCGTTAAGTGTCTGGTTCTCCGGAGCTTTGTATCAGGCGTTCAACGGCACGGAAGCGGATAAGCTGTCCGTTACTATTAATGTTGTAGACGAAAAGACTAATGAAACCTTTAAATCAATAAAATATCCGGACGCCTTGGGAAACTAGGCTTTGTCGCTCACACAAGCCGGCAATCAGCACGGCACCCCTGCCGCCCTCTCCTTGAGGGCGGTTTTCTTATGCGGGTTTTTGCTGGTCCTGACTGGGAATGTTCAGAATGTCGCGGACAGCTGCTTCCAGCCTATAACTGTTAAGCTGACCGGTAAGCAGTTTGTACATGGTGGAGCTGTCAACGTACATTCCGGTCCTCTCTCGGCAAGCAGCAATAAGCCATTCCTGGGTCTGCCCCAGCTCAAGAAGCCGGGTCTTAACGGCAATCCCGAAAGCGGTCGGCGCTCGTTTTAACATGTGTGACACCTCCTTTGCGTAATATGTCTTGACAATTACAGAATGATGTAATATAGTATAGTTGTCACACAGCCTAATAACATGATTCTGCAACCGGCACCCTCATAATATAACAGAAAGCTGTAAATGTCAATATGATTATTGCAGAATTCTGTAATTTGGGGTTGTGCCCAATTTTGGGGGTTAGGTTATGTCAACAATGTATGAAAGAATAGACGCCCTGTGTAAAAAACGCGAGACTAACGTAACTGCCATGTGTAGAGAGCTGGAAATTTCAAGAAGCTCACTATCTGAACTTAGCAGTGGGCGATCTAAAACGCTATCGGCTGAAAAAACCGCAAAAATCGCCACTTATTTCGGCGTGTCCGTGGATTATCTGCTTGGCAAAGACGAACCCCCTCATACGCCGGTATCTGAGATCGGCGAAGAAGTTGGGGAAGTTGTCGTTTTTCCGGTCCTTGTGTCCGTCCGGGCGGGGTTTGGGAGTGCAGCGGTCGAAACTTATGGGGATGATATGGAGGCCATTCCGAAGAGTATGATGGTGGGATACTCGCGCGAGGAATGCCGTGTACTCCGTGTAAAAGGAGATAGCATGTATCCTCGCATATGCGACGGAGACAAAGTGTTAATCCATTTACAAGATTCTGTTGATAGCGGCAGCGTTGCCGTGGTGATCTACAACGGAGAGGAAGCTACAATTAAAAAAGTGAGATACGAGCCGGGGGAAAACTGGGTTGAGCTCATACCTGCCAACCCGGAATTTATGACAAGACGCATAGAGGGCAAGGAACTGGAACAATGCCGAGTGATTGGCAAAGTGATACGACTAATCAGAGATTTTTAAGCATATTCGCCATACGCGGCGAGTGTTGGAGACGGGAGCAAGGCATTGAAAGAAATCGAAGTGCAAAAATATGTTATAGAGAGATCGGGAGCCGATTGCGCGTTTGTCGCCAGCGGCACGGGCATGGAGCCGCTCATAAAATGCGGGGATATCGTGCTCGTACAGAGGCAGGCCGTGCCTCGGCACGGGGACTATGGGGTATACGTCATCAAAGACGGCTATCATATACGGCGATATTATAACAAGCACGGGCACCGTAAGCTCCTGTCGATGGAGATCGACGGGCGGGCAAGGACGGTAAAATCGGCCGATCAGTATCCGTGTGTAGGCAAGGTGGTAGAGGTAATACGCACGGACGCCCTGGCCGCTGGTTAGACACGCAAAAAAAGCCGCCCACCCAAACAGGGCGGACGGCTTGACATTAATATGACTAGCGGTTATAATATGGGTGTAAGGTGCTACCGGTCAGACGGTTAGCCCCTCTCTTTGGTCACAGAAGTAACCGCAAGCGTGGAGGCTGGGCGGTTACTTCTTTTTTATGGCCGTCAAAACGAGGCCGATAATGCTTAATACCACAAGCGTATACTGTAACAGCTCCGCGAGTGTTATGTACATAAGCATCCCTCCCCTCTGGGAGGGAAAAAGAAGGATTCCCCTCCCGGGATGATGGGAGGGACTAACCGCCTACCGTTTGCGATAGCACCTTACGGCTATGAGTATAACATATTGCCTTGTGATTGTCCACTGTGAAAGGAGCACACGCGCCATGTCATATCTGATATACCTTCGGAAATCCAGGAAAGACGTTGAACTGGAGCAGTATGGAGACGAGGAGACTCTTGCAAGGCACGAGCGTGTCCTGCTGGACCTTGCCAAAACAAACGGATATGAGATAGGGGCTATATATAGGGAGGTTGTTTCGGGCGAAACCATTTCTGCTCGTCCGGAAATGCAACGGTTGATATCGGAAGTTGAGCAGGGCCTATGGGACGGTGTGCTTGTTATGGAAGTTGAGCGGCTGGCCAGAGGCGACACGATAGATCAAGGCATTGTTGCGAGGGCGTTTAAACTGTCCAGCACCAAAATTGTCACACCTGTAAAGACTTATGATCCAGACAACGAGTATGATGAAGAGTATTTTGAGTTTGGTCTTTTTATGAGCCGCCGGGAATACAAAACGATCAACCGCCGTATACAACGCGGCAGGGTATCGGCGGCCAAGGAAGGAAAATACGTGAGTTCTACACCACCGTATGGGTATGATCGCGTTAAACTTAAAGATAAAGGCTACTCTCTTGCAGCAAACGGCGAATCTGACGTGGTAAAATCGATTTTTGCTTGGTATTTGCAAGGCGACGGTTGTTCGGTTATCGCTCGTCGCCTGGACGATATGCACGTGCCAACAAGGAGCGGTCGGCCGTGGTCTAAGGCTACTATACGTGATATCATCCGCAATCCCGTCTATGCCGGGAAAATCCGTTTTGGATATCGGCAAATAAAAAAGGGAACCGAATCAGAGGCGCGTGTTATTAACGAGGATGCATTGTGCGTGGACGGGGTGCATGATGCGCTTGTGGATCAAGACACATTTGATAGGGCACAGTATCTTATGACGCATAGCGCCCGACTTCCGGTAAAGCTGGACACTACGCTAAAAAATCCATTTACGGGTCTTGCCGTGTGCGGAAAATGTGGGAGCCGTATGACCCGGCTCGGTGTCAACTCTCATTGTTGCTATGCGACGATAAAATGCTCAAATCGGTATTGTGATAATGTGTCCGCTCCCATGTATCTGATAGAGCGCGAACTTATTAAGCAGATATCGCAATATATGGACGGATATCTGGTACAGTTAAAAACCATATCGGTGGATGATGCTCCTGACAAGGCAGCGGAAAAAGCATTATCCCAGGCGAATGGGGAGCTTACGAAAATCAAAAAGCAGCTATCATCTTTATATGATCTGCTAGAGCAGGGCGTTTATACAGTAGATATATTTACGCAGCGCAACAAAGATTTGTCTGAGCGGAAAAAGCAGCTCGAGCAGATTATCGCGCAACTAGAGGACAAGGAGGCTCAGCGGTGCGCGCGGGAAGACCTGATTCGCGATATTCCGGCTCTTTCACGCGCCCTAGATGGTTATTACTATTTGGATTCCGCAAAGCTAAAAAATGATCTCCTTCGTAAAATTATAAGTAAATTTGAGTATGTCAAGAACGAGGCCAATGTCCGAGGCACTCGAGACAATGCAAATTTCCGCATCGAGATATATCCTAGGTTTCCGAAATTATAATACCTATATCATGCATGTAAATATTCCGCTGGTCCGCCCATGGCGGTGTCGCCGATCGGGAGCGTGCGGCGGGTGCTGGATTACGGGGTCACGGCGATCGAACCCTCCAAAATCTATATGGGGATGCCGAATTACGGCTACGACTGGCCGCTGCCCTTTGAACGGGGCGTGACCCGCGCTCCGTCGATCGGGAATGTGGAGGCGGTCGATATTGCCGCCCGGTATGGGGCCGTCATCTTGTATGATGAGGCATCCCAGGCCCCGCACTTCAACTATTTCAACGAGGCGTGGACGGAACACGAGGTTTGGTTCGAGGACGCGCGCAGCGTCAGGGCAAAATTGGCCCTGGTGCCCGAATACGGGCTGGCCGGCGTGGGGTATTGGAACCTGATGCGTCCCTTTCCCCAGAACTGGCAGGTGCTCAACGCCCTGTATGAGATCCGGCGGGGACTGCCGTAAAAAAACATCGCCGGCAGGAGATCGGGTTTACTTCGGCGCGGGTTTATGATAGAATCAACCGATAACGGACGTGCTGTGGGAAAGGACGGGGAACATATGAGCCGAGAGGCGATGGAAACGGTGAAACGGTATTATGATGAGACGGCGGAGCGGGAATGGGAACGGCTCGAGACCCATCCATTTGAATTCGACCTGACCACCTGGATGATGGACCGCTATATCCAGCCGGGCGATACCATCCTCGACATCGGCGGCGGGCCGGGGCGGTATGCCCTCCATTACGCGCGCAGGGGCTGTCCCGTCACTCTGGTGGACCTGTCGCCCGGCAATATCCGGCTGGCCCGGCAAAAGGCGGAGGAGCAAGGCCTGTCCCTCATCTCCCACGCCGCCAACTGTCTGGAACTGGAGACGTTGGGACTCGGGACCTTCGATCATGTGTTTTTGATGGGGCCGCTCTATCATCTGCAGGAGGAAGCCGACCGGATCCGCAGCGTGGATCTCGCGCTGGAGCATCTTAGGCCGGGTGGGGTCTTTTACGCCTCGTTTATACTGGCGTTTGCCGGGATCCTGTACGACCTGCAGCATCCGGGCCATATCGTCGACGATACCGACAACCCGGCCACGCTCGCGCTCATCGAGGCGGTCGAAAACGGGACGGATTACAGCGGGCCGGGATTTACATCGGTTTATTTCCATCATCAGCGGAACATTCTCCCGTTCATGGAGACATTCGGACTGGAAAAACTCCATCTGTTCGGGCAGGAGGGGTTTTTGGCCCCTAATAAATTCGATCTGGCCGGGCGGGACAGGGCCGAGCGCGAACGGTGGCTGGAGCTGGCCAAGCGGACTATCGAACTGCCCGAGCTGCTGAACTGGTCGGAGCACGCCATGTATATCGGCAAAAAGCCGTGAGGCTATCCCGCCCGTCCGGCAAAATCGCCCGCCGGGGACACCTAGTGTCCCCGGCGGGCTTGTCAGCGGCTATTCTCTATGCTGCCTGGCTCTTGTCAGAATATCCCGGACGGTCCCGGTTTTATATTCGGTATATTCCGCCGGGGAATGCCGGAATTTTTGCGACGCTTCGATCTTCACGGCCTTATACCGCTCAAACGACTCGCGGTCCATTCTCACATAACCCCGGAACAACAGCATATCGAATACCATCGGATTCTCTTTTTCATAGCAGTGGATGTGTTGCGTGTGATTGACGCCGTCGCCCGCCAGCTTGACAAAGTAGCGCCTGCCGGCCATGCCGCGCTCCCCTCTGGGAAATAACCCGCCATTTCCATACGGTCCGTCAGCCCGTCCACGGCCGCGATATCCGTGACCAGGACGATGATGTCGAGAATCGGCTTTGCCCACATCCCTACGATCGAGGTGGAACCGACGTGCTGGATATCCACCGCCAGATCACCAAAAATGGCCGCCAACGCGGCCTTGACGGCCTCAAACTGTGTGGGCCATTGGCCGTCATAAGGAACGACGCGCATATCCCGCGGCATCTGTTTACCTCGCTCTTCACGAAAGCCGGATGCGCGATGCGCGTCCGGCCGGCGGTCACCTCAAATGGAAGCTCATATCTCGTCCAGGATTTCCCGGCGGCGGCGGTCGTACTCCTCGGCCGTGATCAGCCCCTGCTGATGCAGGCCGCGCAGAGTTTCCAGGCGCTCCTCGGGGGATTTCGCGGGAGAAGACGGCTGAGGCGGTACGGCGGCGGGTGGCGGAGCCAGTCCGTCTGCCTCGTCCTCGATATGGATCACCCCCGACGGGACGCCCCTTTCCGAAAAGGCGTTGACGCCGTTCAAGATCGTGATGATAAGGGCGACGGCCGTCCAGAGGAGGCCGAAGGGGCCGAATTGGGGGATGACCACAAACAAGCCCAGGAGGATAAACACCACCCCGACCGCCAGCCCAAAAGCGGCGGCCGGTTTGCTCGGGCGGACTTCCATCCGTCTTTTCAAAGAATCGTCCCCTTTCCATGCGGCGGCGTCTCAAGAGCCGTCGCCTTTGTCCTTCCGGGATTTCCGGGGTTCTCTGGCCTCGGGAGGAGCCTCGGGCGTCAGGCTGTCGAGGATCCTGGCGGCGGCGATCCGGCGGGCATTCGCCTCGAGAGCCAGCCCGATGGCGAGCTGGTACATGGTCTCTTCCCCCTGGTCGGAGAGGGCGTCCACCCGTTCGGCAACCTCCCGCAGGGCGATGCTCTGGGCGTCCGCGAAATCTTGATACAGATCGCCGATCGGCTGGGTGGCGGTCAGCCCCCGCAGAGTGGAATCGATCTCGGGCAGGGACAGCACCGATTTTAACAGACAGATCATGAGAAGGCGGGAGAGATGCTCCCGCCCGTATTTTTTTTGATTGGGCCGGGGCAGCACACCGTCCTTGACATAGTTGTTGATCATGCTCGGCGTCAAAAGCCGCTCCCCTTCCAGGGAAAAAGGCTCGAGCTCTTTGCTCATCAGGGTGATGACCTGGTCCATATAGAGATCCAGCTCAGGCAGGCGGGACCAGGAAATCGGCTCATATTGCAGCACGGATTCCACCCATTGCCACAGCTTTTCCTCTTTTTCCTCCATACGGGCGTTTCCCTCCACTTTTGGAACGATTTGAATGTATAAAGTATAACATGATTTGCCATACTATTCAAGAAGGATCTCACGCACAGAACAAATTGTTAACAATCATGTAACATAGTTTTGAAAACTATGTGCTATGCTTATCTGCAAAGAGGTGATCGGGATGCAGGAGATTCGCAGCATCGCCCTGTGGGGAGACAGCGTCATGCGGGGCGTGGTATACGACGAACAGAGGGGCCGGTACGGTTTGCTGCCCGAAAACGCGGCGGACCGGGCCTCCAGAACGCTGGGGCTGACCCTGTACAACCGGTCCCGCATGGGCTGTACCGTGACGAAGGGGCTGTCCATTATGAAACGGGATATCGAAGCGGGAGTGGAACCGCAGGCGGCGCTCATCGAGTTTGGCGGCAACGACTGCGATTATGACTGGGCCGCCATTGCGCGGGAGCCGGAAAAAGAGCACCAGCCCAAAACGCCTTTAGGCCTTTTTACGGAGCGGCTGCGGGAGATGGTGGCCCTGGCGCGGCAAAAAGGGATGCGGCCGGTGATGACCACCCTTCCGCCCATCCATGCCCGCCGGTATTTCGATTTCTTTACCCGGGGCGGGCTGTCCCGGGAGAACATCCTCCTCTGGCTGGGGGATGTTGAACGCATCTATCGGTGGCATGAACGCTATAATGGCGCGGTGATCCAGACCGCACGGGACTGCGGGGTGCCCTTGATCGACGTGCGGGACGCGTTTTTGTCTGAGCGGCGGTATGGGGAGCTCCTCTGTGCCGACGGCATCCATCCAAACGCCGGAGGGCACGCCCTTATCCAGCGGGTCTTGGAAGGCTTTGGGCTTGACGTGCAAGGGAACCGGGCGGTGGGCGCCTGATGTTGAGTGCCACTAAGCGGTACGCCCCGAAAGCGTACCGCTTTTTTGACGCTGATATACGGATTCCGCCGCAGGCCTGGCCGGCCGTCACGTCGGGCCAAGGCGGCAAACCCTTGCCGTATACTGAAAAATGAAAACGGTTATCGTGCCTATAGGCGGATCCCATCGTCCCTGGCCCGGATGCTTCCTCTGGAAGCATCCGGCTTTTTGTATGCGGCACCGGCGCGTAAGCGCCGAGACGGGCATGCGAACGCCCTTGTTAAAAAGTTAAAGCAGATCTAAACTGCGCGTAACATCCTCCTAACAGAAGGGACTTAAACTGAACCCCGGACAAGAGAAAAACAACGAGATTGTTAGGAGGAAGCAAGCATGCTGAAAAAAATCATGGCCCTGTCCGCGGCGGCCCTGCTGGGACTGGCCGGACTGACGGGCTGCACGGCCGGAGAAGTGGGCGCCAACTCGTCTGTACCCGGAACAGACACCGGCAAGAGCGGGTCGGGCGATACCAGCACGGCGGCGAAGCTGACCGGCAGCCTGGTGATGGCGGGTTCCACCTCGATGGAGAAGGTCTGCGGAGCCCTTGGCGAGGCCTTCGGCGACAAGCATCCCGAGCTGACCATCGATTTGCAGGCGACCGGCTCGGGCGCGGCGATTACCGCCCTGAACGACGGTACGGCCCAGATCGGCAACCTCTCCCGTGCGGTCAAGGACAGTGAAAATCCGGACGGCAAGTATGAGGCCATCACCATCGCCTTGGACGGCATCGCGATTATCGTCCACAAGAACAACGCCGCCGCCGATCTGACGGCCGAGCAGCTCGCCTCTATTTTCAAAAAGGAAGTCACCAACTGGAAAGACGTGGGCGGCCCGGACAAGGCGATCACCGTCATCGGCCGGGAAACCGGCTCGGGTACCCGGGACGGCTTTGAAGAGGTCGTGAAGGTCAAGGACGCCTGCCAGTATGACGCGACCCTCGATTCCACCGGCGCCGTGGTGGCCCGGGTGGCGTCGGATGAAGGCGCGATCGGGTATGTCTCCTTCGCCTCGGTGGGCGACGGAGTCAAGGCCCTGAAGGTGGGCGGCGTGACCCCCTCCGAATCCACCATCGCCGACAAGACCTACGTTATCCAGCGCCCCTTCGTCCAGGCGTATATCAAAGATACCAAGGATGTCCGGGTGCAGGCGTACATTGAGTTTCTCAAAACCGATGAAGCGCAGAAGCTGATCCGGGACGCCGACCTGGTGCCCCAGAAGTTCTGGTGAGACAGAATACCCAATAGCTCTTAAGGCGGCCCGCCCCGGATTTTCCGTGGCGGGATCCGTCATGCAGGGGCTTCGATATGAGAGAGGATCGGGAGGATCTGCCATGCAGGCGAGTATGAGCAATGAAAAAGCGGAGGCACGCAGCCGGATACGGAGCCGGGCGGCAGCATTGCTGGCGGCCGCTGCCGCGGGGCTGCTGGTCGTCCAATTCTTTTTCCCTTTTGTGACCTTCCGGCCGGACGGAACGGCCTATACCTTCACATCCCTTCAGATGGTCACCGGATTCCTGCGGTTTCAGGAGACAGCAGTGGCGGTTCCGTGGACGGGCAAGCTCGCCGTTTTGCTGCCGCCCCTGCTGGCGGCTGCGGGGCTCATCCTGCTCTTCCTACGGCGGACCGGCGTCTCCGCCGTATGTTTCACTCTGGCGGCTCTCGCCGGGATCGCGGCGATGATGGTGTGCAACGCCATGTCCTCCGTCTTCATGCAGGCGGGGGCCAGCGTGATGAGCACGGCCTTCCACTGGCCCCTGGCAGCGGTGCCCCTGTGCGGGATCGCCGCGGCGGTGGCCGTCCAGGCCACCAGGGGCGCCGAACGGCTGATGGAGGCGGTGTTCCGGGTGTTCGCCTGCCTGTCCGTCGGCTCGGTAGCGGTCATTACACTCTATATGATCGCGGCGGGGGCCCCCGCCATCGCGGAAATCGGTCTGTTTGAGTTTCTGACCGGTACGGTCTGGAGCCCCAATCAGGGGCAGTACGGGATCCTCTATATGATCCTCGCTTCGATTGCAGGGATGGGCGGCGCCATTCTCATCGGGGTGCCGGTGGGGGTGCTCACGGCGGTGTTCCTCGCCGAGCTGGCCCCCCGCAGGCTGGCAGGGCTGGTCCGGCCGGCGGTGGAGCTTCTCGCCGGGATCCCCTCTGTCATCTACGGCTTTTTCGGCATGATGGTGGTGGTGCCGTTCATCCGCCGGATGTTCCCGGGATCCATCGGGGACAGCCTTCTCGCGATGATCCTAATTCTGGCGGTCATGGTGCTGCCCACCATCATCCAGGTATCCGAAACCGCCCTGCGGGCGGTGCCCGCTTCCTATCGGGAGGCTTCCCTGGCCTTGGGGAATACCCGGATCGGCACCATATTCCGGGTGATGCTCCCCGCCGCCCGGTCGGGAATCCTGGCCGGGGTGATCCTGGGGGTGGGCCGGGCTATCGGGGAAACCATGGCGGTCATCATGGTGTGCGGGAATACGGTCAATTTCCCGGAGCTTCTCAAGGCCGTCCGTCCCCTGACCACCGGGGTGGTGCTGGAGCTGAGCTATTCCTCGGGCCTCCACCGTCAGGCTCTGTTCAGCATCGGCCTGGTCCTGTTCGTCTTTATCATGATCGTCAACATTGCCTTTACCGCGCTGTCCAAGAGGGGGGTGAGGATCGATGGCAAGGAATGAGAGGGCGGCCTTCACCCCGGCGGGGACCCTGTCCCTGCACCGGAAACGCCGGCGCCCGAAGGACGCCCTTCTCGGCGCTCTGATCGTCTTCTGCGCCGCACTGACTGTGGCGGTGCTCGTCGGGCTGATCGGGTATATTCTGATAAACGGCCTGCCCCACGTCTCCTGGGAGTTCCTGACCGGCACCTATTCCGCCCGGGATGAGGCGAGGCGGGGGATCCTGCCCATGCTGATCAGTACCTTGTACATCGTGGTGCTCACCTTGGTGATCGTCACCCCCGTCGGCCTGTCCAGCGCGATCTATCTGACCCAGTATGCGAAGCAGGGGCGGCTGGTGCGGGTTATCCGCTTCGCCACCGAGGTGCTCTCGGGCGTGCCGTCGGTGCTGTTCGGCCTGTTCGGCTACACCGTGTTCTGCCATATGCTGGGGCTCGGCACTTCGATCCTGGCGGGCTGCCTGACCATGACGCTCTGCATCCTGCCCACCATCGTGCGCACCACGGAAGAATCCCTCCTGGCCGTCCCTGAAAGCTACAAGGAAGGGGCGCTGGCTTTGGGGGCGAGCCGGCTGCGGGTTGTAATGGGGATGGTGCTGCCCTGCGCCATGCCCGGCGTCCTCACCGCCGTCATCCTGGGGATGGGACGGATCGTGGGGGAATCGGCGGCGTTGATCCTGACTTCGGGACTGGCCACCGGGATGCCGAAAAGCCTGTTCGGGCATATCCTGAACAGCGGCCGCACCCTGACCCTGCACCTATACCAGACCGCCCGGGAGGCGGTGGATCCCGACGCATTCAACATCGCCTTTGCCACCGCGGCAGTATTGCTGATACTGGTGTTTATCCTCAACCGGCTGGCCGGCCTGCTCTCCCGCCTGCTGAAAAAAGGCGGATGAGTGGGGTACAGGAAAGGAAGGAACGACAGCATGGCATCCCAAACCAAGATTTCGATTCAGGACCTGCATCTGCATTACGGGGACTTCGAGGCTCTGAAGGGCATTACCATGGAGATCCCCTCTCATGAGATCACAGCCTTCATCGGGCCGTCGGGCTGCGGCAAATCCACCTGTATCAAGACCCTCAACCGGATGAATGATCTCATTCCGAACTGCCGCATCACGGGGAACGTCTCGATCGACGGCGAGGATATCTACGATCCCCGCACCGACGTCACCCTGCTGCGCCGGCGGGCGGGCATGGTGTTCCAGAAGCCGAACCCGTTTCCCATGAGCGTATATGACAACATCGCCTACGGCCCCCGGGTCCACGGCATCAAATCAAAAAAGAAGCTTGACGAACTGGTGGAACGCTCTCTGCGGGGGGCCGCCCTCTGGGACGAGGTGGGGGATAGGCTGCACAAATCCGCCCTGGGCCTGTCGGGTGGGCAGCAGCAGCGGCTGTGCATCGCCCGCGCCCTGGCGGTGGAACCGGACGTCCTGCTCATGGATGAACCCACCTCCGCGCTCGACCCCATCTCCACCCTCAAAATCGAGGATTTGATGCAGGAGCTGAAAAAGGACTATACCGTGGTGGTGGTCACCCACAACATGCAGCAGGCGGGACGGATCGCCGACAAGACAGCATTTTTCCTGCTGGGGGAGCTGGTGGAATATGGGGAGACTGCCGTTATGTTCAGCACCCCGTCCGACAAGCGCACCGAGGATTACATAACCGGCCGTTTCGGCTGACAAAGGAGCGAACGATATGCCCAGAACCCTGTTCGACGAGGAACTCGCCCGCCTGCACGCCGATCTGGCGGAGATGGGCCGCCGGGTGGACGCACTCATGCAGGACGCCATCCGCTGCCTGAAATCCATGGACCGGCCTCTGGCCCGGCGGATCGTCCCCCGGGACGCCGAGATCAACACCATGGAAAAGACCATCGAGCACAGCTGTATGAACCTGCTGGCCCTCCAGCAGCCGCTGGCCCGGGATCTGCGGGTCATCACCGCCACCCTGAAAATCCTGACCGATATGGAGCGGGTGGCCGACCAGTGCGCGGATATCTGCGAAATCCTGTCCACCGTGGCGGGCATGGCGGGCCAAACGGCCTCTCCCAGGCTGTTGCGGATGTTCGGAAAAGCCAGGTCCATGTTCGCCGGGGCGCTGGACGCCTATCTGCGCCGGGACGCCGAAGCCGCCCGTACGGTCTGCGGCATGGACGACGAGGTGGACGCGCTGTTTTCCTCCTCCATCCTCGATTTGTGCGGGCAGCTCGAACACCATCCCTCTTCCGTGCCCTCGACGGTGGATTTCATGTTCATTGCCAAATACATCGAGCGGATCGGCGATCACGCCACCAACATCGCGGAATGGGCGATTTTTGTGGAGACCGGCATCCATCCCAATCTCAACGACGCCGTCGCCCCGGCCATGCCGGCAGGGGAGGAAAAAGTCCTCGACAAGGGTCCGGACGAGGATATATAATGGAGATGTCCCACATAGACTGAACAGAAAGGGCGGAACGCCATGCCGCTGATTTATATTGTGGACGACGAGCCCCATATCCGCCGCCTGGCCTCTATCGGCCTGCGCGACGCCGGCTTTGAAACGGCGGAGTTTTCCGAAGGCGGGGTGCTGCTGCATGCCATGCGGCAGAAATTGCCCGATGCGGTTCTGCTCGACTGGATGATGCCGGGCCAGGACGGCATCGCCGTCCTGCGGACTCTGCGCGGCGATCCGGCCACCCGGCCAGTGCCCATTTTGATGATGACCGCCCGGGCCGACGAGGTGGACCGGGTGCTCGGCCTGGAGATGGGGGCGGACGATTATATCACCAAGCCCTTCAGCGTCAAGGAGCTCGCGGCCCGTGTCCGCGCGGTCATCCGGCGGCAGGAATATCTGAGCGCCGCCGGGGAGCCGGTGCTGTCCGGCCATGGCATCACGCTGGACTATGCCCGCCGTGCCGTGACCAAAAACGGCCTTCCGGTAGAGCTGACCCATCGGGAATTCGAGCTGCTGTACACCCTGATGAAGACGCCGGGCCGGGTATTTACCCGGGAGATGCTGCTCGACACGGTCTGGAAGGTGGATTTTTACGGGGATACCCGTACCGTCGACGTACATGTCCGGTATCTCCGGCAAAAGCTGGAGGACGAGCCGGACAATCCAAAGCGCATCCTGACCGTCCGAGGTGTGGGATACCGCTTCGCGGAATAAACGCAGTCCCCAGCCGTCCGGCTGGGAAAGGGGGCGGGAGAGATGAGAAAACGGTTTTTCCGGGCGGCCACAGTGTCCATCATCGCAGGGCTGCTCATCGCGTTTCTGTTCGCCGTGCCGCTGATGCAGCAGGTGTATACCGATGAGATTCGGGAGCGGCTGACTGCCGTGCTTGCCCTGACCGGCGAAATGGAGACGCCGGATGAGGCGCTGCCGGAGACCATCGCCCGCTTGAGCAGCCGTCTCGCTGAAGAGGAGGCGCCCGTCCGTCTGACGGTGCTCGACGGGCAGGGACGCGTGCTGGCAGACAGTGCGGCGGATGCCGGCGAGATGGAGAACCATGCAGACCGGCCCGAGATCCGGGCGGCGGTGATGTCGGGCGCCGGTGAGGATGTCCGGCAGAGCACCACCACCGGCGGCCGGCAGATGTATATGGCCCGTCGGATCGCCGGAGAGGACGGTGTGGTGCGGATATACCGGGCGAGCGTCTCTCTGGGCGGAACCAATCAGGTGCAGGGCACCCTGTGGCTGTGCGGCGGCGTGGGAATCTTCATGGGGCTGGTAGCCGCCCTAATCAGCGCCCATTATGCTGCCGGGCGGGTGGTAGAACCCCTTCAGTCTCTGACGGGCGCGGCCCGGGCCATGGCCGAGGGAGATACCCCGGTCAAGGTGGAGGGAGCGCCGGATGAGATGGGAGAACTGGCAGGCGCTTTCAACACCATGTCCGACCGTCTGGCTGCCGCCCGCGCGGAGCTGGAACAGACGAACGACCGTCTGGCCGGGATCCTGCAGGGGATGGACGACGGCGTGCTGGCTGTGGACGCCGGGGGTCGGATCCTGCTGATGACCCATCGGGCCAGGGAGCTTCTGGGAGACTGCCCGGCCACCGTCCGCCGTCTGGGCGAATGCGGCGCACATTACCTCGCCGTCGGGGAAATCCTGGACCGGGTGATGCGGGAGGGCGGCCCTGTCCGTGAAACCCTCGCCCTTGCGCCGGAGGAACGGGTCGTCCAGGTCTATGCGGCCCGGGTCAGCGGGGATCCCGAAGGCGGAGCCCTCGCCGTGTTGTCGGATGTGACCCGCCTGCGCAAGCTTGAGCAGATGCGCAGCGATTTCGTCGCCAATGTCACCCACGAGCTCAAGACACCCCTGACCTCCATCCGGGGGTATATCGAACTGTTGAAATCGGGGGAGCGGGATCCGGAAACCGCCCGTTCCTTCTATGAGATCATCGAGATCGAAGCGGAGCGATTGCAGAAACTGACCGACGATCTGCTCCAGCTCTCTGAAATCGAAAATAGGGGATCGGAGCCGGATGTGCCTCTTGCCTCCCTTGCCGAGACGGTGGAACGGGTGGCCGAATCCCTCCGGCCCGAGGCGGAAGCGAGGGGAATCCGCCTGCATATCTTTGTTCCGCCGGAACTCGGGGTGCGTGCCCATCCACGCCGGCTGTACCAGCTGATGAAGAACCTGATGGAAAACGGGGTCAAATACAATCGGGAGGGCGGGGCCTTGAACGTCAGTGCCGCCACCGAGCGGGGGACATTGGTCATCCGGGTCCACGATACCGGCATCGGTATTCCGCCGGAGCATCAGGATCGGATTTTTGAGCGGTTTTACCGGGTGGACAAGGGACGGAGCCGGGAGCTCGGCGGCACCGGACTGGGGCTGTCCATCGTCAAGCATATCGTCGGCCTGTATGGCGGGGACGTCGGCGTGGCGAGCGAAGTGGGGGTGGGCACCACCTTCACCGTGAGGTTCCCCATGCCATAGCGGGCATCCCGGACCGGTTGGGAACGTATGCATAAAATGATGACCACCCAAACTCCCGGGGCCCGAGGCCCCCGGGGCTCGATTGGGCGCGGGGCCGAAAAAAGACAGCAACCCCAAGCCCTGGGGCCGCAGCCCCTTCCTGTATATAGTGGGATCGGGTGGTGAGGCTATTGCCGGTTTTCGTTAAGAGAAAACCGGCTAGTCACCCGGGGCTCCAAGGGGTAACCCCTTGGCACGTCTTTGCCTTCTTTCTTCGTGCGAAGAAAGAAGGTGGCCCTCAGGCCAAACCTGAAAAAGACGGGTATGGCGATCTGCCCGCTTACACGATGCGACTATATTTTAAACGCGCTCATGCCATAAAGCACGATCTGTGCTTCGGCACCCTCTTTCTTGTCGACAAGAAGGCCGGGTCGAACGCCGTCGAAATCATACGTGGCCTGCCCCGGCCCTCGCAAATGCTTCCGCATTTGCCCTAGGCTAATCGAGTAGGAACGGGGAAAGAGGCGCCAAGGGGGAGCCCCCTTGGCACCCCCAGGTATTTTGATTTTTAGGACCATTGTGGGACACCACAATGGCCGGTGACCGGCCCCAGTGCCCGCCAGTATAGAGAGCCCTTCAGGGGCGAGGCCGGAGTTCTTTTTAGGAAAGTCGGCGGGTACGGAATCTTTTGAATCAACGCCATACATAAAGGGGCTGCCGCCCCGAGGGCTTGGAGGCTATAAAATCATGGTTTGTGGCCTGCCCCATCCTTGAGGACCCAAGGGCCCCGGGGATTGCACTGGTTACAAATCTAACTGTTCGTTTGAATTTAGAGTACTGCAGCTCTCTCCAATTTGTCAACGCCGCTTCATTTTGCCTCCTCGCCATCGGACGCTGCGGCCCCGGCAAAGACCTCGCGCATTGTCGGAAAAATTCACATAAATTGTTGAAAAAAGGCCGTAAACGGCTTTGCGCTCCCGCGGATTCTGGTGTAAAATGTCCGCATCAGAGGAAAGGAGCCGTATTATGGAAGCTTACAGACGGTTGATCGGCGACAATATCCGGAAACAGCGGGAGCTCCTACATCTCACCCAGGAAGAACTCGCCCACCAGATCGGTAAGGACCCCTCATACATAGGCCGGGTGGAACGGGGATCTGTCAACGCGACTATCGATAACATCCTGCGGATCGCCCGGGGCCTGCAGGTGGAGCCCGCGCTCCTGTTCCAGTCCGACCAGCCGGACCGTCTGCGGGACTATATCCCGGATGTCGAACTAAGCACCCTTGACCCGACCCAGCGGCATATGTCCCTGGTTATTCTCAAGGTACTGAATATGGTGGTCAATCAGGCAGAGCCGGACGACGCGTACGCCGTCCTGCTGCGGGACCGTATGCTCCGAACGGTGCCTTTCACCACCTATGCCATGACCTCCTCCCACCGCCTGATGGACCGGCACCGGGTGCAGGTCTACGGCATCCGGGCCACCCAGCATCGGCTTGACGGCACCGTCCGTCAGCGGCATATCCCCGAGCTCTCCACCAACCGCGTGGTCGTGGAAAACCTGATTAAGCGCCTCAACAACGCTTTCGTTTCATTTACACAGTTCGATGAAATCCTGGAGGATTTCATCGGCGGCGATTACCTGTTTTATCACGACGGGCCGCCGGTTTGAACGAAATCCGCCCGTAAACCGGCCGGATTTGAGATTTTGCCTGTCCAAAACTGTCAAAGCCTCTATCTTCCGCATACCCTGTTCATGAGGTGATGACAGATGTTTTACGTATGCTCCCGCGGTGTCAAGATCGCCGTCTATGACCCGAATCCCCATGGCCGGGAACCCGTCCTGCTCCTCCATGGGTGGCCTATGACCCATGACCTGTTCGAATATCAGACCGATCTGCTGATCCAATCGGGATACCGCCCTGTCCTGGTGGACCTGCGCGGCTTTGGAAAATCTGACGTCCCGGCGGTCGGCTACACCTACAACGATATGGCGGAGGATCTGCACAATGTCATCCAGACACTGCACCTGTGCGGCATCATTCTGGTGGGGTACGGCATGGGCGGCGGCGTGGCGCTGCGATACATACGGCGGCATCCCGGAGGCGGGGTCAAAAAACTGGTGCTGCTCGCCGCGGGCGCGCCTTGTTGGACCGAACGACCCGGATTTCCCTACGGCCTGCCGCGCCAGAGCGCAACCGAACTTATCCGCCTGGCCATGGCCGACCGGCCGCAGTTTGCGGATCTGTTCACCCGTCTCCTGTTCGCCAACGAACACAGCGAGGCCGCCCTCCACTGGTTCCGGGACGTGGTGCTCTCCGCCTCCTCAACGGCTACCATCCAGAGCGGCTACACCTACCGGGACGAGGATGGCCGGGAGGACCTCGCCTTTGTGCATGTGCCCGCCGCGGTCTTCGCGGGAGGACAGGACGCCCTCGTTCCCGACGCCCTCAACGATTTCCTGCGCCGCGGCATCCCGGGCGCCTGCCTCTATACCCTTCCCTCCAGCGGCCACGGCCTGATATACGACGAGCGGGCGGCGTTCAACCACAGCTTTCTGGAATTCCTAAAACGGTAGGGCAGACATGGTAAAATGGATCCGGATATGGTAAAATAAATAAGTTAGAGCTTGAATTTTCAGCAGGCCCCGGAGAGAGGATATCCATATGCCCCCATCCATCTCCCGCCGTCCCATTCCTGGCGGACCTGTCCGCCGGTACAGATCCTGCTGATCGTATCGGGAGCCGGTATTCCCCTTTTTTGGCCCTGATTCTGCAGGGCCGCGCCCTAGTGGCCGAAGGATTGCCGCCCGCTCAGGATGAAAGGAATGGGGGCATCCGGCAGTGGGATAAACCGCGCTGCTGCCGCACAGGAAAGGGGCTCACCTGATGAAATTCCTAACCAAAGCGCTTTTTGCCGCCGGCGCCGCCCTGGGAGGGGGTGCCGCGGCACTCAACGCCTGCGTGGTTGCCCGGACGGCCCCTGCTGTTCGAAGGCTCTCCGATCTGGATGGCCGGTCCGCCGACGCGATCCTGGTATTGGGCGCCGGTGTGGAACCGGACGGCCGGATGTCCGATATGCTGGCCGACCGCGTGGAGGTGGCAATCGCGCTTTATCGCCGCGGTGCCGGCCGGAAGCTGCTGCTCAGCGGCGACGGCCGGCCGGGATACGACGAGCCGGCGGCCATGCGCCGCGCCGTTCTGCGGGCGGGCGTTCCGGAAGAGGCCCTCCTCTTGGATCGCCGGGGGGTATCCACCGCTGCTTCCGTCCGGAGGGCCCGGACGGTTTTCGGTACCGGCACCCTCGTGATCGTCACCCAGGAGTATCACCTCTACCGTGCCCTTTATCTCGCAGAAAACGCGGGCATCGACGCCGTAGGGGTATCAGCCAGCCTGCGGCCCTACCGCTCCCGGAAAAAACAGGCGGTGCGGGAATTTTTAGCCCGAAGCAAGGATGCGGGCCGTATTGTATTACAGGGTAGATTGTGTCTCGGTGGAAAACAAGGGAAACAATCCTCCGTACAGAGATTTTAAAGGCATATAAAATTGTGCCCTCTAGACTCCCCGGGGGCCCCGGGCCCCCTCCTTGTATAGCGTTGGTTCAAGAGTCAACATCCCCGCCGGTTTTCCTGAAAAGAAAACCGGCCGACCATCCGGGGTGCTTAGGGGGGCACCCCCTAAGCGTCTCTTTGCGTCCTTTCTCCACGCGGAGAAAGGACGTGGCCGCGCAACCGATCTCCTTTTTAGAAGGACTGCGTTTTTATGCGCGGACAAACCACAATGCTCGTCTTTTTCAGGTCTGGCCTGAGGGCCACCTACTTTCTTCACACGAAGAAAGTAGGCAAAGACGTGCCAAGGGGAGTTTCCTTGGAGCCCCGGATGGTTTTGATTTTTAGGGCCATTGTGGGACACCACAATGGCGGGTGACCGGCCCCAATGCCCGCCGGTTTAGAGTGTCTTTCAGGGGCCGGCCCGAGGTTCTCTCTATGAAAATCGACTCGGACGCCGACACCCGAACCGGCCTCTATACAGAAAGGGGTTGCGGCCCCAGGGGATGGGGTTGCTGTATTTTTTCAGTCTCGCACCCACCCTACCCCGGGGGCCCCAGGCCCCCTCCTTGTATAGCGTTGGTTCAAGAGTCAACATTCCCGCCGGTTTTCTTTTCAGGAAAGCCGGCGGGTAGGCCGACACCCGAACCGGCCTTTATACAGAAAGAGGCCGCGGCCCCAGAGGATGGGGCTGGCCACAAACCCATACCATAAAAAGCTGAAACCACAAAGACCATTGGTCAACGCGGGCGGAGCAGGATCCGCCCATTCGGACGAGGAGGTAACGCGTGCCATGGAATCCGTGAAACGCTCGGTTATAGAAATTCTGGAAAAGCAGGGGGTCGGGGATCCGGAACATTTTGAGGCGGAGCTGGATTCCCTGGCTTTTGTCGAGTTTGTTATCGAGCTGGAAAACCGGTTCGATATCCGGATCGAGGAGACGTACCTTGTGAAGGCGAATTTCAGCCCCCTGGATTTCGTCTGCACCCATATCGAAAACCTGCTGCAGGAAAAAGAGCGGCAGAGAGAAGACGCTTGATCCGCCCCCGCCCCTGTCACCGCCCGGCCCGGACGGAGGAAATGTATTCCTTGGGGGAGAGCATCATCGCGTTTTTGAACACCTTCGAAAAATACAGGGGATCGCGATAGCCGGACAAGGTCGCGATGTCCTTGATGTTGGAGAGCCCCTCGTTGATGAGCATACAGGCGTGCTGGATGCGCAGGGTGCGCAGGTATTCGGAAAAGCCCACGTGCAGCACCTTTTTAAGGGCGCCCGACAGGTATTTGCGGTTGTATTGATACTGGGCGCAGATGGTTTCCAGGGATAGGTCGGGAAGGGTGTAGTGGTCGTCGATATATTTCTTGATCTGGAGGATATTATCTGCATTGCGGGAGAGCTTTTCTTCCTTGAGGGTGTTGCCCGACAGTACGGACAGGGTGTAGAGCAGCACCGATTCGGACAGCATATCCAGGTTGTACTGGGTGGCGATATCCAAGGCCCCTGTCCAGAATTCCTCCAGGAAATCGTAGTGACGGAACACGCAGTTTCCCGACCCGATCTTCATTTCCTCCAAAATGCGTCCCGCCCGGATCCCCAAAAACGAGATGTAAATATACTTGAGATTGCTGTCGCTCACCTCGATGGCAAAGGGGGTGGACGGGAAGGTGAAGAACAGATCCCCCTTCCGGATTTCCACGCTTTTCTGGGTATGGCAGAGCGTACCCCGGCCCTCGGTGACCAGATAGATCATGTAGGTGGATTTGGTGATGAACTGGTTGCGCTGCGGGATGATGGTTTCATACACGAAATTGACGGTGTTGATCTGATCGCCGCTGCTCCGCGTCGGCACGAATTTACAGATATTGTTGTCCATATCCAGGCCCCACTCCTTTTCCAGCGATCGCCGTGTGGGCGGAAGGCGGAAAGATAAAAATCAAACGGGATGTCCGTGCTGACGGACATCCCGTTTGTTCTGTGTGCCGCCAGAGGCCCGCCGCTTTTCCCATTCGGGCCGGATACACGTTCCATCTCCGTTTATTATAACGCCGCCGGAGAGGTGTGTCAATTGGAATAGTGGATTTTGACCATATAAAGGTGGATGAATTCCATTTACGAGCGGAAAAGGGGGCCGTATAATGAAGCTGGAGAGACTACTATAAAAATGGGCTGAGGTAAGGCGTTGGTGATGAAAACAATCCGGATCGGGGTGCTGGGCGGACGGCGGGGACGGAGCATGATCCGTTTTTGCCGGGAAAGCGAGTACACGCAGCTCGCGGCGGTGTGCGACAAAGACGAGCGGATCCTCCGCAGCCTTCAGGAAGGGGTGGGGGAGGAGGTTCCCTGCCTATCCTCCTTCGAGGCGTTCCTGGAGCAGGATATGGACGCCGTGGTCCTCGCAAATTATGCCACCGAGCACGCCCCGTTTGCGATCCGCTGCCTGGAAGCCGGGTTTCATGTGTTCAGTGAGGTGCTGCCGGCACAGACCATGCGGGAGGCAGTCGAGCTTGTCGAGGCGGTGGAACGGACCGGCCGGGTCTACGCATACGGCGAAAACTACTGCTACATGCCGGCACCCAGGGAGATGAGGCGGCTGTACCGGGAGGGCGTGATCGGGGAGTTCGAATACGGCGAGGGCGAGTACGTCCACAACTGCGAGCCGATCTGGCCGGTGCTCACCGGCGGGGATCCGGACCATTGGCGCAACGGCATGTATGCCACCTTCTACTGCACCCATTCCATCGGCCCCCTCCTCCACATCACCGGCCTGCGCCCGGTCCGGGTCACAGGGTTCGAGGGGACGAAAACCGAGCGGAAGGTGCGCTGCGGAGCCAAGGGCGGCAGCTTCGGCATGGAGTTGATCGAGCTGGATAACGGCGGGCTCCTCAAGAGCTTGCACGGTGACCTGTACCGCGACTCGGTGTGGTATTGCCTGTATGGTTCGAAGGGACGGATGGAGAGCGGGCGCGCCGATGCCGGCGGCGGGGTGTCGACCCTGTATGTCGGCGCCGACCGCTATTCCGGGGAATACGCCCCCGTCCGGCCGAAGGCCCGCATCCTGACCGACGGCCTGCGGGGGAAGGCCGGGGACTTCGGGCACGAGGGCTCGGATTACTACGCCATGCACCACTTTGTGAAAAAAATACGCGGGAGCCGGGATGCGGACGTCATCGGCATCTATGAAGCGCTGGATATGTTTTTGCCCGGGCTCTTCGCCTACCGCTCGGTCCTTAGGGGCGGCATCCCGATGGAGATCCCAAATCTGCGTGACCGGGCGGCGCGGGAGCGTTACCGGCACGACACCATGTGCACCGACCCGAAGACGGCGGGGGATCAATGGATCCCGTCCTTTTCCAAAGGGAACCCGGACATCCCGGGCGTGGTCTATCGGAATATGCGGAACCTGTGGGACGAGGGGGGAAGACGGACGGAGCCCGACGCGGCCCCGCTGTAAACAGGACATCCGATCAAAATAAAGGAGGAAATGAGCATGCTGTACATACTGGATACGGCCGATCTGGAGGCTATCCGGCACTGCAACGAATTCTACCCGCTGGCGGGTGTGACGACCAATCCGTCGATTATCGCCAAGGAAAAGACGGATTTCTGGCGGCTGGTGGGGGAGATCCGCGCCGTTATCGGTGGCGGCAAGATGCTGCACGTGCAGACCGTGCAGAAAACGGCGGAGAAGATGGTGGAAGAGGCAGAGCTGCTCAAAGCCCGGATCGGCGGCGAGCTGTATATCAAGATTCCTATCGGCGAAGAAGGGCTCAAGGCCACGATGGAGCTGAAAAAACGAGGCATCGGGGTGACGATGACGGCCATCTTCACCCCGGCACAGGCCCTCATCGCCGCGAAAGCGGGCGCATCGTTCGTCGCACCGTACGTCAACCGATTGGATAATATCCTGGGGGACGGCGCCCGCGTGGTCGGGGAGATCGCCGGGCAGTTCCGGCTGTATGGGATGGACTGCCGCGTCCTCGCGGCCAGCTTCAAGAACGCGGAGCAGGTCCATCGGTGCGCCATGGCCGGATGCCAGAGCGTGACGGTGTCCGCGGATATCCTGAAAGCCGTGATCAGCCATCCGATGACCGACGCGGCGGTGACGGGGTTCGACCGGGACTGGGCCGGCGTCTACGGCGGCCGGACGATCCTGGATTTCTGAACGAGGGGGAGGGGTGCGTTATCAAAGAGGAAGCGATCCGGCAGGCCAAGGCCGTGTACAAAATCGAGAGCGAATGCATCGAAACCATGCTCGATTATTTTGACGAGACAGCGTTTCGGCAGGCGGTGACCCTCCTGCAAAACGCCCCGCGGATCGGCACCATCGGCTGCGGGCATTCGGGGATCCTGTGCCAGCATTTCGCCCATCTGCTCTGCTGCATCGAACGCCCGGCGCGCTTTATCTCCCCGGCGGAGGCGGTCCACGGCGCCACTGGGTTCCTGCAAAAAGGCGACGTCATGGTTTTTGCGTCGAGAGGCGGCCGGACCAAGGAGCTGCTGCCGGTCCTAGGGATCTGCAAGGCCAAGGGCGTGTCGGTGCTGACCATCACCGAAAATATGGACTCCACGCTGGCCATGGAGGCCGACGTGGCGCTCAAGCAATATGTCAACCGGGAAACCGACAAGTACAACAGCCAGGGAACCACGTCGTCGACGGCGCTGTGCGTGCTGTTCCACACCTTAGCGACCGCGCTCATCGAGGAGACCGGCTATCAAAATGAGCAGTTCGCCCTGATCCATCCCGGCGGCGCGGTCGGGGAGCGGCTCAATGAGCAGCACGCGCGGCCGGCCGGCACCCCATAATTCCGACGGCTTTGCCGGCAAAGGCCGGCGGATGTCCCGTATACAGAAAGGATGAGAAGCATGGAATTCAAAGTGGTTCAAAAGGAGCTGGAGCTGCAGTCACGGGGCTGGATCCCCACCTTCCACGACGTGACCCGGGAGGTGCTGGAGATCGTGCGGGCGTCCGGCGTCAAAAACGGCACCTGCTGCATCGCGTCTCACCATACGACCTGCTCGGTCATGATCCAGGAGTGTTCCCATGACCTGGATTCCTTCGATCTGGAATACCTCCAGCACGACCTGCTCGATATCATGCGGGGGTTGATCCCCGATTATACCGAGGAGAACCAATACCGCCACCCCGGCCCGCTGCACGCGCAGTTCGGCCGGTATGTCGGGGAGCCCGGCAATTATACCAGCATGAACACCGACGGGCATCTGCGCAGCGTGTTCTTCGGCCGGAGCGAGACCATGACCATCAAGGACGGGGCGCTGGACGGCGGCGAGTTCGCCCACGTCTATTTCATCGACTGGGATCATGTTCGGGCCCGGCACCGCCAGCTCAACGTCACCGTCATGGGCACCACGGAGGACGTAGGGGACCGGACATGGAACGGCGGAGAGACCATCGACACCCTGCGCAAATTCACCGATGAGGAAACGGCGTACGACCCGCGGTTTACCTTCCAGCAGGAAAGATAGGGGTGGAGCATGAAACGGCAGATCCGGACCCCGTATTTTGAAATCGGGACCAAGAATTACATATACGGCGACACGGTGCTGGAATACGCCTTGGCCGCCGACGCCGCGGCGGAGAAATATGACATCGACGTCTTATTCATCACTCCGGCCGTGGAGATCCGCCGGGTGGTGGAACAGACGAAGCATCTCATCGTGCTGGCCCCCTATATGGACACCCTCCGGCCGGGCCGGGGGATGGCCGACATCCTGCCGGAAGCCCTCAAGGCCGCGGGGGCGGCGGGGGTGGTGGTCAACCACTGCGAGAAGCCGATGTCCCTGCCCGCGATCAAGGAAACCATCCAGCGTGCCCATGAGCTGGATATGCTGGTGTTTGCCTGTGCCGACACCATCGCGGAGGCCAAGGCGGTCGCTCAGCTCCATCCCGATATCCTCAATCCCGAGCCTTCCGAGCTGATCGGCGGGGCCGGGAGCGGCGTCAGCAGCATGGATTTTGTCCGGGAATCCATCCAGGCCATCAAATCCATCTATCCCGACATCCTGGTCGAGCAGGCCGCGGGGATCACGAACGGGCAGCAGGTATACGATTTTATCATGGCGGGTTCCGAGGCCGCCGGCGCCGCTTCCGGTATCGTCAACGCGAAGGATCCTCTCGCCATGATCGACGAGATGATCGCGGCGACACGGCGTGCCGCCGACGACCTGAAAAACAGGAGGTAAGGACGGGATGGTATATAAGGAATCCTTCAAGGTGCGGTCGAACGACAAGGCCTGCACCTTCCATAATGTGACCGGGCAGGCGCGGGACATCGTGGAACGCTCGGGAGTGAAGAATGGGATCGCGGTGGTGTATTCCCACCACACTACCTGCTGTGTCATCACCCAGGAATGCGCCTTCGACATGTCCATGACGGGGCTGGAAACCCTCCAGCAGGATCTCGTGGATGTGTTCGAGGCCATCGTCCCCACCTGCCGGCGGGAGGGGCAGTATCTCCATCCCGGCCCCAAGGCCCTGAAGTTCGCGGAGGAACACGGTGAGGACGCGAGGGGCTGCCACAACACCGACGCCCATCTGCGCTCCTCCATCGTGGGCCGCAGCGAAACCATCGTGATCGACGGCGGCAGCCTCGACCTCGGGGAATTCGGCTTCATCTATTTCATCGATTTCGACCAGACCCGGGCCCGTGAACGCACGGTGCAGGTCATGGTTATTGGAGAATAACAGGCCGCCGGGCCCTGGAACAGGGAACGGGAATGACGGCGCCGCCGGACAAGGGCGGGCGGCGCCGGTCCGAAACCGCCCTTTTTTCACAGCGGATTTATACCCTTTACCGGGTGTGGATCCCGGAAAGGACAGGGATTGCCATATGAAAATCGGTTTGCTGCCGCTGTATATCGCGCTGTATGACCGGACCTCGCCGTCCATGCGGCCACGCCTGGAGGCTTTTTATCAGGAGATCGCTCAGGAATTTTCCAAACGGGGCGTGGAGGTGGAAACGTCCCCCTTCTGCCGCCTGAAACCCGAATTCGAACAAGCGGTCGGGAAATTCGAAGCCGCCGGTGTGGACGCCCTGGTCACCCTGCACATGGCCTATTCACCCTCCCTCGAGTCCATCGACGTGCTGGCGGGGACCGCACTCCCCATCGTCGTGCTGGACACCACCGAAACCCTGGAATTTACGAATGGGCAGGATCCCGTGGAGATCGATTACAACCACGGCATCCACGGCGTCATGGACATGTGCAGTATGCTCACCAGAGAGGGCAAGGACTATGCCGTCGCGGCTGGGCATTACCGGGATTCTGACGTCCTCGACCGCGTGTGCGGCTATGTGCGGGCGGCGAAGGCCGCCGGGGCCCTCCGCGGGGCCAGGGTCGGGCTGGTCGGCGGGGCGTTCGACGGCATGGGGGACTTCCGGGTCCCTTATGAGGAACTGAAGGAGCGGTTCGGGGTCGAGGTGGTCGAGCAGAAGGCCGAACGGATGAGAGGGTGGAACGCCGCCGTCAGTGAGGCGGAGATCGACGCCGAAATGTCCGCGAACGCGGAGGCGTTCGATTTTGCCGGTGGCGTCGACCCGGACGAATACCGGGCGGCCGTCCGCTCCTGCCTGACCCTGCGCCGCTGCCTGGAGGAGGACCGCTTGTCCTCCTTCTCGGTCAATTTCACCTGCATCGGCGGCGATTCCGGGTTGGAATCCATGCCGTTTCTGGAATGCTGCAAAGCCATGGGACGCGGCATCGGCTATGCGGGGGAGGGGGACGCGCTCACCGCCGCGTTCGTCGGGGCGCTGATGCGGGGATATCCCGATACCACCTTTGTCGAGATCTTCTGCCCCGACTGGAAGAACGGCACCCTCTTCCTCAGCCACATGGGAGAGATCAACTACCGCATTGCGGACACCAAGCCCTGCGTTTGCCGGGCGGGTGTGAATTATACGCCGGGTGGGTTTCCCTATGTGGGGTACGCCCGCATGAAGGGCGGTGCCGGTGTGTATGTGAACGTCTGCCGCGGCCGGGACGACTACAAACTGGTGGCGGCGCCGGCTGAGATGCTGTCGGTGGACGAGGATACCTTCGGGCGTACCATGCGCGGCTGGATGCGGCCGCGCTGCACCACCGCGCGGTTCCTGGAGGAGCTCAGCCGGAACGGTGCGACGCATCACAGCGCCTTCGTCTATGGTGCCACGGCGGATGAAATCGTGTATTTCGGCCGGCGGCTGGGGCTGGAAACTGCCGTGATCGGCGGCAAATAACGGATAAAGGGTGCGTGGCTTTGAATTACATCATCGGCCTGGATATCGGCACCTCGTCGGTCAAGGGCGTCCTCGTCGCGGAGGACGGCACGGAAAAAACGACGGGAAAAGCCGAATTTGTCTATACCTATCGGGAGGACGGCGGGATCGAGATCGACGCGGAAGCGTATTTGGACGCCTGTTTCTCGGTGCTGCGGAGACTGGCGTCGGCCCTGCCCGAACACGGCGCCCTGCGGGGGATATCGGCTGCGTCGGCCAGCGGCAACCTGCTGCTTCTGGACGAGGCGGGCCGCCCCTCCACCCCCATTTTCAACTGGCAGGACAGCCGGGTGGGAGAAGAAGCGAGAACCGTTCTCGGCCGGATCGACGCCGGCGCGCTGTACGGGCAGACCGGCTGGCCTTTCGATTACAAGACCTTCCCGCTGGCCATGCTGTGCTGGATCAAGTGTCATCGTCCGGAGCTCCTGGAACACGCCTCCAAGGTGTGCATGAGCACCGAATACCTCGTCTACCGCCTGACCGGCCGGTGGGGGGTCAGCACCTCGGCCGGCTCCCCCTTCTATCTGCTCGACCAGCGCACCGGTGAATACAACCGCGAGCTGCTCGGCCTTTTCGGGATTGGGGAGGAGCAGCTTCCGCCGGTCGGCAGGGCGGGCGATGCGGTGGGAGCGGTCACAAAGGAAGGCGCCGCGCGGAGCGGGCTGCCGGAGGGTGTGCCCGTTCTGCTCGGGACGTTCGACCATCCCAGCGCCGCCAGAGGCGCCGGTGTGCTGCAAGAGGGGCAGATGCTCCTTTCCTGCGGCACATCCTGGGTCGGATTCTTTCCCCTGAGGGACCGGCAAAAGGGGATCGCCAACCGCATGATCGTGGACCCCTTCCTGTCCCCGGAGGGCTGCTGGGCCGGGATGGTTTCGATCCCGTCCATTTCACCGCGGATCGAGCGGTATATCCGCCGGTATATCGACGATTCCGACGGCCGGTTCCGGGCGTTTGCCGCCGAGGCTGCCCGGAGCGGGCCGGGCGCGGGGGGATTGGTGCTCGACCCCCTGGAGGAGCCCGACGACGGAACCGTCCGCGGCTTTGCCAAGCCGGATATTGCCCGGGCTATCATGGAGGGGACGGTGCGCCTGCTCCGGGATAAACTCCGGGAGCTGGAGGCAAACGGCATCTCCGCCAGATCGGCCGTCATGGTGGGCGGCCCATCGGAAAACCCGCTCTGGGTCCGGGTGATCGGGGAGATGACAGGGCTGGCGGTCCGGGTCATGCACGGATCATACGCCGGAGCGATGGGCGCCGCGATGGTCGCGGGCATCGCGGCCGGGCTGTATAGGGACGAGGCCGCGGCATTTGCCGCGCTGCGGGAGGACTAAGGGGGTCATGCCATGTTTCAGCTGAATCTGACCGACTATGACCGCCGCGTGTACGAGACGGAACTGCGGGGGTTTCTGCCGGACAATCTGATCGATATCCACACCCATATCTGGAAAAACACCTTCCGGCCGCAGGGAGAGCCCAACGGCGGATCCACCTGGATCGACCTGGTCGCGGACGAACAGACGGCGGAGGATCTGACCGGCGGCTTCCGGGCCCTCTTTCCCGGCCAGGCCGTCACGCCCTTGGTTTTCGGCGGCGTTTCCCACGACGTGGGGCAGTGCAACGCCTATGTCCGGGAATCCGCGCAGGCCTATGGCTTTCCCACCCTGTTCCGCACGACATACGACATGCCGCCCGATTTTCTCGAATCGGAAGTCCGGCAAGGCGGCTTTCTGGGGCTCAAACCCTACCTGAGCAACTGCCCGCCCTATATTCCGGAAAAGGAGATCCGCATTTTCGATTTCCTGCCCCATGAGCATCTGGAAGCCGCAGACAGGAACGGCTGGATCGTCATGCTGCATATCCCCCGGGCGGCGCGGCTGCGGGATGCGCTCAACATTGCGCAGCTCATGGAGATCGAGCAGAAATACCCGAATATCCGGCTGGTCGTCGCCCATATCGGCCGGGCCTATTCCAAGGAGGATATCGGAGACGCATTCGAGGTGCTGCGGAATACCCGGCATATGCTTTTCGATTTTACGGCCAACGTCTGCGACGACGCGATCAAGGCCTGTATCCGGGCGGTAGGGACGAAGCGGCTGCTGTTCGGTTCCGATTTGCCGATCGCCATCATGCGGATGTACCGGGTGGTGGAAGGCGGGGTGTACCGCAACGTGGTGCCCAGGGGCCTGTACGGCGACGTGTCGGGCGATCCGCATATGCGTCAGACCGACGAGACCGACATCACCCTGATGATTTACGAGGAGTTGCGCGCGCTCAAGCGGTGCGCCTTCGACCTCAAGCTGTCGGACGGCGATATCGAGGATATCCTGTACCGGAACGCGCGGGATCTGCTGGCCGGGGCCGGGTACACGGCCGGGGCGGCGGGTCTGCCGGCCACCCGGTAAGACTGTTTCCGTAATCGGAATCAAATGCCTGTAAACGGCACCGAAACCTAACGAGGCTCATTCAAATAAAAAGAGAGACGTCACATGACGTCTCTCTTTTTTGTCCCAATTCGATTGTGTGTGCCCAGCGGAATACAACGAATAATTCCTTACAATCGCTCATTAGCATACGATTTGACACTCAAAAATGATAGTGGTACGATAGGCACGACAAATCATCGTTTGCAGAGGGATAAACCCATGGCTCAACATATTGTAGTAACGGAATATGACCCTTTATGGAGAAAAATGTTCGAAGAAGAGGCATACGTTATCAAATGTATTCTTAGAGATAATTGCCTTGTGATTCATCATATCGGCAGCACGTCTGTTCCAGGCCTTGCCGCAAAGCCAATTATTGACATCATGCCCGTGGTCCACAGCCTTGAACGAGTCGACGCTGTCAGAAAAAGCTTTGAGGAAATCGGTTATGAGTATCTCGGCGAATTTGGGATTACCGGCAGGCGTTACCTGCGCAAAGGCGGTGATGAGCGGACTCATCAAATCCACATCTTTTCCGAGGAGCGAACCGATGATATTAAGCGGCATTTGGCACTTCGGGATTACCTAAGAACACACAAAGAGGCCTGCAGCGCATATGCCAGCTTAAAAAAGTCACTTGCAGAACAATATCCATACGATATAGGCGGTTATTGTGACGGAAAAGACGAATATATAAAAAAGATTGAAAAGATAGCATTAGATTGGATAAAAAACACCGATAGTCAGCCTGATATTCCTAGCATTGCGCAGTGTCCGGCAGAGGATGAATACGGCCGCCTACAATCGTAGGCGGCAAGGGCTGGGTTATGCGCCGGTTGGCCGCGTTAAGCTTCTATTCTCCCGAACCGTTTTAGCTTTACCAGCATGAGGAGGGTGCGGTATGCTTCATACCGGATTTGCAGGTTGTGCAAACCCGCTCCGCTTCCGAACGACCAGCCGAGCGGCCACCGGCCGTCCTCGCTTTGCTGCTTCATCCGATAGTCCAGCGATTCTTCCACCAGGTCCTTTACCGCCGGATACAGGATGCTGTCCGGCGAACCCACGACATCGCACGGCAAATGCACGTAATCCCCGTCCGATTTCGCGTAATCAAGCTCCATAAAGGCGGTCGGGTTTTGGCATAAAACCGAGGTCAATTTGCCGGCAAGCGCCTTGTCCTTCAGGCATGGCACGAACCATTGGAAATACTCGATATCATAGGGCGTACCATCGTCAAAAATCCCCTGACGGTAATCCGGCGAATGTTTATCCCAATACCGCAGGATATACTCTGCCGGATATGTCACGATGTCTTTGTATACTTCGTCGGGCACAAGCTCGGCATACAGCGCCACAAACGCCGCAAAGCAGACTTTTTCGTTGGCATCGTAAGTTTTAATCCGTTCGTCCACGCTTTCAATGGGGGCTATGGCCTCTCCTCTGTATCGGACCCATCGGCAGTGAACGCCGGTATTCACCTCCGGCACTGCGGGATCGCCCCAGTTGCCGATTTCCGGGTGATACCGCTCCAATAGATACCGCATCATATTTTGAATCACCGGGTGGCTGGCCGGCGGCCTTTCCCGAAGACCCAATAGATACCCTATAGCGATCTCGGTGCTTTTCAGGCAGGGGCCCTGATAATCAAATTCATAAAAAAGCCCGCCGAATCCGCCGTTTTCATGCTGGTATTCCGCCAACACATCCATGAACACATCGGTATCGCCGTCCTCAAAATTGTATCGAAACCACGCACGGCCGATATCCTCCGAGTGAGCGAAAATGTAGTCCCGCGCCTTTATGAACCGATCATATGGCAGTTTGTCCATGATTGGCTGACCCTCCTGACTCGTTTGACGGCTTGGAATAAGAGGACATTACAGACTCGCGGGTATCGGGCATGAGCGGGAGGATCGGGGATCAGGAGCCGAGCTGGGAGGGATGCTTGCGGAAGAAATCGACCCGCGGCTCCAGGAAACGGAAGGCATGGCCGTCGCCCATAAACGCGGAAAGGGGCTCGAAGATATAGGCCCAGTCCCACAGGCGCTCGTCCACGCCGAGATACTCCCGGACCATCTCCGTCCCTTCCGGGGCGAAGGGGTGCAGCAGGGTGGCGGCCACCCGCACGACGTGGAAGGAATCGGCCAGGATCTGGGAACGGATCCCTTCATCGTTTTCGGCATCGGCCCGTTTGGTCTCGGCGGCCCAGTTTTTGTTCGCATCCCGCAGATAGGCGTCCATCAGATCGATCGCCCGGAACAGCTCGATCCGGTACATGCACCATTCGTAGTCCCGGATCAGGGCTTCCGAACGATCCAGGACCTCACCGCTGACCGGGCAGGCGGGAAGCTTCCCGCCTGAATATTTCTGCGCGGTATAGAAGCAGGAACGGACGAGGCGGTTGTAGACGTTCGTCAGGATGTTTCCCTCCACCAGGGTGGCATCGAAGCCGCTCTGGCCCTCCATGACGGATTTCGGCGTAAAGCTGACGCTGCGGTTGGCGAGCGCCATATGCGCAAAATGCATGCGCAGCTGCTCCGCCGTGTAATGGTCGAGCAGGTCGATGGCACGGGGAGGCTTGTTCGCGCTGGAGCTGCTGGCTTTCTTATTACCATAGAACACGTGGCGATTGGGCACGATGATGGGGAGATGCGGCCGGCCCTCCTGCCCGTCCAGCGCGTGAAGAGCCATAAACAGCCCCATTTCCGCGATGGCGTAGAAATAGATATTGTCCTCCCCGATAAACTGGTAGACGTCCGCGTCAGGATCCTTCCACCAGCGGGCCCAGTCCCCGTCGGGGCACCCGCGCTGCTTGAGGATGGTTTTGCAGAAGGACACCGGAGCCCAGAGCGATTCCGGCCATACCCAGAAGGTCAGGCCGTTGATCCCCTCCTCCTCCGGTACAGGAATCCCCCATTCCACGTTGCCGGATAGGCGGAAGGGGACCAGGGTCTTGCCTGTCCGGTAACGGATGCCGTGCTCCTTGAGGACGCGGCAGGCCTGCTCCCGGTCGGAAAGAGAGGTGAACACCAACGCCGCCGAGGTCTTGTGCGGGTCGGCGTCGAGCGTGTGTTCCGGCAGCGCCGTGCGTAGCTCCTCGACAGCCTCCATGTCGTCGTTTTTGACGTAGATCATGGGATTTTTCAGGAATTCCTCAATGACTTTGACTAGGCTCTGCCGGCAGTTTTCCAGAGAGCGCAGCTCAAGCTGCCGGTCCCTCAGCGCCTGGGCGAAGCGTTCGAGATCGAAATACCAGTTCCGGACCGTTTTTAAGGAGGGAGTTTTCCCAGTGGTGACACTGACGGGCTGGATCAGCTCGTTCGGGCTGTACTGATGCCCCAGGGAACACTCGTCGGCATACGCGGATTCCGAACGGCAGCCGGCAATGGGGCAGCGGCCGGTGACCTGGCGGCCGTTGAGATATTTGCCGGACTCCTCGTCATAAAACTGCTGGACCTCTTCGAGCCGGAGATAGCCCCCGTCGTATAGACGGCGGAAGATCTCCTCTGAGAGGCGGCGATGCGTCTCCCCCGCCTCACCCAGAGCGGAAGCGGCAAAGATATCGAGGCTGATACCATAGGCGTCGAGCGTCTCTTTCTGCCGGGCGTGGTTGGCGGCGAGATAGTCCCGGATGGTACCGTCAAAGCCGTCCCGCTTCAAGTCCTGATAGCTGATTTCGATTGCGGAGCCGTAGCAGTCGGTGCCGGAGATGAACAGCACCTGCTCCGGGCCGATCCGGTCGCGCAGGAACCGGGCATAGATGTCTGCGTGGATAAATACCCCGCCGACGTGCCCGAAATGCAGGTCCTTGTTTCCATAGGGCATCCCGCTGGTGACAATGGCGCGCTTCGGAAATACCGGCCGGCCGTCGTGTGTGCTCAATCGTACCGTCTCCTTTGACCTACGTATCTTTAAAATAATATGGGTTGTTTTTGGGGCGGATATGCTTCGATTCATCATATCACAGTCTCGCTTTTCCTGCAATACTTTCCAGTTCCCCGTATTCCGTCCCATCTGCGGGCAGGCGGCGTTTTTCGCCGTATATTTCCCCTGGTCCGGCGCACCCTAACGAGAGAACAGGGGGAATGTGGATGAAAAACACAGGGAAAAGCCTGGTGACCGGGGCGCTTGCCGGGATTGCCAATGGGCTGTTCGGATCAGGAGGGGGTCTGTTCCTGGTGCCGCTGTTTACCAAATGGCTGGGCCTGGAGCAACGCCGGGCGTTCGCCACCTCGGTGGCGGTGATTCTGCCCCTGTCCGCCGTGTCGCTGGTGGTGTTCGTGATGAAAGGCGGCCTGGATTTCATGGCGGCGCTGCCCTATCTGATCGGCGGCCTCGCGGGGGGGATCCTGTCCGGTCTGGTGTTCAAAAAGGTCTCGGTGACTCTGCTGCGCCGCGCCTTTGGGCTTCTCATCCTTTACGGCGGCGTCAAGGCGCTGTTTCTCTTATGAGCTGGGCATGGGTCATCGGCCTGTTGGCGGGCCTCGTCACCGGCGTCATCAGCGGGTTCGGCATCGGCGGGGGTTCCCTGCTGATCCTGTACCTGACCACCTTTGCGGGGATGGATCAATACACCGCCGGCGGGCTCAATCTCCTGTATTTCCTATTTTGCGCCCCCGCGGCCCTGATATCCCATATCAAGAGTAAACTGGTGGACTGGAAAACCGTCCTGTTCTGTACCGTCACCGGCGTGGTGACGTCGGTCGGCGCGGCCTTTGCCGCCGCCGCGATCGACGTCAGCCTCCTGCGCCGCCTGTTCGGTGTGCTGCTGCTGTATATTGGGGTCAAGGAATTGTTCTGCAAATCCTCGAAAAAGGAAAAAGAGGGGGAGAGGAAGAGCTCGGAGACCTCAACCGGCCAAAACAGCTAACAAGACGGTGAGATGAGTTTTATAAAGAAGAGCACGGCAAAGCCCCCTTTGCCGTGCTCTTTTTGAATTATCTTCTGAATTCCTTCAGAAAACCTTAAGAGTTTTCCTCCGGAAATTCATACAAAAGGGTGGTATGCTATCGAACGGACAATAAACGGAGGGGGTTTCGGTTTGGAAGAGAAGAAAAAACTGGAGTTTTACGGCGGGGCATGGATGTCCTTTCTGCCCTTTGTGATTTTCCTGGTGCTGATCGTGCTTACCACCTTCCATTTCGGGTCGATATCCGACGGCGCGCTGTGGCTGCCGGCCTTCCTGGCCTTGATCGTCGCCTTTTTCTTTGCCAAAAACAAGCGGCAGTATGCTGAAACGATGATCGCCGGCATGGCGAGCAAAGAGGCGATCATCCCGGTGGTGTGCTGGCTTTTCGCCGGCGTCTTTTCCCGGATCCTGCGGGAATCCGGCCTGGCCGCCGGCGTGGCGGGGATCGCCGCGGGCATCGGGGTCGGCGGCACGCTGTTCACCGTCATCACCTTTATCGCCTCCGCCCTGTTCGCCACCGCGTCGGGTACGGGGTTCGGCACCATCGCGGCGGGCATGGGGGTGCTCTATCCGGCCGGGCTGGCTCTCGGCGGGCATCCCGGCCTGCTGGCCGGCGCCATCATCTCGGGCGCCGCATTCGGTGACAATCTGGCGCCGGTTTCGGACACCACCATCTGTTCCGCCACCTCCCAGGGGGTGGACGTGCCCGGGGTGGTCCGCTCCCGGCTGAAATACGCGCTGGCCGCCGGCGGGCTGACCGTCGCCGGCCTGGTGATCGCCGGCCTGGTCCTCTCCGGCAGCGGCGGAGGGAGCGAGACCCCCGCCTACAATCCCTGGACCCTGCTGATGTTCCTGCCGGTGGCCGCGACCATTTTCGTGGCGGTCAAATCCGGGGATATCATCATCGCAGCGACGATCGGAATCGTCTCAGGTGCGGTGGTGGCGGTGGCGGCGGGTCTGATGGACGTTGTACAGATTGACGTGGCCGACGCGGTGAAGCCCGCGTTGTTCACAGTATCGGGGGAGGGGCTGGACCGCGCTGTGGGCGGTGTGCTCTATACCGGCCTTTCCAGCATGATCCAGGTCATCGTCCTCGCCTTGCTCCTGTTCGGCTGTACGTCGATCATGCGGGCGGGGGGCGGCGATGAGAAGCTGCTGGCCGTCCTAGGGCGGGTGGTCCGGGGTCCCCGGGGGGCTGAGGTGGTCATCTCGGTGATGGTCATCCTCCTGTCCGCCCTGATGGGCCTCAACGCCCCGGCCATCCTCGCCATCGGCGCCTCCTTTGCGGCGCCGCTTGCCAAGCGGTACGGCATCAGCCCCTACCGCACCGCCAACCTCCTCGACGCCCAGTCGAACACCCTGTGCTACTGCCTGCCCTGGACCCCGGCCGTCGTATACACCCTGGGCTTTGCCGCGGACAGCGCCCATCCCCTGACAGCCATGCAGGTGTCGCCCTTCGTCTTTTATTCCTTTGCCATGCTGGCCGTCATGGTGGTCACCATCCTTTTGGGCATCGGCCGTAAAGACGGCACCCGTGGGACCGCCCGCAGGGACGGGGGCCCTCAAACGGCCGAGCCGCTTCCCGAGCTCGAAAAGGTGGAATCCTGAATGCTTCGACAACTGAAAGACAAACTGAAAGCCTGGTTCCCGTTTCTAGCCCCCCTGCGCCGCTTCCTTCAGGTCAAATGGTTTTACCTGCGGATGCGGCTGGACGGGAACCGGTATGCCCGCGGGACGGCGGCGCCCCTGCCCGAAGAGGTGTTTTCCGCCGGGACCTTGCTCCTCAACGAGAACAGCGGCCACGACATGGCGTACCAGCGCAACAAGGTGGATAACCTGAAGCTGGCGGCCGCCACGGTGGACGGCATCGTCATTCGGCCGGGGGAGACTTTCTCCTTCTGGCAGCTCGTCCGCCATGCCGACGATAAGGAGCCCTATAAAGAGGGTCTGTGCCTCATAAACGGCGAGATCGTCCCGGTCGAAGGGGGAGGGCTGTGTCAGCTGAGCAACCTGCTGTTCTGGCTCTTCCTTCACACCCCGCTGACCATCGTGGAACGCCATGCCCACGCGGTAGAATCCTTCCCCCTGCCCCCCAGCGATATCCCGGACGGTACCGACGCCACAGTCAACGAGGGCTGGCTGGATTTGAAGGTGCGCAACGACACCCCAGCCACCTATCAGATCGTCCTGTGGTTCGACGACGACAACCTCAATGGGGCCGTCCGGGCCGACCGGGAGGAGGGGACCCGGTATGAGATCGTGGGGGAACACCTCGTCTACACCCGGGAAAACGGGAAACTATACCAGAGCTGCGATATCCGTAGACAGGGCTATGACCCGCGGACCGGGGAGATGGTCTCCGATACCCTGCTCTATCACAACCGGTGCCGGATCGGCTATGACCTGCCTCCCGGCATCCCGGTGGAGGATTTGGACACGGATAATACGGCATCGGACAGAAAGGCGGATACCTGACATGACAACCGCAGATCAGAAGAAAACCGTCGCCCTCCTCTTTGGAGGGTGCTCGCCCGAATACGAAGTCTCCCTCTGCTCCGCCGCGGCTGTGCTGCGTGGGTTGGATCCCGCGCGGTACGACGTGATCCCGGTCGGGATCACCCGCCGCGGCGAGTGGTTCCGCTGTGCCTGTTCCGCCGACGATATCGAAGCGGGGCACTGGACAGAGAGGCCCCTTATCCGGGCCTCTCTGTCTCCCGACCGGTCGGTTCACGGCCTGCTGGAGTGGGATGAGGCCGGCGTCCGTCCGGTGCGGGTGGACGTGGTGTTTCCCATGCTCCACGGCGCCAATGGCGAAGACGGTACCGTCCAGGGGCTGTGCGAGCTGGCCGGCATCCCCTATGTGGGCTGCGGCGTATTGGGCTCCGCCGCCTGCATGGACAAGGAGGTCGCCCATACCCTGGCGGCGGCGGCCGGGGTACGGGTCCCCCGCTCGGTCACGCTTTATAAAGGGGAGGAGGGATCCCCCCTGGAACGGGCCGCCGGGCTTCTCTATCCCCTGTTTGTCAAGCCCGCCAACGCGGGCTCCTCCTATGGCATCACCCGGGTGGAACGGGCCGACGAGCTCACCGCGGCGGTGGAGCTGGCCTTTGCCTTCGACTCCAAGGCGGTGGTGGAGGAGGAGATCCCCGGCTTCGAGGTCGGCTGCGCGGTCATAGGCAACCGGGAACTGTTCATCGGCGAGGTGGATGAAGTGGCGCTGGGGGAACGCTGGCTGGATTACGAGGAAAAATACGGCAACCGCACCGCCGAAATCCGTCTGCCCGCCCGCATTTCCCCCGAAAGCCGCGACAAGATCCGTGGCACGGCGGCGGTGCTCTATCAGGCGTTGGGCTGCCGCGGCTTCGCCCGGGTGGACATGTTCCTGACCCCCGCCGGGGACGTGGTATTCAATGAAATCAACACCATTCCAGGGTTCACGGCCCACAGCCGGTATCCCAAAATGCTGGAGGCGGCGGGAATGCCTTTCTCCGCCATTGCCGAGCGGCTGATTACCCTGGCGGAGGAACCGGCATGAGCGCCGGTCGGGTCCTCCGCCTGCCCCGTCAGGCGGCCGGGGACGGGCCTCTGATCCTGGTCAACCGCACCCATCCCCTCCGGCTCCCGGAAGAGACCCTGCGGGAGCGGCTCTGCGAAGCGGTGCCGGGCTTTCCGGATATCCTGTTGGACCGCGCGGCCGCGCGGGCGCTCGGCGCCCTGCTCGCCGCCTGCGCGGCGGGGAAGGGGATTGTCCCGGTCAGCGGCTACCGCAGCGGACGGGAACAGGAGGAGCTGTATACGACCTCCCTGAAAGATAATGGAGAGGTTTTTACCAAGCAGTACATCGCCTATCCCGGCACCAGTGAACATCAGACTGGGCTAGCCATCGATGTGGGAAAGGCGGCAAAAGAGATCGATTTCATCCGCCCCGCGTTTCCCTATGCCGGTCTGTGTCAGCGCTTTCGGGAGCTGGCGCCCGCCTACGGATTCATCGAACGGTATCAGGCGGGAAAGGAAGGGATCACCGGCGTGGCTCAGGAACCCTGGCATTTCCGCTATGTCGGCACGCCTCACGCCTCCTTGATCGCCCGGGACGGCCTGACGCTGGAGGAATACACCGCCGCCCTCGGCGCCTATTCCGCCGGTTCACCCCGCCGCCTGCCCGACGGCACCCGGATCTACGTGGTGCCGGCCGGGGAGGAAGAGACGGTGATCCCTCTTCCCGAACAGGGCTGCGCCGAAATTTCGGGAAACAACGCGGACGGTTTCGTTGTCACCGTCCGGCCCTCGTGATTTGACAAATCCGGGCGAATCGTGTATACTATTTTCATTCGCAAACCTCACAACACAAACAAGGGGTGCTGGCGCAAGGCCGGCTGAGAGGAAGCCCGCGGCTTCAAACCCTGAAACCTGATCCGGATAATACCGGCGGAGGGATGTTTTCATACGAGACCCGGCTGCCGCACTTTTTGCGGCGGACGACGTTTGTCGGCGAAAGCCCCTCCCAAAACGGGAGGGGCTTTTTACATTCCGTTTGGGACGTGAGCGCGAAAATCCAGAGGAAAAGAGAGAAACACCCGTGGAAAAATCCATCCGCAACACCCACTGGGGCGCGGGATCCCCCGCCCTCAAGCTGACGGAAAGCGCCGTCATGCTCGCCTTCGCCTTCGTGCTCTGCCTGTTCCCCCTGGCCAGCCTGCCGTATGGCGGCACCATCACCGCTTGCAGCATGCTGCCCGTCGTCATCATCGCCTACCGCTACGGTTGGAAATGGGGCCTGCTCACCGGCTTCGTGTTCAGCCTGCTCCAGATCGTGGAGGGGGGCATCGGTACCCTGAGCGCCTTTACCAAAACCCCCGGCTCCTTCCTGCTGGTCTTTTTCCTCGATTATGTCATCGCCTTTACGGTGTTGGGCCTCGCGGGGGTGTTCCGCGGCCAGATCAAAAGCCAGCGGGCCGAACTGGCTGCGGGCACCGTTCTCGTCTGTCTGCTGCGCTATGCCTGCCATTTTCTCTCCGGTATCACGGTCTGGCGGGACATCTCCATCCCCATGGCCGGCGCCGTGCCCTTCTCGCTGATCTATAATGCCACCTACATGCTCCCTGAAACCATTATCACCGTCCTGGGAGCCTTCATGATCGGCGGGGTGCTGGATTTCCGCCGGGAGATGGTGGGCCGTGCTCCCAAGCAGGAGCGTCAGCCCCTGTCCGCAGTGATTCTGTTCGCGGCAGCCACCGTCCTCTTCCTGGCGGGCCTGGTGTTCGACACCGCCCACATCTTCTCCCATCTGCAGAATCCGGACACCGGCGTGTTTGACATCACCGGTATCACCGGATGCAACTGGACGCTGGTTATCACCGTCACCGCCGTGGCCCTCGTCCTCTCCGGGGCGGCCCTCATTATCCGGAAGGTCCTCCTCAGCCGGCAGCGGCTCCCGCTGCGGCGGAGTCCGGAACAGAAATAGGTCGACAAGCGGCTGGACGAAAAAGTGGAAAACGAGCAAGCAATGGCCCAAACGGCGGCGGTTCGTTTAAGATCCGTGTTTTCGAGGACACGTGCCTAGAAAACACTCCTTATAAGCGACAAAGGGTGGAAACACGGTGTGTTTCCACCCTTTGTCAAGAGTAGGGGTGAGCCTGGCGGGGACGGAGGGAGCCAGGTGAGCGTCAGCGAACCGCTGTGATCCGGCGTCCCCGTCCAGCCACTTGTCCGTTCAGGGCTCCGGGACCCCCTGCCCGATGAGCCGCAGCAGGGCAGCCAAGGGGGCGGATTCATACCGGTCGCGGCGGCGGACGGCGTTGAGGTCGTTGTGCAGCGAGAGGTCCCGCACCCTCAGCTCGACCAGGGATCCCGCCTCGAGGGCGCTTTGAACCAGCAGGTCGGGCAGGATGGTGATGCCCAGCCCGGCCTTGGCCGCCTCGATCAGGGCGGTAGAATTGATGCTGGTCCAGACCGGGCGGGGCTCGAGCCCCGACAGGAGTACCGCGCTGTCGAAGGTATCCCGGATGGCGCTCCCCTTTTGGCGCAGGAGCAGCCGGTCGGCGCAAAGCTCCCGGAGGGTCAGCGCCTCCCCGGCCGGACGATAGCCCGGCGCGCAGACGACCGCCAGACGGTAAGAGGCAAAGGGGACGCAGCGGAAAGCGCCCAGCGGGACCGCGCCTTCCACCAGAGCGAGGTCGGCCCCGCCCTCCCGCAGGATGGCCATCGCTTCCCCGGCACTGACCACCTCTACTTCCACGGGGGTTTGCGGGCATGCCGAGGAAAAGCGCCGCAGGAGGCGGGGCAGCCAAAAGGAGGCGATGGTGATGCTGGAGACGAGATGCAGGGGGGTGTCCGCCTCCATCGTATCCATGCGGGCTTCGAGCCTCTCCCATGCGGCCAGGATGGGGGCAGCTTCCTCGAGCAGCCGCCGCCCGCAGGGGGTCAGGCGGACGCCCTTGGGAAGCCGGTCGAACAGGGCGGTCCCTGCCCGGTTTTCCATGTCGCGGACGGCATGGGAGACGGCGGACTGGGTGAGGTAGAGGTGTTCCGCCGCCTTGGTGAAGCTGCCCGTCCGGGCGACCGCGCGCAGGATCTGCATATGCCGCAGGATCAAGAGACTCCCTCCAGACATGAAAAAAATTCATGTGAACACTGAAATTCTATCATTTTACAGATGGGTTTGCAAGCCGTATACTGAGATGGTCGGGAGAAAGGGGGTACCGCTTCCATGAAAAAAGCACGGCTCTGCCTGTGGCTGTTCGGGGTCAATCTGCTCATCAGCGCTTTTGCCTTTGGCGGGGGATACGTGGTTGTCCCCATGATCCGGAAATATTTTGTCACCCGCCGGCAATGCTTTACCGAGGACGACCTGCTCGGGATGGCCGCCGTCGGCCAGTCCGCCCCGGGAGCCATTGCCATGAACCTGGCGGCCTTGGCGGGGTATCGGGTCGCCGGGGTGGCCGGCAGTGTGGTGAGCTGCCTCGCGGGGGTGCTGCCGCCGTTGCTGCTGCTGTCGCTGATCTCCCTATTCTATACGGCATTTTGTGAGAACGTCGTCATCGCGGCAATCCTGAGAGGGATGCAGGCGGGGGTGGCCGCGCTGATCGTGGATGTCGTGGTGGATATGTGCCGGGCGGTCCTGAAGGAACGCTCGCGGCTGCTGACGATGATGGTCCCGGCCGCCTTTGCAGCCAGTTTCCTGTTCCACGTTCCCGTCGCCCTGGTCCTGCTGGCCTGCTGCCTGCTTTGCGCCGGCCGGGTCTGGTGGCGGAAAAGGAGGGGGATGGGCGGATGATGGAGCTTTGGCGCCTGTTCCTGGCGTTTTTGCAGATCGGCCTGTTCAGCATTGGGGGCGGCTACGCGGTGATCCCCGCCATCCAGCAGCAGGTGGTGGAAACCTACGAATGGATCAGCCAGCGGGTGTTCACCGACATTCTTACCATCTCCCAGATGACGCCCGGGCCGTTGGCCGTCAACACCTCTACCTTTGTGGGGATCCGCATTGCGGGAGTTCCTGGGGCCGTTGTGGCCACAATTGGCTGTATTCTGCCGGGGGTGACGTTGTCCCTGCTGCTGTACGCGTTTTTTCAGCGGCACAGCGCCTCGCTCTATGCGGCGGAGGTACTGCGTGGGCTCAAGGCGGCTTCGGTCGGGCTGATCATGGGGGCGGCCGCCACCATTCTGATGCTGACCTTTTTCGGTACATCTGTGTTCGGTGAGGTATCGGGGGTAGAGTGGCCGGCCGTGATCCTGTGCGGGCTGTGTTTTTTCGTTTTGCGGAAATGGAAGGTCAGCCCCATCCTGATGCTGGCGGCTGCCGGCCTTGCCGGCGTTCTTCTCTATGGTCTGGGATAAGAGCGCATGAGAACACCGGACAGCCCGGCCCCTGCGATGGCGTCAGGGGATCGGGCTGTCCGGTAGAAGCGGGCATCCATTGGATGAAACCGGTCGGCTGGATAAGGCGCAAAAGAGGATAGGCCGGGGAAATCCAAGGCCTAAAACAACGCCCCTAAAGGGTTCCGGAACCCTTTAGGGGCGTTATCCGTACATTCCGGATCGGAATACGGCGGCATCCGCACGCTGCGGATCAGGTTTTATCCCCCGTATGGCGGTACCAGCGGGGAACGACACAGGTCATCCGGTCGTACCAGGACAGCACGTCCCGTGCCTGGTTCCGCATGGTGTCGATCTCGGCCTGCCCGAACGGGACCGCCCAGGGCAGGGAGGAGAGGGTGTTGCTCGCGATATACAGCGCCAGTAGCTTCCAGAAGAGCCGGGGCGGTTCGCCGCCGAAATAGCCGTCGACCATAGCGGAGGCGAAAACGGGGCTCGCCTGCGCGCACCATACGATGCGGTTGAATTCCTCCCACGGGTCGCCGAAATCGAAGCGGTTGAAGTCGATGACCACCAGCCGTCCATTTTCCAGCATCAGGTTGCCGACGTGATAATCCCCGTGCTGGAAGCATTGAGGGCGGCCGGCCAGCAAAGAACGGTGTTCCTGCAAGTAGGCGATCATAGCTTCGCCCCCATCGATTTTTTCAGGGCAGCCATGGTACATCTCGATTTTCCGGTCCATTTTCCGGCCCATACGGGCTTTCCAGTCCTCCTGATCGGCAGGGGCCGGCAGGGTGTGGATTCGGCGCAGATATTCGCCGGCCGTCCGCCCGTAGGCGGACGCTTCCGTTTCAGACAGGCGGGGGATTACCGGCTCGGCGTCCTCCCCCTCCACCCAGGAGAACAGGGTATAAACCCCCTCGCCGCACCGGCCGAACTCCAGCGGCCGGCAGATGGGGACCCCGAGGGACGCTACCCGTTCCATCCACTCATATTCGGCTTTTTTTCGCTCATATTGGTCAGCAGAGGCGGTGCGGAGCAGGCAGAGGCTCCCGTCCGGCCTGGTCACACGGTATTTCCTGTCGCCGGACCATCCCTTGAGAATTGGGCGCACATCCGCGAAATCCGATATACGCATAAGTCTCCTCCGTCGACAGCAGTGCGCATTCTCACAGGGCTGGCCGGAATAAGGCACATCCCGGCTCAATCCTCCGGCGGGTCGTAATGCAGGATATCGGACACACCGCAATTCAGGACATAACAGATCCGGCAAAGGACACCGACATCCGGCCGCTGGACGGTATTGTTGTAATACGTCAGCATCTGGGTATACTGCAGGTCGGCACGTTTGGCGAGCTGGGATTTGCTGATCCCGTGGGCTTTCATATACTCGGCCAGGGTGAAACGGATGGTTCCCCAGCCTTGACGGAACTCGGACATGCCATCACCCCAATCGTAAAATTGTTTGGTAGATTTTTGTGCCAGAACAGAACCGGAATAAATTAAGGATAAAATAAAAAGATAGTTGCAGCCTGTAGACACATATCCTATAATTATCACATGTAGCATCACTTTAATTTTGGGTACGACAAATTGTCCGGCAGCCCTAGAATATAATCGGCGGACACACCGTAATACTGGCACAGCTTCTTCAAATGGCGGAGAGGAAGCGGGTGGACCCCTCTCTCATAACGGGAGTAGATGGTTTGCTCTATGCCAAGGACAGCGGCGATCTCGGCCTGTGTTTTATCATGATCCTCCCGCAGCCATCGGATGATGAAAGAGGGCTCCATAATGTCACCACACTTTTAAACTATTTTATGGCTGTCAGTGTATCATAGGAGACATACATACGAGCCAAAATAGAACGTATAAGTTCTAATATTTCCAAGGAGGGGCTGTTTATGATCGGGAAAAAACTGCGGGAGCTGCGCAAAGAGCGCGGCTGGACTCAGGAAGAGCTGGGGGAACGCCTGCATATTCACCGCAGCACCGTCTCCTATTGGGAGACGGGAGTTTCCCAAAGTTAAAGATACCACACCATTCCCACGCTGACTTTTGCTCAACCGATACAGCAGGAGGGCTGGATAACAAGAAAAGGCGGTATGCGCCCCGTGGAGGGGTAGCGTACCGCCTTTTCTTGTGGGGGTTTC
>CAKUFK010000018.1 GCA_934647945.1 uncultured Eubacteriales bacterium | reverse complement strand
ACCCCGGCATATCCGCTGGTGTCCTCATCGTGGCAGCCGGTGATCTCCGACCACCATCTGCCATTGGCGTATGCCTGGTATGTAACCTCCGGGGCCTCGGCAGGGGGCGCGGGCTCCACGCTCCCCTCCTCCGTTTCCACCGCATTACTGTTAATCCACTGGATCAGCGCATCCGCATTGACTACCTTCCCCATGACCTCAATCTCCCCTTTCAGTTTCCGATCCACCTCGCGGCGGAACATGTCCATGCTGTACCCGTGCTTGTCAAACCAATGCTTGGGATCGCTGTGGTTCGACGCGATCCCCTTTTTGTACCCCTCATAGTGGCTGGTGATGTCCGCTGCCGTGAAGCCAAACTGACGGCAGAGCATCACACAGTACTCCACGGCATTGGCGATGCAAGCCCTGGTATACACCTCATACCGGGCGGGATCGTATGACGGGGACGACGCACCGGGCCCCGGCTCGACCATTTCAAAGGCAATATGGTCAATATTGGCGGGGTTGGCCCCTCCCGTCCCGCTGTGCCACGCCCCCATCTCGTAGGGGAGATAGACCCATACCTCTTTGTCATCGACAAAGGCGTGGACGCATTTTTCCACCCCCGGCTTGTTCCACCGGCTGTACCACCCCGAGGCGGGCACATACGCACACCCCGTCGAGTGGACCATGATCCCCTTTAGCTGGTTTTTCCGGGCGGTTTTATAGCAATCGTTCTCCGTCATATATCGGGTGTGTATGGTCATGGTCTCCCTCCTTTATTTCCAACGCCCGATTGCTGTGTACATAACTTCCACCAAACCGCTAAATTTGGCATTCGTTATGACAGCCACACTGCCGGCAGATGTAGTGCTCGGTCCATATGCGGCTGTACACCACATATATAAAGTCGAATAATTGGCATACCATATCGCCGGTTGTATATAGGTAAGAGTTGTAAACGCGGCCGGAAAATTTCCAAGCGAAATATAATCGCTGCGATAAAAGTCCCCCATCGCCGTCTGCACATTCGGCATAATGGTCGCCCGTTTGTAACAAATCATCGTCCCGTCGTCATATTTAACCCAATACCCGGTAGACGCCGATCCCCCCGAATCCGCGATTCCTGCAGTGGCAAAGTCTGTTCCGGCCTCCGCCGCCGATACATTGGCCCCGTTGCCTTTGAGCAAACCGGTTATATTTGTCGCTGTGTTAGTGCTCACCTCGTTCGGGCCGGAGGGGCCAGGAGGACCTGGGGCACCCTCATATTCCGCCCACGCATCCCACGATCCGTTCATTTTGTGACGCTCGTACCACTTTTTTGTACTGGCAAATGCACAGACGCGCTGGACCGAGTATGCGTTATTGTGGTGCATAACCAGCCCCATATGCCATTCGCCGCTGACCGGGGCATTTGCTCCGCCGTTGGCCATGTATATCCCATTTTCGGTCACCGCGTTCCAGTCATCGATGAGCACGGCCATTTTTTCAAACTCGCCAAAACTCATTTGTACGGTTTCCGCGGCAGCTTCGGCAGCGTCGGCTGCCGTATTAGCCTCACTAGCTTTTTGCCCTGCTGTTTGCGCGGCCGACTCTGCTGCTAATTTTGCGGTTTCCGCGGCAGACTTCGCGGCTTCAGCTGCCGTTTTGCTGCCAGCCGCAGCCGCGGCGCCGGCAGAAGCGCTGGCTGCTGAGTTTGCGGCCGCGGATGCTGACCCATCGGCCTCCTGTGCTTTACTGACTGCCGTATCTTTTGCGGCTTCGGCGTTTGTCTCCGATACTTTCGCCGCGTTAGCTCTTTGGCCCGCGTTGGTCGCATGCGTCTCAGCGATTGTTTTGGCAGCCTCGGCGGCAACTTTCGCCGCCTCTGCCGCCGCCTTACTTTCATCCGCCGCTTGCCGATCCACAGCTACGGCGGCTTTGTCCGCTGCCACGTCTGACTTTGCCTGTTCTACGGCCGACCGGTCGGCCGCCGTTTTAGCCGCGTCCGCCTCCGCGGAAACCGCCGATTGCCTCGCGTCCTCTGCGGCAACAACAAGTGTGCTCTCCATTTCGTCGAGCGTCTCATCCATGTGGGCTAACGTGTCGGTCATCTGGTCAAACGTCGTTTGCATATCCGCCATGGTTTGATCTATGAGACCGCTGTAGTTAGGCGGTATCCCCTGATCGTCACCGGTCAGGGACTCGCCCACCGACAAAGCCATAATGGCAGTGTGCATAACCTTTTCGGTGCTTTGGTCCACACCCTCGATTTGCACTTGCAGGATACCCGCCACCAAAATGCCTGACGGGAACGGGAACAGATATGCCCCCGACTGATCCGGGGTTAATCTGTCCGACAGATATACCTCTCCCATCCTCTGCCGGGATGTCCGGAAACGCAGCCTATAGGCGTAGGAGGCATCCCAATCTGACGGGATGGTGATCGACAATTGGCTTATAAGATTATCCATCTCCCGCCCGGCGTCTGAACTATCCGGAATCATCTGATTTCCACGGATCGTAACATGTATAGTCCGCATCATTTCCACCACCCGTCAACATACAGCAGCGCTCCACATTTGTATATCCTTGTGTCGCCAACAGAGTATGAGGTTCCGCCCCAATAATGGGCCTCTATATTTCGGGCTGCCGCGCCCTGTGAGGCCGTCCCGGTCATCCCGATATACTCGACCGAATACCGGAGATCCCCCGCACCAATCAATGCCAGGTTTACATTGTCGACCTTGACAAAGCCCGACACGCCAAAACCATAGTTGGAATCCGCGACAAATACGGTATGGCTGCCGCTCTGTACGCATGTCGTGGTTATGTCGAGATTATCCACAACGGAGCTGCAAGTCATACGACCGTCCGAGTATTTAACGATGTGAGTACCCGGCATCGTTACATAAGCGGTGTTTGTATTTGTTGTATCTTGCGTAATGTACGGAAGGGCTTTCCCATTGACCGATACGGGTCCGGTAAAGTTCCCGCCTGATACCGGCATGTAATCGGCGCCTGGGACGGCTTTTCTTAACCCACCGCCGGCACCAGCGACAAGCCCCTCTATGTTGGTGGGCGCCCCGATGTTTACGCTCCCGTTTATCGGCGTCGCAAGAGATGTGGCGCGGATAATGTCGCTTGTTAGGATCGTCTGTGTGCCGCGGTTATATCGTACTTTTGCGATAGCGATTTCTCCGTCACCCGCCGTAGCGTCCTGGTTGTTTTTGGGCAGCTTATAGTCAAATAAAAATCCTCTGACGGACACACTGGTGTCACATCTAAGGACGATTAGACCGTATACTTTACTGCTGCTAGATGCTGGACCATACGCGATAGTCAGCGCCCCGCCCCCGCCGTAATTTAAATACCGCCCATCAATCCAGGCCTCGCCTTCGCCGATGGTCACGGTTGAGGACGGCTGCGGGGTTACCTGGAAATCCGTTTTACCCACGACCCCATTACCGATAACAGACGCACAGGCATTGGCAATTTGCTGGGCGCCGAACGGTCGATCTGCGTCTATGCTGTCCCATGGCCATCCTTTTTCCGTCATTTGTATAACCCCGCTTTCGTGTCTCGTCTTAATTTTTCGAGCCGTGTGAGTTGCTGTTTACCAAATGTCGCCACATAATCCACCGAGGATTCCGTTACCACTGTATCGACCGCCTCAAGTTCCATGTCGGCCATTGTCCCGGTGCGCCTATCTATAACCGTCGCATAATCACCCACTCTGTAATCGGTCCCGTATAGTAGGCTTCGAGACATGGTGCAGACAATCGATTCCGCCGCTCTGTAAGACTCCATTTCCTTTCTGGCGTTTTTTTCGAGTTCCTGATATTGGTTGCCATCGGAGTCAACGGATATCGACAAAGCCATTTCCCGGCGGCTTTGTCCGGCCGGCTCTTCCGCCCCATCTAAAAAATATGTTTGCGTAAGCGTCTCCCACTCATATTGGTCTCCGGATCGAGAGCAGTAAAAGACATTGCCTGACTGTTTATAATCCTGACTATAAACCAGGGTGGCAATATTGCGCCGCGAGATTTCAAGCAGCAGGGGAGGGTTTTCGGTTTGATGCACTGTGCGGTCTATTCTCGGGTGTACTTCAAATGCAAAAGCATCGTTGCAATCATCGCCTTTGATTTCAAACCCCAACTTTGCACGTCGGCCAATGGATTCGAGCGTCGCCAGCAAATTTGCATACCTGGCCATAAAGGCGTCCTCCGGGTCTCCTCGCTCCTGGTCCGGCATACACACGAGGGCCGGAAAACGTCTGGCTGGATTAGCCGGATTGATCGCATGGCGGATTACATAATGCTTCATGACCGTTTCCGTTGGACCGGAAACACTGTCATACCCCATCGGTTTATCTTCTGGAACCGCCGAGTCCGGTACAATAATCCTCCTGGACAACCACTCGAGTAACGTTGACCCGGAAACACTGACCGTGTTGGTTTGCCCTCCATCCACAACCCTGCCCGTTATAACGCCCCAATACGCACGATCGATCAGCACAAGGCGGTCAATGAGCAGCGCGTCCGCGTACGGGGCATCAATCGGGAGCGATAGTTCAAATGGGCCCGCTGTGTAGTGGTCCGTCCTGTAATGCCCCGTGGCAAGCCTGGTAATACCGCGGCGCGAGAGGCGACCATCCGCGTCCATCTCATAAATCCTTATCTCCATTGCTACACCCCCAAATACCGCTCGCGCCACAGCAGGGTAACGGCCGGAAAAGCTCCGGCTGTGATGTTGTCGGCAGTAAGGTGATTTTTTCCGGGCTCAAGCGAAAAATCCTCGTTGCTCCCCAGCGACACCCAATAAGAACGGTCCCCGGCGGCCTCGTATTCCCCGGTTGCCTCATTAAGGCGGTACGCCGTGACCGTATTGCGTTCCGGGGCTGTATCGACATCCACGTAATACCCTTCCGGGACGGTCCGATTAAGCGAGACGGATTTTCCGGTGTCCGCGTTGACAAGCAGCGGAATGGAGTTGCACGGCCAAAATCGGATGATCGGATATATGCTGTACAAAGTATTATTGGGGACATCGGACTGATACGTGATGATTTCGCCTGACTCCATGCCGTCTGTTATCTCTCCAGGGAGGGATAGCAGCGCTTCGGTCGTGCCGATATCCATTACGATTTGATCCGTGCTTTGCCAGTATGGATAATCCGACACAACGTCGACGGCAAATTTCAGGACGGCCGGGGCCTCGTTTTCAAACGCCGGGAGTGATTCCGGGTGCCCCGATATAAAATAGCTCCCCGTATTGGTCTCGTATATCAAGCGCCCTTGCCTGCGAGGGTCAAACACCCTACACAGTTTGGCTGTGTACTCGTCCGTCAGATACTCAACAGGATACTTTCGACTCGATTGGTTGTATACCAATACCCTTGCCTCGATGGGCACCCGCAAAGATGACAACGCCGCGTTATACGTCTGCGTACCGTCTATCCCGTACCCGCTCCGCCGGTCAAACACGCCCGATACAAGATACGGATAAAACGACGACAAATCCATAAAAACGGGGGATGTCGGTTCTTCCCCGAAAACAATGGTTTCACCCGCGCATTCCCACCGTAACGACCTCCACATACTCTCACCACCTATTCGTACAGCGCTTTTTTAAGGGCCTGTTGTATCAGCATTTGTGCCTGGGCGACGGATAGGCCCTGCGCGTTGACGGTCAAATTGGGCATCAGTTGGGTAATATACGGATTGACCGACTCGGGCGTAATCGTGGCCCTCATGTTGGATACAGCGGCATCCGCATTACTTTTCAGCTGGTTTAGCTGGGCCTGGATCGCCGCTTTTTGAGCTTCCGCGTCACTTTGGTATTGCTGCTCGGCAATGTTTTCTTTTAACCTGGCGATTTCCTTTTTTAGCGATTCCCTACTGTCCTCGTCGGTGGTAAAAGCGAGCTGCGCTTGTGCCTGCTGCAGTTTTAGAGCGGACTCTTGTGCTGCTTTTAGCTTATCCCGCGCCGCAAGCTCCGCATCGATCGCGGCGATTTTAGCGTTGGCCTCTTTTTCCGCCAAAGACACCACTTTGTTGGTAAAGTCTTCGGCGTTTTTCAAAGATTCCTCACGGGCCTTTTTTTCGGCCTCTGCCAGTTCTTCGAGGCGTTTGACCTCGTCGGACTGGACAGACTTTTTGTACTTGTGCAGCTCTTCCAGCACTTTGCGATGCTCGGCAAGGTTTTCGGAGTAGCCTGCCAGATATTGCCTATCGTAATTTTCGAGGGTTGCGTAATATTGCTCGGTGGTGATCTCATCCATCGCCAGCTGATGGTCCAACGCTGCGCGATAGGATTTGTAAGCTTCTAGCGCCTTTTCACCAGAGGTTTTTACCGCAGACCCATCGATATTGGTGCTCTCATATGTGGTTAGCGATCCGCCTTTATTCACGTATGAGTTGATAACATTTTGATACTTTTCATAGTCCTTGACCAATTTGGATATCTCGGACCGCTGTTCTTTGTAACGCTGGTTGAGCTTTAATTCCGTCGTGTCGATTCCAAAGGAGTCCCACAACGCCTGACTTATCCAGGACCCACCTATAAATATATCTTTAGCCGCTTCGGCCTCGGATAAAGCCGCTTTGGCATCATCAATGGTCGAGTATCCGCTCTCCGCCAATAGTTTTGACTGCGCTTCCATCGCCGCGAGAGCCACCGATCGTTCCTGCAAGACTTTGATTTCTTCCCGGCGTTTATCAATCGTGTTCTGGATGGCATCAGGCATACCCTCGTATATGCCCTTTTCCTGATCGAGGAGAGTGATACTGTCCGGCAAAACACTGTTGATATCATCAACGGCTCGTTTGAGCTCCGCTTTTTCCTGCGTTGTTTTATCCGTTTTGTTATTAAGCTCCTCGTATTTTGGGAGTAGTTTTTCAACGAGTTTTAACTCGCTTTCCTGGCTGAGGGCTTCTTTATCCGCCGCCTGCGCTGCGGATTTGTAACTGTCAGAGATACCATCGATTTTTTTGCTCAGGCTTTCCGCTGCATTACCCGTCAGTGACGACGTGATTGCGAGAGAGCCAAGCGCCGCAACCAGGACGCCTATAGCCGCAGCCACAGCCCCGGCCGGATTGGCCGACATGGCGACATTGAGGGCGGTTTGACCGGCCGCAGCACCGGCCTGCGCGGTTTTAAGCGCTTTGTATGCGCCAACCAACGTACTAACGACGCCAGCCATTTTCCCCGATACCGTCAGTAATGGGCCAAAAGCTGCGGCAAAAATAGCCAGCTTCATAATCATATCTTTGGTTCCGTCGTCAAGCTGGCCCACCTTTTGGATGATCTGGTTGAGTTGTTTAATAATTGGCAGCACCATCGGGATCAATTCTTGCCCCGCTATGGCGGCCAGCTCTTTCAGCGACTCGGATAGTATCCTCAGTTGATTCGCAGTACTATCCGATGTCCTTGCAAAATCCCCCTGCGCGTTTTTGGTGTTATCCAAGACGTACTGCAGCCGCAATGCGACTTTTTCGCTTTGCCCCATCTCAGCAGTAGTCTTATCAATCCCTTCGGCCATCGCATACGCTTGTAGATTGGTGTCCGTCATAACCACGCCGAGATTTTTGAGAGTTTCCGTCTCGCCCGTGAATATGCTTTTTAGAGCTGTGGATGCTTGATCCAGAGAAACATTTTTAAAGGACGCCAGATCCCCAGCCAGCGCGACAAGCTGGGTAGACATTTCCGCCGCTTCCTGCCGCGAAAACCCCATGGATGTGGCCATATCCCCATATAGCGCCGCCATATCCAGGACGGTGGACTTAGCGATGCCATACGTGGTCAGCGTCGTGTTGCTAAAGTTATGCACGGTTCTTGACGCGTCCCCAAACGCGACATCCACCTTGTTGATCGCCTCGTCCATACCGGAGGCCATTTTAACCGACGCCGCTCCCGCAGCCACGATCGGCGCAGTCACTCCTATAGAGAGTTTGGTTCCAATTGATGTGAGCGAGTCGGATACCTGCTTAATCTGCTTCCGGATAGTGTCCAACTTGATATCATTGAGTTTTTGGAGTTCCTTTTTTGCCCTCTCGGTCGCATTCTCGGCGGCGAGAATCTCTTTGCGTAAAGACTCAAATGCCGCCTGGTTTTTTTCTGTGACCCCTTCGGCCTCCATCTCAGCAAACCGCTTTTTAAGCAGCTCCACCTTCTGGATGCTGTCCTGGACGGCCTTGGTTCCGATCTCTTGGGCGCGAGCCCATTTCGATGAATCCCAATTATCAGACAGATTGGTCTTTAATAATTTAAGTTCCCCTTGGGTGCTTTTAAGCGACTTATCGATGCCGGCAAGCTGCTTCGATATTTCAGTATCGTTAATGCCGAATCGGACCTCGTAGCTTTTTTTAGTAGCCATCTCAGCGCCTCCCGTATTCCTCCCGTATCTCATCGTCCGACATCAAATAAAACCGGCGTTTCGGTGTATCCCTGTAGTTCGATAAAGTCGCCGTTTTTCGGGAGGCGATTTCCACTATATAAAAAACCGGCAAAACGTGGATCAAGCCAACGTCTATACCGGCTATCGTCATCAATGCCAAAATATCAAACTCGTCCGTCCGCTCCGGATTTTTGGCGCTAGTTTGTCCTCCGCCCTCAACGCGCGGAGAGGCCAGTACGGCGGCCTGTATAGATCGGGCGGCCGCCGCAAAACCTCTCGATTCTGCGGCGGCTACCAGAAACGTATCAAAATCGGGCTTTGGACCGTCAATGCTCGACCAAGCCAAGCGCGCCACTTCCAGGGCGCCACAGGCGCCGCTCAGATACGCAGCGAGAAATGACTCGCGAAACTCGACGTAATACCGGATCAAGGTAATCATAGCAGGATTGGAGGAGTATGCCTTTTTCCCGATTTTGATTTGCATAATGGTCCCCCTTACGCGGTGGGCATTTTCGGTTCCGGCACAGAGGCTCCAAAATTCGCGTACCCCTCGTCTCCCGGATAGCTGTCTAGGCGGAACACGCGATGTTTAAAGCCTTTGGCGTCAACGTAGTCGTTGTCTCCGGAGGCCGCTTTCAGAATTTCACCATAGACGGTGATCGGATATGCATAAGATCCGAACGTAACGCTGTCTGTGTCAGTGTTATGCTCAATGGACTCCGGCTCGCTCACACCGACGTTCAGCAGCCAGGTTTTGACGACCTCGTTGGTTCCGTTCTCGTAGTTGACGATCGTTTCAAAATAGATCGACACGCGCGGGGTGGCCCCGCGGTTTACGACGGCCCTGGCCCCGCCAGCCACATTCATCACCATGCCAAGGGCGGTTTCAAAATCAGTTTCCGGCGCCGTGGTGTTAATGGTGCCCGTATAGCCGTTGTCGGACGCCACTTCGCAAACCATGCGGTTATTTGCGTGTTGCTGAGTTTTGTTGATCTGCCTGGACAGCGAAACCCCTACAACGTATTCCGACGGGACGACCGTAGTTGTTTCGCCCCCGAGAACCGCATATTTCAGCGCGTCGACGCCGTGGAAACCGGCGCCCTGTTTGTTTGACATACTATCATCCTCCTAAATCTTTTTTGTGCCGTTCGACGACCCGCAGAAAAGCCGGACGGATATGCGGCTTTCCGACAATTTTTCCACGGAATTGCCCGCTTTTTGTATGGCGATCCGCTGTACCGTCCTCAAAGATCGTGGTCAGCTCTGGTTCTTTGCGGTTGTATACCACCCTGTATCTGGTCCCATATTTGTTTTCCTTCCGGATCGCCCATCCGGATCGATATTTCCCTCCGGCCGGGCTGTCGGCCTTGATCTGCGCGCATGTTTCATCCGCCATGGTGTCAATAACATCTTCGACCCTTGCCATTTCCGCCCGCGCAATTTCCTCTATGTCGCTCATAACCGTTTCTGCGAGTTTCGAGATGTCAATCTCCATGTGGCACCTCCCGGCTCAGCGCAAATTCTTGAGTCGCCCCAAAATACCGGGATGTTTCGTCCCGATACAGATCAGACGGCAGGTCCTGCGGCACAAAGTCGACGGCACACATGGCGGATTCGATTTCCTCCATCCGAGAATTCTTTTTTCGTATGTCCAGCCCGCGCCATTTGACATCCACGTAGTCCCGCCGCCGAATTGGACGATTATTGGCGTATTCGGTGTACAAACCCGATACAATGGTATAGGTGATATATTCATCCGGCATCTCATCCGCAATCAGCTCTTCCGGCGTGACTTCTACGGCGCCATAAAAAACTGCATCGAGCGCCGACTGTACGATTTCCCGTATATCCCGCATCATCCCGCCGCCTTCCGTTTGAGTTTGATCTCAATCCACCGATGATACTGCCGGATATCATCCATGCTTATGATATCCCACGGGACATCGGCCAAAAGCACCCGGCAAGTATCGGTGATCCGAGCATCATAACGCAGGCGGATTGTGGCAAAATGGGTGCCCTGCAAAGCCTCGTCCGAAAACGTCTCGTCCCCGTGTGCGCCAACCCATTGGCAGCGGATATACCTGGGCGGATCGCTCGATGATGCATTCCCGATGTCGATCCATTCGATATTCCCGGTTATCTCGCCGGGTTTTCGTCCGGATACTTTCCGCTGTATACGGATGGATGTGCGCAGCTGGACGTTACTAAGCATCGGCATCCGTCCCACCGCCTCCAAAACGTAGCTGGTTTACAAAAAATAGAAATCCAACACTAAATCCGCCACCGCTGGATTCCATCGTCAGCAGATCGTTAACGCCAACCGTTACCGCTTCGATGTATTGGTCGTCCGACCCGTTGCATCCGGCTTTGGATAGGACGCCCATGACGGCATTGACCCTGCCCTGGAATTCGGCGACGGCTGCGTCGTCATATAAATCGATCCCCAGCCTATCCGCTACAATCTCGGTGATTGAGTTTACCGTCATGGTACGTCCATCCTTTCTCGTTAAGCCGAGGCGGCAATAAAGATTTCTCTCTTGACAGCCGCAGCCGTGTCCATGGTTTTGGCATCGAGACGCATGATACCTCGCAGCTCCGTGCTGTCAGTCGCCCAAGCGTCACCGCCGATGTTGGTAGCAGCGACCTCCAGGCCGCGTTTCCGGAACAACGTGCCAAACGACTGCATATCTCCGACGTAAACCGGATAGTACGTGCCTTTTGTGGCGCCGGTGGTGGTAACGACACGGTTCGGCAGCATGGCATCCGACATGCAAATGACGCGATGGGCTTTAAAAATCATCGGGGTCCCAGAAGTGGGATCGGGCTGGAGAAGGCCACGGCCGTCCGTGCCTACCAGTGTATCGAGGTGGTCAAACCCGCTCTGGTTGGTGATGATTACGGAGTTTGCCGCGATGCTGGGGTCGAGGTCCTTATTCAGCACGGACTTCAGCGCCTGGACCTCCTTGCCCACCGTCAGATTAGACGGGGTGAGGGCGTCCAGAAGCGCCAGCAACTTCTTGTTGATGGTGATAACGCCCTTTTTCGCGTACCATCTGGCGAGATACGCACGGAGGTTAGCGGTGTTATCGCTCAAAAGCTCGTTGGACACAGGCACTCGCAGGGCATACTTTTTCAGGGCATACTCCACCCGCGTAAATTTCGGTTGATCGTCCTTGCCGATGGTTCCCATCTCGGCAACTTCGGCAAACCCGGCCGTCGGCGCGGTATCTACGGCACGCCACCCCGTGGGCGCCGTGACCTTTTCGGAGTTAAACACACTCTCGAGGCTGACCAGCTGGCGCATCAACTCGTGGATCTGGTTATCAAAATCCACAGGGACAAGATACCCTCCGTCGGCCCCCTCTGGAGTTCCTCCACCCTCGGTCAAGGCGTTAAACAACGGCGCGGTTCTGGGGTCGGACGCCACCATGCCCGGGCTTACGCGGTTGCGGATTACGGCCCAGAATGCGTCGTCGTAGCTGTGGTCTTTGTCGTTTTCCAGGGTCAGCGCCCCGCCGCTTCCGGAAAAACGGGTTTCTTCCGCTTCCAGTGTGTCGAGGGCCGCGAGCTGGCCATTAAGGTCCGCCACTTCCCTCATTTTTGCTCCAAAGGTTTCCATGTCGCCGGCGTCTGCAGCCGCCCGCGCCGCGTCAAGGATGGTCTGACGCTTGTTTTTTAGTTCGTACTGCTTGTTCATGTTTCTGCTCCTTTCACATTTTGGCATATTCTATAGCAAGCAGGGCGGCTGCCCTGTCTTGTTCAGATGTGTCGCCGGCGTCTTTAAGCGCTCCGGCAAAATCAAATCGGCCCGGCTGTTCCAGGCTGTTATAGATAGACCGGACAGCAGTCACGGCGGCGTTGGACGGTTCGTTCCCTTCCTCTGTAAACAGGATTCCATCCGCAAAGCCCATCTCAACGGCCTTGTTAGCTCCCATCCAGGTTTCCGCATCCATCAAGTCTGCGATCTCTTGGCGGCTCTTTTTACACTTTTTGACGTAGGCATTGATGATGTTGTCCTTGGTTTCTTCCAGGATTTCAATAGCCTTTTTCATGTCCGCGGCGTCTCCGTCAACTGAGGTCATGGGATTATGTATCATCATCACAGATGTGGGGGACATTAGGACCTCGTCACCGGCCATAGCGATCACTGACGCGGCAGATATAGCAGAGCCGTCAACTTTTACCGTAACTTTTCCGCGATGTTCTCGCAGTGCCGTATAGATAACAGAGGCGGCATAGCACTCTCCGCCGATCGAGTTAATCCACACCGTGATGTCTTTCCCGTCCATCCGTTTAATATCGCTGCGGATCCCGACGGCGGTTTGTTCGGGCAGCCCAAACAGCACCGCCAGAATGGATTTATCCATCTGGATAGGGCCATCGATGTGGATTTCGGGTTGGTCCGTATCCATGTTTTTGATTTGGTAATACTGGCTCATGTGACGTTGCCTCCATTTCTTTTCTCGCTCAGCTCGCGGAACATATCCAAAGGCACATAGTTCAAGCTGGCATTCCGGGTATCTCCTCCCGGCACTGCCGGAGTATCTTCCAGATCGGCGATATCGTTGACTGAAAAATACCCGATTTCTCTCATGGTCTTGTACCAGGTCGCACGAGACGCCATATCCCCGCGCAGTTCGGCCATCATGTTCATGCGGATCTCCAGGCCGCGGGATAACTCGGAATCAAACAGCAGCTTATAGGTGAGTTCCTGCTCATATTGCGTAACGGTTGGGTGTAATGTTCCGACAACGTATTCGATCCCGTTTTGCTCATTACTGGCGTAGGATTGTTTCCCAGCTCCGAGCTTATATAACGGCACCCCAAAAAATCGGGCGATGTCCTCAACGGACACCGCCTTGTTCTCGACAAATTGGGCATCGGCATTACTGACGCTGATCGGCTTAAATTCAAGGCCGTAATCCAATATCGCAATCCGGAATGCGTTATCAACCCCGGAATGGAGCTTATTCCATTCCTGGCGGATAGACTCTTTTGCTTCCGGGTCCAACGGGACATCCACCGTGAGCACTCCGGACGGCCTGGCGCTCTGTGAGTAAAATTTACCCTCGTATTGCTGGGCCATCCGCGCACTTTTCACCGTTTCGGCGGCACGGGCCAGAACGGATATACCGTTTACTCCGTCTTTGGTGTATGCCTTAAGGTGGAGTATATCAAACTGGCTAAGTTTCCTCCTGTCTCCGCTTTTAGGATCCGTGTAGACGTACCAAAGTTTTCCGTAGTCGTCCAAATACGGCTGTACGGCGGACGGTGTCAACGGGATTAGCTCCCTGGGCCTGGCATTGCTTCGATCACGCACAATCAGCGCGTATCCGTTCCCGGACACCAGGCGGTTTGACTCGATCAGCTTCATAAACACGCTGGGGACCATTGCCTCGTTCGGACGTTCCGTCAGCAATTTCAGCAGCGGGTGGGCTAGGTGTTTTTTTGTCTGGCTGTCCATGATAAAAACAGGGAGTTTTGCCATGGAATTGGACAATATCTCAATACACGCATTGACGGCAGATAGCTTCATGGCCGCGTCTGTGCTGGATACGTCAAGGCCAAGGCTCCACGCATCGGGCTCCGCGAGGGATAACCCGGTAGGGGTACCGCTGTTTCTGGGTTTGCGTATCGCTTTGTCAAATATCATGCCTGGTCACCTCCGCGGCTCAGAATAATGGCAGCAGCAACAAGAACGATTCCGGCCATAAACCACCCAGCGGCTGGGTGACAGAAAAAAGCCCCGACCACGAGGCACACTCCGCCAAACAGCGCAAACGTGTCCGGAAGCCACCGCTTTGCCACATCCAATACTCTTTTCACATGCCCCATCCTCCAGACATAATAGCGGCGTTAAGATCTGCGCCTTTATCCAGCATGGCAGTTCCCATTGCGATAATCCACGCCACTGTGACATCAATCCGGCCAATTGATCTATTTTTCATGGGTTTTATATTTTCGTTGCCGTCCGTCGCGCACCGTGTATTTCCAAAGCACCAACGCGCACATGGGTTAATTTCGTGAACCATCTTGCCCGATCGGAGATGGCGCTCCAGTTCTTTCATGGGTGGGGACATGCCGGACATTGTCTGTGGTATTTCGATCGTATTGATCCCATCCTTTTCCAACCGCTGTGTCAGTGACCGGGACAGGTGCGGGTCGGTTCCGACATATCGTAAATCGTATGTGTGGGAGGCGCGGACGATCTCAGCTTCCACAAAATCAAAATCAACGCAATCGCCAGGCGTAGCGTATACATGCCCAGCTTTAACCCAGGCTTCAAAATCCACGTGATCGCGCTGTGACCGTTCCCGCATACCTTCTTCTGTGATCCACGGCCAAAACAATACCGCCCATTCCGTAAGCCCCACCTGCGGGGGAAAAAGCAGCACAAATGCCGTCAAGTCTGTTGTGCTGGATAAATCCAACCCTCCATAGCATTTTTTCCCGACCAGTTTCTCCCTCAATCCATCTTTTTGTGATTTGTCATATATGGTCAACGGCAACCACCCCACCGATTTTGTGGCGATCCATTGGTTCAGCCTTAGCCAGCGAAACAATCTTTCGGACGCTTCGCTCTCTCTGGCGTCCCGCGCCTCATTCCGCAAAGTTTCGACTTGGATGGTTTTACCTAATGACGGGTTGCATCTATACCACAAATCCTCATCATATATGTCAAGCACGGCGCACTCATCCGGATCGTCCGGCATGCCATATATGTAGGGGAGCCACAGAGGGTTATCGTAATGCCCTTCCGTGTTTCCATCCCTGTACTCGATAATGTGACGGGCCTTTTCGTGAATTTCCCAGCCGATACTTCCACGGTCCGGATCATCCCCCGCGGTGGTGAGGACGATATAAACCGGCTGCTTTCTGGCTGATCCAGAGCCAAACGTCATAATATCCCACAGGTCCCGGTTTGGCTGTGCGTGTAACTCGTCAAAGATGACGCAGGAAGGCTTATAGCCGTGTTTGCTGTAAGCTTCCGCGGACAACACCTTCATGCGGGTGTGCGATACAGTATCTAATATTTCTTTGGTGCTCTCTCTGATTTTCGCCCGTTTCTTTAACGCCGGGCACTGTTCCAGCATGGATAACGCCGCGTTAAAAATAATCCCCGCATTTGCTTTATCTGCCGCACAACAATAAACCTCGCCGTATTGCGTACCGTCGGCAAATGTCTGATACAAGCCTAGTGCCGCCGCAAGTTCGGATTTTCCATTTTTCTTTGGGATTTCCAAATACAGGTACTGATATTGGCGGCATCCGTTATCAAGCAGGTTCCCATAAAAATCTCGGACGGCTTCTTTTTGCCAATCCAGCAAAAGGAACGGCTGTCCGTAAAAATCATCCCCGTGTTTTAGGCACTCGATAAAACGGACGACGTATTCAGCATGTTCGTCGCTATACACCAAATCACGCCCTATGCATGTTCAGCAGCGTAGCCATTGGGTCATCGCCCTCCCGCTCTTTGGGTTTTTTCTGTATGCTCCGCAGGGCAGACGCTACAGTCAGCAGACTTTCTTTTTCTATGGCTAAAAGCTGATCCCTTTTTTTCGTGAGGGCGCTGTCAACAGCCGATATCTGCTTTTCCGTCGATATAACTAGCTTTATATACTCCGGATATTCAAACTCTGCCATCCTATCGTGCAAGTCATTGATGATGCCTTCAAGGCGCGCCCGTCTGGATTGCGACTCTTCGCATTCCGCGGCGAGTAGCGCATACCGGTTCATGGACATTTCATAGATGGCGTCGTCCTTCTCTACCTTCCTAAGCAAAGATCGTAGCCGGATAAAAATGGCATGGGCCGACTGGTTTTCCCGCACCTGCTTATTTTCTCGCATGGTGAGGCCGGTCAACGCAGCCTCCTCTTGCTGGCGCCTTAAATCCAGCTCTCGCCTGGTTTTATGGGATATGCCCTCCATCTGCAATACTGCCGCCGTTTTTGGTGGCCGCCCCGCCATTCTAGTCACCTCCCGACCATAAAAGGAATTTTTTTCACGCGAAGGTAGGCTCGCGGTTTGTGACTTTATTATCCTAACTTTTTTGGGGTGGGGGTATCCTCGTATTGCCGAACCCGCCATCCTCTCGGGCTGTTTTGACCGAATGGCAACTATGACACAAAGGCTGCCAATTGCTTTGATCCCAAAACAGATGCCGGTCCCCCTTGTGTGGGATAATGTGGTCTGTTTCGGTCGCTCTCACCCGTAGGCCATCACGCCGCAAGCACTCAGCACACCAAGGATGCGTTGCCAAAAACAACTTACTTGCCCGTGACCATTTGGAGTTGTATCCTCTTTCGGTCGCCGTACCGCGACGCGAATCATAAGTCCTTGTCGGGCGGTGCCGGTCACAATACCCCGACCTTACAAGATCGGTACAGCCCGGATATCGGCAAGGCCTTAATGGCTTAGTGGGCATCTCCGCCACCTCTCAGTCAAAGAGCGCCCTGGTTAATGCCAGGACGCCCTCTGTATAGATTTCCACGATAGTATTATAAATCGTCCGAACCGGACAAACCGGACACATTTAAAAATCTTTTGATTTTTTTTTGCGCAGCCGTCTCATCCGACCATCCGAACCTAAAACTAATCTTTTGCCAACCCCACCCCAGGACGTACCGATACCGCATGATCGCCCGGATTTTGGGGTCGGATACGGTATCTAAGTAGTTTTCCAGAAAAACGAGCTCGTCGAGTATGGCCTTCCGCTTGGCCCTCCATCTCGAGGCGAGCATATCAACGTCCTCCTGATACTCGCCCAGATTAAGGCCAGACACAACAACGGTATGCTTTGAAAAGGGAAACTCCGCAGCCGAAGTCACCGCATCCGTTGTCATAACCGGGCCATGCTTGAGAGTGTCGTCCAGGAGGAGTTTTAGAGCGGACGCCTCCTGTTTTAGCCCGATGAACCGTTCAAGCCTCTCTTCCGTCATCCTGTCCCTCCTCAACCATGCGTCTCAGCTGTTCCCGCTTATGCGCTGCATTATATTCGGCGTCCATCTGTGCCCGTTTCTGTGGCTCCATGCACCCGCCGCATGTACACACAACCCGTATACCGTCCGGTGTCCTCCACGGGCAGCGCTCATAATGGCAGCTATTATCAATCACGCCTAGCACACCACCCAACCATAAAGGCCATCCCTAGCGAGGCGAGCCAGACCGACAGGATTGGTGCGGATATTATCATGGTGTGGCCTCCTCCTTCGGCGGTCCCGGAAGGGGGCGGAAATGATCGTCTCCGCCAGCGCACATATTGCACTCATAGCACGGCTTGCAATCTTTTAACGCACAACGACTACATTTTTTCATGGTCCCGCTCCTCTCCCGCTAGTTCAGCCGCACAAGCGGCATACCCGGCCAGATCGATATAGTTGTCGTCCTTGCACTGCCCGGACTTGATGCGGGCAATTTTTAACAGCGCCATCATGATAGGCACATCGTGGGCATCGATATGCGTCTCGAGATAATTTGACCACAACTCAGCTATGCTCGCAAAGTTGTTCTCTGGCGCACCATATTGGGCTTCTCGATCTGTACACACAATTTTAGCTGCCCGCTCCAACGTCTCTTTACGCGTCATCCTGCCCACCTCCTATCAATTCCGGGTTATCATGGATGTTGCCGATGACCTCAAATGTTGTTTGCGGGATAAATCCATCAATCCTAGAACGATTATGGAACCTGTCACTGCCGCCCCAGAGTACACAATAACATCCATGGTCAAAGTAGACCTCCGACCGTTGTACAATCGGCCGTACCCCGGTCAGCGGCATACATATTTCAACGATATCCCCTTCATATATCTTGACGCCGTTCTTATCCGGCTTTCCGATGTACTGCCCAATAGTATCTGTATAGACCGTGTGTTTTTCTATGTCTCCGAGATTTTCACCACCATAGATGATCGAAAAATCCCCAGGGCCTTGTAAAACCCCGCCGTATACCCACCGACCCGGCAGCTTGTCGCCTCTCATATTAACTTTTTCGCCATGTCGCCTCGTCTGGCCACGGAATAAAATCTCACGCATTATCCTCACGCCTCCTTCCGTAACTGCAAAAATAACCGGGATTGACAATCTTTGCCCAGCAATCACAATATTGGTCTGGATGGACACAAATCCACAGCTCCCCTTCGTGCGCCGAATAGAAGCACTGCCCGCACCTTACCACCTCCACCACGTCGGCGGCGGGGACGATCTCTATATACTGTGTCGGTTCAAGCCCTTTCGCCCAGGCATGCTTTGCGGCTTTTATTGCGGCCTCCCGCTCTATGTACTCAGCCATTGTCTGTCCTCCTGTTCCACCGCTCAATTGCTTTTTGCAAAGCGTTTTCGTAATATGGTGCTGTAAACGGGATAATCCATACAACACAATGCACCATATCCCTTAGGCAACCAAACCGCAGTAAATCATTGTTTTCTCCGACAATCGTCCACTCCGGCAACTGCCCGCAAAACGGGCAAGGCTTCAATTCATTCATTCCCGCTACCGCCTTGCGCCGCTTCGTCCACTTCGTTTAATTGACATATCATGTTCCCATCATCGTCATAGTTTTCGGTCGCCAGAGGGCACCCATCGCACCCACTCGGCATGTCGAGAAATACGTCACACATCTTTAAAGCAGCTTCTTTATACGTCATTGTCATCGCCTCCTTACGCATCAAAGGTAACGGTTTTCCCGCTGGCATCCGTGCTGTAGTTGTAGAAATACTCTACCTGGGATCCGTCTTCGAACGATATGACTATACTTTTTGGGTATGCCTTGCCCTTGCGATAATGCGCAGCCACGGTCCCACCCGACACGTCCCTGTGCATTTCCTGGCAGGCATTGACTTTTTCCGGGTTTTGTGCGGTTTTCCCGCATATATCGCATACATAGTACTTTTTCTCAATCGTTTTCATGTTGCTCCTCCTTTAGCTGATGCCCCTGGCATCCTGTTTGATAATCAAAGTTATCGCAATCTCCGCACGGCAGCACTCGACGGCCCATCTCCAACTGCTCCCTCAAAAATGCTTTGATCTCCCGGACATCCATCAATATATGCCCGTCTACCGTAATACAGCCGATCAAACTTTTTGCGTTTTTGATTCCACCCTCTATGTCCAAGCAGCAATGCATTCTTGTATGCTTAGTCACCCTCGCAACCTCCTAACACCACCAAAAACGCTGCATTGGTTGCCACATGCCACAGATGAGGCATACCGCTCTCCGGGTCATTTACCTCTCCGGCCTGATACGCCATCAGGTGCCTCAACAGCGCCGCCACATATCTCCGCGGCTCTACCCCTTGCCAGTTATTTGGCCCGTATTTCTGCGCCCCGTAGGTCATAACACGTCCGATTGCCATGATCGCTTCCGGCGGGATTAGGTCTAACATGGGTTTGTCGCCATCATATTTCAGTCCGTTCATTTCCCTGTATCCCCTTTCGCTTTTTCGATTCTGGCTTTCAATGCCTGCATCAGCCTGTCCTGGGTGGTGCACTTGTCATTTAGCGCAGCAATGACGTCTTCGTCCACCCCGTCTGCCACCACAAGGTGATGTATAATTACCTTGGAGGCCTGGCCCTGGCGGTGCAGACGCTTGTTGGCCTGCTGGTACAGCTCCAACGACCAGTTGAGCCCAAACCAGATGACGTGGTTGCCACCCTGCTGGAGGTTCAGACCGTATGCGCAGCTTGCGGGATGTGCCAGCAGGATGTCGATTTCACGGCCGTTCCAGGCGGCCTCGTCGGCCGGCCCCGTCAGCCGGCGGACCCGGAGCCCGGATCCGGCCAGCGCGGTCTCCAGCCGTTCGAGATCATGCTGAAAGTTATAAAATACCAAGGCCGGCTGCCCGTCCAGGGCCTCGACGGCCTCTAAAAAGGCGTCAATCTTGCACCGGTGGATCTCAACCGTCTGCCGCTGCCCATCATAAACAGCCCCGTTGCACAACTGCAGGAGTTTGTTGGTCAGGACTGCTGCGCTTCCGGCGTCGATCGTGGATTCGTCCACCTGCAAAAGCATTTCGCGTTCCAGCCTTTCATACGCCGTTTTGGCTTTGGTATCCAGCATCACCGGGATGTCGTCGTAGGTACAGTCTGGCAGTATTATGTAATCCTCGGCCTTCATGCTGACGCAGATGTCGCCGATCAGTTGGCGGATAGCGCTGTCCGCGCCGTCCTTGGGCTTGTAGCTGTACACCACATCCCGGGTGCGCTGGTCGGGATCGAAATACCGTTCCCGGAATTGGGTGACCCGTTTCCCCAGCCGCTGCCCTTCATCCAACAGGTAGATTTGTGCCCAGAGATCCAGCAGCCCGTTGGGAGCCGGCGTGCCGGTCAGCTCCACCATGCGGCGGATATACTTCCGCACCCAGGTCAACGCCTTGAAGCGTTTGGCTTTGTGGTTTTTAAAGCTGCTGCTTTCATCGATGACTACCATGTCAAAGGGCCAGGCATTCCGGCAATACTCGACCAGCCAGGGGACGTTTTCACGATTGATGACCCATACGTCGGCGGGGGTGTTCAGGGCCCGGACCCGCTTTGCCTCGCTGCCCAGGACGGTCGAAAAGCGCAGGTGCCTTAGATGATCCCACTTGCCTGCCTCGCGCTGCCATGTGGCCTCCGCCACCTTCTTGGGGGCTATGACCAGTGCCCGGGATACCTGCAAACGGTTGTACTCCAGGTCCGCGATCGCCGTGAGGGTGATTACCGTCTTGCCTAAACCCATGTCGAGATATAAGCCAAGAGCCGGGTCACTCAGCAGGCGGCTGATACAATAGGCTTGATATGGATGAGGGTGGAATATCATTGCGGCGGGAACACCTCCTCGACAAATGCTTTGACTTGATCCAGCCCCTTCAATGTCCGGATCTCAACGCCGTGCGATGCCAAACGGCCGTGCTGCCATTTCTGGATCTTCTGCAGGCGGCCGATTTCCGCTTTGAGCTCCACAAAAATCGTCCGGCCTCCTGGGGCAATGACAATGCGGTCAGGTACTCCCGGATCGTTGGGGGATACCCATTTGTAGCACAGCCCGCCATGTCCCTGCACCAGCTCACACAACTTCTTTTCCAAACGCGCTTCGGGGTTGTCGTTATGCCTGCGCACCCGCCAACACCTCCTCGATGAACCGGTCAATGCTGTCCCGGCTCCAAAGCACCCATACCCGGCGTCCCATGCCGGACAGCTCCGCAAACCGGTGGGCCTGCAGCCTGGACACACGTCCGCCCGCGCCTTTCAGCTCGGCCAGTTCGACCCGGCCGCCGGGAAATATGCACATCCTGTCCGGCACCCCGTCGTTTCCCGGGGACACCCATTTATATGCCCGGCCTCCTATCTCGCGCATCCGTTTTACCAGATACGCCTCAACGGCCTTTTCGCTTTCCGCTGTTCGGTGTGTCACCGGTTCCACCCCCACGTATTCTGTATCCCACAGCGTCCCGTGGCAATGTCCGCCCCAAACCATGCCCGGGCCGCTTTTATCTGCGCCCGGGTGTGCCCCGCGGCTTTTCCGGCGCTGTATACTTGGCTCAGCGGTACCTCCCGCCACCGGCACAATATCCGCAAATACCCCTCGAGCCAGTGTGCGCACCGTGCCTGGAATTCGCCCTCTTGTTTTTTACTTAGCATCGCTGATTCCCTCCTGCGTTTTTGTCCGCGTAACATTTTCGCTGTTTTTCCTTATACACATATACGTATAGGCGCGTTAGGCGCATTAGGCGCGCAGGCGTATTACCTAATCCCCTATTTTTATACTCTATTAGTAAAAATTGTTACTTTGTAAATACAGGGTTCAAACCCGCATGGGCACTCGGTTTTTTCGGTAACAAACGATTGTTACCTTTGTTACCTTTGTTACCTTGTCGATAACAATTTAACATTCGGTAACAATCATTTGTCACCCGCAAACACGAAGCCTCTTTGGACGCTGCAGTATCCGCATTTCATCGGTTTGGGGTACCGTGTCCAGCCAGGCTGCCGTTCGATCAGGGCGTTAATTTCACGGGCATCGCTGTTTTTCATGGTCCCTGGCTCCTTGTCCATGACCTCGCACCATACCTCCATCGCGCATATCCGGTCCCTTGGCGTCACGGGGATGTCCCCCTGTACCCCTCCGGCCCAGTACATTCGGCGGCGGATCAGATCCCAGTGAGCCCAATCCGCCGGTACTGACCGGGCCAGGAACTCCTGGATCAGCCCTTCCAGCGGGGATTGCTCCCTGTGGCTCTCTTGCTCGGCTTTTGCGGCATCCTCGACCGCCCCTGTCAGGAACAAGGATTCGCCCAGGCGCCAGCAGACCACAGCCTCGGCCCAAATCCGGTCTATTTCGCCGTCCAGATCCCGGAACACGCTTTTCGAAGGCGCCGCCAGCCCGACATCTACCGGCCAAAACCGTCGGTTTCCTGTGGTGTCCACCAAATATTCCCGGTTGTTGCTTGTCCCAAAAAACACGCAGCGGCGCGGGCACTCCTTGACATGCCGGGCATACGCCGCCCGATACCGGTCCGACTGCTGGCTTAAAAACTGCTTGATCCGGTTGATATCCGCCCGCCGCATCGCGTGCATCTCGGCGATCTCCACGATCCACACGCCCTGCACCAGCTCGCTCGCTTCTTTCCCCTCAAAGGTGGTCATCCCGTCGTTAAACCATCCCTTGGAGAGTTTCCGCAGGAGGGTGCTTTTCCCGATCCCTTGGGCGCCGGACAGCACCGTCATGATGTCGAATTTCGTCCCCGGCTCCATCGCCCGTGCAACCGCCGCCACAAAGGCTTTCCGTGTCACAGCCCGGGTATACGGCGTGTCCGCCGCGCCCAGGTAATCGATCAGCAGGGTATCCAATCGCGGTACGCCATCCCATGTTAGCCCGTCCAGATAGTCCCTTACCTCGTCAAACCGGTGCCGGTTGCTGTGCAGGGACAGAGCCTGGTCTACCTTGTCCTTGCCGTTGATCTGATACACTTTCTCGATGTACCAGTACGTCCCGCAGTTGTCGTTGTCCTCCCATTGCCGGCGCCCTTCCCGGGCATCCCAGGGCAATGCGCCGAATACCTCCGCCCGGGAAGCGAATTCATTGACCGCAAATTTACCGCGCAGCCTCGGGTCGTTTTCCAGTATGGCCCAAACGTTGTCGATGGTTTTGTCATAGGCACCGGTGTTGGGATTCCGTTTTAACTGGCGCAGCCAGCCCGCGTCGTCATCGGGAGCCGGATCCGCGCCGAAGGCCTCTACCGCCCGGTTATACCGTTCCGTGTCCAGCAGGTGGGATACTTGAGGATCCGCGACGGCAAACCGGCACATCTCCATAAAAGAGGGAAGCTTGTTGGTAGGCGTATCCGGTTTCGCCTCGTCGTCCAGAGCCCCGAATTTGTGCAGCCGCACTAGGTCAAACGCATTGCACAGCTTCCCGCCGACAGGATCCGTTGCGTGATGGCTGTACAGGTATTTCCCGCTGTCGTAGATCACGGCGCCGCCGGTCGTACTTCCCCCCGCGTAGGTCAGGCGGTCATCCCCCGTATCGCAAGGGGTGTATACCCCCGGGATCAACTCATCCAGTACCCGGTAGATATCGTAGACACGGCAAAACGCTCCGACCACGCCGTTCTTTACGGTGGGGTCTTCCTGCCGGGCCGCCAGCTTGGCGGTGCGTTCCGGGGCACCCGGAACCTGCGGCCATTCGGCGATATCCCGCCAATCGGTATACGTGGCCAGCACGCCGTCGGCATCCAGCATGGGCTTGTCTTCGCCGGCGTAAATATACTGGCTGTCTGAACAGCAGCTCGGCCAGTACATGAGCCGTGACGCCTCAAAAGTGGAGGGGTCGCACAGGTCTATGCCGATCCACGCCGCCAGCCGCCGGGCAATGGGCTCATATTCGTCGGCCGTGCATGTGCGGGCCAGCGGGGCTAAAACCCGCAAACGCGGCTTCGCCGGCTCGTGTTTACGGGTGGAGTATATGCAATATCCGCACCCCAGCCCCGCAATGCGGCGCAGCACGTCCTCCGTCCCGCCGGAGGGGATATTGTCCAGATCCAGGGTGATAACGTCCCGGCCGGCCACGCAGCCGGCTTTCCGGCGCTCTCCGGTGAGGGCTCCGGCCACAAACCCTCCCACATCCTTGGCATCGTCCTGCCGGCCTTTTTTCCAGCCCAGGTATTCCGCCAGCGTTTCCGTCCCGCGGACCGGTACCTGTAACCGGTTTGCCAACTCGGACCATAGGAGCGTCTGTGCCGGCCAGCGGGTCGCTTTTCGGCTTCCGGCGGCCGATATCGTGATTGGTCTATCGTGTACCATGTGGCCCGCTCCTTATTTAAACAATTGGTTTCTGGCTCGTGTCACCCAACGGGAAACTGCGGGCTTCGACATCCCTGTGATGTTGGAAATGGCGGACTGCCGCATCCCGGACGCCAACAGGCGCACCATCCTTTTTTCCGTCCTGTTCAGTCCGCCCCACCACTCGCAAAATCGGACGTTGGCGATGCCCTCCTCCTCCGTATTCCCCTGCGCTGCTGGTACGCGATATATAGACAACGGGTCTTCCGGGTCATCCAAAGATACCACAACGGCTGTGCGCTTGCCCAGCCGGGCGGCTCGGAGATGGTGCCTTATCTCGTTGAGCATTACCGCGTAAGCATAAGATGAAAATGTAAACCCCCGCCCCGGGTCGTAGGACTGGGCAGCTCTGCACAACCCGACCGCCGCGCAGCCGTACCAGTCTTCTATGCAGAGATTGTGTTTATTTAAAACACCATATATAAGGTTATGGTTATCCGCCACCATATCCCGCTGATCGGGGGTCAGTGGGGTGATTGCCATTTCAGTCCCTCCTCAATCCTTTTTGTAATATCTATCCGTCCATCCGTCGGCGCGCAGCGGCAGGTCCGGGGCCCAGTCCATCGGCACGGCCATGATCCGGCACACGTCCGCCAGTGCGGCGTCCGGGCCACGGATGCCGGCGTCGACGACTACCTCGTCGTGAACATGGAATACCACTGGATATCCGGCGGCCTCGAGCCTCTCAACCGACTCTGCGAGGCAGTCGCGTGCTATCCCCTGAACACAGTTTTCTGCCAGTTTTCCGCCATAGGTTTCCAGGTCCTTCCATTTCTTTGTGGTCTGGTCCATGCCCTGGTAATGGATAGACTCTCCGCGGTCTCCCGGCAGCAGGTACGGCCGGGCATAATACAGCTTGCGGCCGCTCGGCAGGGCAATGGTCATAAACCACTGGTTAGTGGATGTATCGCCCTCCATTGCCAGGGCCAGCCCCCGCACGCCGGTTGCCCGGCCTGTGCGGATGGTCTCTACGGCAGCTTGTTCCAGAGCATACCACAGGCTGACAATCCGTTTATTCGTTGCCCGCCACCGCCGGACTATATCCGGCAATTCATCTTCTGAGAGCCCCATCCGCAGGGCGCCCATAGCGACCAGGGCGCCGGCACCGCCCTGGTACCCCAGGGCAAGAGTCGCTACTTTCCCTTTTTGCCGGAGGGCGTATTCCGGGTTCCCCTTTTGTATGGCCCCGATCGGTACGCCGAACATCTGCGATGCGCAGGCCTCGTATATTTTGCCGTGGGTCCGGAACACGTCCAGCACCCAATCCTCCCCCGCCAGCCAGGCAATCACCCGGGCTTCGATCGCCGAAAAATCCGCGTCGATCAATACATGCCCGGGAGACGCGACCAGCGCGGTACGGATGAGCTGCGACAGGGTACCGGGGACGCTGCCGTGAAGCAGTTTCAGCATGGGTATGTCCCGCTGCTTGACCAGATCCCGGGTGAGGGACAGCGCCGGTAGGTGGGTCTGCGGCAGGTTTTGCACCTGCACCAGCCGGCCCGCCCAGCGCCCGGTCCGGTTCGCGCCGTAAAATTGCAGCAAGCCCCGCACACGGCCGTCGTCGCCAACTGCCGCTTTAATCGCGTCAAACTTTTTACAGCTGGTTTTTCCCAGCTCCTGCCGGATCTCTAGCATCCGCCGGGCGGTGTCACTCGGCAGGTCCCGGCCCAGTAAATCCGACACGTCCGCCTTGCGCAGGGTGGGGACCTCCTCGTCAATTTCCGTTTCCAGCCAGCGGGTCAGCTGTGCTACGCTATTGGGGTTACTGAGCCCCGTTAGGGATACGGCCTCCTGTTTAAGCTGCTCGGTCACGGTTTGGGCGCAATACAAGGCCCCGTCGACCAGCTCCTGGTCCACCGCCACCCCGCGGGCGTTGACCGTCAGGTCGGTTTCCCACTGCTTCTGCACAAAATCCGGTACGGGGAAGGCCGACAGACGGCGGCCGATTTCCATTTCCGTCACCACATCCTGGCGGCAATACTCCTTGAACAGCTCCCATTTTTCCGGTTCGTGATGCGGGAGGGTGCGGGTTCGGCCGCCGTTGCTTTTTCCAGGTTTGCAGGGGACACAGAATGTCCGGATTAAGGCACTGCCGGTAGAGAGCTTCCGGCGGTCCTGGGGAAGGCCCAACGCCTCGCCGGTAGCCCCCAGCCCGGCGGTGTACCCGCAATACAGCCCGTGCAGCATGGTACACCGCCACTGCGGCAGCCATGCATCAGGGGACATAGCGTACTCCTGCCCCAGCCGGAAATGCCGGGATAGGCACCACCACTCAAAGGCGGCGTTGTACGCGTGCTTGACCACCGACGGGTCAAACAGGGCCCGCAGGATATCCGGGGGCAGTGTATCACCCTGTCTAAGGTCGACTACCTCTACCGGCCCGTCGTCGGCCGAATATGCAAACAGCAGGATTTCAAAGTCCGGCGACAGGGCGTATTGGAATGCACCGGCCCGTTTGATGTCTACACCGCTGTAGGTTTCGATATCGATATTCAACTGCTGCATAAGTCCCTCCGGAGGAAAGGAGGGCGGCCCTCTTGGGACAGGACCGCCCTCCCGGATTGGGGTTTAATCAAAGGGGGAGCCCCGTGAACGGATCCACTCCGCCCGTTTGGGGGGCATATGTGCCCGGCACCGCGGAATATGCGGTCGAGGGCTGGGGGGCGTAGGCAGGCACCGCCGGGGATGCAGACTGCTGTAGGTACGCCGGCATCTGCCCGAACGCCTCTTCCGCTGAGACACGGCCGCCAAGCACCTCACCGTCGCGCAGCTTCTGGACGCCGTTCAAACCGCAGCCGATCCCCTTTTTTCCGCTGCTGTTGTAGGGGAAAAAGCTGACGCTTACGCGGCCATACATGCCAGAATAGATGTCCGACTGCTGCAGGATCGACTGGCAATTGGCATCCACTACAAACGGCGCTCGGTCAGCCTTGCAGGACGCGGTGAATACCCAATGGCCCCGGCATTCTTCGCCGAATGGCTGGCCGTCGCTGGGGCGGGGGCCGTCCCCGTCATGGACACATAACGCGGGCTGGGGAGGGCGGATGCCGTTCCAACACTTCGCTATCCCTTGCTCAACGGCATAGTTAACCGCGGCATCCAGCAGTGCCTTGGCTTGCGTGTTGCTCTTTGGGAGCAGCACGGTCACGCTATATTTTGGGTCCTGTCCTTGATGGGCCCGAGGTTGGAAAAGGGTACAGTATGAAAAACGGACTTCGCCGAGAGTTACGGTGTTGGGAGAGAGCGGCATATCAGTTCATCCTTTCAATTTTTAAATGCTTCTTCGGGCGTCGGTTTGATGGTAAACGGCGGGCGTTTATCGGATACCGGGACTATGGTCGGCGCCCCGGGTGGTTTCTGGATATATGCCCCGGCAAGCTCCGTGAACTTCGTTTTCCCGACCAGTTTTTCCGCGGCGGACAGAGTCAGCGGCGTGCGCACATACAGCAGATCCCGGTCATACCCGGCGGCGGCTATGGCCTCAAAAGCGGCGTCCTGATCCTTCCATTGCCGGACACTCCGCCCCTCCACCAGTTTGTACCCAGTGATTTCCTCCCCATCCAGGAGCCGGCGCAGGGCGGCGTCCTCCACCTGGCTGATCCACGATTTCAGTGCCGTCAGCTGCGGCAGCAGGGCCGCGTAGTCCCCGTTCCCCATAAGTAGGGGGTCCTTCTCCCGGTAGGGCTGGACGCCGTCCAACAGCTGCTTGGCTTGTGCTTGACACCGTCCTTTTGCGCGGCAGAACTGGCACCAGTCCCCGGCCAGGTGCTCGCCCGGACCGGCATAGGCGTCTTTGGCTTTTGGTTTAACCTGGAACACGCCCCAGTCCATCAGCCTGTCACGGGACAGGGTTTCGGTGGACACATGCCCGAGCCGGGGCTGGAAGATATGCAGATGGACCGTGTGGATGTCGTAAAACAGGGAGTTTGCCAGCACGGCGCCGATTCCGTACAGCCGCAGCTGCGGGTTTTCTTCCGCGTCGACCTGCTTACCCTTGCCGTACTTGAAATCGACTACATGCAGCTCGCCACCTCCAATGATCAGGCAGTCGGCTGTACCAAAGCACCCTGGGGCAATACTCGACAAGTCAAGCTGTGTTTCGGCGGCCACGTAGGGCTTCGAATCAAACCCATGCACAATGCCTTTTATGTAATCCAGGTACGCATCGGTGTGGGACAGCATCTCCGGATCGTACACAGGATCCTCCTGTAGTTTTTTTAGCCGGTTTGCAAACTTTTTTGGGCCCATCGGCTCTATAAAAGCCTTACGAAGTTTGAGCTCGGCAATCGAATGGGCCAGTGTTCCCTCCGCTGCATACGGGCTGCCGGGGTCGGGAATCCCCGCCTCTACTGTCGGGGACGCTGTACAATGCAGCCACCGGTGCGCCGCAGACGGGGACAGCTTCGCGTGTGTTTCCGGCATCAGATCCGGGCCCCCATTCCGCGCAGCGCTGTGGCAAAGTCCCCATACCGGTCTACCGGCAGCTGTGCCATCGTCTGCGCGCCGTATTGGGCCACCAGCTGCTGTACCTCGGCCATCCGGCCGGCGTCCGCCAGCTGACGGGCTGCCAGCGACAGCTGCTCCAGGGTGTATGTGGGGGCGGCAGCCACAGGCACCGGGGCCGTCTGCACGGGGGGCGTGGCCACGGGAACCCCGGCGGGAGGGGAGATAGTAGGGGGCGCCGTCTGGCCAGTCATCTGCGGCGAAGTGGCCGCAGGAACCGTTGCGGCAGGAACAGGGGCGGCGACAGGGGTTACGGGCGCGGCTTGATTTCCTGCGAGCGCGGCGGCCAAGCTACGGACAGCTTCGGTGAGGTCCTTGATTTCGGACAGGGTGATTTCCACGTGATCGTCTCCTTTATATGTTTTTATGGTTTGCTTCCCACTTCGGGCACACATCTGTGATCGGCGCCGGGCAGTTCCCGAGCTCACATTTGACCGCGGCGGCCTCGGCATACCGGCAACTGGAGCTTTTACGGACAGCCGTAATACGGCCGCCGTGTTTACAGGTGCCGCAGCATTTGAGCATCGTCCTCATCCTTTCCGGCGGGGGGCCGGGTTCCGCACCACGGGCATATCTCTCCGGTCACATCGATGCTGCCGCAGGCAGGGCACCGGGGCGGCTGAACGGTCCTCTTCTCAGGCATCGGTTATCACCTCGTCGTCCGGGTATTGGATCACAACATCCTCTAACGCGCTGGCCAGCAGCCTTGACGCCACTTCTGTTATCGTCCATCCTGTCTGGTCGGCTATGCGCGCTATATGGCTATATTCGCCCGGCCGGATACGGATGACCGGGCGGTCTTTGGAACCCAGGTCGATATTTCTGCGCCTTTTTGACTGGATTACACACTGACCCATCTTGACAATCCTCCTTTTTCCGATTATCATAATCTTAGGTTATTTGTCCTTGCCGCCCTTGCGTGTGCCAGCACGCCGGGCGGTCTTTTTTATGTACCGTTTCCACATCAGCCACGGATGCGGCCGCGGCTTGGGTTGTGCGAACCGCTCGACGAGCAGCCCAACAGCACAGGCCAGCAACCCCGCCGACCCAAACGCCACGCTCAACGGGCTTGTGATCCATTCCATGGTTTTTCACCTTCCTTTCTGGTTGTATATCGTCAGGTTTCGTGTTATCCTTGTGTTGCCCTTGAGGGAATGCCCATGGGTCAGGAGAGCGGGAAGCGGGCGACTTCCCGCTTTCTCTTTCATGGGCACTCCCCTAAGGGCAATACAAGGTTTTAACGTTTTCCCTCACCTCCTTATACCGGCAGCTTCTACGGCTCCCCACCACGCTTCTTCCATGGTTTTATACCGTTTTCGATCGCTCCCGTCACGACGGTGGACGATATACCCCTTGCTGTCTTTGCTGATTACCTGGTTCCCGCAGGTGTACAAGGCTTTCATTTCATATCCTCCCTACGACCGTCTTGTTTTTCCGGCTTCGCGCCGGCCTTTTCGTCCCGCTCTCAATAAGGCCTTTTTTCCTGTCCTCATACGCCAGTAACCCCGCCAGCGTCACCACCTTGTTTCTAGGCGTAATGGCGATCACATCTCCAAAATCCCCGTTATTCATCATTCTCCGGGCGTTATCTTTATGTATACCGTATCGCTCGGCAATATCTTCCGCCGTAAACCGGTCTTTACCGGATGAAAGCAAGGGGAGATATTCTTTTAAGGCTTCCGCTACAATGGCCCGAAGATCGTATTCCATGCGATCACCTCCTTATGTATTTGTTGGGTTTATTGCGAATTTAGTGTGATTAATTCAATAAAGATTGAAAAACGCGGGCCGGTGTGCTAGTATTTGGTCGAAAAAGTCGGGCGAATTTTATCCAGAAAGGAGCGGTGCCAACGTGCCGGATACTATTTTTGAAACAAGGACCAAAATTGTCGGCGTTACTAGAGACAATAGGCAACAACTACTGGAAGAATTGTCAGAGATGGACGATATACACCTTGTTCGAGAGCCAAACAACCCTCACGACGAAAACGCGATAGCCGTACTTAATCCGGACGGAGAAAAACTTGGATATGTCAGGTCAGGTTTGGCTAAGGAGTTAGTGGCTTATATGGAGTTATATCCGGATTCGGTACTTATTGGCGAGATACTTGAAATTACCGGAGACGAAGTTGGAAAGAACTATGGATGCAATATAGAAATATCAATAATTCGTTCTTGCGACAAAAGTTTAAAGCCGTCTTCCCAAACAGATATCACCAAGGATCTGTACAGATCGAAAGCATCGACGCTTAGCAACGACTCGATCGCTTTTTGGGTAGTCGGTGCAATTGGATTGTTTATATCGTTGGGCGGATTTATTCTCGCATGGCCAATCGGGGTTATTTTATTCATCTTGGATTTAGTTTTTTTTGGATTTGGTGTGCATTACTGGAAATTGGCTTCTAAACTTGGGCGCATTGCAGACAATGATTGTACGATCGAAAACACAAACGTAAAGCGTACTGGCGAAAAAACAATTCGCCCGTTTATTGCAATCGCCATTATTGTGGCATTTCTTATCGCAGTTCTCGTGATTGGCTACGCAATACATATGATTTGTTTCCCGCCCTCCCCGTGAGGGCGGTTTTTTATGCGCTTTTTTCTACTGCATCCGAATCAACAAAAAGATACTCTAGGGACAAGCTTTCGAAAAAGTGGTCTCTAATCTTTTCCGCCTCCGAAATAGTAAACTGGGATCGTCCGCTCATTTTATTTCTCACAGTTTTCTCTGAACATCCCAAAAGACGACTAACATCATAATTTGTGATCCCAATTCTTACCATCTCCGCTTTTAGATTTCTCAAACTATCACCTCCTACGATTTTACCGTATTGTATAAACTGTAATCCAATATTACACCCGTAAATGGTAAATGTCAAGTGGTTTCCGGAAATAATTTATATTATTCGGTAAAATTTTTCTTGACAATGAACCCATGAAGCCATAAAATATTAGTAAAGGAAGTGACGGGATGTTTTGGCTAGACAAACTAAATCAAATGAAGAAAAAATCGGGTATGACTACAGATGAAATATCGGAAAAATCTAAAGTCCCGAAAGGCACTCTTAACAAAATATTTGCTGGACAAACCAAGGACCCACAACTGGGAACGATAAAAGCCGTGGTTCATTGTATGGGGTATACATTGGACGATTTGGACGACGGATCGGAGAAAATCGAAAAAGCCCCCACAGATACAGATGTATCTGAGGAGGCGATTTTAAATGATGCTACCGAAATTTATGAAACGGTCAATAAATTTGCCGTAGAACACAATATCGATCAGAAAAGAATTGAAAAAGCAATTCGTATACTTGAAATCTTACTCTTTGATGATTGATATGATGAGCGAGGCAAACTTCTTTGCCTTTCCGCTACATCCGTGTTCTGCTAGTTTTTTAGCCAGATTTATGTAACACTCCGGAATTACTTGATCCTCTCTCTGTGAGCAATCCATTATTACTTTATCTTTTCCCTTGTTGCTCACACAGACGCCCCCTCTCCGGCCAAGGAGCCTTGGAGCATGTCCCACATGCGCCGATGCATCCGCACCCGCTCGTGATCTCGGAGGCATAAATATAGAGCGTCGTACCATCGCAAATCCATTATCTTATGTTCTGGGTGTATAGTCCATCTTCCAGACCATAAAGCCTTAAATAAGGCTCTCGACGCAAATTTTTCTGGCGTTGACTCAGCGCGACACATAACGACCCCTCCTTATTTTTCCAACGGCAGACGCCGCAAGTCTGCCATCAACAGTTATTCGACCATATTTTACAAATCACTACAGGTAAATGTTGCCAATGTCAGACAAAATTACTACATTATGCCTTTTCTTCGTTGCCTTTTGCAACGTCCATTATAGAACAAATGTTCTAATTTTGCAATAGTAAATTACAGATACAATTATATAAATACGTTATATGCACAAAGACACGCAAAAAATCCGCCCACCCAAACAGGGCAGACGGCTTGACATCAACAATATATGCGGTTATAATATGGGTGTAAGGTGCTACCGGTTAGACGGTTAGCCCCTCCCAACGATTAAGAAGTAACCGCTAGTTTTCGAGGCTGGGCGGTTACTTCTTTTTTGTTGCCTGAAATACCAGGGCGACAATGCTCACGATCAATGCGCAGAACTGAAACAGCTCTGTGTATGTAATCATTGGCATCCCTCCCTTCTGCGGGAGGGAAAAAGAATAGTCTCCCTCCCGAAATACGAGAGGGACTAACCGCCTACCGTTTGCGATAGCACCTTACGGCTTTGAGTATACCATATTGCCTTGTGATTGTCCACAATATAAATTGGAGGGACACTTAATGCCCAAGAAGCGAAAGGACGGCCGGTACCAGCGGAAAATCACTCTGTCGGACGGAAAGCAGAAAATCGTATATGGCCGGACATTGGCCGAGCTAAACGCCGCCGCCGATACCTTGCGCGCCGAAGACCGGCAGGGAATAAAGGTGGGCGACAATACTTTGGTGGGAGAATGGGCAAAGGTTTGGATTGATAAGTACAAGGCCGATCTGCGGCCAAACACGCTGAGAATGTACAAGGATGCTTATAACCTCCATATCCTAGACATATTAGGCGATTTGCCGCTCCGCTCTGTACGTCCCGTCCACATCCGCGAGGTCATGTCAGCGGTTGCGGATAAATCCGAGAGTTTACAGCACAAAGTCCTTATCACCATGCGGCAGATATTTCAGACGGCCCAGCAAAACGGCCTAATCGTCAACGACCCAACGATTGGCATTAAAATCATGCAGCACACCGCGCCAGAAAAAACAAAACATCTTACCGCCGATCAGGTCAGGGAGCTCATGGAGGCGGTCACAGATACAAAAGCAAGGGCATTTGTGGGGCTCTGTCTGTACTGCGGATTGCGCCGTGAAGAGGCATTAGGGCTTCAGTGGGGAGATATCAAGGCGAATAGCCTTACGGTAAACAGAGCATTGGCCTTTGTGGGCAACCAGCCAGACCCGTCTCAGGAGCTCAAAACCAAGGCCGCACATAGGACAATCCCGATTCCCGACCCGCTCGCTAAAATTCTCCGGGATACTCCCAAGACCGGGCTATATGTCATAACCAAAGCAGACGGCGGCCCCATGACGCAAATTGCATTTAAGCGCATGTGGGAAAAGGTGTTCGGAGTGGTAGATTTTGCCATCCGGCCTCATATGCTCCGGCATACCTACGCCACAAATCTATATTATGCAGGGGTGGATTTGAGGACGGCGCAGTACCTTCTAGGCCACAGCAGTATCCAGATGACGGCCCAAGTATACACGCATCTAGACCACAAGGACGGCTTAAGCGCAGCCGAAAAAATCAACGCGCAATTCGTTTCTATCGTTTGATTTTTAGCACTTACATTTTAAAAGGTAGTCAAAAGGTAGTCAAAACCGATTTTAGAGCATAAAGAAAACCGCATGAGACGGCCAAAAAACGGCTATTTCATGCGGTTTTTTCTGGCGCGCCCGAAGGGATTCGAACCCCTGACCTTCTGATTCGTAGTCAGACACTCTATCCAGCTGAGCTACGAGCGCATTTGGGGACAACGTCTAAATTATAGACACTCCGCCCCCAAATGTCAAGGGAAGGGACGAAAAAAATCAAAAAATACTCCGCATGGGAAATATGTCCCTATACCCTCATACGCTGAAGGCTTATATCGCTGGACACGCGCTTCGCCAATACGCAAGCCAATGGGTATACAGGGAGAGGCCCCCAAAACCCCGGGGAATGGGTTGGTCACAAGCCCATTGATTTTATAGCCATCCAAGCCCTCGGGGCCGTAGCCCTTTTATGTATGGGCGTTGGTTCAAAAGATTCCGTACCCGCCGGCTTTCCTAAAAAGGACTCCGGCCTCGCCCCTGAAGGGCTCTCTATACGGACGGGCATCGGGGGCCGGTCACCGGCCATTGTGGTGTCCCACAATGGCCCTAAAAATCAAAACACCTGGGGAAGGTCCAGGAGGGCTCCCCCTGGCGCTTCTTTTCCCCCTTTCTTTGTGTAAAGAAAGGGGGTGGCCCGCAGGCCAGACCCGTTTTTGCGGGGCGTGTTGGAGTTTGTCCGCGCATATAAAACGCTGTCCTAATGAAAAGGGATATCCAATGCGCGGCCACGTCCTTTCTCCGCGTGGAGAAAGGACGCAAAGAGACGCCGGGGGCTTCGCCCCCAGGCCCCCGGAGAATTTGCCGATTTTCTCTTCATGAAAATCGGCGGGTACGGCATCTCCTGAACCGACGTTCATACAACAAGGGGGCCCGGGGCCCCCGGGAGTTTGGGTGGTCATCATTTTATAAATTTGCAACCCGGAGGCGCTATTTGGCTTCATGATATCCGGCGGCTGCGTATGCGGCAATTTTAAGAAGGCGCTCTGGTACGCGCGCGGCGTATGCGGATTGTATGGGGGCGGAAGAGCCCGTTTTTGAAGACACGGAATTTTCCTTGTCAGACGGACAAAAATACAGTATAATAAAGATGTTCCGGGGATACCGGAATTCCGGACGCGCTTTTTCGGGCGGCCGGACCTGTATGGAGGAACAGTTATGTCGATGAAACTGATTTTTGCCATCGTCAACAAGGACGACAGCGGTTCCGTTTCGTCCGCCCTGACCCGTGCCGGCTTTTCGGTCACCAAGCTGGCCACCACCGGCGGGTTTCTCATGGCGGGGAACACCACTTTCCTGATGGGGACCGACGACAGCCGGGTCGACGAAGTGATCTCCATTATCGAGCAGCATTCCCGCAAGCGCACCCAGATGGTGCCCAGCAGCACCTATGGCACCAGCACCTACGCCTCTTTCCCCATGGAGGTGACCGTGGGAGGCGCCACGGTGTTTGTCACCGATATCGAGCGCTATGAAAAGCTGTAATCGTATTTTAGGAAAGGACAGGGGCCTCCATGCGCTTTGACCGGGTGCCCGGCCCTTCGCCGTCCGCCGGCTTTCTCACGTTTGCCGGAAATACCGAGGCGAAAGAGCGGCTCTCCGCCTGCATCGACGGGGGGCGGCTTCCTCATGCCCTGCTCTTTGAAGGGCCAGCCGGCTCCGGGCGGCGCACACTGGCCAGGCTGACGGCCATGGCCGCCGTTTGTACCGGAGAGGGCGAAAAACCCTGCGGCGTCTGCCCAGGCTGCCGCAAAGCGGCGGCGGGTTCCCATCCGGATATCCTCGAAGCGGGGGGGGAGGGGGCCGCCCGTTCCTTCCATATCGATACCGTCCGCGCGTTGCGGGAGGATGCCTACATTCTGCCCAACGAGGCCCCCAGACGGGTGTTCCTGCTCGCCGAGGCGCAGAATATGACCGAGCAGGCGCAGAACGCCCTTCTCAAAATCCTGGAAGAACCGCCCGCGAGCGCGCTGTTTCTTCTGACCTGTGAAAACCGCGGCCAGCTGCTGGAGACCATTCGCTCCCGGGTGGTGACGCTCAGCCTCTCCGGAGTGGCTGAGGAAGAGTCCGTGACCATACTGGGAGCCCTCCTGCCCGATACATCCCCGGAGGACCGGCGCCGTGCGGCGGTTTTGTCGGGCGGTGTGGTGGGACAGGCCCTGCGGGGGCTGTCGGACGGCGTGTACCAGCGGGTCCAGGAGCTGGTCCCTGAGCTGGCGGCCGCCGTCGCGGCGCCTGCGGAGCTGCCGCTCCTGAGGCTGACCGGGCGGCTGGAGAAAGACCGGGAAGCCTTGCCCGGGGTGCTCACCGGCCTTACGCTGGTGTTCCGGGACGCCCTCGTGCTGCGCAGCGGGGGGGACGGCTGCCTCTCCATCGCGCCCGACGCTGCAGCCGCCCTCTCCCAGGCCCTGTCCCGGGAACGCCTGCTCCGTCTGCTCGAAACGGCCGGGGAGCTCGAACGCATCCGGCGCCGCAACGCCAATCACACCCTCCTGCTCACCCTGCTGACCGCCCGCCTGCGGCAAGCGGCCGGACGGTGAGGGATGGATTTCCATCCGCAAACCTCCTGTTTCCGTGTACAGCATTCGTTGAGCCGGAAGGCATACAGATAGAAAGGTTGGATACCATGGCCGAAATCATCGGAATCCGTTTTAAGAATATGGGAAAGGTCTATTATTTCGATCCTGCCGGCAGTTCCTTTCAGAAAGGCGACCACGTGGTGGTGGAAACCGCCCGCGGCATGGAATGCGGCGAGGTCGTCATTCCCAATAAGCAGGTATCGGACGAGACAATCGTGCGGCCGCTCAAACCGGTTCTGCGCGCGGCTTCTCCCGAGGATCTCAAGCGGGCGAGGGAAAACGCGGAGCGGGAACAGAAGGCCATGCGGATTTGCCAGGAAAAAATCGCCGCCCACAAGCTGGATATGAAACTGGTGGATGTGGAATACACCTTCGACAGTTCCAAAATCCTGTTCTATTTCACAGCCGACGGCCGGGTGGATTTCCGGGAGCTGGTCAAGGACCTCGCCTCGGTGTTCCGTACCCGCATCGAGCTGCGCCAGATCGGGGTGCGGGACGAGGCCAAGATGCTCGGCGGGCTCGGCATCTGCGGCCGTCCCTTCTGCTGTTCCCAGTTTTTAGGGGATTTCCAGCCGGTCTCCATCAAAATGGCGAAGGAGCAGGGCCTATCCCTCAACCCTACCAAAATTTCGGGCTCCTGCGGCCGTCTGATGTGCTGTCTCAAGTACGAGCAGGAGGCTTATGAGTCGCTGCTGCGCATCACCCCCCGGCAGGGCGCGATCGTCAACACCCCGGATGGGCGGGGCCAGGTGGTGGAGGCCAACCTGCTCACCGGCGCAATCAAGGTGAGGCTGGAAAAGGCTCCCGATTCTCCCCCGGCCCTGTACAGACGGGAGGATGTCAAGGTCATACGGGACGGCCGCGGAAGACCACAAAGGGAAGCGGCTGAGCCCGCGGGGGATGCCGAATAGAACGGCCGGGCGGCTGTATATCAAAAGGCATGGACGGCTGAAACGTCCATGCCTTTTTCTGTCCGGCAAAGTCTTACGCCAGCGGATTTCCGCCAGCGGCCGTCCGGTTGTGGATCCGGCTTTTACGGTATTCCAACGGTGTCATCCCCATGACCTGCCGGAACCGCCGGGCAAAGTAAGCCCCGCTTGAAAACCCGCATTGCCCGGCGATATCCCCGACGGGAATATCGGTGGTGGAAAGGGCCAGACAGGCGCATTGAAAGCGGTAGAGCTGTATATATTCCGCAACGGAACACCCGACGACGGCTTTGAATTCCTTGGACAGGCTCGTCTTGTTAACATGGATATATTGGGACAGGGCGTCCAGGGACAGGCTTTCCGCATAATGGCTGTGAATATACTCCAGCAGCAGAGAAACCCACACATGCGGGGCCTGGAGGTCGAAACCCGCCGTCCTTTGGCCAACAGCCGCCGTGTGGCACCGGTGCACCAATTCCAATATCATCAGCAAATGCAGCCTTGTCCAGCAGGACCAACGGGGATCGTTCCGGCTGGCGAGCGCCGCGCCGAAGGCGTCGAATAGATCCTGCATACGCAGAAAGCCGTCCCGGGACAAAGGCAGAAACGGAGGGACGCCATCCGGGCACTCATAAAACGCGTTCAGCGGGATAAATCCGAAATCCTCGATAGATTCGTCATACCGGCCGGAATGGATCATTTCGTAGCCGATATGGACGTTTAAAAACGATACGTCGAACCGGATGACTCTAGCCGCCAGCCGGTGGGAACGGACAAAGGTGATCTCCAGGTTTTCCTGGGCCGGCAGAACACAGGGGGCAGCAAAGGCCCGGATATGGCCGCCGACATCCAGCGTCAGGCTGCCCGCTTCCAGCAGGATCAGGGTGTATCGCTGCCGGGTATCGATCTGACGGCAGTCGTCGTTTGCCACGTACTCAATCTCCGCCACACGGCCGGAACGATGCGTATAGGCGGCGTACAAAGGGCGGCCCTCCCCTCCGTTGTGGATTGTGCTAGGATTTATTTTCATAAGTGCTATTCATTGACGTTGACAATTTCTACCATATTTTATACAATAAGAGTGAGAAGTTGTCAATCATGTATAAACAAGTCGGCAAACGGGGGAGAATTTACAGCATAATTTTACTGTTTCTGCTGGTTTTGTGTTGCGGATGCCGCGGCAAAACCGGTGTCGTCCTGTCCACTGCCCTTTCTCCTGTTCCGGGTATATCCGGACAGGGAGAAGCATTGCCCGAATGCAATACGCCGTACACTGTCGGTTATCCAAACCGGGACGGCACCTATTCGCTGTATATTTTTTCGTCTCCGGTCCAGTATCCCACTGGGGATGGCTATGCCGTGATCGACAATACCGTCGTGGCCTCGGGAAAAGAGGGGTTCGCCTACGAAAATAAGGCGAACGAGATCAAGGCCTATTTCCCTCCATCCCTGTCGGAATACTTCCGGGTAGAAAAGGGTGAGGCCTGGATCGAATTTAAGCCCTGCGGGGACTGGTCCGGCTTTTCGGAAGCCAAAGACACGCCGTATGTCAATATGTATGGAGATACTGTCAGCGCCGTCTTATACGAGGGCACGGCATTGGATATGGTGTTTTATCCAACCAAGGCCGGAATCCAGGCCGAGCTGGTGCTGAAGAAATGTCCGGAAGAGAATACGCTAGACTTCTGTGTCCGTACAAATGATGCGAGCTACATTGACAGGCAAAACGGCTATATCGTCTTCCGGGACGGAGACGATATTCAAAGCGTCGTGCGTCAGCCGCTCCTACGGCATCACCCGGACAAGGCATTTGACGTCACAACCGATGTATCGATACTGTATAAGGCGGATGGGCAGCACGTACAGTTGCTGATGGACGAGGCTGTTCTGCGGGGCGCCGTCTATCCGGTCAAGCTGGATCCGTCTTTTGAAATCTATACCGAGAAAATTCCGGACTCCAGCGTGTATTCCGAATTCGACACCAACGCCTATCTGCGGCACTATGAGGTTGTCGGGCACCATCCTGCACTGGGGGAGGGCTGGACGTATGTGCGCTTCCGGCTGAATACGTATTTTCATGCTGCCCCGGCCGATATCCTGAGCGCGGAATATTGCGTTCGCGAATTGTACACGTCCGGGGCGGTCAAAACCGCCTTTTATAAGCCGCTTTATCAGTGGAACAGCCAAAGTGTCGTTTGGTCGGACCGGGTTCCAGAGGACAAACGGGTATCGGCCAAGAGCCGGACACAAGCCTCCGTCCGCGCGTATGATATAACGGAATTTGTAAGGGATTGCGTGGAATTCTATTCCTGGGAAACGGAACTCATGGGGCTTCTGCTGAAGGCTGAGGAGGACGAGGGCTTTCGGATTTTTGCGTCGTCGGATCACGCGCTGTACAGCCCTTATGTGGTCGTCCGACTGAAAACACGTCCCGAAAGCCTCGAAAGAACGGAGGCAGGCAGCCCCGACGGGGGATTTTAAAGCATGCCGTCCCCAAAAGTGTGGCCTGACCTCTGAGGTGATTCAGTGTCAAGAGCAAGCCGGGCACCGGCCCATCTCCGTGGAAGGAGGGATGTGTATGCTGTGATGGAACACACCGGAGATGTGGCAGGGCCGCCTGGACGCCGCATTTTCTGGTCTGGAAAACCCCGTTTTGACATTCGGAAAGGAGAGAACGTGATGAAAAAGCACGGTCTGCGGCTGCTGCTGACCTTGTGTCTGGCAACCGCGTTCGCCGTGGCCCTGGGCGCCGTGCCGGCAGCGACCGAAAGCCCGCCCTGGTATGAGATGGAGACGGCCGGCGATGCCTATGAGTTCCCGATCACCCCGGAAAAGACACCGGAAGAATGGGGCAAGCTCCGCTCGCTCAAGAAAAAGCTGGAGGTCTGCCAGGTCCCGGAGGAGATTCTCGAAACCATGTCCACCGAGGGACTCATCGAGACCTGCCTTGCCTATCCTCTGTTTTCCAATATGATGTATCAAAATTCGCTTCAAGATGGGTTTTGTCAGCTTGTCGACGGTTTTAACGGGCTGCGGGAGCTGCTGTCTCGGGAGGACGGGGCACCACTGCTGCTCCAAAAGTATCTCAAACTATCGCTGGACAACGTGAAAAATGTGGACGAATTCGGCTCCATCCGTCTGATTTATTTTGAGTTTATGCTCGCGAACCCCCAGGTCATAAGCAAGCTCAGCGAAGAGGAGAAAGAGGCGCTGCTGGATCGCGCGATGAAGCTGATTGCGCTGAAATCCCAGCGGTATGCCGAGACGTTTTCTGTAACGTCCTCGGCCCTGGTTGCCAGCCAGGTGTTGCTCGAGGATACGGAATTTGCCGCCGCCATAGAGGACAACTTGGACTGGAAAGTATTTTTAGGCGACGGCTTTGGATTGACACCGGAGATGCTGCAGACGGTCCAGCAGTTCAATGAAAAGCGGGAAGCGTCTCGAAATGAAAGGGGGACGGGGATGTTTTGAAGGCCGTATACAGAGCGGGACGATTCTGCAGAATCATGGCTTTCATGTGTTTTAGCGTTATGAGTTTGTATATGACGGCGTTTCCTCTGCAAGCGTCCGACATCCGGTTTACGACGATATATACACCGAATGGAACAGCTATATTCGCAGGGGAAATCCAGAATGAATGGAGTGCCGATGAAATACGAGAGCTCAATCGGAAGCAGGAGCAGGATTTCCCCTATGCTTGGAAAATCCGGGAACCGTCAAGGCGTTACAACTGCCATTCCTACGCCTGGTACAGCCAGAGCCCGGGCAACACGATCTGGATTGGCTTCCAAGAGATATATCAAGATGAATACAAAAAATACTGGGAGGACGGCAGCTACGTGGCCATCACCACCGTCACGGGGGATATCAACGCGATTCCTTATGCCGCCCCGGCCGGCGCTAAGGTGTTTTATAACAATGGCAACCATTCGGCCATCAAGGCAGGAACGCACACCTTTGTCTCCAAATGGGGGAATATGGGCCTGTATGAGCATATCCCCGACGATTGCCCGTATATTTCGGATTCGGTGACCTATTACAAACGGAATAAATAACGAGAATCCGCGCTATTTTAGAACGCCGCATTTTCTGGTCTGGAAAACCCCGTTTTGACAATTCGGAAAGGAGAGAACGTGATGAAAAAGCATGGTCTGCGGCTGCTGCTGACCTTGTGTCTGGCAACCGCGTTCGCCGTGGCCCTGGGCGCCGTGCCGGCGGCGACCGAAAGCCCGCCCTGGTATGAGATGGAGACGGCCGGCGATGCCTATGAGTTCCCGATCACCCCGGAAAAGACACCGGAAGAATGGGGCAAGCTCCGCTCGATCAAGAAAAAGCTGGAGGTGTGCCAGGTCCCGGGGGAAATTCTCGAAACCATGTCCACCGAGGGACTCATCGAAACCTGCCTTGCCTATCCTCTCATGGGCAATATGATGTTTCAAAATGACATCTATGACGGCTTTTTGAAGCACATTGAGACCTTCAACGGGCTGCGGGAGCTATTGTCTCGGGAGGACGCAGGGCCGCTGCTGGCTGAAAAATATCAGGCGCTGTCGCTGGACGACGTGCTGAAGAGCGACGATTATCCGACGTTCCGTCTGCGCTATTTCGAGTATATCCTCGCGCAGCCCGCCGTTTTGAACACGCTTGAACCGGCACAAAAAGAGGCGCTGCTGGACCACGCGGTCCAGCTCACCGATCAGAAGGCCCGACGGTACGAGGAAGGCTTTTCCATTTCCCCCTCGACGCTGCTCGCCGGCCGCATCCTGATGGAGGATGAGGGCTTTGCCGCGGAGGCGGAAGAGAGAGAGGATATACGCCTGTTTCTGGAGAAGGGCACCGCCCTGACCTCCGAGGTGCTTCAGTGTGTCACGGAGCAAGCCGGGCACCGGCGCATCCCCGTGGGTGAAAGGAGGAGCTATTTGAATTGAAGACGTTCAATCAGGCGGGACACCGTAAAAAAGCCGTTCTTCCGATTCTCGTAAGCGGCCTGTGCTTCGCGATGTTGTTGGCGCTCGGCTTCCGTGCGGCCGCCGAGAGGTATACGACTGTTTACACCCCGAACGGGACGGCCGTCACGGGAGCGATCCTTGACGAAATGAGTGCGAAAGAGATTGCAGAAGCGAATGATTATCAAGAAAAGAATTTCCCATACGCATATAAAATCCGGGAGCCGACAAGGCGGTACAACTGCCATTCCTACGCCTGGCACAGCCAGAGCGCGAACAATACCGTCTGGATCGGTATTGGGGATTATCCAAACGAGCACAAAAAATACTGGCAGGACGGCAGCTACGTGGCCATCACCACCGTTACAGGGGATATCAATGTGATCCCTTATGCCGCCCCGGTCGGCTCCAAGGTGGTTTATAACAACGACGACCATTCGGCCATCAAAGAGGGGACGCATACTTTCGTCTCCAAATGGGGACAAATGGGGCTATATGAACACTTTCCGGACGATTGCCCGTATATTTCGGATTCGGTGACCTATTACAAACGGAATAAATGAACACACAAGCGCACCGGGATCCCCGTATCCCGATGCGCTTCTGCCGTCCCGTTTTCCGGTCCAGAGACCGGCCTAACCCTCAAAGGTGCGCAGGATGTCCCGGGCCACTTCCCGCTTGGGCAGGCGGGTGTCCATGGCCTCCTTTTCGATGCAGCGGTGGGCCTCTTCCTCGGTCAGCCCCCGGTAACGGATCAGCGCGCATTTGGCCCGCCCCACCAGCCGAGCCTCTTCCAGGCGGGCGGATAGCTTCCGATTTTCCTCCTGCATCCGTTCCACACGGGCCTGCGCCGCCATCAAGGCGCGCAGCAGCTGCAGGAATGCCTCTCTCTGAAACGGCCGCCCTATCACCGCCACACCGCTGTCTGCCACCCGCGCGGCGGTTTCAGCCGCGTCTTCCTGCCGGACGATCAGCAGGGTCATGGCGCCGCTTTGAGCGGCCAGATCCATAGCCAGCCGGTCGGCGGGCTCGTCAGAGAGAGGGGCATGGATCACGATGAGGGATAATGGCAGTTCCCCCGCCCGGCGGCGGGCGTCCGCTCCGCTTTCGGTTATGAGGGAACGCGCGGGATGGAAGGGGCGAAGGAGGGAGAGCAGCGTATCCGCCGCTTTTCGGTTCCCGGCCGCGATCAGCAACCCGGTCATGCCCCATCCCTCCCTTCTGACTGCCGGCCGGTCACACCCGTTCGAAGTAACAGGCGTGTTCAAACTCGTTTTTGTCCTCAGCGCGGTTATAGCGTTCCCATTCGTTCCGTTTGACCTCCAGGATCTTGCCGATCACCGGCGCGGGCAGGCTTTGCCGGACGAAAATGCTGTCCTGCGCCTTTTCGATCGCGGCGCCCAGAGAATCCGGCAGCCGCTCCAAACCGGCAAGGGTCCCGGCTGGGGCCGACTGCAGATCTATATCGGTCGGAACGGGCGGGACGGAACCGTTCCGAAGCCCCTCCAGGCCCGCCTGAAGCAGCAAGGTGAAGGCCAGATAGGGGTTGCACAGCGGATCGGGCGAACGCAGCTCGAGCCGGGGGGCACCGGTCTCCGGCACCCGGATGAGCTGGGCACGGTTGCCGCTCGACCAAGTGACATATCGGGGCGCTTCAAAGCTTCCGAACCTCTGATACGAATTGGTCGCCGTGTTGAGAAACAGGGTCATGTCGCCGACGCGGCGCAGGATGCCCGCGAGGAATGCATGCAGGGTTTGCTCCAAAAGGGCGTCCCCCGAAAGGAGGGAAGGCGCCATATGGACATGCAGGCCGCTGCCGCTCTTGCCGGGCAGGGGCTTGGGCATGAAGGAGGCAAACAGCCCGTTCTGCGCGGCGATGGTGCGCACAGCGCTTTTATAGGTGATCAAATCGTCGGCGGCGGCCAGCACATCCACCGGACGGCACCAGATTTCATTTTGTCCCGGGCCCTTTTCGTGATGGGAGCCTTCGGGAAACAGTCCCATCTCCTCAAGGGCCAGGCAGATCTCCCGCCGGACGTTTTCGCACCGGTCGAGAGGGGCGATGTCGAGGTATCCGGCCTTGTCCCGCGGATGCAGGGTCGGATTCCCCTTCTCGTCCATTTCGAATAGGTAGAACTCGCACTCGGTCCCAAACCGGAAGGAGAGCCCGGCCTCCTTTGCCTGCGCTCTGGCCGTGCGCAGGAGGGTCCGTCCGCATCCGGAAAAGGGCGTACCGTCGCTGCGGCGGATATCGCAGAACATCCGCGCAACCCGGCCGGTGCTGGGGCGCCAGGGAAGGATCGACAGGGTGCCGGGGTCGGGGAGGAGGAGGAGATCCCCTTCCGCCACGTTCATAAACCCGTCCACCGCCGACACATCGAAGCCCGCCCCCTGTGCGAACACCCGGGGCAGCGCCTCCGCCATCACGGCGACATTTTTGGGTACGCCAAAGATGTCACAAAAGAAAAGCCGGATAAATTTGACGTCGTTTTCTTCCACATATTGCAGCACGTCCTGCTCTGTAAAGCCCATACCGCGCCTCCTTCTGGCGGGATTGGCCCGCCCGGTTCCATCCATAACCCTATTATGCCTCAATTCCGGGGGCCTTGTCAATCGTCCGCTGCTCTGTGCGCCGCGACGAATCCGGCGGGATGATGGGCAGCGTTTTTTGGAAAAAGTTGCTGAATCGGCGTTTCGGTCTTGACAAATCGGAAATCGGCGCGTATAGTGGAGACAAGAACAAACGAGCAAAGGCGCTCGCGGACATTCGTCCGCGGGCGCCTTTTGTATTTTCTGAAAGAGGGTGCTGGTATGGAAACCATGATGGCGGTGTATGGCAGTATGGTGTTCAACGACTCGGCGATGAAGCAGAGGCTGCCAAAGGAGACCTACAGGGAACTCAAGGCGTGTATCAAAGAGGGACGCTCCCTCCCCCGTGAGACCGCCAACGTCATCGCAAACGCCATGAAGGACTGGGCGGTGGAAAAGGGCGCTACCCATTTCACCCATTGGTTCCAGCCCATGACCGGTGTCACGGCTGAAAAGCACGACAGCTTTCTGACTCCCATCGAGGGCGGCGGCGCCATCATGGAATTCTCGGGCAAGGAGCTCATCAAGGGCGAACCCGACGCCTCCTCCTTCCCCTCCGGGGGCCTGCGGGCCACCTTTGAGGCCCGGGGTTACACCGCATGGGATCCCACCTCCTACGCTTTTATCAAAGAAGGCGTCCTGTGCATTCCCAGCGCCTTCTATTCTTACAGCGGCGAGGTGCTGGATAAGAAAACACCCCTTCTTCGTTCGATGGAGGTCATCAACACCCAGGCGCTGCGGATCCTCCGGCTGTTTGGAAATACCGATGCCAGCCGGGTCCTCACCACGGTCGGCCCCGAACAGGAATATTTTCTGATCGACCGGGAAATGTATCTAAAACGCAAGGATTTGCGCTACACCGGCCGCACCCTGTTCGGTGCCCGCCCGCCCAAGGGCCAGGAGCTCGAGACCCATTATTTTGGTTCCATCCGGCCGCGGGTGGCCGCCTATATGGCGGATCTCGACGAGGAACTGTGGAAACTCGGCATTCCCGCCAAGACCGAGCACAACGAGGTGGCACCCGCCCAGCACGAGCTGGCGCCCATCTACACCAACACCAACCTCGCCACCGAGCACAACCAACTGACGATGGAGCTGATGCAGAAGGTGGCCGAGCGCCATGGCCTGGCCTGCCTGCTGCATGAAAAGCCCTTCGCCGGGGTCAATGGGTCGGGTAAGCACAACAACTGGTCCCTCTCGACCGATACCGGCATCAATCTGCTGGATCCGGGCAAAACGCCGCACGAAAACGCTCAGTTCCTGCTGTTTTTGTGCGCCGTCATCAAGGCGGTTGACGAGTATCAGGACCTGCTGCGCATGAGCGTGGCGACAGCCGGCAACGATCACCGGCTCGGCGCCAATGAGGCACCGCCCGCCATCGTTTCCATTTTCCTCGGCGACGAGCTGACGGCCATCCTGGAGGCGATCGAGAAGGGGGAAACCTACGTTGGCCGCGACGCCGTCGAGATGGAGGTGGGGGTGGATGTTTTGCCCCATTTCCGCAAAGACAACACCGACCGGAACCGGACCTCTCCTTTCGCCTTCACCGGCAATAAATTTGAATTCCGGATGCTGGGCTCCAGCCTCTCCATTGCCGGGCCGAATATTGTGCTCAACACCATCGTGGCCGAGGAGCTTGAAAAATTCGCCGACCGCCTGGAGGGCGCTGCCCACTTCCAGAATGCCATCCATGAGTTGATCGCGGAAACCATCCGGGATCACAAGCGGATCCTCTTCAACGGCAACGGCTACGACCAGGCCTGGGTGAAGGAGGCGGAGACCCGCGGTCTGCTCAATCTCGCTTCCTCCGCCGAAGCCCTGCCCACCTTTGTCGCGCAGAAAAATATCGACCTGTTCGTGCGGCATAAGGTCTTCACCGAGACCGAAATGCGCAGCCGGTGCGAGATCATGCTGGAAAATTACGGCAAGCTGGTGAGTATCGAGGCCGAAACCATGTTGGAAATGATCCACAAGGACATCGTCCCCGCCTGTTATACCTACCTCAAACGCCTGGCCGAAACCGGGCTGTCCCTGCAAAGCCTCTGCCCCGGCCTCGACTGCAGCGGCACCAAAGCAATGGCGGCCGAGCTCTGCTCCTTGGTCGACAGCCTGCAAAGCAAAGCGGCGGCGCTCGAACAGGCTGTTTCCGCCGTCCGCCCCGATGACGCGCGGGAGGCCGCCCTGTATGTGCGCCACACCCTCATCCCGGCCATGGAAGCCGCCCGCGGCGTGGCCGACACCCTGGAAAGCCGCATTGGCGAAAAATACTGGCCCTATCCCACTTACGGCGATTTGCTGTTCGGCGTATAACACAACGGAGGAGGAGTCATCATGAGTAAAATCGTTATTCCAGCCGGTTACAAACCCGCGCTTGACCTCTATCAAACCCAAACCGCCATCGGCACCGCCAAGCGGCTGTTTGAGGATCATCTGTCCGGCGCGCTCAATCTCCGGCGGGTGTCGGCCCCCCTCTTTGTCGATCCCGCCACCGGTCTCAACGATGACCTGAACGGTGTGGAGCGGCCGGTATCCTTCGATATTCCCGAGACCGGCGGGACGGCACAGGTCGTCCATTCGTTGGCCAAGTGGAAACGGATGGCGCTGCACCAATACGGATTTTCGCCCGGCGAGGGGCTGTACACCGACATGAATGCCATCCGCCGCGACGAAGAATTGAGCAACCTGCATTCGGTTTACGTCGACCAGTGGGACTGGGAAAAGATTCTGCCGTCCGGCCGCCGGGATATGGACTACCTCAAGCAGACGGCGACAGCCATCGTCAGGGCTGTCTGCGATACCTATGATACGCTCAAAAAGATGTTTCCCCTGCCCGAGGCGGGATTGTCCCGCGAGGTGTATGCGATCACGACACAGGAGCTGGAGGACCGATATCCGGATCTGTCGCCAAAGGAGCGGGAAAACGCACTGCTCAAGGAACATCCCACGGTATTCCTCATGCAGATCGGCGACACGCTGCGTTCTGGAGACAGGCACGACGGACGCGCCCCCGATTATGACGACTGGGCGCTCAACGGCGACATCCTGTTTTGGAATCCGGTTCTGGAATGTGCGTTTGAGGTCTCCTCAATGGGGATCCGGGTGGACCCGGCCTCCCTCGACAGCCAGCTGACCAAAGCCGGCTGTGACGACCGGCGGGAGCGGCCTTTCCACAGGATGCTGCTTGCCGGTGCGTTGCCCCTGACGATCGGCGGCGGCATTGGGCAATCCCGCGTGTGTATGCTGCTGCTTGGCAAAGCCCACATCGGCGAGGTACAGTGCTCGCTGTGGGACGACCGGACCCGCGCCGCCTGCGAAGCGGCGGGTATCCCTCTTCTGTAACCGATCGGCGTACAAAGGCGTGTGCCGCTGCCGTATATGTGGCGGCACACGCCTTTTGTTTATGGATTCGGGCCGGTTCGGTGAAAAGGCGTTCGATCTGCGTTTTCCCCGAAATGAATGAAGGCATACGGATAAAAACAGCTTTCCGGGGAAGAAGGGCCCCTCGCCCTGCAGGATGCGCTTCCGGGGGACGAATGATATACATGGAAACGGCCCATCGCCTGAGTGATTTCCGCAAAAAGCCCCGGACGCAGTGAATTGTGAAACGAAGAGCAACAGGAAGTGAGTTCAAAGGTCCACAAATCCTGAGCAGAATGGAAATTCAAAACTTTGCGAGGCCTGGCG
>CAKUFK010000017.1 GCA_934647945.1 uncultured Eubacteriales bacterium | reverse complement strand
ATTCCTTTGCTTCGCAGGTCAACTATTATACAAAGTACATTCAAGCACATGAGGGCTGGACCTTTGTTGACATATATATACCGTTAAAAAAACACTCGGAGAATTCGAGCGCAAATTGGACGAACGTTTTTACAGAATGGGTCGTTCCTTTATCGTCAACCTTTCCTGCATCGATAAAATCACTAAAACTGATGTTTTTCTATCTGACGGGTCGATCATTCCCCTGCCCCGAGGGCAATATGAACCTTTAAACAAAGCGTTTATTGCACATACATAACGGAGGCTGACATGAAACTTTTTTCCAAACAGATTGACAAACGAATCGCCGCTTATCAACGGGAACTAATCGAAACCCATTATGTGGAAGTGGGAAATATGTATAAACAGATCCGCGGCTGGCGCCATGATTATCGAAACCATATTCAGGTAATGAAAGCACATGCCGCAAGCGGAGACATGGTGGCTGTTAAAAAATACCTGGATGAATTGGAAATGGATCTGGCTACGGTGGACACTGTCATTAAAACCGGAAATCCGATGGCAGACGCTATTTTAAACAGCAAAATCTCTCTTGCAAAATCAAAAAATGTTCCCGTGAAAGTAGATGTTTTTATTCCTCTTGCTTTAAAAACCTCCGAACTTGATTTATGCGTCATTATCGGCAATCTGTTCGATAACGCCATTGAGGCCAGCTTGGCGCTTCCCGAAGACAAGCGGCTGATTCGGATTTATATGGATATGAAGAACACCCAGCTTTATATCTCCTTTACCAACTTCACCGCTTCAAAAAAGAAAAAGAAGCAAAACGGAAGATTTCAAACCACCAAAGGCGAAGGCCATGGTTTTGGCTTGATTCGAATGGATACCATTATTGAACGCTTGGACGGGTATATCAACCGAAACAGCGAGGACGGCGCATTTACAACAGAAATACTGATTCCGCAAAAATAATGCAGTTCGTCCCCAAAAATCAACGATTCATCCCCCGAGCATAACATTCAGAGGCTTGTTGTGATAGACTGAGAAGCAGAAAGGGGTGGGAATCTTGAAAAAAGAAAAGGAAAACGAGAAAAGTGCAAAGCCGAAGTATAATATGTGGCAGTGCTCTGCCTATATGATTTTGATAGGGAGCCGTTATTTCTTTTTCATTCTTGCCTTGGCTTCTTCTACGGTTTCGCCGTCTCTGGTTAAATATGCATCTACAAACGCGTCCTCAATCTTAGTGTATCCGCTAACAACAGCGGTCTCAATTTTTTTATAGCTTCCAACAACAGTTTTGGCCATTTTTTCGTTGGCTTTTATCATTTTGGATTTTGCCACATTTATCCACCTCCCGCCGATAAGATTGATTCCAAGCAGAAGAATCAGCAGCCAAACGGCCGTTCCCGTCAAAATATTGAATAACCGGATATTCTTTTCATCCATTCCAGGAAAGGAGACCAACATCGATCGCTGCAAGGAATATATGGACACGAAAGCATCTGCGAACGAAATATTCCGTAAGGTTTTTACGGCTGGCGATGGGATCCGTTTCGATTTTGCAAGTCCCAGGATTGCCATGCTTACCTTGGCAAAGGTATAAACCGCAATGGTAATCATGACAATTTCATGAAATTCCGATCCCCGGCCGTCGATAGCGGAAAGGGTCACAATGCCAATCAGGCAGAATGTTAGAAACAGAAACAAGATTCCTGTAATTTTTCTCGCAAACAGTTCTGACGCGATATCACCGTTTGATTTGCGCTTGACCTGTAATACGGAGAATCGTGCGATACTCAATGTGCAATAATAGCCGCCCAATGTCATAAACCACCATGAATGCGAGACAATGCCGGCAACGCAGCTGCCGAGAGCATAGGCAAAGTTTACCGACAGGCTCAAAATGGTGTTTCCGGTGAGCTGATGGATAGTCATTTAATGCCTTTTACCAAAGGAATCAACGAAATCAACAGGATGATTCCAAGAAGTCCTATCAGCGTTCCCCAAACAATCTGCTCCCATACAAGACACAAACACATGCCGGCTCCGAGTATCAGGACGCCGAGTACGCCGAAGGCAATCAGCAGCAGATTTTTGCCCTTTAATTCCGGCAGCTTTTTATTCTCCATTTTACACCAAACAAAAAAGGTGATCAGACCGAGCAGCAAGCCGGACACGCCGAAAAGGACGCCTTCAGTGAAGGCGTCCCATTCCGGGAGAAGCGCCATGCACATGCCAAGCGCGAATAAAACGCCGCTTACGGTCCCTAAGATCAATGCGATAAAACCACTTTTTTTCATATGGGCGGCCCCTTCCATTAAACCGACACTTGTGCTTTTATTTTGACTACAGTATAATGCATATACACACAAACAAACAATCATCACATTGGCAACGAGTGTTGGAATAATGGAGAGGGTTATGAATACAAAGAACAACAAACGGCGGAGAAATTCGGTTGAAAAGATTGAAAAGGCCTTCGTTGAGTTATTGCAGAGCAGGGACATGAAAGAAATCACGGTATCGGATATATGCAAAACGACGGGGCTAAACCGCAGTACCTTTTACGCCAATTATATGGATATATACGACCTTGCAGACAAGTTTCGGGAAAAACTAGAACGGGACTTCGCCTTGATATTTCTCGATGATTTGCAAAGAGAGCAAAATGGCGCCTTAAAGATGTTCCGGCATATCAAGGAAAACCAAATTTTCTATAAAACCTATTTCAAGCTGGCGTACGATGAAAAGCACCAGGTGATGGTTTATGATACGGTCAGAGCCGAAAAAGATTTTGAGAACAAGCACATCAAATATCATATTGCGTTTTTCCGCAACGGCATCAATGCGATTATCAAAATGTGGCTCGCCGGAGGATGTGTGGAAACTCCCGAAGAAATGGCCGACATCATTAAGCAGGAATACAAAGGCCGATAATAGGGTGGTGTCTGAATGGACCGCAAGGGCCGCATCGGAGCAAGCTTTATATCTCGCTTGCTCCGATTTTTTCACCAGCCGGGGTGCGTTCACACCGTATAAAAACGCACATCTTTTTAGAATCGTACAACCTTTTTACAGTTCCGGTGTCTATATGGATGAAAGCCGCTTTCAAGGAGACAAACAGATGGAAAAACAGGAAGCCGACAGGCTGGCAGCCGCCTATCTGAAGCCCATTTTCGGATTTGCTTTGAAACGGTGTAAAAACCGGCAGGACGCGGAGGATCTGACACAGGACATTCTCCTCAAGGCTTTCCGTGCGCTGCGGATGAGGGAGGATGTCGAAGATGTGCGGGCGTTTGTATGGACGATCGCACACCATGCCCTGAGCAATTATTACCGCGACAACAAGCAGCAGGGGATCGGCGTTTCCCTCGAGGAAGCCGCCGGGAGCCTCTGTGACCGGGGGCCGGACATCGTTTCCGATCTCGCGCTGCGGGAAACGACGGAGAAACTGCGCGGTGAAATCGCCTATTTGTCCAGGCTGCAGCGCCGCATCGTGATCGCCTACTATTACGAAAACAAGAAGCAAAGCCGGATAGCCGAAGAGCTGGGGATTCCGGTCGGTACGGTCAAGTGGCATTTGTTTGAAGCCAAAAAAGAACTGAAAAGGGGGATGGAAACGATGCGGAGCTCCAGCGAGCTGCGCTTCAATCCGATCCGGTTTGCCCTGTGCGGGACAAACGGTTCGGTGGGAAGCAAAGGCAACAACGGCAATTTTTTCAGAAGCGCCTTGTCGCAGAACATCGCATATGTGGTTTGGAAAGAGCCGAAAACGATCCGCCAAATCGCGGATGCCTTGGGGGTGTCCCCGGTTTATGTCGAAAGCGAAGCGGAATATCTGGAGGAATACGGCTTTCTGACGAGGCACGGCGACCGGTATCTCTGCAACATCCTGCTCGACGAGACCAATTCCGCGCTCAGCCGCCTGCATGACGAAATGTATGAAAAAGCCGCCCGGATTTTTGCAAACGAGCTGTACGATGCTCTAATGGACGCGGATATTTGGGACGATGCCGGCATCACGGGCGGATGCACGGCAGCACCTTCTCCACTTTCGGGCCCTCCGAAGGACAGGAACTTCTTTTTGTGGGCCTTGATCCCCTATATCGCCGCTCTCAGCGGGGAAGCGCTGATGGACAGGACGGTATCGTTTGAACAGGCCGCCACGCTCCGGCCGGACGGAGGGCACAACCTCTGTTACGCGTCGGTTTTGAACCCGGAAGCCGTTCTGCCGAAATATTTTGACAGTATGCGGCATTGGTGCGGCCCGTGCTGGAACAAGGTGGGCGGCCTTACCCTGTGGCAGATCGATTCCGAATGGTCGGCTGGCCGGGTGGACAACACCTACCATCTGGAAGCCGACCGGGTTTTGACCTTGCTCAACCGCCGAATAGACGGGGCGGAGCTGAGCCGGGACGAGTATGCCTATCTGGTCGAACGCGGCTTTTTAAAAACGGTGGAGGACCCGGGCAAAGGCTTCAAAGCCGCCTGCCAATGCGTTTGGATCGAGGGGGCGGAAACCAAAAAAGGACTGCTCTCGCTCGGCGACCGCATCAAGGAGCGGCACTGGAAGGAACTGGAGGCGCTGCGCAGGCCGTTCATAGAGGCTGTGCTGGAGGAAACCCCGAAGCATCTGCGCACGATGCAGCAATACGGCTTGCAGTTTACCTTTTACTCGGACGGCTGGTTTATCCTGCACTGTCTGAAGGAGCTTGTGAACAACCGAAAGCTGAAGCCTCCGGCAGAGGAACAGAAAAAGGCCCTGACCACTATCGTTATCCATGAATGACCGAGAAGCCGCCGCAGGCCGTGTCTGCGGCGGCTTTTTGACTGCTTAACCTTATTTTAATTTAGGGGTACGATGTGGCCCGCAAAGAGTTTTCGGGAGTCTGCGCGCTCTTTTTCTTGACAAACGGTGCATTCGGGGATAAAATAGTTCAAAATAGAACAATTGGAGAGGATGCCATGCTGCCCGCCGATTTTTTGGACGATGTCGCCCTGCTCAGGCGCCTGTATACCCGCCGGTTTGCGGAGCTCCTCCGTGAAACCGGCCTGAACCAGGCCGAGATGGATGTGCTGCTGTTCCTGGCCAACAATCCCCCTTATGATACCGCCCGGGATATTGTGCGGCGGCGGGGCCTTGCCAAATCCCATGTATCGGCCGCCGTAGAATCCCTGGCGGAGAAAGGCCTCCTGGCCCGCGTCTATCGGGACGGCAACCGCAAAACCGTGCATCTCGAGCTGAAGCCTTCCGCGGCGGGGCCGGTTGCCCGGGGCCAGGCGCTGCAGACCGCGTTCTTCGATGAAGTGCTGGCGGGGCTGACCGGGACGGAGCGGCGGGTTCTGGCGGATTTCCTCCACCGCATCCATCACAATTTGAAAGAAGGCGCCGTCCATGCTGCTGTATAAGTTCATCGTCTGCTTCATCGCCGGGATCGGGGCGGGGCTCGGCACCGGTTTCGCGGGGATGAGCGCCGCGGCCGTCATCAGCCCCATCCTGATCACGTTTCTGGATATTCCCGCCTATCAGGCGGTGGGTATCGCTCTCGCCAGCGATGTCCTCGCCAGCGCGGTCTCCGCCTACACCTATGGCAAGAACAAAAACCTCGACATCAAAAACGGCCTGGTCATGATGGCGGCGGTGCTGGTCTTCACCCTGGTCGGGAGCTGGGTGTCCAGCCTGCTGCCGGGAACCCTGATGGGCGGGTTTTCGATCTTTATGACCCTGCTGCTGGGTATCAAATTCCTGGTCCGGCCGGTGATGACCACCAAGGAGCGGATGTCGGCGGTGCCGCCGAAAACCCGACTGATCCAGTCCATCGTCTGCGGCACCCTGATCGGGTTCGTCTGTGGATTTGTCGGCGCGGGCGGTGGTATGATGATGCTCCTCATCCTCACCAGTGTCCTGGGGTATGAGCTGAAAACCGCGGTGGGAACCAGCGTGTTCATCATGACCTTCACCGCCCTGACCGGCGCGCTTTCCCATGTCGCCCTCGGCGGGATCCCCGACCTGTGGAGCCTGCTGTTCTGTGTCCTGTCCACCCTGCTGTGGGCGCAGATCGCCGCCAAATTCGCCAACAAAGCCTCGCCCAAGCTCTTAAACCGGGTGACGGGCGGGGTGCTGACCGTGCTGGGGGCGGCGGTGCTTGCCGTCCAATATCTAGGGTGACGGCGGGCCGGGAGGTAACAGGGCGGGTCCCTGTATTTCGTGGATTCGTCCGTTTGACCCTCCGGTAAAGCCCGCCCGCGGCCGTATGTGACAAACGGCGAACAACTCTAAAAAAGCCAAGCATCCATCCGGGGGCATGTGTCCCGGGCGGATGCTTGGTTTTTTAAAAAGTAAAAAGGGGGTATCGGCGGGGATAATGCGGTGAGGCGCGGCGGCTAGACGGAGGCGCAGGGGTTATTTTGTGCCGGTCATCGTCCCCATTCGCAGGGATTTTCACCGTTCAGGGCCGCGATGACCGCTCCGGGGGTGTTGCAGGGAAGATCCAGATACGGGCCCGCCTCTTGGATCTGGTGCAGGAAATGGGCGTCCGAATTGAGGAGCAGAGGCAGGCCGCGAATGGCCGGATACCGGTCCTGCATCCGTTCCGGATCCCCCATGGCGGTCACCTCCGCGGCGAAAAACCCCACCGGCGGGATATCGCCGAGCGCGGCGGGGACGCTGTAGGACGGCCGGTCGATATGGGCCGGGAAGGCCGTCCCGCCGAAGGAGCGCGCCAGCGCGGCGGTCTCGTCCACGCTGATCCCCGACGCCCCGGCCAGGAAGGCATCCGAATGCCCGGTGATGGTATCCTCCCCGTCGAGGATAAGTTGTTCTCCAAAGATTTCAGGCTGGTTTTTGAGCGGCGGCAGGGTGGGGCGTATCCGCGCCTCGAACGCCAGCGCCGCTTCGAGAGTGGGGAAGAGGCAGACGACATGGGCCTCCTCCGAGGTGCAGAGCTCCATCCCCGGCAGGACGGCGAGCCCGCTCCCCCGCGCGGCTTCGAGGATAGCCGGACAGTTGCCGCAGGCGTTGTGGTCGGTCAGGGCGATGGCGGAAAGGCCCGCAAGCCGCGCCATGTTTACGATATTGTTGGGTGTCATGTCCGCGTCGCCGCAGGGGGAGAGGCAGGAATGGATGTGCAGATCATAATATACCCGCATGGCCGTTCCCGCCTTTCCTCTCGTTTTCCATGGATTTCCGCCCGTTTCAGGCGGGCGCGCGGTCTTTGCAGACGTCCACCCACACGGCATCCCGGCTATAGGCCTCCAGCTCCTCACAGGTCAGGCCGATGGCGGAATTGGCGCTGCCGCAGGCCGGATAGACCAGGGGGAAACGCCGCAGGGACATGTCCAGCGTCACCCGAACCCCCTCGGGCAGGGCGAAGGGGCACACGCCGCCGACCGCGTGACCGGTCAGGCGCAGCACGTCCCCGGCCGGCAGCATTTTGGCCTTTATCCCGAACGCTGCCTTGAATTTGGCGTTGTCGATCTTCTGATCCCCGGCCGTCACCACCAGCAGGCAGCCGTCCCCATCCGCGAAAGACAGGGTTTTGGCGATGCGGGCGGGCTCGACCGACAGGGCCGCGGCCGCCAGTTCCACCGTGGCACTGGACACGGGGAATTCCTGGACGTCTTCGTCCCGCCCGAAGGATTTGAGATAGGTTTTTACCGTTTCAACCGACACTATGGATTCCTCATTTCTGTTTTCATGATACCGTTCTACGGCCTGGGCGCCGCCCCGAACAGCTCGCGGAAAAGAGCGATCCCCTCTTCCGGGGAAAAGCCGCCGGGGGTGCGCGCAAAATTTTTGAGCCCCGGCCAGCGGGCCGCGTATCCCGTGATCTGCTCGTCCGTCATCCGGACGTCGGCGTCGGTCAGCGCCGCGAGGGTTTCATAATACCGCTCCCGCCCGCCGCAGAGCGAAAAAAGTCGGGCGGCCCGGTCGGGGCATACCGCCTCCGCCCGCCTTGTCAGGGCCGGGAGGAAGACCGCGCAGGCTTGTCCGTGCGGGATGCCGAAGTCCTCGGTGAGGATATACCCGAAGGGATGGGGGAAGGCGGTGCCGGTGGCGTTGAGCACCATGCCCGCGCAGAGGGAGGCGTAATACAAGGCGTCGCGCTGTCCGGTCCCGGGCAGCTCCCCCGGATGGGCGGCGAGGGCGGCGAGGCCGGAGGCCAGCAGGGGGAAGGCCTTTTCCGCAAACAGGGACGGCACGTCGCCGCAGGCCGGGGCGAACCATCCCTCCACCGCGTGGGAGAGGGCGTCGAGCGCCGCCGACACGGTGGTGGGATAGGGCACGGAATCGGTGTACCGGGGATCGGCGAATACCAGTTTGGCATAGCAATGCGGATGGGTGACGCTGCGTTTGCGGCGGTCCCGGTCAACGGTCAGCACCGCCACCGCGGTGACCTCGCTGCCCGTCCCGGCGGTGGTGCCGACCAGCGCCAGGGGAAGAGGGGGATGGCGGAGCTTTCCTTCGAACAGCCGGGTTTCATCCGATATCGAGTTGGCCGCCAGCCAGGCGGCCGCTTTGGAGGCGTCCATGACCGATCCCCCGCCGATACCGAGGAGAAAATCCGCCCGGCAGGCTTCCGCCGCCGCGGCGGCGGCCTGGCACTGGGTCAGCAGCGGGTTCGGCCCGATGCCCGGGAATACCGTCGCCTCGATCCCAGCCTTTTCCAGCATGGCAAGGGCATCGTCCAGCGCGCCCGAGACCTTGGCACTGTGGCCGCCGGTGACGACCAGGCAGCGCCGTCCCCATTGTTTCAGCCGCTCCCCACCCCCGGACAGGCAATGGGGGCCGCTTATCACCTGCACCGGCATGTGAAAGGCAAAATCCATCCGAATCCTTCTTTCCAAACGGTGTCCGCCGGGCGGCCCGCGCGGGCGCCCGAAGAATCCCCGCAAATATCTTGTAATTTTACGGGGAATAGTATATCATATTCGGGATAGGGATTCAATGCGGGAGGGGTGTTTTTGGAAAAACCATCGGCCGGGTCCCGCCGCCCCCCGGCTGTCCGCCGGGCTGATCTCATCTTGGCGGCGTGCGTGCTCGCCGCCGCCCTGCTTCTGTTCGCCGGCGGACGCCTGTTCGCCCGTCCGGGGGGCACCGCCGTGGTGACGACGCCGGACGGGGAGACCGTGCTGCGCCTGGACCGGCCTTCCACCGTTTCGTTTACCGGCAGAAACGGCATCGTCCTGACCGTCGAGGTGGCGGACGGCCGGGTGAGGGTCAGGGAAAGCGGCTGTCCCGACCAGATTTGTGTCCACAGCGGCTGGCTGTCTGCCTCCGGGCAGAGCGCGGCCTGCGTGCCGGCGGGGATTGCCGTCCGGGTAAGCGCGGGCTCCGCTTCCTCCGGAGACGTGGACGCCGTCACCGGCTGAGGCCGCCCATCTTTCCGCATAAGGAGAGGACCGCATGAAACCCAAAGAGAATCCCCGGCCATCCCCCATCGCGGCCGGAACGTCCTCCGTGGCCCTGCTCGGCCTGCTGGCGGCGCTGGCACTGGCCCTCTCGTTTCTAGAGGGACTGCTGCCCGCCCTGCCGGTCCCCGGGGCCAAGCTGGGGCTTTCCAACATCGTCACCATGTATGCGCTGACCGCCCTTTCCCTGCCCGCGGCGCTCGGCATTACGGCGGTCAAGGCGGTGTTTGCCCTGCTGCGGGGAGGCAGCGCCTTTTTGATGAGCGCGGCGGGGGGGCTGCTCAGCACCCTCGTCATGGCGCTCTGCCTGCGTCTGTTCCGGGGAAAGATGGGGGATATCGGCATCGGCATCGCCGGGGCCGTGGCCCATAACGCGGGGCAATGGCTCATGGCCCTGCTGCTGATCGGGCCGGCCGTGCTCGCCTATGCCCCCTGGCTGCTGCTCATGGCTCTCGCCACCGGTATGGTGACGGGGCTGACGCTGCATCTCCTGCTGCCGGCCATCGGGAAACTGCGCCGGCAGCTTTAGAGTTATGAAAGGATGTGTGAGTCTCCTATGCCCTTGAAAAACTGGCTCCACCCGGTCAGGGGAGGCGTCCACGCCCCCCACCGCAAGCACACGGCGGACTGTGAAACCGTCGTGATGCCCCCACCCGAGACGATCATCCTCGCCATGTCCCAGCATCTGGGCGTTCCGTGCGACCCGGTCGTCGGACCGGGGGACGCCGTCGAGGTCGGCCAGATGGTGGGGGACAGCGACAAGCCCCTCTCCGCCCCCGTCCACTCCGGCGTTTCCGGCACCGTCAAGGCCATCACCGAGCTGCTCCTGCCGGGGGGAAGGACCACCAAGGCGGTGGTCATCGAATCCGACGGCGAGCAGCGGGTACATAGCAGCGTCAAGCCCCCCGTTATCGAGACCCACGAGGATTTCCTGAACGCCGTGCGGAATTCCGGCCTGGTGGGGCTGGGCGGCGCGGGTTTTCCCACCTATATCAAGCTGAATCCCAAGGACCCGGGGGCGATCGACACCATCCTCATCAACGCCGCCGAGTGCGAGCCCTATATCACGGCGGATTATCGGGAATGCATGGAAAATTCCTGGGACATCGTCTCGGGTGTGCAGGCGGTCATGGAATTTCTCGACGCGGGCCGGGTGATCATTGCCGTGGAACGGAACAAGCCCGCCGCCATCGCGGAGCTGTCCAAAATCGCTGCCAAGGTGTCGGCGCCCGGCCGGGAGGTCGCTGTCAAGGGCCTGCCGGCCCGGTATCCCCAGGGGGCGGAAAAGGTCCTCATCCAGGCCTGCACCGGCCGGAAGGTCCCACCAGGGGGCCTGCCCGCCGACGTGGGCTGCGTGGTGATGAACGTCACCTCCGCCGCCGTGCTGGCCCGATATCTGAAAACCGGCATGCCCCTCGTGACCAAGCGGATCACGGTGGACGGGTCGGCTGTGGCCCATCCTCAAAATATCCGGGTCACCATCGGTACCCCCATTCATGAGGTGCTGGCCTTTGCGGGCGGCTTGTCCGCCCCGGTCCACAAGCTGTTAATGGGTGGGCCGATGATGGGCCTCGCCCTGATGGACGACCAGCTTCCGGTGCTCAAGCAGAACAACGCCATCCTGGCCTTCGCGGAACCCGATGCCCGGATGGAGAGTGCCACCACCTGCATCCGCTGCGGCCGGTGCGTGGACGCCTGCCCGATGCATCTGCTGCCCCCCTCCATCGCCCGGGCTTATGCGGTCGGGGATACCGATGAGATGAAAAGGCTCGGGACTATGACCTGTATGGAGTGCGGCTGCTGTTCCTATTCCTGCCCGGCCCACCGGCCCATCGTCCAGGTGGTCCGGATGGCGAAGGATGCGGTCCGTGCCGCGTCTGCGAAAAGCACCGCTCCATCATCCGTGAAAAAATGAGGTGAATCCGTTGGACAATACCCTGATCGTATCCTCCTCCCCCCACCTGCACTGCGGGATGAATACCCGGACCATCATGCTCGACGTCCTCATCGCGCTGGCGCCGGCGGGGATCGCTTCGGTGTGGCTTTTCGGCTGGCGGGCGCTGCTCGTTGAGCTGATCTGCGTTGCCTCCGCCATGGCGGCCGAGGTGCTGTCCCGGGCGGTAATGAAACGTCCCCAGACGGTGGGGGACCTTTCCTGCGTCGTCACCGGCCTGCTGCTGGCCTATAACCTGCCCTCCACCATCCCTCTCTGGCAGGCGGCTCTCGGCAGCGTGGTGGCCATTGTGGTCGCCAAGCAGATGTTCGGCGGGCTGGGCCAGAATTTCGTCAATCCGGCCCTGCTCGGCCGGATCGTCCTGATGGGCAGCTTTCCCGGGGAGATGAACAACTGGGTGGCGCCGATGCAGTGGCAGGGGGCCGACGCGATTTCCTCGGCCACCCCGCTGGCGCTGATGTCCCAGGGCGGGGATCCGTCGGCCTTCTCCCCTTTGCAGCTCTTTGTGGGGATGCGGGGCGGCTGTCTGGGGGAAACCTGCGTATTTGCCCTGCTGCTCGGCGGGGTGTATCTCGTCATCCGGCGGGTGATTTCCCCCATCGTACCGGTGGTGTACATCGGCACCGTCTTCGTCATGACCTGGCTGCTGGGGGGCAACCCCCTGTACCATATCCTGTCGGGCGGGCTGATGCTGGGAGCCATCTTTATGGCGACCGACTACACCACCAGCCCCATCAACAAGGCGGGCAAGGTCGTCTTTGCGGTGGGCTGCGGTTTGCTGACGGTGCTCATCCGGCTGTACGGGTCGCTGCCCGAGGGAGTCTCCTTCGCCATTGTGATCATGAATATCCTCGTCCCTCTGATCGAACGGGTGACGCGGCCCCGGCCCTTCGGGGAGAAACGGAGGGCGCGCCATGAATAAGAACATAAAAGGGATCGTGGTCAGTTCCCTGGCCCTGGCCCTGATCGCCGGTATCGTCACGGCCGCCCTGGCCGGCACCAACGCCCTGACCGAGGACACCATCGCCGCCCGGGACGAGGCGACCGCGACTGCCGCCCGTCTTCAGGTGCTGGAGGCGGATTCCTTTGAAAAGCAGCTTATGACGGTCGACGGCGCCGAAGTGGAGTATTATGTCGGCATACAGGACGGCGCCACGGTAGGTTATGTTTTCACCGCCGAATCGACGGGCAAAAGCGCGGGGCTGAAGGTCATGACGGGGATCCGGAGGGACGGGACCATCTCCGGGGTGGCCGTCACCTCGGACAACGAGACTGCGGGGTATGTGGATAAGGTGGAAAAGGGCGGCCTTCTCACGGCCCTCCAGGGGAAAAATGCCAAGGCGCTGGAGTTCGGCGTGGATGTGGACGGCGTGTCCCAGGCCACCAAAACCTCGAAGGGCATCGTCAATGCCGTCAACCAGGCCATTGCTTATTTTGACCAGGTCACCGCCGTGCAGAAGGACGATACGGCCTGGCAGACGAAAGGGGAGAGCGGGACATGAACCGGTATGTCAATGAATTTTCCAAGGGCCTGATCCGGGAAAACCCGGTCCTCCGCCTGGTCCTCGGCACCTGCCCCACTCTGGCTGTGACTACCGCGGCCATGAATGGACTGGGGATGGGGGCCGCCGCCACCTTCGTGCTGGTCTGCTCGAACATCGTCATTTCCCTCCTGCGCCGCGTGATCCCCGATAAGGTGCGGCTGCCCGCCTACATCGTGGTCATCGCGGGATTTACCACCATCGTCCAGCTGCTGGTGAAGGCGTACCTGCCCTCCATCGACAAGGCGCTGGGGATTTATCTGCCCCTGATCGTGGTCAATTGCATCATCCTCGGCCGGGCGGAGGCCTTTGCCTCCCGCAACAGCGTGGGGCTGTCCGCCCTGGACGGACTGGGGATGGGGGCCGGCTTCACCGGCGCGCTGGTGGCCATGGGCCTTATCCGGGAGCTCCTCGGCAACGGGACTGTTTTCGGCTGGCCGGAGGGAGGGCTTTTCCCCGCCATCACCATTTTCGTCCTGCCCGCCGGCGGATTCTTTGTCTTCGGCATCCTGATCTGGCTGACCAACCAGCTCTCCCATAAGTTTGACAAAGATACCGCCCGGGAAGAGCTGAGCGGCCAGGTCTGTGCCGCCTGCCCCATGACGGGGACCTGCCACGGGGCGGAGGGCTGCAAGCCGGCTTCCTCCGCGGCGAACCCGGACGGCGACAGGAAGGGGGACGAGAGCCATGCCTAACGGAAGCCTGCTCGCCATCCTCATCGGCGGCCTGCTGGTAAACAATTTCGTCCTCTCCCAATTTCTTGGCATCTGCCCCTTTCTGGGCGTGTCCAAAAAGCTGAATTCCGCCGTCGGTATGTCGCTGGCGGTGCTCTTCGTCATGCTGATGGCCACTGCCGCCACCTGGCCGATCTACACCTTTCTGCTTTTGCCGAACGATCTGGGCTATCTCCAGACCCTGGCCTTTATCCTCATCATCGCGGCTCTGGTTCAGCTCGTGGAAATCGTGCTCAAACGGTACGTGCCCCCGCTGCACAAGGCGCTGGGGATCTATCTGCCGCTGATTACCACCAACTGCGCGGTACTCGGCGTGACCATCCTGAACATCGACAGCCATTTTGGATTTGTCCAGTCTCTGGTCAATGCCTTGGGAGCGGGCCTCGGGTTCCTGCTGGCCATGGTGATGTTCGCCGGCGTGAGGGAGCGTCTGGAGTCGGCGGAAATCCCCGAAAGCCTCAAGGGGCTGCCCATCACACTGGTTGCCGCGTCCCTGGTCTCGGTGTCCTTTCTGGGTTTCCAGGGGCTGTTCGGACTGTGAGAAGACCTGTCAAGGAGGGAATCTGAATGACGATCCTGCTGCCGATCCTGATCCTCGCCGGAGTGGGCCTTCTCGCGGGACTGATTCTGGCGGTTGCCTCGGTGCTGATGGCAGTGCCGCGGGATGAAAAGGTGGAGGCGCTCAAGGAGCTCCTCCCCGGTGCCAACTGCGGAGCCTGCGGCTATTCCGGCTGCGAGGGGTATGCTCACGCCATGGTTCACGAGGGAGCAAAGGTGGGCCTTTGCTCCCCCGGCGGCGCCAAGGTCGCGGAAGCGACCGGAGAGCTCCTGGGCGTCTCGGGAGAAGTGGAGGTCAAAACCGCGCTGGTGCGCTGCGGGGGCTGCCTGGATGTGACCGCCCGCAAGCTCAACTACCGGGGCCTGCCCTCCTGCAAGGCTGCCGCGCAGTTTTATGGCGGAGACTGGCTCTGCGGCGCCGGCTGTCTGGGTTACGGCGATTGTGTCAATGCCTGCGAGTTCGATGCCATTCATGTGGAAAACGGCCTGGCGCGGGTGGATCCGTCCCTCTGCCGTGCCTGCGGCCTGTGTGTCAAAGCCTGCCCTAAGCATCTGATCGCGCTGGTCCCTGGAGCCACAAAAGGCGTGGTGCGCTGTTCCAGCCATGAGAAAGGCGCGGCGGTCCGCAAGGCCTGTAAGGCGGGGTGTATCGGCTGCATGAAATGCACCAAGGTCTGCGCCTACGACGCCATCCATGTGGAAAATTTCCTCGCGTCCATCGATCCGGAGAAATGTGTCGGCTGCGGCGAGTGCGCGGCTGCCTGTCCGTCTCAGTGCATCTCGGTGTTCGGTTGATTTTCTGTGAATTTTTGGGCAGAATGTTCTTGACAAGCCCCGGGACATACTATATAATAATCTGCGTCCCCCTGCCAGGGGGACTGTTTATGGCGGTATAGCTCAGTTGGCTAGAGCATGCGGTTCATACCCGCAGTGTCGTTGGTTCAAATCCGACTACCGCTACCAGGCGCCTTTTGTCTGAGGCGCTTCACGGCCCGATGGTCAAGCGGTTAAGACACCGCCCTTTCACGGCGGTAACACGGGTTCGATTCCCGTTCGGGTCACCATCTGGCTGCTGCAATAGCGGCGGCTGAAATGGGCGTATAGCTCAGCTGGTTAGAGCGCCTGCTTCACACGCAGGAGGTCAGCGGTTCGAGTCCGTTTACGCCCACCAAAAAAGGGAAGAAGCCCCGCACAGCGTGCGGGGCTTCTTCCCTTTGAGCGTGAGAGCCGGGCTCGAACCGCGACGGTTCTGAGCCGGTCCCGCCTCTTGCCCGATGGGGGAAACAATCCGCACAACATATCCGCGCCGGCTGACGGCAACACACGATTTGTAATCCCCCTGTTCCGGCATCCGTGCCATCTTGCCATAAAAACACGGCCGGGTACCCCAGGGTACCCGGCCGTGCCGATGCCGCATTATCCGATTTTACCGCCCTTCGCTCCGCCGAGACGGACCGAGGCGAGAAGATTCGAATCCACGCTGAAGGTCAGGGCCTCCCGCTCCCTCGCGCGCTTGAAGGCCAGGGCGATCATCTCGTCGAGAAGCGCCGTGAAAGGGGTACCTGCGGCTTCCCACAGGTAAAAGGCCAGGGAGCCGGGGATGGTGTTGATCTCATTGACGAACAGCTCGCCGGTATCGGGATTATTGAGGAAATCGATCCGGGAACAGCCCGAACAGCCCAGCGCCTGAAAGGTCCGCACCGCGAGCTCCTGCACCCTGGCGGCAAGCTCCTCCGGAATATCGGCCGGACAGCGGCGCCCCAGGCTGGCCATGCCGCCTGATTTGGCGCCGGCCTGTTTGCCGCCCCGCAGGTATTTGTCCTGATAACTGAGGATCTCGTCGCAGCCGGACGGCTCTTCGCAGACGGAAGCGCGGGCGGTGTCCCGGTCGCCGAGCACCGCGCAGTTGAGCTCCCGCAGGGGGACGATGGCCCGCTCGATGAGCACCTCGGCCGAGAAGCTCAGTGCCAGATCCAGCGCCCGGCCGAGAGCGTCCCGATCCCCCGCTTTGGAGATGCCGACCGATGACCCCAGGTTGACCGGCTTGACGATGACCGGATATGGGAACGCGGACTCGATCCGGCTGACAGCGGCGGCGGTATCCGCCGCCACTTCCCGTCCGGAGAAAAGCAGGGCGTCCAATACCGGCAGCCCGGCCTGACGCAAAACGGCTTTCATTTTATATTTATCCATGCCCAGGGCGGAAGAGGTCACGTCGCAGGAAGCGTACGGCACACCGAGCATCTCGAGGAAGCCCATGAGGGTGCCGTCCTCGGTATTGGTGCCGTGGACCACCGGCAGGGCCACGTCGAAGCTGTCCACCACATTGTTCCCGAATTTCTTGAAGGGATAGCGGACAAGCTCCACCCGCCCCTTTTCGGCGGGAACGGGCAGCACCCGGGTGGCCGTGGCCAGGCAGGCCGACATATCCCGGTAAGAGGCCACATCCCCCATGTGGGGGCCGGTGTAGAAACGGTTGTCCTTGGTGATGTACAGGGGTATGGGGACGTACCGGGAACGGTCGAGCGCGGCAAAGGCCTGCAGCCCCGAAATGATCGAAACCTCGTGTTCCACACTCTGTCCCCCAAACAGGACGGCGACGCGCGTTTGCATAACCAAAAACTCCTCTCCGCGGCAGTATGGCATCATTCAAAATTATCCGGCAAATCGTTTTCCAGCAGGGTGATCCGGAGTCCGGGGGCGGGCTTTTCGCGCAGGTGGGCGAGCCCTGCCTGCAGGGTCGGTGCGACGAAGATCCGTTCCTCCGGGAAGCCGCCGGCGAGCAGCCCCTCCTTCAGCGGCGGGGCCTGCCGTTCCCCTACGAGGACGGCATAATCGCAGCGGGCGGCGGCGTATTCCCCGAGCTGGCGGTTGAGCTCCTCCTGTTTATCCCCCAATTCGACCATGCCGGGAGTGACCAGGATCCGCTCGGCCTGGAATCCGGCCAGCACATCCAGGGCGCTGCGGAAGCCGGCGGGGTTGGAGTTGTAGGCGTCGTCGATGATCCCGCCGGGCAGGAGCTGGAGCCGGTGTTCGACGGGCTTGAGCATCCGTACCGGGTAGACGAGATCCTCGAGCGGGATGCCGAGCTCCAGTGCGACGGCGATACAGCCGGTGATGTTCTGGACATTGTGCAGGCCGAGCAGGCGGGTGGTGAAGCGGCGGGATTCCCCCCCGGCCGTGATCAGGAAGGAGGTGCCGGCCCCGTCCACCTGGATGTCGGAGGCGGTCACATCGCTGAGGCCCAGGCCATAGGTGGTCAGGGGGGCGGAAAAGCCGCCCTCCGCCAGCCGGAGGCGGATGTATTCGTTGTCGGTGTTGAGAAAGCCACGGCCCTCCGCGGGCAGGGCGTCGATGAGCTCAAATTTGGTCTTGACGATGTTTTCCACCGTGCGGAACGTCTCGAGATGCTGTTCCCCGACGGAGGTGAGAACGCCGTACCGGGGATGGACCAGATCACAGATTTCCCGGATGTCGCCGGGGTTTTTAGCGCCCATCTCGGCGATCAGGACCTGATGGGTCGGCCGGAGCGACTCCCGGATGGTGCGCACCACTCCCAGGGTGGTGTTGTAACTCTCGGGGGTCATCAGGACATTGTATTTGACCGAAAGCAGCGCATGGAGGAAATTCTTGGTGCTGGTTTTCCCATAACTGCCGGTGACACCGATCGTCAGAAGCCCCGGCATGGCCTCGAGCCGCCGCCGGGCGTCCTTCACATACCGGTTCGCGAGGGCCTTTTCCAGAGGACCGAGCAGGAAATTCGACACCAGGGTCCAGACCCAGACCACCAGGGAATAGAGCGCCGCCATGCCGATGCTCCGCATCCGGTCGACGAAAAAGGCGCCGGTGAGGACCAGGAGCAAAAGCAGCGCCTGCATGCCGAGCAGGCGCCAGACGCGGTGGGTGAAGACCAGCGGCTTTTTGGCCTTTTTGGGTATGTTGAGACCGGCGGTCAGAAGCAGCACAGCCCCGGCGGCGTAATAGGAATAGACGCCGGGCAGCCACATGATCGGCAGCAGCAGGGCGGGCAGCAGCCGGCGAAGGTTGACCACCTTCTCCTCGTGATCCTTGCACCATTTGCGGTACCGCTCGTTCCGATAGGAGTTGAGCTGCATCATGTGGGTGAAATACACCGTCTGCACCAGGACGCAGACCGCGCAGGACGCCAGCATGACGATTTTAGCAATGAGTTCCAACGGCGGTTCCTCCTGTCCGATGGGGTTTCGGGGCGCTCGGCTGGAACGGATGGCCTTATCCCAGAAACGAGTCGAGTACCCGGGAGCAGATGCCGAAGCTTTCGGCAAAGGCGTAATGGCCGCCAGGCAGCTCGACCAAGCCGGCGTCGGGAAGCAGCGCTTCCATCCGTTTGCCGTCCGCGAGGGGGGTGGCGGTGTCATCCCTGCCCCATATCAAAAGGGTGGGGACGGCGATGCGGGGCAGCAGGGGCGCCATATCCTCCCCGAGGGCCAGGACCATGCATTGCCGCATCAGGGGGCTCGCCTTGGCGTAGTCCGCCGAGCCGAACCGTTTTTGCGCGTTTTCGACGGCGTGAGGGAACAGCGAGCGGACGCCGGGCAGGCGGAATATGGCTTTCGCCGCCTTGTAGGTATACACCTTGAGGTAATAACGGGGGCCGTGCCGGGGTTTGATGCCGGCCGAGTCGATGAGCACCGCCTTCTGTACGGCGAGGGGGGAAGCGGACCTCGCCATCAGCTTGATGAGGATCCGGCCGCCGTTCGAGTGGGCCATGCCCACTACGTCCCGCAGGCCCAGCTTTTCAGCGAAGTGTTCCACAAAATCGGCGTAGCCGTCGGGTGTCCAGGGAACCGGCGGTTCCTGCGAGCCTCCGAATCCGGGGAGGTCGGGGATGACCACGCGGAAGCGGCCGGACAGATGGTCGGTGATCAAATGATACAGGCTGCCGTCCACGCCCCATCCGTGGAGCAGGAGAACCGTCGCGCGCGGATCGGCCGGGCCCTGGTCGATATATTGGATATGCAGGCCGTCGACCTCGATGTCCATAGCGGGGCTCCTTTCGCTTGAAATGGGGGCATAAAAGGACAGGCGGCCCCGAAAAAGCCGAAGGCACGCCGGGGGACCGTGAGCCGGCGGGGCTCTGTCCGGGATCCAAACCCGGGAACGGAACCCATTGTACCATAATTTGGGCGGGTGCGCAATCGGGGAGCGCCCATTTCCACATATATGCGGCGGCAGGGCATCCCATGCGTAGGCGGGCGGAAACCGGCGGCCATCCATCTCCCGTATAGTATAGCCCCAAGGCTGCGTGAAAAATCGCGCAGGGCCCGGAAATCGGACGCCTGCGCGATATGCCTCCCGTTTATCCCCCGTACGGGACGAGTTCGATGCTGTCGATGGTGACGTCCTTGAGGGGCTTGTCGTTGTCGTCGGTGGATACCTTGGCGATCGCCTCCACGACATCCATGCCCTCGATCACCTGGGCGAACACCGTATGCCCGCCGGTTTTCCTCCAGGCGCCGTCGAGACTGATGTTGCCGCCGTGCTTTTCATACAGGTCCCATACTTCGGACGGGATCCAGTCATAGATATACGTTTCGGTGTATTGGCTGTTGTAAAACGCCTTCCAATCCTTGAACTGGCTGGTGAACTGGCTGCCGTACATCCCGGCGAGCTGATTGTAACTGTCTTTAAACTGCTGCTGCATGGCCTTTTCGGTATAGTCGTCCCGGGTGCCGAAGGCGGCGGCGTTGCTCTGGTTGATGAAAAACTGGCTGCCGTTGGTATTCGGGCCGGAGTTCGCCATCGAAACGGCGCCGGTGAGGTTGAGCAGCTTCTGGTCGAATTCATCCTCGAATTTGCTGCCGAAGATGCTTTCGCCGCCGGTCCCGTTGCCTTTGGGATCGCCGCCCTGGATCATGAAGTCCTGGATCACGCGGTGGAAGAGCAGGCCGTCATAATAGCCCTTTTCCGCATGTTCCTTAAAATTCTGCACCGCTTTGGGCGCCGCCTCCGGGAAGAAGCGGAGGGTGATGTCGCCCTTTGACGTATGCATGACGGCGACCTGTTCACCGGCGGCTGGCGCCTCGAGCTGGAAGCCATAGGCTTTATCCGCATATTGCGTACCGATATTGTTCGAAGGCTCGCTGCCGGAGGAGCAACCGGCCAGGGAAAAGAGCAAAAACGCCGACAGAACGGCGGATGCCGCACGGATGGAATGCCTCATCATCTTACACGTTCCTTTCTTACAGTAGGGGGGCCCGCGGCAGCCGTCCGGATCATGAATCCGGGTGAATGGCTCGGCGGCAGATGGGCGGACGGACCGACTCCAGGTGGAGAAAGCGGTTGACTTCGTCGATCTCACGCGACTGGGCGTCCAGGAACGCCCGGCAGGCCCTGTCCGCCGCGAGGATCCGGCCCGCCCGCCGGACGAGTCGGACAAAATCCCGGCGGAGCGGCACCCGCGCCGCCTGCCGCACCAGGGGACAGATCCGGTAAGCGCGTGGGTCATACACCGCCCGGATCCGGCCGTCCCGCGTCAGATAGGGAAAAAGGGGAAAGATCCGGCAGCAGAGGGGACGCTCATCCCGCCGGCAGCGGCCGGAGCAGACCGCGAGGTCCCCGGGATAGAGGGTAAACCCTCCGCGGGGCAAGCCGTCTTCCCCGGTTTTTAACGTTTCCCCCGGGAACAGGCGCATGCCGAAGGGCTCCTCACCGTCCGGCGCAGCGCAGCACCGTCCTCCACAGACCCGCCCGCAGTCGGATCCAAGCGGGGTGACGGACCGCAGAAGAGCACGCGCCCCGGCGACGGCGGGATTCACGCGAATTCCCGGATGTCGATGGATTCCATGACGACATCCTGCCGGGGCTTATCCTGCGGCCCGGTTTCCACGGCCGCGATGGCGTCCACGACATCCATGCCGTCGTAAACCTGGCCGAAAACCGTGTGACGGAAATCGAGGTGGGGCGTACCGCCGACCTGTTCATACGAGGCGACGACCTCTTCCGGATACCCCTGGTTGGTCAAACCCTTCATCTGCCCGATCAGGCGGGGATCCACCCGGCTGCATTGCACGATGAAAAATTGGCTGCCGTTGGTGTTGGGACCGGCATTGGCCATCGAGAGGGCGCCGCGGTAATTCCGCAGTTCGATGTCGGTCTCATCCTCGAAGCTGTCGCCCCAGATACTTTCCCCGCCGCAGCCGGTACCGGTGGGATCGCCGCCCTGGATCATGAAATCCGGAATGACCCGATGGAAAATCAGGCCGTTGTAATACCCATTTTTCGCGTGGGTCATGAAGTTTTCGCAGGTTTTGGGGGTTTTGCCGGGGAAAAGGCGGATGGAGATATCCCCCATGCTGGTATGGATGACCGCGACGGGCTCGCCTTTCTGAGGCCGATCGAGCTGATTCATAGCGTATCTCCTTTGTCGCGGACCGGATGGAGGATCCGGTCCTGTAATGGGAAACGAAAAGCGGCGCCCGGCGCAGGCCGCGCGTTTGGGAGTGATTGCCCGCGGAGGCTGGTTCCGGTTCGAGCAACTACCCGGAGGAAGACCGGTGCCGCCGGGCGGCAGGATGGCGCTTCGCGCCGACAGGGCGTCTTCTATACGAAGTTTAGCTTAAATTAGTATGCTTTGCCCCACACCACCATGTGTTTGGCGGGCTTGCCGCAGCAGACGCAGGTATCGCCCAGAGACTCCTGTTCGAAGGGCATGCAGCGGCTGGTGACGCCCGCCTCTTCCTTGAGCCTCAGCTCACACGCCTCGTCGCCGCACCACATCGCCTTGATCAGGCCGGGGCGGCTCTGGGCGATGTCCTGGAGCTCCTCAAAGGAAGCGGCGGTATAGGTCATGCTTTCGCGGCGGGCGAGGGCTTTCTGGTACAGCCCGTCATGGACGGATTGGAGCAGCGCGGGGATCGCGGCTTCCAGTTCGTCGAGAGAGACAAACGTCTTTTCCCGGTTATCCCGGCGCACGAGTACGCACTGGTTGTTTTCGATATCCTTCGGCCCGATTTCGAGGCGCAGGGGGACGCCCTTCATTTCGTATTCGGCAAATTTCCAGCCGGCGGAATTGTCGGAGGCGTCCAGCTTGACCCTCACCGTCTTGGAGAGCCGCGCGCGCAGCTCTTCCGCCTTGTCCAGGACACCCGGCTTGTGCTGGGCGATGGGGAGGATGACCACCTGCACCGGTGCTACCGCGGGGGGGAGCACCAGGCCGTTGTCATCCCCATGGGCCATGATGATGGCGCCGATGATGCGGGTAGACATGCCCCAGGAGGTCTGATGGGGATATTGCAGCGTATTGTTCCGGTCGGTGAACTGGATGCCGAAGGCCCGGGAAAAGCCGTCCCCGAAATAGTGGCTGGTGCCGCTCTGGAGAGCCTTGCCGTCGTGCATCATCGCCTCGATGGTGTAGGTCGCTTCGGCCCCCGCGAATTTCTCCTTGTCGGTTTTCCGGCCCTTGATGACCGGGATGGCGAGGGATTCCTCGCAGAAATCCGCGTACACGCCGAGCATCCGCTCGGTTTCGGCCATGGCCTCTTCAGCCGTTTCGTGCATGGTATGGCCTTCCTGCCAGTAAAATTCCATGGTGCGCAGGAAGGGACGGGTGGTCTTTTCCCACCGCACCACCGAGCACCACTGGTTATACAGCTTGGGCAGATCCCGCCAGGAATGGATGATGTTGGCGTAATGGTCGCAGAACAGGGTTTCGGAAGTGGGACGCACACACAGGCGTTCGGTCAGCTCCTCCTCACCGCCGTGGGTCACCCAGGCGACCTCGGGCGCAAACCCCTCGACATGGTCTTTTTCCTTTTGCAGCAGGCTTTCGGGGATGAAGAGGGGCATCATCACGTTTTCGTGCCCGAGCGCCTTGAAGCGCGCGTCGAGATCGCCGCGGATGTTTTCCCACAAAGCGGTGCCGTAGGGGCGCACGATCATGCAGCCCCGTACCCCCGCATAATCCACCAGCTCCGCTTTTTTGACGACATCGGTATACCACTGGGCGAAGTCCACGTCCATCGACGTGATGGCCTCCACCATTTTTTTGTTGTCCGCCACAAAGATCCCTCGTTCTTTTCGTTATTTCTTCTCGTTCTGATCCGGTTTATCCTTGGCAAATTTGTTGAGCAGGGCAACGGCTGCCATGATTATGCCCATCACCACGAAAATCCCGACCATGCCGAGCAGCATCAGCAGCAGGGAGCTGAGCAGGTTGTTGGTTTGAAATACGATATCCATGAATGATCCTCCTTATCCGGTCAGCCGCCGATCAGGCGGGGAACCACTGTCAGGATGATGCCACCGGCCACCACGGAGCCGATCTGTCCGGCCACATTGGCACCCACGGCGTGCATCAGCAGGTGGTTCTGGTTATCTTCTTTGAGGGCCATTTTCTGGATGACCCGGGCGGACATCGGGAATGCCGAGATGCCGGCGCCGCCCACCATCGGATTGATTTTCTTGTCTTTGGGCAGGAACAGGTTCATCAGCTTGGCAAACATCACGCCGCCGATGGTGTCGAACACGAAGGCCACCAGGCCCAGGCCCATGATGACCACGGTACCTACCGTCAAGAAGGCGCCGGCCTTCATACTGGCGGCGATGGTCAGGCCCAGCACAATGGTGATAAGGTTGGCCAGGGTGGTCTGGGCGGTCTGGGAGAGACTGTCCAGCTTCAGGCATTCCCGCAGCAGGTTACCGAACATCAGCATGCCCACCAGGGAAACCGAGGCAGGTGCCACCAAACCGGCAATGACGATCACGATGATCGGGAACAGGATGCGGGTCCGGCGGGAGACCGACTGCGGATTGTAGGGCATCCGGATCTGACGCTCTTTTTTGGTGGTTACGGCCTTGATGGCGACCGGCTGAATAATGGGGACCAGCGCCATATACGAATAGGCGGCCACCGCGATCGCGCCCATATAATTGGATTTGAACACTTGGGAAACCAAGATGGCGGTGGGACCGTCGGCGGCGCCGATAATCCCGATGGAGGCGGCGTCTTTGAAATCCGGGAACATGAAGGAAGCAACCAGCACTGTCAGGAAGATACCGAACTGGGCCGCCGCGCCGAACAGGAACATTTTGGGGTTCGAGAGCAATGGCCCGAAATCGATCATGGCGCCGATGCCGATAAAGAGCAGCAGCGGCAAGGCCTCCGAGGCTTCGATACCCACCTGGAACAGCCAGTCGATGATGCCGGGGACCTCTTCCTCCAAAGCCGCGTTCATTTGATTGATAGCGCCGGATAAGGGCAGGTTGACCAGGATGGCGCCGATCCCCATGGGCATGAGCAGGGCCGGCTCGAAATCCTTGGCCAGGGCCAGATAGATCAGCAGGCCGCCGATCAGGATCATGACAAAATGCTTCCAGCCCGGAACCATTACCAACTTTTCGTTGATGATTTCCTCATGGGACGAGAAAAAATACAGGACCCCGTCATACAGGAAGCGGAAATGCTCTAAAAACTCCAACGCAGACTCTCCTCTATTATTTGGTTTCAAATGGTCAGTTTTCTATTATATAGGAACTCCTGACGATTTTCAACTGCAAACTGTGTGAAAACAGCGGTTTTTCAAATTCTTTGCCCCGTTTTGCCATTTTTCCGGTTCCGGATTTTCCAGCAAAAAATAGGTCGCTCGCGGAAAAAGACTTGACGTAGGCCCGCCTGCCGATGCATAGTATAAAGAGTCAGACGAAATCGACGGGGTGATATGGAATGAAAAAGGCAGTCCTGTGGAAAAGACTCTATTACGCGGCGCTGCTTGTCTATGCGGCCGGCGGGCTCGCTATCGGGTTATTCACCGCTTTCGTGACAAAGGAGCGGCCGTTTATGGGATTTGTGGGGCTGTTGTTTTTGCCGCTTCCCTGGCTGATCCGGTTTGTTTTCCGGCTGAAGCCCGCCTATCTGGCCGACACCTGCCTGCTCGCCTTTATTTTCGCGGCGTTCGAGCTGGGGGTGGCGCTGAGCTGGTACAGCCGGTTTGCGTATTATGATCTGGTCGCGCACGGCGTGAGCGGGTGCGTATTTGCCGCGGTGGGCCTGTGCGGATTTTATCTTCTGCGGGAGGATAAGCGGGCGCCGATGAAAAAGGACCGCCTGCTGGCCGTTTCCTTTTCATTCCTGTTTTCGATGACCGCCGCGGGGCTGTGGGAGATCGTGGAGTATGTGATCTATCTGTTCTTCGGGAACGACTCGCAGTATGCCGTTGCCCCTTACGCCGGCTTTAACGGTGTGGCGGATACGATGGAGGATATGATGATCTGCCTGCTTGGGACGGCGGTGATGTGCGCGCTGATGTGGATCCATCTGGGCGGGCGCCGGATTGTGCTTGTCAGGCCGGTCGACCAGTTTGTGGAGGCGAATTGGGGGGAAAGCACGCCGCCCTCACCGGGGGACGACGGAGGGCATACGGAGGACTGACCGTCCTTCACACGGACGGCTCTATGGAAGGAAAAAGCGGGGGACGCAGCGCGTCCCCCGCTTTTTCCTTCCATGCCGGGCCTCCGGCTATGCGCGCAGCACATTTATCAGGGTCAGACAGGCACAAATCCTCTCTTTCCGACATATATATAAGAGTCATGAAACGGAGGAGAGGCTATGCTGCTGGAACTGTTCCATTCCCTGTCCAACATTTTCTATATGGCGCTGCATGTGGTCAATTCGGGCTCCTTCCCCAAACCGCTGAGTGCGGAAGAGGAACGGGAATGCCTGGAGGCCTTCCGGGAACGGGGCGACATCACGGCCCGCAACCGCCTGGTCGAGCACAATCTGCGGCTGGTCGCCCACATCATCAAGAAATACTACAGTTCGGTCCGGGATCAGGATGACTTGATCTCGATCGGGACTATTGGGCTGATGAAAGCGGTGAGCACCTTCGACTATTCCAAAGGGATCCGGCTCGCCACCTATGCCTCCCGCTGCATTGAAAACGAAATCCTGATGCAGTTCCGCGCCAACAAGAAAACGGCTCAGGATGTCTCCATCATGGAACCCATCGACACGGACAAGGACGGCCATCCCCTGACCTTGATGGATGTCATCGCCCAGGATGATACCATCATCGAGGATCTGGACTTGAAAATCAATGCCGAGAAGCTGTACCGCTATATGGAGGAGATGCTCGACGACCGGGAGAAGGAGATCATCCGCTGGAGATACGGCCTTATCGGGGACGGCCTGACCCAGCGGGAGGTGGCCAAAAAGCTCAATATTTCCCGCTCCTATGTTTCCCGCATCGAAAAGAAGGCGTTGGAAAAACTGAAAAAGCGGTTCGACATGGGGGACAGGAAGGGCTGTGCCCCGGCCAAAAGACGGCCGTAGTGGGCGGCTTTCCTCAGTCTGTAAAAAATGGAGAATGTATAGACAAATGGGGAAGCGATGCGATATTCCAGAACCATACATCCGAGGACCTGTGCCTCGGATGTATGGTTCTGGCGGGGGACAAAGAGAGCAGGCCGAGCTTGGAGACGAAGGGATTCAACCCCCCTCGTCCGGCCGCGTGTCGATTTTAGCGACACGCTCCGGAAAGGCCGGGGATATTTTCCCCGGCCTTTCCGGATGTCAGGCGATGGTCACACCGGTATAGTAATGCCGGAGGATGTCATCCCAGGTGAAGCCCTGCCGGGCCATATAATCGGCGCCGTACTGGCTCATCCCGGCCCCATGCCCGTAGCCCTGGACTGAAAAGGCAAAGCCGTCTTCCCCGTAGGCGACGGTGAAGCAGGCGGAACGCAGGCCGAGGGCTTCCCGAATCTGCCGCCCGGTCAGGGCCTGCCCGCCGACGGTCAAAGCCGTGACGGTTCCGGCAGGGGAGCAGGCCGGTTCCCCGGTGATCCACCCCGCTGCGTCCCCTTCCAGTTTCAGGCCGGAGACGGCGGCGGTCAGCTTGGCGGAGAATTCCTCGGCGGGAACGGTAACATCCGACTGATAATCGGGGGACAGCTTGTCACCCGGGCTGGGGACCGACTGCAGATACGGGTAATCCCGGCCCCAAACGGTTCCGGCGGTTTCGGTGGTCCCGGAATTGATCGCGTGATAGGCGGCAAAAATCAGCTTGTCTTCATAGAGCAGTCGTTTCCCCATCACCTCGTCCACCGCGGCGGACATTTTTTCGTAGTAGGCGTCGTATTTGTTCCCCCATCGCTCTTTGAGCCCGTCGGGGGAGTAGATGGCGGGAAAGGTCTGCGGCAGGTTGCCGGAAAAATCAGCCCCCTGCAGGGCCGGATCCGGTTTGGACGCATTCTGCTCCCGCCGGTAGCTGTAATAGGTATATGCCGCCACGGCCTGGGCCTTGAGGGCCTCGGGATGGTAGGTGGCCGGCATTTCCCCCGCGACGGTATACAGGACGAAATCCCGTTCGGAATAGGTGTACACCGTGCCGCTCGCCTCGTCGAGGACTTTGAAGACCGCCTGCTCCGTCTCCACGCCGGAGGATTCCGGAAGGGGAGGTGCGGATGAGGAATCCGGCGGAGCGGGTAGGGGATCGCCGCCGAGAATTCCCAGCGCCGGCAAGGGAAGGAGGAGGAGCAGGGCATAGCAGCACAGGATCAAAAGGGCGTACCGTTTCATGGTTTCTCATCCTTTCCAGATGGATAAAAGGGACACGAATTGATGGATGAACACGGGTTCGATTCAAAAAGATGCGATTTAGACCCCTTAAATTCGGTGAAAACGCTTTAAAAATGAATGATATAAACAGAATAATTGCAATTTATTGGCGTTTCACTTGACTTCGCCGTTGGAATTGGCTATAATGACGTTTACGGCCCACACAGTCTGAGGAAGGGAGCGACCGACATGCATACGGACGGCAGGTTGTCCAATGCCACCTTTACATCCTTATGCGAGGAATTTCAGAAAAATAACCGGATCGATCCGGCCAAATTCGAGCAGTACGATGTCAAAAGAGGGCTGCGCAACGCGGACGGCAGCGGCGTCATGGCGGGGCTGACCTTGATTTGCAACGTGCACGGCTATGTCCTCAGCGAAGGGGAAAAATCCCCCGTGGAAGGGCACCTGAATTACCGGGGCGTGGATGTGGAGGACCTGGTCCGGGGAAGCGTGGAGGACAACCGCTTCGGGTTCGAGGAGACGGCATGGCTGCTGCTGTTCGGCCGGCTGCCCACCCGGGAACAGCTGGAATCGTTTGCCTCGCTTCTGTCCGAATGCCGGGAGCTTCCGGACTATTTTGCCGAGGATATGATCATCAAGGCCCCTTCTCCCAATATCATGAACAAGCTGGCCCGGTCTGTCCTCGCCCTGTATTCGTACGACGACAATCCCGACGATCTCTCCACCAAAAACGTGCTGCGCCAATCCATTGAGCTTATTGCCATGCTTCCGACCATCATGGGCTATGCCTATCAGGTCAAGCGCCGGCACTATGACCGGGAAAGCATGTATGTCCATCCGCTCGAGCCCGGGCTTTCCACCTCCGAAACCATCCTGCGCACCATCCGTGCCGACGCCTCGTATACCGATGAAGAAGCCAAGCTGCTCGACCTGTGTCTGATGCTCCACGCCGAGCACGGCGGCGGGAACAATTCCACCTTCGCCGCCCGTGTGCTGTCCTCTTCGGGGACCGACACCTATTCGGCCATCGCGGCGGCTATCGGAGCCCTCAAGGGCCCTCTGCACGGCGGGGCGAACATCAAGGTCATGGAGATGCTGGAGGCGATCAAGGCCGGGGTGGGGGATTGGGACGACGACGATGAGGTCACGGCGTTCCTCGAAAAGCTCATCCGCAGGGAGGCGGGCGACCGGTCCGGCAAAATCTATGGGATGGGCCACGCAGTCTACACCCTATCCGATCCCCGGGCGGTCATACTCAAGCGGCACGCCCGGGATCTCGCCGAGAAAAAGGGGTATGGCGCCGAGTTCCGGCTTTTGGAGTCGGTTGAGCGGCTCACCCCCGGGGTATTCGCCCGCCTGAAGGGCAACGATAAAGCGCTGTGTGCCAATGTGGATATGTATTCCGGCCTGGTTTACCGGTCTCTCGGCATCAATCCCGACCTGTTTACGCCGTTGTTTGCCGTGGCCCGTATGCCCGGCTGGTGCGCTCACCGGATCGAAGAGCTCCTCACGGGCGGCCGGATCATCCGGCCGGCGTATAAATCGCTGTCCGTCCGGCAGCCCTATATCCCGCTGGATCAGAGAAAAAACGGATAGGAAAGACCCCTTTTCATCCGGCGCAAAGTATGATATGATAATCCGGAGGCAAAGCCCCGCTTTGCCTCCGGATGTATTGTATACGGAAAATGACGGGAAATCGGGTGTACTCATGCAGAGACATTATAAAAACGCGGCCTTCCTCACCACCGCGATGGTGGCCGTCGTCCTGGCGCTGCGCGCCTGGATCACGCCCCACATGCTGGACCGGCAGGATGACCTCTACCGTTTGAGCTACGTCGTCATCGCCGTCATGGCGCTGACCATACTGGGAGTCCTGATCTGGACAGGCCTTCGCCGTCAGGAGCCGCTGCAGGTATCCGGCCTGTGGCTGAAGCCGGCGGCCGTCCTTGGCATGCTGGCGGGCGCGGCGCTGGTGCTCACCTGCCTGTTTGACGCATGGAACTGGCTGCTGGGCCATACGCCTCCCGCCCCGGCGGTGGAAACCGTGGGTGTCGCCGGAGGGGTGGTGCTGGGGCTTTCGCTCCTCTTCGGATTGGCGGGAGGCGCCTTCCTGTTCCGGATCGGGCTGCTCTGGCTGGAGGAGGATGGCAGCCGCCCGGGCGTGTACCGCCTGTGGGCGCTCTGCCCGGTCCTCTGGATCTGGATGCGGCTGGCCCGGTATGAGATGTCTTACGTCAGCGCCATCGATGTCTACCGCAGCTTTTACGATTTCGTCATGCTGATCTTCATCATGCTGTTTTTCCTCTTTTTCGCCCGCTTTGCCGCGGGAGTCGGAAATCCGAGGCCGCGGCTTCTCGTGGGGGTTTCCCTGTCTGCCGCGCTGTGTGCGTTGACCGGCCCGGCAACCCATTTCATTATGTTCGCCATGGGGAATCCGGACGCCGCCGAGGCATGCGCCCTCGCGACGCCGGTGGATTTCTGCATCGGGCTGTTCGCGCTCGCCTTCGCCTATGCCCAGGCTTATGGCCGGCCCTATGCCCCGCAGCCGGCGGAGCCCGAGCCCGACCCGCCGGCCGAACCGGAAAGGGCTGAGGAGGCCGTGTCCGCGCCTGAAATTCCGCCGGTTCCGGAGTCCCAATGGACCCGCACCGAGATCCCCGTGGATCCCCAACCGGAGAAGCAGCCGGATGTGGAGGCGATCCTCAAGGACTATTCCTCCAAAACGGAATAGAGCCCGGTATACAGAGGGGACAGGGGATTGGCCAGCAGTTCCTCCGCCGAGGGGCAGGAGAAACCCGCGGTTCCTGCCGCCGGACGGGCGGAGAAGCCCAGTGCCGATACCATGACCGGAAATGGATGAAGGGAGTCCGCCGAGCCGCACGGGCGCAGAAAAGCGCCGCCGTGCCGCGCGGCGGTTTCTTTTGCCAGTGCGGCAGCGGCCGGATACCCGCCGGCCCGGTCGGAGGCACAGAGCAGGTGGAGCGTGCGCGGCGAGACCTCGACCGACACGTGGACGGCCTGCGCGCCGGCCAGGCAGGCGTCCCGCAGCAGCGCGAGGAGGGTCAGCTGCGCCATTCGGGGCTGAAACACGCTGCGAAAGGGACGGGTGGAGAGGGAAAGCCTCACGGGCAAGGCGCCGCGCAGCATGGTTTTGGCGCCGCGGAGAGTCGCCGACAAAAAGCGGTTCAGGTCGCCCGCGAGCAATGGACGGCCGGCCGCGCGGTAGACGAGCAGGGCCGCGATGTCCAAATCCCAGCAGGCGGACAGGGCCCGCCGGGTCCGAAGGCGCTGGGCTGCGTTCTGCTGCTCCAGCGGCGGCATGCTCAGAAAGTAGGCGGCCAGACGTTCACGCAGTTCTCCCTCCCGCCGGAGGAGAGCGGCGGGTTCTTCTATATCAAACGCATCGGTTGCGGTTATCATGCGAATTCACCGTTGTCCTATAAAATACTTTGGCGTTATTATACCCCTTTTTCGCGGATTAATCGGCGGATTTGTGGAACCTCACAAAAGTATGAACTGGCAGTTAATTTATTGACGAACTTCTTGAAAAAAAGGAAAGAAACGGGTAAAATGATACAAGATTAAACTGATGGAGGTAATAGAATTATGGCAGTGAAAGTAGCAATCAACGGCTTCGGCCGCATCGGCCGTCTGGCTTTCCGGCAGATGTTCGGGGCTCCCGGCTATGAAATCGTCGCGATCAACGACCTGACCGACCCCAAGATGCTGGCGCATCTGCTCAAGTACGATTCCGCCCAGGGCCGCTATGAGAAGGCCGACACCGTGCAGGCCAAGGAATCGTCCATCGTCGTGGACGGCAAGGAGATCAAAATCTATTCCGAGAAAAACGCGGCCGATCTGCCCTGGGGTGAAATCGGCGTGGACGTGGTGCTCGAATGCACCGGCTTCTACTGCTCCAAGGACAAGGCCCAGGCCCACATCAATGCGGGCGCCAAGAAGGTCGTCATTTCCGCCCCGGCCGGCAACGATCTGCCCACCGTCGTCTTCAGCGTCAATGAAAAGACCCTGAAGAAGGAGGATACCATCATCTCCGCCGCCTCCTGCACTACCAACTGCCTCGCCCCCATGGCGGATACCCTTAACAAGCTGGCCCCCATCGTCAAGGGCTATATGACCACCATCCATGCCTACACCGGCGATCAGATGGTTCTGGACGGCCCGCACCGCAAGGGTGACCTGCGCCGCGCCCGTGCCGCCGCCGTCAACATCGTCCCGAATTCCACCGGCGCCGCGAAAGCCATCGGCCTGGTCATTCCGGAACTCGCCGGCAAGCTGGACGGCGCCGCGCAGCGGGTGCCGGTCTGCACCGGTTCCACCACCGAGCTGATCGCCATTGTCGAGGGCAAGGTCACGGCCGACGATGTCAACGCTGCTATGAAGGCTGCGGCCTCCGCCTCCTTCGGTTACAACGAGGATGAGATCGTCTCCTCCGACGTCATCGGCATCACCTACGGTTCCCTGTTCGACTCCACCCAGACCAAGGTTATGGATATGCCGAACGGCCAGACGCTGGTCAAGGTGGTCTCCTGGTATGACAATGAGAACTCCTACACCAGCCAGATGGTCCGTACCATCAAGTATTTCGCCGAGCTGGGCTAAACCCCGGACGGCCAGAGCTTTAAAACCGCGCTTACTTCAGGACGGCCCTCCGTACGGAGGGCCGTTTTTTTATTCGGCGATTCCTGCGGCACTGCTGCGGTCCGGCTTTCTATTCACCAGCGGTTGATGGAAACCGTTACCGGTCAATCGCGGCAAAATTAATCAAAAAATTACAAATTCCTTTGCTTTTTGCACAGGCTATGCTATACTGTCCAAAAACAGACGGAAAAACCGGAAGAATATCATCGGGATGATCAAAAGGCATTTCTGGGAGAGTGATTTTTGCATGCATACCAGGCAGGACCAGGAGAAGAACGCGGAAAAAAAGGGCTTCATTGTGCTGATTTTTGCCGTGTTGTCGGCGTTGGCGATCGCGGCGCCCCTGACCATGAAGCTGGAGGAAAAGGGCGTTATTGAGTCGGCCGCGGCGGGAATGGACTTGGGGGAGCCGCCGTTTCACACCGGCTTTCTTTCCGGGGTACTCAACAGCATCGAGCGGTTCAAATGGGGCGTGAAGAACGCCTACACGAATTATATGCCGGGCTATTCGCAGATGGTGGTCACCTGTAACGAGTTCCTGCAAAAGCTCAATAAGCCGTTGGAGTTTCTCAAGACCTCCGAGGTCGATTATCCGCTAGACATGCCGCCGGAGGAAGAGGATCCCATGACCCCGCCTGGCAGCAGCACGATGGGCCGTCCTCCGGAAGCCAGCAGTCCGGGTACGCCGGGCGACAGCAGTGCATCCGTCCATCCGCCGGAATCAAGCGATCCGGGCACGCCGGGCGACAGCAGCACATCCAGCCGCCCGCCGGAATCAAGCGGCCCGGATACGCCGGGCGAGAGCAGCACGGCGCCCGCTGAGCCGCCGCAGCCTCCTGTCAAGGCCGTAGCCAGCGTGAAATCCCGGTTTTTGAAGGCGGATTCTGTCCATCGGCATTATCTGGTGAATGTCAAGGATACGCTGGGGAACTCCTATTCCTTTATCGACACGGCGCTGACGCTTCCGGATGTCCGGAAAGGCGAGGTCGTGCGGAAACAGGCGGAACATATCAACCGCTTTTACAACAGCGTCAAAAACGTGAATTTCTATCTGTATGTGGCCAAGCGCATGCAAGACACGGATTTCTATGAAAGCATCATTCCGGACGAGGCATCCACAAAGCCGTATTACGATACCTTTGTCTCCCTGCTTGACCCGGGTATCACCTATGAAGCCTTTGAACTTCCGGATGTCTTTTACCGCCACGAGTATGTGTGGAAAACCGATCATCACTGGAATGCCGAGGGTTCCTATGTGGGCTACCGGCAGATCGTCGAGATGATGCGCCGGGATACGCCGTCCATCCTGCCGCCGCGGGAGCCGGTGTCCAAGGAGATGGTCGAGGGCAGCCGTTTTTACGGCAGCTTTGCGCGCTCCTGTGCCTATGCAACCATGTGGGACGATTTCGGAGCCGTTAACTACGGCCTACCTGCCCATACGATTGCACCGACATACGATTTCTTACAGACCATGCAGAACCTGCGGAAAAATCCGCCGACGAGAATCAATCAGAACATGTATGCCCTCTGTTATCCCTATATCTCCCGCCTCTCCTTCCCGGAAAATCACACAGGGCGCAATCTGCTGGTGATCGGCGACAGCTATGCGAAGGGAATCGCGGAGGCGCTGGGTTCCAGTTTCGACAACACCTATCTGTATTATTTCAATTCCTATTCGGGGCTGAATTACAACAAGGTGATCCGGGACAATCAAATCACGGACGTGCTCTTCCTGCAATTCTCCGAGCGGATCGTTTTTGATGCCCTCGGCGATAACCGGTTCAATACGATCAGGACGGACGGTTAACGATAATCTGCACGTTTTATTTCAGGTAAAAGGGTGAGGGGTCGGCATGCTGTTCTCGTCATTGGAGTTTCTCTGTTTTTTCTTTCCCGTGTTTTTTCTGGTCTATTTTCTGGTAAGCCGTCTGTGCAAAAAGGCGGTTTGGCCCCGGAACGCGGTGCTGCTGGTATTTTCACTGGTGTTTTACGCGTGGGGAGAATTGTCCTATTTTTGGCTATTGATGCTGTCCATCGGTATCAACTATGTCTTTGCCCTGCTCATCGGCAGGTGTAAGCCCGGCCCCAATACCAAGGGCAGCCGGGCCGGCGCCAAGGCGCTGCTTGCCGGCGATGTGGCGGTCAATCTGGCGCTGCTCGGCGTGTTCAAATACGCCGGTTTGGCCGTCACGACGCTAAATACCATATGCGGCACGGCATTCACCGTGCCGGAAATCGCGCTTCCCATTGGTATCAGCTTTTTTACCTTCCAAATCATGAGCTACGTTATCGATGTCTACCGGGACAAGGTGGCGCCGCAAAAGAACATTTTTATCGTGGCGGTTTATCTGTGCGCGTTTCCGCAGCTCATCGCCGGCCCTATCGTCCGCTATTCGGACATTGAAGAGCAATTGGCGAACCGGATGGAAACGACGGACGGCGTTTATCGCGGGCTGAATCGATTTATTGTGGGGCTGTCTAAAAAGGTCATCATTGCGAACACCTGCGCGGCCCTGTGCGACAGCCTGTTTGCCACGGAGATTTCCATGTTCGGTGCCGCCGGCGCGTGGATCGGAATGTTGGCGTATACGCTGCAGATTTATTTTGACTTCTCCGGCTATTCGGACATGGCCATCGGCATGGGACTCATGATGGGGTTTGAATACAAGGAGAATTTCGATCACCCCTATGCCGCGATATCGGTGACCGACTTCTGGCGCCGGTGGCATATCTCTCTGTCCTCTTTCTTCCGGGAATATGTGTACATTCCCATGGGCGGAAACCGTGTTTGCCGGGGCAGATGGATGTTTAACATCCTGACCGTCTGGATGCTGACCGGCCTGTGGCACGGCGCCAGCTGGAATTTTGTGCTGTGGGGGCTGTATTACGGTGTGCTGCTGCTGCTGGAAAAGACCCTGTACGGCAAATATCTCGAAAAAATCCCGGTGCTCAACCATGCGTATACCCTGCTGGCAGTGGTATGCGGCTGGGTGTTTTTCCGCTTCGATAGCCTCGCCGGGATCGGGCAGATGTTCAAGGCCCTTGTCGGCGGTTACGGTTTTTTCGGGCTGGAAGGAAACGCGATGAATATTCTGGGAAGAAGCGGGCTGGATATGCTCTTCGTTCTGGCTTTTGTCGCCGGAGTTACGCTCGCTTTCCCATGGTTCAAAAAGTTCGAACGGGACAACCGCCGCCTGCCGACTGTTGTGAGAAGCGCCTGTTCAGCGGGGCTTCTGGTTCTGTGCATCATTCTGATCGAAATCGGCGCTTACAACCCGTTTATTTATTTCCGGTTCTGAAGCCGGGGCAGGCTGACTATCAAAGGACACGGCAATTTCCGAAAGGAAGCTGTCGTGTCTTTTTGTCCTGAATGGCATGACAGGGTTTGGGGAAATCCGGTCGGATCGGGGATAAATGGACGCTGAATATATGAAAAGTCAAATCTCCCGCAGCGGGGCTGTTTTTTCCTTAAGAAAACCTTGAGATTTTGAGAGACGTATAGCCTCTGGCGGCAAAATCCGATACAATATCAAATGGGATGGACATCCAATGGAGAAAATACAGGAGGAATCCGTATGCATAGAACTTTGGATCAATACCGGCGCCAGGTCCTGTTGCGGATGGTTGCCGGTGCGGCGGGGCTCTTTCTGCTCGCCTGGGGGGTGATCCCGCTCTATACCAGCCGGTTCCATATCGGCTGTCTGGTGCTGATGCTGGCGGGGCTGCTGCTTTTGGGGGCGGCCCTTCTGTATCCGGCCCTGGCCCGGGGAATCCGCCGTTTGTGGAAACGGCGGGCCGGCCGCATCACGCTTAGCGGTATAGGCGCGGCCGCCTGCCTGCTGACGCTGCTGTTCCTGACGGTGTCGGGGGTCATGACGGCGGCGGCGTGCGCCCCGCCTCCCGAAGGGGCGACGGTGGTGGTGCTGGGTGCTGCCCTGCGGGGGGAGCAGCCCAGCCGGATGCTGGCGGAACGGCTGAAAACCGCGGCCACCTACCTCAGGGACCATCCGGAATCGTCCTGTGTGGTATCGGGCGGGCAGAACGACGATGAAATCATCTCGGAGGCCGAGGCGATGAAACGCTATCTCGTCGGGCTCGGTATCGAGGAGTCGCGTATCTATTTGGAGGACCGTTCCACAAATACGGAGGAAAACCTGCGGATGAGCCGCGACGTCGTCGAGCGGGAGGGGCTTCCGGACGCGGTGGTCGTGGCGACGCAGGAATTCCATCAGCTACGGGCCAGGATCCACGCGGAAGAAGCGGGTTTCGAGGAAATCGGGGCGTTGGCGGCACGGACGCCTTGGTATCTGTTCGGCGGATATTGGATCCGGGATTTTGCGGGGGTCTGCCGTTATTTGGTACTCGGATACTAATATTGTAAAATCGACAAAGGAAATTGCGATTTAGATATACATATTGCATTGCGAAATGAGGGGGTATCGTGTATAATATGCCCAAGGAAATAAGGGGAAACGGGGCAGAAACCGTCGAAATGCGCCGAAGCTGCGGCCTGTTTCGTGTGGTGGCGTTGACGATCTGTCAGAGCCGCGCGTCTGAAGTTAGAGGGGATAAGACCTGCCCTTGACCCCGCTTCCGATCGGCCGGCCGGATGAAATGCGTGATTGCGGACACGCGTTTCTGTCCCGGCCGGCTTTTTTATTGTCTTGTAAAAAACGACCTGTTCGCGGGGCTGGGCGGCTTTTTGCAGGTGGAAGCTCCTGTCGTGAGAGACTCGTTATCTTCTTAATGGGGATCCGCGCCTCGTGCGGAGGCGGATCCTGTTCGTCAAGGAGAACGCGATGAGAGAATTATGGCTGGAAATACAGAAATTTAAAACATGGGCAAAGCGGAAATATCCCGGTTTGCCGCTGAATGCGTCCGGTGGGGAATGGGAGACGGCGTATGAGGGTTGGGACACGATAAAAGCCCTGTTCGAGAAAACGATAAAGAATAGCCGTCCAGGCGACTTTGCTGATGCCGAGCTGTCCGAATTGGTGTATATCATCGCGCGTAATAATGAGGATGAGGCTTTGGCGGAATATCTGTCCCGCTATACGGAATGGTTTATGAAGCTCGGTGAACTATCGCTGCTACTCAATGAGCCGGAAGCCAGATGGCAATTCGCAATCCGATTAAAGGAAATGACAGACAAAAAGCGGGCGGGAGTTTTACTGGAGAAATTCGTCAACGACGACAACGAGTATGTTAGCAGAAGGGCGCTTATGGAATTGCCCGCTTTACTGCCTGATAAAGTGGAGGCTTACTCCACATGGTTTTGGCCCCGGGATGTCTATGGGGACTGGCAGGAATACCAACGGATGGCCGTGCTTACGGCGCTGAAGGAAATCCGATCCCCGCTTCTTGGGGAATATCTAAAACGAGCAAGAGAGGATGGACGAATCTATCTTGTCCGGTACGCGGACGAGATTTCTTCCGAAATACAAAGGATGCAGGCGGAATAAAGACGCTTTATCGGCATATGCTGTCCCTCTCCTTTGAATATGTACCTGTGATATACCTGCCCGATGGCCAATATCGTTTTCATGGAAGTGCCAGACAACGCAAAGCCGCCGGAAGCTGCCGCCCCAGGGAGCAGGAGCGGTCAACGCCATAGGGAAAGGAGAAGGGTATCCGGCTGCACAAACGCACGACGGTATAAAAAGCGGGAGGAACGAGCCCTCCCGCTTGGTTTATATCTCCACAATGGTGACGCCGGTTTCTCCTTCGCCGAAGGTGCCGAGGCGATAGGATTTTACCGACGGATGGGTGCGCAGATGAGCGTGGACGGCGGCCCGCAGCGCACCCGTGCCCTTACCGTGGATGATGGTGATCTGGCCGAGCCCCGCCATGACCGCGCCGTCGATGAAACGGTCCACCTCGAGCAGCGCCTCATCGGCGGTCTGGCCACGCAGATCGAGCTCAGTTTGCACTGAGCGGGTGGCACGGCCGCTGCCCGAGGAGGTGGCCGCCCGCCCTTTTGGCGGCGTAGGGCCGCTTACCTTGCGGCCCTCGATCAGCCGCAGGGCGGCCAGCGGCACGCGGGTGCGGATGATTCCGGCCTGCACCTCGACGTTGCCGGAGGAATCGGGCGGGGCGAGAACCGTGGCTTCCTTATCGAGATCGGTCAGGAGGACGGTATCCCCCTGCCGCAGCGGGCGAGGCGGGGCGTACGGCTCCTCCCGGCGGCGGTTGCTCACCGGATCCACCGCGTTTTCCGCAGCGTTCAGGCGGGAACGCAGGCGGCTTTTAGCTTCCTGGGCACGGGCGGTGAAGTCGGCGGCGTTCTTTTGCCGGCGCAGGTCGTCCAGCTCCCGGATGAGGGCTTCCGCCTCGTTTCTGGCCCTTTCGAGCAGGCGTCTGGCTTCCTCCCTGGCCTGTTGCAGTTCCTTTTCCCGCAGCCGGTCGAGCTCGTCCAGATCCGATTCGACCCGGATTTTCGCCTGCTCGGCGGCCCTGGTCGCTTCTCTGGCGGTTTTCAGCTCGTCCTCCAACGCCCGGCGGCGGTCTTCCAGCTCGGTAACGACGTCCTCCAGACGGCGATCGTCTCCCGACAGGCGGTCCCGGGCGTTTTGCACCACCGACGGGTCCATCCCCAGCCGTTCCGATATGGCAAAGGCGTTCGAGCGCCCCGGAACGCCCACGAGCAGGCGGTAGGTGGGGCGCAGGGTCGCCACGTCGAACTCACAGCTCCCGTTTTCCACCCCCTCGGACTGGATGGCGTAGGCCTTCAGCTCCGCGTAATGGGTGGTCGCGGCAATCCGCGCGCCCTTTTCCCGCAGCCGTTCGAGAATAGCGATGGCCAGGGCCGCCCCCTCTACCGGGTCGGTGCCCGCGCCCAGCTCGTCGAGCAGGACGAGGCTGCCCCCGTCCGCGTCGTCCAGGATCCGGATGATGTTGGTCATGTGGGCGGAAAAGGTGGAGAGGGACTGTTCAATGGACTGTTCGTCCCCGATATCCGCCAATACCGCCGAAAACACCGACAGGGAGCTGCCGTCGTCCGCCGGCGGCATCAGCCCGCACATCGCCATCAGAGTGAGCAAGCCGATGGTTTTCAGGGTGACGGTTTTGCCGCCAGTGTTGGGCCCGGTGATGACCAGGGTGTCGAAGGCGGCGCCGAGCTCCACGTCGATGGGGACCACCTTCTGCGGATCGATCAGCGGATGGCGGGCGTGGCGGAGCCGGATCCGCCCGTCGTCGGTCAGGCGGGGACAGACTGCCTTCATTTTATAGGCCAGGCGGGCCTTGGCGAAAATCAGATTGAGCTCGACGAGGACGCCGTAGTCCGCGGAAATCGCGTCGGCGAAGCCGCCTACCTCGGCGGACAGTTCCGCGATGATCCGCTCGATTTCGGCTTTTTCGCGGCTTTCGAGGACCTTGAGTTCATTGTTCGCTTCCACCGATCCCATCGGTTCGACGAACACCGTGGCCCCGGAGGCGGAGGTGTCGTGGACCAGGCCGGGCACTTCCGCGCGGTGCTCCGCCTTGACCGGGACGACGAACCGGCCGTCCCGGATGGTCACGATGGGATCCTGCAGCAGCTTCTGATAGGCGGGGGAACGGACCATGCGGTCGAGCTGTTCCCGGATGCGCAGGGCCGCGGCCCGCATTTTGCGGCGGATATCGGCAAGGGCAGGGGAGGCGCTGTCCGATACCTCCTCCTCCGATACCACCACGGACCCGATCTTTTCCTCGAGGTATTTGTTCGGCACCAGGACGGAAAACCGGTCGTCCAGGCTCGTCTCTATCCCCTCGCAGTGGCGGCGCCAGTCCGAAACCGAGCGGATGACCCGAAGGGTTTCCGCGATATCCAGCAGTTCCCGCAGCGAGAGGGAGGCGCCGGCCTCCGCCCGCCGCAGGGAGTTGTCGACGTTTTTCATCTGGCCGAAGGACGGGGCGCCGAAGCGCGCCATGAGCTGATAGGCGGCATCGGTTTCGTCCATCAGGCGTTTTGCCTCAAATAGGGAGACGGCAGGCGCAAGGTCCCTGGCCAGGGCGGCGGCATCGGCACAGCCGGTCTCCTCCGCGAGGAGGTCGAGCACCTTGTCGAGTTCGAGCGCTTTCATATGTCGGTTCATGGGTTCCTCCAATATTCCGTGCGTTTCGCGCCGCGGCGAAAGGGATGCAGGCCGTCGGCGCCGGGGTTTTCAAATGATTCGTGATCGTATGGCCTTTAGAAGCCCTGGGACCTCAGCCCCCTATCGCGCATATCGTCGGCCGGGACATCCGCGTTTCCGCCGGCTTTCCTAAAGAGAGGGGCGGCTGGCTTGTGGATCAAGGGAAAATTTCCCCTGGTCTTTCCCGGCTTGTGAGGCCATTACGGGACTCCACAACAGCGGAGACCCGACCGGGGCTTTCGGCGGGTATTTTGGTCATAAGCCCGTGCGTTTATAGCGATCCCCAAACCCGGGAACTCCGTTTAGATTTAGACCGGCTTATCCATCCATGGTGTGATAAAACTGCAGCGTCTGAAAGCTCCGGCCCAGCTGGCAAAGCAGGAAGGCCTCCGCCGTCTTCGCCAGGGAGGGGACGGCTTCCTCCGGGATCTGGAACGCAAAGCACTTTTCAAACGGCGCATGTACGATGTGCCGCAGCGCGGCCAGCAGGGTGGGAGGCAGAGGCAGGGCATCACCTGGTTTTTCACACCTGGCACAGCGGAGTACACCGTCCCGGGGCAGGAACCAAAGGGGAGCGTCGGCTTCACGGCAGGAGGAGCAGGACCCGAGGTCGGGCATGTAGCCGGACAGGGTGAGCAGGCGCAGCTCCACCACCGCTTTGATGAGCCGGAGATCCCGTTTGCCTTCAGTCAGAAAATGCAGGGCGTTGAGCAGCAGCCGGAGGTGTTCCTCCGCCGGCTCCTCTCTTGGGGCGAGCACCCCCGCCAGCTCACAGAAATACTGAGCCAGTGCCAAGCGGGCGATATCCCCGTGGATGTCAAAAAAGACGCGCAGCGGGCGCGCGTCCTCAATTATGTATTTGTCCCGGCTCCGGCCCTCGCGCAGGGTGAGGCGGGAGTAGGACAGGAGCCGGGTGGCGACGCTGCCCCGGTTCTTGAGGGTGCGGGCGCCCCGCGCGGAAGCGTGGACCGCGCCCAGCTCCCGGGTCAGGGCCGTCACAAAACGGTCGGATTCACCGATATTGTTGTTTTCCCGGATGATCAGGGCGTCGGTTGTCAGACGCATAGGGCGGTTGCTCCTCCCGTGGACGGGGCGGGGATACGGCACCCACGCCGTTTTCGTAGATATCCACGCCGCAGTATCGCAAATAATCCTCCACGCGGCCGGTTTTGGCAAAGGCAGACCAGTAGTTGTCCCGCTTCATCCTTCGTCCTCCGTTCATGCGATTGATAATGGGATATCGCCGGATGCGATGTCTCCATTACCATGCGCCAAAAACGGCGGAAGATACCCGGAAAACTGTGGACGGCAGGATCTGCCAATTACCGGACGCTTTCGTTAGAGTTTGTATCCGAAGCCGGTGAGCAGGCCCTGCCGGTTCCGCCAGTCTTCCTTGACCTTGATCCAGCACTGCAGGTTGACCTTGGCGCCGAACAGCTCCTCCATTTCCAGCCGGGCGGCCGAGGCGATCTCCTTGAGCATCGTACCCCGTTTGCCGATGATCATGCCTTTGTGGCTGGCTTTTTCGCAAAAAATATTCGCCTCGATGTCGAGGATGGGGCCGCGCTCCGTTTCCCGTTCGTGCATCGATTCGATGGTCACGGCGATGCCGTGGGGGATCTCCTCCCGCAGGGAGAGGAGCATTTTTTCCCGCAGGAGTTCCGCCGCCAGAACCTGTTCGGGCTGGTCGCTTACCGCGTCGTCCGGGAAGAAATGGGGGCTTTCAAACGCATAAGCCGACAGCTCGGCCACGAGGTCGTCCACACCCTCGCCGGTCAGGGCGGAGAGGGGCAGCACGGCGGCAAAATCCGCCTCTTTGCGCCAGGCATCGATGCAGGCGAGCAGCACGGACTTATCTTCCAGGGTGTCGATCTTGTTGATCGCCAGGATCACCGGCAGCTTTTGCGCCTGCAGCTGCCGCAGGAGCTGCCGTTCCTCTTCCCGGATGACCCGGCGTGGTTCGGTCACCAGTACGCCGGCGTCGACGCCCGAGACCGCCTCGCCGATGGATTTGACCATGAAATCCCCCAGACGGGTGCGGGGCCGGTGGGCGCCCGGGGTGTCCAGAAAAACGAGCTGGAGGGGGTCCCTGGTATACACCCCCATGATGCGGGTGCGGGTGGTCTGGGGCTTGTCGGACACGATGGCGACCTTGCGGCCGACGATGGCGTTGAGAAGGGACGATTTGCCCACATTGGGCCGTCCCACAATGGCGATAAAGGCGGATGTGGTGTTCATAGCGTACTCCGTTTCTGTGTAATGAAGGGACGGTGTCAAGAGGGGCGCCGGCCTTTCCCGGCAAGGTAAAGCGGCTCGGCATAGCAGGCCAGCGCCAGGGTAATATAGGGGGAAACCGTGATGTGGAACAGGCCGGTGAGAAGCGAGGCCGCTGTCTGTGCGACGGCCCCCCACGGAGCCTGGAACCCGGCGGCAATCAGGCCGGAAGGAAACACGAACAGGACGAATGGAATCAGATAGGGCAGATACAGCGGCAGGGCGAAGCCGGCGAGTGCCAGGCGGTTCCCCTTCATCCGCCGATGGGATTCCCCCGGCAGGGAAGGCCAGGCCGAAACCCCAACGGCGGCGAGATAGGGGCAGAGGAAAAAGGTCAGGAGAAACCAGAGACAACCGCCGGCGGCAGCCAGCATCAACAGGGATAGAAGGCCGGCGGGACCCGGATCCATGGCGGACATCCCTCCGTCGAGGACGCCGACGGCCAAGGACAGGATCTGCGGCGGAAGCTGGAGAAAAAGGCCCAGAAGCAGCGCCGGAGGGAAACATCCCGCCCGGCAGGCATAAAAGGGGTCTTGCACAGCGGGATCCTCTTCTTTAAGCGTGCGCACGGCAGTGCGGACAAAGCCGAGGATCAGGGGATAAAACAGCACAGCCGCACCCGTGGACAGCAGTGCGGCCGCCAAAGAGGGACACAGGCCGGATCCCGTGAGAAAAGCCGCCAGGGTATTCACCAGGCAAAGGGGACCGGCGGCAATGAATGAGGCCCGCCAGAGCGCCCGCCGGTGAAGGCGGTATACCCCGCGGGCAAAGACGCGGATAGGATGTTTCATACATACCTCGTGTTTTTTAAGGCAACCAGCGGAAGCCGCGGAGGCCTTCAGAGCTTGTCCCTGGCGCCGCCGCGGAGGATAAACCACAGCACCAGGGGGACGGAGAGGACCAGCAGCGCGATTTTATAGGGCTGCGCGAGAAAGTCCGCGAGGATCTGCCGCCAGATATCGGGACGGGCGAAAAGCAGGATTCCCACCAGGGCTGCCGCCAGGGCGCAAAGCAGGACGGCCCCCGCCGCGGCATCCTTTGCGGCCCGTGCCCGCGGCTGCCGTTCCGTGGAGGCGAGATCCACCGTGCGTTCCACGGCGGTGTTGACCGCCTCGGCGCACAGGACGAGCGCCATCAGAACCGCCAGCACCGCCCATTCCGCCCGGCTGAGGGAAAAATAGGGCGCAAACGCCAGCACATAGGCCGCGATTCCCAAATGGATGCGGAAATTCCGTTCATGCCGTATGCAGTACCAGACGCCTCTCGCGGCGTATCCGAAACTCTTGATAAACCCCATTACCGGTTCCTTTGCATCGTTTTATGTGGAATGGACACGGAAGTATGTTCAGCGGTCGTCGGTCATGACGTAGCTTTCGCCCCGCGGGAGCCCGACCGAGGTCATGACGGCTTCTTCCTTCTCCCGCATCCGGACGGCCTCCAGCCCCCCGTCCACATGGTCGTAGCCGAGCAGGTGCAGCATGGAATGTACGGTCAGATACCCCATCTCCCGCTGGAGGGAGTGGCCGTACTGCTCGGCCTGCACCATCGCCCGTTCGATGGAGATGACGATGTCGCCGAGCTGTTTGGCGCCGGTTTGGGGATGGATATCGTAATGTCCGTTTTCCCCGAGCGGGAAAGAAAGCACGTCGGTCACGGCGTCGATCTTGCGATGTTCCCGGTTGATTTCCTGGATTTCCGCATTGTCCACGATGGAGATATCCACCTCGGCGGAGCCCTCGAAATGTTCCAGCTCCAGCACGGCGTGGCAGCAGCGGCGCATGAGCAGACGGATGCCGGTGGGGATTTTGACGGCCTTCTGTTTGTTTTCAATGACGACCTTGATCTTTTCCATAGCTCTTGACCCGTTTCCCTTCATTCGATTTTTCATACCGTTCATAGGCCTGGATGATACGCTGGACGAGCTGATGACGGACGACGTCTTTCTCATTAAAGCTGCAGATGGCGATGTCCTCCACGCCGCGGAGGACCCGGAGCACCTCCCGCAGGCCGCTTTTGCGCCCGTCGGGCAGGTCGATCTGGGTGATGTCCCCGGTGACGACCATCTTGGAGTTGAACCCCAGCCGGGTCAGGAACATCTTCATCTGTTCGGGGGTGGTGTTCTGCGCCTCGTCCAGGATGACGAAGCTGTCGTCCAGGGTGCGGCCCCGCATGTAGGCCAGCGGCGCGATCTCGATGTTGCCCCGCTCGAGGTATTTCTGATAGGTTTCGGTCCCGAGCATATCGAACAGCGCATCATACAGGGGACGGAGATAGGGGTCCACCTTGCTCTGCAGATCGCCGGGCAGGAAGCCGAGCTTTTCGCCCGCCTCCACGGCCGGGCGGGTGAGGATGATGCGGTTGACCTGCTTGGAGCGGAATGCCTCGACCGCCATGGCCACGGCGAGATAGGTCTTGCCGGTGCCCGCCGGGCCGACGCCCAGCACGATGGTGTTCTTTTTGATGGCCTCCACGTATGTCTTCTGCCCGATGGTCTTGGGTTTGACCGGGCGGCCCTTGGAGGTGATGCAGATGCTGTCCGAGGTGAGCTGCGGGATCTCTGCCTCGCCTCCCTCGTCCACCAGCATCAGGACATACCGGACATTCTGCTCGCCGAGCTGTTCTCCCCGGTTGATGAGCTGGAGCAGCCCGCCGATGGCGCGTACCGCCTTGGCGACCGCTTCGGGCTCGCCGGTGACCTTCAGGTCGCTGTCCCGGCTGAGGATGCTGACGGCATAGTGCTGTTCGATCAGGCGGATATTTTCATCGAAGCTGCCGAAGAGGGAGACCGCCTGTTCCATCCGGTCGACGCTGATGGTTTGTTCAAACATCCCAAAACCTCGCTTTATCTGTGTTGAATAGGGGCCGGTCTGTTTGGATTTTCCCGCGCAGGTTCCGGATTATACGTTTTATTCTAATATTAATAAAGAATTGTCTACATTATAGCAATACTTTATCCGCTTGTCATTAGATAAACCCCACAAAATTTGCCGGCCATCCCCCACGAGCGGCGCATGACGACGCGCGAAAAAGGGTCTTCGCTGCCACATATCGAAAAAAATCGCATCAACGTCCAGTTTTATACGGATTTCCACTTTTAAGCAAAATCGCGTTCTTTTTGCGCGGACAAGCCAAAAAGCCATTTTTGCCCATATTATGCGCTTGTGCCGCGCAGGCACCCCCTTTCTTTCCGCAAAGAAAGGGGGGAAAGAAGCGTCAGGGGGCTTTGCCCCCTGAACCCCCAGGTATTTTGATTTTTAGGGCCATTGTGGGACACCACAATGGCGGATGACCGGCCCCAGTGCCGCCAGTATAGAGAGCCCTTCAGGGGCGAGGCCGGAGTTCTTTTCGGGAAAGCCGGCGGGAGGGCGGACACCCGTACCCGCCTATATACAAGAAAGGGGCTGCCGCCCCCGGTTTTGGGGTCGCTGTCTTTTTTCAGCTCTGAGCCCAAGCGATCCCCGGGGGCCTCGGGCCCCCTTGTTGTATGGACGTCGATTCAGGAGATACCGTACCCGCCGATTTTCATAAAGAGAAAATCGGCCGACCATCTGGGGTGCTTAGGGGGGTACCCCCTAAGCGTCTCTTTGCGTCCTTTCTCCACGAGGAGAAAGGACGTGGTCGCGCATTTGATCTCCTTTTCAGCAAAATCGCGTTCTTTTTGCGCGGACATACCGATAAGCCGTTTTTCCAGGTTTGGCCTGAGGGCCACCTTCTTTCTTCACACGAAGAAAGAAGGCAAAGACGTGCCAAGGGGGAATCCCTTGGAACCCCGGGTAGCTTGCCGGCTTTCTTTTTAGGAAAGCCGGCACCAAGGCGGACACCTAACCCTTCCCATATAAAAAAGGGCTGCGGCCAGGGTTTTGGGGTTGCGGTCTTTTTCAGCTCCGAGCCCAATCGATCCCCGGGGGCCTCGGGCCCCCTTGTTGTATGGACGTCGATTCAGGAGATACCGTACCCGCCGATTTTCATAAAGAGAAAATCGGCCGACCATCTGGGGTGCTTAGGGGGGTACCCCCTAAGCGTCTCTTTGCGTCCTTTCTCCACGAGGAGAAAGGACGTGGTCGCGCATTTGATCTCCTTTTCAGCAAAATCGCGATCTTTTTGCGCGGACATACCGATAAGCCGTTTTTTCAGGTTTGGCCTGAGGGCCACCTTCTTTCTTCACACGAAGAAAGAAGGCAAAGACGTGCCAAGGGGTGACCCCCCCTGGACCCCCAGGCAGCTTGCCGACTTTTTTTCGGGAAAGCCGACAGGAGGGCGGACAACAAAATCATGGATATTAAATAAAGTGCTACGCCCCGAGGATTTAGCGGCTATAAACCCATGGTTTTTTGGTAATAACAAGCGCCCGCCAAAAAACGGCGGGCGCTTGCGGGCCTGTTATGTGACGATTTCCGCTCCGGCGCGGACAAACATCTGCTGGGCGGCTTTGCGGAGAACATCGGCGACGAACTCCTCCGGATACCGACTCAGGGCATCGGACAGCTCCCGCAGCTTCCGGCCATCCTCCGAGGGCTCCCGGGGCTTCAAATCATCGTACATTTTCTCGAGCAGGTGGATCATCTGCTGATTCGTGGCTTCTCTCGCTTGGATCAGGGTCGCGATGGACTGGCGGGAGGGATCGGGCGCGTTCAGAGACGGTTCGCCCGGCTCCATTTTTTGAATCGCCTCAATCGCCTCGTGGATATAGGCCGTGTCCCGCAGGATAAGGTCGATCCTCGAGAGAATGTCTCCCACGGTCAACCGGGAGTCCCCGGTATCGGCGGCCCCGGCCTCCTGGAGCTGTGCCGGTACGCCGTCATCCGCGGCGGTATGGATGGTATCGTTCATATTCTTGTCCTCCAAATTTTCATTCGGCGGACACGCCAGAAGACAGATTTCGTGTTCGCTTACCATACGTGCCCGCCCTTTTTTTACAAGACCTCTGGCACGCTTCGGATAGGTGGGTTCTAACGGGGTTCCATCCTCGTTCCGAACTTCCACGACCCGTTTGTTTTTTTCAATGGGTATCCTCCCCCTAGCGTTTTATTAGCAGCTCTGTTTTTGTGGATGGGTGGCGTCCCCGGGCCCGTGAGGGCTTCTGCAGTTTCAGTATATTCTGAAAATGGAGAAAAGTCAACATAATTCGGACAAGAAATCAATGAAAATTGTCATATAGTACAAATCACATTCCGGTTAACCGCCGGCGCCGGCCTCGTCGAGATAGATCTGCTCTTCCACCCCGATGTCCTCGATGCAGGCGTAGGTGCCGGTGAGGATATAGACCCCGTTTTCCACCCGCCCGTCCCGGCTGGACGAGGTGATTTCGGCCCGCCCCAATTCGGCCCGCTCCCGCTCATCCAGCAGCGCGGCGGCCAGCGCGGCGGCCTCCTCCTCCGTCCGGCTGACCGGGGAAGGCTCAAGCAGGGCGTAGCGGTCGCAGACAAAGCCGACGGGCAGGACCTTGCCGTAGGCGGTGAGCATGTGCCGATGGGTCTCAAGTACGTGATCCTTGGGAATGGCGCCGTCGGTGAAGAGCGGGACGCGGATGCCGAAGAGGGTGAATACCGGCCGAAAAATGGAATCGCCCGTGGGAAGGAGAAGGGTCTCCTCCAATGGAACCTCGGCGGTCAGCGTGCGGCTGGTCTCGGCGATCACCCGGCCGGACGAGCGTCGGAGCAGGGGCCCGGTTTTGCTTTCCACCACGCCGCTGATGAGCAGGGTATCCCGAGTGACGGCGTCCCCGGCCTGTACCATCGCCTGGCCGCCTGTCACCTCGATTTTCAGGACGCGCCCGTCCCGGGCGGCCTTGATGTTGGAGGGAAAAGCGCCGTCCTCCATCGGGGCGTGGCTGCCACGCTCCCGGACCTTGACATGGACGGTGCTGCCCTCCAGGTTGACGGCCAGCCAGGTCAGATCGGGCAGGGACTGCAGGGCCGTAAGCTGCAGGGAGGGGACATCCAGCTTCCTAAAATCACCGCCTTCCTGGACGCCGAGGGGTTCCAGCACCTCGCGGATGCTCGCCTCCGGCACCTGATCGTTGCCCTCGATGTTGACGATCCAGATCCGTCCCGACAGGAACTGCAGCAGCAGCGCATAGATGAGGACGCCGGCGGCGATGCCGGCCCGTGCCCGGTAGCGGTGGAGGAAAAAGGGAAGCCCGTGCCGCTCGAGCACCCGCATCCGTACACAGGCTTTTTTAGCAAGGGGGCGCAGCTTCTTATACTGTCTAGCGTAACAGCAGGTGGTCATCCGGACACCTTGACGGCAGCTGTTCCACAAAGAAAAGCCCGCTTTGGCGGCTCCGTTAAGGAGCTTTTCCGGAAAGCCGCCTTCGGTTTCCAGCCGGACCCATCCCAGCAGCCAGCGCAGAAAACGGATAAAAAACATGCCGATCCTCTCCTCTTCGGATCCTGCCGGCTCTTCGCCGGGTCAGGACAGGAATTCCACGGACAGCAGGAAGCCCGTGATCACCGCGCAGTCCTCGGTCAGGCAGTTCATCACCAGCCCGCGCCCCATGAAGCGGATGGTGCCGCTTGTAGTGCTCAGGCGGATAAGCCCTTCCTCATATTCTTGGATGCCCCGGCACCCTTCGATCACGACCCGGCGGTTGCCCGCCATTTCGAGCCGGGCACAGTTGCCGAGCGCCCCCTCGGGGAGCTCCAGCACCTCTTCCACCCGCCTGGTGACAGCCGCCGCCCGGGAAGAGGGCGGGCAGGTCCGTGTGCGTCTTCTGCTCATACATGTCGTCCTTTCTAAAGATAGAACTGGATCAATAACACCATTGCTCCGGCAGGCAGCTCCGGCTGGGGACGGGCGCGGAGTAGAGGTGTCGGGGCCATTCCGGACTTGGCGGAATGGTGGGCGGCCGGTCCAAGACAGCGTTCAAAGGGAGTCCGGCTGGGGACGGGCGCGGAGTAGAGGTGTCGGGGCCATTCCGGACTTGGCGGAATGGTGGGCGGCCGGTCCAAGACAGCGTTCAAAGGGAGTCCGGCTGGGGACGGGCGCGGAGTAGAGGTGTCGGGGCCATTCCGGACTTGGCGGAATGGTGGGCGGCCGGTCCAAGACAGCGTT
>CAKUFK010000016.1 GCA_934647945.1 uncultured Eubacteriales bacterium | reverse complement strand
GGGTTCCCCTTCAGGGGCCCCCTCAAGAGCGCCTTGCTATCATACCATCCCTCCTCCCCTTTGTCAAGCTCTTTTTTGTTTGAAATTTTCCCTTTTCCGCCTGCCTTTTCCAGGATTGGCGAAAAATGAAAAAAATCGTCACAAACCGAGGTTTTTTTGCCAAAACGGTCTATGCGCCGCCGTTTTTCCGCATAATCACGCGGGCGGCGGAACACAATAATCCCAAAACACAAACGAGGTGCCCTATGAAACCGATCGTCTTAAGCGGGCGGCGGAACGACCCCCGCCGCGCTCTGCAGATTCTCGCCATCATTCTGTTAAACATCCTGGTCATCGCCATGCTGCCGGGCGCCCGGGACGGCGCCTATCCCACCCTGTCCAAAGTCGGCTCCCAGGGCGAGGAAGTCCGGCAGATCCAGACCAAGCTGAAAAACTGGGGCTATCTGAACGACCGGGTGGATGGGATTTACGGCCCCAAAACCCGGGACGCAGTGATCTGGTTCCAGAAAAAGAACGGGCTCGTCGCCGACGGCATAGCCGGGCCGGCGACGCTCAAGGCCATGGGGATCTTCACCTCCTCGGGCGGAACCGGCGGGAGCGGCAGTTCCAGCGGGCACAGCACGAGCGACTACAACCTCCTGGCCCGGCTGATTTCCGCGGAGGCCAGAGGCGAGCCCTATTCCGGACAGGTGGCGGTGGGCGCCGTCGTGCTCAACCGGATGCGGCACCCCTCCTTCCCCGACACCCTCTCGGGCGTGATTTACCAGAAGGGGGCCTTTTCCTGCCTGTATGACGGGCAGTTCGACCAGCCGGTGGCGGAGAGCGCCTTCCGGGCGGCGCAGGACGCCCTCAACGGCTGGGATCCGTCGGGCGGCGCGATCTACTACTACAACCCCAAGACCGCGACCAACCAGTGGATCCGGTCCCGGCCGGTCATCACCACCATCGGGCGGCATGTGTTCTGCAGCTGAGGCTTCATCCGTCGTCGTGGCAGGCGCCGCAGGAGAGGCCCAGGTCCTCCAGCACCTCCATGATCTCCTCGATCGTCAAATATTCCAGGGCCCTCTGCCGGATCGCGTATTCGTGGAGGGCCTCCTCCGTCAGCGCGTACAGCTCCTCGGCGGAGCAGGTATTGCGCCGCAGGATGGCCTGGATTTTCAGCAGGGCTTCCTTCGCTTCCTCCGGACTTGGATTCCGCTGTTGACTCGAAATTTCTTTCTTCAAAACCAATCACTCTCCATTTTAAGTATATGTATCTATCATATCACATAAAGCCATATACAGTCTATATGATTCTATAAAATATAGTATTTGTCTGGTATGTTTATGTAGAGGTGATTGATATGGCTGTTATCAAAGTGCAGGTGTCCTTGCGTTTGAGTCCAGAGGTAGCCGCGAAATTGAAAAAAATCGCGAAATTGGAGACCCGGTCCGTTACCAATTTTGTCGAGCATCTCATCGTCAAGGAGATCCGCCGGTACGAGGACGTAAACGGGGAAATCCCGCTGACGGAGGAGGACGTGTCCCTGGAATGACATCCGGCCCCGGCCCATCACTACCCCCGGCCGGCATGTGTTCTGCGGCTGTAATGGTTATAAAAAGGTTGTGCCTGGGGGGCGCGACCTTTTTTGATTTTGATATCAGCCTGCTTTCAGGGTGGTTGCAGACGAAGCAGATACCTTGTGCTATTCTTGTACCGGGGTGGTAAATATGTCAAGCAAATCGTCCTTCGTCATTCGCCTTTCTGACACAGACAAAGCCAAGATCCGCTGGATTGCCGCCAAGGACAATCGTTCGATGACCAACATGATTGACTATTTGATTAAAAAAGAGATCCGCCGGTACGAGACAGAAAACGGGGAAATCCCACTGACGGAGGAGGACGTGTCCCTGGAATGATCTCCTGGGCCGGCCGCTGCCCCGGAACCCGATTGGGGGGAGTCCGCCCTCCGATATCCAGGGAGACGGGAAGCCCCGAATCGCAAAAGCCGGTGAGGAGATTCCTCACCGGCCCCGTTCAGCCAAAAACCGCCCGGCTTCCGTTCTGGAAGCCGGGCGGTTGGTCATGTGTCTGTCGTTACCTGCCGATCCGCCCCGCGTGGGATTAAATCCCATCCGGAGCCGCGGCCGTTTCTTCGGCATCCGCCGAATTGTCGCCCGCATCCTCCAAACGGCGGCCGCGCATAAACAACGCCGCCGTCAAAAACGGGATACAAAGCGCAAAGCTGAACAGGTACCGGAATTCCGCATAAGTCGGCGCGGCAATCATATTCGTCCCCCACACCAGGATGACCGGCAGGAAATACAGCCACGCCCCCTTGCGCCGCATCATGATGACTGCGCCCAGAAGGAAAATCACAATCCAAACCATCCCGCCGACCGTGATGAAATCGGCCAGGCCCAGAAGAAAGCCCCGCATGCTTTTACCTGTAATTCTCTGAATCCAGTCCACTTCAACCAGCCCGATATCCCGTTCGCTCGTACTGGGCGATACAATCCAGTTTTTGACGGAAACATGCCAGTACCCTACCGTCTCCATCATGTAGGCTTTGACGTAATGCTTGAAATTTGGGAACAGCATCCCGGCCCATACCTTCATGAATTCGCCTTTTGTCTGGTTGAAGTATTCCCGGTCGAAATGGGCGTGCCCTTTGATGTTGTCGACCGTATACGGCGTATAGCTGTCGTATTCCTCCAGCGGAAGGAGGCGGTTCAGATACTCGCGCTGCTCGTCGGTCATTTTTCCGTCCATCACCACTGTGCGCGCGACCTGTTGCAGGGGAACCCCCACCGCTTCCTGAAACGGGCTCGGCCGGATACCAATCGCGGTGTACAGCGGGCCCTGGATCAGTACGACTGCCGCCATCACCGCCGCAAAAACGGGCGCCAGCCTCTTGAAATACCGGCGGTAATAAATCGCCATGATGATCAGCAGCACAAAGGTGACATAGACGCCATTATTCCGCATGAAGCAGGTGAGCAGGCACAGGATGACAAATTTGAGAAGCCCTTTTGCATGAAGAAGCTCGCCGCCTTTCGATTCCCAAATATCGTAAAGGCACAGGGTCAGCAGCAGCACCACGGCGCCGAAGAGTACGTCCTTCCACATACTGATGGCGTACAGGGGGAACACCTGCGAGACAATAAAATACAGCCCCACGAAACAAATGCCGACTTTACGGATCCTCTTCCGCCGCAGCCAGGTAAGCCCATATGCCAGTATTCCGGCTAGCAGCAGCATCTGAAACAAGGAAAACAAGGCAACGCCCAGCGTCAGGTTCCCCACCGCGCTGCCGAAACGCATAAACGGCGTCACGAGCAAGGTAAACAGCACGGGGTGGGTATTCTCCCACGCCGTCCCCAGGGCCTGGTCGATAGAGGCCGCCGAATCGGGTGTTACGCATCCCGGATAGAACGTCAGATACGACGGCATCCAACAGACAAGCAGAAGGGCAAACATACAAAGCCAATAGCGGAACGCCGCTTTTCCGCCGTCGGGTTCCGCGTCCTGAAGCAGGTTCCATCTCGTCACGATCGTATACATCCCGACCGCGACGAGATAAAAAGCGGCAAAAAGGACAAAAAACCAGACGAGATCCCATACTTTGAACGGGTAGAATTCCAAATTGGGGCGTTCGATTTTCCCGCCCACGACATATGTCGCCGACAGGACCCCGCCCAGCACCGCCCCCGTCACACAGACGCGGCGGTCCCGCTCCTCAAGAGCGTTTTTAAACAGAAACAGCAGAACCGCCGCCGCCAGCAGCATCAACACGATATGGCGGGGCCAGTCGAAATAACAAAACAACAGCGTCGTGAGTCCGCCTGAAACCAAAACACCCGCCCAAAGCACCCACGGCGGCAGCGGGCGATTATGCGTCTTTATCATGTTCACCCTCCTGAAGAAGATTGAGGAAAAGCTCATACAACTGCCGATGCTTTTTCACGATAACGTCCAGCACCACGCCGATCAAGAAGGAAAGCAGGGCAAAAAGCGCCAAGGTGACCGACACGATCATGGTCGGATAGCGGGGCACCAGGCCCGTCCGGATATAGTCTACCAGGACGGGGATGAAGAACCCGACCGAAGCCAAGAGGAACACGAGGGCAAATATGCCGAAAAAGGCCATCGGCTTATAGTCCTTGTAGAGCTTAAAAATCGTCCCCAGCACTTTCATGCCGTCCGCATAGGTGTTGAGCTTGGATACGCTTCCCTCGGGGCGGTCCCGGTATTCCACCGGAATTTCCCGGATCAGGAAGTTCTTATCCACCGCGTGGATCGTCATTTCCGTTTCGATCTCAAAACCCTGAGAGAGTATCGGGAAGGTTTTTACAAAATCCCGGCTGAAGGCCCGGTACCCGGTCATAATGTCGTTGACCTTGGTGTGAAACAGGCGATTGATCAGGCCGCGGACCATGACATTGCCCAGATTGTGGAACGGACGTTTGTTTTCTGTAAAATAGGTGGACGACAGTCTGTCCCCATTCACCATATCCGCCTTTTTCTCCAGGATAAGCCGCACCATATCCGGCGCATTTTCCGCCGGATAGGTGTCGTCCCCATCGATCATCAGATAGCAGTCCGCCTCAATTTCCCGGAACATCGTACGGATGACGTTCCCTTTTCCCTGTTTGTACTCATGCCGGACAATCGCGCCCGCGCGGGCGGCGGTTTCATCCGTCCCATCCGTTGAGTTGTTGTCATACACGTAGATGTCGGCGTCCGGGAGTACGCCGCGATAATCCCGGATCACCTTTTCAATGGTTCCCGCCTCGTTATAGCACGGGATCAGGACCGCTACCTTTTTGTCATTCCTTCCTGGCATCTTACACACCCTCACTTATAAATTCCTAGTTTGTAGTATACCATACAGCGGGTGGCGAAGCAAGTTTTCATATTTCCTCCCCGTTGTCGATCAGGATCGCGCAGCCGAGCGGCGGCAGGCGCAGGATGTCCCCCTCCACCCGTCCATCCCCGAGGTTGACGGTCCACCCCACCCAGCCCTCCGGCAGTGGAAGCGCCGCCTCCGTGTCCCCCCGGTTGACCGCGCAGAGCAGCGCGTCCCCGCCGTCCCTGCGTTCGAAGCACAGGGCGGCCCCATCCCGGGCGAGCGGCCGGAAGCGGCCCTCTTTCAGGGCCGTGGCGGCTTTCCGCAGCCGCCCGAGCCGCCGATACCAGGCAAGCAGGTCCGGATCCTCCTCCCCCCAGGGGTAGCAGCCCCGGTTGAAGGGGTCGCGGTACCCCTCCATCCCGGCCTCGTCCCCGTAATACACGCAGGGGACCCCCGGCAGACAGTATTGCAGGGCGCTCGCCAGCCGCATGAGCCGCAGGCCCCGGGCGCGCCGCTCCGGCGTCAACTTTTGTGCCGCCTGCCAGTCCCGGCCCCGGCCGCCAGCGGGCTCCCCGGCCAACGCCGTCAGCGCCCGCTCGGTATCGTGGGTGCCAATGTGGTTCATTAGCAGCCGGTTGACCGCCGGCGGGTAATGCTCCAGGATATCCTGCACGGCTTGGACAAACGCCCCGGCGTCCCCGCCCCGCAGGAACCCCAGGATCGCGTCCCGGAAGGGGTAATTCATCACGCTGTCGAGCTGGCGGCCGAGCAGATACCGCCGCCGCTGCCCATAGGCCTCCTTGTTGCTCGCATCCTCCCACACCTCGCCTAGGACGAGCGCATCGGGCTTTGCCGCCCGGGCCGCGTTCCGGAGCGCGTCGAGGAAGCCGTCGGGCAGCTCATCCGCCACATCCAGCCGCCAGCCGGACGCCCCGGCGGCGAGCCAGGACGCCACCACCCCGTCCGGGCCGTTGACGAACTCCATGAAGGACGGGTCGAGCTCCTGCACCTCCGGCAGGGTGACGAATCCCCACCAGCCATCGTATTCCTCCGGCCAGCGCCGGAACCGGTACCAGCTGAAATAGGGGGAATCGGGGGACTGGCAGGCCCCCAGGCCGGGATACCGCCCTTCTTTGTTGAAATATACACTGTCCGCGCCGGTGTGGCTGAACACCCCGTCGAGCAGAACACGGATCCCCAGGCGCGCAGCGGTTTCGCACAGGCGCCGGAAATCTTCCTCGGTCCCCAGCAAGGGATCGATCTTCCGATAATCGGCGGTGTCATACCGATGGTTGGAATGCGCCTCGAAGATCGGGTTGAGATACAAACAGGTCACACCGAGCTCCGCGAGCCGGTCGAGCCGCTGTTCGATCCCCCGCAGGTTCCCGCCGAAGTAATCGTTGTTGCGGATCTCCCCCTGTTCGTCCGGCCTCCATCCGGGCTCGCCGCCCCAGTCGTCACGCAGGATGCGGCCGTCGGGCAGGGGGACCGGACCGGTTTCCTCCGCCCGGGCGAACCGGTCGGGGAAAATCTGGTACATCACGCCGCCGGCCAGCCAGTCGGGCGTACGGAAGCCTTGTTCATAGCAGGTCAGCTGCCACAGCGGGCCGGGCGACGCAGAAAGGGCGGCGGTAGCGTCGGGCTGGCGGACGAGATACCGCCTCCCCTGCCCGGTCTCGAGTTGGAAGCCGTACCAGACAAGACCCGCTTTTTCGGGCGTATAGCGGCAGTCCCACCATTCGTAGCTGTCGTCCATCTGGCCCGCCCAGAACATGCCGTCGAGCGCCTCATCCCCACCGTCTGGACAGCGGATCAGATACGCCCCGCGGCACCCAAGCCAACGGGGCAGGAGGATCCGGAACAGCACCGTGCACCCTTCCTCGACCGCGCCGAAGGGGTGGCGGTATTCCGCGTTGCGGGAATCGAACAGTTGATGGATCGGGGAAACTTCCGGTTGCGTCATGCCGTCACATGCCTTTCATCCTATTTCCGGGCCGTATCCAAAAAGGCGCCCGGCCTGCGAATCATTGTTTATTATCGCACGTTTGCCCACGCGGGGCAAGGGGGAGTCCCCGTCCTTTTGTTTCCTGCGGAAATCCGCTCATTTGCAGTTGAGTTTCCCGGAGTTTTGCGGTATACTGAGGATATCTGCTCCATAGTATATGCGGCAACTTGGTTTCTTATATAGAAATAAAGGCGGTTTACGGACATGAAAATATCCACCAAAGGCCGCTATGGCCTGCGGCTGATGACGGATCTGGCGGTGTATCACGACCAGGGGCTCATCCCCCTGAAGGAGATCGCCGCCCGGCAGGAGATATCGGAAAAATACCTCGAACAGATCATGATGCAGCTCAACCGCTCCGGCCTCGTGCGGAGCGTCCGGGGCGCACAGGGCGGCTATATGCTGGCGAAGACGCCGGAAGACATCACTGTGGGCGCGGTCCTGCGGGTGCTGGAGGGGTCGCTTTGCCCAGTCGACTGCGTGGACGGGGCGGGGGACTGCCCCCGGATGGCGCGGTGCGCCACCATCGGCGTATGGACCCGGCTGAAAGAGGCCGTGGAGAGCGTGGTGGATCACACGACCCTCGCCGACCTCGCGGAGGAGTTCCGGCTCAAGAACCCGCCCGATTACAGCATCTGACGGCCCGTCGCCGCTATACGGAGGAATGGCTATGTGTCCCCGTCCCCTCATTGTCTGCGTCTGCACCGGCAATACCTGCCGCAGCCCGATGGCCGCGGCTCTCCTTCGCCGCGCCCTTGACAAACGGGGACGGGAGGATATACTGGTAGAGAGTGCCGGACTGGCCGCGGGCGCCGCGGCTCCGGCATCGGAGTACGCCTTGGCCGCGGCGGCCGAAATCGGGCTGGACCTGTCCGGCCATCTCTCCCGGCCTTTTACCCCGGCTCTGGCGGCCGGCGCCGCCCGGATCGTGGCCATGACCGCCGGTCACGCCGCCGTCCTGACCGGCCGTTTCGCAGTGCCGCCGAGGAAGGTGATCGTTCCCTCGGGCGGCATCCCCGATCCCTTTGGCGGGACCCTCGCCGATTACCGCCGCACCCGTGATACCCTGGCGGCGGCCATGGACGCCCTGGCCGCTGCCTTCTGTTCCGAGTTTCCCACCCCGCATGCATGAGAAAGGATGCGCCATGGACACGCACAGTCGTCACGCCCCCGCCGTCCCTCCCCCGGGTATCGCCATCGTCCCGATGCACCCGGACCATCTGGATTCCCTGGCCGATCTCGAAAGCCTGGCTTTCTCCACCCCCTGGAGCTATGACGCGCTGGCCGAGGAGCTCCAGAACCCTCTCGCCGTCTTCCTGGTAGCGGAGGATGTGGATGCAGAGAGCGCGGTGGGATATCTCGGGATGCACCATATCCTCGACGAGGGCTTCATCGCCAACCTTGCCGTCCATCCCGCCTACCGGCGGCAGGGCATCGCCCGGTCGCTGCTCCGGGAGGCGCAGGAGTACGCCGAGGCCCACGACCTTGCCCGGCTGACCTTGGAGGTGCGGGCGTCCAACGTCCCGGCCATCGCCTTGTATGAGGGCATGGGCTTCACGCGCGACGGTATCCGTCCGGGTTTTTACGATTCCCCCAAAGAGGACGCGGCGATTTACAGCTATTATCTTTGAGCAAAACGCCGGGTGTGTCCCGGCGTTTCCAATATCGAAACACGAGGTGCTGTGCCATGTATGTCAATCCGTACGACAATCTGTCAGGCGGCCGGTGGATCCGGACCAACTTCCACACCCATGCCGGTACCGGCGCGGGAACCTGCGGCCGGAATCCGGTGGACGCGGTCGCCGCGCTTTATCGGGAGCTCGGCTACGGCGCGCTCTGCCTCTCCAACCACGACCTGTATACCGATGCCTCCGCCTATTCCGACGGGAAGATGACTCTGCTCGACGGGGTGGAGTATTCCCCCCGCTCCCACATGCTCACCGTCGGGATCCGGCGTTCCCTGCATGAGCTCGAGCACCAGCCCGCCATCGATGAGACCCGGAAAGATGGGGGATTCGTCATCCTCTGCCACCCCAACTGGCAACACAAGGAATATTGGCCTTGGGCGGACATGGACCGGCTGACCGGGTATCTCGGCATCGAGATCATCAACCAGCTCATCTACCGCCTGAGCGGCTCCGGGCTGGCCACCGACGCCTGGGACCATCTGCTTTCCTCCGGGCGGCTGGTCTACGGCTTCGGCAACGACGATTTCCATCTTTACAGCGACGCGGGGCGGAGCTGGAACTGGATCTACGCCCCCTCCTCTGCCTATCCGGATATCCGGGAGGCTGTAGAGGCCGGACGGTTTACCGCCTCGACCGGCCTCGCGCTCGAGTCCCTGGCCCTCGACGGCGAGGACACCCTCACCGTCCGGGCGCGGCATATGAAAAACAGCTACGTCGACACCTTCACCTACCGGTTTGTCACCGAAGGCGGGCGGTGTGCGGCTGCCGTCACCGGACGGGAGGCCCGCTTCACCCTCACCGGGGAAAGCTATGTCCGGGTCGAAGTCATCGGGGAAAACGGGGCGATGCTCTTTACCCAGCCGGTTTACGATCCGGCCCGCTTGCAGCGGGTTTGAGCCCTCAGCGGGGATAGGGTTCCCGGATATCGCTCAGGCCCAGGATGTAATCGGTGCTGGTGCGGTAGTATTTCGCCAGCGCGACGAGGGCCCACAGAGGGAGATCGTGGATCCCCTTTTCATAACGGCGATACACCTCCCTCTTGCAGCCCAATACATCCGCTATATGCTGCTGTGTTTTGTCCGCGTCGATGCGGAGGCTCTCCAGCCTGGGCAGTTCCATTCGTCTCACCTCAGCCTCATGCTACTATCTTGTTGCATCAGGCCGGCGAATATACCACAATATTGTGGCATTATATTTGGGGAGAGGTGGACATGTGGAATTGTGGGAGTCTATTTTAATCCATGCGATATCCAAACAGGGTATTGTTGTCACGATCCCGGATGCGCCCGATATGGAAAAACTGTTTGAAATGGACTGTTTACCAGGCGTTACGGGATATCCGTACCATTCTGGAGGATGACAGCCTGTCCGACCCAGAATGTTTTATGCGGATTGAAGAAATCATCTCCCTGTTCGAGGCCTTAGGTAATGACACGGGGCCCCGCCGCGATTTCGGATGACGGAAAAGGAGACTGCACATGGACGAGCTGGCCGCCCGCCTGGCCGGAGCCCTGGCGTCCCGTCTTAGCTCCGATGCCTTCACGCTCTATCTCTACGGCTCGGCCGTCCTGGGGGATTTCCGGCCCGGGTGGAGCGACCTCGATATCCTCTGCCTGACGGCCGCCCCCTTGTCCCCGGATACCGCCGGACGCCTCGTCCTTCTCCGGCAGGAGCTGGCGGCGGAAAACGAGCCGGGCTTCCGCCTGTTCGAGGGAGGCATCACCTCCCTCGCCGCTTTTCGGGACGGCCGGCCTGCCCTCTCGGTCTACTGGGGTACTTCCGGACAGCGTTTGGCCGACTGCTATTCGATCGAGCCCTTTTCCCTCCTCTCCCTGCTGGATGACGGCCTTCTGCTGCATGGAGAGGATATCCGTCCCTGCCTGAGGCCGCCCACGCAGGATGAGCTGCGGGATGCCGTCGCGTCCCATCTCGGTACCATCCGGACCTACGGCGTCCGGCCCGGGCGGTCGATATATGGAGCCGGATGGATGCTGGACATCGCCCGGGGGCTCTATACCCTGCGCACCGGCCGGATCCTGTCCAAAACCGCGGCAGGGGAATGGGCCCTGCGGGAAGGACTGGCTCCGGATCCTTCGGTCCTCGAACGGGTGCTGGCCATCCGGAAAGAGCCCCTCCTCTATCGGGACGATCCGGGCACCCTCGACTTCATCGCCACCCTCGGCCCCGCCGTGGCCGCTTTCGCCGTCGTGCTGGAAACGGCGCTGTCCGGTTCTGAACAAGGCTAATCCCAATCCCCGGAGGTATCGTATGAATATTCTCGCCCTGGAATCCTCCTGCGACGAAACCGCCGCCGCCGTGGTGGCGGACGGCCGCCATATGCTTTCGAACGTTGTAGCCTCACAGGTGGAGGAGCACAAGCTCTACGGCGGCGTGGTGCCCGAAATCGCCAGCCGCCGCCATGCCGAAGCCGTCACCGGCGTCACTAGGCGGGCGCTGGACGAGGCAGGGCTCGCCCTGTCGGACATCGACGCCCTGGCGGTGACCTACGCCCCCGGGCTCATCGGCGCCCTGCTGGTCGGGGTGAATTTCATGAAAGGGCTGTCCTACTCCTCCGGCCTCCCACTCGTCCCGGTCCACCATCTGCGTTCCCATATCGCCGCCAACTATCTGGCCCATCCGGATCTGGCCCCGCCGTTTCTCTGCCTGGTCGCCTCGGGCGGGCACAGCCATCTCGTCGAGGTGGAGGATTACACCCGTATCCGGGTACTCGGCCGCACCCGGGACGACGCGGCGGGGGAATGCTTCGACAAAGCGGCCAGAGCCATGGGGCTGCCCTATCCGGGCGGGGTTCATCTCGACCGCCTGGCCGCGGACGGCGACCCCGGCACCTATCCCCTGCCCCACCCCCGGGTGGCCGGATCACCCTACGATTTCAGCTTTTCCGGGCTGAAAACCGCGGTGCTCAACCTGCTGCACAATGCCGAACAGCGGGGGGAATCCGTCTGTCTGCCCGATCTGGCGGCCTCCTTCCGGAAAACCGTGGTGGACCAGCTCGCCGGCAACCTGCTCCGCGCGGCGGAGGATACCGGGGCAAGGACCCTCGTCCTCGCGGGCGGCGTATCCGCGAACGCGGGGCTGCGTGCCCGCATGGAAGAGGAAGCCGCCCGGCGGGGCCTTACGCTCTATCTGCCTCCCTTGTCCCTGTGCGGGGACAACGGCGCCATGGTGGGCGCGCAGGCGTATTACGAGTATCGCGCAGGCGCCCGGGCGGGGCTGGATCTCAACGCCGCCGCCACAATGCCGATCGCATGACGCAAATACAAAGCCGCCGGCATCATCACTGCCGGCGGCTTTTTGTCGCGGCCCTCCCGCCTCCGTTTTGGAGAATTCAAAAGAGAGGGCCTATCTCAAATGGAAACCGGCCGGGATTCCCCCCGGCCCGCTGTCCGATCTTACTTCCGTCTCGGCCATAAGGCGGCTGTTTCAGCCGTTTCGGGCTGGCCGGCCAAAGGCGTCGGCCAGCGCGGCAAACCGCTCGAGCGGAAGCTCCTCCGCCCGGGCGGACGGGGAAATCCCGGCCGCGGTGAGCGCGGCCCGCGCTGCCTCTTTCGGATAACCGCCCCCCACGAGGGCGTTGACGATCGTTTTGCGCCGCTGCCCGAACGCCGCGCGGATAAGCCGGAACATCGCCGCCTCGTCTTCCACCAGGCAGGGCGGCTCTTCCCGTACCCAAAGCCGCATGACGGTGCTGTCCACCTTGGGAGGGGGCAGGAAGCTCCCCCGTGAAACCGCGAACAGCCGCTCGGCCCGGGCGTAATACTCCACCGCCAGTGTCACCGCCCCGCACGCCCTCGTCCCGGGACGGGCGCACAGCCGCTCCGCCGCCTCCTTCTGCACCAGCACTGTGATGCTTCTGGCCGGCAGCCGGCTTTCGAGCAGCCGCATCAGAAGGGGGGACGTGATGTAATACGGCAGGTTGGCACAGACGGCCAGAGGCAAACCAGGCGCTGTCCGGCGGATGAGCTCCGCCAAATCCAGCTTCATTGCGTCCCCCTGCACGATCTCGACATTGCTGCACTCCCCCACGGTTTCCGCGAGAACCGGCAGCAACCGGCGATCCAGCTCCACACTGACCACTTTTTCCGCCACGCCCGCAAGTTCCCGGGTGAGCACCCCGATTCCCGGCCCGATTTCGAGCGCCGCGAACCGTTCCGGCATCCCTTCCCGGCAGGCCTCCGCCATCCGGGGACAAACCGAGGGGTTGATGAGAAAATTCTGCCCCAACGCCTTGGAAAAGGAAAAGCCGTGGCGGGCAAGCAGCTCCCGCATCCCGCCCACATCGGTCAGATTACCTGCATACATAAAATCGCGCCCTCCCTTTTCCATCGTTCCATCCGCGCCGTTCCCTTCGCCGGAAACGGCCGTTTGATCTTCATCAATGTTGTTTTCTGTAAGTATAATGTTCTGACTATTTTACAAAATGTAAATCTTCTCCTCCAAAACCCAAAGGCAGCAGGGACCTCAACGTGGTTTCCAGCCGTTCCTCCCCTTGTGCCGCGGCGCAGACAACCGGCAGGTCCTCTCCTTCCGGGAGGAATTCCGCCAGCGCCTGGCGGCAGATGCCGCAGGGGGTCAGGGGCCGGTCCCCGCCTGCGACGGCAAGGAGGACGAAGCGGCGTTCCCCCGCCGTTATAGCCGCCGCCAGCGCTGCCCGTTCCGCACATAGGGTGCCGCCAAGGGAGGCGCACTCGATATTGGCCCCGGTATATACCCGCCCCGAGGTCGCAAGCAGCGCCGCGCCGACCAAAAATCCCGAATAAGGGGCATAGGCGTGTCCGCGTGCGGCCCTCGCTCTGGATATAAGGGCGTCTTGCTGCGTATTTGTCGTCATTTTCCAACATTCCTTCATCGACATTTATGTTTTTGTGAAATCTGTATTTTTTTCGTTGCGGATTTTTCATACGTAATGTATCATAAAGAAGGGATAACTGCAAGAACAAGGAGGAGAATCATGGTCAGAAGAGATAAAGAAAACTACTATCTGGACATTGCGCAGACTGTAGCGGAACGCGGAACCTGCTTGCGCCGCAATTTTGGTGCCATTATTGTGAAAAACGATCAAATCATGTCAACGGGGTATGCCGGGGCGCCGCGCGGCCGCAAAAACTGCTCGGATCTAGGATTCTGCCTGCGGGAAAAGATGCAAATCCCCCGGGGCGAACGGTACGAGCTCTGCCGTTCCGTCCACGCAGAGGCCAATGCCATCATCCACGCCTCCCGCGCGGATATGATCGGGGGAACCCTCTATTTAGTGGGCGTGGACGCCCATACAGGGGATCTTGTCTCCGACGCCAATCCCTGCGCGATGTGCAAACGCCTGATTATAAACGCCGGTATCTCCCGAGTGGTGATACGCAACACGTCCGATTCCTTTACTGCTGCCTATGTACAGGAGTGGATTGAACAGGATGGTTCTCTGAATGGCGAATGCGGGTATTGATTCGAAAGTCCTGTGCCGGTTTTTCACAAAAGGCAGAAATACGTGATAAAATTTGTGAACATCATTCGAATTCTTGCTGTTTTTTCCGAATTCGTTTGAACCCGACTCTGTAAAGTATTATACTGTAATTCAGGAAAAACAGCCTCCGCGCAATATCGAGATAAAGGAGAATCCGCAGGATGCATCTTGCCGAAAATTTGAGAATATTACGAAAAAAACATCAGCTGACACAAGCGCAGATGGCGGTTTTGCTCGAGGTGGACCGCTCGGCGTATTCCTGCTATGAAACGGGCAAAACCCGGCCGGACTACGAAAAGCTAATCAAAATTTCCCGCTTTTATCAGGTGAGCATCGATGACCTCCTCCTCGCTCAATTTGTAGAGTGAACGATAATCCCCAAAAACAGGAAACCTGAATCAAAAATGCGAGACGGCCGCTGCCTGCGCAACGGCCGCCTCCAAGCTATACGGCTATTTGATGACTGTCCCCATCGTGCCGGGCGCCACGCATCCGGCGTTGGATTCGTCGGTATCGATGTGCATGGCCAGGGCAAACCGATCGCTGACCCGTACCACGACATCCCCGAAGGTCAGGCTGCGGCCGTCGCTGTCGATTTTCACCGCCACTTCGTCCCGGTCTTTCAGGCCGAAAGCCTCGGCATCGGCCGGAGTCATGTGGATGTGCCGTTTGGCCGCGATAACCCCTTGTGTCAACTCGACCTCCCCCTTCGGCCCGACTAGGCGGCAGGCGCCGCTTCCCTCGATATCGCCGGACTCACGGATGGGGGCGGCCACACCGATAGCGCGCGCGTCGGTCAAAGACAGTTCCACCTGTGTGGCACTGCGGACCGGGCCGAGGATACTCACGCCGGTCAACGTCTTTTTCGGCCCCACGACATCGACGCGTTCGTTACAGGCGAATTGCCCGGGCTGAGACAGCGGTTTCTTGACGGTGAGTTCATACCCCTTGCCGAACAGCGTCTCGAGATCCTCCTGCGTCACATGGACATGGCGGGCAGAGGTTTCCACTAATACCTGATTGGCCATTTGCACACTTCCTGTATCCTGTAAATTTCTGCTGTTTATGCGGGCAACAGCGGCCCTATGGCCATTGTACCGCACCCCCGCTCTTTTTTCAAGGGGAAATCGAGATACCGAAAGGAAAGAATCCTATGAACGAATCCCGTCCCTCTTCACTCGAGGAACTTGCGGTCCGCTGCCGCGCCTGTACAGCCTGCGGGCTTGCCTCCACCCGCACCCACGTGGTCTTCGGGGTGGGGGTACCAGACGCCGAGGTTCTCCTCGTGGGCGAGGGCCCCGGTGAAAACGAAGACCTCCAGGGGGAACCCTTTGTCGGGCGGGGTGGCCAGCTTCTGGATAAAATGCTGGCCGCTGTCGGCCTGTCCCGGCAGAATAACCTGTATATCGCCAACATCGTGAAATGCCGCCCGCCCAAAAACCGCGATCCCTTGCCGGAGGAGCAGGATGCCTGCATCGGCTGGCTCAAGGAGCAGGCCGCGCTTCTGCGCCCGAAAATCCTCGTCTGTCTCGGCCGGGTGGCCGCCTGCCGTCTCATCGACCCGAACTTCAAGGTCACCAGAGAGCATGGCGTGTTCGTGGAAAAAAACGGCATGCTGCGGATGGGAACCTTCCATCCCGCCGCCCTCCTGCGCAACCCGGGGCAGAAGCCTCTCGCTTTTGCAGATTTTCTCGCCCTGCGGGAAAAAATCGGGGAGGTCTGCACCCATACCGAGCTGGTCTACCCGGAGGAATGACCTCTCTGCTTTGGAATGACGCCGGCCCTTTTTCAGACCGGTTTCTCCGCCCGCCCCCGTATGAAGACGGGGCGGGCTTTTTGGCGGGCCTCTATCCCTGGGCGGATTGCTCATCCTCATGCGGATAGACCCCGGAAAAGCACGCCGTGCAGAAACCGCAGGCCGCCTGTTCTGCGATTTTTACCACGCTTTCCAGGCTGAGGTAGCCCAGGCTGTCCGCGCCGATCTCGCGGGCCGTCTCTTCCACCGTCAGCCGGCATGCGATCAGGGCTTCCCCCGAGCTGACGTCGGTGCCGTAAAAACAGGGAAACCGGAAAGGCGGGGAGGACACCAGCATATGCACCTCCCGCGCCCCCGCTTCCCGCAACATGTCGACGAGATGCCGGCAGGTGGTGCCGCGCACAATGGAATCGTCGATCATCACCACCCGTTTTCCTTCAACGGCGGACCGCACCGCGCCCAGCTTGAGCCGGACCGCCTGCTCCCGAAGATCCTGCGTCGGCTGGATGAAGGAACGGCCCACATACCGGTTTTTGACAAAGCCGAACCCGTAAGGGATTCCCGCCGCCCGGGCATAGCCCATAGCCGCCTCCAGCCCGGAATCGGGCACTCCGATCACCACGTCGGCGTCCCGAGGCTGTTCCTTTGCGAGCAGCCGGCCGGCACGCAGCCGGGCTTCCTGCACGCTGCAGCCATGGATCACGCTGTCTGCACGGGCGAAATAGACGAATTCGAACACGCACAGCTGGCCGGGATGGACGGCGGAGGGGCGGGCACCCGTAACCCAATGTACCGCCGGGCCTTTTGCGTCCACACTGATAAGCTCGCCTGGTTCCAGATCCCGGACAAAGGCGGCCCCCACCGCGTCGAGGGCGCAGCTCTCGGACGCAAATACCGTCTGATCGCCCCTGCGGCCCATGCAGAGAGGCCGGAACCCGTGCGGATCCCGTACCGCGATCAACCGGTCGGGAAACGCGATGAGGAGGCTGTAGGCCCCATGCAGCTGCTGCAGGCCGGCCGCCACAGCCTCGGGGAGCGGCCGAAAGGGATCCTCAAGCAGCGCCTGGTTGACGGCATAAGCGATCACCTCGGTGTCGGTCGTCGTATGGAATACCGCGCCTCTCGCCTCGAAGCGGTCGCGGAGCTCCTGTGTGCCCACCAAGTTGCCGTTGTGCGCCACCGCCATACTGCCCCGTCTCAGGCGAAGCAGGAGCGGCTGGATGTTTTCGATGGAATCGTCGCCTGTCGTTGCATAGCGCACATGTCCCAGGGCGATTTCACCGGCACCCAGCTCTTCCAGGCACGGCTGGCTGAAGGCCTCCCCCACCAGTCCGGCTCGGCGGTGGAGGCGGAAGCCATCCCCTCCGCCCACGACGATTCCACAGCCCTCCTGCCCGCGGTGCTGCAAGGCATACAGCCCATAATACACATCCTGCGCGGCCGCACGGCCATGCGGATCGAACACCCCGAAGACCCCGCATTCCTCCCGTACCTGTCCCATCCCGGTCATCCTTTCCCTTGACGTGTTTCGTCTGCAGTTTAAAACGCTGAAATCACATGCTGCCCTGATTGCCGGGGTGGGTGCCAGCCCCCGGTTTACGGCCGGGCCGACAGATACGCATGACAGGCCAACGCGGCCTGCCGGCCTTCCCGGATGGCCCATACGACCAGGCTGGGGCCGCGTCTGGCATCTCCGGCGGCGAATACACCGGGAAGGGACGTGCGGTAGCCGCCGGTTCCGTAGGCTTGTGCCTCGCTCGCCTGGATGGTGCCGCGGGGACCGAGCGGCAGGCCGAGTGCATCCGGCAGCGCGGTTTCGGTCCCGATAAAGCCCATGGCGGTCAGTACCAGCCCGGCTTCGACATACTGTTCGGTCCCGGGGATTGGTTTGGGAGCGCCGCCGCTCCAATCCACCTGGACGGCCGTCACGCCGGTAACCCGTCCGTTTTGGGTATGAACCGCCTGCACCGTCGTTTCATACCGGCAGATATCCCTGCCGTAAAGGGCACGGGCCTCCTCCCGGGCATAGTTCGGCTTCAATACCTTGGGCCAGAGGGGCCAGGGATTGCCGGGCGCCCTCTTCGGGGGAGGTGCCGCGACGATCTCGAACTGGGCAACGCTTTTCGCTCCTTGCCGGATACAGGTAGCCACACAGTCGGCTCCCGTGTCGCCGCCGCCAACCACCACAACCGGAAGCCCTTTGGCGCTGATGGGAGGGGGCCCTCCCTCCAGCAGGCCTTTGGTCACCCCGGTGAGGAATTCCACCGCTGTGTGTACGCCCTGCGCGCCGGCCCCCGGCACGGTGAGGGCACGTTCCCGCCGGGCGCCGGTGCACAGCACCGCCGCGTCAAAATCACGCAGGAGGATCCCTGCGTCGATGTCGGTTCCGATGTCCTGTCCGGTGCGGAAAACAACCCCTCTTTCCTCCAGCCGCCGCACCTGCTCCAGCACCAGCGTTTTCTCCAGCTTCATCATGGGGATGCCGTACATCAAAAAACCGCCCGGCCGGTCTGCCCGCTCGAACGCCGTCACTCGATGGCCCAGCCGACGCAGGGAATCGGCACAGGCGAGCCCGGCTGGACCGGCGCCCACAACGGCAACCGTCTGTCCCGTGTCGCCGGCGTCGGGAATGGGGTCCTGATCCCAGCCATTCGCGCGGGCCGTATCGGCGACATACCGTTCGATCTCCTGGATGGTGACCGGCCGGTCGTGTTCCCCCAGAGTACAGGATCCCTCGCATAGAGCCGGACAGACCCGCCCCGTAATTTCAGGAAAGGGGTTGGTTTTGCGCATCCGTTCATATGCTGCCTTCAACTCCCCGCGATAGACCAGATCGTTGGTTTCGGGAATCAAGTTCATCAGCGGGCAGCCGATGGAACTGCCCGCCACCATCATTCCGGCGTGGCAGTATGGTACACCACAGTCCATGCATCTCGCGCTCTGGCGGTGCAGCTCCTCCGGATCGGGAGGCAGCAGGAACTCAGCATAGTCCTGGAGCCGCTCAGCAGGCGGCCGATGAGCTCCGTCGCAGCGCGGATATTCTAAAAAGCCGGTAGGCTTACCCATAGCGTAATTCCTTCCTTTCGCGGAAAATCGGTTCAGGCCGTGACGGCCTCATAAGCACAGAGCAGACGCGCCTCTTCGTCTTCACCCGCCGCCGCAGCGTATGCTTCCTGGGCCTTGCGGTAAGCGGTGGGGATCGCTTTGACGAAGGCCGCCGGATCAAACGCCGCGAGCAGCCTCCGTGCCAGCGGGCTGGCCGTATGCTTCAGATGAGATTCCATCAGGCGGCGGATAAGTGCAGCGTCCTGATCGTCGGGTGGGAGCAGCTCGACCGCATGGGATCCCAGCTTGGAAGCCAGTCCGGCCTCAGGATCATAGACATAGGCGATGCCACCGGTCATGCCGGCCGCAAAGTTGCGGCCGACCGGCCCCAGGATGAGCGCTGTGCCGCCGGTCATATATTCACAGCCGTGGTCACCCACCCCTTCCACCACAACGATAGCCCCGCTGTTGCGCACACCGAACCGCTCCCCGGCAAGGCCGCCGATAAAGCCTTCTCCCGAGGTGGCGCCGAAAAAGGCCACATTGCCGATGATGACATTGTCCTCGGGCGCAAAGGCGGCGCCGGCTGACGGCCGGACGATGATCCGCCCGCCCGACAGGCCCTTGCCCACGTAATCGTTGGCGTCGCCGGTCAGCTCCAGGGTAACGCCGGGGGCGCAGAAGGCGCCGAAGCTCTGCCCCGCCGAACCATCGAACCGCAGGGTGACAGTCCCTTCCGGCAGCCCCGCCGACCCCCGCTGCCGCACGATCTCCCCCGACAGGGCGCAGCCCACTGTGCGATGGCGGTTTTGAATCCCCAGCCGATGGGCGACCGGCCGGCCGGTTTCGATCGCGTCGCGGCATAACGGAAGCAGCACCCCGGTGTCGAAGGTTTTCTCCAACCGATGCTGCTGGGGCTGTGTGAAGGTGCGTTCCCCGGCCCGGTCCGTCACCTTGGGCTGATAGAGGAGCCCGGACAGGTCGACCGTGTTGGCCTTATCGGAAAAGGCGATATCCGATTGGCGAAGCAGCTCGGCATGACCGACTAGATCGTCGAACCGGGTCACGCCGATGCGGGCCATCCATTCCCGCACCTCCATTGCCAGGAAGCGCATGAGGTTCTGGATATATTCCGGCTTTCCGGTGAACCGTCCGCGCAGGCAGGGGTTCTGGGTGGCGATCCCGACCGGGCAGGTATCGAGGTTGCAGACCCTCATCATGTCGCACCCGAGTACGACCAGCGGCGCGGTCGCGAAAGCGAATTCCTCCGCTCCCAGCAGGGCGGCGATCACGATGTCCCGCCCGGTCAGGAGTTTTCCATCGGTCTCCAGCACCACGCGGTTGCGCAAACCGCTCAGAAGCAGGGTCTGGTGGGCCTCGGCAACCCCCAGCTCCCATGGCAGGCCGGCATGGCGGATACTGGTGCGGGGTGCGGCACCAGTGCCTCCGTCATAGCCGCTGATAACGATGACGTCGGCCAACCCCTTGGCCACCCCTACGGCAATGGTTCCTACCCCGGCCCCCGAAACCAGCTTGACACTGATTCGGGCCCGTGGATTGGCACTTTTGAGATCGTGGATGAGCTGGGCCAGATCCTCGATGGAATAGATGTCGTGGTGAGGCGGCGGGCTGATGAGCTCAACACCGGGGGTAGCGTGGCGGGACGCGGCGATCCAGGGGTACACTTTGTTCCCCGGCAGGTGGCCGCCCTCGCCCGGCTTGGCCCCCTGTGCCATTTTGATCTGAATCTCCTGCGCATTGTTCAGATAGTGGATTGTCACCCCAAACCGTCCGGATGCCACCTGCTTGATGGCACTGCAGCGGGAATCGCCGTTTTCATCGGGGATGAACCGTTCCTCCGGCTCGCCGCCCTCACCGGTGTTGCTCTTGCCACCCAGGCGGTTCATGGCGATGGCCATGCACTCATGGGCCTCCTTGCTGATGGACCCGTAACTCATGGCCCCGGTCTTGAACCGGCGGACGATGGACTCGACTGGCTCGACAGTGTCGAGCGGAAGAGGCTTGTCGCGCTCAGCGATACGCAACAGGCCGCGCAGGTTCTTGATCTGTTCCGACCGATTGTTGATGCAGGCCGAAAAGCGCTGGAACAGGCCGTAATCCCCCGTGCGGCAGGCCTGCTGGAGATAATAGATGTTCTCCGGATTGAAAAGGTGGTACTCCCCATCCCGCCGCCATTTGTAGTCGCCGCCCGGATCCAGCGGTTCATCCGCCGCGGATGAAAAGGCCGCCGTATGGCGTTCCTTGGCCTCTTCCTCGATCTCACGGAGGGTTAGGCCGCCGATGCGGGTCACGGTGCCGGTGAAATACCGGTCGACAACCCGCTTGCTGATGCCCAGCGCCTCGAATATCTGCGCGCCGTGGTAGCTGCGTACGGTGGAAATGCCCATTTTCGACATGATCTTGATCAGGCTGCCGGTCACGGCCTGCCGATACCGCTCTCTGGCGGCCGGCGCATCAACCGAAAGGCGCCCCTCCCCGGCCATCCGGTCGAGCACCTCATATGCCAATGCCGGATAGACGGCATCGGCGCCAAAGCCCACCAGCGCCGCGACATGATGCGTCTCCCGTGCCTCCCCCGTCTGTACCACGATTGAGGCCTTGGTGCGGGTGCCCTGCCGTACCAGGTGCTGATGCAGCCCCGATACGGCCAGCAGGGCGGGAATCGGGGCCAGACGGCCGGTCGCTCCCAAATCGGAAAGAACGAGGAGGGAATATCCCCCCTGTATGGCGATGTCGGCCGCCCGGAACAGGGTGTCCATCGCGCTCTCAATGTCGCGTCCTCTTCCCCGCCCGTCGACCCGGAACAGGGCCGGCAGGGTCACGGCACGCAGGCCCGGCTCATCCAGGGAGAGAATCCGTCCAAACTCGTCGGGAAGCAGCACCGGCGTGTCGTGCCGCAGACGGCGGCAGTTCTCCGCTGACGGTACGAGGGGATTCCCCTCGGCGCCAAGATAGACCGTCGATGAGGTCACGAGATGCTCCCGAATGGCGTCGATAGGCGGATTGGTCACCTGCGCGAAAAGCTGCTTGAAATAATTGTACAGAAGCTGGGGACGGCGGGAGAGCACGGCCAGGGGCGTATCGGTCCCCATGGAGGATACCGGATCTTCTCCCTTCTGCGCCATGGGGCGCAGAGTGAGGACCTCATCTTCATACGTGTAGCCGAAGAGCTTTTCCTTCGCGAGCAGCGGCATCTCGGCCACCTCTCCCTGTTCCTGCTCGTAACCGCGCAGAAGCACCTGTTCGGCCGGGGTGATCGCGGCCGGATCCTTATCCCGCAGCCGGGTGATAAGGCTGCGGGGGCAGGGCGGCACTCCTTGCGGCAGGCCGGACAGGGTCCTCAAGCCGCTCTTCAGCCATTCGCCGTAGGGATGGGCATGGGCTACGGCGCCTTTGATTTCCGCGTCCGGGATGACCCGTCCCGTCCCGGTATCCACCAGCAGCATCTGGCCGGGTTGCAGCCGTCCCTTTTCCACCACATCCGCGTCCGGGATGTCGCACACGCCGGTCTCGCTTGCAAGGACGAGCAGGCCGTCTTTCGTACGGGTATACCGGGCAGGACGCAGGCCGTTGCGGTCCAGCATGGCGCCGGCCAGCCGCCCGTCGGTAAAGGCGACGGCCGCGGGACCGTCCCACGGCTCGGAGAGGCAGTCGGTATACGCATAGAAATCCCGCAGGGCCGGATCCATCTGCGGATCATTTTCATACGGCTGGGGGATGGCCGTCATGCAGGCCTGGGGCAGGGAGTATCCGGCGTGCAGGAGAAAAGCCAGGTATTCATCCAGCATGGCCGAATCGCTCCCGTCGGCCTCTACCACCGGAAACACCCGGCGCAGGTCTTCGTCGAACAAGGGAGACGCCATGGCGCTTTCCCGCGCTTTGACCCATTTGGCATTTCCGCCGATGGTGTTGATTTCGCCGTTATGGATGATGTAGCGCATGGGATGCGCCCTTTCCCAGCTGGGGAAGGTGTTGGTGGAAAACCGGGAATGCACCAGCGCGACGGCGCTCGTGACGTCCCGGTCCAGCAGGTCGAGGTAAAACCGGGGAAGCTGGCGGGGGAGCAGCATCCCCTTGTACACGATGGTTCTGGAGGAAAGGCTCGCAATATAGAAATATGGATCGCGCTCCTCAGCGGCATGGCGGATTGCCTTGGCTGCCGTCTTGCCTAAGATATAAAGCTTCCGTTCGAATGCCGCCTCGCCGGTTCCCTTGGGCCGAGCGAGAAACACCTGGGTGATCCCAGGGCAGAAGGCGGCAGCCGTCCTGCCGGGCACCTGGCGGTTGACCGGAACAGGCCGCACACCCAATACAGTAAGGCCGTCTGCCTCCGCCAGGCCGCAAAAGCGGCGGACACTGTCGTCCGCCCGTTTTTCGTCCGGGGAAGTGAAAAGCATCGCCACACCGTAGTCGCCCGCTTCCGGCAGCTCAAAGCCGCTGTAAGCCGCAGCCTTGGCCAAAAACATATGAGGGATCTGGAGCAGGATGCCCGCACCGTCGCCGGTGTCGGCCTCATTGCCCACCCCGCCTCGATGCGCCATCCGTTCGAGCATGTTGATCGCCTGGTCGACCAGAACGTGGCTCTTTTCCCCATCGGTCTGCACGATCATACCGATCCCGCAGGCGTCGTGCTCAAAACGCGGGTCATACAGCCCCTGTGCCCTAGGCAAGGAAGCAGCCGACTCCGCTGCAGACGAAACTGGATGCCGGGCCATATCCGATTGTCTCATGCCAATCCCTCTCTTCGCAAATAAAAAACGCCCACGGCCCTGCCGAAAACGGCGGGCCGCGGACGTCATTGTCCACTCATATGGCTTTGTACCTAGTATCTACTATACCTGGCGAAACGGGGTTTGTCAAGGGGGCCGGTTCCACAAATCCACAGGCAGGCATCCCTGTACCGCTTGTCAGAAAAGACAAACCCATCTCCTCCCGTCCGCCATTATATACATTTTCCATTCTATTATCCGTATCGGAAGGGCAAAGGCGCCGCCGTCCTGGCCTGGAAATTTATCCGGAAATTCGTGGGTGGGGCAGCGCTGGCTTTTTCCTGTTTCATAACCGGCAGCATCCTCGTATAGAAACCACGTCTCCTCCCGCCTATTTCTCTCCGCTATATCGCGTCTCCATCGGCAGCCGCGTAGAGATAAGCCCTTCCGTTCTTTCCCGTTCGTACTATCACTTTATTTTTATACAGAAAGTTTATTGCAAATCCTGCCTTTTTCGCGGACAGCCTCCCAGCTTTCTGGAAATCCGCCGTCGTGAAGGGAATGGGCAGGCCGTCAGGCAGCATATGGACACAGTCGGCAGGGCCTTGCAGCCACAGCTCCCTTCCCACCGCGACGGGAACCCGTTCCACTCGGTGAGAACCCCGTTTACCGTCCCGCCCCCAGCCGTCCCGGGCCCGGGATTCCACGAGATCCAGCTCAACCAGCCGAACCACCAGCCCCGGATCCGAAAAATAAGGCAGCAGCCAGTACAGATCTGGGAGGCGGTCCCAAAATCCTCCTACCCGCGGCGATCGGCGGGGCGGCGTTGCTTCTCCGGTTTCCGGGTCCAGCCAAACCAGGGTCTTCTTCCGTACAACCGGCACAACGATGGTGACGGGGGTGAAGGGCAGCAGGCGGTCGAGCTTCCCACGCAGCTGGTACAGACTCCCCGTCTGGATTTCCACGACTCGTTCCCCATCATAAATGTCCGCCACCAGACCGCAGGGGAGCTTCACCTCATGGCGGCGCTCATCCGGCTCGATCCAGTATTTGAGAACGGCGTGCAAACTGCGTTCCCCAAGGGTGCCGATCCCGGACCTATCTTGCAAATGGAGCAACGCCCGCAGCTTCGCCTCCTCAAAGGCCGTCATCCCGCATCCCCTGTCCGGCGCAGCCGGAGATTGGCCGTAAAACAGCGGCCGCGGCCATGTTCTCCGGTCATCCATACCGTACTGCATCCATTCTCCTCCGGCAGCGCCGCCGTTCGGATCGAGAGGGACTCACCTTCCAACGCCTCTTTTTCATAGGCGATGGAAAAGCCGGCGATCTCCCGGCCGTCCATCCCGTCCGGTACAAAGTCGCAGAGGATGTCGGCATAAACGGTATTGTTCAGATGCCCGTTATAATCCGTATCGGACCAGAAAACCCGCCGCTCCCCGGCATCCGTCAGCCCCTCGGGCGGCCGCAGCCGACCCGGATCCGGGCAGCCGTTGCGCCGGTCGGGCTGTGAGCCAATACCAAACTGTTCAAACACCGTCGGGCGCAGGGGCCGGTGGCTTTCCACCTCCACCAGCGCGAAAGCCGAAACCCCTTCGGTCAAAACCGTCCCTCTTCCGTCCAGCAGCTGATAACAGCGGTAAAGCTGCGCTCCCTTGCCGTCCCGATGCCAGGTCAGCAGCGAAACCTCTTCCCCCATCGCGGGCAGACGGTGAATCTCCACATTCAAGCGGGTAAGGACGAATATCATCCCGCGGCGGTAGAATTCCTGATAGGTCAGCCCCGCCTCGCCCAGATGCCGTTCCCCCGCCTCCTGCTGGAAACGCAGCAAGCTGGACGGCCGCAGCAGCCGATCCCGCCCTGCATCAAACGAGGTCACCCGGGCGGACCAGGTATAGTCCTGTTTCACTGGATAGATCCTGTCTTCCATCGATTGCACTCTCCTTGTTTCGCCTTCCTCGAAGCCCTGTGTTCGCATTACCCCATATGCCTCAGAACGGTAAACCGCCCGAAGCCAGTTTTCTCATACGTTTCATAGCGGGGCTCGTCCGCGATGTCGCTTCGCACCACCGCGGCGGTCCCTATCGGCAGGGACGCCGGCGTGGCGATGCGATACCGCCCAAAAGCGGTCACCTGCTCGAACATCGCGCCGGGATTGGATATCACCGCCGTCTCCCGGAATACGGCCGGGTCTTCCGCGGTGTAGAACAGTGTCAGCGCGTAGGCGCCGTTGACACTATCGGTGACATACACAGTCTCCGCACCGGTTCCGGCAGCATAAACAACCGCTTCCCCGAAAAAATCTTCAAACGCCGCCGCCATTTTCCCCTGATATTCGGTGAGATACTGCGCCGAAAAGAGCAGGAACGCCGAGGCATACAGCCCGGCCACCGCCGTACGGAAAAGCCGGCGGCTCTGCGCGACCCATGCCCCGCCCAAGGCGGTATAATAAATCCAGGGAATCCACAGGGCGTTGATGCGGTTGATATTCGGTTTGACTACAAATACCAGCACCAGTGCCGCCAGAAACCAGGCGTTCAGGACGGATCCCCAGGCGGGCCGTTCCTCCCGTTCCCCTGTCACGCAACGGAGAAACCCAATGACGGTGAACGGCAGGGAAAACCCGTATACGATCCCAAAGCCGTCCATCGCGTTCCAGATCAGACCATCGGTCTGCACCACCGCGATTTTGGAGGCTTCCGCGAAATTCCCGATACTGTCCCGCAAAAATTCGGGGCTGAAAACCGAAGCCATGGCCGTCATCCGGTTGGCCGGGAGCCGTGGAATGGTCATAAACGGCAGACGGATCGCCTGGAGGCCGAAGGTGTTGACCAACACGAACAGCATCATGGGCAGGGCGACCACGGCCAGCACCCCCAGCCCGGCGCATGCCCGTCGGAAAGACAACCTCTTCTTGGCAACCAGGAAAAGCAGGAGCGGCAGCACGAAAACCGGCAGGAAGAGATACGCCGTCCCATAGGCATAAGACGACAGGCCAAGCACGCCGCAGCCGGCCAGAAAGGGCGGCAGCCGATCGTGCTGCAGGCCGATCACCAGGAACAGCACCCCGAACAAAAGCAGGTCGGGAAACAGGTTGGACTCCAAGGCCCAGCGGCTTTTCAGAATATGCCATGGGCAGATCGCCAGCAGGGCTAACCCGGCAAGGGCGGTTTTCCGGTCGGTCATCGCCAACAGCAGCCGCCAGAACGCGAACAGGGATAGGCACCCGATCAATGCCATTGGTAGGCGGAACGCCCAGACATCCAAGCCGAAAACCGCGAGAAACGGCATACTCAAATAAGAGTACAGTGCATTTTGCCCGCTCCCCCAGGCGATGAGGTGTACCGGAAGGAACTGCCCGTTCCGGTCATATCCGGTTTTTAGGATGCTGTAAGCATCGTATGCCGCCGACGCCTCGTCCTGGTTGAAGCCCGCCGGATACTCTCCGAGCGCCACGAGCCTCGCGACAAACCCCACCACCAACACCGCGTACACCGCCCATTCGTACCGAAACGATGCAAGACGGCCGGGCAAACCGCCCTCTCCCCTCCTTAGCGGCGGGATCAGCACCAACGCCGGAACGAGCAGGCATACCAGTGTGGCCAGCACGTCTCTCATCTCTGTCTCTCCTTCGGATGTTTCACATGAAACAAACCGGGTCCAGGCAATGCCCAGACCCGGTTTTCCGGCCGCCAGGGCCCCTACTGTTGGTCAATTGCTCCCGAGTCTCATCCCTTCACTGGGTTGAGGCGATCGGTTCCAAGGAAGGGTCGGAGCACCTCCGGCACCGTGACCGATCCGTCCGCGTTCTGGAGCTGCTCCACCAAGGCCGGAATCACCCGGCTGGTGGCCAGGCCCGAGGCGTTGAGGGTATGGACGAAACGGGGCTTGCCGTCCTCCCCACGGTAGCGGATCGCCCCCCGCCTGGCCTGATAGGCCCGGGCGTTAGAGGCCGAACTGACCTCTTTGTAGATCCCCATGCTGGGGATCCAGACCTCAATGTCATAGGTACGGGCCATCGAGAAGGAGCAGTCGCCGGCGGCCAGCTTGCTCAGCCGGTAGTGGAGGCCCAGCTCCTGCACCAGCCGTTCAGCCTTGCCGACCAGCTCCTCAAATGCCGCATCGGAGCCCTCTTCGGTGGTGTACTGCACCATTTCCACCTTGTTGAACTGGTGGCCCCGGATCATGCCGCGTTCCTCCGCACGGTAGCTGCCCGCCTCCCGACGGTAGCAGGGAGTATAGGCGATGTATTTGCGGGGCAGCTCCGCAGGATCTAAAATTTCGCCCCGGTGGAGGTTGACCAGCGCCGTCTCAGCGGTAGGCAGCATGAATTTTTTATCGCTGCTGGTCGGGTTTTCGATCCAGTAGACCTCATCCATAAATTTGGGGAACTGGCCGGCCACGTAACCACAGTCGTATCCCAGCATGTGCGGGGGCAGGATGAACTCATATCCGTCGGCGATGTGCTCCTGAATAAAGAAATTGAGGATCGCCCATTCCAGGCGGGCACCCCAGCCCCGGTAAACCCAGCTGCCGCTTCCCGACAGCTTGGCACCCCGCTCATAATCGATCAGGCCCAGGCTCTCGCAAAGCTCGACGTGATTTTTCGCCGGGAAATCGAACCGTGGCTGTTCCCCGAAGGTCCGGAGCATCCGGTTCTGCTCCTTGCCGCCCGCGGCAAGGTCCTCGTCGGGCAGATTCGGCAGAGAGAGCAGGAGGGCCTTCTGCTTGTCTTCCAGCTCGACCAGAGCCCCATCCCCTTCTTTGATCCGGGCTGACAGCTCCTTCATCTGCGCCATCAGTGCCGCCACATCGCCCCCCTCTTTTTTGATTTGGGGAATTTTTTTGGAGGCGGCATTCTGCTCGGCCTTCATCCCTTCCACCTGTCCTGCCAGCTGGCGGCGGCGGGCATCGATGTCGAGGATCTCATCCACAACATCATCGAGATCCATCTCCCGTTTCCGGATCCCCGCCTTCACCAGTTCCGGGTGACTGCGTACCAATTTCATGTCCAGCATCTTCTTGTCCCCATTTCTTCCGTCCTGATTTATTTAGCAAAGGGGGTGTCCCCTTCCTGTCGGGTTTTCAGCGTGGCGCCAGCCGATTGGCCAGCTCCTGCAGATCCTCCCTGCCGTAAAATTCAATCTGGAGGACACCCTTGTCCCCTTTTTCCGCAACCTTGACCCTCCGGCCCGTCTGCTCGGATAAAGCCAGCTCGACCTCAGCGTAAAAGGCGTCTTTCGGAAAAGCGGCCGGAGACGCCGCCTCTTTTTTCTCCTTTTTGGCGGTCTTCGCCATCTTTTCCAACGCCCGTACCGGCAATTCTCTCTCGACCGCCGCCCGGGCAACCCGCCGCTGCTCCTCCTCGCCTTCAAAAGCGAGGATCGCCCGGGCGTGGCCGGCGGTCAGGCGTCCCGCTGCCACCAATCCGGCTACCTCCTGCGGCAGATGGAGCAGACGCAAGGCATTGGCGACCGCCGGACGGGATTTGCCCACCGCTTTTGCGGCCTCCTCCTGCGTTAGGCCATAGGTCTCCATCAAGGTCTGGTAGCCCATTGCCTCTTCCATAGGATTGAGATCCTGACGCTGCAGATTTTCGATGAGCGCCAACTCGGCGGCCTCCTGCTCCGACATCTCCCGTACCACGGCGGGAACTTCGGACAAGCCCGCCATCCGGGAGGCCCGCCAACGCCTCTCCCCCGCGACCAGCTGATACCCGCCTCCGGGCAGAGGGCGTACCAGCAGCGGCTGGATCACCCCATGCTGAGCGATGGAAGACGCGAGATCCGCAAGAGCGGCATCGTCGAACTGCTTGCGGGGCTGCCCCCGATTGGGCTCGATATCCGCGATCGGTAGGGTTACGGCACGGCCGCTCTCTTCCACCGCATTTTCCGCAAAAAGGGCCTCCAGCCCTTTCCCCAGCCCACCTTTTTTCGTTGCCATCGACTCCATCCTTTCGCAATATGTTCCACGTGAAACAGCTTGTCCATTTCTACCCGTGTTATCCTCCAAGACGCTTGCGCCGGCCCTCAGCGATGGGAAACCAGCTCGTCCGCCAGCCGTTCATAGGCCTCTGCACCACGGGAACCCCCATCATAATATCGGATCGGTTTACCGAAGCTGGGCGCTTCGGATAAACGGACGCTGCGGGGGATGGGGGTTGAGAAAACCTTGCGAGGAAAGAATTTTTTCACCTCTGCCACCACCTGTTGCGTCAGATTGAGCCGCCCGTCGTACATCGTCAGGAGGACGCCTTCCAGATCCAGGGTCGGGTTGTAGAGCCGTTTGACCTGCCGAACCGTCGCCATCAACTGAGAGAGGCCCTCCAGCGCATAATACTCGCACTGGATGGGGACCAAAAAGGTGTCGGCCGCACATAAGGCGTTGAGGGTGAGCAACCCGAGCGAGGGCGGGCAGTCCACAAAGAGATAGTCATATCTGTCCCGCAGAGGGGCGAGGGCGGCTTTCAGGCGGCCCTCCCGGCGGGCGAGCTCCACCATTTCAATCTCGGCCCCGGCCAGCGCAATGCTGGAGGGCAGCAGATCCAGCCTGGAAAAGGAGGTGCGGCGGATGGCCTGCTCCGGTTCAGCAGTGCCGATCAGGAGCTCGTAAACCGTAGGCCCGGCCTGTTTTTTGTCCGCTCCCACCCCACTGGTCGCATTCCCCTGGGGGTCGATATCCACCAGGAGGGTCCGACGGCCCTTGGCTCCCACCGCCGCGGATAGATTCACCGTGGTGGTGGTCTTGCCGACACCGCCTTTCTGGTTGACAACTGCAATGATCTTGCCCAAACCGGCACCTCTTTCCCCGCCCGGCCATGAAGCAACGGGCCGTCTTCTCAAAACCGCCTATGTCCGGCTGTCGGCTATTTCGGCGATTGCCCGCCAGTCCGGACGACATATGAGGATATTATAGCACAGATTTTATAAGGGGAAAAGCTTTTTTCCTGCACCACCCCATTTCTCCTTCTGTCCTCGGGTATATTTTCCCGGTTTTTTAGGAATACTGAGGATAGACACGTTTGGAAAGGATGGTTTGTCATGGAGAATTTGGTGAACGGCCCGGAAATCCCCATGGGCCTGGGCATGGCGTTGGCACAGAACCGCGCCGCCATGGAGGTATTCGCTGCCATGCCGCCCGCCTCGCAGCAGTCGGTCATCGAGCACACCCATCAAATTTCCTCAAAACGGGAAATGCAGGCATATGTCGCCTCACTTGTCAACCCACAGATCCGATAAAAAGAGGGCGTGTTTCACATGAAACACGCCCTCTTTCTTCCGTTTCTATCTTCCAGGCAGGGGTCAGGCCAGCGCCGTCTTGCTCTTGAGCTTGGAATTCACCAGGCAGATATACGTCTTCCCGGGCGACACCGCCAGCTCGGTCCCATCCTCCTCCCGGAACGCCAGCTTGTCCGCGGTACAGGTATAGGTCATCGGGCGGCTGGTCCCACCCGTCACCAACAGGCCGGAACCGGAGGCCAACTTGAAGTTGCAGGTCAGTTCGTTTTCCATCACCTTGTCGGCGTACATCACCAAGATGTTGGTCACCTGGATCGGCGTGCCGTCCGCCGCCTTATGCGTGGTCGTGTCCCCGATCTTGCCGTTGCCTTTGGTGTACAACCCAGAAGTGCTATCGTATACAAAGGTGACAGCCCGGGAGTCACTGACATTCACCTGCAGACTGGCGCCCGCGCCGTTCCCGGCTTTGTCCCCAAAACCAAAGGGCACCGGCCGGGTGGCCGTCGTCCCGATTTTCAGCTTGTCCATACGGGCTTTCATCTTGTCTCCGCTGGTCATCATGCTGTATTCCAGACCCTTGCTCTTTTTCAGCTGTTCGTCCCGCCAGAAGGTGCTGCCATCGTAAGAGAGGGCGTTGATGTTGTCGATCTTGATCTTTTTCAGGGTATCCAAGGCAGGGGTACTGCCCCCGGCATGGGCATACACGATGTCCATGGCCTGCGCAATGGTCACAAACGGGGAGCGCGCCGACCGGACCGGGCCGAGCTGGGCCGGGATGCGTTCTGCATTGGCAAACAAGGCCAGAATCCGGGTGATCCCTCCCTCTGTCTCCGCCTCGACATACAGGTCTGCCTTGTCGATGCCGTGCTGGGGACGGGAGGTGGAGTTGTTCCCGATCATGACCCCCACCGGACGGGTCCCTCCCTTGGTCAGATCGCTTTTCCCGGTGAGGGGGTTGAGGTTCTCGTTGCTCACCGGCGGCTGTGTGGTGCTTGCCTCCGATTCGGTCGGCAAGGTCAGTACTCCCCCCTCCGATGAATCCGGCGGTGCCGACACAGCGGGGGCTTTGCCACATCCGGCGCTCACGATCACGATCAGCAAACCGGCCAGCAGGCCGGATATCCATTTTCTCACCCAAACGCATCTCCTTGTAGTATAAACTCTAAATTAATATCCTTTTTGTATATTTTCAATCTTCTTCCACGTCCACGGCATCGTAAATCTCATCACAAATCTGTGTATAGACGGTCTGTGCGAACTCATACACGGCCCCCACCGTTTCAGCGGAAAGATGCAGGCCGTTGTCTGAAGGATACCGTGTCTCAATATACAGGCGGTTGAGCCCGGCCGTGTGTTGGATATAAGGGCGGAAAGAGGCGTCGAACTTGGCGACCTGCTTGCAGAGCCATGTCAGGTTGTGCCCGTCGGGCAGCACCCCGGTCCGATCGAGCAGGTAGGCTTTGAGCGCCTTTTCCAGGCACTGCTGGCAGTGGAAGCCGGCGATATCCAGGCACTGCCCTTGCTCCAGGAGGAGCCGGGCGGCCAGCAAATCCCGTGCCGCGATTTCCAGCCAGTCGAAAAACAGACGGCTGTCACTCGTGTGCCGCGTTCGCCGCATACAGTACCCTCCCCGTCTTCCGAATCCGGGAGGCAAAGCTGGCGGCATCCTCTGCCAGCCGATCCCATTCCCCCCTCGTATACACCAGGACATCGTAGGGCAGATCGGAGTCAATGTCCATATACAGGCGGCGTTCCACAGCATCGGGGTCCCCTTCGCCGATGACGACGCAGAGCTTGACAGCAGTCAGGCTCCCGTCCACCGCCTCTTTCCGGCTGACCAGCAAAATGGTCTCAGGGGCAGCCAGACGGACAATGGCGTCCCGCAGTTCCACAAGCGGGAGCTCTTTGGGCATCACGCATTCCTCCTTCCCTGCACCAGTATACACCCGTTTTCCGCGAAAAACAACGATTTGACAAACAAAAGGCGGACAGGTATAATATTCCTAGCCTGCTGGCTGGTCTCCGTGCGGGATCCGCCGCGGCCACCCGAAGCCGGCGCGCGTTCTCCTGGCTCCTCATCGTTCCGTCCCACTCTATATCGGCCCCCGTAGTTAAATGGATATAACAACCCCCTCCTAAGGGGTAGTTATCAGTTCGATTCTGGTCGGGGGTGCCAAAAACCCTGCGGCTGATGCCATGGCAGGGTTTTTATTATTTAAAAAAGCGGTGCCTCACTCCGCCGTAGGCCATACGCCTCCCATCCGTCAGGAAAGGAGCCACATTCATGCCGAAACCACGCAAAATGCTCGGGGCGGCGGATTCGCCGTATATCGTATCCCTGATGCGGCTCATCGAGACGCAAAGCAAGGCAACCATCGCCGCCTGGTGCATCGGGTATGCCGAAGCGCAGATCCTGCCGATCTACGCCAAAACGTTTCCGCACGACCGCCGGCCCTTCCACGCCCTGCAGGCGGCCCGCGATTGGATGGATGGCAAAGTGAAGCTTCCGGAGGTCAAACGGATCATCCTGCAGGAATGCCACGCCGCCGCAAGAGAGGCGGAGGACTATCCGGCAGCCCAGGCGGCTGCACGGACGTGCGGGCAGGCCGCGGCCTGTATCCACACGCCCACCCATTCCCTGGGGTTGGCCTTTTACGGTTCGGCGGCAATCGCCTACGACCGGGTCGGCACAAACGAACCCTCCGGCGTGTACGACCGCATCGCGGCCGAAGAATGCGCAAAAATGGAAGACGACCTGCGGCGGATCGCGGTGGAAAACGAGCCCCACCCCGCCAAAATCAACTGGCATTGTTAAAGATCCACATATCCGTTTCAGATAAAAGGAGGCGTGCCCCGTGATCGAACTGCCGGAAGGCTTGGTTCTGGCGGAACAGCTGGACCGGGAGCTGCGGGATAAACGGATTACCGACGTCCGGGCCAACACCTCCCCCCATCGCTTCGCTTGGTACGACGGGGATCCCGCCGCGTATCCCATCCGGTTTACTGGCCGTGAAATCGAGGGCGCCCATTCCTATGGCGGGAAAGTGCATCTGCGCCTGAAAGGGAGCGGCGGCTTTCTATTCGCCGACGGCATCTGCCTGCGCCTTGTTCCTGCCGGCGGCACAATACCGAAAAAGCATCAGCTCTATCTGGAATTTGAGGACGGTACCCGCCTGGTCGGATCGGTTCAGATGTACGGTGCCCTGATCGGCTACGATTCCCTGCCGGTCTCCGCGTACGACGAGGCGGCCCGGCAGAAGCCCTGCCCGCTGTCCGACGATTTCAGTCCCGTTTATTTCGACGGGCTTTTGCGAAGCGTCAAGCCCTCCCTCTCGGCCAAAGCGTTCCTGGCAACCGAACAGCGGATCCCTGGGCTCGGCAACGGCGTGCTCCAAGACATCCTGTTCCGAGCGGGCGTTCACCCCAAGCGCGCAGTTTCCTCCTTGTCCTCGGCTGATCAGGACGCTCTGTTCGGCTCAGTGAAGACCACCCTGCGGGAGATGGCCGAGGCCGGGGGCCGCAACACGGAAAAGGATCTCTACGGCCGCCCGGGGGGCTACTTTACCCTCCTCTGCCGCAACACCGTCCTGTACCCCTGCCCACACTGCGGCGCCTCCCTTGTCAAAGAAGCTTACCTGGGCGGAAGCATCTATTTTTGCCCCAGCTGTCAACCGTCAACGCAATATTACAAAAGGTAGTTTATTCTGTCTTTTATACTCGTTGTGCGTAGGACGGCCCTGTATTGCCTCGCATATGCCTTTTCCCCGTGCGAAGGTCCGCCTTTCGACCGGCCATCATATAGTATACCCTCAGGAGAAAACCGGTGTTTTCTCCCGAGGGTACTTTTTCTATGGGATTTTGCATCCGCACTCGCTACACTCGTCGTCCTGAAGAGACCAAATCCCGCCGCATTCCGGGCAGGTAAACGCCACCTTCTGCTGTTCCATAAAGGCGGCCAGCCCCTGTGCCCGCACCACCTGGCTGTTCCCAATCAGGCTTATTCCATGCCGGAGGCGGTAGCGTTTGTCGAGTGACCGGATCCGGCCGCAGGGAAAGGCGGCGCAGGCATGGCAGGATTCTGCCCCTTTCTCCCCGGCACAGATGGGGATGGCGCAGCTCCGGCAGTGGGCCGGTTTCGCCCCATCTTCAGCGCGGCATCCCGGGCAGGGTTTCGGATGGCGGCAATGCCGATAACATACCAGGCAGTTCATTCCGCAGGGGGCGAAAAAGCGGCTGTCGGCCTCGCCTTCCGGCATCCGCATCTCATCCGCCCTCCGTCCCGTTCGTTCCTTCCGGATTCTCCTCTGCGGCCTGCCCGCCGTCCGGCAGAAACAGCTCCGGAGGCGGATCGGACGTATACTCCAGGGTGTCGCCCCGCCGCGATACATACAAAAAGGCCCCCGGCCAGCCGTCGCTTTCATAAAATGTAAAGGTATATCGATAGGCATCCCCGCTCTGCTCCGGCGGTATATGTGCCTGCACATACAACTGCCCGTAATACGACCGGCATCCTCCAAAATAACCGGACTGGCGCCGGACCCCGTCTACCTCCGTCACGACGGAGAATTCCGGTGCGGAAAACAACCGGTTTCGTTTGAGCAGCGTTACCGGAAGAACCAGCTCGTCCGCAAACCGGGCGTCGACGTCGGCCGGTCGGTCGATCACCCCGGCGTTGCTGACCCCGCTCATAAAATGAAAGTCCATGTCCCCCGTCCGGACCGCCTGTGGGCGCCGATACCAAAACAGGCCGCCTCCCACCGCTATAAGCAGGGCTCCCGCCGCCAGCAGCCCGGTTTTCCATCGTCTGGACAGACCCGCCATTCATACACCTCTCCTTTCACATCCCTCGGGTCTATCCTACCACAGCGGGCCGTTCTTGGCAAATACCCGGCAAAAAGCGGCCCTCCAGGCGTCCCTGCTCGTCTACGGCCGCCTGCTTGGCAGAGTCAATATATGCCCTCAAACAGGGTCTGACCGTGGATGCGGACGGCATAAATATCCCCCGTTTTCAGCGCCGGGAACCGGACCTCCCGCTTTCGATAGTCGACGAGCTGCGCCTGTACCGCCCTGTCCTCGCCAACATCCAGACACAGCGCGCCGAGCGCGTCGTCCTCGGCCTCGCCGATATACAGAGTCATCGTGGCGGAGCCCTTCCCGATGGAATCAAGCCGCAGGGTCTTACCGTTCACTTTCAGACTCTCGCCGATGGTTTCGATTTCGGCCGCATAGGCCCGAAATGGGGTCTCCAGCCGAATTTCCTCCTCCTGCCCGGGATATCCCCTCACCGTCAGGGCCAATCGCGGCGTTTCCCCAAAGGTAAAATCCGACGGGTAATCGGTCGAATCGAGAAGGAGCGTCGATTCAAACCGGTTATTGAGGATAGGCCCCGTCCGGGTGTTCTCGGCGTAATCGTAGAAGGCGCCGTCGATCTCTACGCGGCACCGGCCGGCCAAGGTATAGGCCGACGAATCTTCGCCGAGAAGGGCATCCACACCGGTGACCGTGTAGCGGATGGCGATTTGCTTATTGTCGGCAAAGATTTCCTCGACCGTCAGTTCTGTACCGCCGACCCGCTCCCGGACTGAGACCGGTGAATAGCGCCCCGACGCCCTTGCCGCGACGTAGCCTGTGTCGGTGTAGTCGAACCTGAACCGTACAGGCTCTATTACGTGGAGTTTCAGATAGATCACGATGAGGGCCCCGGCCGCCAGCAGGATACCGCATACGGGAATACCGATCCCCAAAATCCATTTCATCCGTCGCGACATAGACTGACACCTCTCTCGAAAGAATTGGAATATGTGTTGCGGCTATTTAAAATAATAATCCGAAGCGTTCGTAGACCATCGATATACCATCTCATAGTCCCATTCATAGGTTTTGGAATCTGACCATATCCCAACTATTTTAGCGCTTGACTGATGATTCAGCTTGTTAAAAAATGCAAAGTCCGTGCATGACTTATCCTGTGTAAAGAAGGTAACTGTGGTATGCACGCTATGATTCTGCGCGTACTGACTGCCACGGGTAAAAACGGCATTAAAAGTTGTCCCGCTGTTGATACCGGTTTCAAACGCGTTCGTATAATATTCCACATCGTTGACACTAATAGATTTTGAGAAACTGGCGCCGAGCTTGATGCCGGCCGTGGCACCGGCGCCATCCGTACTGCCTGAAACGCCGCCGCTGAGCTCTCCATTGATTCCATAGGTGTACGTTGTTGATTTCGGGGCGTTTGACGGAGCATACGTTTTGAGAGTTGCGGCACTGGTTTCCTCCTCACACCACCACCAAACATTGCGGTTGGCAAACAGCCGATCCGTCGAAGACGTGTTATTGACCTTGAGGTCGATATTGGCGACCTGGGCCCATAAGCGCTGACCGTTAACAAGGTCATGGCTCATGAGTTCACAGGTGGTAACCGTTATGCGATGCTTAATATCCGGATGGTAATTCACATGCCAATACTCGTAAATAAAAACCGATTCATTAAACGAGCGCTTCCAATCCCCGTGAAAATTGACGCCGTTCACAGTTGGATTTAAAAGTCCTTTTGCGCTGGCCGAGGAGACGTCTCCGTTCCGGACTCTCTCCGCCCTTTTGGACGCCAGGTATTCCTCCTGGTTTTTCACATACATCCCCATATTGCGGTTGGCATAAGCGTGCTCCAGCATCGAACGCTCGACAGCTGACGGGTTATCCTTAACATTTGATAACACGAAATGAAAATCCACGCAATTGTCCTTGGTTTTGGTTACGAAAAAATAGGAAAGATTTTGGTTTTCGGCAAAATCTATGGTTTTTGTGGACTTGTTTACAGATTTTGCCCCATAAATTACCCCGTAATCTTCGTAAATGTCTGCTGTAATACGATGGATATCCTCATAACTGGATGTATTGAAAAACATGACGTACCCGTTATCCGTTGCATGACGGATAACGTCAGCGCTACTTTCACCACATTGCTGTTCGATCTCCTCCTCCGAAACCACCATCATCTTGATTTTGCCGTCGTTTACCTTGTTTTTAAGGGTTAACTCAGGGCTATTACCCGCGACTGTGACAGTTTCCGAAAGGGTTTGCGCGCTGACATCCGTACGAACGGATACCCGGGTATCCTGAAACTCAAAATCCCCCAGAACAATAACATCCGCACTTTTCAGATTTTTCTGGAGGGCCTGATCGAAGTCCACATCATAAAGATCTGTGGGCATAATTTCATCGCCGCTCAGAACCACATCGCAATTGATGGCTTTTGAAATAACTCCAGATGCCAGAAGAACGGAAGACATAAACAAAGACAGACATACCTTTTGAATCTTTTTCATCTTTCACCTCATAATACTCCGTTTTGTGGGTTAATATTCTCATGAATGGAAAAATCTTGTGGTAATGCATTTAGATCCAAGCGGAAATAGGGGATGTATTCCGCGTTGTCTGAAGTGGCAATGATATCGGCTGGTTCCATGCTGTCTTTTTTGAGAAGAAAACCTGTAGATTCGGTAAATAACTCCAGATCTTTCATGCTGTCTTTTGCAAGCTGCGTCATATCGAAAACAAGAAGTTTATCGTCTTCTAGTCCTTCGGATAAGCAGTCTCCATAGACTTGATTGCGGGTATTCCACAGCATGCTCGTACTTGACCACTGTTCTTCCAGCTTATATGCTGTTATTTTGCCCGTTTCCAAAGAGTTTTTTGATAATAAATATGTGTTGTATGTGCAGGATTGGATCGAGCTTGGTTTAATAGACTCTGAAAAATACCGAAACCGGCTACGTACATAGTGCCACCCCTCTCCATAAATTGGATCCATACCAATTACGGCATAAGGACTTAAAAACATATTCGCCTCGCTGTTTGAATAGACACTGCTGTCCGGCAATTTGTTTCGGTACAGTTCAAAAGCCGCACTTAACCTGATTGGATAACCGTCTCTGCTTGACTCGGCTTCATCTGTTTCCGCTGAATAAACTGCTAATACCCCTCCTTCCTGACGATTTGCCTGGATTTTAGATGGTGTACAGAAACTCACCTCCTTTCCTTTTTGGTAAGACGTCATCGGTTGACATAGCATCCCAACCCGTTCCCCCTGATCCGCCAACACATAATAGCCGTTTTGAGTATCCAGTAGTGCGTAATCCGTAATTACCATAAAATTTATATCTATGGGATTCTCTTTAAATATAACTTCCATTTGAATTCCTGCCCTTGTCGAATAAAACGCGAGGTCACACGACGAGCCCTCATAGAGGACGGCTTCGACCGGATCTCCATACATATTCGTATGCAGGATCTGTTTTCCTTTTTGATAACTGCTTGCGTTTTTCTCAACCTGGAAACTAAATTGATTGGTCTCCGATTCGATTAAGAACGGCCTGTCCAAAGATTCAGGGAAATAGGTTTTTATATCTCCCTCTTTATTCTCAAAAGAGTAATCCGCCCGTTTTGATTTCACAATGGATGTATCAATTAGAAAATATTGTCCATTTTTTTGATACTGGACAGGAGCGGAGAAAATATATAGAGTATAAGTGTCATCTTTATTCCGATATGCTAAGGTGTAAGGGGAACTATAATCTGTAAGAAGCTGTTTATGCCCATTCGATTTTAAATCGATCCTCACTACAGTTGAGGATGTCTCTACAGAATGACAACCCAAAAACATGACGAGCAAAGCCCCTAATAAAAAAGTGAATATTTTTCTCATTAATAAGCCTTCTTTTTTTATATAGTTTTAATTTCTCTGTTTATAATATCTTATAAATCGTATTATGTCAAATGTTTTTTATTATATATTTACATTAATTATTAAAAATTAGACTAATCTCAAATCATTTTTGTAAAAATTCTTACAATCGGGGGGACAGTGAACGGCCTCAACAGAAAAAAACATGCAAAACCCGCCCCCGGGCCGATTCCGGGGGCGGGTTTTTATGTTGAAGAATCTTCACGCGGGACGGCTGCTTGCGGAGACGATATGCGTTCCTTTGGGGATGCGCACAACGTATTCGATATACTCCTCTGTCTCACTCTTTTCAGCTTTAGCCGGGATGCCGGAACGGCGCATGGTGTCCACCGCGTGGCTGACCGTGTTGAGGAACAGGCGGACATCCCGCACCAGCGGGGTGGGGCGGCGGCGCCTGACCTTCCCCGAAAGGAGCTCCTCCACCAGCCGGTCGGCCTGGGCGACCGTCATTTTCGCCGCGATCATATTCGTCAGCGCCAAGTCCCGCAGCTCCTCGTCTTCCAGCCGGAGCAGGGCACGGGCGTGCCGCTCCGAAAGCCCTGCCTCGGTAATCCTGGACCGCTGCTCGCCGCTCAACCGGAGCAGGCGCAGCTTGTTGGCCACGGTGGACTGCGCACAGCCCAGCCTGTTCGACGCTTCCTCCTGGGTTAGGCCATAAACCTGGATCAGGCGCTGAATCCCCTCCGCCTGTTCAAAAACGTTCATATCCTCCCGCTGGAGGTTCTCCACCAGGGCCATCAGGGCACTGCGCTCCCCGTCCGCTTCCACCACCAGACAGGGGATCTCCCGCAGCCCGGCGATTTTAGCGGCCCTCAGCCGCCTCTCCCCCGCCACCAGCACCGGTTTGTCTCCCCGCAGAGTGATGGTCACGGGATTGAGCAGCCCGTTTTCATCGATGCTCTGCGCCAGCTCCAGCAGCTTGTCATACGCAAACTCCCGCCGGGGCTGGTCCGGATTGGGCAGGATATCCCCCACCGGCACCAGCAGCAGCCGGCGCTCGTCTTGTCTATATTTTGGCCGTTTTGCTTCGATTCCCCACATACCGACACGTCCTTTCTTTTTTGCACGAGGATGACTGGCGGGCAATAAATGGAATTTATTTCCATCAATGCCAGCATATCACCTTTTTCGCGTCGGAGATGTCGAAGGAAGTCGGAGGAAAAACGTTTTTATAGCGGCTTTTTGGCGATTTTTGCCGGGGGACGGGGATAGGCCGTCGGGGTAGGCGCGGTTTTGTCCACAATAAGCAGCAGCCGATCGACCCGCTCCTCCCCCGGAAGGGGGGCCGGCGGCAGGGACAGACGCCGGACAGGTTCCGGCCGGCCCGAGAGGACCGATATCGCTCCTGCGGCGGCCACGAGCTCGCTCTCCCCGTCCGGGCCCTTCATGGCGACCATCCTCCCACCCGGCTTGACCAGAGGAAGGAGGTATTCGCACAGCACCGGCAGCCCCGCCACCGCCCGGGCGGTGGCCACGTCAAACTGTTCGCGCAGGGCTGGACGCCGTCCCGCCTCCTCTGCCCTCGCGTGGATCAGCGCCGCCGGAACCGCAAGTTCCCGGCAGAGGCCCTCCAAAAATGTCAGACGCTTCTGAAGAGCGTCGAGCAGCGTCAGCTTAAGACCGGGGCAGACCAATGCAAGGGGGACGCCCGGGAACCCCGCGCCCGTCCCCACATCAATCAGGGACAGGGCGGCCGCCGACCGTTCTGCCAAAAGCGGCGCCAAGGTTAGGCTGTCCAGAAAATGCTTGACGAGGATCCCCTCTGGATCGGTGATCGCGGTCAAATTGACCCGCCGATTGGTTTCCACCAGCCTGGCGGCGTAGAGGTCGAATTTTTCGGCGGTATCCGGGGTCACGGACACCCCCATGGAGGCAGCCTGCTCCCGCAGGCGGACGGTATCGATCATGACGGGGCCTCCTCCTCTGCTTTCATGGCGCCCTCCGGCTCTTCCCCGCTTTTTTCCCGAGCGGACAGCCAGATGAGCAAAACCGAGACATCCGCCGGGCTGACGCCGCTGATACGGGAGGCCTGGCCGATGCTGCCCGGGCGGATCTGGGCGAGCTTTTCCCTGGCCTCCAGCCGCAAACCGGGGATTCCGCCGTAATCGGTTCCGGAGGGGAGGCGGCGGCCTTCCAGGCGTCTCTGCTCGTCCACAGCCGCCTGCTGGCGGCGGAGGTAGCCTTCATATTTGAGCTCCACCTCCACCTGCTCAGCCACCAATGGATCGAGGACCGGGCGGCCGGTGTCCACCGGGGCCAGTGCGGCATAACTGAGCTGCGGGCGGCGCAGGAGATCCTCAAGCCGGCCGCCGGTTACAAGGGGGGCGGTACCGCAGGCGGCAAGAACGCGGTTGACCTCTTGGGTAGGGGGCAGCACGGTCTGGCTCAGGCGGGTCCGTTCGGCGGCCTTTTGCTCCTGCCGGGCAGTAAAATGCGCCCATCGTCCGTCGTCCACCAACCCGACCCGCCGCCCTGAGGGGGTCAGGCGTTCATCGGCATTATCCTGCCGCAGCAGCAGCCGGTATTCCGACCGGGAGGTCATCATGCGGTAAGGGTCGGAACACCCCTTTGTCACAAGATCGTCGATCAATGTGCCGATATAGCTGGAGGAACGCTCCAGCACCAGAGGCTCCCGCCCCCGGATTTTGAGCGCGGCGTTGACTCCCGCGACCAGCCCCTGGGCCGCCGCCTCCTCATAGCCCGAGCTTCCGTTGAACTGCCCCGCGCCGTACAGGCCGGGCAGATCGAGGAATTCCAGGGTCTGGGAAAGCTGGAGCGGGTCACAGCAGTCATACTCGATGGCATAGGCCGGGCGCATCACCCGCACCCGCTCCAGGCCGGGAATCGTGCGCAGAAAGGCGAGCTGTACGTCCACCGGAAGGGAGGAGGAAAGACCCTGGAGATACATTTCATCCGTGTAAAGGCCGCAGGGTTCGATAAACACCTGATGACGCTCCTTGTCCGCAAAGCGGACGATCTTATCCTCGATGCTCGGGCAATAACGGGGGCCGACCCCGTGGATCTTGCCGCCATACAGCGGCGAACGGTGGAGGTTGTCGAGGATGACCCGTTTCGTCTCCGGCGTCGTCCAGGTGACGGCGCAGTCCACCCGGTTTCGCAGTTCCCCGGTTGTTTCAAAGGAGAAGGGCACCACCGGCTCCTCGCCCGGCTGGCGCTCCAGGCCGGAAAAATCGATGCTGGACCGCAAAACCCGGGCGGGGGTGCCGGTTTTGAACCGGCGCAGGGAAACCCCCAGCCTTTGCAGGGAATCGGTCAGCCCCACGGCGGGAAACAGGCCGTCCGGTCCGCTGTCGTACGAGACATCTCCCACGAACACCCGGCCCTTCAAAAACGTTCCCGTGGCAAGGACGACCGCTTTGGCGGTGAACTGCTCCTCCAGCCGGGTGGTCAGCCGCCAGCCGTCCGCCAGCCGCTCGAGCGAGACGACCTCTCCTTGGTGCAGATCGAGCCCCGGCTGCCGTTCAAGGGCGTATTTCATATATCCCGCATAGGCACGGCGGTCGATCTGGGCGCGCAGGGAATGCACTGCCGGACCCTTGCCCCGGTTGAGCATACGGGATTGGAGGAAGGTGGCGTCCGCCGCCCGGCCCATTTCCCCACCGAGGGCATCCACCTCCCGTACCAAATGGCCTTTGGCCGTGCCGCCGATAGAGGGATTGCAGGGCATGTTCCCCACCGCGTCCAGGTTGATGGTGAACACCACCGTCCCGCAGCCCAGCCTGGCGGCAGCCAGGGCCGCCTCAATCCCCGCGTGGCCCGCCCCAATGACCGCCACCTCATAGTCTCCTGCGTGAAACTTCATCCCATCATCCGTGCCTTTCCGTATCCTTCCGCTCCTCGTCCCGCACCGGCCGGCGGGAGGGCTGCGCTGTAACGTCTTATTATACCGCGTTCCATCCCGCTCGGCAATCCCCTTTCCTATAAGCCCGCCGTATCAATGGGAGGCATAGGGAGCACCGGAGCCGCATACATTGAACCAGCGCCCTTTCACATGTGTAAGAAATTTGTAAGAGAACAACAATTTCCCCCTCCGGAAACACTATATAAGAGAGAAGGGATGGATACGTCCAAACCTATTAAAACGATCAACTGGAGCTTATTCGCGGCGCTGCTGGTTTTTCTGTTCATTCTTCTGCTGCTCTCCAGGTGCCACCCCAATGTGGGGGTAGCCGTCCCGCCCGGCGCCTCCTCCACGGCGCCCGCCGCCCTGCCCCAGGGGGCCCGATTTGTGGAAAACGGAGCGGACGCGCGGCCTGCGCCAATATGATGTGAAAAGAGGTTGACCCCCATGGGCCTGTCATCCCGGAAAACCAAAGCCGGTTTGTTTTTCCTCGCGGTGTTTCTGGGAGGCGCGCTCCCCTGCCTGCTTTCCCTGTTTAGGAGCACAGACGCGCTGCCACTCGCCCTGCTGCGTTCCGCCTCTCTGGCCGTTCTGGTTTTCCTCGCCCAGGCTGCCCCGTTTTGGGTGAGTCTTGCGGGCGGATATTGCGTTATGGCCGGGGGCCTGCTGACTCGCCTTCCCTTGCTGTTCGCCCTGCCGGCCCCGGTTATCGCTTATGAAGCCACCACCCTCCTCCTCGTCCCCCTCCTGTTGCTCGGCCTGACCCGCCTATGGCTGCGCATGGCGGTCGGCATGAGGCTGGCGTTTCTTTTCACCGCCGTAAGCCTGCTGGCGGTCTGCCTATTGATGCAGGTCGGCTGGTCGTTCCTAACCGACAGCCTCGGCTTGGATGCCGTCGGCTTGCGCGCTGCGCCCCCCGATCTCTCGGGAATCCTGCTCTCCTTCTTAGTGGAGTGCGGCGTTTACGCGGTTCTGTGTGTGGCCTTTCACGTCAGGGATGGGGAAATGGTATCGATTTGAAGAGGATCCTCTGGGCAGGAATGCGATGATAACAAGAAAGGGCTGCCTTCCGGCAGCCCTTTCGTCCTGTCTGATCAACGGCAACTTCTCAGTTGCGCTTTGCGCAGTTCTTCCTCCCGCTGACGGATCGGGATGCAGATGTCGATCTGCAGTTTCCCTCCGAAATACAGGCCGTGGTCCCGTTTATCGTGATACTCGAATTCCTGGCGTGCTTCATCGAATTCAAACTCCGATTGCGGCAGCCAGTCGAGGAGCGCCGCAGTCCACGTGTCCTGCGCGGCCTGGATATAATCACCGGCGGAAGGCGGCGTGGAGAAAACGGCGTACAGCCCTCCGGGGATATCCACCCTGGTCATGCCGGGCCGAAGGTTCTCCAGGTCTTCCGGGTTATCGATCCCCCGGCCGAGCAGATAGGTGAACTCACCTGTGTTTTCCTCGATATCGGTACACATGCTGATTTCAAAATGTTTGGATTTCGGGAATCGATCGTACAGCTCGGTCAGGACTGTGGCATAATCCAAATCGATGGTGTTCCAGAACGTCGGCGCGTCGGCCGTGCTTTTGACACCGGCCTTCGTATGGCGGCTGGGATAGCCGACCACTGAGAACGGGGTAAACTCAAAAATATGCGGAATCATTGTGTCTCCTCCTAAAAATTTATGAATGAGTAAATGGACATTTGTCCTCTTTGGCGGATTGACCTGTAAACGCAACCGGCACAGAGAGGGTGGGAACCCAAACCAATGGACAAACGCCTTTGTAAACCCGCCATGTGTTTCAAAGCCGTATTCCATGGCCACATCAATCACCCGTTTTCCCCGAGACAAGTCGTACAGGGCGTACTGCAGTTTACGCCAGGTCACGTACGACATCACGGATATCCCGATGGTTTCCGTAAATATCCGGCTGAAATGGTAGACGGAATATCCGGCCTTTTCCGCTATCTCAGCCGCGCTCATCTCGTTTGTGACGTTGTCGTCGATGTAGTCGAGTGCCTGTTGCAATGCTCGTCTGTAGTCCAAGAGAAAGCTCCTTTCCCCGTACGGTGCCTTTATTATAGCATACGCCGGCAGCTCCGCTTATCCGGGATTGCTCTGTTACTAAACGATGAGGCAATGCCGCGGCTTAATAAGGATGTATAGTTGACTTGTATGGGAGTTTTCTCTGTTTCCGTAAGAAGTTTTTTCATTCTATGGCTTTTCGGCAGGGTGCGGCTGATTGTATGGATCTGTGCGGGAGGGAAAAGCGCCACCGGCAAAGATGCCCGTCTGATAGTAAAACGAGGCAGGGTCAACGTTCCCTGCCTCGTTTTGATTAGCCAATGTAATCGCTGATACAATCATACCAATGTACATAATTGATACCATTTACATTAATACGATCATTTTTCGGGAAGCGTTCGCTCCATTTTTGTCCGTAGCGTTCGATTGCCCAGTCATCACGGTTAAACCGGCGCCAGAGAACGGTGCGTCCATTTTTATCAATATATTGCTCGGTAAGGGGTCCATCATTGAAAATACTGATTAAGAGATTTGTATCATATACTTTATCTGCAAAATGAACGGTATATCTTCCGACACAGTCGGTTACGCTGCCCGTACCGGCAATGACATCATCGCCGTTTCTGGTGATTATGCCACGAGGTTTGATATTCACTGGCTCTCCAACGTTATTCTCACCTGCGCCCCAGGCACTGAGGAATTCGTCGCCGTCAAGGAATGTGATGATATGCTCCACGCCGTTTTCACAGTATCGGTTTCCAAGCCAACGGCAGTATTCCTCTGTAAGCTGGGCAATAAAGTAAAAATCCGTCTCTTTATCGGTGCCAGTTCCTATTCTACGATGCGTATTTTTTATTTCCACCCCCTCGATTCCGTGCAGAACTACCCTTTTCTCCACAGTGGACGAATAAATATCCGTGATATTTCTGCCTGGCATATCATACTGTGCCCAAGAGCATTTTTCGTACAACTTCGGAATGATAAACCATCCCAAAAGTTCCTCAAACCTTACGGCAAACGGTTCTTTGTCCGATTTTTCAATTCTATATTCAGGCAAATATTCGGGAAAGATTTTCATAATATTTCCTCCTCTTACTTTGGGGTGATGTGGATAAAGTTTTTTAAAATTGGATTTTGCAGTATGCAGGCGGCTTTTCACTGTGCCAATGGGGATGCCTAGGCGCCTGGCAATCTCGTTTTGCGGAAACTCGCGAAAATAGTATAGATATAACACCTGTTTATCTTTATCTCCGAGCTTTTGAAGCGTTTCTTTTACAGGACTTGCCGCAGTAACGCCCATCCGCCCGTAGGGCGGATGTCCTCCGGTTATCTCGTCTATGGGGAGTTCCATGTTTTTAGCTAACTGACGAAAATAATCGTTACACTTGTTACGGGCGATACTGATTATCCACGACTTGAATAAAGCCGTGTCTTTTAGTGAGGAAAAGCTGCGGTACGCGCTAATGCAAGTTTCCTGTATAATGTCATCTGCATCAAAGGAATTGCTTATCCTAAATCTGACAAAGCGTTCAAGTACATTTCTGTGTTGTGTTAGCAGACATATAAATTCATCCATATCATCCCACCCTTCTGCATTTTAGAGTATTGAAACCGGTTTCACTTATATAGACGGTTTTTAAAACAAAAAGGTTCATTTTTTATCATAAAATTGTCCGGCTACAACATGACCTTTTTATCATAATACTACCCATTTCCGATCGTTCCTGCATCGACAACAGAAAGGCACAAGACACCGTTCCTTGATGCGGTTCCATCTGAAATTTTTTCGGTAGCTTCCGCCAGTTTTGCGTCATGGCGGCTTTCTCCAATGCGGAGTTTGTCTTGCAGGGCTTCCTGCACCTGCCGCACCATAGATTTGTGCAAGTTGTAAAATTTTTAGAAGGCCTCGACGGCCTTCTAAAAATTCAGGCAAGCCCATGAAGTCGGGAAAACAGCACCGGAAAGCTGTCTAAAAAATCTACACTCCACTGCCGTTGGCAGTTCCGTTTATCCGGCGATTTTTTCAAAATATCCGGGTAATCGCTCTTCCCATATTCGCTCCATGGCACGCCGCTCCCGCGACTCCCCGTGTCGCTCGTCTCTCCCGCGTCCGGCAGGAGAGACGAACAGCCTTTTCGGGCCTGCTGTGCTGATTTTGAACCATTTGCCGCCATATCGTCTGGACAGGTCGCTGCTTTCCACTCCTTTCATCATTCAAACCTCTATCTTTAATATGACAGATGACGAACACTCTTAAAAACGCAAAAAAGCGGTGTCCTCTTATAAGGGGACGCCGCCCGCAGCACTTGCCCGACGAAAGGTACAAAATTTCGTCAGGCGGCAAAGCTGGGAATCTTCCGAATGTCTCGGCTTGCTTCCGCTCTTTTTCCGTACTCCTGTTCTGTCTTTTCCTGCCTCGGTCTCTGTCGGTGCTTTTCCCGCCTCACTTTTAGTATGACAGATATTGAACATAAAAACGAGCAAACGAAAAAATCCGTTTGCTCGTTTCTCTTTCCTTATGCCCGGTTTCCCTTCTGCTCTTAACATCCTTATTCGGCCAGATGGAACGCCCCATCGTTTTAACGGCCGCACGTGCGGCCGGGTTTTGTCATTTTCCGACACAAAACCGGGAAAAAATATCCTCCACTACCGCCTCTGTCACCCGTTCACCGGTCAGCTCCATGAGTGCGCCGAGGGCGCTGTCCACACATACCGAAACCGCGTCCAGCGTTAGGCCTTCCGCCAATGCGGCGGACGCCTGCCCGATCCCGTCGAGCGCCAAACGGACGGCATCCCGTTGGCGTTCGGTCGCGAGAACCGGCTCTCCTCCGTTCAGACGGCAAACACCGGTAATGTCCTCCACCTCCCGGACGAGATCCTGCAGCCCCTGGCCGGTTGAAGCGGATATGCAGACCACGCGGGGCACCATACGGCGTATCTCCCCCGCGTCGAGGACAAAAGGCCGGTCAGATTTGTTGAGCAGCACAATGGAGGAAGCGGGAAGCTCCCGCAGCAGGGCGAGGTCTCCTTCCTCCAGCGGCCGGGACCCGTCGAACACCGCGAGGACGAGCGCCGCCGAGCGCAGGCGCTTCCGGGCCCGCTCCACTCCTGCCGCCTCCGCCGCGTCCGCCGCGTCCCGGATTCCCGCTGTATCCGCCAGCCGCAGGGTCACATTCCCCAGACGGACAGTTTCCTCCACGATATCGCGGGTAGTCCCCGCCGCCGAAGTGACGATGCTTCGCTCACAACCGGCGAGGAGATTCATCAGGGTGGACTTTCCCACATTGGGGCTGCCGACGATGGCCGTGTCAACCCCTTCCCGCAGGATCCGGCCGGCGTCAAAGGTGGACAGCAGCTGCGAAAGCACCCGGCCGGCTTGCTCCAGAACAGCAGCCAGGGCGGTAGGTTCAAGCTCCGGGATGTCGTCGTCCGGGTAATCTACATAAGCCGAGAAAGCGGCTTGCGCCTCGACGAGGGAGCGTGTGACCTCTTGTATCCTATGGAACACCGCCCCTTCCCTCGCGGCCAGGGCGGTGCGGGCCGCCAACTGCCCGTCCGCGGCGATGAGCCCCATCACCGCCTCCGCGCCAGTCAGGTCCAGCTTGCCGTTGAGAAACGCCCGGCGGGTAAACTCCCCCGGCCCGGCTGGCCTGGCGCCCGCGGCAAACAAAGCCCGCAGAACGCGGGAGAGCAGATAGGGCCCCCCATGGCAGGAGAACTCCACCACATCCTCACCGGTATAGCTGTGGGGCGCCCGGAAAACCAGGGCCACGCATTCGTCAATATCCCCTTCTTCGTCCGTCACGTGGCCGTAGGTCGCTGTATATCCGGAAAGGCTGTCAAGAGAACGCGACGGGCTTGCAGGACGGAAAACACGGGAGGCGACGGCAACGGCATCCCGGCCCGAAACCCGCACTACGCCGAGCCCGGCCGGCGCTGCCGGGGTGGACAGGGCCGCGACTGTCGGGCCCGTAAAGGATTCTGCCGGCATCTGTCTCTCTCCTTTCTCAGCGGCAGGCATTGAGAAGCAACGGGCCGCCGCTTGAACGTCCTTTTGTGGTTGGTTATCAAAAGATGGGATAAAAGCCGCTCTACCGAGGAACGGTTCCGGACCGCCGCCCTGAGGAATGGGGTGGATTGAGGAGATACGGTTCCTGCCGGCTTTTCCAATGAGAACTCCGGGCCGGCCACCGCCATTGTGAGGTTCCACAATGGCCCTAAACATCAGGGTTTTCCTAGTTCCCTTTGGTGCCACTTCCCCTCCTTTCACCGCATGGAGAAAGGAGGGGGCCGCGCATGCCGCATCGGATCATGCCGCCAAAAAGCACGTGACTGTGCCGAGGCGCCGCGTCACAGCCTGGCCTGCAGAAACCCCTCAAAGCAGGAAAAGCACTTGATCTCCCCTCCCCCGTCCGCAATCAAACGGACGAACCGGTCCTCAACCGCCCTGACGGTATCGGTCAGCAGGTGCAGGGTGATATAACATACGCACCTAAAATGTCGGATGCCTGGCTCCCCTGCTCCGCCGACGCGGGGGGCAGCTCTTTTTGCAGGCAAACAGCGGAAAAAACGGACAAAACGGCATCCCCGGTTTGTGCGCAGACATAGATTTTGTTGAAGGGGGAACAGAGCTCTTCATACAGCCCCGCCAATGCCGCTTAGTCGGGCCGGACCGCCGCGGCAGGAGCTATCCCGGAGGGCTGTCTGTCCGCAGGGATATCCCCACTGGACCAGCTTTTCATTTGTCGTCACGCCCGCCGCCTTTGCCCTCTGTGGTTCCTGTATTCAATTGTTTTCTCAAACCTGTTTTTTCAGTCTATCACGGCAGGGAAACCCTGTCAACCTATTCGAGGCAGGCCCGGCTTCAGATACCCATGAGCAGCTTCCCCCCTCCTTTTTTGGACGTCTTTACACGATTCTTCTGTGCCGTCGGAATCCTCTCTTAAAAATTCTTATTGACAAAAGAAGGATCTGCCGTTATACTATGCAATGTAAAGTATTCGTGAATGCATAGTATCTGGAAAGGGGGGAGGTGCCTTGGATGTGCAGCGCAAAAAGGGGCTACTCGAAATGTGTGTGCTCGCCGTCCTCAGCAAAGAGCCCTCTTATGGGTATAAGATTATCGGGGATATTTCCGCCTGCATCGAAATTTCCGAATCGACCCTTTATCCGATCCTCAAACGCCTGGAGACGGCCGGCTGTTTAACTACCTGTCCGCAGGAACACAACGGCCGCCTCCGCAAATACTACCATATCACGCCGCGGGGCCGGGAACGCATCGACGCGTTCCTGGAGGAATGGGACGAAATGAAGCAGGTCTATACCTTTGTACAGGAGGAGTCGGCATGGAATTCACAACGTTTTTGAGGGAGCTGGACGCGGCCCTCGCGGATCTTCCCCCTGAGGAGACCGCACGCATTCGGGAGTTTTACAGCGAACTCTACTTCGATGCCGTGGAAAACGGCAAATCCGAAGAGGAGGCGGTCGCCGCCCTCGGGGATATCGGGGAAATCCGGGATAAAACCCTCGCGGAGCTTGCCCAGTCCGAGGACGCGGCAGGGGGTTCCGACAGCCGGCAGCCCCATGCCCCCTCCCCGGCTTTTCAGCCGGAGCAGGGGACGGCGTTCCCGCCGGCGTATCCCGCCCCTCCCAAAAAATCGCATGCCGGCAAAATCCTGTTCTGGTGCCTGTTCCCCTTTATCCTCCTTGTCGGCGTCCCCCTGGCCGCCGCGGCTGCCGTGCTCTATCTCGCGGCCTGGGTCGTCCTCGCCTCGCTCTGGGTCGTCACCGGCTCATGCGGATTCGCGGCTGTCTGGGGCCTCGCGTCCTCCTTCTATATTCTGACATCCTCCATCCCCGTCGGTCTGTTCCAACTCGGCACCGCGGTGCTTGCGGGCGGCCTGGGGATCCTCTTCGGCGTGGCGAGCCTCGTCCTCTGCCGCCTGTTTGCCAGGGCGAGCGCCGCGATGTTCCGCGGGATCCGTTCCCTGGCCGGGCGGCGGCATTCCGTCCTCCCGTCTCCGGCCGTGCCTGACACCCATTGAGAAACCCCTCCCCGGAAAGGATTTGATGATATGAAGAAACTCTCTCTGGCTCTTATCACCGGCGGGGCCTTGTGCGCTTTCGGCGTGCTTTTGGGCGGAGCGGCGCTCGCCATGACCGGCTTCGAATTCAGCAAGGTGGTGACGACGATGAAATATGAAAACAAGACGGCGGCCTACGAACCCTCCCTGCTGGCCGGAATCGAGATTGCGGCCGAGGATCTCAAAGTCGTGGTCTCCCCCTCCCCGGATGAACAGGTTCACCTTTCCTACTGGGAATCGGCACTGGACGCCACCACGATAGAGGTGGACGGCGGTATGCTCCGGTTCCGCCACACCGTTTCGGACTCCTGGCTGGACAATTTCATCCATGGGTTCTGGAGCAGCTTCGCGCGGTACCGCCACGTCATCGAAATCAAAATCCCGGCCTCCTTTGCGGGATCCCTCTCGGTGACGAACGAAAACGCCGCGCTGGAAGCGTCAGGCCTGACGGCGCTCTCCTCCGCCGCCTTCCGCTCCAAAAATGGTGCGCTGGAGCTCACGGACATCCTCTGCCTGGGCGGGCTGACGGCCGAGACCACCAACGCCCCTCTCTCCCTCGACCGGGTCCGAGGCGGAACGGCCCGTATCACTAACGCCAACGCCCGCATCCGCGTATCCGATACCCAGTTGCTTGACACGGTCCTCCAGACCGACAACGGATCGGTTTTGCTCCACAATTTGACGGTGCGGAGCCTGACGGCCAAAAACAAAAACGCCTCCCTGGAAGCCGAGGCCCTGGCCGCGGTGGGACGGGTTGAATTGGAAACGACCAACGCATCGCTCACCGCGATTGACGTACAATCCGCAGGGGACCTATCCCTCCGATCCAAAAATGGCAGTGTGCGTGCGACAAACTGCAGCGCATCGGCGTTTTTCGCCGGAACCACCAACGCCAAAGTCGATCTGGCCCGCTGCAAGGCCGCGCAGGTCCAGGCGGAAACCTCCAACGGGTCGGTGGAAATCGACCGGCTGGATTCCCGCGACATCACCCTCATCTCTTCCAACGGCGGCATCCGGGGCAGCGTCCTCGGACAGGAAGCCGACTACGTCATCGCCGCACTGACCACCAACGGCTCCAACAACCTCACCGACCGGGTGGGGGATCTTCCCGGCCGCCTGACCGTCCGAACCACAAATGCGTCGATCCATGTGACCTTCACGGAATAATTTGCTGTTCCCGGCCCTCTTTTTTGACGGGGGCCGGAATTTTTTCCAACGTTTTCGTTCCGTTCCGCGTCTCTGTAACAGAAAGACCGGCGGAAAGAGGATCGGCGGCCGTCCGATGTACGTCTTTCGGGGGAGGTATCCTATGGAGCAGACCGGGAATCATGCGGAATTCCTGCGGCTGTACAACGCCTATTATAAAGCGGTATATTATACTTCCTTAGGGCTGCTGCATCAGCCCGACGCGGCCGCAGACTGCATGCAGGACACCTTTGCCGCTCTTTGGGAATCCCTCCGCAAGGGTGAAACCATCACCAATCCCGGGGCTTGGCTGATGACGGTCGCCCGGCATACCAGCCTGGGCCTGCTCCGCCTCCAGCGCCGCCTCTCCCCTCTGGAGGACCTCGGTGAGCTGCCTTCGCCGGAAGACGAAACCTCCCGTCTTCCGGAGGAGGAGCTCTTTGTCGCCCGTCTGCTCGCCCCCCTTCCCGAACCAGAACGGGAAATCGTCGTTCTTCACGTCCTGGGCGGCCTGCGTCTGACCGAGATCGCCCGCACCATGGGCATCCCATCCTCGACCGCGCGCTGGCGGTACGCCAACGCACGTAAACGCCTCAAAAAGGAGCTAGACGATGCGGCCCGCTTGGAAAAAAAGCCGGCCCGCTCCTGACTTCCCGTATACACTGTTTTCGTTTTCTCAGGAAAGGCTGGTGTCCACCATGACTTGGCGCTCATTCCAAAAGCTCTGCCGCCGGAATGCCGAGCGTGTCCCCTATCATCCCGAGGCCTTCTTGCAGGACGCCCCCTCCCGGCCGCCTCAGCCTTTGTTCGTCCGTTTCGCGGCGCTCGCCGGCACGGCGGCCGTCCTCGTTGTCGCGGTGGCGGCTGTCCTGCTGAGCAGCCTGTTCCGTTCGCCGTCCATCCCCGCCGGTCCGGACGGCGGATCCGCTCTTTCCTCCCCGCTTGTCCCTCCCGATGTCGATCTCCTCTATATCTATTCCTGTCTTGCGGAGATGACCTATACGAAGAAGGTGGAGCCATTCGACGCCGCCGCCATGACCGCGGCACAGCAGCTCCAATATGCCAATCAGGTCTACCTGCGGCAAAGGGGAGAGCCTCTGTTTGCGACTCAGCCGGCAGAGGCAAGTGGCCAGGAAGAGGTGGTCGAGGGGGAAACCGGCACCGCCGTCATCCCTCTCGAAGAGGCACAGGCTCTGCTGAACCGGCTGTTTGGGCCGAATGCCGTCCGGCTGTCTGAGCAGGCCGACATCGAATCCTTCCTATCTTGGAACACGGAGTCCATCTTCATCCTGAAGCCCCATTCTCCCTTGTCGGACGGCCTGACCGCCGACTACCGGGCTACCAAGCGGAGTAGCGACTTTTTTCCTTCCGCCTCTCTGACCGCCCCCCTCTTCTATTATCTGGAAAAAGTGGAAACCGTCGGAACCAATGTCGTTGTCCAGACAGCAGCTTTTACGGAGGAGAATGGCTCCCTGTCCTATCCCACCGATCTCTCCGGGTATAACCGGCTCCAGGCCCAGCTCAAGAGCCGGAGCCGGACGGAGAAACCCGTCAAACAGGCCACCTATACCTTCGGTTCCGAGAATGGAACCCTCTATCTGCTCTCCTGCCGGGAGGCCGACTCCGTCACGGCATCCTCCCCCTCCGTCCAGAGCCAGCCCGGCACCACCACGGCACCCACCACCGAGCCGGTCTGGACCAACCCCACGTCCGACCCTCCCTCCCTTCTCGACAAGGTCACCTGGAAAGGCTCCTACGATCCGGAACCTGTTATGCTGATCTTATCTGCGAACGCCCTGAACGGCAAACTGGATCTGCAGTTCGACGATCCGCAGGATAAGCAGGCCGTCGGCAGTTTTTGGAGCATTCTGTCCGGCGCCTTCAACAGCCGGGTACCTCTTGTCGGACCGGAATGGGGTTTCGAGTGGGAAAGCGCGGATATGAATCCCGCGATTTTTGAACGCTTACAAATCCCTGTCTATTGGGATATATCCGTCGCCTCCCTCCCCTTCGACTCCCTCAACCGGATGGCATCCCACTATTTCGTGGGACTGCGCTATGCCCGGGAGGAGCTGCCCACCGTCTTCACAGAAGGGCCAAATGAGACACAGATCCTATACGATGCGGAAACCGACCGGGCCTATCTCGTCACCGCGCCGACCGGGATCGAGCCGACCGTCTATCTGATCGCCGGAGTGGAAACCGAAGGCCACGTCGTCCACTACACCCTTCTCAGCGCTGACGGATGGGAAGATGCCTATTCCCAGTATTATAAACCATATGGATTCGCCGCCGTCCAGCGGTACCTGCTCGAAACCTTCCCCTTCTCCAGCGAACATACCTCCATTTCCCGCCTGTCTGTGGATATGGAAACGGGGCAGCCTCGGTTTCTGGGCCATGAACATATCGGGCTGGCGGGATCCAAACTCCCGTCTCTGCTGGAAAAAGCAAGGGAATTTGTTGACGTGCAGCCTTCCGACTCAGTCGGAACCCTTGAAGAGGGGGATCCTCGAGTCTTACTGGCTATAGACAAGGCGATCTATGGGATGGCCGGATTCTGTACACCGGAAGGAAATGACGACGGGATGGCTGTACGGTATCAGGATCTCATGGCGAGCATGACCGCGGAGGTCATCGGAGAACTGGAAGCCGGAGGCTATCTGACAAGCGTGGACGGCAACACCGTCACCCGCCCCCTGCTCGACGTATATCAGAGCGATTGGTGCCGCGGCCACGTATTGTCCGTAGCCCGCACCGATACCGATGGGGTTCTGGATGTCATCTATGCGGCGCCCGACTTCCGCTACGCCAAAAACCGGCGCTTCTCCATCCAAATGCGGCAAGATGAAAATGGGGGTTATTTCATCGCTTCTCTACCGCAAGAAATCAAATAGACCAGCCGGCCCCCTGCCTGTGAGCAGGGGGCCGGCTTTATGGTATGTCGCGGTTGACATCCCGACGCGATTTGGTTCTTTCAGCCTGTTTCCGTAAATAGAAACCGGATAATCGTCTCTTTAGTGATATAAGCTCCAAACAAACTGAGCCCTGGCTCATACTCCGCCCGTTTACCGTTTTCCCGATCCGCGTCCCTTCCGCGTTATATGTATAGCTTACACTCGTTTCCCCTTTTTGTAAAGTCGACAGCCTCCTCCCTGCTTCCCATGTCAGGTTAAGCTTTAAGGCTTTTGATAGCCAAGCGGGAGGTGCCAAATCTATGGCACCTCCCACGTATTCTTATATTCATACGCGGAGTAGCAACCGTCAATTGACAGGGTCAACGATCCTAGATTTACTCTTTTACTATTCTCCACTTAAACATTTCTTGAAAGTCATTAAAACAATTATCACAGATCCAATCCTTAGTTTCCGGCACATAGTAGCCTTCATGCAGATCGTTGACGCCATCTTCTGTGAACTTACTCCAACAAAATGCGCAATGGTCATGATCCCATTCCGGAGAGGGTGCAACATAAGATTTTTTGACTATGGACTTTTCATAAAGAAAGTGGAGTTGGTTTGTTAATCTCCAATCACTCAAGGCTATCGCTCCTTTACTTAGGTTTAATCGTTCCGTCCGGAAATATCCGATATTTTCCATTAGGTGAAGCTATATCCCAATGAGGGCCAATTGGGGGGCCATGATTTAAGTCCGCGTGTAAAGAGATGTCCAGTTTTGGGTTATACCAACTACCTTTTCCAGACAAGGGGCCTCCTGAACCTCTCCATTCAAATCCTTTTGGCCCAACTGTCGGATTATTGCCTGGATAAGATAATGGGGGCGTTTTTATAGCTAATGGATTTATTCGAGAAGATTTAAACAAAGAACCGCTAGAATATCTCCACGAATCCAAAAGAGAGACCCCTTTAGAGGCAGCAGGTAGCAGCATCAACGCGGTCTGTGCAGAATCGGCCCAATGTTGCAGCGAGAGAGGTTCCTCGGGCCGTATGGCGCCTTTGACCGTATCTACCGCTCCCAGCGTCAACCAGTTCGCTGTGTTATACAAATTGGGCTAATTCATGAAGTTGTCTGCCCGTTCCTTGTTTTCCGGTGTAAATCCTTGTAAAATCACCGCAGCAGTCAGACAAATAAATGCAGCCGTAGCAACTGCTATTTCTCCCGTCGGGTCGCTCAGATTGACGGGATTGTTGGAGCAATAGGCATACAGGTTGTAGGACAGTATGTCCTGGTTCGCCCCAAGAATCCCATCCGCGTTCAGAAAACGTCCGACCTCGGGGTCATAGTACCGGCTCTGGAGATAATAGAACCCAGATTCGGTATCGTAGTAGTATCCCCGGTAGCGGAACGGGTTGGCGACTCCCAGCGTCGTTGCCATCGGCCCCGTCGTGCTCTCCGGCTTTCCCCATACATCGTACTTGTACGTTACCATCGTCGTCCCGGTCTTGTCCACCAGGCCCACTACGTCCCCTTGCAGGTTGTATACGTAGTAGTACAACTGCCCCATGAACTCCAGCGCCACTCGGCTGTCTCCATGGTACAGGTGCCAGTCATTCGGTTTGTATATACATAACAGATGAAGGAGGCATTGTGTACAGCTTTTCTTTGTCAAAATCTTGGATACAATAAATCAAAGGGCCGAATATCGGTTCATCAATCTGAACATTATCGGACCATCCCGTATGAAAAATGCCCAGGAATGGTATAGCATAATCCAAAAGCAGTTCTCGTATTAGGCCGTACCATTGTTCTAAATCATAGGAGATCATTCGTTTCTGATCCTCTAGTATTTGTCCCATAATATCGTTATAGTACGGATCCTTCTGGCGGGACCAATTGAAGGTTCGTCTTTCCATCATATCCTTCATGCCAATGCCTGACAAAGGAAAGCCAGACTCAACATGTATCCAAAATTTTTCTTCCAGAAGCCTAGATGGATGGAGGGGCTTCTCCACAGGAGTAAAGGTAAAATATTGGTCATTAACATATACATTTTGTACTCTAGTTCCATAAATCTCATCAAATAACAAGTAATTTTGGCACATAACGATTCACCACCAATCAATCATATAGTCTCCGAAAAAGATATGATTTCCGTAACGTCCTTTTAAATGTACATGCCAAGCATCCTTACCGTTATGATTTTCTGCCGAGGTAAATCCTCCTGATATATAAATAGCTAAAAAAGTAGCTATTTCTTCATTTGGAGCCCAGATATCCTCTCCATTCAAGATACGATATCTTGCTTCCTCTGTTCCAAAACAATCATGTGTTAATACTGCAGCCCCAGGGTATAAACACATTGCAGAATAGAAAAGCGCGTCCTCTAGCCTTGAATCTTTCTCTTTAGGTCTAGGCGCTGTGATAGGAGGAATAAGGGGAGCTGGACCTTCTTGTTTCTTCTTATTGTTATTGTTGTTTTGATTGGGAAACGGAATGATCTCCGTCAAATGCCTTTCCGGAGCCTCGATTTGAGGGAGGGCGGATAAAGCGGAAACTGCTCCAGCCACACAAACGCCCACCAGAAGAAGGTCTCCAAAGGGTAAGGGCCCATCCGCAGCGGCCGCAGCAGCCGCAACTGCATACAGCCACTCCGGAATACATCCGGTATAATCCGCATACATTACCGGATTGTTATAGCAATATACATAGGCGTTCGTGCCGAGCATGTGCCCCGAATTCAAGTACGCATCCGCGTTCAGGAAACGTCCGACCTCGGGGTCATAGTACCGGCTCTGGAGATAATAGAACCCGGATTCGGTATCGTAGTAGTATCCCCGGTAGCGGAACGGGTTGGCGACTCCCAGCGTCGTTGCCATCGGCCCCGTCGTGCTCTCCGGCTTTCCCCATACATCGTACTTGTACGTTACCATCGTCGTCCCGGTCTTGTCCACCAGGCCCACTACGTCCCCTTGCAGGTTGTATACGTAGTAGTACAACTGCCCCATGAACTCCAGCGCCACTCGGCTGTCTCCATGGTACAGGAACACCTGCGTGTCGCTTCCTGACGTCTGGCTCAGCAGCTTCCCGCCGTCCCACAGATAGTTCTTAGTCCGCCCGTTTACCGTTTTAAGATGGATACAGGCGAAATACCTGTATCCATCTCTCAATCTTCTTAATATTGCTCAAAATATAGTTCATCTGTTGGAGTTGGAGTATATGGTTCAGCAAAATCAATACCCATATCTACTAGCATATCATATTCAGATATACTAGATGGGAATATTTCAATATATTCTTCGTGACTGCTCGAATAAGCCCAACATCTCCCTTTTCTAAATATACTAAGGTCTTCAGGATAGTACGGATATCTAAAATTGAGGTAACTATTAGGGGACAACAATAAAGTTTTAGTCTCTTTAGTAAAAGAATAAATGTTAATATCATAATCATCAATTTTTCTTGCTATTGCTCTGGTACTAGGCCAATCTGGATTATGCCGTTTCTTTAACAAATATGGCTCTAACTCCCGTAAAAAAGGCTGGCAGCAATGTTTAAATAATCTTAAATTTTTTTTACTATCATTCTCTCTTTCTCTATATCTCTTGATTACTTCCGGATTATTAGCAATATCAATATTGATCTTGCTAATATTATCTAACATTTCGCGAGCATCTAAGATAATCGCATCGCAATACTTTACTACTAGCATAAAAGCATCTGATGTATTTAATGCATATTGTATAAATTTAACATAAGTCGTATTAGATATATTCTTATTTAATAACACTGTAATTCAAACCCCCATTAATATGGATATAGTAATTCATTTCCATAATGCCAAATATGCGGATTTCCATGATGATTATTCAAATGATAATGGTAGTAATAACCTGGTACACCTTCTTTTCCTTTATCAATTTCGTATACTCTGGTTTTGGACCAGATATTGGTTAATGCAGTAGCAGTTTCAAAATCAATGCACATAAAGCTTTGATCTTGGCCGGCTAAAAGATATGTCACCGCCTTTTCAAAAAAGACCCCAGGACCTCTCTCCACTCTTTTTGTTTTACTGTTGTAATTCGCAAACCAAACCGTATAACCTTTTTTATTATCCTCATCTGGATTTGTTTTGGGAGCGGGAACCGAGGGGACAAATGGCTCCTTTTTCTTGTTTTCATTTTTATCCTTTTTGGGTTGTATCGGAAACGGAATGATCTCCGTCAAATGCCTTTCCGGAACCTCGATTTGAGGGAGGGCGGATAAAGCGGAAACTGCTCCAGCCACACAAACGCCCACCAGAAGAAGGTCTCCAAAGGGTAAGGGCCCATCCGCAGCGGCCGCAGCAGCCGCAACTGCATACAGCCACTCCGGAATACATCCGGTATAATCCGCATACATTACCGGATTGTTATAGCAATATACATAGGCGTTCGTGCCGAGCATGTGCCCTGAATTCAAGTACGCATCCGCGTTCAGGAAGCGTCCGACCTCGGGGTCATAGTACCGGCTCTGGAGGTAATAGAACCCAGATTCGGTATCGTAGTAGTATCCCCGGTAGCGGAACGGGTTGGCGACTCCCAGCGTCGTTGCCATCGGCCCCGTCGTGCTCTCCGGCTTTCCCCATACATCGTACTTGTACGTTACCATCGTCGTCCCGGTCTTGTCCACCAGGCCCACTACGTCCCCTTGCAGGTTGTATACGTAGTAGTACAACTGCCCCATGAACTCCAGCGCCACTCGGCTGTCTCCATGGTACAGGAACACCTGCGTGTCGCTTCCCAACGTCTGGCTCAGCAGCTTCCCGCCGTCCCACAGGTAGTTCTTAGTCCGCCCGTTTACCGTTTTCCCGATCCGCGTCTCTAGAGTAATTCTGTCTATGGTAGTTACTATGAGAATTGATCTTCAAAAAAATAGATGATACCATATTGCATAAACATAATTCTTGTTGAGGTAAGATCTTCTTTTGTGAGATAACTGACTTGATTGTTAATAGCCCGAGTTAGTGATCGAGAGGCGCTATCATATTCCTCATCCGAAGTTATAAATACCCCTACATAATCTGAGCCATTATTTAATAGATATCTGATAATGTTTTCCCATTTTTCTATACTCATCTGTATATAATTCATAATCCGATGGCATAGCTCTTTCTTATGTGGATTAGTATTTTGTCTCAGTTCAAAACGCTGAGCATCATATAGGAAAGCTGCTCCTATTCCAGTCGCATCATCGTCCTCATTTTCCTTAATCCAATATGAATATAGTTGCTTATAATGGGTATAGAGGCTGTCAAAAGTACAAGGTAGTACAGAATGTAAATCATATGTATCTTTTATCTTATTAACTTCATCAGGCTGTAACATCCTAGATGTAATAAGACCTATCCTTTTGCTCATTTTACACCTCAATTTTAAAAATTGATCCAGTAGACATTCGTATCACCATAAAAAATGTGAGAATATGATCGTGTGCTGCCTCGTCCTGGGTGATAGTGCCATGCATTATCATAGCCGTTCTGCTCAGGCCCCGTATATTGATTCCTGCCCATCCCCATTGCCATAGCTTTAGCTGATAATTGTGTGGGCACCCATACGTCCAGGCCAGCGGCAATACGCATAAAAGCTTTTTCAAGTGTTAGTGGCTCTTGTAAATATACATATGCTCCTGGATAAGCCGCATTTGCCGCATAAATTTCGTCAGGATATTTTGGACGTTTTTCCTCTTTAGGTCTAGGCGCTGTGATAGGAGGAATAAGGGGAGCTGGGCCTTCTTGTTTCTTCTTGTTGTTATTGTTGTTTTGATTGGGAAACGGAATGATCTCCGTCAAATGCCTTTCCGGAGCCTCGATTTGAGGGAGGGC
>CAKUFK010000015.1 GCA_934647945.1 uncultured Eubacteriales bacterium | reverse complement strand
GGAAAGAGCATTTATTAACTTTTGAAAGAGGGGTATGTACACGATTGAACCGGGCTCCCAGCTGAGCTATACCCCCACATATGCTCTTTTTTACGACGGATTCTAATTTAGCATACTTCCTCCGGCTTGTCAAGGGTTTCAGCAAAAAATTGAGGGATATTCATCAGGAAAAAAGAACTAAAAAATTTCCAAAAAATGCTTGACAAATTCAAGCCGGAAGGCTATACTAAAAATGTAATCAATACAAAATAAAATTGATTACAAAAAAGGAGGGAGGGGTATGGAACCTCGACGAATTGCCGAAACGCTGCAGGCGCATGGAGTCCGCGCCACACAGCAGCGCGTAGCGGTGTATGAATATCTGCTTCTCCATCCCATCCATCCTACCGCAGACATGATTTTCACCGCATTGCTGCCGCGCTATCCCACCTTTTCCCGTACCACTATATATAATACCCTGCACACATTGACCGGCGCGGGCCTAATCCGTGAAGTGAACATCGACCCGCAAGAGCAACGATTCGATGGGAATCCAGCCGATCATGGGCATTTCCGTTGCCGTTCCTGTGGGGAGCTGTTCGATTTTGAACTGGATGACGAGCAGCTCCGCTGCCTTTGTCCCCCCGGATTTTCTCCCGACGTGCGTGACGTCTTTCTGGTCGGGACTTGTTCGGCCTGCCGCTGCAAGCAGGCTTGACTACCTTTTTTGCAGGTTATGGTTCTAACCTTAATATTCTTTAACGAAACAGGAGGAAAACACGATGAAAAAATTTGTTTGCTTGGTCTGCGGATACGTACATACGGGCGATGAGCCCCCGGCTTCCTGCCCGATCTGCGGCGCGGGTGCCGATCAGTTCAAGGAAATGCCGGCCGAGGCGCCTGCGGCTGCCCCGTCCGCGCCCGCAGCTGCTCCTGCTGGTGAGCGGGTCTGGGCTGACGAGCATCGCGTGGGGATTGCAAAGGGTGTGGATCCCGAGGTCGTCGAGATGCTGCGCGCCAACTTTACGGGTGAATGCTCCGAAGTGGGTATGTATCTGGCCATGGCGCGGGTTGCCCATCGGGAAGGCTATCCGGAAATCGGCCTGTACTGGGAGAAGGCCGCCTATGAAGAGGCGGAACACGCCGCTAAATTTGCCGAGTTGCTCGGCGAAGTCGTAACCGATTCCACCCAGAAAAACCTGCAGATGCGGGTAGAGGCCGAGTGCGGCGCCACCGAGGGCAAGATGACTCTGGCCCGCCGCGCGAAGGAGCTGGGCTATGACGCCATCCACGACACCGTGCACGAGATGGCGAAGGACGAAGCCCGTCACGGCAAGGCGTTCGAGGGCCTCCTGAACCGGTATTTCAAATAAGATAAAACCGCATAAATAAAGGGCTTTCGGGGTATTCACCAATTCAGGTGGATACCCTTTATTTTTGTCCAAAATTGAGGATAGTGTGTAATTTGGCATGAATTTTTAGTGTAAAAATAGTCGCTAAATTATCAATGCTACAAAGCTATATTCAAGTAGCTTTTCTTTTATGTAAAAATATAGTACAATATCCCCAATATATTTTGATTCGCAAGAAAAACACAGACTATTGTGAACTCCGTTTGGGTGTTCTATTTACATAAACCGTAAATGATTAAATTAAAAGGAGTAGTTGTAAATGACCCATTGTGATGTATGTGGTAAAAGCTCTCTGTTATCCGAAAAATTAGGAAATGCCCACATTTGTAAGGTTTGCTTTATGAAAGTGAACGGACCGTTCTGGAAGTACAGAACATACGAAAAGTTTGATGATGCGACCAAACAACGTACCAAAGCTCTTGAAAAGGCAAAGGCACAAAATTTTCCCGAATCAGTATTAGAGGGTATTAACACTTTCTTTGATGGGCAAATAAGAGGCATGATGAAATGCGATGGTTGTGGGCTGACTGTTCAAACCTTGCATCCTATTGGTGCAGGTAAACTGTGCAAAAAGTGTTTCTCTAAAATCGACAAAGATGGTTGGAATAAGAAAAAATGCGATTTTGAGGACAACACAGAAGTTGAGGAAGTGCGAAACAAAACCCTGCAAATTGCTCGCAAGCAACAATTCCCCCCGATAATAATAGAGGGCATTAACAAACATTTTGAAAGTATGATTGAACAAGGCTTGTTTTGCTCTATTGATGGCGATGAGGAACAAATCTTGCGAGTTTATGATACCCACTGTATTTTGATAACTAATGAGGATTTTGACATTAATGAAGCATCCAAGAGATACGGCGCTGCTCGCAAGAACAGTCAACCTGGGGAAATTTTGATTTCCTCAAATACGGTTGTCAAGGCAGCACGTAGTTTTATGACAGGTGGAATTGTAAAAGCAGGTATAACTCTTGCAACAGATGCCGTTGCATCAACCGTTATTAACCGTATTCCTATCAAAGAGGAATTTACTGTGCATCAAGGTAGTTACAGAATAGAGTATCGGGACATCGGTCATGTGGAGTATAAAAATGTTTCCGATGAAGAGGATGCGGTTGGATATATCCGTTTCCAAAACGCATATAGTCAAGACCGCAGCGATGATATTGTTTTCTTGTTTAGTAGTAAAGAGAAAAAAGCAAAAGAGGCCTGTCGTTTTATCAGTGATAAAATAAGAGAGGCACACACCATTTCAACGCAACTCAAAGAAGTGCCTGTATCTGTTCGGCAAGCCCCCATGGTTGACCCCATTGAGCAAACCAAAAAATTCAAAGAACTTCTGGATATGGGCATCTTAACCCAAGAGGAATTTAATGCAAAGAAAAAAGAATTGTTGAACCTGTAAAACCACAGGAAAAGGCACAACTTATAACGTACCTTTTCTTATGCTCTGCATAGGCTTTATAACCGTACAATTGTCGGACAAGGGAACAAAGCAGAGGCTTTGTTTCCTTGTCTTTTCTGGACGAGGACGGTATAATTGAAAGACGAGGAGGGGAATGTATGGTCCGGAAAGTATCCAAGATCACGTGTGCGGCGTCGTTCCTGGTGTTTCTTGCGCTCGTTCTTTGGTTCGGCATGTGGCTCGGCAGGATTTGGCTGTTTAGCCCAAACGGGCCGAGTATCGCGATTATCGGCGGCGCTGATGGACCTACCGCAAAGTATCTGATCAGGACCATTGTCTTCGGCGACCCGCTTTTTATCGCCGTCCCGGTTTCGTTTGCCTTGTTTGTGGTTTCCCTTGTGGTATGGCTGGTCAAGCGATCTCACAAGCCGTAAAGCAGGGCGGGGTTGGGGAAACGAGTGCCGGCCGGCGGAAGACTCCCGGATGGAGGTTTTCGGCATGCCAAAGCGGCCGACGGGCTTGTCGGCCGCTTGCTTTTTCCCGGATAGATTGAGATCAGGGGTCGTCGTGCCGGTATTTTTCCCGCGTGGCGATCCCGCCGCGGATATGGCGCTGGGCCTTGTTCACCTCCAAGACGTGGCGGACACGGCCATAGAGCTGTGGATTGACGTTTTGCAGGCGGTCGGACACGTCCTTATGTACAGTCGATTTGGATATATGAAACTTCTTGGCGGCGGCGCGGACCGTCGCGTTGTTTTCAATAATATACTCACCGAGTTCGATGGCTCTTTCTTCAACGGCTCCTTTCACGTGTATCACCCCTTGCAGTTACTTGCTACCATTCTATGCGCCGCCTCTTTCGAGTATGCGCCGTTTTCAGCGGGGGATCGGCGTGCACGGGGGCGCATTTTCGCCGGCAGCTTCCGATCAGAGTCCGGATATGGGAATAGGGGGGCGGACGCGATACAGGGAAAAGGATTGCTATTTGGTGCGTTTTTCTCACCGCAGGGATGAAAAAACCGATAAACTGCCAGAATTTGTCAAAGGACTTGCCTTTCTCCGGAAGGGAGTGTATAATAATATCTATACAAGCCAATACAGAATCCGGTATTGCGCCTTCCTGACGGGCTATGAGCCGTCGGGTGCGGGGGGGCGCCGTTGTTTTCATGTGGTTTTCGCGCATCAACTTGGAGGTGTCAACGTGGCCAGTGACCTACATTGCCATACGAAAATATCCGACGGGTCAATGGGGATCGAGGAGCTGATCGCCATCGCCAAACGGCGGGGCCTGTCGGCTATTTCCGTAACCGACCACGACACCACCGCCGCCGCCACGCGGGCAGTCATTATCGGCCGCCGGCAGGAGGTCCGGGTGATCCATGGGGTGGAATTTTCCACGATCGACAAGGCCCGCGGCAACGAGGCACACCTTCTGTGTTATCTGTGCGACACACCCGACCGGCTGGAGGGCCTCTGCCGCCGGACAGGGGAAAGCCGCCGTCAGGCGGCGATGGCGATGGTGCGCAAGGTGATGCGGTATTACCCCATCACCCCCGAGCTCATCGTCAAATGCGCCACCGGCAGCACCAACATTTACAAGCAGCATATCATGCATGCCCTGATGGACGCGGGGTACGCGGATTCCATTTATGGAGAGCTGTACCAGAAGCTCTTTTCTCCCGAAACCGGCTCCGCCCTGGTGGAGCCCGAATACCCGGACGTTAAAGAGGTGCTTGAGCTCATCCACAGCGCGGGGGGGATCGCGGTGCTCGCCCATCCGGTCCCTTACCGCAACGAGGAGCTGCTGGAGGAGCTTACCGGGCTGGGCCTGGACGGGGTTGAGGTCTGGCACCCGGATCAGAGCGAGACCGATTCGGCCCGGCTGGCCGCCTTCGCAGCGGAGCACGGCCTGCTGACGACGGGAGGGTCCGACTTCCACGGTATGTATACACCCGCGGCCCGGCCGCTCGGCAGCACCGCAGCGCCAGACGAATGCGTCGAGGCCCTGCTGGCGTTTAAGGATAAGAAAAAGAGGAAAAACGCGTGAGGCAGCCCCCCGTTTTCGTTTGCAACGAGGACAGGCGGCTGTGCCGCGCCCATATTCTCCCGAAAGGACCGGATTGGAGATGGCCTATACCTATACTCCCCGTGGGGTCTGTTCCCGCGGTATAACATTCGACCTGGAGGACGGGACGGTGAAAAACGTCCGGTTTGAAGGGGGTTGCAGCGGCAATACCCAGGGGGTGGCCCGGCTGGTGGAGGGGATGCCTGCTGAGGAGGCTATTCGGCGGCTGGCCGGAATCCGGTGCGGGTTCAAACCCACCTCCTGCCCCGATCAGCTCGCCCAGGCGCTCAGACGGGCGCTCGACACGCCCCCTGATTCGAGAGGGGACACTGGGGCGGACGCGGAGACCATGGCACCGAATTCGTGACAAAGGATGGAGTCTTGTATGGCCAGACAAGAAGACAGCGATATGAAAATCGTCCCGGACGGGGCGGTGGAAATGCCCGAACCGGCTGAAGACAGCGTGGAGGCCATGGCCCGCCTGCTCGACCGTGAAAAGAAAAACGGCAATCTCAGCAAGGCGCGGCGGCTCGGTGCCCGGATGGCGGAGGAGGTCGCGTCGGTCGAGGGATATTCCACGGCGGCCGGCGGCCCGGCGGAAAATCCGTCCCTGCTGCCTCAGCGCCGGATCCTGATGGCGTTTGCCGTGGAGGTCGGGCTGGATGCTTTCCTGCCCAACAACCTGGTGGCGCAGTCGGCGCAGAACGTGTTTTACGATACCCTGAAGATCCTGGCCCCGGATTTTTACGACGACCTGCAGGAATCCGGTGCCTTCTCGTTTTATTATCTCTGTGTGCGGGACGGGCGTCAGGTCGAACGGCGGGTGGGAGAAAATTTCGCCTCCCTCTGCGGCCGGCCGGGCAGCGAATCCTACGCGCGCATGGGGGAGGAGCTCTATTCCCGCTTCATCGCCCAGGTCAAGCGCCTGACCTGTGGGGAACAGTTCACCTTCGTCCAGGAGGATGGCGGAACCCCCTGAATATCGTCAAAACCCGCCCCCGGAACGGCTTCCAGGGGCGGGTTTTCCATGATATGAAGGCTGGGCTGACGGCATTATGTACATGTCCCTCCCCAGCGGCTGCCGGAGGGGCTTTTCCATGTGCAGCGCTCCTTTCTCGCAGGGGGAAGGAGATGGGAATCCCCTCGGCCGCCGGGGGGAATGCCATGGAACAAAGCCGCCCCTGTCAGGGGGCGGCCTCGCCTTCGTCCACGATCTGCTGCAGGACCTCGATCAGGTCCTGCAGGCTGTTCAGCGTGACGTTCCGGGATAGGATCTCGTTTTTCAAGTCGATGGACAGGGATTCAAACCGGCTTTGCAGGGCGGGGCTGACATACGACATACATATCACCTCGCGGTTAGTCTGCCCGGCGTCCCGCCTCTCCATTCGTCCGGGAGGTCATGTCCGTTTCGGCGTCTCCCGGACCGGAACCACGTCACGGAACACCGCACGGTGGCGGCGGGAGAGGGCCTTGTCCAGATGCTGGCAGCCGAAAAACCACCGGCTGTATTCCACGTGCTCTTCGAGCTGGTTGAAATAGATGTTGAGACCGTCCAGCCGGGCCCCCCGGCTTTCCAGCAGACCCCGGCATTTCCCAGAAGGCTCATGGGTGAGGATGTAATCCACCTTTTTGCCGGCCTGCATCAGGGTTTCCAGCCCGTGGCGCATCTCGGCCGGGGAGGGCATCTCTTCCTCCCACCAGGCTCCGGCCGCCGCCCGCAGTTCGCGGTCGGGACTTTCGCCGCCGCCGAAGGTGAAATAGCTTTCCCCCTCGAGGGTATACAGTTCCCCCCGCAGCAGATGGATAAGGTTGCCGCTGACAACCTGCGCCTTGCCCCCATTCCAATCGGTGACAGGATAGGCGTTCAGCAGCTCAAAATTTTCATGCCGTCCATCGAGAAACAGCACGGTGTATCGCTTTTTGCCGATTTTTCTGAGCAGGGCCTCTTCTTTTTTTCCGCCCTTCCACAAAAAACCGAAATCGCCGCAGACGATCAGGGTGTCGCCTTTTTTGAGGCGGCGGAAGGCGGGATCGGAAAAACGGGCATACTCTCCATGCAGGTCGCCGGTGACATAGACCATCGCGGGGCTCCACCCTTTCGAAAATTTTGGAAAACCGGTTCAAAGACCGGCCGAGATATGCTATACTAGTCTTGAACGGGATACTCTTTTATTATATCAAAAGTTCGGGGAATGTCTATGAAGAAAATCAGATTTACGGCGTTTTTCGTCTGTTTGGTTGTTTTAATGGGGATTCTGGCGGTTCCTGCCGCCGGACAGGTCCTCTATCCCTATCCCGAGACGGAGGGCGACCGGGTGGAATCCGCGTCGGCCATGCTGGTTTATCTGGGCACCACTGCCGCGGACGACGTCATCCTGTATGAGAAGGAGGCCGACCTGCCCTATTCCCCCGGTGCGCTGGTGCGGGTGATGGTGGGGGCCTATGCCATGAAGGCGATCGAGGAGAAGTCGCTCGACCTGGACACTGTACAGGGGACGTATACGCTCGAGATGTTCAATTCCACCATCGCGGGCACCGGCCTTGGCAACTGCAACATGGCGTTCGGCGAGACCTGGACGCTGCGGGATCTGCTGACCGCCTCCATGGTCACGACAGCCGCCGACGCTGCCCTGACCATGGCCGTGGCCGTCGCGGGCAGTGAGGCCGCGTTCGTGGCCGGGATGAACGAGCTGGCGGCGGAGCTCGGCTGTACCGGCTCCCATTTCACCAATGTCACCGGCCTGCACGACCCCAACCAGGTGATGACGGCCCGCGACACCGTCAAAATCACCCGCTATGCGGCGGATTATCCCGCCCTGCGGAATATGATGGAGCTTTCCCAGTACTCCGTCAACCCCGTCAGCAAGGGGTCCCCACGCAGCTGGCCCGCTTCCAATGAACTGGTCCGGGCGGTCTCCCCTTACTACAACGCCAATGTTGTGTACGGACGCACCGGATTTGCCGACGACCGGTACTCGGTCGTGGCCATGGGCTCGAAGGCCGGATATGAATACATGGCGGTGGCGCTCGGCGCCCCCAAAACCGGAGACGGGGACAAGGCGGGCGTCCACTACCGTGACGTATCCCGCCTGCTCGGCTGGGGGTTCCGGGATTTTTCTTACAAAACCCTGTTGCGCAAAAACGAGCCGGTCGGCCGGATTGATGTCGGCCTGTCCTGGGAAACCGATGCGGTCGCGCTGGTGCCGGTCGCGGATTTTTCTACCATTGTCGCCTCGGGGGTGGATGCGTCCCAGGTCATCCGGGTGGTCACGAAATACCAGGAAACCCTGACCGCACCGGTGGAAAAGGATCAGGTTCTCGGGAAAGTGGAACTGTACTTGAACATCGACCAGAAAATCGGGGAGGTGGAGCTGGTCGCGGCCGAGGGGGCCAAACGCAGCGACCTGCTCGCCGCCTGGGAGAAATTCCGCGCATTTCTGCGCTCCCCCTGGTTTTACGCGGGCATCATCCTTGTCGGGCTGCTGCTGATCGGGTATGTCGTCCTCAACATCGTGCACAACCGCAACCGGCGGCGCCAGGGCCGCAAAAAGGTACGGCGGTTCAAGTAAAGAAGGGCCAGGAATATAGGGGTGGCTTCCGGATGATCTCGATTCCGTCCGGAAGCCATCCCTTCATGGAGAGGGGCTTCCCCGTGAAAAGCATTGGATTGCGGGTCTGTCCGTTTTGGTGGCCGCAGGAGCCCTTCTGTTCGTCTTCCTGCCCCGGTCCCGTAGGACGGCCGTAAGAACAATATCCCCGCCGTTGCCAACGCAGCGGCGGGGATACGTCGTCTTATGGGGGCGGGAACCCGCCCGGCAGGGAGCGCTTACCGGAACAGCGCCAAAAAGCGGTCCCAGAAGCCGGGGGCCTTCACCGTCTCGGGAGGCGGGTCCGGTTCTTTCGGTCGTTTTATCGGCTCGGTGGCCATCGCGAACTGCACATAGGCCGTGTCGGTATTTTTAGAAGAGACAAACGAGACCGGGGAAAAATCGCCCGGGTCGTAGTCCGCCAGCAAGCCGGTCAATCTCGGCCTGCAGGATATCCGGCAGAGGCAGATCCGCCGTATTTGTCTGCATGTCGTGCGTTCCTTCGCGGAGCGCCCGGCCTCCTTCGGCCAGCTCGACGCTCCCGTCTCCCAGGGCTTCCAGCCCGGTGTGAAGCCCGCCGTAGCCCTCCGCCATCCGTCCGCCCCCGTCGGCATAGGCCGCCAGTCCCGCGTCGAAGGCCCCGTATTCCGCCGAGAGGGCGGACAGACCCTGGGCTAGCTGTTTCAGCCCCTCTGCCGAGTTTGACCCACCCAGACCCTCTTCCAGCCCGTCCGCCAGCTCACGCAATCCGGCGGTGATTCCGTCCAGGCCGGGGTTATCCGGCGTCCCGTCCCCACCCACGATAACAGTCAGGGCGGCTGCGAGGGCACCCATCCCGTCCCGGATACTCGTCCGGGTTTCCGGATCGGCGGCGGTATAGGTTCCCTTGGCAGCCCGGGAGGCCGCGTACGCATCGAGCAGCTTTTGGAGCGCCGCCTGGGCGGGAGCCTTGCCGGATTGACCCTGCTGGCGGACGGCGGGGACGCCGGCTTTCAGAACGATATGATGCGGCTGGTGGATCTGATCGTTTTTCAGCACGATACCAAGCTCGACGACCATACGAAGGGGTATATCCTCCTGTTTGCCGTCCGCGGCTGTATTGCCATTCTGCAAAAATGGCTGCAAAACGGGGCAGCCGAGCCGGTCTCGGAAATCGCGGGACTGATCACCCGGCTGTCACTGTATGGGAACAGCGCCTATATGGACCCGAATTAAAGGTCCGGACAGCCGGGGTCGCTGGATCTTCGTCCCCGGATTCCGGGCGGTTCGCCTGCAAAGTGGCATGTATCGCAGAAAAAGCCGCCCATCCGCATCTGCGGACGGGCGGCTTTCAGCTGCTGGTCAATCGCTTACAAAGGGCATCAGGGCGATCTGCCGGGCACGTTTGATCGCCACGGTCAGCTCCCGCTGATGCCGGGCACAGGTGCCGGTGACGCGGCGGGGCAGGATCTTGGCCCGCTCCGACACGAAACGGCGCAGACGGGCGACATCCTTATAATCGATGGTGTCGATCTTGTCCACGCAGAAGCTGCACACTTTGCGGCGGCCTTTGCGTCCCCGGGGACGCTCCGGACGCTCGGGTCTTTCCGGTCTGTCAGCCATGGCTGGCGGCCTCCTTTACTTCAAAATGATGCCGTGACCCCGTCCAAAACGGGGACGGCGGAAATCATCGCGATCCGCTCTTCGGCCATCCCTTGTTTTAGAAGGGAAGGTCGTCGTCTCCCACGATCTCCTCGAAATCCCCGGATCCCGTGTTCTGGAAGGCCGGGGCCCCCTCGTTGTACTGCGGGACTTGGGAATCGTACCGGGAGCCGGAGGACGTGCCGTCCCGTTTGGGTTCGGCAAAGAATACGTTGTCCGCCACCACGTCGAAGGCGGTGCGCTTGTTGCCGTCCCGGTCGGTGTACTGGCTGGTCTGGATCGACCCCTGCACCGCGACGAGCTGGCCCTTGCGGAAATACCGGCTGACGAACTCGGCCGTGCTCCGCCAGGTGACGATGTTGATGAAATCGGTCTGTTTTTCTTGTCCCTTGGGCTGGTAGGTGCGGTCTACCGCGATGCGGAAGCTGCACACCGACACTCCGGAGGGGGTCTGGCGCAGCTCGGGGTCCGCGACAAGGCGGCCCATCAGGCATACACTGTTGAGCATCTCACACCCTCCTTACTTGTCCTTGCGGACGATCAGGGAGCGAAGAACACCGTCGGTGATCTTGCTCACACGGTCCAGCTCGGCCGGGAACTCGGGCGTGCTGACGAAGTTGTACAGCACGTAGAATCCGTCGGTTTCGTCGTTGATGGGATACGCCAGCCGGCGTTTCCCCCACTCGTCGACCTCGCCGAGTTCGGCGTTGTCGGCAATCAGGGTTTTGAACTTCTCCGCCAGTGCGGCGACGCCTTCCTCCCCAGAGGTCATCGAATAAATGAAGACGGCCTCGTAGGAACCTTTGACAATGGGCATTTGGTTGCACCTCCTCATGGTCTGATGGCCCCGCTTCAGGGAACGGGGCAAGGATGTCGGCCCTCTTTGACTGGATTCGGTCTGTTGTTGGACAGACCCCTCCCGTCAAAGACGCTAAAATAGTATACCAGCCTTCCCCGGCGGCGTCAAGGGTTTTCCCGGGAAATTCCCGAAAAGAGGCGGCTGCGGGGGCCTTTTCCGTTAAATTTTCCTTTACAAGAGGGCGCCGAACCGCTATAATGGGTAAGCTAAGGATGCGAAACCGACCGAATGATGGAAAGGCGCGGGTATACATGCTACAGTTTGAAGAATTGCGGCAGCGGCTGGAGGGGCTCTATCCCCAGATCCAGGATCTGGCCGGCGCCATCGGCCTGCCCCAGATGAAACGGGAGGCGGAGGAGTTGGACATGAAAGCCGCCGCCGACGGGTTCTGGGACGACATGGAGACGGCGCAGAAGGTCACGCAGCGCGCCGCTTTGCTCAAGGACGGGATCGAACGGTATGAAAAGCTGGTGCGGGACTATCACGACACCCTCACCCTGATCGGCCTGGCCGACGAGGAGGGGGATCTCTCCGTGCTGGAGGAATGCGCGGCCGGGGTGGGAAAGGTAGAGGAGGCGCTGGATGAACAGCGCCTCGCCACCCTGCTGACCGGCGAATACGATGCCCGCAACGCCATCCTCACCTTCCATGCGGGAGCGGGCGGCACCGAGGCGCAGGACTGGGCCGAGATGCTCTACAGGATGTATACCCACTGGACCGAACGCCACGGCTTTAGTTATAAAATCCTCGATTATCTCGATGGGGATGAGGCGGGCCTCAAGAGCGCCAGCATTCAGATTACCGGGCAGAACGCCTACGGCTTTCTCAAGGGGGAGGCCGGGGTCCACCGGCTGGTTCGGATCTCCCCCTTCGACGCCTCCGGGCGGCGGCACACCTCCTTTGCGGCGGTGGAGGTCCTTCCCGAGCTGGACGACAGCATCCAGATCGAGATTCGGCCCGAGGATATCAAAATGGATGTGTTCCGTTCCAGCGGTGCCGGCGGCCAGCACATCAACAAAACCTCTTCCGCCGTCCGGCTGACCCATATTCCTACCGGTATCGTGGTCGCCTGCCAAACCGAACGCAGCCAGTTCCAAAACCGGGATACGGCGATGAACATGCTTAAGGCCAAGCTCCTCGAGATCAAGGAGCGGGAGCACCTCGAACGGATCGAGGATATCAAGGGCAGCCAGGCCCAGATCGCCTGGGGAAGCCAGATCCGCTCCTATGTGTTCATGCCGTATACATTGGCGAAAGACCACCGGACCGGGTATGAAATGGGCAATATCGGTGCTGTGATGGATGGGGATATCGACGGGTTCATCAATGCCTACCTCAAGGCCGCGGCGAACGGCACCTTGGGAGCCCCGGAGGAGGCATAACCCGGCGGTCAAATCTGGAATCCGCAAAATTTCAAACGTAAAGACTTTTCTGAGCTTCAAAGGGCAGCCCTGAACCGCTGCGTCCGATTTTCGGGGCGGTTTATCTATAAAATCAATTATGCCCCCCAGACCCCGGGGGCCTCGGGCCCCCTCTCTGTATGGCGTAGGTTCAGGTGCCGGCGTTTACGCCGTTTTCTCTTTATAAACATCGACTCAGGCCATGCTGTCCGACCCGCCACCATACAATAAAGCCCCGTCCCCAAAGATTTGGGAGGTATATATAAACCCAGGCGGATAGACCGCCTGGGTTTGTCTGCATCCCGCCGGGCGTTACGATACCCCGGTTCCATCCGGAGAACGGAGGCCGGCCTTCTCAATGTTGGCCAGGTGCTCCTCATACGTCACAGCGTAATAATAGTTGGCCTCGGCGTCGTTGCAAAAATACAGATAATCGACGTCTGCGGGGGCCAAGGCGGCCCGGATGGCTGCGAGGCCGGGGGAACAGATGGGACCGGCCGGCAGGCCGTCGATGCGGTAGGTATCGTAGGACGGGGCGAACCGCGCGGCACCGCCCGGCAGATAGGGCTCGATCTGTTTTTGCAGGAAATCGGTGGTGCTGTCCATCTGCAGCCGCATACCATCCCGCAGGCGGTTGTACAATATCCCGGCGATTTTGGGCATTTCGCTTGTTTTAGAGCCCTCCCTCTGGATAACCGAGGCGATAATGAGAATTTCGTCCACCGACCGGCCTGCCGACGCGGCCTCCTGCCGTATGGCGGAGGTGATGCGTTTTTCCGTGTTCTGAAGCATGCGGCGCAGCACCCGGTCGGGCCGTTCCCCGATATAAAACTCATAGGTATCCGGGAAGAGATACCCCTCCAGCCTAAAACAGCGCCGGCTGTCCTGCGGCATCGCCGCGGCCAGAGGGAATTCGCTGAGATCCAAAGTGTCCGAGGCCTCCATCAGCTTGGCGACCGTGGTCACGCCGCCGTCTTCCAGCTTCTGAAAGATTTTGGTCAGGGAATCCCCTTCCTTGAAGGTGAGCCGGACCGTCTCGGCCCTCGGCGGCTCGGTGGGGACCGCCGTCGTGGGCGGGGAAGAGGCCGTGGGCGCCGAGGACGGCGGAGACGAACGGGTCGGCTCCGGCTGCGTCGGTGTGGGGCTGGAAGTGGGGACCGTCTCAGAATCGGGGGATGGCTCCCAAGGCAAAGTGACATCGGAGGAGGCCGATGGCAGGCCTTCGCTTTCCGATCCGTCCGGAGATGGAGTCCTGCGGCAGCCCGCCGCCAAAACCAGCAGCAGCGCCGCCATGCCTGCCAAACAACGTTTCATCTGCCTCTCCCTTTCCATGCCGATGCTTCCCTAATTCCTGCCGCGTTCCGGATTTGTGAGACAGGCCGGCCGGCAAGTCCTGCTCCGGACCGGTCCCGTTTGCTGTTTTCTTCCGCACGCGGGTGAGATACCCATTCAGTATACTCTTCCTTCCGGCTTTTTTCAAGCCGCCGCGGCAGGGCGGGATATGCCGCCTGTCCGGGCAAAATGGAGATTGACATACAGGCATAGCAAATATATACTGAAAATATGTGGAACATATGATTTTTATGGATGCCTGCCGTTGTTGAAGACGCCTTAGGCGGAATTACGCCGTATGGCACCCGCCGGGTGTGGATGAAAGGATGCGATGTGTTGAAATTTTTTAGCCGGTGCCGGATTCTCTCCCATGTCATGACCGGGATCAGCGTCGTGATGGGGATGCTGATCCTGTTTGAGCTGCTGCCATTGCACGATTACGACGACCGCGCGTTGCTTTTTCTGATGGCGCGCATCCTTCTGTTTGTCCTGTCCGTTTTTTCCGTGATCCTGCTCAAATGCCTGATCCGGGACGCGCAGGAGGATTTGGAAGCCGTCATGCGGTATCGTGCCGGGGGCGGCATCACCGGCGATGAGGACAGGGCCGGGACACCTCGGGGATATGGCAGATAAACAGTGCGGGGCCGCTCCGGGCGGCCCCGCTTCTTTTTATGAAAAACGGCGGTCTGCCGGAGGGGCTATCCGGCCCGCCTGCCCATGAGGTAGGTGCCGAAAAAGAGGGCCGCGGATACCAGGACGATGGTCGGACCGGCCGCCACGGCGTTGAGATAGGACAGGCACAGCCCGAGCAAGCCGGAAAAGAGGGAAAATATCAGGGCAAGGGCCAGATAGCTCCGCATGCTCCGGGCGACGTTGCGGGCCGCGGCGGCGGGCAGGATGAGCATGGCGTTGATGAGAAGGAGCCCCACCCACTGGATGGCAAGCATGACCACCACCGCGATCACCACGACGAAGAGGTTGTCGAGCAGGCCGACGGGCAGACCCTTGCTCCTAGCCAGGGAGGCGCTGATGCTCACGGCGTGGAATTGATTGAAGCAGAGCAGCCAAAGCACTGCCACCACGCCGAGAGTGATCCCCAGCACCAGAAGCTGGCCCGACGAGATCGAGAGAATGTCCCCGATGAGGAGGCTTTGATAACCGGAAAAGCCGCCGCGGGACAGGATGACCAGCCCCAGCGCCACCCCGCAGGAGGAAAACACCCCGATGACGGTGTCGGTCGAGGATAGGCGGGAATGGCGGATGCGGTTCATCAGCAAGGCGAACGCCACCGCGAAGAGCACCATAGCCGGCCCCGGCTCGGCCATACCGAAGATCACCCCGATCCCCACCCCGGTCAGGGCGGAATGCCCCAGGGCGTCGGAGAAAAAGGCCATGCCGTTGTTCACCACAAGGGTGCCGAGCAAGGAGAACAGCGGCATGACGAGCAGGACCGCCAGCAGGGCACGGCGCATGAAATCGTAGTCGAACAGGGTCAGCAGCGCATCAAGCATAACGCCCCTCCTCTCCGGAAAAGGCGGCAGCGAAGGCCGGGGCGGCAAACACCTCGCCGGGTTTGCCGCAGGCGAGCACCGTCTTGTCCAGCAGCACCACCCGGTCGGCGGCCCGGCGGACAAAATCCAGGTCATGGGACACCAGCAGAATCACCATATCGGCTGTTTGTTTGAGATCCTCCAGCAGGGAATAAAAGTCCCGCAGCCCCGCCCGGTCCACCCCTGAAACCGGTTCATCCAGCACGAGCAGGTCGGGCATGGGCAGGGTGGCGACCGCCAACAGCACCCGCTGCAGCTCTCCGCCCGACAGCCGCCCCGCTGGCCGGCCGAGTAGATAGTCCGCCCGGAACCGGGCGAAATGCTCCGCGAATTTCCGTTCGATCCGGCGGCTTTTGGGCAGGAAGGCGGGATAAGCGGAAGTGAAGGCCAGTGCCAAGTCGTACACTGTCGCGGGGGATCCGCGGTCCAGATTTAGGGATTGGGGCACATAGCCGATGCGGGGCTTGCCCGCCGCAGGAGCCCCGTCATGGCCGCTGAAATCCACCTTGCCGGTATGGGGGAGTTCTCCGAGAATGGCTTTGAGAAGGGTGGACTTGCCCGCCCCGTTCCGGCCGATGAGGGCGGTCAGCTCGCCGCAGTGGGCATGGAGGCTGACATCCCGCAGCAGGGTTTCCCCGCCAAGAGTCACCCCGATGTGTTCAATTTTCAGGCAGTGCAGTCCGCAGTGTTCCATGGCTATGCCGCCTTCCTGTATGGGATGAAGCACAAAAACCTCATCCCCCGTTTTCGAGCGCGCGCAGGTTCGCCTCCATCGCGTCCAGCCACCGGACGGCCGGGTCAGCCCCTGTCGAGGGCTTCACCGCTGTATCCAGCACCACGGTCCGGCTGGAAGACGCATAATCCGCGAGATAGGCGTACTCCACCGGATACTGTCCGTCGTAGAGCAGCAGCACGTCCCGGCCCCGAAGCGCGTCGGCCGCCGCGGCCAGTTCCCCAGCCGAGGCGCCGCTCTCTTCCCCGATGGAGAGCGCGGCCGTCACATGCAGGGATAGGTCGGCGGCCAGGTAGGCCGCCGAATCGTGGAAGGTTGCACAGTCCCTCCCGGCCAGAGACTGGGACAGCCGGGAGGTGCGCGCCTCCATCTCCCGGACCTGTGCAAGATACCTCTCGGCGTTGGCCCGATAGGCGGCGGCATGGGCGGGATCGGCCTCGGCCAGGGCATCCCGCAGGTTTTCCACCTGCCGGGCGTACCGGGCGGGGCTCATCCAGATATGCTCGTTGACCGCGTGGGCGTGTTCCTCCGCTGTCTCGCTGCCGTCGTGCTCATGTGTATGCCCCTGGCCCTCCAGAAGGGGGATCCCCTCTGATGTGTCCGCCACCCGCAGGCCGGGCAGCTGGGCCAGGGCGGAGGATAGGAATGTCTCGGCTCCGGCTCCGTTCAGGACCAGGATATCCGCCTCCTTAAGAGCGATCATCTCCCCGGGCGAGAGCTGATAATCGTGCAGACACCCGGTTTGGGGCTGGGTCAGGCAGGAGACCGTCACCCCGTCAATCCCTCCCGCCACCTGGAGCGCGGCCGTATACATGGGATAAAAGCTCGCCATGACAGCGAAACCGTCCTCTCTCCGGGTCCGGTATTGGCCAAGCAGGGCGGTGATGCCGATGGATACCGCGGCGATCCCCGCCATAAGCAGCAGGACGCCGCCGTACAGCCGTTTCATAAGCCGCCCTCCTTTAGAATTATTGCAAATGAATTGCAATAATTCTATCCCATTCTCTCATAAAAGTCAAGCTGTCTCGTATTTCCCCTATTCATCACTTGAAAAATGGGGGAATGGGGTGCGTATATGAAGGACGATACGCGTATCTGGAAGCAATATTGTTCAGAACAATTCTTCAAAATTGCAGGGCGGTGTGGTTTTCTCTACGTCCAGCTTACAGCCGGCAGCCGGACACCGATGCCGTTTTATACCGGAAGTGCCGCCTCCGGCGACAGAGAAACCCGAGGCACGGCTGCAAAACCGGCCATCGGTCGTGAAAAAGATGATTCGTTCGGGTGATAACGCTGCCGCTGGTTTCCCCCCCCATGAAAACCGGCGTTGATGCCGACACCTAAACCAGTGCCATACAGAAAGGAGGCCTGAGGCCCTCTGGACAGGGACACCCTTTTGTAAACTATAAAATCCCCACCGGATCTTTTCATACGGGCAACCTGCCCGCGGCGCCAAGGCCGGGCATGGCCGCACAGGCATTCCGTCCAGTCCATACAGCGCACCTTAATAGACACCCGCCTGCAGCTCCTGTAGGCGGGTGTCTAAACAATACGGCCGTGTCTCTATCCGTTTTTCTGAGCATAAAGAAAGGCATCTACGCTCTTGCTGAACAACAAAACCAGACAGCCCAGCAGGCAGAACACCAGGTGGGCGGCCATGGCCGCCACGGGGAGAGGATATAGCACCGCCGGCGTATAAACGGCGCCGCCCAGCGGCCTGGAAGGAAAATAGAGCCCGCCCTGAAGCAACATGTACAGGGTCAGCGGGACTCCCAGTCCGAAGCCGGCGATCAGCAGCCCCTTTACCCACCTCACCCCCATATACAGGGCTATGGCCAAGGCGGACGAAACCACGAGGGGCGGCAAACAGCGGTATTCCAGGGATACCAATAACCCGTCGGCAACGATGGCGGCCGCGATCAGCCGGGTGAGGACCATCCCCCGGATATACCGCCTGCGTTGCCGGTCTTCGAATACCTCGAGCTCCCTCTCCGGTTCCCGAATTTTCCCGATGGAATCCACCATAAAGCCCCCCTCCTCCGCACGGCCGCATAGGCGCTAAATGCTCCGCATCCTCCCGCCGGCGCGGCCTCCCGGTATCAGACGTTGAAGCGGAACAGCACCACATCGCCGTCCTTCATCACGTACTCCTTGCCTTCCGACCGGACCAGGCCCTTTTCCTTGGCCGCGGCCATCGAACCGCAGGCGATGAGGTCATCATAGGCGATGACCTCGGCCCGGATGAATCCCCGCTCGAAATCGGTGTGGATTTTCCCCGCCGCCTGCGGCGCCTTGGTTCCCTTGGTGATCGTCCAGGCCCGCACCTCGGGTGCGCCTGCGGTCAGGTAGGAAATCAGGCCGAGCAGGCGGTAGCTCGCCTGGATCAACCGGTCCAGCCCGGAATTTTCCAGTCCCAGCTCAGATAAAAATAACGCTTTTTCCTCGCTGTCCATGTCGGCGATCTCCGCCTCCATCCGGGCACAGATGGGCAGCACCTCCGCATGCTCGGCGGCAGCCTGCTCCATTACCCGGCGGTAATGCGGGTTGGCGTCGGCGCCTTCGCCGGAAAAATCCGCCTCGCTGAGATTCGCGGCGTAAATCACGGGCTTCGCCGTGAGCAGGTGCGCTCCCGCCAGCAGGGCCGCCTCTTCCGGAGAAGCCTCCACGGTCCTGGCGGGCAGGCCCTGCTCCAACGCCGCGTAAACCCTCCTCAGGAATTCCACCTCGGCGCCGAGGGATTTGTCTCCCTTCATCGCCTTGACCGTCCGGTCGATCCGCCGCTCGAGCATCTCCATATCGGCGAAAATCAGCTCGAGATTGATAGTCTCCATATCCCGGGCCGGATCGACGCCGCCGTCGACATGGACGATATCGTCGTCCTCGAAACAGCGGACCACATGGACGATGGCGTCCACTTCCCGAATGTTGGCGAGGAATTGATTGCCCAGTCCTTCCCCCTTGCTGGCCCCCTTGACCAGGCCCGCGATGTCCACGAACTCGATGATCGCGGGGGTGATCTTCTGGGGATCGTACATGTCCGCCAGTTTCTGCAGCCGCTCATCCGGCACCGCCACCACTCCCACATTGGGCTCGATGGTGCAGAAGGGATAATTGGCGCTTTGGGCGCCGGCATTGGTCAGGGCGTTGAACAGAGTGGACTTGCCGACGTTCGGCAGACCCACGATTCCGAGTTTCACAGTCGAATCTTCCTTTACAGCGTTTTCCATACGGGGGATGCGGGACGCCCCTCCGCCTGACGGCGGACGCAGCGGGACATCACGCCTCCGCGTCCCGTCCGCAGCACTTTTTGTATTTCTTGCCGCTGCCGCAGGGGCAGGGATCGTTGCGCCCCACCTTCTGGGCGGCTGTTTTCCGGACGGTGCGGGGCCGGTCGGTGCCGTCGGCGGAGGTTGCGGTAGGTTTCGCCACCTGTTCCCGCTTGGGCTCCTCCTTCTGCCGGATCTGGACGGTCAGCATCAGCCGGGCGGTGTCCTCCCGGATCGAGGCGATCATCTGGTCGAACATATCGAAGCCTTCCATGCGGTAGAGCACGACCGGGTCCTTCTGCCCGTAAGCGCGCAGGTGGATGCCCTTGCGCAGCTCCTCCATGTTGTCGATATGGTCCATCCAGTACCGGTCGACCGTCTTGAGCAGGACCACCCGTTCCAGCTCCCGCATCAGGGGCCCGTAATTCGTCTCTTTCTCCTCGTAGATCTTCATGGCCTTATCGATGAGCTGTTCGGTCAGCTCTTCCCGCCCGAGATCCTCCATCTGCTGCGCGTCGTAACGGAAATCGTCTTCTGTGGTCAGCCAGCCGGTGTAATACTCCCGCAGGCCGTCGAGATTCCATTCCTCATGGTCATCCCCCGCGGTATACTGTGCCACCGTCGCGCCGATCGATTCCCGGATCATGCCCACAACCGACTCCCGGATGTTTTCGCCGTCGAGCACCTTGTCCCGCTGGCCGTAGATCAGTTCCCGCTGACGGTTCATCACGTCGTCGTACTGGAGCACGTCGCGGCGGATGCCGAAGTTGCGTTCCTCCACCTTGCGCTGCGCGCTTTCGATGGAGTTGGTCAGCATCTTGTTCTCGATGGGGGTATCCTCGTCGATGCCGAGCATTTCCATGAGATGATTGATCCGCTCACCGCCGAACAGGCGCATCAGGTCGTCCTCCAGCGAGAGATAGAACCGGGATGCGCCCGGATCCCCCTGACGGCCGGCCCGGCCGCGCAGCTGGTTGTCGATCCGGCGGGATTCGTGCCGTTCGGTGCCCAGGATAAAGAGGCCGCCGGCCTCCTTGACCGCCTCCTCCTCGGGGCGGATCTCCTCCTTGTACTTGGCCTCCAGCTCCTGGAAGGTCCGGCGGGCACCGAGGATCTCCTCATCGTCGGTTTCCCCGAACCCGGTGGATTCCACGATCAGCTCCTCCGAAAAGCCGAGGCGGCGCATTTCCGCCTTGGCGAGGTATTCCGCGTTGCCGCCCAGCTTGATGTCGGTGCCGCGCCCGGCCATGTTGGTGGCGATGGTGACGGCGCCGATCTTGCCGGCCTGGGCGACGATCTCGGCTTCCCTGTCGTGATGCTTCGCGTTGAGCACCACGTGGGGAACGCCCCTTTGCTTGAGCAGCCTGGAAAGATGCTCGGATTTCTCGATCGAAATGGTGCCGACCAGCACCGGCTGCTGGCGCTCGTGGCACTCGACGATTTGGTCGATGACGGCGCTGAACTTCCCCTTTTCAGTCTTGTAAATCACATCGGAGAGATCGTTGCGGATCATCGGTTTGTTGGTGGGGATCTCGACGACGTCGAGCTTGTAGATCTGCTGGAACTCGGTCTCTTCCGTCTTGGCCGTGCCGGTCATGCCGGAGAGCTTCCGATAGAGGCGGAAATAGTTCTGGAAGGTGATGGTGGCGAGGGTCTTGCTTTCCCGTTCCACCTTGACCCCTTCCTTGGCCTCGATGGCCTGATGCAGCCCCTCGTTATACCGGCGGCCGAACATCAGGCGGCCGGTGAACTCGTCAACGATGATGACCTGGCCGTCCTTGACCACGTAGTCCACATCCCGCGTCATCACGCCGCGGGCCTTGATGGCCTGGTTGATGTGATGCAGCAGGGTGACGTTGTCGGGATCCATCAGGTTTTCCACTCCGAACGCCTGCTCCGCCTTTTTGACGCCCGACTGGGTCAGGGTGGCCGTGCGGGCCTTTTCGTCGACGATGTAATCCCCCTCGACGGTATCCTGCTCTTCCTTGGCGTCCATCTCCTTGACCTTGGTGATTTTCAGGGTCTTGGCAAAATGGTCCGCCTGCTGGTACAGGTCGGTGGACTTGTCCCCCTGGCCCGAGATGATGAGCGGGGTGCGCGCCTCGTCGATCAGGATGGAGTCGACCTCGTCGACGATGGCGAAATGGTGGGGCCGCTGGACCTTGTTTTCCTTGTAGATCACCATATTGTCCCGCAGGTAGTCGAAGCCCAGCTCGTTGTTGGTCCCGTAGGTGATATCGGCGGCGTACGCCTCCCGACGGGCGTTGTTGTCCAGATCGTGGACGATCAGCCCCACGCTCAGCCCCATATAGCGGTAGACCTTGCCCATCCATTCGCTGTCGCGGCGGGCGAGGTAATCGTTGACCGTGACGATGTGGACCCCTTCCCCGGACAGGGCGTTGAGATAGGCGGGCAGGGTGGCCACCAGGGTCTTGCCTTCACCGGTTTTCATTTCGGCGATCCGCCCCTGGTGCAGGATGATACCGCCGAGGATCTGGACAGGGAAGGGGCGCATCCCGAGCACCCGGTCACAGGCCTCGCGGCAGACGGCAAAGGCGTCTGGCAGGATATCGTCGGTGCTTTCTCCCATTTGCAGCCGGTCCCGCAGCTTGTCGGTCTGGGCCCTCAATTCCTCCTCGCTCATGGCGCGGTAGGTCTCCTCCAGCCCCAGCACCTTGTCACAAAGCGGCTGGATCCGCTTGATTTCCCGTTTGCTGTAATCTCCGAACAGCGACTTGATCAATCCCAATGTTGGTCACCTCGTTCACTATTTCCAGGTTATCCGCTTCAAACGCAAAAGCCTATATGTCCTGATTTTATATATCATACCATAAACCCCGCCCCGTGACAAGTTGAACCGTAAAGAAAAGGCGGAACAGACAGGAAACAGGCGGGAGCCCTCTCGTCTCCCGCCTGCTTGATATATGGCATATCCACTCAACCGGATCCTTGGGGATCCGCCTCACTGGGCAGCTCCCGGTTGATGGTGTCCATGACATAACGGACCAGATTTTCCCGCTGCTCCGTGTCGAGCTGCCGGTATAGGAGGATGAAAATCCGTTCATCCTCCTGTAATCCCGATAGGATCCCCTCCGATGCCGGCTGTGCCGGCTCCGGCCCGCGATCCCGCACGGGGGCTGCGTGAATGGCCGGTGTCTCGATCCCCAGCAGGTAATCGGTGCTCACATGGAAGATGCTGGCTATCCGCCGCAGCGTGATGAGGTCCGGATTGGTCTTGTCTGTTTCGTAATACGCATACGTTGAACGATCTATGTTGAGGCTCTGGGCGATTTCCTTCTGAGTCACCCCCATCTGCCTCCGGAGCATGCGCAATCGATGGGCAAATACCGAGCGCTTCATCTTGTTGGCGTGCATACTATCCCCTCGCTTGTAGGTTCAGTATACCATCTGTCGTCCGAAATTTCATTACCGCTTTTTGCCATGTGACAAATGTTCACATCATCCGGCGAAGCCCCTCCCGCAAGATTTTTGAGAAAATCGGCCTGGCCTCTTGACGAATCGAGAACGGGTTTGCTATAATAATCCCGTTCATCTGGCGAGAATGCTTCGTTCAAGGGATCCGCCTGCCGGTTTTTACCGGAATGGCCCGCATCCCCCATTTGCTGGTGTGGCTCAGTCGGTAGAGCAGCTGATTCGTAATCAGCAGGTCAGCGGTTCAAGTCCGCTCACCAGCTCCATACCTGCGGTGTACATGACGCGCACCGCAGGTTTTTCTATGAAAAGGCTGCATTGCCTGCGTATCAGCGGCCTCTTTTTTGCCAGTGGATCATAAAGGAAAACGCCCGGAAACCTCGCCGTCAGGCGGGGTTACGGGTGTTTTTTCTTTGTGAGGGATCAAACCCGTTTCAATTCTTGCGCTCCGTGCGGAACGCGTCGCACCAATTGCCACCTCGCCGAGACCACCTTCATACCATAGGCCAAAGCCGCGGATACCATGGCGTGCCCTAGTTTTTGTGGGTTTCCCCCGGCAGATTAAGCATCGTGCGAATGACCCGTTCCAGAATGATCGCCAGGCAGTCCTCGACTGTCCTTTTGTTCATCTTGGCAATGTCTTCGTATATGGTTGACAAATCCTCCGATAATGTCACCTCATATGTTTTCATAATACCCTCCTCACATCCTTTATCAATTATTTACCACCCAGTTAAATGATAACATAAGATTATCCCGTTTACATTTCCCAATTTATAGGTTATCCTCTGTAGGGGTAATTCAATAATATTAATAAAGTTAGGACATGATACGCTCGGCTTTAGATGGGGGCGGCACCCCATTTCCGCAAGAAACCGGCCGCTGTATGGCGGTCGACTTCTTTTCCTTTCTGTGCTATAATGAAAACAGTGAGTTTGAGGGGGGCAAAACATGAAAAAATCCTATAAGATCGTCTTCATAGGCTCATTGCTGCCGTACGTGTGCGTGCTTATTTATGCGGTTTATTCAGCGATCAACGGTATAGAATACTCGTTTATGATGACACGTGAAATAATTTACGGTTTTAACGGGTTTGTCCATGCACTTATCGAGGCCTTCATGTGGAATCTGTTTTTCCCCCTATTGCCGATATGCTTTACATATCAGCTCACCTTCCTGCTTTTCAGGAAAGCGGAAAACAAAAAGCCGATATGGATCATCACCCTGGCTATCGCGGTGGTCATGTGTTTACGCGCAGCTAGATTCATCTGGAACATATTTTCATAACTGTGCAAAATCGGCATCCTCCCCGATATACCTGGAAAATCCCCCGGAACCGACAAGGTTCCGGGGGATTTTTTGCTGACGGGGGCATTTCCCAAGGCGCTTAGCGTTCATCCCAAAACCGATCATTTGCCCCGGACGATTGAAATAGCCTTTTCAGCGCCGTGGCGGTCAGATGTGTGCAATCGGCACTCTCTTCCTTACATCGTTTCCGCATGATAATGATGGGCCTTTTCCAGCATCATATCCTTGACCTTCATCAGCCGGGTGCGGCTGGACCGGTCGTTTTCCTCGAGCTTCATCGTAATATACCGGATGGTTTCCTGCAGCCGCGGGATCATGACATGCTCGAGCGCATTGACCCGCCGGCGGGTCTTTTCGATTTCAGCGGCCAGCAGCCGCGTGGATTTCTCACACTCCGCCAGCCGCAGCATCATCGGCAGCAGCCCGGACAGGCGCTGCACCGCGTCGTCCAGCTCAAACGAAGTGAACGCGAACCCATAGGGATAGATATCGGATGGATCGGGCGTTCGGGTGACGGGGGAAAACACGGGGATATCCACGCTCATGACGTTGCGGGTGGATATCTCGACCCCCACCTCCTGCTTGGGGGAGAGGAGGGCGGCATCCATCTGTTCCCTCTGCATCACCGCACTGGCCAGCACAAAATGCCGGTTCGCGTCTGTGATTCCCGCCTCCACCTGTTCTCTCAGGGCCTTGTTTTCCCGGATCATCTCGAGGAACTGCCGCATCAGCTCGTCCCGTTTATCCTTGAGCAGCTTGTGCCCTCTGGTGGCCGTGCTGAGCTGCTTTTTCAGCCGGGTCAGCTCCATACGGGTAGGGTTGACATTCATCACCGCCATGGGCGTTCCCTCCTTTCCGGGCATCCATGCAGGCGCCCCTGGTGTTTAGGACGGGTCATAATACCGGTCGAGCATCTCGTCGCTGATCCGCTTGAGCTCACTGCGGGGCAGGATGCGCAGCAGCTTCCATCCGAGCTCCAGCGTCTCCTCAATGGGCCGGTTGGTCTCATAGCCCTGGGAGACGTACTCCTGCTCAAACCGGTCGGCGAACGCGGCGTACTGTTTATCGATCGCGGTCAGGGCGGCCTCGCCCAGGATCACCATCAGTTCCTTCGCGTCCTTGCCGCGGGCATAGGCGGCGAAGAGCTGGTTCATGGTGCTGGCGTGGTCCTCTCTGGTGCGGCCCTTGCCGATTCCCTTGTCCTTGAGGCGGGAGAGGGAGGGCAGCACGTCGATGGGGGGCGTGATCCCCTTGCGGTACAGCTCCCGGGAGAGGATGATCTGCCCCTCGGTGATATACCCGGTCAGGTCGGGGATGGGATGGGTCTTGTCATCCTCCGGCATGGTGAGGATGGGGATGAGGGTGATCGACCCATCCCGGCCCTTCTGCCGTCCCGCCCGTTCGTACAGGGTGGCGAGGTCGGTGTACATATACCCGGGATAGCCGCGGCGGCCCGGCACTTCCTTGCGGGCGGCCGAGACCTCCCGCAGCGCGTCGGCGTAGTTGGTGATGTCGGTCAGGATGACCAGCACCTGCATCCCCCGGTCGAATGCCAGGTATTCCGCGGCAGTCAGGGCCATACGGGGGGTGGCGATCCGTTCCACGGCCGGATCGTTCGCCAGGTTGACGAACATCACCGTCCGGTCGATGGCGCCGGTCTCCCGGAAGGATTCGATGAAATAATTGGATTCCTCAAAGGTGATGCCCATCGCCGCGAAGACCACGGCGAACCCGCTGTCGTCCCCCAGTACCGTCGCCTGCCTCGCGATCTGGGCCGCGAGCTGGGCGTGGGGCAGGCCGGATGCTGAAAAGATCGGCAGCTTCTGACCTCTTACCAGGGTGTTCAGGCCGTCGATGGCGGAGACGCCGGTCTGGATGAACTCCTGCGGATAATTCCGGGCGGCGGGATTCATAGGGGTCCCGTTGACATCCAGCCGTTTCTCCGGGATCAGTTCGGGTCCGCCGTCAATGGGCCGCCCGAGGCCGTCGAACACCCGGGAGAGCATGTCGGGGGACACCGGCAACTCCATGCTCCGGCCGAGGAACCGCACCTTGGAATTCGCGAGGTTGATCCCCGCGGCGCTTTCAAAGAGCTGGACGAGCGCGTTTCCCCCGTCGATCTCCAGCACCTTGCAGCGCCGGCGTTCCCCATCCGGCAGCTCGATCTCGCCGAGCTCGTTGTACTTGACGTCCTCCACTCCGCTGACCATCATCAGCGGGCCGGCGACCTCCCGGATGGACCGGTATTCCTTAGGCATCCTCTTCCCCTCCCTTCCCGACGGCCTCATCCCGGCCGGCCGCTTTGCGGGCGTCGTCCAATTCTTCGTCGAGCATGGCCATGGCGTGGGCGAATTCCTCCGCCGCGGCGTCCTCGGCCGCGTATTTCAGCCGCCCGATCCGTTCCCTGGCGGGCAGGGAGACCAGGGTGTCGATGTCCACCCCCGCCTCCAGCGCGGCCTTCGCCTTGTCGTAGAACCCAAGGATCGCGGTCATCAGCAGATACTGCTTGTCGAGGGACGTATAGGTGTCGGTATCGTGGAACGCGTTCTGATGCAGGTAATCCTCCCGGATGGAGCGGGCGGCCTCGAGCTTGAGACGGTCGGGGGCGGACAGGGCATCCATGCCGACTAACCGCACGATCTCCTCGAGCTCCGCCTCCTCCTGGAGCAGGCCCATCAGGCGGCCCCGCAGAACGCTCCAGTCGTCCCGGATATTTTCATTGAACCATCCCGAAAGGGAATCGGCATACAGGGAATAGCTGGTCAGCCAGTTGACGGCGGGGAAATGCCGCTTATATGCCAGGGAGGCATCCAGCCCCCAGAACACCTTGACGATCCGCAGGGTGGCCTGGGAGACCGGCTCCGAGATATCGCCGCCGGGAGGGGAGACGGCCCCGATGACGGACAGGGCGCCCTCGGTATCCTCCGATCCGCTGACGATCACCCGGCCCGCCCGCTCATAAAACTGGGCCAGACGGCTGCCGAGATAGGCGGGATACCCTTCCTCGCCCGGCATCTCCTCGAGACGGCCGGACATCTCCCGCAGCGCCTCGGCCCAGCGGGAAGTGGAGTCGGCCATCAGGGCGACGGTGTACCCCATGTCCCGGAAGTATTCCGCGATGGTGATGCCGGTGTAGATCGACGCCTCCCGCGCGGCCACCGGCATGTCGGAGGTGTTTGCGATCAGGACGGTCCGTTCCATCAGGGAATTGCCGGTGCGGGGATCCTTCAGCTCCGGGAACTCGTTGAGCACATCGGTCATCTCATTGCCGCGCTCGCCGCAGCCGATATAGACGATGATGTCGGCTGCGGCCCATTTCGCGAGCTGATGCTGCACCACGGTTTTGCCTGAGCCGAACGGCCCCGGGACCGCGGCCACGCCGCCCTTGGCCAGGGGGAAGAGGGTGTCGATGACCCGCTGCCCCGTCGTCAGCGGCACGTCGGGAGACAGCTTGCGTTTATACGGCCGCCCCACCCGGACCGGCCAGCTCTGCATCAGCCGTACCGGCAAAAGGGAACCATTCGGCGAACGCAGGGTGGCCGCCGTCTCCTCGACGGTGTAGTCCCCCTCCGCGATGCTCTCCACCGTCCCCATCAGCCCGGGCGGCACCAGGATGTGATGCCGCACCACGGGGGTTTCCTGCACAATGCCCAGGGTATCGCCGCCCCGCACCTCGTCCCCCGGCTTTACCGACGGGACGAAATGCCAGCGCGCCTCCCGGTTCAGGGAGGGGACCTCGATCCCCCGCTGCAAATTGGTGCCGGATACCTTCATGATCTCGGCCAGAGGACGCTGGATCCCATCAAAAATCGAGCCGATCAGGCCGGGGCCCAGCTCCACGCTCAGCGGCGCGCCGGTGGATTCCACCGTTTCGCCGGGCCCGAGCCCCGAGGTCTCCTCGTATACCTGGATGGAGGCCTTGTCTCCATGCATTTCGATGATTTCGCCGATCAGACGCTGGCTGCTCACCCGCACCACGTCGAACATGTTGGCGTCCCGCATCCCCTCGGCGATGACCAACGGGCCCGCGACCTTGGTTATCGTACCTGTCGTCATATGGCTGATCGTTCCTTTCACAGGGGCGTTTTTTGTCTTTCACGCCCGATCGTATCTGTCGGCACACCGTCCGGAGACGGCTCAGGATCCGAATAGGATATCGGAACCGACGGCCTTCTCCACACAGGCCCTCACCCGTTCCAGACCGGCGCCGGTATTGCCGTGCACGCCCGGGATCGGGATCACCGCCGGGAGCATCTGCCCGTCCAGGGCATCCAGTTCCCGTTCCAGCAGGGCCGCCAACCTTTCGGTCAGATAAATGACGCCGTATTCCTCCCGGCCCGGCTCTCCGGCCGCCGCCAGCCTCCGGAGCAGCGCGCCGGCCTCAGCCGGGTCGTCGCAGGGGAAGATATCGAGGCCCACGGCCGCGAACCCCTGCACGCTTTCCGTATCGCCCATCACCGCACACCGGCGCATGGCAGTCTCCCTCATTTCCGCATAGAATGAACCCCGCACCGGTATCCGACTCCCCATCCGGTGCTGATTCTGTGATTTTATGGCCGCCCTATCTCCGGCGGCCCTTTATCCCCGCCCGGCCAGGCCTTACGGATACAGCTCCCGCAGGCGGAAGCGGATATCCGCTTCCGCCTGACCGGCCCGCAGCCCGGAAAACAGGATGTGCAGATCCTTTTGCTGCATCTCCTTCGCCACGAGATACCCAAGCAGCGGTTCGGGGCCCAGGGTAACGCTCCGCCCTTTCCGGGCCACCTCCATCGTCCGGTCGTCGACAAATTTTTCAAAAGACGAGGGAGATTCCCGGTACCGCTCCGCCGCCTGCCTGCTGCCGTACGCATCGAGCTCCTCCATGCAGGCGAGCACCGCCTTTTCTCCTGCGGCGGCCGCTGCGGCCAGCGTCCCGATGTCCAGCCCGGGACAGGGGCAGAGGGCCTGTTCGAGATAAGCGGGCGGTTTTCCAGCCCGGGCCGCCCGCAGGGCGGTTTTGCAGTCGGCATAGAATACCTGCGTCGCCATAAGCTCCCGCAGCATCGGCACCCGCGATCGGTCCGCGGCTGCCAGCATCGCGGCCATCCCCGCCCGGTCCAGGACCGCATCGGCGAGCTGCGCATCGGCCGCATGGGCCAGGATCTCATAGGCCCGGCCGGCCGCTTCCCGCAGGAATGGGGGCAGCAGCTCGAACGCCCCTTCCCGCACGGCTTTTTCCAGATCCTCTGGCGGGACCGACGACGGTTCGAGCAGCAGCGGCTGATACGCCCGCCCCGACAGCACGCCTTTGATCACTGCCTTGCAGTTGTGGATGTCCTGCCGGTAGAGAAACGCGTCGTAGAGGGAAAAATCCGGGGAGACCTCTTTCAGATACCGCCACAGATCCCGGGTTTCCTCCCGGAAGAGGTCTTCCATACCGGCGTTCCCGCCCTCCGGCATGGAACCGCCGAATCCCCTGTCCCGCAGGGCGGCCAAAAGCTCGGCCACATCGGATACGCCCAGCAGCTGCTCCATGTCCGGACGGGTGAGCAGGGCTGGTTCCCTGGCGCGGACATTGCCGACCGCATATGCATACGATGCCCCCATGCCGCCGCCTCCCTTCGTGAATAGAATCGGTTAGCCGAACAACTCCCGGTTGAGCAGGTCTTCCAGCCGCTCCCGTTTCTCCTCCAAGAGGGCGGAAAACGAACTGTTCATCTCCAGCTCCCCATACTCGAGCAGGAACCCGCCGTCGATGGCGGCCGGTTCCTCGGACAGCCGGATGCTCCGGCCGCCGCCCAGATCCCGGGACAGCGCCGCCGTCCCCGGCCGGGCCAGATCCCGCGCGTTCAGGCGCAGCACGCCCTCGCCCGTCCTCGCGGCCGCTTCCGACAGCCGCAGAAGCAGCGGCAGATACGTTTCATCCGGCAAAGCCGCAAGCGCCCGGACCGTGCCGTTCAGGACGTCCGCGATCAGCCCCCGCCGTTTTTCCAGCAGGATATTGCGGCGGATGAGCTCGGCGGCCGACCTGGCGGAACGCACGATGTCCTCCGCCTGCTTCGCCGCTTCCTCAGCCGCTCGCCGTTTCGATTCCTCCGCCTGTTCCCCTGCCTCCTGCAGAAGGACTCCGGCCTTGTTCCGAGCCTGTTCTTCGATACGTGCTCCCTCCGCCTCGGCGTCCGCGAGGATGCGCGCGATCATATCCTGCGTGCCCGACATGGTCATTCCTCCGTTCGCGTTGGATTAGCCCAGGCGGCTGATGGCCAGCACCGACAGCAGGGAGACCAGGAAAGACAGCAGCGCATAGATTTCCACCAGGGTGGTGGAGACCATCGCCTTGGAAAACTCGCTCTGCCGTTTGGCCAGCAGGGAAATGCCCGCCACAGCGGCCCGGCCCTGCGCGATACCGGAGATCAGCCCGCCGATGGCAATGGGCAGGGATGCGACGATATACAGCCAGCCCACTTCACTGGCGATATTCGCGTTGATCCCGCCGAAAATGCCGATGTTCATCAGGATCAAAAAGGACACGATGAAGCCGTACAGGCCCTGGGTGCCGGGCAGCAGCTCCAGCACCAGCAGCTTGCCGAACTTGGAGGGATCCTCCGCGAGCACTCCCATGCCGGCTTCCGCCGACATCCCGACCCCTCGGATCGAACCGATCCCGGCGAACACCGTCGCGATCGCGGCGCTGATCAGCGCCAAAATGGTTCCCAGACTCATTGTTTTGTTTCCTCCTTGATTCTGATATAGTGGCTGCGCAGGGCAAAAGGCCGGAACGGCCGGCCGCCGCCCTCATAGAACTTGGAAAAGAGCTCCACGTATTGGAGCCGGATGGTATGGACATACGCCCCCAGAGCGTTGAGGCCGAAGGAAATGGCGTGCCCGACCGGGAAGATGATCAGCATCAGGATCACCCCTCCGACACCGCCGCCCATGATGGTGCCGAGCTTATTGAAAACCGAGGCCATGGCGCCGGTGGTCAATCCCAGGGCCATCAGGCGGGAATACGACATCAGGTCGCTGACATAACTGGTGGAGTCGTACAGGCTGGCGAGCCCGGAGACGAACCGCATCGGTCCCTTTTTCGCCCGGCCAGCCGTCAGCACCAGCCCCAGCGCCGACAGGATCGCGGTCCACATTCCCACCGTCGCCAGCACCGGCGTCAGCATCCCGCCGGCCAGCCACAGGCCGATGCCGGCTAGCCCGGTCATCCAAAAGCCGGTGTCGAACACCGCGCCCCACCGGTCGCCGCTTCTCCACTGCACATAGAATTTGCAGCCCATCCCCACCATGATCTGGAGGAAGCCCAGCACCAGGCTGAGGACCAGAAGCTCCACCGCCTGGGTCATGGGATCCAGCAGCCGGGGCAGATTGACCTCATGCCCGAAAAAAGTCCCGGAGATGAGGGGGATCGCATCCCCGAAAAAACTGCCGAAGGCCAAGCCCCAGAAGATGGTCGCCACCCCACAGCAGAAAAATAGCTGAAGATTCCGGCGCATCCCCGGCTCGGGACGGCATTTTTTGATGAGAAACCAGCTGCCCAAGACCAACAGCAGGCCGTAACCCGCGTCGGATAGCATCATACCGAAAAAGAGGTAATAGAAAATGCTCATTACCGGTGTGGGATCGATATCGCTGGTCAGGGGCAGGGCATACATCTCGGTAATGGTTTCGGCCGGCCGGACAAAGGCGTTGTTGCGCAGCTTGACCGGCGCTTTGCCGTCTTCAGCCGGTTCCGCCTCCAGCAGCAGGGAAAACCGGGTTTCCAGCCGGTCCTTCAGCAAGGGCAGGTCCACTTCCGGGATGTATCCGGTGACGAGAAAGGTATGTCTCGTGTGCCCCAGCTCCCCGATGATCCGGTATTTCTCGGCCCTTACCGTGTAATAATCGATGGTATTTTCAATCCGGCGCCGGTTCGCCGCTGCTTCCTCGATCTGACGCGTCAAATCCGCCTTTTCCTCTTCGAGGGCCCGCCGTCTGTCCTGCAGCCGGTCGATTTCGTCCGTCGGCAGCATTCCTTGTTTGGAGGTGCCCGCCGTAACCGGCGGCCTGGAAAACCCCATGGACCGGAGTGTCTGGCCAAGGGCGGCCGCGTCCTCCCTCCGGCAAAGGAGGAACAGGCAGGTCTGCTCTGGGGAGGTGTGCAGGACTTCCACCTCAAATGCCGCGCCCGGCTCTTTCCCGGCAAGCGCGTCCCGCAGCTCCGTTTCGCTGAAACGGGCGGGCAGCACCCCAATGAAAGCCGCCGTGGTCCGCGTCCCGCCGAAACGGAAGGGTACGTCCAACGACTGCCAGGGGGCCATCTGCTCCAGGCTTGTGCTGATGCGCTGGATGTCGGCGGCGCACTCCGTTCTCCGCTTCTGCCAATCGAGCACCTGATGGCAGAGATCCATGATCTCCCGGCTGTCCGCCACCGTCTGTTCAAAATCTTCCGCCGTAATCTCCCGCCGCCCCGATAGGCCGGCGAGCAGGCCCTTGGACTCCGGCGCGGCTTCGTTGAGGATCCCGAGCGCCTGTGCCGCGACCGCCGCCGCCCGTTCGAAAGAGGCGGTCTGGCTGCGGGTATCCGGACGGGTGAACCCCTCCGGAAGCGTCTCCTCGGAAGCTGCCGCGGACTCGATGTCCAGAACCCCCATCCACTGCAGGGCCTCCAGCAGCGGCTTCCGGTCGGACCGGAGGGCCACCATGCCGACTCGCATCATCTGCATCTTTGCCAATACAACACACCTCCGCCGTCCTGTGAATTTCCGTAAAGGGATGGGGGACGGCCCGTCAGCCCGCTGGCAAAACCGGCGGGAAACGACGCGCTATCTTTAGCGTCACAGCCGCAGATCTTCCACCCCGGTCAGGCAGGCGGCCGCCTCCCTCTGCGCCTGTTCCCGGCGGACGGCCGCCTGCTGCGACAGAGCCCCGGCTTCTGTCTCCGCCCTTTGCTGCGCCTCCGCCCGGATGGCTTCGGCCTCGGCCTGTGCCTGTTCCAGCATCTCCCGCCGTGATTTTGCCGCCTGCGCGGCGGCTTCTTTCTGCAGGGCGCCCGCCTTTTCGGCGGCCTCGCGGAGGATCCGGTCCGCCCGTTCCTTCGCGTCCTGTTCCACCTGCTCCGCCTGCAACTCCGCTTCGCGGATCTGTTCGATCATCGACAGTGCCATCTTTTCACCGGCCTTTACCCACAGGCACTTTTTCACGTGCCCTTAAATTTATGTGAAACTTTACCTATTTTAGCATAAAACGCCAGATGTCACAACTCTTTTTTAATATACCCGGCATCGTCCTTCTTCATGAATTTCTTCCGATAATTTATGAAAATTGACTGATCTTCCCTTGTGGCGGATCGGTTCTTTCTGTGGTATACTAAACATAAACGTGGGGTGTACTCCGCATTTGCGGGGCTGTTTTGCGCCCTTTTCCGCAAAATTTGTCGAAACCGCCTGTTTTCCGACCCTTTTCGCTCATTCTGCCGTCCGGTCCGTCATACCGGACCGGTTTCCGGCATACCATAAATCATCGGCCTGTCCCCGCCGGTTTCCGGACGGGATGTCCGTCCATTTTACCTGCCAAGCGCAAAGGAGATGCCGCCATGCCCGCTCAATCCCCCGTCCGGGGCCGGATGGCCCTGATCGCCGCTTCCCTGGCCGGTCTGCTGCTGCTGTTCGTCTTGGGCACGGTCTTTTCCTCCGGCCCTGTGATCGAAGCGGGGGGAACCGTCCCGGCCGCACGGGTGGAAATATCCGAATACATGACCAGCAACGGCTCAGCCTATCCGGACGGTAACGGGCTTTTCAGCGACTGGGTGGAGCTGCATAACACCACCGGCTCGCGCATATCCCTCGCCGGCTGGGCGCTGTCCGACGGCAATACGACCTGGCTGCTGCCCGCCCGTACCCTGGAAGCGGATGAATACCTGGTGATTTTCTGCGATGGGGACGGCAAGGATCCCCTGCACGCCAACTTCCGTCTGAAAGCGGCCGGCGGCGAAACCCTCTCCCTCAAGGACGCCTCGGGCGATGTGGAGGATACCACCGTCACTATTCCGCTTCAGACGAACGTCTCGGCCGTCCGGACCACCGCGGGCTTTTCCGAGTCGGCGCACAGCACGCCGGGATACCCCAACACCGACGAGGGCTACGCCGCCTACCGCGCCACTCGGGTCGGGACATCCGACGCCCTGTTCCTCAGTGAAATCCTGGCCCAAAACACGTTGACCCTCCCGGATGCCGACGGGGCCTATCCCGATTACATAGAGGTCGTCAACCGTTCGGATGAACCGGCCGCGCTGAAGGGCTATGGGCTGACCAACGACCCGGACGAACCCCTCAAATGGCAGTTTCCGGAACGTACCCTGGCCCCGGGGGAAACCGTGCTGGTCTTCGCCTCGGACAAGGGGCACTCCGCCGATCCGGAAGAGCTCCACGCACCTTTTAAGATCAACCGGTCGAGCGACACCCTCTACCTCTCCACCCCCGCCGGTGTCCTGATCGATCAGGTGGAGGTCAATGGCCTCGCCGCGGACGCCGCACTCCTGCGGGATGCCGGCGGCGCCTGGTCGGTAGGCGAGCCCTCCCCGGTTATCCCAATACCGAGGAAGGGATCCGCGCACACGCGCAGAGGGTGGACACCATCCGCCAAAGCGCGGTGCGGGTCTCAGAGGTCATGTCCCGCAACACGACGGTCGGTGCCATCGACCGCAGCGATTGGGTGGAGCTGCAGAATATCTCGGATGCTCCGGTCAGCCTCGCCGGCCTCTTTCTCTCCGACGATCCGGAGCTGCCCGGCCTTTTTCCCCTGCCCGACGTCACCCTGCAGCCGGGTGGGCGGGTGGTATTTTACTGCAACGAAGCCAACCTGCCGGATGCCCGGAACCGCCAGACCAATTTCCGCCTCAACGGCGACGGCGCCGTCTATCTGTATGACGCGGACGGGCGGCTCCTCGACGGGATTTCCTACACCGGCCTGCCTATGAACGTCAGCCGGGGCCGGATGGACACGGAACCCGGGCTCTTCTACTTTTCCTCCCCCACCCCCGGCGGAGCCAATACAGGTGGGCTGCGCCGCCTCTCCTCCGCCCCGGAGGCCGCGACCCCCGCGGGGGTGTACGCGGCGGGCCCGCTGGAGGTTTCTCTTCTCGGCGAGCATCTGTATTATACGCTGGACGGCACGGTGCCCACGTCGTCGAGCACTCCCTATACCGGCCCCATCACCCTGGATAAATCCGCATCCCTGCGGGCGGTTTCGCTCGAGCCAGGCGCGGTGCCGAGTGCCTGCTCTACCTTTTCCTATATTATAGGAGAGAACCATACCATGGACGTCGTCAGCGTCACCTCCGATCCTGACGGCCTGTTCAGTCACGACCGCGGGATCCTCGTCCTGGGCGGGGGTTCACCGGCCTATCCCCACAACGGAGCCAACTTTTTTCAGGATTGGGAGCGCTACGCTCACGTCGAGCTGCTTCCCAAAAATGGCCCTGGCGGGGAGGATCCCGGTTTTTCAGCCGATTGTGGCCTCAAAGTCTTCGGCGGCATGTCCCGGATCTATGAAAAGAAATCCTTAGCGCTCAATTTCCGGGATTGCTATGGGGCATCCTCCCTCGACTATCCGGTCTTCGACAGCCGGGACTTCGGCGAGTATGATAACCTGATCCTGCGCACCTCGGGTCAAGACCGCCTCCTCACCGTGATGAAGGACGCGATGTTTACGAGCGTGCTCGACGACGCAGGGGTCGGCTTCGTCCAGGCATACCGGCCGGTCGTGATGTATTTGAACGGGGATTATTACGGCGTCCGCTATATCCGGGAACGGCTCAATGCCGATTATGTCGCCTCCCACTGCGGTGTGTCGGCCGACACCGTGGATCTCCTCCAGGGGAACCGGACCGTCAATGCGGGCAGCGACGCGGCCTATCTGGAGCTGCTCAACTTCGTCAAAACCCACGACATGGCCGATCCCGGCAATTATCGGTATGTCACCGAACGGATGAATGTACAGAGCTACTGCGACTACCTGATCAGCGAGGCCTATTGCGGCAATCAGGACAGCGGCAATATCCGTTTTTTCCGCTCCCCCGATTATGACGGCGGCCGCTTCCACTGGATCGTGTACGACGTGGACCTCGGTTTCCAGAACGCCGCGGTGCCTTATGGGTTTTATCACATCCTCAACCCGGACGGGACCGGCGCCGGAAATTCGCTGAGCACCGTCCTGGTCAACCGCCTGCTCAAAAATCCGGAATTCCGGGCCACCTTCATCGAACGGATGGCCTATCTGATGCAAAACGTGTTCACCACAGATAACCTGATCGCGCATATCGACCGCTTCGAGCAGATTCTGAAACCCGAGATCGGTCGGGATCTGGATAAATGGGGCGGCTCGTCCGGCAGTTGGTCCTCCCGGGTGGAGGGGCTGCGCACCTTTGTCCGGGGACGGCAGGCGACGCTTGAGAAGGAAGTGCGCACGAGCAGCCAGCTCCGCTCCATCCTCGCCTTGACCGACGAGGAAATCGCCGCGGTGTTCGGATAAAGGAGGGGTACCGATGGACGGCTTCCGTCACGAAGAAAAATTCTTTATCAGTACCGCCTCCGCCCGGATGCTCCAGGGGCGCCTGCGCGCGGCTTTGGGACGGGATGGCCACGCGGGGGAGGATGGACGCTATTTCATCCGCAGCCTCTATTTCGACGATTATCAGCAGAGCGGCCTCTTCGACAAGATCGAAGGCGTGGAAAAACGGGAGAAATACCGCATCCGCTTTTACGATATGGACGACCGCTACATCCGCCTCGAGCTCAAGCAGAAGCTCGGCTCCCTGACCCGGAAGCGCAGCGCGCCGCTGACCCGGGAACAGGCTGACGCCATCCTGGCGGGCGACACCTGGCCGCTGTGGGACAGCGACGACCCCCTGCTGCGGAATTTCTATCTCAAGGCCCGCACCCGTCTGCTCCGCCCCACCGTCATCGTCGATTATATGCGGGAGGCGTACGTGTTCCGGGATGTCCGCATCACATTGGACAGCGACCTGCACTCGGGACAGTACCGCACCGACTTGTTCAGCCCCGAGCCCTATACCCTGCCTGTGCTGCCGGGGGACCGGCTGGTGCTGGAGGTCAAGTACGACGATGCTCTGCCCTATGCCGTCCGGCAGCTGCTGCGGCCCCTGTCCGCTGCCCGATGCGCCATTTCCAAATATGAACTGTGCCGCGGCCTGCAGTGACCCGGCCGAAATAGAAGAGGAGGATCCCCCATGGGTTTTATGGACATGATCAAAAAGAGCGTACTCGAACAATTCCAAAGCGTGACGGTCGGCCAGATGGCGCTGTCGGTCGGCGTCGCCTTTCTGATGGGCATCTTCATCCTGCTGGTCTACCGCCAGACCTTCCGCGGGGTGCTCTACTCCAAGGGCTTCGCGATCTCCCTGGTCCTGCTCGCCATGGTCACCGCCCTGGTCATCCGCACCATCAGCTCCAATCTCGCTCTCTCCCTCGGTATGGTCGGCGCGCTGTCCATCGTCCGGTTCCGCACCGCGATCAAGGACCCGGTCGACACGGTGTTCATGTTCTGGGCCATCACCTGCGGCATCATGACGGGGGCCGGGCAGTATCTGGTCGGCGCCTTCGCCTGCTTCGGGGTGGGGCTGCTCTATTTTGTCATCTCCCTGTTCCACAAGAAGTTGCAAAGCCCCTATCTGCTGGTGCTGCGGTATGAGCCCGACAAAACCGCCAATATCGCCAAGGCCCTCAAAACCCTGCCCCGCCATCGGGTGAAATCCCGCACCATGACCCGGGACGGCGCCGAGCTCACCCTCGAGATCTCCCTGAAGGACAACGAGATGGCCACCATTGACCAGTTCCTCCAGGTGGACGGTGTCCTGGATGCCAGCTTGGTGAGCTACGAGGGCGAATTCGGACTGTAAAGTTAAAAGTTATTACCAATCGTATAATACATATCAGATTATACACATGAATTTGCATGAATTGGGGGACTTTCGGTGCAAAAGCTGCAGAAAGTGGTGGAAGAATGGAACGAAACCGCCCGTTCCGCATGGTATATGAGCTACCGGACCGACGCGGTGATACAGGGGATTCTGCAAAACCCCGCGTCGGCGTTCCATCCCACCACCTGGACCGTTTGAACGAGGCCGTGCCGGATTGGCGGCGGGGTCTCTCTCCGCGCTGCGAAAGAGAGTACGTAAAGTCTATTTTTGATTATTAATAACATTTCGTAAATCATGCTGAATAAGAGCCTATCCGAAGACGGCATCGGATAGGCTCTCTTTTATATACGCTCATACCATAAAAGCACAGCCTGTGCTTTGGCCCTCCCTTTCAAAGGGCCGGTTTGAGCGTGGATACAAACGTGCGAAGTCTGCCCCGGCCCCCGCAAATGCCCACGCGTTTGCCCCAGGTGATTCAAATAGGGGAGGTGGAAAGAAGCGTCAGGGGGGAACCCCCTGAACCCCCGGGCGGCTTTGTCGATTTTCTTTTCAGGAAAATCGACTATGGCCATATTGCCTAAATCAGCCCGTACAATGAGGGGCCCGAGGCCCCCGGGGTCCGGTTAGGCGCGGGACTGAAAACATGCGGCGGCCCAAAAACCCGGGGCCGCAGCCCCTTATGTATCGTTGGTTTTTATGATACCGCTGGGGAGGTTCTCCTAAAAAGAGAACCGACAGGATCACCTGGGGTCCGGGGGAACCCCGGCGGCGGTTTTGCTTCCTTTTTCCGCCGCGGGAAAAAGGAAGTGGCCGCGCATTGGACAGTTTTTTTGCCAGAATTGCGTTCTTTATGCGCGGACAAACCATGAAGCCGTTTTTCTATATGCGCTCATGCCGCCATAAAGCACAGGTGTGCTTTGGCACCCCCTTTCTTGACGTCAAGAAAGGGGAGAAAGAAGCGTCAGGGGGGAACCCCCTGAACCCCCGGGCGGCTTTGTCGATTTTCTTTTCAGGAAAATCGACTATGGCCATATTGCCTAAATCAGCCCGTACAATGAGGGGCCCGAGGCCCCCGGGGTCCGGTTGGGCGCGGGACTGAAAACATGTGGCGGCCCCGTGAATGGAACAACCTCCCCTTTTATTTATCAGGTCTGACATCTGGCAGGCCTGATTATCCGCAGTTCCCGTTTCAGCTCCCGGGCCATGCGAACCGTCGCCGCCGTCCCGCCCCGCGCCCGTCCGTCGTATACCGCAATCACCCGTTCCGAGCGCTCCACCATATAGCGGTTGCGGGCCATGAACACATCGGGGGTGAAGGCCTCGCGCAAGACGGCGACGCTGTCGCAGGCGTGCAGCAGGGCACGGGTCCCGGGCTGTTCCATCAGCCGCGCATACCGGCCCCGGTAGGGGATCGCGGCTTCCAGCCGAAGCTTTGGGTTGTCCCGTTTCATCCGGGCCACGATCTCCGCGAACAGCAGATCCGCGCCCTCCGCAAAACCCGAGAGGAAACAGTTGAAGCCGGCCGCGACGGCTTGCTCCACCTCTGTGGCCAGCCGCGGGCGCAGCAACTCCATCTCATCCTCGCTCAAATCCCGATGCCCCGTTACACAGCAGATTTTTTCGGTCATCGTCATATCCCCTTTATCTTATAGTATTTTAAGCACTATATAATTCATAATATAGTATTTTATACTATATGTCAACAAAAGTCGATGATTATATATCACATAATCCCCTTTGTTAAGAGATAGAATATTATAAACAAAGGGGGGGGACGATCCATGTACGAGAATTTTACACAGGAACGAATTGCACAACTCCGACTGCGAAAGGGTACATCTGCACGAGATATGTCCCTGACATTGGGTCAAAATGAAAGCTACATTAATCAGATTGAAAATAATCGGGCGCTGCCCTCTTTACAGGGCCTATTTGTCATTTGTGAGTATTTTCAAATCACGCCCCAGGAATTTTTCGATGAAGGAAACGCCTATCCCGGCCGGCTCCGGGAATTTATCAGGGAGGCAAAAAAGCTGGATTTGAAGGAGCTCGATCATATCCTGGAAATCATGAAGGGCCTCAACGGCAAAACCTGATGCCGGAGGCCCTTTTTTTGGTTTTTCCATGATGGCCTCCTTTGCGGAACCACCCAGCCCTGGGGCCGCAGCCCCTCATCGAATATCGTTGGTTCAGGCGGACGCGCCCATGCCGGTTTTCCTAAAGAGAAAACCGGCCGATTACCTCGGGGTGCTTAGGGGGGGAACCCCCTAAGCGTCTCTTTGCGTCCTTTCTCCACGCGGAGAAAGGACGTGGCCGCGCATTCAATATCCTTTTTGGCAGGATTGCGTTTTTTATACGCGGACATACCGCAACAAAAGTCTAGCCTGCGGGCCACCTTCTTTCTTTACACGAAGAAAGACGGCAAAGACGTGCCAAGGGGGAGCCCCCTGAACCCCCGGGCGGCTTGCCGACTTTCTTTTCAGGAAAGCCGGCGGGAGGGCGAACACCCGAACCTGCCCATACAATGAGGGAGCCCAGGGGCCCCCGTGGACCGGTTGAGCGCGGGACTGAAACAATACAGTGGCCCAAATCCCCGGGGCCGCAGCCCCTCTTTTTATCGTCGGTTTTCATGATACCGCCGGGGAGGTTCTCCTGAAGAGAGAACCGACAGGATCCCCTGGGGTCCGGGGGAACCCCGGCGGCGTTTTTGCTTCCTTTTGTCGCCGAGGACAAAAGGAAGTGGCCCGCAGGCCAAACCCATTCAATAAGCTATGATTTTCTATGCGCTCATGCCGCCATAAAGCACAGGTGTGCTTTGGCACCCCCTTTCTTTCCGCAAAGAAAGGGGGGAAAGAAGCGTCAGGGGGCGAAGCCCCCTGAACCCCCGGGTGGCTTTGTCGATTTTCTCTCGATGAAAATCGACTATGACCATGTTGCCTAAATCAGCCCATACAAGGAGGGGGCCCGGGCCCCCGGGGTCCGGTTGGGCGCGGAACTGAAACAATACAGCGGCCCCAGGGCTTGGGGCTGCCGGAATTAGTCCGCCGGCAGCGAAGGGGATGGGGATTTCCGCATAAAACAGATCCCCACCACGAGCAGCAGGGGAAAGATCACCGCCACGGCAAGCCCGGCCCTGAGCCCCCACTGATCAGGCATCAGCCCGCTGCCCTGCATAGCCTCCTGCAGGAAAGGCAGGCGCTGGGCGGCATCCGACACCGCGCCGGTCAGCCAAGGGCCGAGTGAACAGCCGAGGTCCCCCGCCAGCGCCAGCATCCCGAACAGCGCGGTGCCCGCTCCGGGGAAACGGGCCGCCGACAGGCTGATGGTGCCGGGCCACATCAGGCTGACCGACAGCCCGCAGAAGGCACAGCCCAGCAGCGCCGGCAGAGGCGAAGGGACGAACACCGTCACCCCATAACAGGCGATGCAGAGCAACGCGCTCGCGAGCATCGCCTTTTTCAAATCAAAGCGGCGGCCCCATATGCCATACACCGTCCGTCCCACCCCCATAAGCAGGCCGAACAGGCAGGGCCCCAGCAAATCCCCCATCAATTTGGGGACACCCAGGCCCTTTTCCGCGAACAGGGAGGACCATTGGGACATCGAAAGCTCCGCCGCCCCCGCGCAGAGCATCATCAGCAGCGCGACAAGGAATACCCGGGAGGAAAAGAGCGTTTTCAGCGGGACTTTGTCCTCCTCCGCCGGAGGCGGCGCCAGAGGCATCCGGATGACACGGAAAAGATTGACCAGGGGCACGGCGGCCCACAGCAGCGGATACACCCACCACACGCCGTCCCCCGTGATACCGATGCAGACCGTGGTCGTCAGGATGACCAGCACCTGTCCCCAGGAATAAAAGGCGTGGAGCAGGCTCATCGAGGAGGCCTTGGCCTCCCCCGGCAGGGAATCGACGATGGGGCTGATGAGCACCTCGATCAGCCCTCCCCCTACCGCGTAGACGATGACCGAGGCCGTCAGCCCGACATATGGTTCGGGAAGAAGCCGCGGCAGGGTCCCCAGCATCACCAGCCCGGCGACGGAACAGATATGGGCGAGGACGAGGGCGGCGCGATAGCCGATTTTATCGACGAATTTGACCGAGAGCAGGTCCACCACCAGCTGGGTGCCGAACGTCAGCAGGATCAGGCGCCCGATCTGTTCAAACGACACGTCGAACGCGGTCTGGAAAACCACGAAAAACAAGGGGGCAAGGTTGGCGATAATCGCCTGCACGATATACCCCCCATAACAGGCGTGCAGGGTGTGCGTATATGTAAGCGGTTTCAGTCTCATAAGCGGTCTCCTTGTTGTTTATTGCTTTGTCACAGTACCCGATTTGAAGCCGGATGTCAAGAGGGACTGTACGGGTGCGCCCTTCCATCCGGCCGCCTTTTCCCATCCTATGCCGGGATACCGGATCCGGTTTCAGCAGCCTTGGGGATGAAGACGGCCGTTCCCTCGAATTCGGTCGATTTGTTTCGTAAAACCCCACTTTGTTGAAATTTTCACATTGCAAAATCCAGTTGGATCATGTATAATAGGTATATTGAGCTCTCCTCCGCCCGGGCGGGCGGAAACAGGGGGTGGATCCACGCGGCATCGAACGGAAGCGCGCTGTCTCTTCGGCGTTTCTGCGCGGCCGGACCCGGCGGCTTCCCACCTCCAGCGCTTCCATTTGTAAGGAGGAATAGGCAACATGCAAAAAAAGATCAGCACCCTCCCCTTCAAGGGGACCCCGGAGCAGGAAGAAAAGCTCCAGGCCGTCATTGCCGCGAACCGGCAGGATCCCAGCCGTCTGATGGGGGTCATGCAGCAGGCACAGGACATCTATGGATACCTGCCTTTTGAGGTTCAGCAGATGATCGCCGACGGCATGAATGTGCCGCTGGAAAAGGTGTACGGCGTGGCGACCTTCTACGCCCAGTTCGCCCTCTCCCCCAAAGGCGTGTACAACATCTCGGTGTGTCTCGGCACAGCGTGCTACGTCAAGGGCTCGGGAGATCTGTTCAACAAGCTCAGCGAGACGCTGGGCATCGGCTCGGACGAATGCACCGAGGACGGCAAATTCTCCCTGACCGCCTGCCGCTGCATCGGCGCCTGCGGCCTCGCCCCGGTCCTGACCGTCAACGACGACGTATACGGCCGCCTGACCGTGGACGACATTCCCGGCATTCTGGCGAAATACGCCGACTGATATGCGGGAGCTGTCGCTGAACATACTCGACATCGCGCAGAATTCCCTCTCCGCCGGTGCCGGCCTGGTCACGCTGACCGTGGATGAGGACAGCGGGGCGGATTCTCTCACGCTGAGGGTGGAGGACGACGGCCGCGGCATGGACGCGGATACCCTCCAAAGGGTCCGGGACCCCTTCTACACCACCCGTACCACCCGCAAGGTGGGGATGGGCATCCCGCTCTTCCGCATGGCGGCGGAGATGACCGGCGGCTCCCTCGATATCGTATCGGAGCCTGGGAAAGGGACAGCCGTGACCGCCTCATTCAGCCTGTCCCATATCGACCGGATGCCTCTCGGGGATATGGCGGGGACCGTCACCGCCCTGATCCGGCTCAATCCCGGCGTGGATTTCGTGTACCGTCACACGGTGGACGGCCGTTCCTTTGAAATGGATACGAGAGAGCTGCGGGCGCAGCTGGGGGACGTGCCGCTGTCCGAACCGGACGTGATGGAATGGATCGACGGCTATCTGAGGGAACAGGAAGACAGCCTTGGCGGAACCGCCTGACGGCGGCCGCCCCGATTTCGACATTTGAATTAGGAGGTACCCTTATGAAAACCATAGCGGAACTGCAGGCCATCCGGGACAAGGCCCGGGAAAAGATGGCCGTGCGGGACGGCGCCGAAGCCGAGACCCGTGTCGTGGTCGGCATGGCCACCTGCGGCATCGCCGCGGGCGCCCGCCCGGTCCTGAACGCCTTTGTGGAAGAGGTGGCCAAGCGCCATTTGAACGGCGTCACCGTCACCCAGACCGGCTGCATCGGCATGTGCCAGTTTGAGCCCATCGTCGAGGTGATGATGCCGGGCAAGGACAAGGTCACCTACGGCAAGGTGACGCCCGAAAAGGTGGAGCGTATCATCGTCGACCACCTGGTCAACGGCAATCCCGTGGCGGAATACACCGTCGCGAATCTGATGAAATAACGCGGGAGGGAAAAACGGATGTATCGTTCACACGTACTGGTCTGCGGCGGCACCGGATGCACCTCCTCGCACAGCCAGGAAATCATCAATGCCCTGGAAAAGGAGATCGCCGCGAACGGCCTTGCCGACGAGGTCAAGGTGGTCAAGACCGGCTGCTTCGGCCTCTGTGCCCTGGGCCCCATCATGATCGTCTACCCGGAGGGCTGTTTCTATTCCCGGGTGCAGGAAGAGGATATCCCCGAAATCGTTTCCGAGCACCTGCTCAAGGGCCGGATCGTTACCCGTCTGCTCTATGACGAGACGGTGGGCAAGGACGAGATCAAGGCCCTGGGTGAAACCGATTTTTATAAGAAACAGGTCCGGGTTGCGCTGCGCAACTGCGGTGTCATCAACCCTGAATCTCTGGACGAGTATATCGCCATGGACGGGTATCAGGCCCTGGCCAAGTGCCTGACCGAGTATACGCCGGAGCAGGTCATCCAGGTCGTCACCGATTCCGGCCTGCGCGGCCGGGGCGGCGGCGGGTTCCCGACCGGCCGCAAATGGGCCCTGTGCGCCCCCAACAAGGCGCCGCAGAAATATGTGGTCTGCAACGCGGATGAGGGCGATCCCGGCGCGTTTATGGACCGGTCGGTTCTGGAAGGCGATCCCCACTGCCTGGTGGAAGCTATGGCCATCGCCGGCTACGCCATCGGGGCCACCAAGGGCTTCGTCTATGTCCGCGCGGAGTATCCCATCGCGGTGCGCCGCCTGCAGATCGCTATCGACGAGGCCAGAGAGGCCGGCCTGTTGGGCAAGGATATTTTCGGTACCGGCTTTGAGTTCGACATGGAGATCCGCCTGGGCGCCGGCGCCTTCGTCTGCGGTGAGGAAACCGCGCTGATGACCTCCATCGAGGGCAACCGCGGCGAACCCCGGCCCCGGCCGCCTTATCCGGCGGTCAAGGGACTCTTCGGCTGCCCGACGGTGGAAAACAACGTCGAGACCTTTGCCAATATCCCGCAGATCATCCTGAAGGGCGCCGACTGGTTCGCTTCCATGGGCACCGAGAAGTCCAAGGGAACCAAGGTGTTCGCGCTCGGCGGCAAAATCAAACATACCGGCTTGGTGGAAATCCCAATGGGCACCACCCTGCGGGAGATCGTCGAGGAGATCGGCGGCGGCATCCCGGGAGGCAAGAAATTCAAGGCCGCGCAGACCGGCGGCCCTTCCGGCGGCTGTATTCCCGCCTCCCTGATCGACACCAAGATCGACTACGACAACCTGATCGCCATGGGCTGCATGATGGGCTCCGGCGGCCTGATCGTCATGGACGAGGACACCTGCATGGTGGACATCGCCAAGTTCTTCCTGGAATTCACGGTTGATGAGTCCTGCGGCAAATGCACCCCCTGCCGGGTGGGCACCAAGCGTCTGCTCGAGAAGCTCGACAAAATCACCAAGGGCAACGGCACGCTGGAGGATATCGACGAGCTGGAGGAGCTGTGCCATTATATCAAGGCGAATTCCCTTTGCGGCCTGGGCCAGACCGCCCCTAATCCTGTGCTCTCCACCCTCAAATTCTTCCGGGACGAGTACGTCGCGCATGTCGTGGACAAGAAATGCCCGGCCGGCGTCTGCAAATCCCTGCTTCATTATGAGATCGTCGCCGACAAGTGCAAGGGCTGCACCGCCTGCGCCCGTGTCTGCCCGGTCGGCGCCATTTCCGGCACGGTCAAGAACCCGCATTCGATCGATACCGGCGCCTGCATCAAGTGCGGCGCCTGCATGGAAAAATGCCGTTTCGGCGCGATTGTTAAGGTTTAAGGAAGGAGAGTGACCGAAATGGAAGACATGGTCCATGTAAAGATCAACGGCATTGCGGTCGAGGTCCCCAAGGGCTCCACCATCCTGGAGGCCGCCCGCTATGCGGGGGTGGAAATCCCCACCCTGTGTTTTTTGAAAGATATCAACGAAATCGGCGCCTGCCGCATCTGCGTGGTGGAAGCCACCGGCGCCCGCGGCCTGGTGACCGCCTGTGTGTATCCGGTATCCGAGGGGATGGAGGTGCAGACCAATACCGCCAAGGTGCAGGCCGCCCGCCGCACCACCCTTGAGCTGATCCTGTCCACCCACGAGAAGAAGTGCCTCTCCTGTTCGCGGTCAGGCGACTGCGAGCTGCAGAAGATGTGCAAGGACTACGGCGTGGAAGATACCGGCAAATACGACGGCTTCAAGCCCCACTATGAGCTGGACACCTCGGCCGCCCATCTGGTGCGGGACAACAACAAGTGCATCCTCTGCCGCCGCTGCGTCGCGGCCTGCCGCCAGCAGTTCGTGTCGGTGATCGGCGCCAACGACCGCGGCATCGACACCCATATCGGCACCGCGTTCGAAAAGAAGTTGGACGATGTGCCCTGCGTCTCCTGCGGCCAATGCATCGTGGTCTGCCCGACCGGCGCCCTGGCCGAAAAGGACGACACGGACAAGATCTGGGAGGCTCTGGCCGACGACACCAAGCACGTGATCGTCACCACCGCCCCCTCCATCCGCGCCACTCTCGGCGAATGTTTCGGCATGCCGATCGGCACCAACGTCGAGGGCAAGATGGTCGCGGCGCTGCGCCGTCTCGGGTTCGACAAGGTGTTCGATACCGATTTCGGCGCCGACCTGACCATCGTGGAAGAGGCCAACGAGTTCGTGGGCCGGGTGAAGAATGGCGGCGTGCTGCCCATGATTACCTCCTGTTCCCCCGGCTGGGTCAAGTTCGCGGAGTATTACTATCCCGACCAGCTCGACCACCTCTCCTCCTGCAAATCGCCCCAGCAGATGAGCGGCGCGGTCATCAAGACCTATTACGCGCAGAAGATGGGGATCGATCCGAAGGACATCGTCAACGTTTCGGTCATGCCCTGCACGGCCAAAAAGTTCGAATGCGGCCGCGACGATCAGAATGCCGCAGGCGTCCCGGATATCGACATCGCCATCACCACGAGGGAACTCGCCCGGATGATCGACCGCGCGGGGCTCAAGTTCACCGCCCTGCCGGATGAGGAATTCGACTCGCCGTTGGGTGAGGATACCGGTGCCGCCGTCATCTTCGGCGCGACCGGCGGCGTGATGGAGGCCGCGCTCCGTACGGCTAACGACTGGCTCACCGGGAAGGACAACGAGGCGGTGGAATTCCATGAGGTGCGCGGTACCGCCGGGCTTAAGGAAGCCACCTACAACATTGCCGGCATGGACGTGAAAGTCGCGGTCGCGAGCGGTGTCGCCAGCGCCAATTACGTCATGAGCTGCATCAAGGACGGTACGGCCCCCTGGCATTTCGTCGAGATCATGTGCTGCCCCGGCGGCTGTGTCAACGGCGGCGGCCAGCCCATCCAGCCCGCCTCGGTGCGCAACACCACCGATCTCAAGGCGCTGCGCGCGAAAGCCCTGTACGATCAGGATGCCGGTATGAAGCTGCGCAAATCCCACCAGTCTCCTGTCATCGAGACCCTCTACAAGGAGTTCTTCGACGATGGGTTCGGCGGGCACAAGGCGCACCATTGCCTGCACACCAGCTATACCGCCCGTCCGAAATACAAATAAGGCTGTACGGTACCAGATCCGGATCTGCTGTGGCGAAGCGCCAAGTAGTGCAGACAGCAAAAAACGCCCCTTAAATAGGAAATATTCCGTTTTTAGCGGAGTGGCGCTGCGGCAGCGGCGCCACTCCGCTCTTTATTTGGATACCGCCTTGATATCCGTGATGTATTTGCCGTGAGACTGTGCAACGGCAAAATATGGTTGCGTGGTGTGGCGTATGGAAAGTCTTAGCCGCTGTGGAGCTGAAGCTCTGCAGCGGCTTTTTCTCTTTATTCATTGCCGGCCTATCCGGTTAAGGCAACCGGCGCCCTCTTCTGACTGCCGTTTTTCTAACGGGAAAGGCTTCTCCACCGCGCGGATTCACATGGTGCGTGTGCCGGACGGACGCCGCTGCATCCGTTGCGTAGAGTTGGCGACACACGCTGTGCATATCCGAACGCCGCCGGATCCTCCGGCGGCGTCTGCTTGCCTTATAGGGCGGCATACCGTACGGCGGCGCGGAGCGGCTTGTCCGACCCCAGCCGCTCCGGCGCCTTTCGGGCCATCCAATTCCCGTATAACGCTTTACCAGCAGAGGCCAGCCTCGCTGTACTCCCAACGCTCGCGGAGGCCCTTTGTCCCAGGTCTATGGCAATTGTCCGTACCCTGCTTCTTTTTCCCATCGCTTATACTGTAAAAGATAGCGGGCAAAATAAAGAGGACTATTTCTATCCGGAAGGAAGGGATTTCCATGGACCAGTTATCAAGTAAAGAGCTGCTTGCCTTCGAGAAATATCTGCGCGAAGATGAAAAGAGCGACGCTACCGTGGAAAAGTATCTGCACGATATACAGTGCTTCTATGCTTTCCTTGGAAACAGACCCGCAGAAAAAAGCGTGGTGCTGGCCTACAAAGAACACCTGACCGAACAGTATGCGCCGGCCAGTGTCAATTCCATGCTGGTGGCACTCAATGGATTTCTGCGGTTCTGCGGGCTATCGGGCTGCTGTGTGAAGCTCTTGAAAATCCAACGGCAGATGTTTTGCCGGCAGGAGAAGGAGCTGAGCAGGGAGGAATACCGGCGGCTGGTGAACGCGGCGAAAGACACCCGGCTATCTTATATCCTGCAGACCATTTGCGGGACAGGCATACGGGTCAGCGAACTGCAATACGTCACCGCGGAGGCGGTGCGGAACGGAACGGCGGTGGTGAACTGCAAAAACAAGACGCGGGTGATTTTCATCCCCGCGCCTCTACAGAAGCTGCTGCTGCGATATATAAAAAAGGCCGGCCTGCAGACCGGGCCGGTGTTTGTCGGGCGAAACGGCAAGCCGCTCGACCGCAGCTATATCTGGCGTATGATGAAGGGACTGTGCGAAGAAGCCGGCGTGGCGAGGAGCAAGGTGTTTCCCCATAATCTCCGTCACCTGTTCGCCAGGGCGTTCTACTCCATGGAGAAGGATATCGTCCGCCTGGCCGACCTGCTGGGCCACAGCAGCGTCGATACCACGAGGATCTACACCATGGAATCCGGCGGCAGCCATCTGACCCGGCTCGAACGGGTACAGATAACCCTGTTAGTCACATAATGCGGATTATGTGGATATTATGGACCAGCATGTCTGTTACATAAATGGATTTTTACAGATTAATATATTTCTATTATATCATAGGGGCTTCCCTTTTTCAAGAGGCTATCCAAATTTTAGGTAAAACTCCATCCGGGTATAAGAAACCAAGCCGGCGGATTTTTTCGTTCTTCCAGCTTGTTTTCCTATGCCCTTTTTATTTCGAACGGAAGTGTGTGAGGGGGCAGGGGCCGATTATCGAAGAATCTGCTTTTCTTTTCAGTCACATAATCCGCATTATGTGATGTTCTATGGGGTGGGAGACAGGGAAAATGAAAAAAGGAGCCTACCCGATAGCCGGTCTTGAAAAGACAGGACAAATAAAAACGGCATCTCGGCCGTCGCCGGCATCCGCCTGGCGGGCAGGATCCCCGGGATAGCGGACGCGCATGATGCCATGGCCGCCGGCAGGCCATATCACAAAGGGATGTCAGAAGCGGCGTTGGCGAAACCCGAAAAGGGGACGGACCCCCGTTTGACCCGGTTTTGACGGAGATATTGGTTGAGGTTATATCAAAAGAAGCAAACACTGCCAGCCATAAAGGCAGGATCCAAAAAACATGGTACAAGGAGGAGCGCCTGGACTATGGATAAGCAGGAGCAAGTAAAGAAACAGCCAACGCGGATGAAAATCATCGTGATCATCCTGGCTGCCCTGCTGGTACTCAGCGCGGGCGGCTTAGCCGGCCGCTATATCTATCTGGCCTTCTTTGCGCCTGCACACTCTACCGCAACCGTGCCGGACAATCTGATCGGCGAAGAAGCGGCCTCGTCTCCGGATGGGGACGGCACCGCATCATCCGTCCCCACAATGAACGACGGCCGTGGTTCGGAGCAGCCGTCCGATAACAAAACCGGCGGAACGCCGGTATCTTCCCGTCCCGCCGCGGACAAGCCTGCTGCCCCGAAACTGGAACTGTACGAAGGCAAGCCGGAAGGCAGCGGACGGTTTGAAGTGCAGAATATGTTTCCGGGCGACGTGGAGACCACATATTTTTGCGTCAAGGCATATCACGATACAGATATCGGCCTCTTTTTCCGGACGGACATTACAGAACAAACAAAAAACCTCGGCAAGATGTTGCATATCAAGGTCACGCATATGGAAACCGGCCGGGTGCTGTGCGATGCGCCTTTCGCGGAAATTGACGGCATGGAGCTTTCCGAGCCGCTGAAAGAGAGTGCGGCGGATGAAACGACCGCCTATTACCGGATCGACGTATCCCTCGACACCTCGGCGGGCAACGGGTATCAGGCAGCGCTGCTCAAAGCGGATTTCGCATGGTATGTCAAAGATGAGGGCGGCTTGACGCCCCCGCCGACCGGCAGCACGACGAACAGGATCCTGTGGGTCATCCTAGCGGCTTCGTCCTTTACGCTGCTCCTGCTGTTGGCGTTTTGGGGCAGGAAGGAGGCGCGGCATGAATAAGCAGAAGCAGATCAGAAAAAAGCTGACGGCGAGCGTTGTGACAATGGTTATTCTTGCTTTCGGCCTGTGCATTACCACCTTCGCGCTGGTGTATTCCATCGTGACAGTGGATAACAACCGATTCCAAACCGGGACGGTAAAAATCAACCTGAACGGCGGCAAGCCGGTGATTGAAGATCACGAGTTCCTGTTCGAGCCGGGCATGACGGTGGAAAAAGGCTTTTTCATTGAGAACGAAAGCACATGGGACGTGTATTACCGGCTTTACCTCGAGAATGTGGAAGGCGGGCTCGCCGAGGTGCTGGACGTCTCCATTCGTGACGGCGATACCGTCCTATACAGTGGGAAAGCGGCCGATTTGACGGAAACAAAGGCCGTGACGGCGGACGATAGGCTGAAACTGCACGAGCGCCGGGAGCTGACAATCACCTTCCATTATCCTGAAGAAGCTGGAAACAGTGCGCAGACACGGTATCTCTCCTTCAATCTAAGCGCCGACGCGGTACAGACCAAGAACAATCCCCGGCGGCAGTTTGACTGAGAAAACAAGGAGCAGAACAGATGAAGAAGGCATGGCACATCATAAAAGCCATTTTGCTTTGGCTGGTCGTGGCGTTGGCGGTCTGCATGATGGGCTTCACTATTGTTTCGGTGAATACCTTTGACCGCATGGACAGGAGCCTGTTCGGGTATAAAGCGTTCATTGTGTTATCGGATTCCATGTCCGCCACCGATTTCAACGCAGGCGACCTGATTCTCGTCAAGGAAGTCGATCCCGCCACCCTGCAAGTGGGGGATATCCTCTCCTATCAGTCCACCAACAGTGAAAATTACGGTGAGATCGTCACCCATAAAATTCGTGAGCTGACAGCGGATGCCGAGGGAAATCCCGGCTTTATCACCTATGGTACGACAACCGGCGATGTGGACGAGGAGGTTGTCACCTACGACTTCGTGCTGGGAAAATACCAGACAAAGCTATCCGGCGTGGGCAAATTCTTTCAATTTCTAAAAACCACACCGGGCTATATCGTCTGTATCTTCCTCCCGTTCCTGCTGCTGATACTCATGCAGGGGATCAACAGCATTCGTCTGTTCAGACGGTATAAGCGGGAACAGCTTGCGGAAATGGAAGAAGAACGGGTAAGGCAGCAGGCGGAAATGGCGGCAGAACGGAAGCGGCTGGAAGCCGAACGGACCGAATCCCAGAAGATGATGGCCGAGCTTCTGCAGTTGAAAAAGGAGCTGTCCGGTAAGCAGGACGCCACGGATCCGCAAAATCCCCCTGCGGTGTAAACACGCGGTGTGCGTGATTACATATTGTCATTGAAAAATTTGAAAAAGGAGGAATATGACAATGACAAACAGCAAAAACACCAAAAGAGCCTTGCTTGCCAGCGTTCTATCCGTCGTGCTGTGCTTTGCGATGCTCGTCGGCAGCACATTCGCGTGGTTCACCGATTCGGCCAGTACCGGCGTGAACAAGATCGTGGCGGGCAATTTGGCTATCGATCTTGTGGATGAAAGCGGCAATTCCCTTGAGGGAAAAACACTTGGCTGGGTTGCGTATGATGGACGCGAACAGGAAGCGATCCTTTGGGAGCCGGGATGCACCTACAATATGGAGTCATTCTATATCAAAAACAACGGCAACCTCAATTTGAAATTCAAGTTTTCGGTATCCGGTATTCAGGGCGACGCCAAATTACTTGAGGCTATCGATTTTACCGCTATGGCTGACGCTGGCTGGTTCAAGTTCAATACCGGCGCCGTTTCGATCAAAACGGAAGGGGAATTCGATCTTTTTAAAGGATTTGATGTCGATACCCTGTTTTATGGTACCAAGCACTTTGATGAGTATGCCCTTGAGCCCGGCCAAACAGTCGGCCCGATCGTTATTTCCGGCCATATGAAGGAAGAAGCCGGCAATGAGTATCGGGGCCTCTCGATTGACGGTATCGCCATTACCCTCGTTGCAACTCAGGCTACCGGCGAAGAAGACAGCTTCAACGGGGTGTATGACGCGGATGCGGAATATCCGGTGGCCGCCGATGTAGAAGGGCTGCAGACGATGCTGGCGGATGCGAAGCCCGGAGACACGGTCTTGGTCGGTTCCGCCTTTACGGGTGTGATTGAAATCCCCGAGGGCCTGAAGGACGTTACCATCGTTTCCATGGGCGCCAATGCAGATAAAATCGTGCTCGATCAAGATAACATCGACAACGTCACCTTTGACGGTTTCTCGTTTGACAGAACCGATGACAACGATGTGACGATCAAGCTGACTCCGGATAAAACGATTGGAGCTGTAACCTTTAAGAATTGCAGCATAACTGGTAAGGGTCAAAAAGTAACGGACGGTCTTAGCGGCAAAAACCGCAATACGGATATAACGTTTGAAGGCTGCACCTTTTCCGGTGTAGGCCGCCCGGTTTATGATGAATTCGGCGGTATCAAGAGCCTGACACTGAAGGACTGCCTGTTTACCAATGACGCTTCCGACGGTATGTCCTGGGTTGCGACGCTTCAGGGAAAAGTTGATTCGATTTTGATCGATGGATGCCGTTTTGTCGGCCGAAAAGAAGGGCTGCTGAAGATGTCCGGCGGCTGTGATTCCTTCACCTTTACCAACAATGTGCTGGAAGACTGCGGCGAACATCCTTCCAGAGGTATGTTCGAGGGAACCCCCCTTCATGTCACATGGGAAAACAACACATTTAATAGCGAGGATTATATCAACCCTTTTGCCGGTTAAATTAGCCTCTGCGCTTCTCTTTCTTCGGAAGGAGAGGCAATCAAAAGGCATAAGCCATCGTTTATGCCTTTTGATTGCCGTCATCCATTTGGAAACCCGAAAGGAGGGCTTGCCGCCTTGAAGCAATGGTTAAAGTCTATCTTTTATACACCGAAGCACACCAAACCCACCGACGACAACATCCTGCGTCTGCTCATGCCCTCTATTGTGGGGAGCCTGCTGTGTATGGTCTGTTTGGCCGGGACGACATGGGCGTGGTTCTCTGCCAGCGTCCACACCCAGCCGCAAACCATCACGGCGGCAAACTATGAGATAGCGGCGGTTGTCACCGATGAATCTGGTACGATGGTTGCCTCCGGTCAGGCGCTGCAGGCCGGACAATCCTACAGGGTCACGCTGACCGCCACAGGCACCGCCGACGAATTCGGAGGCTATTGTATTGTTGAGGGCGGCGGCAGTCCCTCCTACACCGCTCAGCTGCTGCCCGATGAAACACTACAATTCACCCTGATCCCTGATACAACGGCCGTATATACCTTCACCGCTGTGTGGGGACGCTATTCGGGCGAGGCGGATATAACAACGGACGGCGGCAGGTATACTTGCTGAAAAAGCAAGTTCCGGTAAGCGGCATGCGTTTTGGATGCTCTCAATTAAAAGTACGCTTGCTGCGGTGGTTCGGTTGCAGGTGCCCTCACGCCGCCTCCGCTGCGCTATCAAAATTCCCCCTTCGGGCGGTGTCTCTGGCGCAGGAAAATATCGATTTTTACCGTCTCTTCCCGGAACAGAAACCTGCCGGAAAAGCTGAAATGGCTTTTGCGGCAGGTTTCTGCTATACCGAACAGGTCAAGCTCCCGCAGGATCTTGCCGCTGTTTTTGTACCGATATGCCGCTATCCGCGCAACAGGACAGGCCGTTTTTGGTGCGGACTCCCTTCTTTTTAGCCCCAGATGTATAGGGGACACCGTCCTTTTAGGTGGGACATGCGTGCCCGCGGAATTGGAAATAAACCCAGAAATGAGATTATATTATATAAATTCTATAAATATTCATGCCGATTTCCACGAATGGGCATATTTTTAGGGGGCTTAAGGCTCTTTTTGGGCCTGAAATGGGGGTTACAATCCTGTAACTTTTGTCTGCTTGCACAAAATTCCCGCAAAAACATGCAAAGTGATTTTGAATTGACAAAATTGTAAGGAATTGGAATAAACCGGGGCGAATTGTACCAAACTAAAGCAGGAGTTCCGGAAAACGGTGACAGTTTCGTTGAAAATTCCCAAACCAGAGCCGGACGGGGACAGGTCCTGCCTGTCCCAAAACGGGGCACCCAATTGGGAATTTTTACGCGGAAAGCCGGCATATGCCTGTGCATATTGTACAAATATGAGCCTGAAAACGCCGTTTGACAAGGCGATTTGGCATGCGTATAATACAAGGCGGTACCAGAATCCGGATGAATCCGAAGCGCTGCCGTCCCCGGATGGCGGCCGAAAGAAAACCGGAAAGGGTTGGTTAGATCCATGCAAAAAAGCATCGACGTGCTGCGCCGCGCAGGCCGTTTGGCCCTGCGGATCCTGCGCAGCCGTTTGACAGCGGTTTCGGCTTTGGCTGCCGCCTGTGCGATGATGGTGACGTATGTCACGGTTCATATGCGGGCGGTCACTGTCGTAGACGGGGACACCAGCCGGGTGGTCATGACGCTCAGCCGCACCCCCGTCGCGGTTCTGGAGGATGCCGGCGTGGCCTTGGGTGGGCATGACGTCATGAATGTGAGCTTGGATGAGGGTTTGATCGAAATCAGCCGTGCGTTCCCGGTGAGTGTGACGGTGGATGGTATGACGGCCATCCTGCAAATGACCTCGGGAACGGTGGGGGATGCCCTCCAGCTGGCCGGTGTGCGGCTCGGCGCCTTCGACAAAGTCAATGCCGGTTTGGAAGATGCCGTGGCCCCCGGCACCAGCCTGCTGGTGGAGCGCGTCAAATACAACGAGTATACGAAAACCGAGCCGGTCGATTATAAAACCACCATCAAGTATTCCAATTCCCTGGACCGCGGCCAGTCCAAGATCATCCAGTCCGGATGCAAGGGAGAGAAAACGCTGGTTTATCGCGACTGCCTGGTGGACGGCAAGGTGGCCGAGACCATCCTGGTTTCGGAAAGCGTGACCACGGAGCCCGTCGATCAGATCAAGCTGGTAGGCGTCGGCGGCAATATGCCGATGTCACCTCTGCCCGACAGTGTGGAACTGGACGGGGACGGGATCCCTGTCCACTATAAGCAGGTTCTGACCGGCTCCGCCGCCGCCTATACCTGGTACAACACGCCCGAAGGGCAGACCACTTCAACCGGACGGAAGCCTCAGGTAGGCAACGTCGCGGTCGATCCCAGGATTATCCCTTACGGCTCCGAGCTCTTCATCGTGTCTGCGGACGGCAAGTACGTCTACGGGTACGGAATCGCGTGCGATACCGGCGGTTCGGTGAGGAAGGGGATCATCATCGCCGACCTGTTTATGGACACGGTGGAGGAGTGCCGTATCTTCGGACGGCGGGACATCGTGATCTATGTACTGGAGTAAGCGCTGCCCGCCCGGCACGCGGGTGCGCAACATGAAAGCGGGGGCCATCCGGCTCCCCGCTTTTTCGCGATCATCCGGCCGCATATCCCAAACGCGCTTCTTTGCCGCCGACGATTTGGAATGCGGACAAGAAAAGACCCCGGATCCCAAAAAGGACCGCCTGAAACGCTGCTTTCAGGCGGTCCTTGGCTTTTCCCGCGGCGATGTGCTCGGCTGGTCAGGCATTATCCCCCGGCTCCGAAGCGGCGGCCTCACGATAGGGGCGGATGCGCGCGGCAAATTCGCCGCCGTCCTCCGGGCAGTGTGCGCGCAGCTCAATCGGTTTGGACAGGTCGAGACTGAACAGGCCCATGATGGACTTCGCGTCGATGACATAGGGTTGGGCAATCAATTCCACTTTAAAATCCATGTCGTTGCAGATGCTGACAAACGCTTTGGCTTCCACCACGGTGTCAAAACGCACTCTCGCCTGGTACATACCCGCCATCCTTTCTTTCGCCAAACGGCATGCACATGCTCTTGCGGCAGAACCGGCCGCTGTTGCCGCCCCTGGATCTGCGGCCTTTCGAGGAAATTCGCAGTTTATCTTATTATAGCCAGTTTATACGGGGAAAACAACAGGGAAAGAAAACAAAGTGTCCATTGAAATGCGGTAAGATTTCGAGTATAATGTAAAATTGAGTCAAGTTACCAACTTGGAAGGGGGGATTCCATGCGGGCGCTGTTTTATACGCTCGGCTGCAAGGTCAATCAATACGAGACGCAAGCCATGATGCGCTGTATGGCCGACAACGGCTATGAAACCGGCGAATACCTCCCCGGATCCCCCGATGCCGGAGACGCTGTAATTGTGCTTAATTCCTGCACCGTGACGGGGGAGAGCGACCGCAAGCTGCGGCAGCTCCTGCGCCGCTGCCGCCGGGAAAATCCCCGTGCCGTGCTGGTCCTCACCGGCTGTCTGCCCCAGGCTTTCCCCGAAGAGGCGGAGGGCTTCGCCGAAGCCGATGTGGTCCTCGGAAATGCCGCCAGGGCGGCCTTGCCCCGATGCGTCAATCAATACCGGGAGCTGGGCCACCGGATCGTGGAGATCCCGGATCACGGCAAGGCGTTCGAGAGCCTGTCTATCGATGCGTTTCAGGGCCGGACGAGGGCCTTTGTCAAAATCGAGGACGGATGCGACCGCTTCTGTGCGTATTGTGTCATCCCACGGGCACGCGGGCGGGTGCGCTCCAAGCCGATTCCGGAGCTTTACAGCGAGCTCAGGCTCCTGGCGGCGCGGGGATACCGGGAGGTCGTACTGGTCGGCATCAATTTGACCGCTTACGGCAAGGATACGGGTGCCGATCTCTGTGATGCGGTGGAAACCGCCTGTGCCGTCGAGGGGATCGACCGGGTGCGGCTGGGCTCGTTGGAACCTGACTGCCTAACCCCCGCGGTCATTGCCCGCCTTGCATCGCCCGGCTGCAGCAGCCTCTGCCCCCAATTTCATCTGTCCCTGCAGAGCGGGTGCGACGCCACCCTCTCCCGCATGCGGCGCCGCTATACCACCGACGAGTACCGGCAGGTCTGCGAGCGGCTGCGGGAGGCGTTCCCCGGCTGTGCCCTGACCACCGACGTCATGGTCGGATTCCCTGGGGAGACCGGGGAGGAATTCGAGCGATCCCGCCGGTTTGTGGAAGAGATCGGCTTTGCGCGGGTGCATGTGTTCGCGTATTCCCGCCGTGCCGGCACCCCCGCCGCCACGGCGCCCGGCCAGGTATCCCGGGCGGAAAAGGCCCGCCGCGCCGCGCTCATGGCCGATACTGCGGCTGCCGGCCGGGACGCCTTTGCCGCCGCTCATATCGGGCGTATCGCCGAGGTGCTGGTGGAAACCCGGGAGGAATCCGGCGCCGCATTGGGATACACCCGGGATTATCTTCCCGTCCGCGTCCTCGCGGTGGGGGACGCCCTGCCCGAACCCGGCTCGATCGTGCGGGTGCGGCTGACCGGCGCCGACGAGGGTACCTGTACCGGTATGCCCGGCCCGTAACCGCTGCCCGTGCCTGTATGCAGAATCGTATCCCATAGTATGGGGCTGACGCCGGAGGGCTGGCCCACGGGATCTCCCTCCCTTTATGAAAAGGGAAGCAAACGAACATGTCCGGGGGCTCGCCATTGACAGCCGGCGCTCCCATTCAAAAACCGGCACTGCCGGAACAGAGAGGAATCCACATGACCGGAGAAATCAACAGCTTTGAACAGCTGGACCTGACCCCTGAAGTTTTAAAAGCCGTCCGGCGGATGGGCTTTTCCGCCCCCACGCCGGTACAGGCCAGAACCATCCCTGCGATGCTGGACGGGCACGACGTCATTGCCAAGGCGCCCACCGGCACCGGCAAGACCTGTGCCTTCGGCATTCCGCTGCTCGAAAATCTGCGGATGAACGAGATGGATACCCAGGCGGTGGTGATCTGCCCCACCCGGGAACTCTGCATCCAGATTACCGAGGAGCTCCGCCAGCTCGCGGCGTTTTTGCCGGAGGTGCGGATCGTCTCGGTCTATGGCGGCCAGCCCATCCAGAAACAGCTCATGGCGCTGAAAAAGCCGCCGCATATCCTGGTGGCGACGCCCGGCCGCCTGCTCGACCACATGGGACGGGGCACGGTTTTCCTCGGCAACGTCTACACCGCCGTCCTCGACGAGGCGGACGAAATGCTCAAGATGGGCTTTATCAAGGATGTGCGCAAGATCCTCAACGCCACCCCCGGCGACACCCAGGTGGTGATGTTCAGCGCCACCATTTCCCGCGAGGTGATGGACGTGGCGTGGGAATATCAGCATGCGGCGGTGGAGATCACTGTCGAGGCCGAGGGGGACAACCGGCCCCGGATCGCGCAGTTCGGCCTGATTTCTTCCGGAGACCGGCGGCTGGAGGATATGTGCCGGATCATCGACGAGCTGGAGCTGAGGCGGGTGATGGTGTTCTGCAACATGAAAAACACCGTCCGCCGCCTGGGGGACAAGCTCCGCCGGATGGGCCGCAGCGCCGACGCCCTGCATGGGGATATCCCCCAGGCGCAGCGCAACCGGGTCATGAACGGCTTCCGGGAAGGAAAATTCGAGGTCCTCGTCGCCACCGATGTGGCGGCCCGCGGTATCGATGTCGACGACGTGGAGGCGGTGTTCAACTACGATATCCCGGACGAGAACGAGTATTACCTCCACCGCATCGGCCGGACCGGCCGGGCCAAACGCCACGGCGTGGCCTTCACCTTCATGACCCCCGGCGACCGCTTCCGCATCCGGGATATCAAAAAATATACCCGTTCGGATATCCGGGACGTATCGTTCGATCCAAACGGCCGTCTGGTTCTGGATGACGGCTCCTCTGTCCGGGAACATCTGGAGAAAAAGGATCTCCTGGATGAATCGGCAGAATAAATAAATCCCCGCCTCAAATTTTGTCGACACAAATTTGCCCCCAGGCGGTTGCGCGGAGAAGCGCGGTTTGGTATACTGGACACAGGATATGGATAGCCGGGCGAGGGAGGCCTATGGACAAGAGAAAATGGCGGAGCTTTGCCCTGATCCTGATTTTTGTTTTTGCGTGGGCCGTTTGTTTTGGATGCGCCGTTTACCGCCTGCTGGGCGTTCCCTGTCCGGGCTGCGGCATGACCCGGGCTTGGCTCCAGGCGCTGCGGCTGGATTTTGCCGGGGCGTTCCGCTGGCATCCGCTGTTCTGGACACTGCCGCTTCTGGTACTGTTGTTCCTCTTTTGCAACCGGCTGCCGAAAAAGGCGGTGGTGGCCGCCGCTGCGATCTTGGCTGTTTTATTCGCGGGGACGTATATTGTGCGCATGGTCTGGCTTTTTCCCCGCACCCCACCGATGACGGTGAATGAAAACGCGCCGCTTAACCGCCTGCTGCGCCTGTTCGGATGGCTCACCTAAAGCGATTCGGTGATAAGGCATCTGCCTTACATATAAAAACGTTTGAGGAGGCGTTTGGTTTGTTGAAACAACGGTCTTTCTGGGGATGGTTCTTCCTGACCATCATCACCTGTGGGATCTACGGCCTGTATTGGGTGTATATCACCACGAAAAGCGTCAATCAGCTTGCCCAGGGTGACAATCGGGATTTCAGTCCCGTCCTGGCGGTGGTGCTTTACATCGTCACCTGCGGCATCTATCCCATCATCTGGTATTACACCCAGGGTGAGCGGCTCAAGGATACCGGTACCCGGATGGGCGTCCAGGTACAGGACAGCGGCGTGACCTATCTGCTTTGGATCCTGGTCGGCTCACTGCTCTGCGGCCTTGGGCCCCTGATCGCCACGGCCAAGTTTTTGAAAAACTACAACAATCTCGTGATCGCCTACAATGCTCGCGTGGCAAACGGCGGACAGGTGCAGGGCTAATTATTGAAAGAGCCCTGTTTCGGCTCCCGGCCGGCTCAGAACGAGCCGGCCGGGAGTTGTTTTGTGGGAGAGAGGCTGTATGAAAACGCTGCTATTGTTTGGATCCCTGAAGAAAAATGGAGATACCGCCGCTTTGGCGGGCGCCTTCGTCCGGCATCTCGAGGGGGAGGTGCGGACCCTATCCGCCTCATCTTCCATCTCTCCCTGCCTGGACTGCCGGTTTTGCTGGAGCCATCCCGGCTGCAGCATACCGGACGAGATGCAGGATGTCGTCCCCTACTGGAAGGAGTGCGATAACGTGGTCCTCGCATCGCCTATTTGGTTTTCCTCGCTCAGCGGGCCGCTTCTCAGTCTCGCCAGCCGGTTCCAGACGCTGTTTGCCGCCCGACACTTCCGTCAGGAGCCGGCTGGAGGAAAACGGAAAAATGGGGTCATCCTTCTGACCGGCGCCGAACAGGGCACCGAGGCTGCCCCCATCCAAACCGCTCTCACCATCCTGAAACACCTGCATGTAGAGCGTCCCTGCACAATGGTTTGTTCATTAAACACCAACCGCCTTCCCGCCGCGCGGGATGAGCGGGCACTTTCGGCGGCCCGGCAGGCGGCCGAGCGGCTCAATAGGCTATATAGAGGGCGCCAGGGATGAACCCACTGTTTATGGCCGGTTGCACCCTTTTTGCTTTCCGCTTTGACAGACAGGCGCGTCATGAGCCATGACGCGCCTGTTTTTGCCTTTGCGGTCGGCATCGGCAGGTATTCAAAACGATTCGTCGAGGCGGAGGAGCTCCTCCGGCGCCGTTTTCAGGATCCGGCACAAAGCCCACAGCTGCCGGACCGAGATGTGCTGGAGGCCGGCCTCGATCTTTGCATAGGAACTCCGCGTCAAGTCACAGCCTTCGATCTGCAGCCTGGCCGTAACCTGCTCCTGGGTCAGGCCTGCCTCTATCCGGCACCGCCGGATATTGTGCCCGACGGAGGCCTCCCGTTTGATTTTCTGGTCCAAACAATGCACGGCCTTTCCTATCTGATGACTTGATTATACGGAAAGGTTGTGTTAAAATTGCTCTAAAAATAGAGCAAAAGGGAGGGCTGTCTATGCTTTGGATGGATGAAAGGTTCGAACGCTGGTGGGAGGATATGGAAAAAACGGGGGATTTTCATGAAATGGAGCAGCTGCGGGAACGGCTAAATGGCTGGCTGGAGAAGATGGACATACAGGTCCAGTTCCGCATCGACGTATGGCAGGACGCGCAGCAGGAGATGGGAAAGCAGCGCTGCCGGATGGCCTATCGGGACGGCTTTCGGGAAGGAGCCCGGCTGATGGCAGACATCCTTCAGCCGGTGGAACGCTACGATGAGGCTGGCGGGAGATAGGCGGCTGGGAAAACAGGAGAAACGTCACGGGCGGCGGCCCCGGAATTTGGTGGCCATCCTATCATGGCATATATTCCCGCTAGATCGAGGACGGCCCTTGCCCGTTTTTAACGAAGGTGTAAAAAACAGGTGGCCAACAACATGCATCTAAAAAGGACGGATCACCCGATGCTGCGGTGGACGTAAAAGAGTAAAAACCAAGGTGTCGCGAAGCACCTTGGTTTTTTCTTTAGCCGCACTACATGGCAGCGGTCATGTATAGAAAATGCGCCGTAAACATTATTCAAGCCATTGTATAAAAGCCGTCTTATCCGTGCTGTTATAACCAGCATTTCTATAAAAGCGGAGTGTTGATTCTTGCTTTGATCCGGTAAGCAGCATCATTTTATAACAATTCGACTTGACAGCAATCTCTTTAGCGTAGTCCAGGCATTCCGTCGCATAGCCCTTTCCACGATAATCCGCATGGGTGACAATATTCTCTATAAATGCGTAAGGCCTGATATTTCTTGTCAAATTAGGGATAATCACGCATACACAAGAAGATACAATCTTATCATCGACAATCTTAACGATAATGTGATGCTGATTATCCTGGATGATGGCTTCCCATGTCTTATTCAAATGTTCTGTCATTTCAGGTACAGATTTCTCGTGCAAATATAAATACAGTTCTAGCAATTCATTTAATTCAGTTTCATAAATTTCCCTAATCATCGCAAATTCTCCGTAAATCGCAAATTTATTGTACGACTATTATGATATATCGTATCACACATGTAATGAAAAGCAAACAAAAAAGCCGCCGCAATAAAATTGCTGTGGCCCTTTTGTGTCTTACAGACTCCGCCCTATCCGTCGGCCCGGCGGTTTTCGAACCAGACGGCCATATCGTCCGGCGACGGCTCTTCAAATCCGGCCAATCCTTTGAAGAGCAGGCCGCCAAAGGCCGCTATCAACCTCCTCGCGTACCAACTTTTGCCGCTGCCGATTTTGCCGCAGATGAGCTTTACTTTCGCCATCGTATCCTACTCAAAAAGGCGGCCATGCCGGTCAGTCCAGCTTGCCGGCGCCGCGGAAGTCCAGCTCCGCCCCGAACGCCCCGCCGGAGAAGGGGCGCACGATCACCCCCGTCACGGTTTTGCCCAGCCCCACCGTCCGGACAGGGAAACTCAGGGGGATGAAGGGACATTCCTCGAACAAGATCCCCTCGAGCTCATCGATCTCCACGCGGGAGGAGGTGCCGGCAGCCAAACGGCCGAACGCTTCAGAAAAACGGGCGCTCTGATACCGCGCCAGATTTCCCTCGGCGGCTGTGCCCGCGAGCCCCCCCAGCACTCCCTGAGCGGTCAGGGACGAGGGGGTGAGGGTGTAGAGCGCCAGTTCGTAATTCCCTACGCCGACACGGGAAGCCAGTTCGTCAGGGGACAACGGGACCAGCTCAAAATATACGGATAGGTTTTTCTGCCAGGATTGCAGGATATAGCGCGCCAGCTCAATGCTCTGTTCGTCGTCGGCGCAGAGCATGGTCAGCCCCGGGCAGGAGGAGAGGCCCGCCTGCGCAAGGCCGGCCGTGAAATCCGCCAGGGCCTCCCGGCCGCGGGAGACAGGGAGACGCGCGTTATCGGGTATCCGGTATCTTTCCGCACCCGAGACCACGGCATCGGGCGGGATATATCCCGCGGCCACCGAGGCTCCTCCCGCGGTCAGCCGGGTTCCGAGAAGCTCCCACTCGATTGCGTCCCGCAGGGCGCAGCGGGTGGAGGGGACGGAAAGGGCGTCTATCTTGTTATTCAGCCACACGCCGGACAAGGTGTCCTGGAGACGGACGAGCTCCAGGCCTTCTTCGGCCGCCGCGTCCGCCTGCGCGGCGGTGAGCCCGGCCGCGTCCAGGCTGCCTTCCGCGAGGGCATTGACCGGATCGTCCGGAGCCTGCATGAGGAAACGGACCGAGGCGGGCAGGATGGCGGCCGCATCATGATATCCGTCGTTTTTTGCCAGGGTAATGGATTCACCGTGAAGCCAGGATTTGACATAAAAGGGCCCGTTGGTCAATACGTATTCCGCTTCCAGCCCGTACCGGCCCCCGGTATGCTCAAAAAAAGCCTCGTTGCAGGGCATGTAGGGAGTAGAGGCCGTTTTCTTCGGGAAATCGTCATCCGGTTCCACGAGGGTGATGACCAGGGTGTTCTCGTCGACGGCCCTTACACCCAGATCAGAGACGGGGCGTTCCCCACGGTTGATCTCTTCGGCGTGCTCGATGCCATACAGCTCCTGTGCCAAAGCGGAACCTGTCTCGGGCAGGACGGCCCGCTGCATACCGAAGACGAAATCCTGCGCGGTTACGGGGGTAGGACTTTTCCACAGATTGTCGTCGCTTCTGGACGTCTGGACGCTCCAACTGGATTCCCGCAGGGTGAAGGTGTAGGTCCGCCGGTCCTCGGAGACCGTCCAGGTCGCGGCGGCGGGCTCGGCCTCGCCGTTTTCATCCAGGCGGGCGAGGCCCTCAAACAGGGCCGCCGCCATCGTGACCGAAGAGCGGTCGGTGGAGACCTGCGGATCGAGCTGGCGGGGATCGCTGTCCAGCAGAAACCGGAAGGCTTTTCCTTCAGGTGTTTTTTTGCGGCAGCCGGCCATACTAGGAAGTATGAGCAGACAGGTGAACACCAGGCATCCCGCCCGGCAGAGCGCCCGGCGGAAACGGCCCGCATACCTTAACATTTTGGAAAATCCTCCCTTCTTTTAGAATCGGCAACGATATCAGTATACCCTGTCCGGCCGGGGAAAACAATTGATAAAATCCGTCTTTCATGTTAAGATTTGCTAAACAGGAAAGCGGGGGATGAACGATGGAAAAGGACAGAGGATTCCCTCTGAGCATCTTCGCCTGGTTCGGTTACGCGCTGCCCCTGGCCGAATCTCTCGGAAAAATCCGGGCCGCCGGCTTCGATGCGGTTCTCCTATGGTGGAGCGACGGGCTCGACGGGTTATCTCGGATCGACCAAGCGGCGCTCGCCCGCCGGAACGGGCTCGAGGTGGAAAACGCACATGCCCCGTATGACCGCTGTAACGATTTATGGCTGCCCGGAGAAGAGAGGGCGCGTGCGGCGGCCGGGGAGCTGATCGCCTGCGTCGAGGACTGCGCAGCGGCCGAGGTGAAGACGCTTGTCGTCCATCTGACCGACGGCGCGGCCCCGCCGCCTTGCTCGCCGCTCGGCCCCCTACGCCTTCGTCCCGTTGTCGAGACGGCCGAGCGGCGGGGCGTCCGGCTGGCATTCGAAAATCTGCGCCATCCGCTGCATTTGAAGCGGGTACTCGATACCTTCGACAGCCCGGCCGTCGGTCTATGTTACGACAGCGGCCACCATCATGGGTGGGGCCGGGAAACGGATTGGCTCTTCGAATACGGGTCCCGGCTGTTTGCCCTCCACCTCCACGACAACGACGGGACACGGGACAGCCACGCCGTCCCTTTTGACGGCGGGATCGACTGGAAAGCGCTCTCTTCGCGGATCGCCCGGACAGGTTATGCGGGGCCGACCGCGCTGGAAGTGGAGGCGGGGGAGGAATATGAAGGCCGGATGTCCGCCGATGCGTTTCTGCTAAAGGCCGCGCAGGCGGCCGCCCGCATCGGGAAGATGCGGGCGGAAGGATGAGGGCACCGGTCAGCGGCTGATGGCGGCGACTTCCCCCTGCCGTTTATAGATGCTGCCGGCCGGAACGGCTCCCCGGACCATAGAGAGGGGATATATGCGGCTGCCGCGGCCGATCACGGAGCCGGGATTGAGCACACTCCCGCAGCCGACCTCTACATCGTCCCCCAGCATGGCGCCGAATTTTTTGAGCCCGGTTTCGAGCTTTTCACCTCCGCAGGATACGGTGACGAGGGTTTTATCGCTTTTGACATTGGAGGTAATAGATCCTGCTCCCATATGGGAACGGAACCCCAGGATCGAATCCCCGACATAGTTGTAATGGGGGACCTGCACCTTGTCGAACAGGATGACGTTCTTCAGTTCGGTGGAGTTGCCGACCACCGCGCCGGCGCCGACCAGGGCGCTGCCCCGGATAAAGGCCCCGTGGCGCACCTCGGTCCCAGGGCCGATGATGACGTCCTCCCCGATATAGGCGGAATCGAACACATGGGCGGTTTTGTGGATCCAGACGCCGGGACGGGGGGAGTCATATTCCTCCGGGGAAAGAGCGGCGCCCAAGGCACGGATGCACTCCCGGATGCCGGCCAGGGCCTCCCACGGATACACGACGGAACGCAGCAGCGGAGCGGCCAGGGTATGTTCGGGCGTATACAGGGCCTCCACCGTCAGGGTTGACTGCATAAACAACACTCCCACAAAGATTTTAATCGCGGGGGACGCCCCCACCGGCGTCCGCCGCCTTCCTATTGTACCGCGTCCGCCTGCCCGCGGCAAGGCTTGCGATGGAAAATCCCGGATTTCGCCTATTTTTTTTAGTGTCTTGCGCAGTGGAGGAAAACGATTTATAATAGACTGTATATTTGAAAGCCGGATTGGAGGCTGCTATGAACGTGCAGTGGAGGCCCTACGGCTGGAATCAGCCGGGGGCGGAGGAACTTCCTCCTTTGAGAAAAAACGCCAATTTCGTCGGTGTCCTGATGCTGGCCCTGGTGGGCGCGTCGATGACCCTCCCTTCCGGGCTGCTCATGCTGCTGCAGGTATTGGGTGCGGCGGATCTGGCACAGGTGAATTACGGGTTGGACAAGATGGGGTATCTCTTCTTTCAAACAGCGGCCTATCTGCTCTATCTCGCCCTGCCGGCCATCGTGGTGGCACTGATTATGCGCCGCGACCTGCGTCCCTTTCCTTCCCGCCGGGTCCAGCCGTCGGTGTTGATCCCGGCCGTCATGGTGGGGCTGGGGCTGATGGTACTGGCCAACCTGGTGGCCAGCATCCTGATGAATATCCTGTCGGCGTTCGGCCTGCCCCGGCCAACGTCCATCGACACCATGGACACCACCGTCCTGAGCCTGGTGCTCAACCTGGTGTCGACGGCCGTGCTTCCCGCGCTGGTGGAGGAAATGGTTTTCCGGGGTTATATTCTCGGGGCGCTCCGCCCGCAGGGGGACGGCTTAGCCGTTGTGTTTTCGGCGGTGTTTTTCGGGCTGCTGCACGGGAATCTGCTGCAGATTCCCTTTGCCTTCATCCTGGGCCTGATTTTTGGATATCTGACGGTCCAGACCGGTTCCATCTGGCCGGCGGTGCTGCTCCATTTCCTGAATAACGCCTTTTCGGTCGTCCTGCAATACGCCGCCCAGTTTCTGCCGGATCTGGACTCCATAGGGATGCTCAACGGGGCGGCGTTCACGGTCATGGCGGTGCTCGGCGTGATCGGGGCGGCTGTCCTGTGGGCCGGGCACCGGCCGGGGGATACCGCGCCGCAGGCGGTTCTGCGGCCGGTCGGCAACGGATTTTCCGCCCTTTCGGTGCCCAGACGGGTGGGGCAGATTCTGCTTTCCCCCACGGTCATCCTCAGCCTGGCCGGATTGCTCGCCATCACCGCTCTGAACGTTGTGTCGAGCATCGTGGGGCAGCCGTCGTGATCCGGCCGGAAGAGGGCGGCTTCACACAGGCGGATGAAGCGTATATGCGTCTGGCTCTCCGTCTGGCGGACGAAGCGGCCGCCGAGGGAGAAGTGCCGGTCGGGGCGGTGCTGGTGCGGGACGGCGAGGTGGCCGGCACCGGCCGCAACCGGAGGGAAACGCTGCGGCACGCGCTTTGCCATGCCGAGATCGAGGCCATCGATCAGGCCTGCCGCCGCCTGAACGGCTGGCGGCTGTCCGGCTCCACCCTATATGTGACGCTGGAACCCTGCCCCATGTGCGCGGGTGCGATCCTCAATGCCCGCATCGGCCGGGTGGTGTACGGGGCCGCTGATCCCAAGGCCGGCTCGCTCGGCTCGGTGACGGATCTGTTCGCCCTGCCGTATAACCACCATCCGGTCGTGGAAAGCGGCCTGCTGGAACAGGAGTGCGCACAGGTGCTGTCGGCTTTTTTTCAAAATCTGCGGAAGCAGAAATCCCGCTGAGGAGAGAGAACGGAATATGAATCATACGGGACTGCGGACTTCTCAAGAAAAGTGGAGCCCTTACGGGAAGGTCTTCTTACTGTGCTTACTGACCGGCTGTCTCATTTTTGTCCCCTATATCGTGATGGGCGGAGGCATTTTCACCATCCGGGCCGATTTTAACTACCAGCAAATCCCGTTCAATATGATGGCCAACGAGGCGGTCAAAAGCGGGGATGTCTTCTGGAACTGGAATACGGATTTGGGCAGCGCGTTTGTCGGGTACAGCTTCTACACTCTGGGGAGCCCTTTCTTCTGGCTGAGCCTGCTTTTCCCCGGCGCGGTTTTCCCGTATCTTATCGGCCCGCTCCTGATTTTAAAATGCGGTGTAGCGGGGCTGACGTCGTACGCCTTCCTGCAGCGGTACGTCAAAAACAAGAATTATGCCGTCATCGCCGCCCTTTTATATGCGTTTTCCGGATACCAGTCCATGAATCTGCTGTACAATCACTTCCACGACGTGGTGGCCTTATTCCCGCTTTTGCTCTTCACGCTGGACGAGATGATGGAGAACCGGCGGGTGGGCTGGTTTGCTCTGGCCGTGGCACTCAACGCGCTGGTCAACTTTGTCTTGTTTACCGGTGAAGTGGTGTTTGTCGTCCTGTATTTTGTGTGCCGGTATCTGATCCCCGATTTCCGCAGCAGCATCCGAAAGCTCCCCCGCTGCCTGCTGGAAGCGGTGATCGGCCTCGGGATGGCGGCCTTTCTGTTTTTGCCGTCCACCCTCATGGTCATGACAAATCCGAGGACGGCGGGGGCGTTCGAGGGGATCCCGCTGGGGTTCGGCTGGCAGGAATATCTGCGGATGATCAAGGCCGTGCTTTTGCCGGGAGACAGCCAGGGTTTCCCGACCGCGTATATGGCCGGCTACGATTCCCAGTCCTTCTTCCTGCCCATGTTCAGCGTGTCGATGGTGCTGGCGTGGATGCTGAAAAAGCGGAATTTCGCGACGGGTTTCGTGGCCCTGCTGGCTGTTATGGCGGTGATTCCCTTCTTGAACAGCGTGTTCTACCTGGGCAGGGATTGGCGGTTCCGTTGGGTGTATATGCTGATCCTCATGATGGCACTGATAACGGCCATGGCGCTCGACAATCTGGAGGAGGTCGGATTCCGGTGGGGATGCGGCCTGGCGTTCGGAGGGACCCTGCTCTTCTCCCTCTTTACCTGGCTGTACCCCAAAGTCCGGCGGATCGGCGACTATATCCATGCCCCCAAGGCCTTCGCCGTTCAGGTCGTTCTGGCGCTCGGCGGCATCGCGGTGGCCTGGATGCTGCTCGAGTTTTTCCGGAACCGCCGGTTTTTCACGGCCGCCCTGACGGCCGGCGTCATCCTGTTTGCCAGTGTATCCACTTCCTTCAATATACACAGAATGCGGCAGGCGCCCGATTCTTCTGGCCTAGTTAGGGATGCCTACTGGGTCAAGGATTCCTATCTGGCCCCGATGCTCAAAGCCGAGCTGCCGGACGATCCAGGCGCCCGGTTCATGCTCCCGTCTGTCAATCAGGGGCTCATGGCGGATGTGCCGGCGCTTCCCAGCTTCAACAGTTCCGTCAGCGGCGGGGTTTTTGAGCTGTATTCCAACATGGGGGTGAATCGCAACCACGGCAACGTTCCGCTTCTCGACCATGAGGATCTCCGGCATTTGCTGTCGATCAAATACATCGTCAACCCGACGGACGACGAATCCCTGGAGCTGCTCTCGCAGTATACCGTCGGCGGGAACACCTATTCCGTCTATGAGAATCCGCAGGCGCTGCCGATCGGTTTTACCTACGCCTATTACGTGACCCAGGAGCGGTTTTTGCAGATCCCCGTCGAGAAACGGGCCTGGGTCATGTGCAAAGCGCTGGTGGTGCATGAAGAGGACGTGGACAAGCTCGTGGGTATGCAGCCGCTGACGGATTCACAGATCGATGCGGTGTCCGAACAGGACGCGGCGGCCGAACTGGAAAACCGGCGCCGGGAATCCTCCTCCTCTTTTTCACGGGACAATCGGAGCTTTACCGCGGATATCCACTGCCGCGAGGAGACCATGGCCTTCTTTTCCGTCACCTACGATGAAGGGTGGAGCGCCACCGTCAACGGGGAGGCGGTCCCTATCGTGAAATCGAGCGGCCTGATGGCCGTACCGGTCTCCGGGGGCGACAACCATATCGTTTTCCATTATACTCCCCCAGGCGGGACGGCAGGCATAGTCCTGACGGCGGTATCCGTATTGGGGTTGGGGGTGTATTGGACGCTATCCCGATATCTTGCCAAAAGGAAACAGAGAGAAAAGGAGTGCTGAAAGCATGTCAACGGTGTATCTGGTGGTTCCCTGCTATAATGAGGAGGCGGTACTGCCCGAGACGGTCAGCCGCCTGACCGAGAAGATGAAGACCCTCATCGCCGCGGGGCACGCGGATGAAAACAGCCGGTTTCTGCTGGTGGATGACGGCAGCAAGGACAAGACTTGGGAGCTGATCTGCCGCTTCTGCGAGGAAAACCCGCTGTGCGCGGGCCTCAAGCTCGCGCATAACCGGGGGCATCAGAACGCTCTGCTCGCCGGCCTGATGGCGGCGAAGGAGAAGGCCGACTGCGCGATCAGCCTGGATGCGGACCTGCAGGACGATATTGACGCCCTGGACGGCTTCCTGGCCAAATTCGAAGAAGGGTGCGACGTCGTTTACGGCGTCCGGAACAAGCGGGATACCGACAGCTTTTTCAAGCGCTCCACCGCGCGCGGCTTTTACAAAGTGATGAAAATGCTTGGAGTGGACGTGGTGTATGACCACGCGGATTACCGGCTGATGAGCCGCCGCGCCCTCGAGGCGCTGGGCGACTATAAGGAGGTCAATCTCTTTCTGCGGGGCATCGTCCCCCTGATCGGGTATCGGAGCGATTACGTGTATTACGACCGGCACGAGCGTTTCGCGGGGGAATCCAAATACCCGCTGAAAAAGATGATTTCCTTTGCCCTGGATGGCATCACCTCGTTCAGTGTCAAACCTCTCAAGCTCATCTCCAACCTCGGGATCCTGATCTCGATCTTGAGTGTCCTCGGCCTGCTTTACGCCCTGATTTCTTATTTCGTGGGGGTTACGGTGGCCGGATGGACCGCCATCGTTTGTTCCATCTGGCTTCTTGGGGGCATTCAGCTCTTGTGCATCGGGGTTTTAGGCGGCTATATCGGCAAAATTTACAGCGAGGTCAAGGCCCGGCCCCGTTTCCGGGTTGAAACCTACCTCGAAAACGGAGAAAGCCAGCCTCCGCAGCAGGATCGTCCCCGGTCCTGAAGCAGCGGCGTACCGGACAGCCCGCGAACCACCGCGGGCTGTCCTTCATACGGGAGCGCCTCATGGAAAGGTGGCACGGCGATGCTGTATCGTGTCGGGGAGGAGGAGCTTTCCTCCATAACCTCCGCGGACCTGCCGCCCGCCCGTACCTGAGTCGCCTTATGTCTGACCGGTCCGGCCGACTATCGGCTGATGACCGGCAGCGGGCCGACCGGCATATATACGGTCAGGGTGAGCCGCGCCTATCCCCACTGGGGGATGGCGGTGATGGATTTTCTGACGTTCCACCAGGAGACGGGCAGCGGCGTGCTGCTGTCCATTTCCGACCGGGATTGGCGGGAGGCGCAAAAGGCCTATGAGGGGCATTCCTGCCGGGACGGGTTTTTGAGGGACGATGAGCCGGCGGTGGCCGTCCACAGCACTCCCGCCGCCCGCTGGCCGGCTATCCAACGGGACGGGGCCTTAAAGAGCTGGGCTGTCCTGAAGCGGGAGAGGAGCGACTGGGAACCGGCTCCCATCGGGCTTGCGTTGGGGGATCCCGTGGATTTCCGGGAGTATATCATGCTTTCGAGCGGCTCCGTTTCGAGTGAGCTCGTCGTTCTATCCAAACAGAAGGGCCATATCCTGATGGACGGGGACGCCCGCTATGAAACCGGCGTCCGTTTATATCTGGACGCCGGGAAAATTGCGCGGGACGGGCGGCTGGTCCGTGACGGATGCCATCTCAAGGTCAGGGACCGCTTGCCGCTGGACCGGTATTTGATCTGGGCCGCAGATTGGAAAGGCGCCGGCCTGCCCTCCGCGGTTTCGACGCCCCGGATTTTCACGGCCGCCGCCAACCGCGCGTTCAACCGCCTGTTTGAGGATAGGGGATGCTCCCTGCCGGATTCGGTGTGAACGCCGGAAGAGAGCCGTCCGGATATGTCCCGAACGGAGCCCCCGGCATCGGCGTCCCAATAAAAAACACCCCCCGCTGGAAGACAACGTCTTCCAGCGGGGGGTTCCTGCAATATGCCTGTCAAGCGGCCGTGCCGGCGGGATCCGACGCGGTAGCCTCCGGCTCGGCATCGCCGTAAGTGATCCAGCCGCCCTCCTTTTCGATAGCCTCGCGGCAGGCGGCCAGGCCGTCCCCCACCAGCTTCATCGTGCGGTCATACGAGCGGTTTGCGTAGGTCAGGTCGATATCGGGGATACCGAAGGCGGATCCCCAGTTTTCCACCGATTTGTCGAGCGGCACCACTTTGTAGCCGAACCCGCTGCCTGAGGCGGAATCCTTATAGCGGTAGCACCAGGTCGGCAGCACATCCACACCGGTGAGCCTTACCACCCCGTCGCTGTATTTGGTAAAGGTAGTCTGGAACAGCAGCCCGTCCTCGGTGTGACCGTTGTCGTTGCAGTCCTTGACATGCTGGTCCCATTTGTCGTCGTTGTAGCGGTTGGAAACATCCGGGATGGGACAGCTGACATGGTCCTGGAAGTTGCGGCTGTTGGAGCGGTTGCCGCCGTACATCGACTCGATCACTTGGTTGGACAGGAAATTCCCCATCGAATAGAGGCAGACCGCCTGGTTGCCATTGTCCGCCGTAATCAGCTCGAGCGGCTGAATTTTATGGGGATGGCCGCCGATGATGACATCGACCCCCAATTCACACATTTTTTCAGCGACAGCCGTCTGGTTCCGGTTGGGGGTCAGGAAATATTCATAGCCCCAATGGATATACAGCACGATGGCCTCGGCGCCGTCCGCCTTCATGTCGGCGATCTGGCGCTGCATATCGGTATAAAACAGTTCCAGATTGGAATCGCTGAATCGGTTGATCAGGGAGTTTGACGAGGTGTCCTGGCCGTAGGTGTAGTTCACCAACCCGATCTTGATGCCGCCGACATCCTTGACCAGATACCGTTTATCCGCCACGGCCCCACGGGTCCCGATGAAATCCATACCGTTTTCGGTGAGGACTTCCCTAGTGGTGATATACCCCTGTGAGCCCGCATCCCCGGCGTGGTTGTTGGCGAGCAGGCCGAGGCGGTAACCCGCGCCCGAAACAGCCGTGATCAGGGAAGGCGGAATACGGAACTGCATCTCGGGCGTATCGAATCCGGAACGGGAGACGGCCAGCTCCACATTGATCGCGGAGTAGTCCATCTTTTTGACATAGGGAGAGACCAGGGCAAACATGGAAGTGAAATCGTAGGTATTGTCCTTTTGCCTGGCCGCCTGAAGAACCGGCTTATGGATCAGGATATCCCCCGAGCTGCCGACGGTGGCCGTAGCCACCGGTACCGGCCCGGGAGGCTCAGTGGGAGCGGCCGATACCGTGCCGGGCGCCGATTCGTCCGCCGAACCGGCGGGCCCGGGACCGGGGGCGCGGCGGAGGACCGTAACGATCCCGACCGTGACCAGCACCAGACCCAAGCAGAGCCCGACCGACAACACCCCCACCAGTATTTTCCGCCGCCTCCGGCTTTTTTTCGATCTTTTGACCGCCATGCCAACACCATCCTGCCATTTTGATCGGGCCCATCCGCCCATAGTATACCGCAGAAGGCCGGCCTTAAGTCCCGGCCCTGGATTTTCCCGCTTATTGTACAATATAGGGGCGGAACCTGTCAATGTGTGTACGCGATTTCCCCGAAAAGTTCCCGATTTCTTAAGATACACGGCCTTGCTCCGCCTGCCCGTGGGTTTCCTCTTTGTCAAAACGTCCCGGTTTCGGGCCGGCTCGTGGCCTCGGACATCCGGGCCATGATCCCGGGGGTTACTCTGGGACAGGATTCTGTTATACTGAAAAGCAGAGGAACGGGAACCCTTTACACAGATAGTGAGTGCTGACGGCATGACAAAGCGGACGAAACGGGTGTTGTGGATGGGGATACCGGCGGGCTGCCGGTTGTTGGCAGCGGCCATCCTCTTGTACCTTTGGCAAGGCGAAGATGAAGCGCTCGAATCGCGGCACCTAGACGGCGGGGAAACAGGGAACGCCCCCTGCCATGTCAAATGGCAGGGGGCGTTCCGGAAAAAACGGCAGGGTCAATCGTGCAGGGGCCGGGCATGCCAGATGCTGTCCGCGTATTCCGCAATGGCGCGGTCGGAGGCGAAGACGCCGCTGCAGGCGGTGTTCGTCAACGCCATGGCGGCCCATTTGTCCCGGTCGCGGTAGACTTCCCCGGAGAGGCGCTGCGCACGGCAGTAATCCTCGAAATCCGCGAGCACCATATACGGATCGTTGCCGGTCAGGGACCCGGCGATTTCGCCGTAGGTCCGCCCGCCGAAGCCGGCAAACATTGCGTCCACCGCCCGATGGATATGGGGGTTGGCGTTGTAGAGATCCCGGGGGCGGTAGCCCTGCTGTTTCAGTGCCTCCACCTCCCCGGCGGTCATGCCGAACAGGAAGATGTTGTCCCGGCCCACCTGTTCGCAGATCTCGACATTGGCGCCGTCCAGAGTGCCGAGGGTCACGGCGCCGTTCATCATCAGCTTCATATTGCCGGTGCCGCTCGCTTCGGTGCCGGCGAGCGAGATCTGCTCGCTGATATCCGCGGCCGGCATCAGCAGCTCCGCGAGGGTCACCCGGTAGTCCTCCAGGTACACGACCTTCAGCTTATCCCGGACCGCCGGGTCGGCGTCGATTTCCCGGGCCAGGTTGCAGATGAACCGGATGATTTCCTTAGCCAGATAATACCCCGGGGCGGATTTCGCGCCGAAGATATAGGTGCGGGGGGTGAAGGCCATGTTCGGGTTGTCCTTAAGGGTGAGATAGGTATGGAGGATGTGCAGGGCATTCAAGTGCTGGCGTTTGTACTCGTGCAGCCGCTTGACCTGGATGTCGAACAGGGACTCCGGATCGATCACGACGCCGTTTGCCCGCCGGATGTAGTCGGCGAGGCGTTCCTTATTCTGCCGCTTGATCGCCATGAACCCGTCTAGGGAGGCCTTGTCGGATGCATAGGGCTTCAGCTTTTCCAGCTCTTCCGCGTGCAGGACGAAGCCGTCCCCGATCCGCTCCCGGATAAACGCGGTCAGGCCGGGATTGGACTGGCAGAGCCATCGGCGGTGGGCAATGCCATTTGTCACGTTGGTGAACTTGCCCGGCATGACGGTATAGGCGTCGTGGAACACGTCGTTTTTCAGGATATCGCTGTGCAGACGGGACACGCCGTTGACCGAGTGAGCCGCCGCAACGCACAGGTTGGCCATTTTGATCAGCCCGAAGCTGATGACGGCCATCCGGCTGACCTTTTCGGCGTCCCCTCCCGTTTCCTCCATCATCCGGCCGCTGAACCGGTCGTTGATTTCCCGTACGATCTGGTAAATCCGCGGCAGACGCTGGCGGAAAAGATCCTCCGGCCAGCACTCGAGTGCCTCGGCCATGACGGTGTGGTTGGTGTAGGCGACGGTGCGGGTCACGATATCCCAGGCGGCGTCCCAGCTGTAGCCGCACTCGTCGAGCAGGATGCGCATCAGCTCGGGAATGGCCAGGGTGGGGTGGGTGTCGTTGATGTGGACGGCCGCCATATCGGGCAGGTTGTCCAGGGTGCCATAGGCGTCGAGATGGCGCCGGACGATATCCTGTACCGAGGCGGATACCAGGAAATACTGCTGGGACAGCCGCAGGCTCTTGCCCTCGCGGTGGTTGTCCGCGGGATAGAGCACCTGGGTGATGACCTCGGCCATGGCCTTCTGTTCCATGGCCCGCATATATTCCCCTTGGTTAAACAGGGACATATCCATCCCCGGGGCGGTGGATTTCCACAGCCGCAGGGTGGACACTCCCCGGCCGTCTTTGCCCGCGACCATCATGTCGTAGGCCTGGGCGACCACCACGGTGGCGTCCCGATGCTCCACGTGGTGGAAACCGCCCGCGTCCCACCATTCGTCGATGTGCCCGTCGAAGCGGACTTCCTTGGTCAGCTCGGGCCGGGGCAGCAGCCAGCTGCGGCCGCCGGGCAGCCAGAAGTCGGGCAGCTCGGTCTGCCAGCCGTCCACCAGCTTCTGCCGGAAGATGCCGTATTCGTACAAGAGGGAATAGCCGATTGCGGGAATACCCGCCGTGGCCAGTCCGTCCAGAAAACAGGCGGCCAGGCGGCCCAGCCCGCCGTTTCCAAGGCCCGCGTCGGGTTCCAGCTCATACAGGGAATCGAGCTTGACCCCGAAGCCGTCGAGCACCCGGCGGGCATCCTCGGTCAGGTTGAGGTTATACAGGGTGTTTTTCAAAGACCGGCCCATCAAAAATTCCATGCACAGGTAATACACCTGCTTGCTCTGCTGTTCATGGGCCTCCCGGATGGTCTCCACCCGCTGGCCGCGCATCCGGTCCCGCAGGACCAGGACCAGGGCGTTGTAAAAATGCTCGTTGGTCGCGCTTTCGGGCTGGACGGAAAAATTGTGGAGCAGTTTGGCCGTCAGAGCGTCCCGCAGTTCCTTCTCGGCAGACGGGTGGACGGTGGATGGGGTATATGTTTTTGCCATATCGCATTTCCTTTCTCTCGGACCGTCGGGCCGTCACGGAAAGCGGCCGATCCTGTTACTATTATATACAATGTAGGGCAAAACCGCAATAGTTCTCTATATCGTCTAAAAACATTTCCTGATTTGCCACGAAAAGGAGATTTGATTATAAACTATGCACAAAAAACGTGCGATTTTTAGCTGCAATAAGAGACGCTTATAGACGGAATGGAGAAAAACCGGTTCCAGCCATTGCCAGACAGGCGGGAATGGAGTAAAATGGAAGGGATCGGTTGTCGAATTTTTGTGAAAGGCGGATGGCGGATGGACTGGTATCCACTGTTCCTGACCCCATGCTTAAAAGAATACCTGTGGGGAGGCACGCGCCTGCTGACGGATTTCGGGTTTCCCGCCAAGGGCCCGACCGCGGCAGAAGCATGGGTCCTCTCCTGTCATAAAGACGGGCCTTCGGTAGTGGGAAACGGCCCGCTGGCTGGCCGCACCTTGACGGAAGCCCTCGCGGAATGGGGGCCTGGCGCCCTCGGCCGCCGGGCTGCCGGCTTCCCCTATTTCCCCCTGCTCATCAAGCTGATCGATGCCAAAGACCGGTTGTCGGTCCAGGTGCATCCGGACGACGCCTATGCCGCCCGGGTGGAAGGGGAATACGGCAAGACCGAGATGTGGTACGTCGTCGATTGCGAGCCGGGAGCCCGGCTGATCTATGGGGTCAACTGCGGGTTGACCAAAGGGGAGTTCCGCCGGCACATCGAGGAGGATTCCCTGCCTGAAATCTGCAATCAGGTGCCGGTCCATCCGGGAGATGTGTTTTTCATCCCGGCAGGGACGCTCCACGCCATCGGGGCGGGGATCCTCATCGCCGAGGTGCAGCAGAACTCGAACACCACCTACCGCGTGTCCGATTACGGGCGCCTCGGCCCCGACGGCAAGCCCCGTGCCCTCCATGTGGATAAGGCGGTGGATGTCACAGTCACGGTGCCGCCCCAGATTCCGTATGGAGCGGTGGGGCGGGTATCGCCCGTGCCGGGCGGATCGGTGCGGCCCCTGGCATCCTGCGGCCTGTTTACCGCTGAGCTGCTTACTGTGGAGGGGCAGATGCGGGTGGGCTGTTCCGAAAGCTTTACGGCGCTGCTGTGCCTGGAAGGGGAGGGGGCGCTGCTGTGGGAGGACGGTGAGCTGCCGATCGGCAAGGGTACGAGCATATTTCTGCCGGCGGGGATGGCCGTGCCGGTCAAAGGAAGCCTGCGGCTGCTGTGCAGCCGGGTATAAAGGAGGGCCCGCGATGCCGACGCTGCATGTTGTATTAATCGAGCCTGAAATCCCCCAGAATACGGGTAATATCAGCCGTACCTGTGCGGCGACCGGCTGTCATCTGCATCTAGTGGGGCCGCTCGGGTTTTCCATCGATGACCGGCAGCTTAAGAGGGCGGGGCTGGATTACTGGCATCTCCTCGATATCACGACCTACGAAAATCGTGCGGATTTTTTTGCCAAAAATACGGGCCCTTTCTTTTATTTTACCACCAAAGGCGGGACCGTTTATTCGGAAATGGTTTATCCGGATGGGGCGTATCTGGTTTTCGGCAAAGAAACGGCCGGCCTGCCGGAGGCGCTGCTCCGGCAGAACCGGGAGCGGTGTGTCCGTCTCCCCATGCTCGACGATGAAGCGGCCCGGTCTCTCAATCTCTCGAACACGGTGGCTGTCGGGGTGTATGAGGTGCTTCGGCAATGGGGGTTCCCGTCCCTCAGGACAAAGGGGCGGCTGATTTGAATCCCGGTGTCTTTTAGCCAAATCGCAGTTGACAAACCGGCGGGAGTCTCCTATAATAAGGGGGCGCCGTAACGGCCTGCAGCCGGTATCCGTGTGGCTTCGTTGGTTACGGCTGGTCCACAGCGGCACCCTGCTTTAGCGGGGATTCTAACAAAACCGAATATGCGTCTGACTCCGGGGAACCGGAGTTGACATAAAGGGAAGCGTATCGAAGTGGTCATAACGGGCCTGACTCGAAATCAGGTAGCCCTCACGGGCTCGTGGGTTCGAATCCCACCGCTTCCGCCAAAGAAGCACCGCAATTTTGATACAATGGGTATCAGGATTGCGGTGCTTTCTTTTTGCCTAAAAGCTCTGATTTCAAGGGCATTCGGGCTTTTGATATGTTTGCTGCTCCTCAGTAGAACGATAGCTCACCGCCAATCCAGTCCGCAAAGACACCGGATGGCAGAGGGCTATCGTTTGTTTTTATGGCTACCGTTTAATTTGTGGGCTATCGTTTATCTTTACTTAACGTCCGATAATTTGCCTTATGAGAAAATCGGCGATAATGAGCCTGTTAGCATTGCCGACGAGATACCGTTTGATATACCC
>CAKUFK010000014.1 GCA_934647945.1 uncultured Eubacteriales bacterium | reverse complement strand
CAAGGGCGGTATAGTAGCTGTCAATGGTACTCGGCGCGTTGAACAGCACCGCTTTTAGATACTGCTTGATGTTGCGGATTTTGGTTGTGTTCTCCCTCATGCAGTCCAAAACAAACTCAACGTGGCTGCTGTTCAGCTTCATAAACTTTGATTTGACAAGTTCGGCGGGGTAGTCGTCCCCGGCGATACGGATTGTCTTTCGGGCTGTGCAGACGGTTTCCAGCATGATTTCTACAATCTCGTCCAAACGGTCTTTATCCATTTTGGGGTCTTGAATGAGAATGTCATAGTCGATGTTTTCTTTGATGATTTCCCGATAAATCTCTATTGCACTGTTTGTTTTCGCTTCCGTTCTTTTCCTTTCCGGCGGCGTAGCCGCTTCGTCCTGCTCATAAGGCAAGGGATTTAGGGAATGGAAAGGAATGGAATGGGTACTTGATAAATCAGTAATTGATTGTTCTTTACTTGATATATCTTTATTTAATTGCGTTGGATTTTCCAACGTAGGTTTTTCCAACGTAGGTTTTTCCAACGTTGGATTATCCAATGTTGGATTTTCCAATGTAGGTAAATCCGATGTAGGCGGCTGTTCGCCGCTGGTAGCTGCTTCCGGCTCTTTGGGCTGCGGCTGCTCGTATATGACATAATCCGCACCGCGCAAACGTCCTTTCTCGTCGCGTTCCCGGCTGCGCACGATATATCCGGCTTTTTCAAGTTCTTTGACCGCTTCGCGGATTGCGTCGATCTTCTCCCGGTTGATGTGAGATAAGCCCGCAAGGGTATAATCCCAATCTTCGGGCAAAGACAGCATTTGCGAAAGCAAGCCTTTTGCCTTTAAGGTGAGTTCCTTATTGCGCAAGTGGTGGTTGCTCATAACGGTATATCCCGTATTGCGTTCCACTCTGAAAACTGCCATGTTTCATCACTTCCTCTCTTGGTCTGCGTGGAATATTAGAAAGCCGTTTTCGGCGGTTTTGGTATTGCAGTATGCCTTTGCCGTTTTTGTGTCTGAAAAGCCTTGTATTGCAAGGGCTTTTTCGCGCCTAACGTTCCACGTTACCGCCTGTTTTCGGGCATAAAAAAACCGCAACTCTTTTCAAGCTGCGGCGACATATCCTACTCACTTAAAAACGCCATATCAAGGCTTGTCCAACCTTGCTACGGCGTTTTAGGTGTAATTATAGGGGTTGTTTAATTGTCTTTAATGTGCTGAAAGCCGCATGGTTACGGCATTTTCCTTGTTGTGCATATATTGACGGGGCAGTAGCTCCGGTCGGGCCAGTGGGACCAGTGACGCCGGCAGCGCCTGTCGCTCCGGTGGAACCCGTTGCACCCGTGGGCCCGGTCACCCCAGTCATACCCGTCTGGCCGGTTGCGCCAGGCGCTCCGGTCGGGCCAGGCGCTCCGGTCGGGCCGGTGGGACCGATACAGCCCCCAGATGGACAGGGACAACAGCAGGGACGGCAGATGCCGTCGGTATCCCGGGAATCGTGCATTCTCTTCATGTGCTTACCAGCTTTCTTAAAAGATCTATACGGTAGTATATGTGGGTTGTCCGGCTTGAGTTCTCCATTCCTGCCGCCTCAGCCCTTCACAATGGAGGCCGCGGCGCGCTTCCAACCACACGTATATTATATTTCACAGCCTTGTCTTCTCCGGTTCAATGCGAGTCCGGGACGGCGGGGAATCGAATCGAGAGGGGAATTGTGCCGTGGATTGGATGCAGGCGATGTTGGCAGAGGGGGAGCAGCCGCTGGACCGGCTCGCCGACGGATACAGCAATACCGCGATATTCCGTACCATCGGGTTTATCGGGGACAGCCTGTCTTCTGGGGAGTTCGAGTCGAGGGACAAGGATGGCAAGGCCGGATATCACGACTTTTACGAGTATTCGTGGGGACAGTATATCGCACGCCGGCACGGGCTACAGGCCTATAACTTTTCCTGCGGCGGCATGACGGCGAAATGGTATATGGAGGGATTTGCCGATGAGCAGGATTGGTGGAACCCCGGCAAGGCCTGTCAGGCGTATGTCCTGGCACTCGGTGTCAATGACGTGATCAACCAGGGCCAGGAGGTCGGGTCGGTATCGGATGTCGACATCGGCGATTATCGGCGCAACAAGCCCACCTTTGCCGGTTATTACGCGGGGATCGTCAGCCGTCTAAAGGAGATCCAGCCCGAGGCCCGATTTTTCTTTGTCACCATGCCGCGGGCGGAGGATGCCAAGGACGGGTTCCGAAAGGCTCACGCGGCCCTGCTCGGCAGCCTGGCGGAATGTTTTGATTATGCCTATGTCATCGATCTGTATCGCTATGCCCCGGTATACGATGAGGCCTTCCGCCGCCGCTTTTATCTGTACGACCATCTGAACGCCAGCGGCTATATTTTGACGGCCCGTATAATCGACTCGTATATCGATTTTCTCATCCGCCGGCATCCCGAGGACTTCCGGCGCGTCCCCTTTATCGGAACCGGTTTGAGGTGAACGGCCGGCCGCAGCCCCAATTTTCCTATCATATCGTGGGCAGGCCGGGAGGGATTGCATTCCGCATCCTCCTACGGTATAATAAAAAATGCAATGACGATCAAGATGGAGGAAGGTTTCATGAAAAAATTTCTGCAGGAATTCAAAGCTTTCGCCCTTCGCGGCAACGTGCTGGACCTCGCGGTCGGCGTCCTGATCGGCGGCGCCTTTTCCAGCCTTGTCACCTCGCTGACTCAGAACATCCTCTCTCCCATTATCGGGCTCCTCGGGGGCGCCAACTTCGATGATTACGTACTTCGTATCAACGGCGCCACCATTCAGTACGGTGCTTTTATCACGGCGGTCATTAATTTCCTGATTATGGCGTTCCTCGTGTTCCTGATCGTCAAGGGCATCCATAAGCTCGAAAGCCTCGGCCGCCGCAAAGAGACCCCGGCTGCGCCCACGACCAAGACCTGCCCGTTCTGCCGCACCCAAATCGATATCCAGGCGACGCGCTGCCCGCATTGCACCTCGCAGCTCGAGACCGATCCGTCTTGAATCCAGAGGAAATTACATTACATAGAACAGGCGCCGGGGATTCTCTCCTGCTTGGCAAGGACGTTTAAAAACAAGAGGGGAACCGGGCATAAAGTGAAAGGCAGACAGGCGGAAACTTCCGCCTGTCTGCCTTTTTTCTCCAATTTTGCGGGAATCTTTATTCGTTATAATAAAGAGCCCAGCCGATACCGAACTTATCAACTACAAGGCCTAACAGTGTTGCCCATGGATACGGACCTTCAACCCAATGGCGTTGAGCATCCTTGCTTATTTCATCATACGCTTGATGAAAATCATCCTCTTTATCAAAACGGATTTCACAGCATAAGGTATTCTCAAATCCAGTTCCGGCTACATTACCCGGACCAATCAAAATTTCAGTGCCATATATGTCCATCATAATGTGGATATCATCACAGTCTGGTGGTGTGCTTTCTGAAACTTTCTTTGCTTTAAAAGCTCTACGGTATATTTCAAAAGCCTCAAGTCGTTCTTTGTTTGTAGGGCCTATGCTGAAAGATACGGAAAATTGCGGGTACTTTGACATGACATTCTACCTCCTGCATTTGAATTTCAGTATCCCGCCGTCCCCTTTTCAGGAGGCCTGCCCCTCGTCCTGTATCCGCTCAAGGATAAACGGCAGCACCTCTTCGGGTTCCATCCCCAGCACCAGGGCGAACTCATCGTAAAGCATCCGTTCCGCCTCTTTGAAGAATCGCTCATCCGCGGCGCGTAGGTGCTTGCCGTTCCCCTTCATCTCCTTTTGGCGCAGATACAGGGATTTGATCATCCGGATCAACCCGGGACGGTCGCCCGTAGACAGAGTCTCCCGGTATGCCGTTTTTCGTTCCTCGTCGTTTTCAATCCAATGCGCCTGTTCGTCCGGCATGCCCTCGATCAAAGCCAGGATCTCTTCTTCCGGCAACACATGGCGCATTTTATGCACCAGCGCCTCATTGTTCACCGGCACATAAATGGTCGATGCCTCCTGGCGGATGGGCTTGAGTACATAGTATTCCACCGGGGCCCCACCAAAATCCCTGGTCACGATTTCGGAAATCCGACAAATCCCGTCCGAGCCGTACAGGACGGCGTCCTCTACATGATACACCGCTTTCCCTCCGTTTCCGGTCATAGTTCCACACATACGCCGTTTGCGGCAGAGTGCCGGTCCGCTGTAAACAACCTATGAACTTCCTCATTAGTATACCACGTTTTGCCTCGGATTACCAGAGCGGACGGCCCGAAAGATCTCGGATTTGGCATATTTGCGCACCGGTGCGCCGTTTCACAGCCGATCCGCTGCACAAAAATGCCCAAAGTCAATCGGGCGGGCAGAGGGTTGCCTGTTTAGCGGGATAACCGGGGGCTGGATGCCGGGCAGCCGATGGAAAAGCTGCCCTCCTTCGCGGCGTACCATTCCATGGGAAATGGTGTCTCGGAAATCCCCCGGCTTAGGTGGAAACCATACCCAAACTGTCCCTATTCCGGACGGATAAAACCCTCGGTACAGTCCTGTCCGCAGGGGGGCGGAACAGGCAGAGACAAGGCGAACAGATCGGTAGCCCGGCACTCGAGGGTCCAGACTGCCGCCCCATCCCCCGGCAGCCTCGCGGCCTGAGAAGCACGGGAGATCAATGGGAGAGCTGCTTTTTTAGACGCGGCCAAAATTTCCAGGCCCTTCTGATTGGCGCCGAGCACCCGGATATAGGGCGGACGCGCGGCGGACAGCCCCGCGGGAACGCCGAGGAACGCCGACCAGATCAGCCGCCGGACCCGCGTCATGGGATAGCGGCGGGTTTTGATTGTTTCCATCAGGCCGGGCAGGCTGGCGGCCTCCCTGACGGCTGCCAGGAGCCGGTTCTCGATCCCCTCGGAGAGATCGGGAAGCCGGGCGGCATCCTCCGGCGTCAGCATCCTCAGCCGGGCAAGAACCGCACGGTCCAGCCGTTCCTCCTTCGACGGGGCGCGGCCGGCCTGCGTAGCGTCGGAGAGGAATCTGGCGGGCCCGGCGGGTATGTAGGGCAGCGCCTCCAACAGGCGGTCGGCCCGCAGCAGGGTGCGCAGATAAGTCGCCGAGGCGATGTTGCCGAGCGGGCGGTCCACGTCCGCATGCCCGGCCCCGAACCGGGCAACGGTATAAGGGATCATAGGAGAGCGGAGAGCGCGCAGGGCTTTGATGTATTCGATCCCGAGGGTGTTGTTGGGGCTTTCGAGCAGTGCCGCGGTTTTCTCTCCGGCAATTTCGCGGACGGCCCGCTGCCGGGCCTCCGGAAAAGCGATACCCATATCGAGATGATACCGCAGAAGAGAGGAAAACCGGGGGGAATCCAGCGTGTCCGCCACCCGTGTGAGGGCGTCGAGATCCCCGCATTCACTGCCGAAGCTGAGGATGCCGACGCAGCCGAGGGCGTCGAGGAGCGAAACCGCGCCGAAGGCAAAGTGCTCCGCGGACGAAAGCGCCCAGGGAAGGGGCAGTTCCAGTACCAAATCCACCCCTCCCGCGAGCGCGGCCCGGACCCGGTCGGATTTGGGAAGCAGGGCGGGCTCCCCCCGCTGGACAAAGGAGCCGCTCATCACGGCGGCGATATGGGTGGCTCCGCCGCCGTCCTCGCTGCGTGTACGGTCAATCTGATAAGCGTGGCCGCTGTGAAATGGATTGTATTCCGCGACAATACCCGCTATTTTCATGAAAATAACCCTCCCGACATCAAAAAACGGAGGAAAACCCTTGAAAATCCAACGTTTCTGTACTATCATAGTATACGTTGTTTGTAAAGGAAAATCAATATATGGTGGAGGTTCGGCCGGAACATGAAAATCTTAGTCATCAACGCAGGCAGCTCGTCCCTGAAGTATCAGCTCATCGATATGGACGGGGAAATGATGGTTGCCAAAGGAAACTGTGAGCGCATCGGCATCGACGGGAAATTCACCCACAAGACCCAGGACGGCCGTACCGTGGTGCGCGAGGTGTCCATGCCGGATCATACGGCGGCGTTTGAACAGGTCAAAAACGCCCTGACCGAAGGAGAGGGCAAGGTTGTCGACAGCCTGTCCGAGGTTTCAGCGATCGGTCACCGCATCGTCCAGGGCGGCTCCAAGTTCGATCGCTCCGTCTTGGTGACTCCCCAGGTGATCGAGGATATCGCCGGTTACGCGGCGCTCGCCCCGCTCCACAACAAGGCTCACGTGCAGGGCATCAATGCCGCCATCGCGGCATTCGGCCCGGACGTGCCGCAGGTGGTGGTGTTCGACACGGCGTTCCATCAGACCATGCCTCCCATCGCCTATCTATGGGGGCTGCCCTACGAATACTATGAAAAATACGGGATCCGCCGCTATGGTTTCCATGGAACCTCCCATCGGTATGTCACCGCCCGCTGCCTCGAGCTGCTGGGCAAAAAGACGGGTGAGCCTTCCCGGATCATCACCTGCCATCTCGGCAACGGCTCCTCCCTGGCCGCCGTCAAGGACGGCCGGGTCATCGATACCACCATGGGCCTGACCCCGCTGGATGGCTTTATGATGGGGACCCGTTCGGGTGCGGTGGATCCCTCCGCCGTCACCTTCCTGATGGAAAAGGAACATCTCAGCCCATCCCAGATGGATGAGCTGCTCAATAAAAAATCGGGTATGCTGGGCATATCCGGCATCTCCAGCGACGATCGGGACGTTGCCGCGGCCGTGGAGCAAGGGAATGAACGGGCAAAGCTCGCCTGGAATATGCGCACCTATCAGATCACCAAATATATCGGCGGGTTCATCGCGGCGCTGGGCGGGCTGGACGCCATCGTGTTCACGGCCGGTATCGGAGAAAACCAGGAGCATCTGCGCAGCGAACTGCTGCATAATCTCGAGTACCTGGGAGTGCAGGTGGACGAGGAAAAAAATTTGGTGCATGGCGTGGAGCGGGAGATCACGACGCCGGATTCCACCGTGCGCGGCTTCGTCATCCCGACCAATGAGGAGCTCGTCATCGCGCGGGATACCAAAGCGCTCGTCGAGCAGATGTAACGAGACGGAAACAGGCTTGTATGGATGGGCCTCCGTATAATATGGCTTGCGGCAAGGCGCCGGGGGAATCCCCCGGCGCCTTTGTTTGTGTGATAGGGTCGCTCCTTCCGGGCATTCTTGACCGGTTGGCGGGCTATGCCAAGGGGACGGTGGAAAAGACGAACTGGTCGAGGTAGCGGTGTTCCCATTTGGCTTTTTGGACAAGGAACCTCCCGGACAATTCAAATTTAACCACGGCGCCGCCGTACTCGAATATGGCGCCGCCACGGGGGATCTGGTAATCGTAGCCGGCTGTGTCGGCGGTGTATATGGTTTTGGGTTCCCCCTGGAAGGTCACGGTCTCCTCCCGAAGCGGGGGGAGCTTGTATTTTTCATAGGCGTCGTTGGCGGCGGATACCTGTTCCGCCAAGGCGCGCTGAGGATCCCCCGGATACGCCAAATCTATGTGAATATAAAACTCATTTTTCCCCTGCTCGAACTGGTAAAACATATACTCGTGATCGGGGTAGACCGTGATGTCCTTGAGGACACAGTCCGCGGCTTGGCTGCGCACGACCGGGAGCGCCTCATATTGCCGGGCGATGTCGAGAAAATGGCGGCGCGGGTCGTCTTCCCGCGCGGTGTTGATCCACTCCACCAGCGCCTCGACGCTTTCGGCGTAGTAGAGGGGGGGTAAGGGGTGAGTGGTGGGATAGGTTACTTTGGAGGAGACGGCTGACGGATTGGCGGAGGGGATGGAAGAGGGGCCAGGGAACGACGGAGCCGGAGGGGCGGACGAGTCACGGATATCGGGCGAAGGCGTGGGATCCGGGGAAACGGGGGCTTCGGAGGCCGCGGCGGATTCCCCCGAACCGGAGGGGCCGGAGGACGGAGCGGCGTGGGGAGCGCAGGCCGAGAGCAGCAGGGCGAGCGAGGCCGCGGCCAGCGGCCGTCCGACCGGTTTCATAGGGGCGCTCCTTTCGGGTCAGTGGTGGATACCCAGGTGGGCGACGATCACGGACTTGCAGTAGTCGCAGAAGATGTCGTCGGGATCCCAGGAGGAGATGTTGCCGATGTACTTACCCATGACGCAGTTTTCCGTCAGTCCCTGTTCTTCGTGGTGGCTCGGGCACAGATCGTTACCGCAGGAATCTTCTTGGCTTGGATCATAACAATAATGGTCGGGCGCGCCGAACTGGTGGGCCGTTTCATGCAGCAAGGTATACCGTTCGTCCTCCGTACGGATATCGAGGTCAGGCAGATCGTGAATAAATATACTGTAATGGTTGTAGGAAGTATAGCTGCGGTTACTGGTCAATCGATGGCCGGACCATAAAATACGGATTTCCGTTTCGTCGCCGGGATGGTCCCGGATAAAGGCGTTCAGCACATCGGACGGTCTGGCGTGAGTTCCATGCGGGCACAAATCGTCGAAGCTGGCTTTATCGCACAAATCGGCGAGTGACGTATAGGGGCTGGGGTACGCGTTGTAGATCAGGCTAAGATTGAACACCTGGTTATAAATGCCGGCGACCCAGTTCATGTTGGCGGCGATGACGTTGGCCGGGGAATTGCTGCCGGAGCCGGCGTAGCGGGCAGCGTAGCCCCCGTCGTAATAGTTTTCAACCGATGCATAGAACCGGCGGGTATATTCGATAACCACGTAGGGAAGGGTACTGCCGAACTCGGTGGAGGCGAAGCTGCGGTAGGCGGAGGTGGTGCTTTCATTTCGGTTTTTGAGCAGGATGCCCGTCCGCCAGTCGCGGCTTTCGGCCAGCCACGCCTTGGCGGCGGCGGTGATGTCGAAAGAGGCCCAGCTCCCGGAGGGGCCGGTGATGGAGGCGGTGCAAAGCAGGCTGTCGTAATTGTTCCAGTTGACGTTACAGTAGGTCGCGGCCCCCTCCGACCAGTATTCCTTGAAGAAATAGGCGTCGATCTGCGAGGTCCCGGATTTGCCGGAGTTTTCACGCATGACGTAGCGGACGGCGGTGATATCGTCCGGGTCCAGGCACTGGTACGCAAAATTGCTAATCAGGCCCGGAAAGCGGACCAAGGTTCGGCCGGTCCCGTGATAGACGCCGCTCCAATAATCCATTCTGCCGATGACGTTGTACGCGTTGGAGCCGTGGGTATGGTTTGCCCGGCCGTTGTAGAGGGGCACATCCTCGATGTTTTTGATCATCTCTCCCCGATAGGACTGGACCTCGACGGATGGATCGATGGTGACGGGGTATACGGTGTCCTCATCGAGCAGAAAGGCTTCGTCCACCACGGCGGTCAGGATATAGCGCTGATTGGGCGTGACCGTCTCCACTTCATAGGTATGCCGGTATTCAAGAGGCCCTGGCGCCGCACCGCCGGAGGCGTCATACACGACCAAGGCGCCGACCGTCCCCACCGCCTCGCCGGTATCCGGGTCGGTCAGGAGGCAGCCCGCCCCATCCAGTTCCAGACGGAGTCCATGGGTATCCAGTTCGAAGGCGAAGGTGTTGACGCCGGTATACCGTTCGAGCAGGATCTCTTCCTTAAACCCGTTGAGGGTGGCGGCGTAGCGCAGGGTTACAGCGTCATCGAAGACACCCTTGAAATCCACGCAATCCTTTGTTTGTTCCCCCAGGGCAACGACGGATCTGACAGCGGATGCTTCTTCGGCATCCCATTCGGCCACCGGCAGGGCTTCCGGAAAAACGACATCTCCTGCGCGGCGCCGCACCTGGATCGCGGGATCCTCAAAATTCCGGCCCCGGCTGAAAAGCGGGCGGCATTCGATGGCGATGTCCCCGCTTTCCAGCAAGACACCGGTGTCTCGATCCAGCGTCTCAGGAAAGTAGGTTTTCACGTCGTTCTGGTCACTGACGAACGCGTAATCCTCCCGATAAGCGGCTTTTCGGATATCGGTGGATAGCGTGGTCTTCTTATCCCGGACTGTTCCGCTTTCATCGGTGTATTTCACCGGCTGAGCAAAGCTGTACATGGTTTTCGAACCGTCTTTGTTCTGGAAAATCACCGTGTTTAAATCGTTTTCCTGCTCTCGTAGCCGGACGACATGCTCTTTTCCCGCAGGGATTTCACCAGCGAGGACTTCTGGAATCTCTTCTGCCGGCAGTTCTCTGACCGCCAGCTCCTCCAGAGAGAGCTCTCCTGCTGTACTTTGCCTGCGAACCGTCTCCGGACTGGAAGGCGAGACGCTCTCAAGCAGCGGCCGGGTAGATAGTGGGGCTTCCGCCGCCGAAGAAGTGCTGAGAAGGACGCTGACCGCCAATACACCGGACAGCAGGACGGACAGAACACGCGGCAGGGCTCGAATCTGTTTCATTGTATACCTCTCCTCTCTATCGTATGCCTCTACAGAAGTTTTCGATAAAATCACAAAACAGTATATAAACATACAACATTACAATTAATATTGTATTTATACCGGGGCAAAAAACTCAAAAAATGTCATAATTTATAAAATCATTATAGATAAATTGAATAAATATGTCAAGCGAATTTGCGCGAATGCGGATACGCCGGTGCAACATATCCGGACGAAACGGGCACTTTATAAACAGAAAAGCCACGGAAAATGATCGATCAATCATGTTATGCGGGAGGGAATATCGAATGAAGGAGTGGATCCATCGCTTGGTGGCTGCCGGTTGCGCGGCGGCACTGATGCTTTTGGCCGGCTGCGGTGCGCCCGTGCCGGAGCCGGTCACGCCGGAGGGATACGGCACCGGGCCGAGCGAGGCGACGCAAAGCGAAAGCCCGGCCCCTGAAAGCGAAGCCGGGGAGGAACATCCGGTCACTGAGCCGCCCCCCGACCGCGTCGTTCCCGCGATCGGGGGTGAAGGCCATCTCTGCGGGTTGCCGCCGGTGGACACGCTCGGTGCGGCGTACCGGACGGGATACGAAACGTTCACCGTGCGGATGCTCCAGGAGCTCTACGGAAAACCGGAGGCGATAAATGGGGTTTTCTTCTCTCCGGCGAGCCTTTATATGGCGCTGGGGATGGCTGCGGAGGGGATGCGGGGCAGTACCCTGGAGCAGACCCTATCCCTGCTGGCGGCTGAAGACCGTCCGGCGCTTCGCCAGGGGAACCGGGAGCTGCAGTCCCTGATGAGCGGCAATACGAAGGGGTATTTCCATTTGGCCAACGCCGTCTGGCTGCGGGAAAGCTTTGCGTCCTGCGTAAAACCGGGCTTTCTCGACCTCAACCGGGAGTACTACGGGGCAAAGGTGGCGCTTCATCCCTTTGACACCAGTTTGGTGCCGGATGTCAACCGTTGGGTCAGCGACAACACCGACGGGTTGATCCCCCGGCTGCTTGATGAGGTTCCGGACGGCACATTGGCCTTATTGATGAACACGGTGCTGTTTGACGGCAAGTGGCTGGTTCCGTTCGGCTTTACACGGGACGGGGTGTTTCATGGCGCGGACGGGGATGTGGATATCCCGATGATGACCCAGAAAGCCGACCGGCCGTGGATCGAGGATTCTCTCGCCCAGGTGACGTTGCTCGATTATCTGGATGAGCGCACGGCGATGCTGGTGGCGGTTCCGAAGGGGACTCTCGACGGCCTCGTCCGGGATTTGCGGCCCGGCACCCTGTCCGGATGGCTGTCCGGCATGAAGGAAGAAACCACCAGCGTCACGATGCCGCGGTTTTCGCTGAAGTACGGCGGTTCGCTCAAAAAGACCCTGCAGGCCATGGGGATGACTGACGCCTTCGACGAGAGGAAGGCGGATTTGTCGGATATGGCCGACGGGCTTTTCCTGGGCGATGTGATCCACAAGACCGCGCTCCAGGTGGGAGAAGCGGGGACGAAGGCCGCTGCCGCCACGGCCGTAGCCGTGTGCGGGACGGCGGCGGTGATTGAGGAACCCAAAATCCTGGTTGCCGACCGGCCCTTCCTGTGCATGATCCTCGATAAACCCACCGGCGCGGTACTCTTTGCAGGAACGGTGGAAAACCCGCAGATCCTAGGGGCGGACTGACCGCCGGAGGAAAGACATCCCACTACAAGAGAACCGGCGGCCGGATATCCGGCCGCCGGTTTTTCTTATGCGTAACAGTCTTCCTTTCCCCTGGCTTTGGCACTCATGCTGAAGCGGGAAAAGGCCATTCCGGGTTTCAGGGATGCGCCGCCTCTACGGTTTCTCCGGAAACCGGCTCCACCGTCGTTTCCTCCGCGACCGCCGCCCCCTTGTCCGCCAACTTGGCATTGGCCAGCATCAGCTTGATCCGGTTTTCCTGATTGATCCGGGTAGCGCCCGGATCGTAATCCACACAGACGATGTTGGCCTGCGGAAGACGGTTTTTGATCTGCCGCACCATTCCTTTACCCACAACATGATTGGGCAGGCAGCCGAAGGGCTGCGTGCAGACGATATTGGAGGTGCCTGAATCAATCAGCTCCAGCATCTCGCCGGTCAGGAGCCAGCCCTCCCCCATTTTGTTGCCGTAGCCCAGATAATCCTTCACCAGGCTTTTGAGATGGGCAAAGGTGCAGGGGACTCGGAAGACTGGCTGACGGGCAATAGCCGCGATCATATCGCGCTGCAGGCCTTCACAGTACTTCTTGAGAAAACCCGCGCCGATATAGGTGGCGGTTTTGCCCCCATAGATCAAATGGTCCTCCACCCGGTTGTCGCATTTGAAGATGATAAAATCCATGATACCGGGCACCACCGGCTCACACCCCTCGTCAAACAGGAACTGTTCGAGATTGTTGTTGCCGAGCGGCGCGTATTTGATGTAGATCTCCCCCACGACACCCACCCGGGGTTTTTTCGTGCGGTGGACCGGAATCGACGCAAAGTCGTCTACGATGGCGTTGAAATTTTCAACCACGTGGGGGCGCCGGAACGCCCCCTTTTTCGGGAACTCCGCCACCAGCCGCTCCACCCATTTGGCGATACGGCGGTCGGTCTCCCCCTCCACGATCTCATAGGGGCGGCACTGGTTGGCCAGATTGACAAGGATGTCGCCATAGATCATGGAGTAGGCCATCTGGATGATCATGCCAAAGCCCAGGGAGAACCCGGGGTTCTTTTCCAGCCCCGACAGGTTGACCGATACCACCGGCACATACCCATACCCTGCCCGTTTCAGCGCCTTGCGCAGCAGGTGGATGTAGTTGGACGCCCGGCAGCCGCCACCCGTCTGGGTAATGAAGAGGCCGACCTTATGGGGGTCGTATTTCCCGCTTTTGACCGCGTCGATCAACTGGCCGATGACCAGCAGCGCGGGGTAGCAGGTATCGTTATGGACATACTTGAGCCCCTCGTCCACGATGCCCCGGTGGTTGGTGGTGAGCATATCCACCTTGTACCCCTGGAGCTCGAACACACGCTTGAGCATGGTGAAATGTACCGGAAGCATCTGGGGCATCAGAAGGGTATACTCCCGCTTCATCTCCTCGGTGAAGAGCAGGCGGCCCTGCTCGTTGTAAACCAGTTCAGCCATTGCATCAAAACCTTTCCCGCGGTCGCATCAGGCGGGGTGCGCTTCCTTATCCGCGGCGTCCGCCTTGGCCTCCATGGCCGCGATCAGACTGCGGATGCGGATGCGGACCGCGCCCAAATTGGTGATTTCGTCGATCTTGAGCTGGGTGTAGAGCTTATCCTTATCCTCCAGAATGGAGCGGACCTCGTCGGTCGTGATGGCGTCGATTCCACAGCCGAAGGAGACCAGCTGCACGAGCTGCATATCCGGCTGTGTGGTGACGTACGCCGCCGCGCTGTAAAGACGGCCGTGATAGGTCCACTGGTTGAGGACGTTTACCGGCTGCCGCCCGGTATGCCAGGCTACCGCATCCTCGGTGACCACCACCAGGCCAAACGAGGCGATCAAGGCATCGATACCGTGATTGATCTCGGGATCCATATGGTAGGGCCGGCCTGACAGTACGATGACCGGCATCCCACTCCTGCGCGCGATCTCAATCATTTCGCCGCCCTTTTCCCGCACGGCGTTCATGTGGTCGGTATAGGCTTCGTAAGCCGCCGCAGCCGCCTTTTTGACTTCGGCGGCGGGGATGCCGAATTCCCGGCCGAAATACTCCGCCGCCTTTTTGGCAAAATCCCGGGGCCGGTGGAGCCCGAAATAGGGATTCAGGTACCGGGCCGTCCCCAGCCGTTCCATGTTGGCCGCGAGCAGCTCGGGATAATAGGCGACCACCGGGCAGTTGTAGTGGTTGTCGCCTTTTTTCTCGTCGAAGTTATAAGGAAGGCAGGGGTAGAAGATCGCGTCCACCCCTTCATCCAGCAGGCGTTCCATGTGCCCGTGGGCCAGCTTGGCCGGATAGCAGACGGTATCGGATGGGATGGTATGCTGCCCGGCCTGGTACAGCTCCCGGCTGGATTCAGGCGACAGCACCACCTCGAACCCCAAGCGGGTGAAGAAGGTGTGCCAGAAGGGCAGGTTCTCATACATATTGAGCACCATCGGGATCCCGATCCTCAGGCGTTTGCCGTCGGGCCCCAGCCGGGCGGGAAAACGGTCGTCCACGCCCGGCAGGCGGCGCAGCCGTTCGTATTTCCACCGGACCAGATTGGGGATGTCCTTCTGACGGCCCTTGCCCAGAGGCCGTTCACAGCGGTTGCCCGAAATATAGCTCCGCCCGCCACCGAAACGGTTGACGGTCAGCAGGCAGTGGTTGCCGCACAGGCCGCACTGGGAAGTCTTGGCAGTATGTTCGAAGCTCTCCAGCTCCTCGGGCGTCAGGATGGAGGAACGTCCGCCCCCGATCTTCCCCTGCGCCGCTTGGTCGCGGGCATACAGGGCTGCGCCATAGGCGCCCATGATCCCCGCGATGGTGGGACGGATGACCTCGGCCCCCAGCTCCAGCTCAAAGCTCCGGAGCACGGCATCGTTGAGGAAGGTGCCGCCCTGGACCACGATATGGCGGCCCAGCTCCTCCGGGCTGGAGGCACGGATGACCTTGTAGATGGCGTTCTTGACGATGCTCATGGACAAACCCGCCGAGATATCCTCCACCGAGGCGCCTTCCTTCTGGGCCTGCTTGACCGAGGAGTTCATGAATACCGTACAACGGGAGCCCAGGTCCACCGGATGCTCCGCCATCAGGCCGAGCTTCGAAAAAGCGGCGATGTCGTAACCGAGCGCTTTGGCAAACGTCTCGATGAAAGACCCGCAGCCGGAAGAACAGGCCTCGTTGAGCAGGATGCTGTCGATGGCGCCGCCCCGGATCTTGAAGCATTTCATATCCTGGCCGCCGATATCAATGATGAAATCCACGTCGGGGTTGAAATGGCGGGCGGCGCGGTAGTGGGCCACCGTCTCCACCAGCCCCCGGTCGATGTGGAACGCGCTCTTAACCAGATCCTCCCCATAGCCGGTGGAGGCGCTGCCCCGGATGACGATTCGGTCGCCGAATCGGCGGTAAATCTCGCGAAGCTGTCCGAGCACGACGGAGACCGGGTTGCCCTCGTTGGAAGCATAGTAGCTGTAAAGCAGCCCGCCGTCGGGGGAAATCAGGACCAGTTTCGTCGTGGTGGAACCGGCGTCGATGCCCAGATAGGCGTCCCCCTGATAGCTGTCCGCATCCATAGGCGGCGGGCAGTGGGCGTTGTGGCGGGCCAGGAACGCATCGTAGTCGTCCTGGGAAATGAAGAGGGGCTCCAGGGTGTTGGTGGTGTTTTTCTGTGCGGAGGCGTGTTCGATCCTCTCAAGCAGGTCGTCAAAATCCATCGGCGCGCTGTTCGCGGCATAGCAGGCGGCTCCTACCGCCACAAACACGTCGGCGTTCTCCGGAAACACGGCGTTTTCCGGGGAGAGATGGAGCGTTTCGACGAACCGGCGGCGCAGCCCTTCGAGGAAAAACAACGGACCGCCCAGAAACAGGACCTTACCCCCTATCTGCCGTCCTTGGGCCAAGCCGGTGATGGTCTGGTTGACCACGGCCTGGAAGATGCTCGCCGCGATATCCTCTTTGCGCGCCCCCTGGTTCAGCAGAGGCTGGATATCGCTTTTCGCGAACACGCCGCAGCGGGACGCGATAGCGTAAAGTTTCTCGTATCCGAGGCTCAGCCGGTCGAGCTCGTCCGCCGTGATGCCGAGCAGAGTGGCCATCTGGTCGATAAAAGCGCCGGTGCCGCCGGCACAGGAGCCGTTCATCCGTTCTTCCAGGCCGCCAGTCAGAAAGATGATCTTCGCGTCCTCGCCGCCCAGCTCCACCACCACGTCGATGTCGGGGATGAAGCGTTCCACCGCCCCGGCCGTGGCGAATACCTCCTGGACGAATTCCAAATCGGCGGCCTTGGCGACACCGAGCCCCGCCGAACCGGTGACAGCGACCTGCACAGCCTGGCCCGACAGCCGCGGGCTCAGAAGCCGGAGCATCTCCGCCGTTTTCTCCCGTACCTTGGACATGTGACGCTCATAGGTGTGGAAAACCGTGTTGTCTTGGTCATCGAGCAGCACGACTTTGACTGTGGTGCTGCCGATATCGATTCCTATATGCAATGAAGAAGCCTCCTAATCCCGCCGGACAAAGCGATCTTTCCCTCGCCTGTATGTTCATGGGCCGTTTTTGTGTCAAAAAATAAACGATTCACCGTTGATTATACCATTAATTCAAAAAAAGGGCAAGGGATTTCCCTTGCCTAGAGGCTGCCAATAGATGGTCAAATTGGGTAAGGTTATTTGCAGCCTCCCTCAAATTCCTCCGGAATTCTCCTACGTTCTGGACTCCGGGAGGGCTGCCAATAGATGGTCAAATTGGGTAAGGTTATTTGCAGCCTCCCTCAAATTCCTCCGGAATTCTCCTACGTTCTGGACTCCGGGAGGGCTGCCAATAGATGGTCAAATTGGGTAAGGTTATTTGCAGCCTCCCTCAAATTCCGCCGGAATTCTCCTACGTTCTGGACTCCGGGGATAGGGGCGCTGCCCGGCAACAATCCAAGAATGCTCCGCGTCATTCCCCTTCCCGACGCTCCCTGTGGGGCCGGATATTGCTCTCCTTGCAGATAAAAATCGGACGCCGTTTGGTTTCCATGTAGGTTTTGGCCAGGTATTCCCCCAAAATCCCCATGGAGAGCATTTGAATGCCGCCGAGGAGCAGGATGATGCACACAAGAGAGGGCCATCCCGCGACCGGATCCCCGAAAATCAGCGCCCGCACAAAGATGACGATCAGGAAGACGAACGCCAAAAAACAGAAAAGCACCCCCATGAGCGCCGCGACGGCCAGCGGTACCGTAGAAAACGCAACAATGCCGTCGATGCTGTACAAAAACAATTTCCAAAAGGACCACTTGGTCTCCCCTGCAGCCCTCTCCGCATTTTCGAATTCGATCCATTTGGTGTCGAAGCCGCACCATCCGAACAAGCCCTTGGAAAAACGGTTGTATTCACCGAGTTCCAGCAAGGAATCAACATATTGCCGTGTGAGAAGCCGGTAGTCCCGGGCGCCGTCCATGATTTCGGTCTTGGACAATTTCCGGATGAGCCGGTAAAACAAACGGGCGAAGAAGGACCGGACTGCCGGCTCTCCCTTGCGTGTCACCCTTCGGGTGGCCACGCAGTCATACCCCTCGTCGCGGATGCCCCGCATCATCTCGGGCAACAGGGCGGGCGGATCCTGCAAATCTGCGTCCATGATCGCCACATAATCCCCCGAGGCGTAGCGAAGGCCCGCATACATGGCGGCTTCTTTCCCAAAATTGCGGGAAAGGGAGAGGTATTTGACCCGGCTGTCGGTCTGGGCCATCTCCTTGATCCGGGACAGGGTGGCATCCTTGGAACCGTCGTTGACAAACACGTATTCAAACACATATTCCGGCATCAAATCGGAGATCCGGCAGATTTCCTGGTAGAACAGCGGGATGGCCTCCACCTCGTTGTAACAGGGCACGACGACTGAGATTGTTTCCATACCGGGTCCCCTCCTGCTGTCAGATATTGTCCCATTCCCCAGAGCCGGCATCTCTCATCAGCGAAGATCCAGCGTCTGCACCTCCACCGTCCGTCCGGTGGCGTCGTCGAGGACGAAGAGAACGGCGTTGAGCATGCAGGGCCCCGGCGCGGTCGCAAACCGGACGGGCAGTTTATCCCGCATTTTGGCAATCGCGAGCTCCGGACGAATGCCGAGCACCGATTCCACCGGCCCGGTCATGCCTGCGTCGGAGAGGAAGCCGGTCCCCTTTGGCAGGATCTGTCCATCGGCCGTCTGCACATGGGTATGGGTGCCGAAAAGGGCGGATATCCGCCCGTCCGCGTAATAGGCGAGGGCCTTCTTTTCCGCCGTGGCCTCCGCGTGGAAGTCCACAACGCAGAACTTCGGATGCCCTGCTTCCTCCAGCAGCCGGTCCAGCGTTTCAAACGGGCAGGCCAGCGGTTCCATATATACCACGCCCATCAGGTTGATGACCGTGACCTGGAAACGCCCCTTATCCACCACACACCACCCTTTTCCGGGGGCGGAAGCCGGGTAATTCCCTGGACGGATGATACAGGGCGAGCCGTCGAGAAGCTCATAGAATTCCCGGCGCCGGTAGGTGTGGTTGCCGGCCGTAATCGCGTCGGCGCCGCTGTCGAGGATGTGCTCGGCGGCGGCGGGCGTGATCCCGTTGCCGTCGGCGGCGTTCTCGCCGTTGACAATACAGAGATCCACAGCGTATTGGCGCTTTACCACCGGAAGCAGCCGCCTCAAATGGGCGCAGCCGGCCGAACCCACAACATCGCCTACACAGAGAATATTCATGGCACCAGGCCTTCCTTTCCATCACGGCAGCCGGCAGAAAACAGCATCGCGCGGGGGTTTCCCGCGCGATGCGCCATGCCGTTTTATTTCGCGAACTCGACCGCGCGGTTTTCGCGGATGAGATGCACCTTGATCTGTCCCGGATAATCGAGGGTGGCCTCGATTTTTTTGGCGATATCGCGGGCCAGCAGGGTCATCTGATCGTCGTTGACCTGGTCCGGCCGCACAATGATGCGGATTTCCCGGCCGGCCTGAATGGCAAAGGAACGCTCCACGCCCTGGAACTCATTTGCCACCTCTTCAAGCTTCTCCAGACGCTTGATATAATTCTCCAGGTTTTCGCGCCGTGCGCCCGGACGGGCGGCGGAAATCGCGTCGGCTGCCTGAACCAGGCAGGCGACCACGGTCGTGGCCTCCACGTCGCCGTGGTGAGCCTGGATGGCGTGTACGACAGCCTCGCTTTCCTTGTACTTGCGGGCAATGTCTACGCCGATCTCGATGTGGGAGCCCTCCACCTCATGGTCGACGGCCTTGCCGATATCATGCAGCAGGCCGGCGCGGCGGGCCACCACCGGATCAATGCCGAGCTCGCTCGCCATGATGCCGGACAGGAAGGCCACCTCCATCGAGTGGTTGAGCACGTTTTGGCCGTAGCTGGTGCGGTAACGCAAACGGCCGAGAAGACGGACGATTTCGGGATGGATGCCGTGCAGGCCGGTTTCAAGCACAGCGCGCTCACCCTCGGATTTGATGGTCGCCTCTACATCGCGGCGGGCCTTTTCCACCATTTCCTCGATACGGGCGGGATGGATACGGCCGTCGGAGATCAGGCGCTCGAGCGCCTGGCGGGCGATTTCACGCCGGACCGGATCGAACCCGGACAGGGTGATCGCCTCGGGCGTGTCATCGATGATGAGGTCCACGCCGGTGAGCGTCTCAATGGTGCGTATGTTACGCCCTTCGCGGCCGATGATACGGCCTTTCATCTCGTCGTTCGGCAGGGGCACCACCGAAACCGTGGTCTCGGTCACCTGATCCGCGGCCACCCGCTGGATGGCATGGGAAATCAGGTTGCGCGCGCGACTGTCCGCCTCGTCCTTGAGCTGGGTCTCGAATTCGTTGATCTTGAGCGCCTTTTCATGGCTCAGCTCCTGGGACAGATTGTTCAGCAAATACTCTTTAGCCTGTTCGGCGGTGTAGCCGGAGATACGCTCCAGCATTTCGAACTGGCTTCTCTTCAGGTTTTCCACGTCGTTCAGACGGTTTTCGATCTCCTGCTGCTTGCTCGCAAGGAGCTCCTCTTTTTTCTCGTAGTTCTCGATTTTGCGGTCCAGGGTCTCTTCTTTCTGCTGTATGCGCCGCTCCTGGCGCTGCACGTCGCTGCGCCGCTCCTTGAGTTCTTTTTCGGATTCGTTGCGCAGACGGTGGATCTCATCCTTAGCTTCCAGCAGCATTTCCTTCTTCTTGGATTCCGCCGCGCTCTTGGCTTCGCTCATAATTCTCTCGGCTTCGGCCTCGGCTGAACCGATCGCGGCTTCCGCTGTCTTTTTTCTATGAGAAACGCCGGACTTGAACGCGACGAAGCCGGCGATAACAGCACCAACGAGCAACCCTGCCACGCACAACAGAATACCGACCAACAGTGGTATCTGCACTTCTACGATACACCTCCTATGATTTACTTTTCGCTTTTTTAAAGCTATCCCCCCGCCCGTTTGGGACGCATGGACAGGCCATGCGGGGAATCTTCAAGTACAAAAAGGGATGGAATGCAGGAAAAAAACGACACCGTACCGTTTTATATTCCTGTATATCCATCCTTTATTTTATCGCGCTTGTCACTACTCTGTCAAGTACAAACTTTCTTTTGCTCATACTTTTCGGGAGAGACGCTTGGTATTCATGCCGGGAATGGCGTCCCAGCGGGATTTTTTGACGTAACCCGTATCGATTTCAGAAAGAAAACGGAAATGGCCCGTCCAAACGGACGGGCCACGGCATTCCTCATGTCCATTCCTGCAGGGTGCCGGTCAGTTCGGTAATGCTCGAAAGCTTCTGGCTTTGTGCAAAAGCGGCCAGGCCGTCAATAATCTTCGGCATGGCGAAGGGATCCCGGAAATTGGCGGCGCCTACCTGGACGGCGGCGGCCCCCGCGATCATCATCTCGGCCGCGTCCTCCCAGGTGGAGATCCCTCCCATTCCCACCACCGGCACCCTAACGCGGCGGTACGCCTCATGTACCATCCGAACCGCTACCGGGAATACGGCCGGTCCGGACAGGCCGCCGGTGTTGTTGTGCAGGATGGGACGGCGGGTACGGATATCCACCCGCATCCCGGTCAGGGTGTTGATCAGGGAAAGGGCGTCCGCCCCGGCGGCCTCCGCCGCGGCGGCGATATCCCCGATGGAGGTGACGTTCGGGGTCAGCTTGACCATCAGGGGCTTATCCCCGCACCGTTTTTTCACCAGCGCCGTGACGGCCTCCACGCTGCCGCAGGACGTGCCGAAATTCACCCCGCCCTCCTTGACGTTGGGGCAGGAGATGTTGAGTTCGATCAGATCCACCGCGCTGTCCCGCAAGCGTTCGGCCATTTCGCCGTATTCCTCCAGGCTATGGCCCGCGATGTTCGCGATCACCGCCGTACCCTGTCCCTTGAGCCAGGGCAGGTAGGTGGACAGGAACATCTCCACCCCGGGATTCTGGAGCCCCACGCTGTTGAGCATACCGGAGGGGGTCTCCGCGATCCGGGGGGACAGGTTCCCCTGCCGTTCGCGGAGCGTCGTCCCCTTGCAAGAGATGCCGCCCAGCGTCGAGACCGGATAAAATTCGTTATATTCCATGCCGTAGCCGAAGGTACCGGACGCGGCAATGACGGGGTTTTTTAGTTCCACCCCGCAGAGATTCACCCGCATATCGCTCATGTCCAGTCCACCTCCGTCGAACGGAATACCGGGCCGTTGAGGCACACCCGGGTCATCTGCGTCCCGCCCTGTTCGTTCTTGGTCTTGCAGGTGCAGCCAAGACAGGCCCCGACGCCGCAGCCCATCCGCTCCTCCATCGACACGTAGCAGACCGCCCCGGCCTCCTCCGCGAGCTTCGCGACCCCCTTCATCATGACCTTGGGGCCGCAGGTATACACCACCCCCACGTCTCCCTCCGAAAGCCGCTGTTCGAGCGCCTCGGTGGTAAAGCCGTGGAAGCCCGCCGACCCATCGTCGGTACAGAGGATCGTCTTAGCCCCGGACGCGGCGAAATCCGCCTGCAGGATCGCGGCGGAGGCGGTGCGGAAGCCGGTGATGACGGTGGCGTTGGCCCCGTGGAACTGAGCCGGCGGCAGCAGCGGCGGAGTGCCGATGCCGCCTCCCACCAGCACGGCCTTCTTCGAAGCATCCGTGAGCGGAAAACCGTGGCCGAGCGGCCCGATCAGATCGAGGCTATCCCCTTTCTGCCTCTGTGCCAGCCAGGCCGTCCCTTTCCCCCGTACCTCAAAGATCAGGCGGAGGATCCCCAGAGCCGGATCGAACCCGGCAATGGAAATCGGGCGGCGGAGCTGATAAGGCTCGCACAGGACCTGGACAAACTGCCCCGCCGAGGCGGCCGACGCGATTGTTTTGGCGGACAGCACGGTATTGTACACACCGGGGGCGATTTCCTCGATATGGAGGATCGCCGCCTGCTCCTGGGTATAACGCATAGACGTCTCCTTTTCAGACGGGCCGGGTCCCGGCCCATCAGACCTTTGTGATATCGATGAGCTCCATATCGGCCATGGTCTGATCCATGGCAAGACAGCGCAGCATGGCCTCGGCCGTGTCCACCGAGGTGAAGACCGGAATGGCCCGCTCCACCGCCAGACGGCGCATCCGCACGCTGGCGAGCTTGGGATCCCGCCCATGAGCGTCGGTGGATAGAATGTAGTCGATCTTGCCGCTTTCCAGCAGATCCGCGATGTTGGGATGCTCCTCGTGGAGCTTGCGCACCGCGGAGGCCGGGATCATCTCTTTGTTCAGCCGGTTGGCCGTCCCCGCCGTGGCGTAGAGATCGAAGCCCAGGGCGCGGAACCGGTCCGCCACGTGCAGGGCCTCGTTTTTATCCGAATCCCGCACCGTGATGAGGACGCCGCCCGACTTCTTCATCTTGTAGCCGGCCCCCACCAGCCCCTTGAGCAGGGCGCTGTCGAAACTTTTGGCCAGGCCCAGCACCTCGCCGGTGGATTTCATCTCCGGCCCCAGCTGGATGTCCAGATCCCGCAATTTTTCGAAGCTGAACACCGGCACCTTGACCGCCACATATGCCCCTTCCGGATAGAGGCCGGTGCCGTAGCCCATACCGGCGAGCCGCTCGCCGAACATGCACCGGGTGGCCAGCTCCACCATGGGGACGTTGGTGACCTTGCTGATATAGGGCACCGTCCGGGAAGACCGGGGGTTGACCTCGATGACGTACACCGTGTCCTGATATACCACGTATTGGATATTGACCAGCCCCACCACGTTCAGGGCCCTGGAGAGCCGGCCGGTGTAATCGATGATGGTCTGCCGGATCCGTTCATCGAGTGTCTGGGTGGGATAAACCGAGATGGAGTCGCCCGAGTGGACACCCGCCCGCTCCACATGCTCCATGATGCCGGGGATCAGATAGTCCTCCCCGTCGCAGATGGCATCTACCTCCACCTCCTTGCCCATCAGGTACTTGTCGATGAGAACCGGATTCTCCAGCTTGTGGGAGGTGATGATAGCCATGTATTCGGTGACGTCGTTATCGTCGTAGGCGATGATCATGTTCTGCCCGCCCAGCACGTAGGAGGGACGCAGCAGAACCGGATACCCCAGCTTCCGGGCGGCGGCGAGAGCCTCCTCCGCGGTCATGACGGTGGTGCCCTCCGGCCGCGGAATGCCGCACCGCTCCAGCAGATCGTCGAACCGTTCCCGGTCCTCCGCCGCATCGATGCTGTCGGCCGGCGTACCCAGGATCTTCACCCCGCGTTTTTCCAGGTGTTTGGTCAGCTTGATGGCCGTCTGGCCACCGAACTGGACCACCACGGCGTCGGGATGCTCGGTGGCGAGGACGTTGTCCACGTCCTCCGGGGTGAGCGGGTCGAAGTACAGCCGATCGGCGGTATCGAAATCGGTGGACACGGTTTCGGGGTTATTGTTGGCGATGATGGCCTCATACCCCAGCTTCTTCAGGGTGCGGACACAGTGGACCGAGCAGTAGTCGAACTCGATGCCCTGGCCGATCCGGATGGGGCCGGAACCGAACACCACCACCCGTTTTTTGCCCGTGGCCAGCTTTTCATTGTGAAGGGCCGCCTCGTTCTCCTCGTCCCAGGTGGAGTAGAAATAGGGGGTTTCGGCGTCGAACTCCGCGGCGCAGGTGTCCACCATCTTGTACACCGCATGGCGGCTGACCGGCGGCTGCTGTCCGGAAAGGCGCTCGATGGTGCTATCCAGATAACCCAGCTTTTTCGCTCGCAGATAGGTCTCTTCATCCAGCGGAGAGGAGGCGAGCTCCTTCTCCATGGCCACCAGCCGATTGAGTTTCGACAGGAACCAACGGTCGATCCGGGTCATGTCGAAGATCTCGTCCGGGGTCATGATCTGCCGCTTGAGGGCAGCATAGATAGCAAAAAGCCGTTCGTCGTCCATCCGGGCGATGATCTCCCGGATCTCTTCGTCGCTCTTTTTTTCCAGCTTGGGCAGGTTCAGGGTGTCGATGCCCAGTTCGATGGACCGCACCGCCTTCATCAGGGCAATCTCGAAGCCGGAGCCGATGGACATCACCTCGCCCGTGGCCTTCATCTGGGTGCCCAGGCGGCGGTCGGCGTAGACAAATTTATCAAAGGGCCATTTGGGAAACTTGATGACGCAGTAGTCCACCGCCGGCTCGTTGCAGGCGTAGGTCTTGCCGGTCACGGCGTTGACGATCTCATCCAGGCGGTAGCCGATGGCGATTTTGCAGGCCACCTTCGCGATCGGATAACCGGTCGCCTTGGATGCCAGGGCGGAGGACCGGGAGACCCGGGGATTGACCTCGATCACGGCGTATTCCCGGGAATCCGGTTTCAGGGCGAACTGGACGTTGCAGCCGCCCTCGACGCCGAGGGCGGTGACGATGTTGAGGGCCGCAGCCCGCATCATCCGGAATTCGGAGGCGGACATGGTCTGGGCGGGGGCGACGACGATGGAATCACCGGTGTGGATCCCCACCGGATCGACGTTTTCCATGGAGCAGACGTCGATCGCGTTGCCCGCGCCGTCCCGGATGACCTCGAATTCGATCTCCTTCCACCCGGCAACGCTCTTTTCGATCAGCACCTGATGGATCAGGCTGGCCCGCAGGCCGCCCGCGCAGATCTCCCGCATCTCGTCGTCGCTGTGGACGAATCCGCCGCCGGTGCCGCCCAGGGTGTAGGCGGGCCGGACCACCACCGGATACTCGATTTCATGGGCGAATTCCAGGGCATCCTCCACCGATTCGACCACCTTCGAAGGGATGCAGGGCTCCCCGATGGACAGCATGGTGTCCTTGAAGGCCTGCCGGTCCTCCGCCTTTCGGATGGTTTCGGGATTGACCCCCAGGAGCCTCACCCCCCGGGAGGAAAGGAAATCCCCCTCCGACAGCTCCATCCCGATGTTGAGCCCCGTCTGTCCGCCCATATTGGCGAGCACGCTGTCCGGCTTCTCAATGTCGATGATCCGTTTGACGACCTCGACGGTGAGTGGCTCGATGTAGATGACGTCGGCCATGGTCTTGTCGGTCATGATGGTGGCTGGATTGGAATTGACCAGCACCACCTCGAGCCCCTCCTCCTTGAGGGCGCGGCAGGCCTGTGTGCCGGCGTAATCGAACTCCGCCGCCTGCCCGATGACGATCGGCCCGGAACCGATCACCAGTACTTTTTTCACGTCTTGCCGTTTGGGCATATTGTTACCATCCCTTTCTGTGGGGCCCGGGGCCCCTGCGCTCCCTTTTCTGTTTCCAAACGGCCATCAGCCGCGCGTTCCCATCGGCTTCTCCCGCAGCAAACGCACAAACGCGTCGAACACCCAGGCGGTGTCCTGGTATCCATTGCCGTCGGAGGGCTCGAACTGCACGGTGAGGATCGGTTTTGTCCGGTAGCGCAGGCCCTCCACCGTCCCGTCGTTGACGTTGCGCAGGAAGGCATCGGCCACCTCGTCCTTCACGCTGCGGAGCGCCACGGTGTAGCCGTGGTTCTGTTCGGTCACCATTACCCGGCCATCATCCAGATTCCGCACCGGCTGGTTGCTGCCCCGGTGCCCGACCGGCAGCTTTTCAATTTCCATATCCGCGGCCACCGCCATGAGCTGATGGCCGAGGCCCCAGCCAAACATGGGACGGCCGCTCTCCGCCAGGGCACGGAGGATGCCGATGATCTCCGGATTGTCCCAGGGGTCCCCCGGACCATCGGAGAGCACGATGCCGTCCGGGCCCGCGGCGAGGATATCCTCCGCTGGCGTGTGGGCCGGATAGAGGGTGCAGGAACAGCCCCGGCGCAGGAAATGCTCGAGGATGGACACCCGGAAGCCGTAGTCCGGAATCGCGAGCTCATACAGCGGACGCTCCGCCTCCCACCGCTGGGGTTTGCTGACCGTGATTTTCCCCACCGCCGGCGGTACCCGGTAGGTCTTCAGCCGTTCCATGCGGTCCGCAGAGGCATCAGGGGTATCCACGATCATGCCGTTCATCACGCCATGATCCCGGATATGCCGGGTCAGGGCACGGGTGTCCACCCCGCACAGTCCGGCAATGCCGAGACCGCGGAGATATTCGTCCAGGGTGACGAACTCGTGGGCGTCGGTAGGCTCCACGCACCATTCCCGCACCACATAGCCGCTGGCCACAAATTTCGAAGGGCTCACCGGATCCACACCCCGGTTGCCAATGAGCGGATAGGTTTGTACCACGATCTGGCCTGAATAGGTCGGATCCTGGAGCAGGTCCTGGCTGGTGGTCATATCGGTGTTGAATACCACCTCGCCGATCGCCTCTCCGGCAGACAGATCCCGCTCGGCCCCCATGGCATATCCTTTATAAGCAGTGCCGTCCTCTAAAAGCAAGTACGCTGTTTTCATTCGAATGCCCATCCCTTTCTGCTTCTCCGTGCGCCCGCATCTTTCCTTGTCAACGTGTCGTTTCAACCCCGTTTCCGCAGCGCCGCGAGGATATCGTCCCGCATCCGGACGGCCTCCCGCAGGGCGGCCCCGGCATAATCCTCCGGCGGCCCGTTTTCCTTTTTCCACGCGCAGAGGATGGCCCGGGAGGAATTAATCACCGCGCCCCGCCCGTTTTCATCGAAGGCGCCGGCCACATCGGCCGCGCCGCCCCCCTGGGCCCCATAGCCCGGCACCAGGAAAAAGGTGTGGGGCAGGGCCGCGCGGAGTTCTGCGAGCTGGGCCGGATAGGTGGCGCCTACCACCGCGCCGACGCCGGAATAGCCGTATGTTCCGGGAAGCTCCTCCCCCCACCGCTCACACATGGCGCCCATGTGGCGGTAAACCGGCTCCCCGTCGATCCTCCTGTCCTGCAGCTCGCCGGAGGAGGGGTTGGAGGTCTTGACCAGGACGAAAATGCCCGCATCACGCTCCCTGCATACCGTCAGGAGGGGCTGGATGCCGTCCGAGCCCAGATATCCGTTGACAGTCAGGGCATCCCCGCCGAACGGTTCGCACAGCGTATCCCCCACCTTCACCCGTCCCAGATGGGCGGCGGCGTAAGCCTCCATGGTGGCGCCGATGTCGTTGCGCTTGCCGTCAGTGATGACGAACATCCCCTTGCCTTTGGCATAGGCGATGGTTTCCGCCAGGGCTTTCACACCCGGCCACCCCAGCCTTTCATAATAGGCGGCCTGGGGCTTGACGGCGGGCACCGTACCGCACAGGGCGTCGATCAGGCCCCGGTTGTATGCGAGAACGGCGGCGGCGGCGCCTTCCAGGGTTTCTCCGTACTCCCGGAACGCCTCTTGGACGATGAAATCGGGTATGTAGTCCAGTTTGGGGTCCAGTCCCGCTACCGTGGGATTTCCGGTCTTGGCTATCGCGTCAATCAATCTGTCCAGCGCCATCGTGTTCCTCCGTCAAGTTGAATTTGATTGGAAAGCGGCCGCTTTCCGGGTGAAAGGGAAGGATGCGGGATCGTGGTCCCCGGGGGCCCCCTTCTATAGGAGCCGTCGGTTCAGGTGTCTGGGCCGGGGAGGCTTTCCTAAGAAGAAAGCCGACAGAACCCCCCGGGGGTTCAGGGGGTTCACCCCCTGACGTTTCTTTCCCCCCTTTTCTTTACGTAAAGAAAGGGGGTGCCAAAGGCATACATGCCAACGCATAAAAAGGTTTGGCCTGCGGGCCACATACTTTTGCCCGAGCTTCAGCTCGTGAGCAAGAAGTATGCAAAAGTGCTTCCTGGGGTCCCCGGACCCCAGGTGATCGGCCGGTTTTCTCTTCAGGAAAACCGGCAGAAGCGCGGATTCCCGAAGCAACGGCCATACTGGAAGGGGGCCCGGGGATTGGAAGCATAAAACAATGGAAAAACAATCAGCCCGGCCCCGGGGATTCGGGCGTTCTACAGCCGGAGGGCAACTCCCCCCCGTCACAGGGAGAGCGGCTCGCCCAGGAGATCCGCCGCCTCGGTTTCCGGCAGCTCCTCCACGCTTCGCAGCTTGTTCTGGATGATTTCGGTCCGTTTGGCGGCCTTGCCCAAATTGTCGGTCGCCTCGGAAAGCTTTTTCTGCGTCGCCTCCAGCGCGACCCCAAACCGGCCGAAATCCACTTTGATCGCCCCGAGCATCTTCCACACCTCGCCCGAGCGCTTCTGGATCGCCAGGGTGCGGAAGCCCATCTGCAAGCTGTTGAGGAAAGCCCCCAAGGTGGTGGGGCCCATAATGGTCACCCGGTAGTCCCTCTGCAGGACGGTGCACAGCTCAGCCCGTCTGGTAACCTCGGCGTACAGCCCCTCGGTGGGCAGGAACATGATCGCAAAATCGGTCGTATGGGGCGGCACGATGTATTTATCCCGGATGCTGCGGGCGTTTTCCTTGATGCTGGCCTCCAGCTGCCGCGAGGCCGTATCCACCTCCGCGGGCTCCCCCCGCTCCGCCGCCTCGGTCAGCCGTATGTAGCTTTCCATCGGGAACTTGGAATCGATGGGCAAGTAAACGGTGTCGGCCCCGTCCTCCTTACCCGGCAGGCAGATGGCATATTCGACGATTTCGCCTCGCCGGGGCGCCACCTTGACGTTGGCCCGGTACTGCTGGGGGGTCAACACCTGTTCAAGCAGGCTTCCAAGCGATATTTCGCCCCAGGTACCCCGGGTTTTGACATTGGTCAGCACCTTTTTGAGGTCTCCCACCCCCGCGGCCAGGCTCTGCATGTCCCCCAGGCCCTTGTACACCCGTTCGAGCTGGTCGCCCACCGCCTTGAAGCTCTCCCCCAGCCGGGTTTCCAGGGTCTTCTGGAGCTTTTCGTCCACGGTCTGGCGCATGCTGTCCAGCTTCCGGGCGTTGTCCTCCTGCAGACTCTGGAGCCGCCGGTCCACCATCCGGGTCATCTGATCGATGTTGGTACCGATGATTTGGCCGGCGTTTTTGAAGGAGGTATCCAGCTCCTGCCCCAGCAGGCTGACCTGTTGGGCGGTCAGCCGGTTCTGCTCGGCAAGTTCCCGGCGAAGCTGGTCATAGGTCAGGGCATCCCGTCTCTCCCGGCCCCGAAACAGGAGGACAAGAAGCACGACGAGATTCAGGAGCACCGCGGCCCCGGACAGGATCAGGCTCAGCTTGTCCATGACGCCGCTCCTTCCGCAAAGACCACCCGGCCGCCCAGCATGGTGAACCTAACCTTGCCTGTCAAAGCCATCCCCTTAAAGGGGGTATTCCGGGATTTGCCGTGGAGCTTGTCCGGACGGACGGTCCAGTGCGCCGCCGGATCGAACAGGATCAGGTCGGCAGGTGCGCCCTTTTGCAGGGTGCCGCCCGGGACACGGAGCAGCCGGGCCGGATTCCAGGCCATGAGCGTAACCAGTTCGGACAAGGTGAGCAGCCCCGGCACGACCAGCTTGGTATAACAGACCGCAAGGGAGGTTTCCAGGCCCACCGCGCCGTTGGGAGCCTTCACAAAATCGGCTTTCTCCTCCGGGGCATGGGGGGCGTGATCGGTGGCGATGACGGTCAGGGTACCGTCCTTTAAGCCCTGCAAAACCGCCGCTACATCTTGCTCAGAACGCAGCGGCGGATTCATGCGGTAATCGGCGTCCCGGCTGAGAAGCTGCGCGTCGGTTAAGGCAATATAATGGGGCGCGGTCTCCCCCGTCACCGGCACGCCCCGGCGGCGGGCGTCCCGAAGCAGCTCCACGCTCCCCTTTGTACTGACATGGCAGATATGCACCGGGCAGCCGGTCGCGGCGGCGAGGGCGATCTCCCGGGCCGTTGCGGCCTCCTCGGCGGCCGGGTGGATCCCCGGCACTCCCAGAGAACGGGACACGCTCCCCTCATGCATGATGCCGCCGGCCGCAATGGACAAATCCTCGCTATGGGACAGGAGCGGCAGCCCCGCGGATGCCGCCTCTTCCAGCGCCCGCTTCATCATCGCCCCGGTGGGAACGGGACGGCCGTCGTCGGACACGGCCACGGCCCCCGCCGCTTTGAGCGCCGCAAAATCCGTCATCTGTTCCCCTGCAAGCGATGCCGTGACGGCGGCGACGGGATAGACCCGCGCGGCCGCATCCTTCGCCTTGTCCCGGATCTGCCGGACCACGTCCGGACAGTCACAGGCCGGGCTGGTGTTCGGCATACAGGCCACCGACGTCACCCCGCCGGCGGCGGCGGCCCGGCAGCCGGATTCGATATCCTCCTTATGGGTCTGGCCCGGGTCCCGCAGATGCACGTGCGCGTCCACGAGGCCGGGGAGCAGAAGGCAGCCATCCACCCGGATCTCACGGGCATCGGCGGAAAGGGACCGGCCGAAATCGGCAATCACCCCGTCCCGCACGAGCAGATCGAGCGGTTCGTTTTCCAGCCCCTGCGACGGATCGGTTATTCTCGCTCCGCGGATCAGCCATTGTGGCATTCCGGCCGCCTCCCTTCGACTTTCTAACTGTATAGTATAGCATAGTTGCCAAAAGGTTACAATCCTTTCATTGACAAAAATCCATCCCCGCCGATGAAAAAGCTTGCGGTATTTCAACAAAAAGCCGAAGGAACCGGACAAACCTCATCCAAACGCAACAACCCTCATTCAAAACCATCAAATTTTGGCGAAAACACGACGAGCCCAGCCCGATAATGAATTTTTTATGAAAGTTTCGTTCAAAGTTCTTGCAAAAAACCAGATTATCCATTATAATAGGCAACAGCGATCAAGCTGCATCTTGTAATAAAGGAGAGGGTCCCATGTCGTATGTCGAATCCGTCCTTGCGGAGCTGATCCGCAAGAACCCCGCCCAGGAGGAGTTCATCCAGGCTGCTACCGAGGTCCTGCACTCCCTGGAACCGGTCATCGAGGCCAATCCCCAGTACCAGAAGGCTGCCCTGCTCGAACGGCTCGTAGAGCCGGAACGGGTGGTGATGTTCCGGGTCCCGTGGGTGGACGACGCGGGCAACGTACAGGTCAACCGGGGTTTCCGGGTCCAGTTCAACAGCGCCATCGGCCCCTACAAGGGTGGGCTGCGGCTGCATCCGTCGGTCAACCTGGGCATCATCAAGTTCCTGGGCTTCGAGCAGATCTTCAAAAACTCCCTGACCGGCCTGCCCATCGGCGGAGGCAAGGGGGGATCCGATTTCGATCCCAAGGGCAAGTCGGACAATGAGGTCATGCGGTTCTGCCAGAGCTTCATGACCGAGCTGTACCGCCACATCGGTGCGGACACCGACGTACCCGCCGGCGATATCGGCGTGGGCGCCCGGGAGATCGGGTATCTCTTCGGCCAGTACAAGCGCCTGACCAACCGGTATGAGGGCGTGCTCACCGGCAAAGGCCTGACCTACGGCGGCTCTCTGGCCCGCACCCAGGCGACCGGCTACGGCCTGGTGTATTTCACCGAGGAAATGCTGAAGGTCATGGGTGATTCCTTCAAGGGAAAGACTGTCGTGGTTTCCGGCTCCGGCAACGTGGCCATCTACGCAACCGAAAAGGCCCAATCCCTCGGCGCCAAGGTCGTGGCCCTGAGCGATTCCAACGGCTGGGTGTATGACAAGGACGGCATCGACCTCGCTCTGGTCAAGGAGATCAAAGAGGTCCGCCGCGGCCGGATCAAGGAATACGCCGACGCCCGTCCCTCCGCCGAATACCACGAAGGCAAGGGCATCTGGAGCGTTCCCTGCGACATCGCCCTGCCCTGCGCGACCCAGAACGAGCTGCTGCTCGACGACGCGAAGCTGCTGGTGAAAAACGGCGTCAAGGTGGTGGCCGAGGGCGCCAACATGCCCACCACCCTGGAGGCGACCGAATACCTGCAGCAGAACGGCGTGGCCTTCGGCCCCGGCAAGGCGGCCAACGCCGGCGGCGTGGCCACATCCGCCCTGGAAATGAGCCAGAACTCCATGCGGCTGAGCTGGAGCTTCGAGGAAGTGGACGAGAAACTCCACGGCATCATGAAAGGCATCCATCAGAACGCCTACGCCGCGGCCGAAAAATACGGCTGCAAGGGCAACTACGTCATGGGCGCCAACATCGCCGGTTTCGTAAAAGTCGCCGACGCCATGATGGCGCAGGGCGTGGTCTGATCCGTTCGGGATAACCTCCCCGGGTTCTGCGGAACCCGGGGGATTTTTTTAATCAGGCTTTCCCCTTCCCCCTGTCCATTTTCCGTGGGATATGCTATACTGGACCCATCCCGTGCGGCCTTTGTCACCGTATCTTTCACAGTTCACACAGCGTACATAATCATCGGTTACACTAAAACACACGGATACCCGTATCCGCCCGAAAGGAGAGACCGACATGGCCCACCCGTCCCCGGACACTGCGAAAACCACCATCCTGATCGTGGACGACGAGACGCGGATGCGCCGCGTCATCGCCGATTATCTGCATATCAAAGGCTATGAGACCGACGAGGCCGGCGACGGCGTCGAAGCGCTCGAACGCTTTGAAGCCGGTTCCCCCGACCTCGTCCTGCTCGACGTAATGATGCCGCGCATGGACGGGTTCGAGGTATGCCGGCACATCCGGGCAAAAAGCGCGGTGCCCATCATCATGCTCACCGCCAAAGCGGAAGAGGAAGACGAACTGCAGGGCTTCGGGCTGGGCGTCGACGAATACATCTCCAAGCCCTTCAGCCTGAAAATCCTGGCCGCGCGGATCGAAGCCGTCCTGCGGCGGCGTTCCGCCCCGGGCACCACCGCCTCCCCCGCCCTGCCCTCCGGCTTATCGGTCGATACGGCCGGACGGGTGGTCCGGGTGGACGGCGAACCGGTCGAACTGACCTATACGGAATTCGAGCTGCTGCTCTACCTGATGAACAACGCCGGCATGGCCCTGTCCCGGGACAAAATCCTCGACAACGTGTGGCGCTATGATTATTACGGGGACGCCCGGACAGTGGACACCCACATCAAAAAGCTGCGCGGCAAGCTCGGTGAATACGGCGACCATATCCGCACCATCCGGGGGATCGGATACAAATTCGAAGCATAGAAAGGGCTGTCTATGGAAGCGAAACAGCGCAAGGGCCTGCACTCGGTCCTGTGGAAGATCACGGCTGCGATGGTGCTGTGCATCCTGCTCCTCCTCCTGTTCAACTGGCTGCTCAACAATTTCGTCCTCCAGTCCTTTTATACCCAGCAGAAAAAGCAGGGCCTCGAGGAGGCATACGTCCAGGCGGACCGCCTCATCCAGGACGACGACGAGGCGTTTCGCCGCGCCATGGACGATCTCGCCCAGACCAGCAACATGTTCACCCTGATCTGGAACACCCGCCGCATGATTTACGATTTTCAGAACCGGACCGCCGGCTTTATACAGGTCCCGTATTTCGACATGTCTCCCGGGACCTATCAGGTCGTGGAAGAGGAAAAAAGCCTCTCCATTCCCGAGGATTACCTCCAGTCCCGCTCCATCAAGCTGTACGGCCGCCTGCATTCCGGGGAGTATATCCTCATCCAGACCCCCGTGGCCGCGATTGAGGAGAGCATCGCCATCTCCAACCGGTTCCTGCTGTTTTCCGGGGCGGTCACCCTGCTGATCAGCGTCCTCATCGTCTGCCTCGCCGCCCGCAGCTTCATCCGTCCGATCCGGCGCCTGTCCCATCTGGCCCAAAATGTGGCCCGCCTGGATTTCAGCGAGCGGTATACCGGCCGCGGAAAGGACGAGCTGGCTGACCTCGGCAACAGCCTCAATACCATGTCCGACACCCTTGAGCGCACCATCCGGGAACTGCAGGACGCCAACAGCCGCCTATCCCGCGATGTGGAAGAAAAAACGCGGCAGAACGAGGCGAGGCGCGCCTTCATTTCCAATGTCTCCCACGAGCTCAAGACCCCCATCGCCCTGATCCAGGCCTACGCCGAGGGGCTGCGGGAGGATATCGCCGCCGGCACCGGCAACCGGGAGTATTACTGTGGGGTCATCGAGGACGAATCCCAGAAAATGTCCCAGATGATCAAAAAGATGACCCTGCTCATGCAGCTCGAGGACGGCAGCAGCCAACTGGAGCCGGAAGCCTTCGACATCGCCGAGCTGCTGGGCAACCTCATGCGGAAAAACGCCATCCTGTTCGAGGAAAAGCACGCCCAGCTCACCCTGCCGGCCGACCGGCCGGTTTTCGTGCGCGCCGACGCCTTCCTCATCGAGAACGTCCTCTCCAACTACCTCTCCAACGCGCTGCACCATGTGCGGGACGGCGGGGTGGTATCGGGCGTCATCCGGCGGGCCGGTGACGAACGGGTGCGCATCTCGGTTTACAACGACGGCGCCTGTATCCCGCCCGCCGATCTGCCTCATATATGGGAAAGCTTTTACAAGGTGGACAAGGCCCGCACCCGCGCTTACGGCGGTACCGGCATCGGCCTGTCGGTCGTCGCGGCGATCATGCGGGCTCACCGGATGCCCTGCGGCGTCTTCAACCGCCAGGACGGCGACCGGACGGGCGTGGAATTCTATATCGAGCTCGAGCAGGCCGGGCCGCCCGCCGAATCCATCTGACAGGAGGCGGCCGGTGTGAACAATAGGAAGGCCCCGCCATCCCTGACGTTCCGGGGGATGGCCGATGCCCGGGAGGATTATGCCCGGCTCAAAACCTGGCTCTGCAATCCCGCGGTCCGGAAATGGTACGGCGCCGACGATTTTCCCGTCCCGCCGTCCTTGGAAGACGTGGTGAAGAAATACCGCGTCCCCTCTCTTCTGGAAGAGGAGGTCCATCCCTGTTTCATTTTGGCGGACGGGACGCCTGTCGGCTATATCCAATTCTATCCCATCCGGGATCACGGGGACGGCGTCTGGGGGATCGATCTGCTCATCGGGGAGGATCGATTCCGGGACAGGGGCATCGGCACCCTCGCACTGCGGGCCATGACCCATTTTCTGTTTGAAGAGAATCAGGCCCGGAAAATCACAATGGATCCCGACGCGCGGAACGCGCGGGCCATCCGCTGCTATGAAAAATGCGGTTTCCGTCCCTATGCCCGGTCCGGCTCTCATCTCATCCTGGTTTTGGACCGATCCTGATAGGCTGAAAGGCTTGGAATATCACGGTGAAAGCGGCCCATCCGGGCTGCTTTCACCGCGTTTTTTCCTGGTTTTATGATAAGAATGATAAAATCATTCACATTATAAAATTCGTACTTTATCGCCTAATTTTTCCCATGTGTTATGGCAAAAACACACAAATAGATATTTTGTGAGCATCTTTCCCATATCGAGTCTTTTTCATTGACATTCCCTTTCCAGCTCTCCTATACTGGTGCCGTTCACCAGATTCTTCCAATTGGGGAGAATGCGAAAAGGGAGGATGAAATATGAAGGGATGGACAAGCCGGATAGCGGCGCTTTTGACCGTCGGCGCCGTACTGCTCGGAGCGGCGCCGTTTTCCACGTCGGCACAGACACGGGCCGGCCTCACCGTTTCCACAGGACTGGAGGCCGCGGCGCTGGCCGATTATCTGCTGTCGGCGCCTCTTGCCTCCACTGAAGGCAGCGCCGTGGCCACCTGTTCCGATAAATGCCAGATCGGAACCTTTTCCGATGCGGCCGGGCTGACCGGGCTGGACGGGGGCGTTATCCTGAGCACGGGAGACGCCGCGGCCGATTTTAATCCGGGAGACCCTGCCAGCAAGGGGTTTCCCTCTGTACAGAACCAGCCCGACGGCGACCTCACCCGTCTCAACGGCGGTGCCGCCACCAAGGACACGGCCGTCCTGGAATTCGAACTTATCGCCACCGGCGACCTGCTCAACTTTCAGTATGTTTTCGCCTCCAGCGAATTCGAGCAGGATGAACCGTATAACGACGTGTTCGGCCTCTTTATCGACGGTGAAAACATCGCCCTGCTTCCCGACGGGAGCCCGGTGACCATCCAGAACCTCAAGGCTTCCAACCGTTTCCTGCCCGACCCTGATTTTGAGCGGAGCGGGTTCAACGGCATTTCCACCGTGCTCACCTGTTCGAGGCCGGTGACGCCCGGGCAGCGGGTGAAGGTCAAGATCGCCATCGGCGACGTCATCGACAACGCCTTCGACTCCGCCGTGCTCCTCAAGGCCGGCTGCCTGAATTTCGAGCCGGCCCGCTCCGCCATCGATTTCGAAGCGGAAACCCTGATCAATCTCGATCCCGCCGCGACATACACGATCACGGCGGGTGACGACATCTATTCCGTCACGGCCGACGCCAAAGGGGAAATCCCCTTGGCCGGGACCGATGACGACGGGGGCGCTTACCGCCTGTTCGGCCGGGATATCCTGCTGGTGCCCCTATCCGGGGACGCCCCTCCCCGTCTGATCGCCGTTGGCGAAAAGCCCGCGAAGCCCGCCGCCCCTTCCGGACCGTCCTCCCTGCCCGGCGGCGGTTCGGATATCGCCATCGCGGGCGACACCCTGACTGTCAGCGGGGTTGCGGGACAGGTCTATTCACTCGACGGAGGCGCCAGTTGGCGGGTAGCGGAGGGCAATCCGCCCCATGTGGTTTTTGAGGGCCTGATCCCTGGGCGGACCTATTCTCTCATCACCCGCGTCCCCGCCACCGGCACCACATTCGCGTCCGATCCGTCGGAGGCGCTGACCTTCGAGCTGCTGAGCATGTTCGGCGCCGATGACTTCGCCGTCTCCCCGGAAAACGGGCCGTACGACGGCCTGGACCACACGATCGCGATCCAGGCGCCCGCCGGGGTGACGGTCACATATGCCGCGGCGCCGTCCGGCCCCTATGGGGACACCCCGCCCTCCTACCGGAATGCCGGCAGATACACCATCTATTACCGCGCCGAACAGAACGGCTGGTATCCGTACTATGGACAAGCCGAGCTGCTGATCGGCCGGGCCGGCCTGACCGTCGTCCCGCTGCCGGATCAGGAAAAATTCACCGGCCAGGCGGACCCGGAACTGCGTTATACCTATCGGGGAGCGATACCCGGGGAAACGCCGGCCTTCACCGGGGCGCTCTCCAGAGAAAGCGGCGAAGCGCCAGGCCGCTATGCCATCGATTCCGGCAGCCTCGCGCTGGCGGATGGGGACGGGTTCCGAGCGGACAACTACACGCTGACATGTGAGGAAGACACCCTTTTCACCGTCCGCGCCGCTGCTGCGGGCCTGGAGGATCTCATCCTCAGTCCCGGGGCGGAGCTCTCTATACGGGAAAATCCGTCGGCCTGGAACCGGGCTCCCATCGTTCTCACCCCGTCCAACGGCTATACCCGTTTGTCCCTTGACGGCTCTGCCTGGACGGATACCCTCACCCTTTCCTCACCCGGAGAAAACCAGGCCGCGTCCCTGTATCTGCAAAAGCCGGACGGCACCATCGCCCAGCCGATCACGGTCTATTATAACCTGGATACGGAGGCCCCTGCCGGCATCCGGGCAAGCTACGCTCCCAACCGGTTTTTCCAGTTTCTCCACACGGTCACGTTCGGCCTGTTTTTCCGGGAGACAGTCACAGTCACGCTCACCGCCGAGGATTCGCTCAGCGGTGTCCGGGAATTTACCTACACTCTTTCGGACGGCCGGACGGGATCGACGGCGTCCTCCTTCCGCATCGATCCGCAGTTCATAGGCTCCTTTATCGTCACCGCCTCCGACGAGGCGGGCAACGAATCGGCACCCGTCTCCTTCGAGGCTTTCGCTGTCGACAGCGAAGCGCCGGATGTCCCCACCCTCTCCTTCGGCGGCTATACGCCGGGACAGTGGACGAATACGGCCGTCACCGTCACTGTGAGCGGCTCCTCCAGCCTGAGCGGCATCAAAGGCTATCAGGTCCGGACCGGCAACGGCCCGTGGCAGGATATGCCGGCCCTCGAGACCGCCCCCGCCACATCCGAAGCTCCCGCTTCCGTCCTTTCCTCTATCCTGACTGCCGATACGGATGGGGAAACCGCCTATGCGTTCCGTGCTGTGTCCAACAACGGGCTGGCTGGGCCCGCCACCGACCCGGTGGTCATTGCCATCGACCGGACTGTTCCGACCGTTTCGGTATCGGCCGGCGGGTATACGGGCGGCTGGACAAGGGAGGACGTCACCTTTACCCTGTCCACCGTATCCTCCGCTCCCTCCTCTGTCGTTTTCGAGTACTCCTCCGATGACGGACAGACCTGGCATCCTCTTCCGGGCGGCATCCTCACCCTTTCACAGGATATCTGCGCCGCCTATCGTTTCCGGGCCGTCAGCGAGGCGGGGACCGCGGGTGAAGCCTCCCCGCCGATCGAGGTGAAGATACAGAAAACGCCCCCGCCTCCGGCGGCGCTGGTGCTGGCTCCGGAACAGCCGGACGGGGATGACGGCTGGTATGTCACCAATCCCACCGCCACCATTACCCCTCCGGAGCCGGCCGGCCACCCAGCTCCGTTTACGGTATATGTACAGCTTTATATCGGCTCCGTCCCCATCCCGGCACTGCCGTTCTCTTCCGAAGCCGTCCTCTCCCTTCCGGGGGACGGCGTGTATACCCTGCGGGTGTGGACGGAGGACGCCGCCGGAAACCTCTCCCCGGTCCAGACCCGTACCCTTTCTCTCGACTCCGCCGCCCCCACCGGAGAGATCCTTCTGGCCGGACAGCCGGGAACCGCTTCCTCTCCCGTCCCTCCCTGCGACTTTTTCCGCAAGGAGGACGTGCCCGTCGAGATCACGGGGAACGACGGCGGCGATGTCTCCATCGCCTGGCAGTTCCTGCCTCTCGGCAGGGCACCGGAGTCGGACGGCTGGACGCCGGGGAACACGCTTACCCTGGTCCCTGGACAAAAAGGCGTCGTTTGGGCCCGGCTGACAGATCGGGCCGGTCATATGACGCTCCTCTGCTCCAGGGGGACCGCCGTATACAGCGACGCCTCGCTGGCATCCTCCTCGGCCTTTTATTCCCCCGACCCATCCATGCCGGATCACCGGGATATCCTCATTCCCCTTTCCTGGAACGGCAATACCCTGGACGCCATCCGTCTCGGGGACATCCTGCTGGCGGAGGGGACGGACTATCTCATCCGCGAGGACGGCGTACGCCTGAAAAAGGAAGCGCTGGCGTCCTTTCGCGATTGGCCGGCCAAGCTGGCCCTTACGATCCGGCCGCTGGATGAGCCCTACGCCGCTCTGCCTGGGAATGAGGCCCCGGTCCCGATGATTTTTACGGTCTATAACCGGGTGAGCGCCGCCCTTCCCCTTCTCGCCGAAGTCCCGGATGGGAAGATGGTGTATTTTACCGGGGAAGAGGCCGCCCCTCTTCGGATACAGGCGGTGTCTCCGGACGGCGGCACGCTGTCTTATCAGTGGTACCGCAACGGTCAGGTCCTCGAAGGGGCGACACAGGATCACCTGATCCCCTCGACGGCGATACCCGGCGTTTCGGTTTACACCGTCTCCGTCACCAATACCAATGCCGATGCCGAGGGCCAGAAGACCGCCGTGCTCCAAAGTCCCGAGATGCCCGTATCCATCCTTGACCTTTCTCTCGGATCTCCCGTCTCGGAACCCGGCCTGCCGCCTCTTCTGTCCCATCCCACCCTGCGGGAACTGTTTCCTCTCGCCCTCGGTGGACAGGACCTTCTGCGCCTGGAACAGGGCGGCAGCCTGACCCTTTCTTTCTCCATCCGCCCCTCCCGGCTGACGGACGCACAAAAACGCGCATGGGAGCAGCATCTGGAACCGGAAACCGGCGGAATTTGCCTGCGCCTCGCGCTGGACAAAACCGCCGTAGATGCGTATGGAAACGAACAAACGGATGAACTCGTCTATCTATCCGCCCCTGTACGCCTGACCTTCGCCGTCCCCGATTCCCTGCAAAAAAGCGGCCGGATTTTCACGCTGCTGTCGCTGGACGGGGATTCTTGGACACTTCATTCCGACCTGGATTCCGATACCGGCACCATCACCATCGAAACCGACACCCTTGGGGAGTTCGCGCTCGTTTACCGGGATCCCTCCGTCTCGTCCCCCGGCACGAACGCCGGCGGGTCCGTGCCCCTTATCCGGCTCGCCTTCTGGTCGTCTCTCACAACAGCCCTGCTGGCCTTTTGGCCGAAAGGAAAAAAGAAAGTGCCTCTCCGGCGGAACTAATCCCGTTTTTCCGGTCACATCGCCTCTTATGCGCATATCCTGTAGAGGAGGTGCTCCTATGAACTTGAAAAATGGACAGATCACCGTTTCGGAGATCACCCGCGATCCCCGTGCCTATGCCCTATTGAACCGGGAATTCCCACAAATCGCCCAGTCCCCGCTCTTCCGTCTTGCGGGCGGCATGACCTTGCAGCAGGTCCTCTCGTTTGCCAAAGGGACGGCCATGCAGGAGAAGCTCGACAGCCTGCTCAAACAGCTCGAAGCGCTCTGATCGGCGTACGAAGCCCTAAAAACCGGACCCCCTCCTGGCAGGAGGGGTCCGGTTTTTTCTTATCGTCTCAGCTTGCGCAGGAAGGTATCCCAGGATTCAATATGGATTTTGGGCGTCGGTATTTCACTGACGTAGCGGATCTCGCTCTCCCGGAGATCCTCCACCGTCCGCCCGCCTATGACCGCGTAATAGACCTCCACCTCTTTGTTCGGATCCACTTCCAGACGGCCCGCCGGCCCCAGCAATGCCTGATAGGGACGTTCCCCCTGCTGCACCCTTTCCCGAAGCGCGTGGAATTGACGGCGGAAAAGCTCATACTGCTTGAGAAGGACGATCTGGCGCTGCTGAAGCTGGCTGCGCGCGACCTCGATCCGACTGGAAAGCTTGCAGTAACCGCTCTGCGTGACCAAGGGGAAATCCGCCCCTTTGATTTCGATGAGCGTCACCTTCATCCAGGAGCGTCCTGAAAACACCGCGAAATCGACCCGCCCTGTCCCAATGGGAAACTCCGCAAAGACAATGTATTCCTCTTCCGGGAACGCGAAAGCGTCGGCCAGCAGGGACAGATCCCGCTTGAGCAGCTTTGCCAGCTCCTGTTCACTGGCACCCTTTTCCACGAGGCTGGCCAGCCGGTCCTTCGGAACATGGTTCTCCCAGATTTCCAGACGGCGACGGGCCCGGCTGGGATCTTCCGGCCACCCCATGCCCAAATAAGGATCGATTTCATGCCGGATCCGTTCGATCTCCAAAGAAAGCCTGCGATCTTCCCCGGTCTTATGCAGAAGCTCCTTCCCCTCGCATCCCAGGCAGACGGCGACTTCCGCCGCCTGCATTTTCCGCCAGGTATCCCAGTCACGGTAACGTCCGTTTTGCAGCTCGAGTTCCCAACAGGAATACAAATCCTCTTCCTGAATGAACAACTTGGCTTCCGCAACCAGCCGTCCGTCCCGCATCAGCTGTGAAACGATGTAGGAAATGGCCCCCTCCACCGCACAGGAAGGATTCTTCGCTCCGAGATCGGTCAGAAGGACTCCGGGCCTTTCCGCTCCCGCAAATATTCGCAGCCGGCACAAGCCGTCGGTCCTCCATCCAGTTGGATACCGGTAAATAGAATCACATATTTTCATCCGACGCCTCCGCCGATCAAACGGCCAAATAGACCTGCATATACCGCTGCAGACGGGTGTCTACATCCCGCATACGGGCAGAGGAAAGCCGCAGCCTGGTCTGAACATCCGTACGGTCATACCCTTGAAGATACAGATAAGCAGCGGATTGAGACTCCTCGTCGAACGTCTGGATATAATCCGTCAGATCCACGGTCTGCTCAAAAACACATCCGTCTTTGAGAAAGGTATAACCGGTTGCCCGGAGGCCTCCCGGCAGCGTCTGATCCAAAGACCGTGTCTTATATGGCCGTCCATTATACCACTCTTTTTGAGCCGATTGTATACCGTCCCGGATTTTAAGAAACACATAGTCCCAGAAGGGATACCGGCCACAGACCCGTGGATAGCTCTTGCGCGCTTCTTCCAGGGCGAGCCATCCCGTCTGCAGGCAGTCTTCCCACTCCATTCCATATTGGAATAAACGGCAGGTTTCCTCAACAAACAGGGTCATCTGGCTGAAAATGCCGGCCTCACCCCACTCCTTCATCCGTCATTCCTCCTTGTCGATCCGCTTTTCCTTGCGGTACTTTTTGGCCAACGTCACGGGAGACGGCAGGATGGGCTGCGATACACAGGTACCGAACCAAACGCCTTCATCCTCCCTCCACTCCATGTCATAAACGGCCGGCAGCTTAACGCCCAGCCGTTCCAGATCCCGGGAGAATTCCTCCATCCGCTTGCGCCCGACCTTATCGGGAAACTCGATGGCCGGCTCCTTATCTGGGGCCAGCAGGATATACAGCCCATCTTTCGCACAAAACAGCGCCGCTTTTTTGGTTTTCAGCGTTTTGAACAGCTCGGGATGTATGTTGAGGATTCCTGACGGACTGACTTTCACCGTAAGCATATGCCGTTTATTCCGCGGCGGCTCCACCGGTTTGAAGCGGCTCCAATCCAATGGCTCTATAGTCTATTTCCCCTTTCGCTCGTCCCATAATACGAGACAATTTTACCGGTTATTCGTCAAAAAGAGAGAAAATACTTATATTTACCGCATTTTTCCTCCATATATGTTATTAAACAGCCTTCGTATATGGGACAGTTCCTACGTACAGACAGTGGCTTCTCCGGGTCATTACTTGGTCATTGCTTGACCCCACAATGGTGTCGGCCGGCTCCAGAGCATGCCGGTGCAGCCGTTCACCAGGGCCGGACCGACGCTCTTTTTAGAAAAATACCCGTCGTTTTCCCATATAGCCACGATAATCCGTGAGAGGCCGCAAGCCTCGGAAGCAGATGTCTCCCCCATAAACCTCTCCATCCCCGGGAGTCCAAGGCTCCCGGGGATGGCACTAATCAGCATAAAAAAACCGCTGTGGGCAGGCTGCCCACAGCGGTTTACATGATTTTGCTTAAGCTTTCCCAGCGCTTCCGAGCACCGTCTCGATCTTGTGCTTGACCACATCATGGATAAACTGACGGCCGTCGCCCAAATACTGGCGGGGATCAAAATGAGAGGGGTTCTCCGCCAAATGCTTCCGGATGCCGGCGGTCATCGCCAGGCGCAGATCGGAATCGACGTTGATCTTGCAGACCGCCATGGACGCCGCTTCCCGGAGCATATCCTCCGGAATGCCGATAGCATCCGCCATCTGGCCGCCGAACTGGTTCACCATCGCAACATATTCGGGCATCACAGACGACGCGCCGTGCAGGACGATCGGGAACCCGGGCAGACGGTCCATCACCTCTTTGAGGATGTCGAAACGGAGCTGAGGTTTCTGGCCCGGCTTGAACTTGAATGCACCGTGGCTGGTACCGATAGCAATCGCTAGGGAGTCCACGCCGGTGCGGGACACGAAATCCTGCACCTGGTCGGGATCGGTGTAGTTGGCCTTATCCGCCTCGACCTTCACATCGTCCTCGATGCCGGCGAGCTGGCCGAGCTCTCCCTCAACGGTAACGTTCCGCTCATGCGCGTAATCAACGACCTTTTTGGTCATGGCGACATTCTCTTCATAATCGAGATGGGACCCGTCGATCATCACCGAGGTGAAGCCGCTGTCGATGCAGTCCTTGCACAGCTCAAAACTGGCGCCGTGATCCAGATGGAGCGCAATGGGAAGACCCGTCTCTTCAACGGCCGCCTGCACCATATGGGTCAGGTAAGCGGAATGGGCATATTTGCGGGCGCCGCCCGACGCCTGCAGAATGACCGGGGAATTGAGCTCTTTGCAGGCTTCCACAATCCCCTGTACGATTTCCATATTGTTGACATTGAAGGCACCGATCGCGTAGCCGCCCTCATAGGCTTTTTTGAACATTTCCTTTGTGTTGACAAGGGGCATTTTTCTCATCCTCCTGTTTGTTACTATATCCCATTATACCGCAAATAGCCGCAAAGAAAAAGATGGATTACCTCACAACTTGCCCAGCCGTTTTGTTAAATTCTTGTGAAAATCGCCCGTAATTCACCGTACCTCCTGCGGATGGCAGCGGCAATAATGAAAAATCACCTGCTGTGCGATTCCGGCATACCGTCCGAAATCGGCGGGTGCTTTCCCTGGAAACAGGGACACCATGGCGCGTTTCATCCACACGTCGAGAGGAAAGGCGTCGAGCCGCCCCAATCCATATAACAGTACGCAGTCGGCCACCTTTGGGCCGATCCCCCGAACCGTCTGCAGCTCCCGCCGCGCCTCTTCGAGAGGAAGGGATGCCACGCGGCCGAGATCGAGAGTACCCTCCGCCACCCGTCGGGCAGCGTCCTGTATGTATGCGTCCCGCCACCCGCAGCGCAGCGTGGACAGCTCCTCCGCGGATAAGGACACGATCCGTTCCGGTGTCGGAAAGGCGTAATCCTCTTCCCCCAGGTGCTCCCCGAACCGGCAGAGACGGCGGACAATGCCCTTGATCCGGGGGACATTATTGTTCTGGGACAGGATGAACGAGATCAACGCCTCGAACGGATCCTGCCGCAGCACCCGCATCCCCGGCGAAAAGCGGACGCAGCGTCCCATCTTGCCCCCCATACGGCGTACGAGGGAGCGGTAAATCGCCTCGTAATCCCGGTCGAGATCGAGGTAGCGCCGCCAGAAGCTTTCAAACAACGCCCCTGTGACCGGCCTCTCCTCCGTCCCTTCGATGAGCAAGGCCTCCCCCTCCCTGCGGATCGCGGCAGCGGCCCGTCCCGCAACCCCGCGGTAGCCGCCCGTCCCGTCCGGCTCAAAACGGAAACACTGCCCGCAGTCGAGCGTCTGGGCGAGATCGAGAGGCGGCGCGTCCGGAATGCGCACGCCGGTTTTAGTCTCTTCCACCCACATCGGGATCCCTCCTTTTCATCTTGTCCAGTATAGCACAGTGTGGTATACTGAGAAAAGACGTAAATACCGGAACATTCAGAAGAGGAGCGTGACCCCCATGCGTGACGATATCACCAGCATCCCGATAAGCGAGGTGTTCGAGCCGCGGGACGGCTGCCCTATCTGCCGGCTGCGCAATACTCTGGAAGACCGGGTGGTGGAATACATCACCGGCGCCGCCATGATGGAGCCCGACGTCCGGATCGAGACCAACAAGCAGGGGTTCTGCATCGACCACTACCGGATGATGCTCAAAAAACGGAACCGGCTGGGGGTGGCGCTGATTCTCGAAAGCCATCTGGACGAGATGGAAAAACGGATCTACGCGGGCCCGCCGCTCCTCGGAAAAAGTGCCAAAAACCAGGCCAAGGCGGCCGGGCAGGCCACCGGCACCTGCTTCGTCTGCGGTCAGCTGGATTGGGCCATGGAGCGGATGCTGGCCACCGTCTGCCGCCTGTGGGAAACGGAAAAAGATTTCCGGCTCCTGTTTGAGGAGCAGCCGGCCTTGTGTCTCCCCCATTTTTCCGTCCTGGCCGAAACGGCCGCCAAAAGCATGAATAAAAAAAATGTCCCGGATTTCGTCAAGGCCGCCGCCGCGCTCAGCCGCAAAACCCTCCAGGAGCTTCGTGGGGATGTCTCCCACTTCTGCAAGATGTTCGATTACCGCAACAGCGGTGAAAACGCCGACTGGGGCAATTCCCGGGACGCTGTCGAGCGGGCCGTCTGGTATCTGACCACCCGCCAGCCATGAGAAAAAGAACCACCCCGAAAAGCCCGTCCCGGTGCCTTTTCGGGGTGGTTCGCGTATTCTGAAATCCGGCCGCAGGGCTTGGCGTGGCCCTGACCCTGCGCTGAGGCCCCGAAGTCAAACCATCCCCTGCCGGATATAGTACGACACGATCAGGGATACGACCTCATCGTAGCTGAGGGTACCCTTTTCCTGCCCCTGTGATTCGAGAAAACTGTTGTTGACGCTGTTGGAAATTTCCTGCACCCGGCCTTCGAACGCCTCCCAATAGCGGTTCCTCTCCCCCAGGTCTCGCAGGACCCCCTCGGAACAAGCCGCCCGCGTCTCCCTCCAGAGCTCTATGTCGTAGGCATACAGGGCGTTGGAGCAGTAGATATACGCCATCAGGTACCCGGAATAGCGGAAATCGGCGGAATCGCTGTGGATACAAGTCAGATAGGCCAGAAAATTGCACTCGTCCTCCCGGGCGAAGCCTCTGGTATGGGCGAGCTCGTGGGCGGCCGTGGCCGGGATACTGCTGTCCGGTACATCGATGTTGACATTTGCTTCGGCCAGCATGGGGAAATACATCCCCGTGATTCCCGTGTAGCTCCACCAGTGGGAAAGCTGCACAGGCTTCGCCCGAAACACCCCGCCGAACAGAAAGGGATACGTCCCCTGCAGCGACCGGTAGCCGTTGTCCGCAAGGCGCAGGGTCTCACCCATCGATTGGGAGAGACGGGCACAGCCCTCCCCGTCTTCCGTCAGGCTCTCCCGTTCCCTCGACGCCCGCTCCGCGAGATCGATGCAGACATCGCGCAGCTGCACGGCCGACGGCTCGGCCGTTTCCAGCCCCATCAGCTCGCCGAGCGGCAGGCGGTAGAAATTGACCCCGTGCAGCAGCATATACACCAGCAGCACGGTAGACAACACCCACGCCGTCCCCTTTCCGGCCCTCATCAGAAGCTGCTTTCGACAGCCGGTACGGCAAAGGCGGCGGATAAACCATACCAGAATGAAAACAAAGGCCGGCAGGGCCAGGACCGCCAACACTTCCGTCAATGAAAACGGCAGAAGGGATATGAGTCCCCCCAGCGGCACGGAGAGGATACGAAATACCCCTTTGGCGAACACCGCCTCCGTAAATTCCGGAAAATGCGGCAGGACAACACGCAGCAGAAGGGCCGCCAACGCCGGAATCAGAAAACAAAAATGGCGGAGAAACCGTCCCGCTTTTTTCATGAAAGCCCTCCTCTGTCGTTCGTCTTTTTTCCATTCGGACGCTTTTTCCGAGTGTCATATTTTGTCACTTTAGGAGAAAAGCGCCTTTTTATTCGGAGATTGTGAACTTAGGGCTTTTCAGCCAGCGCAATTCCCGATATAATAGAGTCTGGAATTTAAAGGAGAGGGGAAGCGGCATGTTATCCCTGGAACAGTTTTTATCCGGGCTGTTTTCCAACCCCGTCCTAGCCGTTACCGTCATTTTAACCCTGGGGGTTATCTTTGTCAACGGCTGGACTGACGCGCCCAATGCCATCGCCACCTGCGTTTCCACCCGGGCCATGGGCCCCCGGGCCGCCATCTTGATGGCGGCGGTGTTCAATTTTCTCGGCGTACTGGTCATGACGATGATTGCCCCCGCCGTGGCGATGACCATCTACAACATGGTGGATTTCGGCCACGACTCCCACCAGGCGCTGGTGGCGCTCTGCGCCGCGCTTTTCTCGATTGTCATCTGGGCGGTGGCGGCCTGGTATTTCGGGATCCCCACGAGTGAAAGCCACGCCCTCATCGCCGGGCTCTCGGGCGCCGCGATCGCGATGGGCGGCGCCGCCGGCATCAACGGAGAGGAATGGATGAACGTCATCTGGGGTTTGGTTCTCTCCACCATGCTCGGGTTCGGATCCGGCTGGCTGGTGGCCAAGATCACCACCTTCCTCTGCAAAGGGATGGAGCGGCGGAAAACCACCCGCTTTTTCCGCGGGGCACAGATCGGCGGCGGTGCCGCCATGGCCTTCATGCACGGTGCGCAGGATGGACAGAAATTCATGGGCGTCTTCATGCTGGGGATTTTCCTCTCCAACGGCAACGGGGATGTCGAGAGCTTTCAAATCCCTCTCTGGCTGATGGTCCTCTGTTCGCTGGTGATGGGCATCGGCACATCCATCGGCGGATACCGGATCATCAAGGCGGTCGGGATGGACATGGTCAAGCTGGAAACCTATCAGGGCTTTGCCGCGGACGCTGCGGCGGCCGGCTGCTTGCTGCTCGCCTCCCTGACCGCCCTCCCCGTCAGCACCACCCACACCAAAACCACCGCCATCATGGGGGTCGGCGCGGCCAAACGCCTTTCCTCGGTCAAATGGTCGGTCGTCAAGGACATGGTGATGACCTGGGTCCTCACCTTTCCGGGCTGCGGCCTGATCGGCTTTTTGATGGCGCGTCTGTTTGTTATGATCTTCTGATCCGCCCGGTTTTGACGGGCAAGCGCCGAAGGGGACCGCCCGGCCGGAGCCGGGTTTTGAGAATCCATCATGGAAAGGACAGGGAATGACATGGCCAAGAAACGGGATTACGATTATTTTGAAATGTTTGTAAAAGGGGTGGCTTATTCCTGCAAGGCCGCGCAGATGCTGGAGGAAACGCTCGGCCATTTCGATCCGGATTCCCTTCAGATAAAACTCAAGGATCTCCATGCTGTCGAGCACGGGGCCGACATCCTCAAGCACGATATGATGAAAGAGCTGGCCCGCGCGTTCATCACCCCGATCGAACGGGAGGATATCATCCTGCTCAGCCAGGAGATCGACAACGTCACCGACACGATTGAAGACGTCCTGATGCGGGTGTATATGTATAATGTCCTTTCCATCCGGGACGAGGCGTCCGAGTTCACCGCGATCATCCTCCAGTGCTGCAACGCCCTGGAAGACGCGATGAAGGAATTTCACAATTTCCGCAAATCCAGCTCCATCAACGAGAACATCGTGGAAGTCAACCGGCTGGAAGAAACCGGCGACGCCCTTTACAGCCGGGCGGTCCGCCGCCTCTATACCACCTGCCGCGAGCCCATCGAGCTCATGGTCTGGCGGGACCTGTTCGACCGGATGGAAAAATGCTGTGACGCCTGTGAACATGTGGCCAATATTATGGAAAGCATCATCATGAAGAACAGTTGAATAGGGCCGTCTTCTCTCAGTCCGTCAAAACTTGCGTGATATACTATAGGGAACCATCTGAGGACATGTGCCTCGGATGGTTCCCTTTTAAGCGATACGACGGTTCACATGCGAGCCTGTATAAATCTGCCGGGTGGAGGATGGAGACTTGCGAGGCGCCACAATCCGACGTGCCCCGTCCGGAAGCATGTCGAATTTAAATTACGCTGAGAGCAGAAGGCCTCTCGGGGCCTCCTGCTCTGTTCGGTTCCGTCCGGAACGGGATTATCCCAAATTGGCGGACAGACGCCCCGGATGACGGATCCGCCCCTGCGCGACAAGGAAAGCGGCGGTATCCCGCAGCGTTTCCTGCATATCCCGTGTCGTGTAGCCCAGCTCCCTGTCCGCCTTTTCGTGGCTGAACCGCCCGTTTCCCGTCAGGGTGTAGAGGGAATACCGCGTATAGAGCGGCGGCTGCCTGAGGATTTTGTAATAGGTTTCGGCCAGAGGCGCCGTCCCTTTGGCGAACCACAGCGGCAGCACCGTTTTGATCTTCTTGCGCCCGGTCACGTCATGCAGCGTGTCGAGGAGCTCCCGCACGCTGTAAAACCGGTTGGACAGGATGTAGCACTCCCCTTTCCGCCCTTTGTCGGCAGCAGCCAGGATACCGGCAGCCACATCCCGCACATCGACAAAATCGTAGCCACCTTTGACACAGGCGGTCAGCCGGCCGTTCAGGTAATCGGTAACGAGCTGGGTGAGATGCCCGTGGCCGTAATCCCCCGGCCCCAGGATGCCTGAAGGATGAACCACCACGGCATCCAGCCCGCCGGCCGCGGCGTTGAGGACGATCTGCGTGGCCTTGGCCTTGGTTTGGGCGTACAGGCCTTCCACCTTACGGTAATCGAACCGGGAGACCTCGGTCACCGTCTCCCCTCTGGCCTTCTCCGGAATGGCATGGACCGAGCTGACGTGCACCAGCCGCCGGACGTTCGATTTCCGGCAGATGTCCACGATGTTTTTCGTGCCGACCACATTGACGTCGAACACTTTTTGATTGAATTTAGAGGCGATGGACACGATCCCGGCCGTATGGATCACTACGATCTCACGCGGCTCGTCCACATGGAAAAACGCTACCAGGCTGTCCGGATCACAGACGTCCCCCTGACAGATCTCAAGGCCGCGGCGGACCGGCGCCGGTATGCTGTCTCCCGGCAGGGCGAGACCCCGCACCTCTTCCCCACGGGCGAGGAGTTCATCCACGATCGTATGTCCCAAATGGCCATAGGCCCCCGTCACCAGATACAGGCGTTTCATGTCCATCGAATCCTTTCTTTCCTCACGCATGTTTTGGTTATCTATAGTATGCCACAGGCTCATGAACAATCCATGACAGGAATGTGGCATTTCTGCAAATTCTCAAGGCCCTTTTCCAGAACACGCCGTTTCCTTTTGCGGGAAAATGGTGTATACTGTCGGATATAGACGATTTGGACGAGGAGGATGCCGGTATGCTGGAGCTGCTGCTTGGCGGGGCGGGATCTGGGAAGACCTACACCGTATTCGAAGAGCTCACCCGTCTGGCCGAACAGGAAGCCCCGCCCGCCCTGTTTCTGCTCGTCCCCGAGCAGTTTTCCTTTGAAAGCGAAAGGACGCTGCTTCGGCGGCTGGGGCCGCAGCACGCCTCCCGTGTTCAGGTGTTGAGCTTTACACGTCTTGTGCAGACGGTATTCCGAGAATTGGGAGGGGTTGCCGGAAAACGGATGGACGACGGGGCACGGGCACTGCTCATGAGCCAGGCTGTCCGCGGCGTTTCAGATCATCTGACCCTTTACCGGCGCCACGCCGCTGATCCGGATTATCTGCAGGCCGTCCTCTCCCTCGTGGCGGAATGCAAGCAGTGCGGGATCTCCCCCGATGAGCTGAACCGGACATCTGAAGCCCTGGAAGAGGGAACGCTAAAGGAAAAAACACGCGAGCTGGGCCTGATTTACGCATCTTATGAAGCTTTGGCCGCCCAAACCGCGCAAATCGACCCGCTGGACGACCTGTCCGTACTCGCGCGCCGCATGCCCGAGAGCCGCCTGTTCGATGGGGCGCGGGTATACGTCGACGCGTTCAAGGGCTTTACCGCGCAGGAAATGCAGATCCTGGCCGTCCTCATCCGCCGGACGGAAAAGACGGTCGTGACCCTGTGCGCCGACACCATCACCGACGACTCCGGAGAATACGGCCGCTTCGCACCGGCTATCCGCACCGCGGCCCGGCTGCGGGAGCTGGCGCGCGAATATCATGTCCCGGTGGCTAAAATCCGCCTTTTGACGGAAAACCACCGGGCTGCCGATCCCGCTCTGCGGCACCTGGAGGAGCAGGCGTTTCTCCCCGCTCCCGTTCCTTTTGAGGGAGCGGCCCCCGCCGTCGCGGTCATCCCCTGCCCCGACAGGGAAACCGAATGCCGCTTCGCTGCGAGGACGGTCCGCCGGCTGCTGCGGGAGGAAGGCGGCCGCTGCCGGGATTTCACAGTGGTCGTGCGGAACCTGGACGACTATCAGGGACTGCTGGAGGCGGCGTTTGAGCAGGAGGAAATCCCCTGTTCCATCGACCGGCGGGACACGATCCTGACCGATCCCCTGATCGTGCTCCTCGGCGCGGCCCTGCGCTGTGTAACCGACGGATGGAACAGCGACGACCTATTCCGGCTGCTCAAAACCGGCTTGTCCGGTTTTTCTCCCCGTTCCATTTCCCTACTGGAAAACTACGTCTATCAGTGGCGGATCCGGGGGAGCCAGTGGAAACAGGAATGGACCTGGAACCCCGACGGCCTTTCCCGGGAAATATCCCCCGAATCCGAGAAAAGGCTGGTCCATCTCGGCCGCCTGCGCCGCCGCTTCGTCCGGCCTCTGGAGGCGCTGCAGCGACGTTTGTCGGGGTCTTTGAGCGGCCGTGGGTTCGCCGCGGCCCTGTACCGGTATCTGGAAGAGGCGCATACCGCCCGTTTGGTCCGCTTTCAGGTCTCACGGCTGGATACGGCCGGGGAACACGCACTCGCGGAACGGCAGGCCCGGCTGTGGGACATCACCATGGACCTGCTCGACAAATTCGTCCTCGTTCTGGGGGATACCGTCCTCCCCGCTCCCCGGTTTGCCGAGCTCTTCCGGTTGGTAGCCGGGATGACGGACCTCGGCAGCATCCCGCAGTCACTCGACGCCGTACAGATCGGCGCCGCCGACCGGATCCGCTTTTCGGCTCCCCAAACCGTCCTAATTCTGGGCGCCAACGAAGGCGTCTTCCCCGCCTACCCGACCGGCGGCGGCCTCTTGGGCGATACAGAGCGCCGCCGCCTGATCGAACTCGGCCTGCCCATGGCCGACGCCTCTGACTGGCAGACGGCGGAGGAGCGCTTTTACGCGTATACGGCTCTGGCCGCCCCCTCCCACCGGCTGTTCGTCACCTACGCCGCGTCCATAAAGGGGGAAACCCTTACGCCATCCGCGCTGGTGGATACCGTACGCCAGGTCCTGCCCGGCTGCTCCTTTCCGCCGCCGGAGGATCCCGAGGGATGGGATGTGGAATCCGCCGCCGACGCCTTTGACCGGCTGGCCTCAAAATGGCGGGAGAATTCCCCTTCCGGCGAGGCGTTCCAGGAGGTATTTTCCTCGCTCCCCTCTTATCAAAGGCGGTTGGACGCTATGCGGCGGGCAGCCGCGGCCCGGCCGCAGGCATTCCGGGACCCGGCCTCAGCCCGGGCGTTTTTCGGCGGGCACATGAGGCTCTCCCCCAGCCAGGTAGAAACCTACCACCGCTGCCGTTTCGCTTATTTCTGCCGGTACGGCCTGGGTGCCAAACGGCGGCAGCCGGCCGATCTCAACGCGGCCGAAGCCGGGACGCTCGCCCATTATGTCATGGAGCAGCTCTTGCCCGTTTACACGCGGGAGGGGTTCTCCACGGTCGCCCGGGAGCGGATTGACGCCGACACCGCCGCAGTGGTCGAAGGATATGTCGCCGCCTACATGGGCGGGCGGGAAAACAAAACCAGCCGCCTCAACCATTTGCTCGGGCAACTCACCCGCACCTGCGCGAACCTGATGTGGAGGGTGGTCCGGGAGCTGGCCCAAAGCCGGTTTGTCCCCGTGGATTATGAGCTTCCCATCGGGGACAGGGACGAAGAGGGCAACGGCGTCCCGTCCCTGACCCTGACCTTGGCCGACGGCACGCGGGTCCAGGTCCGGGGGACCGTGGACCGGGTGGATCTCTACCGCACCGGCGAGGCGGATTATGTCCGCGTGGTCGACTATAAAACCGGGCAGAGGGAGTTCCGGCTGTCCGAGGTACTCGAAGGGATCAACCTGCAGATGCTGATCTACCTGCTCTCCCTCTGGCAGAATGGGGAAGAACGGTACGGCCGCGTTACGCCGGCGGGGGTCCTCTACCTGCCGGCCAAGCTCCCGGTGGTCCGCCTCTCCCGTGACGCGGATGCCGCCGCGCTCGAGCGGGAGCAGCTCCTGACTATGAAGATGAACGGCCTGATTCTCGATGACCCGGAGATCGTGCAGGCTATGGAAGCCGACGCGGCCGGGCTGTTCATCCCGGCCCGGCTGGATAAAAAGACCGGCCGGCTGGCGGCAGGGGCGAGCGTGGCCTCCCTGCGCCAGTTCGGCCTGCTGAAGCTGAAAATCCAGAAGATCTTGTCCTCTATGGCCGAAACCCTTCGCCGGGGCGATGTGGCGGCCCTGCCGGCGGCAGGAGCGGTCGACGGCTGCGAATACTGCGATTACCGCGCCGTCTGCGGGCACGAGCCGGACGATCCCGTCCGCGTCATCGCCCGCCTGGACGCGGCGCAGGCCATGCAGGAACTGGAAAAGGAAACCGAGGAAACGGAGGGGGTTCCCGATGGCGGACATACGCCTGTATAACCTGTGCCTGATTGAAAATCCGGAGACCCGTCAGGTGGTGGCCTTGGACAAGGTTTCCTCCCCTTTCGCCGGCATCACGCTGCCGGGGGGCAAGGTTGAAAAAGGGGAAAGCATCGCCGCTTCCGTTATCCGGGAGGTCCGGGAAGAGACCGGGCTGACCGTCGCCCGCCTATGTCCGGCGGGATTGGTCGACTGGGTCAACCCCACCACAGGGGCCAGATGGCTGCTTTTTCTGTATCGGACTCGCACCTACAGCGGCGAGCTGATCGGACAGACTCAGGAAGGCCGCGTTTTTTGGACGGATGCGGCCACCTTTGCCGACGGCCCGCTCTCTCCCAACATGGATGTGTTCTGGCAGATGTATCAGGACGGTACGTATCGGGAAGCCCTCGGCACCTGGTCGGACGATGGTTTGTCGGGGAGCTTTCATTTTTACCCATAAGGAGGACGGCGGCATGGCGGCGAGGCAATGGACAACCGAACAGAAGCAATGCATCGAGGCCGACGGCGGCCCTCTGCTGGTATCGGCCGCGGCAGGGTCCGGCAAGACGGCCGTGCTGGTCCAGCGTATCCTTCACAAGATCACCCGTGAGGAAAACCCGGTGAGCATCGACCGCCTGCTGGTCGTCACCTTCACAAAAGCGGCGGCGGCCGAGATGAAACAGCGGATCGCAGCCGAACTTTCCCGCCGGATGGGCGAGCATCCGGGGGACCGGCGGCTGCGGCGGCAGCAAGGCCTTCTCCCCCGCGCAGCCATCAGCACGGTCGATAGCTTCTGTGCCAACCTGGTCCGGGAGCATTTCCATCTGCTCGACATTTCCCCTCAGTTCCGGGTGGCGGAGGACGCCGAAACCCGCCTGCTGCGGGACGAGGCCGTGGGGGAAATCATCGAGGAAGCCTATGCCCAGGCGGAGCCGGGCTTCCTCGAGCTGGCGGACATGCTGGGCAACGGCAAGAATGACCGCCGTTTGGCGGAGGATATCGAAAAAATTTACGATTTTATCCAGTCCCACGCCGATCCGGAGGGCTGGCTCGACGAAAAGGAACAGGCCTATGCCACCGCCGGCCCTCTCCGGTCGACTGTCTGGGCGGATGTGGTGCTCCGCCATATCGCCGGGGTTCTCCGGCACGTGCAAGCCCTGCTAGCCTCGGCGATCAGCTTGACGGACGGCAACGCCGTGCTGACGGAAAAATACCGGCCCGCGCTGGCGGCGGACCGGCAGGCGGCCGACGAGGCGCTGGCCCGCCTCCTGTCCCCGGAATGCGATTGGGATACCCTTCCGCTTTTCTTGTCCGGGATTGGGTCCGCGCCGCTCAAGGCGGCGCGGGCCTGCGGGGACGAGGCCGCCAAAGAACGGGTCAAAGCCCTGCGCGGCGATGTAAAGGCCTTGATCCGACCCCTTCCCGCCCTTTTGTGCGGAAACGAGGCGCAGTGCCGCGAGGATCTGGACGTGCTGCGCCGTCTGGTGGCCGCCCTTTTCGCGCTTGTCCGCCGCTTTGCCGCCCGGTACGAGGAAAAGAAGAAAAACCGCCGTATGCTGGATTTCAGCGACCTGGAGCATGGGGCCCTCCGCCTCCTCACCTCTCGCGGTGAGGACGGCGCCGTCCTGCCCTCCCCGCTCGCGCAGGAGCTCTCCGTCCGGTTCGATGAAATCCTTGTCGACGAATATCAGGATACCAACGCGGCGCAGGACGCGCTGTTCTACGCGCTTTCCCGAGAAGGGGAAAACCTCTTTTTTGTCGGCGACGTCAAACAGAGTATATACGGCTTCCGCCAGGCGATGCCCGAGCTTTTTCTCCGGAAACGGGACGCCTGGCCGGATTACACCGGCGAATCCTACCCGGCCACCATCACGCTGGGACACAATTTCCGAAGCCGGGCTGAGGTCACGGACAGTGTCAATTTCGTTTTCCGCCAGCTCATGACCAAAGAGTCCGCCGGCATCGCATACGGGGCCCGGGAGGCGCTGGTGCCGCGCGCCCCCTATCCCGGCGGCACGGGATATGAAACCGAACTGATCCTGATCGACACCGATTCCAATGAAGATCCCCTTGACGGCCGCGACGCCGGTGAGGCCCGTGTCATCGCCAAACGGATCGGGGAGCTGGTGGGCACCCTGCCGGTTACCGAAAACGGCGTTACACGCCCCGCCGCCTATGGGGATTTTTGTATCCTCCTGCGCAGCAAAAAAGGCCGTTCCGATATCTATGCGGCCGAATTGACCAAAGCTGGCGTCCCGGTGACCACGGCCGGGGACCGCGGTTTCTTTGCGACACCCGAGATTTCCCTGGCGCTGTCCTTGCTCCGGGTCATCGATAACCCGCTCCTGGACGTCCCTTTGCTGGCGGTCCTCCTCTCCCCGCTGTACGGCTTTACCCCCGATGACCTGGCCGGCATCCGCCTCCTCGACCGCCGCAGCGCGCTTTATCCCGCGTTGAGCCGGATGGCCGGGCGGGGGACCACCCGCGAAAATGGGGATCTTCCGGAGCGGTGCCGGGATTTTATCCGTCAGATGACGCTGTACCGCACCCTCGCCGCCACCCTGCCCATAGACCGCCTGCTCACCCGCCTGTTCGAAGAGACGGGCCTGCCCGCCGTCATGCGTGTCCGCCGGGGCGGGGAGCAAAAGCTGGCCAACCTCCGCCTTCTGCAGGAGCATGCCCGGCGTTTCGAGCAAAACGGCTTCCGCGGGCTGACGGCCTTCATCCGGTATCTCGACCGGATGGAGGAGCAGCAGCTCGACCTGCCGCCCGCCGCGCTTTCCGGACATCCCGATACCGTCCAGATTCTCAGTATCCATCACAGCAAAGGGCTGGAATATCCCGTCGTCTTTCTGGCCGGGCTGGGAAATATGTTCAATTCGGCGTCCACACGGGATGATCTGCTGCTCCATCCCACGCTGGGTGTCGGTATGATGCGCCGCGACCCCAACACTTACAACCGTTTCGATACGCTGCCCCGCCGGGCGGTCTCCCTGTCCATCCGTCAAAGCGAACGGGCGGAGGAGCTGCGGGTGCTGTATGTCGCCATGACGAGGGCCCGAGAAAAACTGATTCTCACCATGTCGCTCAAGCATCCGGATGCCCGCCTGGCCTCTCTCGCGTCCGGGCTGAACGGGGAAGAATCCCTCCCCGCCCACACCGTATGGAACGCAGGGAGTCTCGGCGACTGGCTGCTGACGGCGGCGCTGCGGCATCCGTCCGCGGTCCTCCTGCGGCAGATGGCGGGAGTGGACTCCCTATCCGTCCTGCCCTGCGAAACAGCCTGGCACGTCGATTGTGTGTCCGTCCCCCGTCCGGATGATGAGGCCCCGCCGCCGGCATCAACGGCTGCGGCCGATCCGCGCCTGGCCGCGCATATCCGCGGCCGGATCGCGTACCGGTACCCCTATCTGGCCCTCTCCGCGCTGCCGGTGAAATTGGCGGCTTCGGATATGGCGCACGCCACGCTGAAGAGGGAGTCCGTCGCCCGCAGCCGTCCCGCCTTTCTGGGGAAGGCCGGCCTGACGCCGGCAGAGCGCGGCACGGCCCTGCATACCTTTATGCAATACGCGCGGTATGAGGCGGCCGCGGCGGATCCCGAGGAGGAAGCCCGGCGTCTCGTATGCGACGGATTTCTAACCCAGCAGCAGGGGGCGAGCCTGGATTTCGCCAAAATCCGCCGCTTTTTTTCCGGCCCCCTCTATGAACGGATCAGGCACTCCCCCCGCTGTATGCGCGAGCTGCCCTTCACCGTAGAGCGGCCGGCTCAGCGGTTTTCGCCCGGTCTGCCGGCGGCGGACAGCCCGCAGGACCGTATCACCATCCAGGGAATCGCGGACTGTGTGTTCGAGGAGAACGGTGCGCTCGTGATTGTGGATTATAAAACCGACCGCATCAAAACTGCTGGGGAACTCGCAGAGCGCTATACCGGCCAGCTCCATCTGTATGCCGAGGCCTTCGCCAGTACACTGGAGCTTCCGATTGCCGACTGCCTGCTCTATTCCTTCCAGCTTGGGGTGACGGTCTCGGTGGGGCTCCCCCGGAACAGCCAATAAAAACCGCGCAAGGTATCTTGAAACTTTTCCCCGTATCTTCTATACTAAGTAGGGGATCGGGGGTGAGGGCATTGGACATGAAAACCGTTGGGCGCATTGATCCGGGCCGCACGGCCAAAATACGGTGCGTCCGTTCGGAAAACTGCGAAAACATGCCTCTTCAAGGCCGGATGTTCATGCTTCTGCTCGTGCTGGAAGGCGTGGTCGTACTGCGCACCCAGAAAGGGGAGGTGACGGCCGTCGCGCCCAGCTTTGTCGCCTTCAATGAACAGGAGACCCCTGCCCTGGTACGAAAAAGCAAGCTCCGGGCGATGGCGGTTTACTTTCATCCGCAGTTCCTCAATGTCAACATGACGTTCGATCTGCTGCGCAGCGAACAGTATCAGGATATCGCGAGCGTTCACGATATGTTTATGCTGACCCCTTTCGTCAACGGAAGCATGTGCCTGCCGATCATGGAACGCTATCTGCCGCGTGTCATGGAAGCCTTTGACGATATGGAGCTACAGCTCACCGAACAGCCGGATCTGTATTGGAGCTGCCGGGCCAGGGCGGGGTTCATGAATCTCCTCATGGTGCTGGAAACCCACTATCAGCTTAAACTCATGGGCAAGCTGGTAGTGGACCATCAGCCAAAATCGATCACTCACCCCATTGTCAAGAGAGCGGTTTTCTTCATCGAAACCCATTATATGGACAAAATCACCTGTGCCGATATCGTCGCGGACAGCGGCTCGAACCGCACGACTCTCAGCCGGCTCTGCCTCGAACAGCTCGGCATGACGGCCGTGGAGTATCTTCGCCATTACCGGATCGAGACCGCACAGAAACTGCTGCGCTTTACCGAAATTCCCGTCAAGGATATCGCCAGCCAGTGCGGGTTTTCCACAGCGGAACACTTTACCCGTGTCTTCACCGAGATGACCGGTACTCCTCCCGCCTCTTTTCGAAAAAACGCGGTGGAAAAACGCAAAAACGAATTCCGGCATCCCTCCCCGGCCGGCTGACGGTCCCCCCCGGTCTTCCTCCTAACCTGTCCGCATGATATTTTTGTGTCTGCCAATGGATTTCGCTCGCCCAAAATTCGCATTTTCTGTTGACAGGCGAGGGTGAAAATGCTATTATAATGTGCGTCACTTGAACGGAGAGGTGTCCGAGCGGTTTATGGAGCTGGTCTTGAAAACCAGTGACTCGCAAGAGCCAAGGGTTCGAATCCCTTCCTCTCCGCCATCCGTTCATCAGACGTCGAATACGCGGCTTGGGAGTTCGAAAAGATGATTGCAACCGCCATCGTGGGTTTCGGAAATATTGGGCGCGCCGTGTATGAGGCGCTTGGTTCCTGCGGCGATATGCGTCTTGCCGGGATTGTCAGCGGCAGCCTGGCCCCGGGAGCACTGGGCGATGTGCCTGTTGTCCGGGAAATCGACAGTCTGAAAAAGGTAGATGTCGCCGTTCTCTGCGCCCCCAGCCGCCTGGTTCCAGATCTGGCCGCCGGTCTGCTGCAAAAGGGCATTTGTACGGTCGACAGCTACGATATCCATTCCTCGGTTTATGATGTTCACGGCCGGCTGGATGCTGCGGCGAAAGCCGGAGGCTGCGCTTCTATTATGGCGGCCGGCTGGGATCCCGGGACCGATTCCGTTGTACGGACTCTGCTAGAGGCCATGGCCCCGAAGGGTCTCACCTATACGAATTTCGGCCCCGGCATGAGTATGGGCCATACCGTTGCGGTAAAAGCTATACCAGGCGTGAAAGACGCCCTGTCCATGACCATCCCCCTCGGCACGGGTATCCACCGCCGGATGGTATATGTGGAGCTACAAGACGGCGCGGATTTTGAGCAGGTTTCCGCCGCAGTCAAATCCGACGCCTATTTTGTCCATGACGAAACGCATGTCATTGCCGTTTCCTCTGTGGATGCTCTTAAAGATATGGGCCACGGCGTGGAAATGGAACGCAAAGGCGTTTCGGGGGTCACGCAGAACCAGCGGATGGGCTTCACCATGAGCATCAACAACCCGGCTCTGACGGGGCAGGTTCTGGTGGCGGCGGCCCGGGCCGTTCGAAAACAGCAGCCCGGATGCTATACACTGATTGAGATTCCCCCCATCGACCTGCTGGAGGGTGACCGGGAATCCCTGATACGCCGTCTGGTTTGATATTCTAAAACAGCATATTCCCCTCCCCTGCTCACCGCATCGGAGGGTGTATACGGAGAAGTACTCAAGTTGGTGACGAGGCGCCCCTGCTAAGGGCGTAGGTCGGGTAACCGGCGCGAGGGTTCGAGTCCCTCCTTCTCCGCCATAACTGGACACCAGTTTTGATACAATGAGTATCGAAGCGGGTGTCCAGTTTCTTTTTGCAAAAGCCCCTATTTGCAAGGGTTTTCTTATACTTTTTAACGATAACAGGCTCTACGGCGATTCTGAAATGGTCACCGTGGAGCCTGTTTCGTTTTCTCCCATAAACACCTTTTAACGAAAGGTCGAGGGGTGTGCATTTTCGGCAAAAGGGGTGTGCACATTTTAATTATTCCTCAAGAGCGCAAAAGAAAGGCCGCAAAACCCGTTCACCCCAAAACGCGAACTATCTTGCGACCTTGAATCTTATTCTCCGACTTTGACCTCCGTTCCGTTGTAGAATACGAAGGTAATCTCACCGTTCATGTGGACGATTGCCTTCTCGACCATCACCGTCCAGATGGTGTCGCTCCACTCGCGCAGCACCACCGGCTGTTTTTTGAGGGTGCGGATGTAGAGCGCCATTGCTTTGTCCTTTTGACTTTTTGTAGTACGCAGATTCTGTAACCGCTCCAGCTCCGCAGCGGCTTTCTCATACCGTTCGGTGAGGGCTTCATACTTTTTCAGATAAGCCTCCTGAGACTGTGCCGTGGAAGCGTTTTCCTTGACTGCCGCCTTGACCAGTTCGGCTACGACCTGCGTTTCCTCAAGCTGCCGTTCAATTTCTGCGTCCAATTCCGCAAAGTCTGTCAGCGCACGGCGCATGGTTTCGCAGTCCTTGATGATCTGCTCCCGGTTTTCCATCATCCGGTTGTAGGCTTTTATGAAATACCGCTGCACGCTCTCCGTGTCTACCGTGGGAGTATGGCAGCGTTCCTCACCCTTGAACTTGCTGTTGCATTGCCAGATGGTGCGGCGGTAGCGGTCGGTGGAATGCCAGACCTTTGAGCCGAAGAAGCCGCCGCAGTCCTCGCAGACCAGCTTGGCTGAAAGGACACTCTTTCCGCTGTAGGCTCTGCCCAGTGCCTTTCTTCTGGCAAACTCTGTCTGCACATGATCCCATTCGTCAGGATCGACAATGGCGGGATGGCTGCCTTCCACATAGTATTGCGGCACCTCACCCTCGTTGGGCTTCATCCTCTTTTCCAGGAAATCGACCGTGAAGGACTTCTGGAGTAGCGCATCGCCCTTGTACTTTTCGTTTTGCAGAATGCTGGTGACCGTGGTCTTGCTCCATTTATCCTTGCCGCCGGGTGACGGAATACCCAAGTCCTCCAAATATCTGCAAATGCTCGCCTGTGACTTGCCATCAAGGAAAAGGCGGTAAATCAGTTTGACAATTTTCGCTTCGCTCTCTACAATGGTAGGTCTGCCGTCCTCACCCTTTTCGTAGCCGAGGAAGCGTTTGTAGGCAAGATGCACCTTTCCGTCAGCGAAGCTCTTACGCTGTCCCCAGGTGATGTTTTCCGAAATGCTGCGGCTTTCTTCTTGGGCAAGGCTTGACATGATGGTGATGAGCAGCTCACCCTTGCCGTCAAATGTGAAAATGCCTTCCTTTTCGAAGTAACATTCCACGCCGTTTTCCTTCAGCTTGCGGATGGTGACCAGACTGTCCACGGTGTTCCTGGCAAATCGGCTGACCGACTTTGTGACAATGAGGTCGATCTTGCCATCCAGCGCATCCGAAACCATACTGTTAAAGCCGTCTCGCTTTTTGGTATTACAGCCGGAAATACCCTCATCCGTATATACTTTTACGAAGTCCCATTCCGGCTTGGACTGTATGAATTTGGTGTAGTAATCCACCTGGGCTTCGTAGCTGGTGAACTGCTCGTCGCTGTCGGTGGAAACACGGGCATATCCTGCAACACGCCGCTTCTGCGCTGCCACCTTTGGCAGATGCGTCAGTGGATTGATGGTTGCGGGTATCATGGTTACTTTAGGCATTGTGCTTGCTCCTCTCTAAGTTTTTTTGGCGTGCGGCTTCCTTCATCTCGTCCGTCCAGCTTTCACTGCGGGAACGGTCTTTCCATGTGCGTGTCACTTCCGAGCCGTCATGAAACTGGAACACCAGAACATTGCCGTTGCAGACCAAAATGCTTTTTATGAGTCTTCGGAGAAGGTTCTCCGAAAAGGCTGTCTGCCCAAGCGCTTCTGTGGTTACCGCTTGTAGGGTTTCCTCTGGGATTTGCTTGGAAGCACAGGCAGCTTTACCCAGAGAATTGAATGTACCGCAGACCCAGACGGGACCCGTTTTCGTGACCTTTCGGCGGTAGTTCTTACCGCAGTTGTCGCAAACCAAAAGGCTCGTGAAAGGGTATGTTTTCTTCGGTGTGGGCTTCTTGATGAACCGAGCCGCTCGTCTTGCTTTCTCTGCCTGCACCGCCTGGAATGTGTCCATGTCGATAATGGCGTCGTGGGCATCCTCTGCATGGTATTTGGGCAGCTCACCGTTGTTGACAATGGTCTTTTTGGTGATGTGGTTCTCACGGAAGGTTTTCTGTAAAATCAAATTTCCCGTGTAGGTGTAATTACTGAGTATCTCGGAAATCACGGACTGACCCCATTGCTTTCCTAAGCGTGATGGGATACCTTCCTCATTCAGCCGTTTGGCAATGGTAAGGTAGCCGTCACCGGCAAGGTACTCATCATAAATGCGGCGGACAAGGTCTGCTTCCTTTGGAACGATCTCGTACCGTCCGTCTTTCAGCCGATAACCCAGCATGGCTCCATTCCATGGCATTCCTTCCTCAAAGTTCCGCTTGATGCGCCACTTCTGGTTTTCGCTTGCGGAGCGGCTTTCTTCCTGCGCATAGGACGCCAGAATGGTCAGCATCAGTTCGCCGTCGGCGCTCATGGTGTGGATATTCTGTTCTTCAAAGAAAATGTCCACCTCCCAGGCTTTGAAATCACGGACGGTCTGCAGCAGCGTGACCGTATTTCGTGCAAAGCGGGAGATGGACTTGGTGATCACCATATCAATTTTTCCGGCACGGCAGTCGGCAATAAGCCTTTGAAAATCCGCCCTGGAATCCTTCGTGCCGGTCTTGGCTTCATCGGCATAGACGCCTGCATAGAGCCAGTCTCCATTTCTCTGGATGAGTTCGCTGTAATGGCTGACCTGTGCGGACAGCGAGTGAAGCATAGCGTCCTTGCCGCTGGAAACACGGGCATAGGCTGCGACTCGCTTTTTACGCTCCAGCTTCGGCGGTTTTGATACGGTGGTTATTCTTCCTGACATTGTGTCACCTCCTCGTAGTGTGACATATTACCTCTGAACCCACCGTATATCAAGTCAATCCCGCGATATAAACTACACGAAGATATCCCGTATTTTTCGGCCATAATTGTATCAATCTTGGCGTAATCCTCCGGGGTTAAAATCCCCATCGACAGCATTTGCTTTGCCTGGAGCATGGAGGCAAGATACTGCTCCAGCCGTTCTCTGTAGGCGTCATTCATCACAGCCACGCTCCCTTCCGAAGCGATCTGCGATATAGCAGGCATGAGAGCAGTACTTTCTGTGGTTATTTCCGTAGGCAGTAAAATGTCGTCCGCAACAGGCGCAAGTGTAGTTATAGGTTGCTTTTCGGTTGACGCACTCCGGGTGTGACTTCCACCATGCAGTGCGGCAGGCGTCTGAGCAGAACTTTTTCGGCTTCTGCTTGGGGATGATTTTTGTCAGCTTCCCGCATTGCTTGCAGGCAACAGCATTCTTTGCACTGTCACCCAAACCGCTACGTCGGCAAAAGGAGCGCACCGTATTATCCGAAATTCCGAGTTGCTCGCCGATTTTTACATAGCTGACACCCTGTAAGCGCAATGTTCGTATTTGTTCTCTCTGCTGGTCTGTCATAGAGTTGTCCTCCAGTCCGAGGGTTTGCCTCAGTACCAACTGGAGGAAAACTGCCTGTCCGGTCCGCAAAAAAATAACGCCCTCCACGGAAATATCCGCAGAGGGCGTGTGAGTTGATTGGTTTTACTTATTCGGGATCTTCAGCTTCATACCGCTGTAGATGACATTGCTTTTCAGACCGTTCAGATTGACGATTTCTTTGTAGCGGCTGCCGTTGCCGAGGTACTTCTTGGCGATTGCCCAGAGCGTATCGCCATGCACCACGGTGTGGATGCGGTAGTCGGAGGCGTTTGTCCCTGCCACGGCGAGTGAAGAAGTCTTGACCGGCGACATGATGGCGTACCTGCCGGATTCATCCTTGTTGATGACGGCACGGTCGCCGCTGACCTCGACCACATACCAGCGGAGCTTCTTTACCCAGCCTGGAATGGATTTGCCACCATAATAGGTGCTACCCGTGATGCTCACGAGGTCACCAGCTTTGATTGCACTGGTGGGCTGGGTCGGTTCGACCGGCTTTACCTCACTGCCGAGAGCCGCCGTGACCTTTGTGGCGAGATCGCCCATGCGGGCATACATCCAGTTGCCGGGACAGCTTTTGGCGGCAAACCACCTGTGGACGGTCAGTACCATCTCGTTGAATTTCGGCGTGTAGTTCAGCGTTTTCGTTTTGTCTCCAAGCCAGAGCAGCTTGGTTTTGCCGTTGCGCCTGCAGATGTCGGTGCAAAGTTCAATGAGCCGCTTGTATACCACATCCTTGAAAGCGTAAGGCTCGGTGTTGTCGCTGGCACATTCGATGGTGACGGCTCTCTGGTCGTTGGCTGCGGAGGAGGAGCACCATGAGCGGTTCCTTTCTTCCACATACATTCCGACCCTGCCGTCCGGGCCGATGCCGTAGTTGCAGCTTGCCTGACGTGAAGTGGGATAAAAAATGTTGCCCAGCGTTTCCACCGAGCACTGACCCACCACGCAGTGGGGCGTGATACGGTCGATGCTGTGGGTGCGCTGTCCGGAATGGTTGGGAGAAAGTTTGGTGTAGGACACCATGGAACTGTTCGTGTAAGCCATATTATTCGTCCTCCTTTTCGCTGCGGTCATGAAGCTGCTCCAGTACGGATTTCAGCTTCTGCGGAATGGGCAGCCCCAGATAAGCGGCATTCTCAAGCAAGGATACACCCTCATTCGACAAGTAGAAGAAAATGACGGCGGTACGCATCACCGAGCCGCTGCCGATGACACGGGTGTCGAGAATATGCCCGATGCCGACCAGGGCGAAGATGAGTACTTTTTTGAAAATGCCCTTGAAGCCGACTTCGCTGGACAGCTTCTTATCCACCACGGCGCACATGATGCCGGTGATGTAGTCGATGACTACGAATGCCAGAAGCGCGTAAAGCAAGCCGTCACATCCTCCCAAGAACCAGCCCAGCCAGCCGCCGATACCGGCGAATACTACCTGAATGGTCGTCCAGAATTCTTTCATGTTGTTTGTCCTCCTTTGATTTTGAAAATGGTATGAAAAAAGGCACTCCGCAGAGCGCCTTGATTCCGAAAAAGTTATGTTACTTTGGTCAGCGACACCGTGTGCCACGAGGACCACGTGCCGCCGTAGTTTCCTCGGATGTACATCCTCGAGCCGTCATAGACGGTGTACCGCTGCTGAATGAAGTAGCTTTCCGGCAGAAAGACCTCCAGCATACCGATTGTGGTGGTCGGAAAGTGCTTTGCCGTGGAAGCGGAATACGCAAAATAATAGCCGGGAGTCTTCACATTGTTGAGGTCGGTGGTCGAGCCGTCCACTCTGCCCATTTTGCCGTGGACATTGACGCCATTCATGTGAATATTACCGTCCACATCCAGCGCGGCCTGCGGCTCCGGCGTGTTGATGCCGACTTTCTTTTTACGAAGCGCAATGAGCGGAGTTCCTTGCGGCACAACGAAATACAGATCCAGACTACTCAGAGAATAGAGCTTGTCTTGGATCTGTAAGTGGAAGTCGTAGGAGCTGTTGGAATCCAAATTGCAAAGTTCTAAATTGGAGTAGCTGAAAGAGGTTCCGCTTTTTGTCGTGCCAGAATAGATGCTGGTGTAGCTGCCGTAACTGCTCTCACTGGTTTTCTTGTACCGATACCGCACATAAACCACGCTGTTTTTCTGCGTCCCGTCTACGGTCACAGCAGAAATAGAGCCGCTGAATTTGAGCTGCATTTCCGCTTCAATGTCGTTGGTTCGTCGGAGCGTCACCGAGGACACCTTCGGCTTAGTGTACGGAATGACCGTCACCGTCCGTGAAGTTTCGGCGGTGTAGCCGCGGGAGTCCGTGACCGAGAGCGTGACCGTCACACTGCCGGACTTGGCGATCTTTCCGACTGTGATAGCAGACCCGGTTGAATTGGATGCGGATAAACCGTTGCAGGAAGCGGTATAGTTGGAAATGGACGCTCCGTTCTTTGCAGTCGCCGTTCCGGGGGTGACCTTGAGAGTCGAGTAGTTCTGCACGAATAGCTGGTCGTTGCCTGTGAGGTTTTTCGTGGTCGTGTAGCTGTCGGCATAAGTGAATCCGCTTATGGTTGGAGCAGAATTGGTTGCCGTGGTCAGTACCGTGGCAGTCTTGCTTGAGGTGCTGCCGATCTGCGTAGACCCGCTGTAAGACGAAACCGCAAAGGTACCTATAAAGGACTTGATGGACGCCATAGCGTTCAACAGCGTTGTTCTCTGCGCCGATGTCAGCGTGACCGTGCGGTTCGCCGTGCCCTTCGACCAGGAAAGCCCGGAAATAGTCAGGATGGTCGTGCTGCCGTTTTTGAGCACCAGCGTATTGGTGTAGGAGGCTTCGTACACGGTCACATTGATGGTAATGGAAACCGTGGCATTGTCCGCCGTCACCGTGTTGACACTGTTCACCACCGCACCGCCCAGCGTCTTGACCGTGGAACTGCCGGAAGTGCCGTAGACCTGGTTGTATTGCCGTCTGACCCTGACCTTGACCGTATAACTCGTATTTGGAGAAAGTGAGGTCAGCGTTACACTTGCTCTCGTTCCTGCCGTGGTAGAGAACTGTGTCCATGTTGATCCACCGTTTACGCTGTACTGCCAGATATCTGCCGTAGCAGAAGATGATGCGGATATCTTAAAACCGTTTGCCGTAATATTCGAAGTGCTGAAGGTTACGGTCGGCGCATTGCGATCGATGGCAGTCAAGGTCATGCTGCCGCCGTATTCCTGGGGACCGTAGATGTACACACGGGTAGAAAAGCCGACCGTTATGGTTTTGCTGCCGTTGCTGTCATGAGCTACGGTGATCGTTCCGCTGACCGAGCCTTTCTTTGCCGGGAACACCTTGGAATCCCATGCGGTTCTTGCTTTGTAATAGACCTGCGTCCCGTTGATTGTAATGGTGGTGGCATCTATGGTGTAGTAGGTAGATGAACCGCCGGTTGAGGTCAGAGTCCAGGAAAGCGTGGAGGTGTTGTTGACCACATTCACACTTTCTGTAATATCCAGTTGCAGATAGCGCCCGTCATAGGACGCGCTTTTCCATGTAGCCATATGACCTCCTTAATCCAGAATGACGATGTTCAGCCCCTCGGATGCCGTTGGCATGGGAACGAACTTTGTCTTGCCTACGGTTAGCTCACCGTCCACCGTGGTTTTCTTGGTCTGGGTTTCGTCTTTGTTCAAGGTGAAAATCACCTCATCGTTGTAGTAGCCTGCAAATTCCGCGTTCGTAATGACCGTCCGCTGAGAGGATGCGCTGTTGGAAACCTCAATGCCGCGCTTGTCGATTTTGACCTCCTGCGTGTAAATTTCGTTGGGCGCAGGCGTCCACTTTCGGGGTATCGCCCCTTCGGAGATCATGATGTCGGCAAGATAAATGGACGCATCCCGGCAGTAGCAGTAAATGCGTAGTGTAGGGTCGGTCACATCGGTGAGGGTCACAGTGAAGTCTGTCCAGCCGAAGGCATCGCTACGGCTGAACAGGTATTTCGTCTTGTTCCCGTTGTAGGTGATATAGAAATACCCCGACATGGTCGATGTTTTCTTTGCCCGAACGGAAACCGTGTAAGTGCCGGGAAGCACACCACGGATGTACTGATACAGCGAGGTAGTTGCACCCAACACGAAGCAGGAGTCGGAGATTGTGTTGTTCTGCGTATCCGTAGATGCATCCGTCCGCACCGTGCCGGAATACCCCCAGTCGTCGGTGATGCCGTTCAGCCCGGAGGAGTTCTGCACATAGTTGATACCGCCGATGTACTGCTCCTGCATGGTAACAGAGAGCCCGTCCACCGTCTGCTGAAGCTGAGAAAGCCTGCTTTCAGAACTCAGCACTCGCTCCTCCAGAACGCCCTGGTCATTGGATACGGTTTCTACCGTTTCGGTGAGGTTTGCCACATAGCTGTTCAGACCGTCAATGGTCTGCTGGAACTGCGCATTCTTCTCTGTGAGAATGGAAATGGTGGTGCGAATTGTTTCAATGTCGTTCTGCACCACCCATGCGTTTCCGTTCCATATTTTCGTCTCCGGCGGTGACACCGAGGTGTCCACCCAAAGCTGCCCCTCATAGGGGTTCTCCGGTGCGGTGTCCGAGGTGACCACATCACAGAGACTGATAATGGTGAACTGTGCCGATGCGATCATCCCGACACCCCCTCAAAGCGAAACCACGACCATGAAGGTGGCCTTGGTATCCACATCCGCACTGGACACCGACAGGGTCTTGCCGGTCTTGGAGCCGTTGGTACCCCAAGAAGTATCGATTGCACCATCCTTGTTATACTTCGTCCAGGTGTAACTGCCGTTCCCGGCTGCATCCACTTCAGACCCCGCCTGATAGCAGACGGCGGTCAGCACTGTGGTGCCTTGTCCGTTCTTGAACACATCGCCGCCCGTAGAAGTGACGATGATCTGCAAGGGATCGGAGTTGTCGATAAAGGTCGCCACATCGAAAAACTTCGTGTTGTAGGACGCAGACGCGGAATCCGTGTCCTGCGCACAGCACTTGAATACTGCATAGCTGTTGATTGCAGCGGCATAAATGGTGAGCGTTGCGGTAGCCGTTCCCGCATACTGTCCGGATGCATCCGACAGTTTTCTCCAGCCAATGCCGAAGTCTGCGTCATAGCCGGTAGAGGAAGTTGCCGCCACGGAAGCATCCATGACCGCCCACTTGTAGCTGACCTTGGTGCTGTCCACCGTAGAGCCGCGCCACAGTTCCGCTTTTGCAGTCAGGCTTGCGACCTCCTCGTTCTTGAACACATTGCCGTTGGGCGTGGTGACCAGCAGGTCGACGATACCGCTGCCATTGACCACACGGGAGAAGGAAATGGTCAGCGGATGGGTCAGCGGCAGACCGGTGCTTTCGTCCTTGTAGGTGATGACGCAGCGGTAGTCGATGCCGGGCAGCTCTGCCATGACATTGGCCTTGACAGTGAGAATGTGGCTCTTTGCGCCACTGAGTCCGTAGTTCGTGCCTGCGGTGATGGCGGTGTTGCTGTCACCAACATACCATTTGACTGAGGTGACATTTGCGGTGGTGATCTGGTCGGCAGTCGTGCCGATGACATACAGACTGGGCGTCAGAACCAGGTTCTTTGTTTTCCAGTCTGGGGTATAGCTGCCGTTGTCGGGGTTGTACATCTGCGTCTTGGCGAGGTTCGAGCCGATGTACCCCGTCAGCGTCAGCGCGTCATTGTAGTCGATAATCGTAAACTGACCTTGTGCTTTGCTCATGTGAGAAGCCTCCTTTGAATTTGTGGGGTTTTCCGGCTTAACACCGGTGTCTTGAGATGGTTCTGTGGTTGCCATAGAAAAGTCCTCCGTTATAACAGGCTCTGCCGGGTGGTGGTGTCGATGAGGTCACAATAAAAAGTGGCGCGGACTTTGACATCCGCACCGGTGATGACCACGGACTTTGCGCCGCCGAAATGCTGCTCGTTCCAGACCTTGTCCGCTTCCGTATCCTCCGACACCCTTGTCCAGACAAACTGGTTGGCATCCAGTGTGTCGGTGATGTCCTCGTCCCAAGAGTACACCTTGGCGGAAAGCAGCGTTTTCACATTGCCGTTTTTGAAGATGTTCCCGTTGGACGAGATAATGACCAGCCGGAGCATTTTCTGCTCCTCGATGGTGGTAATGCGGTCGCTGACCTCGGTGACCTCTTTGCTGGTGGCGTAGGCGCGAAGCACGACTTCGCCGCTCTCCAAATCCCACCAGGACGAACCGTCCTGCGACTGGATAACACCGGCTTTAATGATGTTTGCTACCAGAGAGCCGGAGGTGATAAAGTCTGCGACGATCTGCCCGTCCGCCGTGATGGCGGTTTCGTAGGGACCGTTGTAGCCGTTACGGGAGAATCCCAGACCGCCAACATTCCACCGCCAGACATTGACCGCTTCGTCAATGGAGGGGGCGTCCAGAATCAGCAGTTCGTAAGGCTGTCCGTTTTCCTCTGCGGTATGAATGACCACATAACCGCCGCTCTGCCCGGTAATAAGCCCTGTGGCTTTGCCAATGGCGGTTTGGAGCAGCTTCGGGAAGCGTCCCACCGTGGACTCCACCTTATCGACCGTGGACTGCACCTCGGAGATGGTGGTGATCATGCTGGACTTGCTCTGACCGAGGGAAATGCTCTTGTACCGCTCGGCAAGAGTGTCATACATGGTTTCAATGACCATAGCCGATACGCTGACACCAAGCAGCGAATGCCGAATGGTGACGGTATCGCAGAGGTTGACTCTCTCCAGAAGCGCCGAGTATTCCGGCTGCTTCCACAGCGGCTCAAAGGAAACCTTGATCGTGGGAATGGTCGCTCCCAGCGGATTGGCCTTGATGTAGCTGTTGGCTTTGGCACGGAGTGCTTCTTCCGTAATGGAGGTGTTCTCTGCGAACTGGTCAGAAAAATCCAGAATAAGAGTTTTCGCCCGGACAATCTCCGAGGTCACAATGGGGAGCGTCACCTCGGGCAGTGTCACCACCGTTTCGGTGTCCGAGCCTTCCGGGGTGTACACGGCATACGGGAGCAGTGCGGTATACACACCGCTGTTGTCCTCGTCCTGCTCCAAGGAGGTGAGGTTCTTGCCGTATTCAATGACCACACCTGTTTTCTGCCCACGGTGGGAGTGGAATTTTACAGTGAAGTTATCCCACTCAAATTCGCCGTGCCACTGGGAGAGCATGGAGCCTTCCGTGCCACCGAGACAGGCTCGGACGCTTTTCGGCTGCGTGACCGAGAATGCCTTTGCGTCCGAATAGTCCGTCCAGCCCGTAAAGCGTGTGTCTCCCAACAAAAGCTGCGAGAGAATCAGCTGCGGAGAGCGGCTCTCCGTGGCAAACGGCAGCACAGGAACATTGGCAAGGTCATAGGAGATGTGCTGCCCGTAGATGGTGACGATACCGTTTAAGGGCTTTGTAATGCGGTAAATACGGAACGCTTGGTCAGCGGCGGTGTCATTGGGCTTCGCCTTGATGATGCACTCTTTCGTGATAAGCCCATAGTGCTGACCGCTGACCGGGTATTTGAGCAGGCATTCGAACACGCCGTTTCGCTCCTCGGTGACCTCGCAGGAGATGGTATCCGTCAGCACACCCAGACCGAAGGTCGAAAAACCCGTAGCGTTTGCGGGGTAAAGTACAGGGATCATAGGCAGCACCACCTGGGAACAAGTTCAACTCTGCGTACATTTCCGGCACAGGCAATTGTGTTTTCTCCCGGCTTCAGCACAGGAAAGCCTTCCCCGGAAAGGATATCGTTTTTGAGAACGGTACCCTTGTAGCAGTTCATGTGTTCGCTGTCGATTTCAATGTACTCGTCCACACCGTAAAGTACCCAGACGCTTGTACCTTGACCTTCCGGCTGAATCATGAGCCGAATCAGACCGCTGCCATAGATTTTGATATACGGACGGCTCTCAAAAGCAGTCGGATTTGTAATCGTCAGTTCGGATGCGTCTACTGACACTGTTTGCTGTCCCGCAAAGCTGTACTTGAAGGGCTTGCAGTTGAAGGTCACGGTGAAGCAGCCGATTTTATTCAGTTGCTCCTCAATATCCAGCACACCGGATATGACTCCGTAACGGAAATACTCCGCATCGTAGGAGTCAGTAAGCTCATGGTATCTGTCCGGCTCGGAATACAACCAGCCCTTGATATCCCGTAGGACGGAGGCAAGGGCGGCGGTATTCTTCCGCATGAGGAACACCGTATAGGTGACCTTGATATTGGAAAAGCGGCGGTTGGGGTTGATGATATCGCCGCTTCTTCCGGGGATGGAGATGAACTCCGCATCATATTCCGGTGCGGAGAATACATCCTTTTTCTCAATGTGCAAACCGAAGTCGGCAGAACTGCGGCCATTGTAGGTAAAAGAGGTCATGCGAATACCACTCCTTTCCGCTGTGCGAACTGGTTCGCCGTTTCCATGACTTCGTTGGTCAGCTGGCGAATATCCTCATTGCTGTAATTGTTAAAGGTGGCAATGTTCAGCGCAATGGTGAAAGCGGATGCCGCCTTGCCGGTCACACCGTCCACAGCCGAACGGAAGCTACCGCTGACATCAAAGTCCGTGGGCAGTGCCGTCTGCATATCGTGAGCAAGGTCGCCCATGACGCCGTTGATGTCATCAGCCATGCCTTCGGCGGCTTTGACCGCTTCATCACCGTTATCCTCAATGGAGCCGGACAAGCCCTTGACCAGCATTTCACCGACCCATGCCATCTCCTTCGAGGGCGAATGGATGCCGAAGAAGTCACAGATGCCGTCCCAGATGGAGGAGATCCACCCAGAAACCTTATTCCACAGCCACGAGGCAAGCTGCTGAATGCCACTCCACAGTCCCTTGACGATGTTGCCGCCGATCTCCACGATTTTATACATCAGAGAGCCGAAGGCTTTCACGATGCCTGCAATGATTTGCGGCACAGCTTTGACGATCTCCACGATGATGGTGGGCAGGTTTTCAATCAGGGCAACGAACAACTGCACACCTGCCATGATGATTTTGTCAATGTTCCCGACCAGTGCATTGACGATACCGGAGATAATCTGCGGAATTGCCTGTACAATGGTGGTGATGATCTGCGGCAAGGCTTGAATGAGGGAAATCAGCAGGTCGATGCCTGCCTGGATGATTTGGGGAATGGCGTTCAGCACAGCGGTGATAATGCCGTCAATGATTTTCGGAATGGCTTCCACGATTGCCATAACGATTTCCGGCAATGCAGTCACCAGCGAGGTCAGCAGCTGAATGCCTGTCTCAATGATCTGTGGAATGGAATCCAGTAAAAAGGTAATGATCCCGTTTATGATTTCGGGAAGTGCCGCAATTAAAACAGGAATGGCATCAAGCAAGCCTTGAGCCAAGCCTGTAATCAGCTGAAGCGCTGCGTCCAGAATCATGGGCAAACTGTCTACCAAACCCTGTACGATGGTAACGATAGCCTGCACTGCCGCAGGAATAAGGGTAGGCAGAGCGTTTCCGATGCCCGCCACCAGCGTTGTCACAAGCTGTACCGCCGCATCGATGAGCAGCGGCAGATTCTCGATCAGCGTGTTCACGATGGTCATAAGGGCTTGAACGGCAGCGGGAATCAGCTGCGGCAACAAGGATAGAATGGTACTGAGCACCTGCGAAAACAGCTCCGTCACTGATTCCAAGAGCGTCGGGAGCAGTTCGCCTACCGCCGTCAGCAGCGCGTCCAGCACCGTGGGCAGTGCGGCAATGATGTTCTCGATGACGGGAGTAATGTTCTCCACCACAGTCTTGAAGGCGTCCACCATGTTGCCGCACAGCAGTTCCATATCTGCATTGGCGTCGCCGAATCCAACAATGAGATTGGATACAGCGGATTTCAGCGCATTCATGGAACCGGAGATGGTAGCTTCCGCTTCTTTGGCGGTGGTGCCTGCAATGTCCATGCTTTCCTGCATGACATGGATGGCTTCTACCACATCGGCGTAGGAGGAAATGTCATACTTGACGCCGGATATCTTTTCCGCATCGGCAAGGAGCCGCTCCATTTCCTGCTTGGTACCACCATAGCCCAGCTTGAGGTTGTCGAGCATGGTGTAGTTCTGCTTGGCAAAGCCCTGGTAGGCGTTCTGGATGGAGGACATATCCGTGCCCATCTTATTGGCGTTATCGGACATATCCGTAATGGCCATGTCAGCGTATTTCACAGCCTTTTCCGTATCGCCGCCGAGAGATTGAATCAACGATGCGGAAAAGCCCGTGACCGTCTCCATGTAGTCGTTTGCGGATAGGCCTGCCGTCTTGTAGGCATTGGCGGCATAGGTCTGAAGCTGCTGCGAGGAATCTTTGAACAGGGTGTCCACGCCGCCGACCAGCTGTTCGTAGTCGGCATAGGCGGCGATGACCTCTTTGCCCAGCTTCACGGCAGCGGCTCCCGCGGCAACAGCCACAGCGCCCATTGCCGCACCTACGGTTTTCAGCACACCACCCAGCTTACTGAACTTATTCTCGGACTTTTCTGCGGAATCGCCCGCGTCCTCGACCTCTTCACCCATATCATCCGCCGCCTCAGAGGTGTCCTTCAGTTCACGCTCCATATCGTTGAGGGCGGCCTCGGCGTTGTTCAGCTGGATCTGCCAGTTCTGGGTGCGGCGGTCGTTCTCACCGAAGGAATCGGAGGCGTTTTTCAGCGCGGCACGGAGGGTTTCGATCTTCTGCTTCTGGGCTTCGATCTGATTGCCCAGAGCCTTGTGCTTTGCGGCGAGGGCATCGGCGGAGCTGTCGTTTTTGTCGAACTGTGAGGTCACCAGCTTCATCTCGGAACCCAGCACCTTGAAGGACTGATTGATATCTGCCAACGCCTTTTTGAATTCCTTCTCACCCTCAAGACCGATTTTCAGTCCGAAATTATCCGCCATGTGCCGTCACCTCCTTAAATCCCATCCGGGATAATATCGTCAATATAATGCTCCCTCGCCGGGGTTGCCTGACCGTTATACTGCTTGTGACACTCCCACAGGTCGAGCAGCAGGCCGAACGGCATCAGCCACACCTCATCCTGCGACAGATGAAGGTGGGCAAGGCCGTAATAAAGAAGCCGGGTAAACAGCTCTGCATCGGAGACTGTTACCCGACTTGTGCGTTTTTTGAGTCTTTCTCGCTTTCCACATTCCGCTTGGTGCCCTTATACAGTGCCTCCGTAATGGCGGTTTTGTATCCCGCAAGGTCGAGGGGTGTCGTCAGAAGCTCCACTACATCCTCGGTGAGCAGTTCCTTGGGCGCATCCTTGTTTTTCAGATTGTGAATGAGGATGCTCTGATTTGCCAGAAGCGTAATCAGCCACACGATCTCGCCGATGGCCATCTCGAAGTTCTCGGATTTCATCAGCTTCTCGCCCAGATTCTCCAAGCCGCCGTAGCGACCGGCGATCTCTCTGGTTGCCTTGGTGGTCAGAAGCAGGGTGTACTCCTCATTCCCAATAGTGATAGTTGCGGTTCTTTCGTTATCCATGTGAAAAACCCTCCTTATTCAGTAGGTGCGCTTGCACCGTAGGTCGGCTCGTATACCGTCTTATACCAGTTGGAAATGGTGGCCGCCGTCACGGTGATATCGCCCTCAGTGACCTCTGCTTTCCAGGGATGTGCACCCTTGGCGTCCGGCTTGTTGCGGCGCAGAATGGTTCCCTCAATGGTGGGTGTGGAGAAGGTGATGCTGTCGCCCTTTGTGGCGAGGTTGGTGGCCGGGATGCCGAACTTCACACGGTAAAGCCAGAAGTATTTATACTTGCCGTTGGACTTCTTCGCACGGAAGCCCACCGCTACGGGTTCGCCGCCGTCCTCGCTTGCGGAGACGACCACGCCGTTTTTGTCGATGGTCGCGCCTGTCAGGTCGGATGCGGCGGTCGCACCGATGTCATCCACGCCGAGTGACAGCGTGCCGCTTTTGAATTCTTTTACGATCTCTGCCGCACCGTCATCGGCGTAGAGAGTTGCTTCCGCCAGTTCCACAGAAAGCTCTGCGGTCATGGCCTTTGCCAGCTGCGCCGGAGAAGCGTAGGTTTCCTCGCCGCTTGCGTCCTCGGTGATTTTGGCGTAATAGAGTTTGTCAAGACCGATGGTTGCCATGTCTTAAACCTCCAATTCATAGATTTGTGCCACATCAATGGCGTAGTGATGATAGCCGGTATCGGTTTCAAATCCGATGTACCGGCGGTCGGTAATATACATATCCGCACCAAGAAGGGTGCGGACGAGTGCATTTTTCAGCTTGGTGTAGCTGCCCTTGGAATACAGAGATAGCCGTGCTTCCTGCGTTTCACAGCCGGGGGCATTGTCGGCATGGAGTTCAAAGGAGTCCGAAAGCGGCGTGATGACCAGATAGACATCCGGCGCTTTGTCGGAAAAAATGCCCGTCTCCACGGGAATGCCGCAGTCTGAAAGAAGCATATTCAGTTCGGATAACAGGCTCATCGCTTCTTGACCTCCTCTTCGAGTCTTTGCGTCATGGCGTCAATGCACGCCTGTTTTGAAACTGTCTTTGCGGGCTTCAGAAATGGTTTTGCAGGCTGACCGTGCTTGCCGTATTCCAGAATGTTCGCCAGCTTGGCGTTGCTGCCGCCATCCGAGCGTGGCTCGGCAAAGCCGACCTTGACATCGTGATTGCCGCTGCGGTTCAGCTTGGCTGGGGACAGACCCAGTGCCCCCTCCAGTTCGCCGGTGGAACGGGAGTCATATTTCGTACCTCTGCCCACTACGGAGGAGAGGTTACTTCTGACCCTTGCCAGAACGACCTCGCCGCCAGCTTGCAGAACAGAATCCGCAACACTGTCAAAATCGCTGCCCAAACGAGAGATTTTCAGGAGGAATTCCTCCGGCAGTTTCATTTCACACTTTGCCAATGGTCGGTTCACTCCTTTTTGCTAAAATCTCGATATACATTCCACGGCCTTTTACATTCTCCACGGAAACAATGTCATAGCGACCGTCATGGGTAACAAGAAAATGGTCAGTTGAGATTGCAAGCCCCGGAATGCAACGAAAGCGGAACAGGTCGGTGGCTTCGCTGAATGCGGCAAGGTTTGCCCAACGCTGTGAGCCGTGCCGGCCTTCCCGGTACACACGGACGGAAGCGAGGACTTCATCCTCAGAATGAGTAAAGCCCTCGCTGTCCTTGACTTGGCGGGTTTCCACTATGTCGGCAAAGCCGTTCATTTTTCCGAAACTCATACCTGCCACCGCCTATCCAAACGGAGCAGCAGATTGACTGTGTTCCATACCTGCTGGGCCGCTCCGGTATTATCCGCAAAGAAGCCGCCAGTGCTGCCGTCCCGACTTTCATAGAAGTGGGAGGACAGCATGATGACGGCCTGTTCCGTAGTGGGTGGCATGGGATTTTCCTTGTAATAGCCCTCCGGGATGTGCTGGTAGCTTTCGGCGTAGGAAACAGCGGCGGTGATGTAGCTTTTCAGCAGCGCATCATCCACCGTGTGTTCCAGAATGAGGTTGGCTTTCACCTTGGTGAGCAGTTCGTCCATCACCGCCGCCTCCTTCCTTATTCGGTTTTCAGCTTGAGGATCTGAACAGCTTCGGGGAGAATGAGTTTGCCGTCCACACGCTCCTTGGCAACGAAACCGATCATACCGTTGCCCGCGAACAACTCGTTGAGCTGCTTGAAGGAACGGGTGCCGCGGTCGCCGATGTTGTAATAGCTGTAATCGCCGAAAGCGATAGCATTCTCCGGAGCATACGCAGAGGTATGAACCGTGTAGCCGAGAATGCGGTCCGGTTCGCCTGCCTGATAGGAAGGCTGCCAGATATACGCACCGTTGTTGTCCTTCAGCTTGCGGATCTGCGCGATGGTCTTGTCGTTCATAATGAAGGAAGCAGACTTGCGGTAAGGACGCTTCAGCGCATGGATGAGAGTGATGAGGTCATCGCTCTTGAGTGCCGCAGTAAGCGTTTCTGCCACATGACCACCGCCGGTCTCCGCAAACAGGCCGAGGGGCTGACCGACACCGGTGCCGTTGAGAAATGCGTCCTCCTCGGCATTGGCGAGTGCCTTGCCAAACTCGGTGAGAATGTAATCCTCCAGCTTGAACGCATTGTCGTAGAGCAGTTCCTCGGTCACCTTGATGGCAACATGGAGCTTGTGCGCGTCCAGAAGGATCTGTGCAAAGGTTGCGTCACCGAAAGAGAGTGCGCCGCCTTCCTCAATCCACGCAGCGGCAGGCGCAGTCGCTGCAATGTTGATTTTATGCTCACCGGATGTGGTGATGGTGTGACCGAGCTTTCGCATGATGTTTTCCTCGGAAAGCGTCTGAATAAGGCGGGAATCATACTCCTCGGGTACGAGGTAGCCGCCGTCAGCGTCAACACCCTCGCGAAGGACATCACTCACCTGGTGGAAGTTGCTGCGAAGGGCGGTGAGCATTCCGGTGCGGTAGGCATCGGACGCACGACCGGTCTTAGGCTTCTCATCGGCGGCAGGCTTACCGTTCATGGGCTTCTCGGTGATGGGCGCAGAAGTGGGCTTGGAAAGCTGAGCCTCCATCGCAGCCATCGCCTCCATACGCTCAATTTCGGCACCATAGTCCTGCACCTTCTTTTCCATCTGGGCATAGGTCGCAGCATCCTCATCGGATAGCAGACCGTCCTTGTCGCGCTTGGCTTCCACAAATGCCTTTGCAGCGTTCCAAGCCTGGTTGCGCTTTTCACGCAGTTCGTTGATAGTCATATTGAATTACCTCCAGTTTTTAATGAGATTGAGCCGATTCATAAGCTCATCGGCTTTTTGTGTACGGGTGGGTTTCGGAGTGATGGCGCACTTTGCGGCAATCTTCTCCATGAGAGAATTCACCACATTCGCCTTGGAATACAGCATGGATACGGTAGGAGCAGTGACATTCTCGGCTTCCGTGCTTCTCTGCATAATTTCATCCGCAAACCCAAGCTCCACGGCTTTGTTTGCGTCCATCCAGGTTTCGGCATCCATGAGGTGCGAGAGCTTTGCACGGGACAGCCCTGTCTTGATCTCGTAAGCGTTGATGATGGAATCCTTCACGCTTGAGAGCATCTCGATGGCTTTCTGCATCTCGTCCGAATTGCCGAACGCCGCCGTCATAGGGTTGTGGATCATAAGCATGGACACCGGAGATACCAGTACTTTTCTACCAGCCATAGCGATGACGGACGCTGCGGATGCGGCAATGCCGTCGATCTTCACGGTCACATCACCCTTGTAGTCCATGAGCATATTGTAGATTTGAGCAGCCGCCACGCAGTCGCCGCCGGGGCTGTTGATCCAGACAGTGATGTCGCCGGAGCCCGCCATCAACTCGTCCTTGAAAAGCTGCGGGGTGACATCATCGTCAAACCAGCTTTCCTCGGCTATCGTGCCGTTTAGGAACAGTGTCCTTTCCTGAATTTGCTCCTGCGTCTCCTGATCGCTCACCGTTCGGGTCTTCCAATTCCAGAACTTCTTCATCGGGATTTTCCTCCTTTCCGTCATCGGTAGGTGTATCTGCAAAAGCACCCGCATTTTTCAGCGGGAGCATATTGCCGTTAATGAGGTACAGGTCGCCACCTTCATCCGCAGGGATGCGGTCGAGGTTTTCCAACTCTCGGATGTCGTTGGCAGACATCCAACCGTTCTGGCGACCAATGGCGTACCCGTTCATGCGGGACTGATAGTCTCCTCGGAGCAGCCCCTCCAAATTGAACTTCACGAAATACTTCTTTTTCTCCTCCTCGGAAAACAGGGAGCGCATAATAGACTGCTCCCAGCGGATGACCCAGGGGTCAAGGGTGTATTTCACAAACTCAAGGGACTGCTGCTCAATATTAGAAAAGCTCGACTTTTCCAGATCACCGACCATGTGGGGCGGGACTCGGAAAATTCGAGCAATTTCATTGATTTGGAATTTGCGGGTCTCAAGGAACTGCGCCTGTTCCGGCGAGATGCCGATGGGCGTATATTTCATGCCTTCCTCAAGAACAGCGATCTTATTTGCGTTTCCGCTGCCGCCGAAGGTGGACTGCCAACTCTCCCTTACACGCTGCGGGTCTTTGATGGTGCCGGGGTGTTCCAGCACACCACCCGGAGCGGCGCCGTTGGCGAAGAACTTGGCACCGTACTCCTCGCAGGCGATTGCCATGCCGATAGCGTTCTTTGCCATCGCAATGGGGCTGTAGCCAACCAGACCGTCAAAGCCCAGGCCGGGAATGTGGAGTACATCCGAGGGCTGTAGCGTTACGGCGAACTCCTTGTTCTTGATGGCTTCATCCGAGCCACGGTAATAGGTGTAGTACAGCCGACCACCCGCGTCTCTGTCCACCGACATCTTGTTCGGCATGAGGGGGTACAGGGCAACGATCTCATTCTTGCCGTTGCGGATGATCTGAGCGTAAGCGTTACCCCACAGGAGCAGGTGTGTCATGAGCGTTTCCCGAAACACAAAAGAACTCATTTCCGGGTTCGGCTCATCGTGGAGTAATCGGTACAAAGGATGGTCAAGGGCTTTTTCCTTGCCACCACCATCGGTGTATTTGTAGAGGTGCAGCGGCAGTCCCGCCACTGCCTCAGACAGAATACGGACACAGGAGTACACGGCAGTCATCTGCATGGCAGACCGCTCTGTTACGGTTTTGCCTGCGGTAGTCCCGCCCATGAAAAAGGCATAGTTGCTGCCCGTCGTGCGGTTCTGAGGCTTGTCTCTGGATTTGAAAAGACCTGAAAAGATACCCATATAAACTCTCCCTTCATATAAATAAAAGACCTCGACTGTCATAAACAGACTCGGCCTTGTCGTTTCCACAGCGTATAGCTCTGTCAAGTGCCATAATGGTCGCCACGGCACCGTCGATTTTCTCTGTGGATTTCTCTTTGTCCAGCTTGATATTGCCCGCCGGGTCGGTGCGGATAAAGATGTTGTCCATCATCCAGCGAAGGACGGGGTGTCCACCGTGGGCAATTTTCTGCTCCAGCACCAGTTTCATCAGTTCCTTAGTGGGCGGGGACATATC
>CAKUFK010000013.1 GCA_934647945.1 uncultured Eubacteriales bacterium | reverse complement strand
CGCTCGCTCCCTACGTATTACCGCGGCTGCTGGCACGTAGTTAGCCGGAGCTTACTCTTCAGGTACCGTCATTTCTTCGTCCCTGACTACTTAGGTTTACAATCCGAAGACCTTCTTCCCTCACGCGGCGTTGCTGGGTCAGGGTTTCCCCCATTGCCCAATATCCCTCACTGCTGCCTCCCGTAGGAGTCTGGGCCGTGTCTCAGTCCCAATGCGGCCGATCAACCTCTCAGTTCGGCTACCGATCGTCGCCTTGGTAGGCCGTTACCCTACCAACTAGCTAATCGGACGCGAGCCCACCCTTCAGCGGATTTCTCCTTTGATATCCAGACGATGCCATCCGGATATGTCATGCGGTATTAGCGGCCGTTTCCAGCCGTTGTCCCCCTCTGAAGGACAGGTTGCTCACGCGTTACTCGCCCGTCCGCCACTAAGATATCCAAAAGCAAGCTTCTAAATATCTCCGTTCGACTTGCATGTGTTAGGCACGCCGCCAGCGTTCGTCCTGAGCCAGGATCAAACTCTCTATTCAATCCCTTTATATATACCGTCCCCGGTCCCCCGGCTCCGGCATACACTCTCTTTTGAGCGCTTGGCTCTCGCAGATCTCTCATTCTGCTTTGTTCCTTTTCCCTCCGCACTCCCGTGCTTCGGGCTGAAACTCTTTTAACGGGTCGTTCTCTTCTTTCGCGCTGTTTAATTTTCAAGGTCCCTTGCCTCTTGCTCTCCCTTGCGGGTTTTCACCAGCAAGGTTTTTATTCTACCATCTTTGCAACAGTTTGTCAAGAAGCTTTTTCACTTTTCAACCAACCATTTTTCAGACAGCTTTAACAGGATACCACACGCTTCACCAAAAGTCAACAGATACTTTCATTTTTTCTTTTTTCTTTTCCAATTCCCCCTCTTAATTGATGCATCGCCGTCCTCTTTCGCCATTTTCGGTTGAATCCATCCCAGATTTTTGTTATACTGATAAAGCGATGTCTATAACAGAAATGGGGCCGCTCTATGCCAATCAAAATTTCGGATAACCTGCCGGCAGCCAAAATCCTGGAATCGGAAAACGTCTTTGTCATGACCGAGAACCGCGCCATGCACCAGGATATCCGGCCTCTCAAGATCGTGATTCTCAATCTCATGCCCAACAAGGTCGAAACCGAGACACAGCTGCTCCGTCTGCTCGGAAATTCACCTTTGCAGGTGGATATCGATTTGATGCAAACAGCCACGCACACCTCACGGAACACGACAAAAGAACATCTTTTGGAATTTTATCAAACATTCGATCAGCTGCAAACCCGTCTGTACGACGGGATGATCATCACCGGTGCTCCGGTGGAAAATCTAGATTTCCAAGAAGTGGATTATTGGGACGAACTGTGCATGATTATGGACTGGTCCCGTACCCATGTCTATTCGACTCTGCACATCTGTTGGGGGGCGCAGGCGGGGCTGTTCCATCATCACGGGATTCCAAAGCATCCTCTTCCCACCAAAATGTCGGGGATATTCCGGCACCGCCCCTTAGACCCGAACCATCCCCTCCTCCGGGGATTTGACGAATATTTTTATATGCCCCATTCCCGCTATACGTCCATAGAAGCAGAGGATATCGAAAACAAGCCGGGGCTCCAGCTCCTCGCCCTGTCTGAAACGGCGGGGGTTGCCATCGTCTCCACCCGGGATGCCCGCCAGGTTTTCGTCACGGGTCACTGCGAATACGACCGCTATACCCTGGCGGTGGAATACCATCGGGATGTCCTGCGCGGCATCCACCCCTCTCTTCCCCAATCTTATTTCCCCGGCGACAACCCGGAGGCAGTCCCTCCGATGGTATGGCGCAGCCACGCGAACCTGCTGTTTTCCAATTGGCTGAATTACTTTGTATACCAACAGACGCCGTATAATCTGGAAACCCTGCATACATAAACCGAGGCGGACCCGTATGGGCCCGCCTCTTGTCCTGCGCCGTTTCAAGCCGCGTGATACGAACGATTATTTGAGCACATCCTGCGTGTACATGGACAGTTCCGAAAGAGGGATGGGGAATTCCACCGACCCCATGGAATGAGGAAACCAGTCGAGCTCCTGTATGACAATCACCAGGTCGGTAGCGGTCAGATAAAAACAGGCGTCTTTGGTGATGCCGGAAAACGATTTCAAAAGCTGGGATTCCAGCCCCCTGTCTCTAAGCTGGCGGCGGATGTGTTCATCCAGGACCGCTCCATAGGTTTCTTCATTTTTAAACAGATCCTGCAGGCGATAAACCTGTCCGTCTCTGGACGAAAAGGTCAATCCGGTCACGACTGTACGGCCGTTGGCCCCGCCGCTGTACAAATAATCATGAAATAGGAGGCTAACCAAGCCGCGCCCATTTCGTTTCACCTCATAGCCAAACACCCCTTCAACAGCACGCCCCGACCCGTCGTCGGGTGACAGTGCCAGCACAGCCGCTTTGGCTCGGGCAAGAGCCGCTTGTTCCATTTCCCGCATCCACCTGTTCAGGCGCCTTTCCGCCGCAGCATCAGGCATGGCGGTTATTTGCGGTGTGGAACCGGTAAATCGGACGCGGGGAAGCTCTATTTCTTCTACAGTACCGCTGATGACGACGTCTCCGACATTGGCCGAGGGCATGGTTTCTCCCTGTATGGGCAGCAACAGCCCTGCGGTCAAAAAAGGCAGAAGCATCAGCCTTTTGCGCCATTTGTTCACAGCTTCCTCCGTTCCCGCTTGAAACGGCAAGATTAGCATATGCAAAACCGGACGCGGCAAACAGGGGATTGCTGCTTAATGCGGCAATATTTTCATACTATAAAAACCTGAAGACAGTAAAAACCCCGCCTGCGGAGGCGGGGTTTTTACTAAGTTAGAGGGGTGTTTTGAGGAGGGTAGAACGTACTCGCTGAATGGAAGCGGTCCGGTGCGGCTCCATTCCGCTTCCGAGTACAGCTTTATTATAATCGACGGTTTCGTCTTTTGTGTGAATGAAATATGAATAATCTTTATCTTTTCATAGGAAATTCCGTGTGAATCCGGCGGAAATTGCAAACAAATGTTTGCAATTTCCGAAAAACGTGCTATACTATATAAAAAAGGGGGGCCTCAGTATCAAAGCGTCATGGGAGCCTTCCGGCATGTGCTTTTATTAAGGTGTAATGGACGATATATTCGTCTTCTGAGTGGAGAAAGGATGTTGTGGTTATGAAAAGTCTGAACGAAAAGCAGCAGAAAATCCTGACTTTCTTGAAAGAACGGGCGCAGGATGGCCTCCCCCCCACCGTGCGGGAGATCTGCGCGGCTGCCGGTATCAAATCGACTTCCACCGTGCACGCCTATCTCAAGGTGCTGGAAGAAGAAGGCTACATCAACCGACAAAGCGGCCTCAACCGCGCTATCCGTCTTCCAGGCGAAAGCGTTGCCCGGGTTCCTCTGTTGGGCAAGGTGACGGCCGGCCAGCCGATCTTAGCAGTGGAAGAAGTCGAGGAATACGTCCCCTATTCCGGCGGCGGGTATCAGCCGGGGGAGCTCTTCGCGCTGCGCGTCTCCGGCACCAGTATGATCAACGCCGGGATCCTGGATCACGATGTGGTTATCGTCAAAAAAACGCCGGTGGCCGAAAACGGCGACATCGTCGTCGCCCTGATTGGAGACGAAGCCACCGTCAAACGCCTATTCGTCGAAAAGGACCATATCCGTCTGCAGCCTGAGAACGACGCCTTTGAACCGATTATCGTTAAGGAGGTCGTCATCCTCGGCAAGGTCGTCTCCCTCCTTCGGTATTTTTAAATGAAGGGTACGGGAAAGTCTGCCCGGCCGGAATGGGTCATCAGCGCCTGCCTGTGTGGGGAGCCCGTCCGATACGACGGGCAGGCCTATGGTTTTTCTATCCTTTCAGAGCTCGTCCGTTCGGGCGCGGCGATTTGTGTTTGCCCGGAATGTCTGGGTGGGTTGCCGGTTCCGCGGCTTCCATGTGAGATCGCGCCGGGCGGCCGTGTCTACGACCGCCGGGGATGTGACCGGACCGATGCCTTCCGGCAAGGGGCTAGCCGTGTTTTGGAGATCTGTCTGCGCCAGGATATCCGAAAAGCTGTTTTTAAGGAGAAAAGCCCTTCCTGCGGCGTCCGTATGCGGTACGACGGCTCTTTCACCGGCCGTTTGATTCCGGGCGAAGGCCTAACCGTCCGTCTGCTGCGCCGTCATGGCATCGCTGTATACAGCGAAGAGGATATACCGGATCTTTTCGGCTTGTCGGCCGCAAAAGGCTGAACAGCTTTTGGATTTGACAGGCCTCGAAGCTTCCAACAAGATAAGGAGGATATACTCTTGAAGAGTGTTGCCGAAATGGTTGCCTCGATGCGTTGCACCGGCTGCGGCAGATGCGTTTTATGTTGTCCATAGGTAATATCGTCATGAAAAAGGGCGGTTTGGATTTTCCTGTTCCCGATATCGAAAAGTGCGAGCCTTGCGGCGCCTGTATTCGCGCATGCCCGTTTAGTGACGAATTTGATGAAGACGGGGATTGAATGGGACAACGCCGTTCTTTTAAATGTTGTACCCGGGGACTAATCCGCGCCATTTTCATAGAAATCGCCGTCTGCCGGCGGCATGTCCTTTATAAATGTTTGACAACCCGCCAAAACTCGTTTATAATGTAAGTCCCTCATATGGGGGCGTAAAGGTTTCGACGGGGATTGTGAGCCCTGGTAAGCGAGTAGCGGTGCGGGCCCGCTATAAAATCCGCAACTTTTCAAAACAAACGACAACAACACTGTTGCGCTCGCGGCCTAATTAGGCTGCCGTCTCTACCCGGAATACCGCGGCCGGGATAGAGGCGTGATTTAGCGGTGAACGTGCACAGGGAAGCGCCGCCGTCCCTGTCATGAAGAAGGCGGCTACCGTAACCGGGAGCCTGCCGCTCGGCGCCCGTTGAGGGGAATCTCAAACGATCGGCTGCACTCGGAGAAAGCCTAGGCAAGTGATTTTCGGACAGGGGTTCGATTCCCCTCGCCTCCACCAAGCCAATATAATCCGAACTCAATCTTCAAAATCGGAGATGGGTTCGGATTTATTGTTTTAATTGAAGACATTGAGATATAATTTTAAAAATTCCTATCGTTTGCGGTAGGACCTTTTAATTTTGGAATTGAACACCAATCAATCTTGAAATAATGAGAAAAATAATGTATAATTATGGTATATCACAAATGAAGATCGCCGATCATAATACTATCATCCGATTTCAACCAATTTACCAAATCACCATAGCCATCATCATAGACGTATGCTTTTCCACCATCTTTAAAAATAATATAGAATCCACTTAAATCTTCGTCCTCCATATTATTCCACTCTTCAACGGAAAATTTTGACCCCTCATACTCGATGCTATCAACTTTCCAAGTGCCTCCAAAATCTTCGTTTTTTTCTTTTTCGCCACAAGCTGTTAATGATGTTATCATTATTACTGCAAGCAGCAATGCAAATAGTTTTTTCATAAGGTATGACATACAAATTGATTTTAATGACCGCCATTATCAAAAGGTGTACCTTTTGAGAGCCACAATTATTATTATAAATAATACCATAAAACCAATAAAAATTCAATACATAAAAGAAAAATTCTTGAATTTTGTGGACTTTTGTAAAAATAGGCGGCAAAACAAGGCGCACCCCTTGCCATTATCAAAAGGTACACCTTTTGAGAGTTTTTTATATGTTACTTACTACTATTCAGTAAGCGAAACTCTGGGGGGCATAATACCATACCCGAGAATACCACATCCTGTTTTCTTTTTCAGATGAAGATTAAAAGCCGGCAGCCTCATGCAATCGCCGTAGCTCTTTCTGCAGCCGGCCGACTGTTTCCGTCCGTAAAGTAAGGCGGAGCTGGTCTTTCATAAGATGGCGGAGATACTCACATAACGAGGAGGCCAGTATTCTTTCGGTAATCTCAAACAACGCAAATGGAGCCTCCTTTTTTATCAGTAAAGCGTAACTGTCTCCTTTGATATATACGTCGGTATTCTCAAAAAGCGGTTTATCCAAAAGTAACGCTTGATAATGGGAATGATTTTCCAGATACCATAAAATGCGTTCGAGGTGTAGCCTGTATTCCTCCGGTGTGTAGTACAGGCAATCGTCGGGGGACATTTTTGTACCGGGGATTTCCGCACAGCCGGACAGCACCTGTTCCAGGTCCGGCAGAGAAATGATATCTGTAATAATATGACGCTCCAAAACCTTGGCCCTCAGAGCGATACCCCTTTCAAGGCAATCACACATCTTTTGCACGCAAGGTGTACCGCGCCGGCGGATAAGCGCCAGCAGCTCGGCCGGCATCGTATGCGCGGAAAGCCTGTCCGACTTATAAACACCAAAGTCCTCGATAGCCTCGATAGCTTCAAGGCGTTCCGCCGGCTTAACCGTTGTATCCACTGTGTAGACACCCATCATGGGCCGGCAACGCTCGAGAATCCTGCTGTAATGTTCATCCGTAAGCTGAACCGTTTTGGTGTCCGTTGTAAGAACCGTCATAGGGCATTCCCTTTGCCCTGCCAAGGAATCGGAATGCATCGCAATATGCCCCGGTATGATCACCATTGTCCGACGGTGCAAGTCGTCGCGCGTCCAGGGATAATAAAAAATTTTAAGAACCCCCGCCATATAGGCGGGAAGCCAGCGTTCCATGGAACGGAAAACACTCTCGGTGCTTAGATCGGGCGGCCGGACACGCTGAATCCTACAGCCTTTCTGCACCACTTGCCCAACATACCCCGCCAGTTCCCTGGTAAAAGCGCTGTCCTCATACACCCAGTCCAGGCTTTCGTCTGTAAACACGCGGATGAGGCAGGGCGCATCAAGGGCCAGAATAAAGGCCGTGAGATCGCGTACCGCCTGCCGTTTTCCCTCATTATTGTAATACGCGATAAAGCCGGTGTCTCCCAGCGCGGGGCTATGAGCCTTGTTTTCCGGCAGTACCTCACCCAACCCCTGCATGGAAAAAGCCCCGATACGATCTAAAAAACGGCTGGTCTGGCTTTTGGGAGTCATATCCGGTGAAACCAGCCAATCATAAATGATACTGGCAAGAGAGGGTTCGGTCACCGTCATCTGTAAACGGACATCACTGGTTAATTCATATAAGGCGGACAAGCGATAATCGCTGTCGAACCGGCTGGCGAAATAACTCGAGATATCGCGAATCAATGCCGTCTTTACAGGCATTTTCCTGACGCCGGTTTTCATGCGGCTTATTTGAGCGGTATCGATATTAATAGCCCGTGCCAATGTTACGTTTTTTGTGGCCGTCAGCGAGAGCAGAGCGGAAAATTTTTCGGAAAAGTCCATAACCATTCACCTCGCGTTGCCATCATACCATGTATAACCGGACATGGCAAACAAATGTCAATATAATTTCAGATATGTCAATTGCCAATTCGCATAACCACATTGTAGAGTATGGGTGTTACGTGTATAATTTAAAGGAAACTTGTAGAATATTTGGATAAATGCTCAAAACAGCAATTGCGCGGCGGTTCGGCCCGTCAATAGAATTTCATTTCAAAGAGGTGCGGCAAAAACAACGGCAAGCCCGTAGAAATGCAGTGTTCGTAAAGCCAAGAGGCTAAGCCGCGGCACGCCTGTCTGGTTGTATGAATAACCGAACAGGGGCGCCTTTCTCAAGCGTAAGAACAAAGGCGTCGAGCCCGGTTTCCGAGTATATACCGCATGTGTGATAGGCACAGGATTCAATATCTATGTGTTCGCCGGAAGGTGCCAAAGGTTGAAAACAGATTTTCAACCTTTGATTTTGTGCCCTGCGCCACGGTCTCCGCGAGAAAGGAATGGTCACCACCATGCTGAAAAACATCCTTGTCGTTGACGATAACGAGATAAATCGGAAAATACTGCATAATATACTCCGAAAGGATTACCAAATTGCAGAGGCCTGTAATGGTGAAGATGCGCTCAAGATACTTTGGAAATCGCATGAAACCATCTCTGCTGTACTTTTGGATATTGCCATGCCGGTTATGGATGGGTATGAAGTGCTGGAACAGATGCGTAAGTCGGAAACGCTCTCCCATATTCCCGTCATCGTTGCGACCGGAAACACAGAGAAGGACGCCGAAGTCAAGGCCCTCGCTTTGGGTGCGAACGACTTTGTTGTCAAACCGTATAATCCCGCTATACTCAAACATCGCCTTCGGAATACGATCAAGCTGCGGGAGACGGCAGCGGCCGCCAATGCTGTCAAATGGGATAAACTCACAGGCCTATACAGCCGTGAAGCTTTTTTCGACCAGGTTGCCGAGATGGTCAGTGCACAGGAACCGGGTTTCTATGTCCTGGCATGCTTCGATATCAACGGCTTCAAGGTTATCAACGATCAGTATGGCACGCAAAAGGGCGATGATATACTGCGGCATATCGCGAATATTTTCCGGTCTGGATTTGAACCGGCCGGTGGCATCTGCTGCCGTGTCGCTGCGGACGATTTTGCCGTGCTGTACCCGCGCAGCTTTATGGAATCAGACGAGCTTGAGCAGATTAGAAAACAAGCCGCCCTGCTTGGCGGCTCCATCCGGCCCGTCACCTTCAGTATAGGGCGCTATGTTATAGACGACCTTTCCCTTTCTGTCAGCGCCATGTATGACCGGGCGGTGCTTGCCGAAACCTCCGTAAAAGGCCGTTACGATACCCATATCGCGCAGTTTGATAAATCGATGCGCGACCGTCTTCTGCGCGAACAGCAAATCGTCACAGAGATGAATAAAGCGCTTGAGGAAGGGCAGTTTGAAGCCTGGCTTCAACCGCAGTACAACCATGTTTCCGGCGCCCTTATCGGTGCGGAGGCTTTGGTCCGCTGGCGGCATCCGGAAAACGGACTGCTGATACCTCCAGGCGAGTTTATCCCTGTTTTTGAGCGAAATGGCTTCATCTATGAAATGGACAAATATGTTTGGCGCGAGGTCTGCCGTTTATTGCGCAAATGGCTTGACGGCGGGCGCTCTCCGCTGCCGATTTCTGTGAATATTTCAAGGTATGACGTATTCCGGGAAGATTTTTTTGAGACCGTCACCGGATATGTGGAAGAGTATCATATCCCGATTGATTTGCTGCGCCTGGAGATCACCGAAACAGCTTTTGCACAATCCACCGAACAGATTGTTGCGGTTATCAAACGGATGATCGACTACGGGTTCACCGTAGAAATCGATGATTTCGGCAGCGGCTATTCTTCTCTCAACACCTTAAAAGATGTGCCGGCATCCATCTTAAAGCTGGATATGCATTTTTTAGAGGACACCGCGGTTTCGCAGCGCGGGGGCAATATCCTGGAGTCGATTGTGCGTATGGCAAAATGGCTGGGAATGTCGGTCATTGCCGAAGGTGTGGAAACACAAGCCCAAGCGGATTATCTCAAATCCATCGGCTGCTATCTTGTGCAGGGCTATCTGTACGCAAAACCGATGCCTGTTAAGGAATATGAGATGCTCGCCTCCCAAAGCGTGAAAAAGGGCGAGATCATGGCTCTGGAAACCATCGATATGCTGGATAACAACACGTTTTGGAATCCCAACTCGATGGAAACGCTTATTTTCAACAGCTATATTGGCGGCGCGTGCGTTTTTGAATATCGTGACGGAAAAATTGAACTGCTGCGGGTAAATGACAAATACGCACGGGAGCTCGGCGGCAGCATATCTATAGAAGAGGCACTGGCACTTGATTTTGCCAATCATATGGATGGGCGAAATCTCAGTATGATGTATGAGAACATCGAGGCGGCGATTGCATCCGGAGCGGAATCTACCTGTGAGCTGTGCTTGTCGGGCCTATCCGGTGAAAATACACATTCCTATATCCGCATAACAGTCCGTGTGATCGCGTCGGCCGGCGACCGGCGTCTGTTTTACTGCTCCATCATCAACATGACGGCACAGCGAGAGGCTGAACAGCAAATCATGCAGTCCTCTGAGCAGCTCCGTTTCTTAAATGAGGTGGCGCATGACCTTCTCACGCAGACGGATGCGGATAAAGGAATTGAAGAAGTTCTATGCAGGATACTTGTGTATTTCTCCGGGGATAGGGCTTATGTCATTGAGCTCGATTCTGTGCATGGGGTGTCAAATAATACGTATGAAACGTGTGCCGAGGGCATCAGCAGCCAGAAGAATTTTTTGCAGGAGATCCCGTTGGAAACAAGCCCGTTTTGGTTCAACGCGTTTGAACAGGACGGTTTTGTCAGTATCGAGGACGTGACAAAGCTGGATGAGCATCGTGCCGAGGAGCGGCGTATTCTGAGCGAGCAGGGCATTCACTCTCTGATTGCGGTACCCCTTCGCCGCGACGGTCAGCTGATCGGTTTTCTGGGCGTCGATGATCCGCGCAGGCTGCAAACCCACATCGGTCATTTGCAGGCCATCGGGGATTATGTTGCCGCCATGCTCTGCCGCCGGGATTTGAACGCAAAAATTGAAAACGACAATAAAACGCTGGTAGGGCTGATGAACGACACGCCCGGCGGTTTTGTCCGCATGAAGGTGATCGGCAAGGACAGGATCATTCCCGTCTATTTTAATAGCGGGTTCTGCAAGCTGGTCGGCATGGACAAAGATGAACTGATGGAAAAGTATAGGGAAAGCGCCATGTGGGGTGTGCATCCCGATGATTTGGAGATCGTCGAAAACGCCGTGCATGAAATGCTTACGACCGGTGAAGCGCGCAGCGCCAAATACCGGCTGCGGCATGGGAACGGCGGTTATGTGGGGGTAATGATTTTTGGACGGATGACGCACGATATCAGCGGAGACGCCTTTTTTAACGTGTATTACACCGATCTGTCAAATGAAGAAAAAAAGGAATTGTCATTCCGGGATATGCTGCCGGTTGCTCTCGCGGCGATGATGGAGTCTGCGGCAGAGCTCTCTTTCGTCAAGGATAAACATTTTCATTATATGTGCTGCAGCCGGGCATTCGCAAAATTAGCCGGTTTAAAGAGCGAAAAAGACATTGTGGGCAAGACCGATTACGATCTGTTTGATCCGACGCAGGCGGATCGGTATCGCGAAAACGACAGCCGGTTATTGGAAACCGGTGAACCTCTTGTCGATTGCGAGGAACCGCTTCCTTCCACGGACAGCGTCGCGCGGTATGCCAGTACCTCCAAATATCTTCTCCATGATTCGTCCGGAAGCGTGATTGGGTTATACGGCATCGGATGGGACATCACGAGGACACGCGAACTTGCACGGGAACGCACCTATCAAGAGGCTCTGGATACCTCCATTCCGCTCTGCACCATCATCTTCTCATGTCACAACGGGGAGCTCCTGCATGTGGGTGGTACGCTGCTGTCGGAACTCGGGTATACCCGGGAGGAATACGAACGCATCCATGCGGATAACCTCAGAGGTTTTGTACTGGATGAGGACTATGGGACCGCCTTTCGGTCCGTGCTTCCAATCAAGGCGGATTCCCCTCAAAATATCGAACAGGAGTTTCGGGTATGCGCGAAAGACGGCTCTGTCGCCTGGCTGTATGAAAAAGGCAGGCTCATGGAGTTGAACGGGGAGCGCGTCTATCTTGTCGTGTTCGTCAATATTACGCAACGCAAGGAAATCGAGGAACGGCTGCGTGTCAGCGAAGAAGAAATCCGGCTGGCCATGGAACAGATGGGTCGAGTCATCTGCCTGTACGACATCAAAACCCATATGCTGACCATGCCGGCGGCCTATGTAAAAAAACACGGCTTTTCCTCCAATAGGCTGAAGTTACCCGAATGTTTAGAGAAAACCACTTATCTGGACGATGCAAGCCGGACAACCTTTATCGCTTTTTATAAGGCGATCTTGCGCGGAGAGGCATCCGGAACCAAAGAGACCTATATCAAATGTGCCGATGGCTCGTGGTGCTGGGAATATGGTGAATTCGCAACCATTTTTAACAGCAATGGAACCCCGGTCAAAGCGATCGTCACCCTGGAAGATACGACCAGACGTCACTTGCTTGAAAATGAAATACAGACCCGCCGGGAAAACGAACGGGTCTGGCAGCTTGTCGCGGAACACTCGAACCGTCAAATCTATCGGTACGATATCGCCACCGATACGGCCCGCGTCGATTCCGCTATCGGAGAGCCCATAATCAGGACGAAAATCCTTGTATCCGAGTCCGCTATAGAAAAGGGGGCCATACTGCCGGAAAGCGTTGAGGATTACAGGCGTATCTTTAGTGAAATCAAAGAGGGAAAGCCGACTGGCGAAGCCAAAATACATATCAATCCATCTGGAGAGCCGCGGTGGATCGACATTAAATACTCCGTTATCTATGATGAGGACCATACGCCGAAGTTCGCGGTTCTCTCCGTTCTGGACATCACAGAAAGCCACGAAAAAGAACTGGCATATGACCGATACCTGCAAACAATCAGCCATGACGTGACATCCGAAAGTGTGATGATCTACCTGGAGGCGGACCTCACCACGGGGATTACGGAGAAGCAGGGCGGGGCGTTACTTCCCGACGACTTTCCCGCCATTGGGGAAAAACGCAGCGAGGTGATTCAGTACATCGTAAAGAACTATATTTTGCCGGAAGAGGAAAGCCGATATCTCGAGTTTTTCTCAAGGGAGCATTTAATTACGCAGTTTTCTGACGGTCAGAAAAATTTAAGTGCGGAATGGGCCGTTTCTCTTCCGGACGGCAGTCACGGTTTTATACGTTCGGAATTACAAATGATCCAAGATCCATACACCGGACATATCAAAGTCTACACCATCCTGCGCGATATCACAAAAGAAAAATTTGCCGCGCTGGATGTAAAGAAGAAAGCGGAAACGGACGGCATGACCGGGGTTTATAACAAGACCACGGCGGAAAACCTCATTTCCAGTAGACTCTCCCGTACGGAGGCCGCCCCCTGTGCCCTCCTTGTAGTAGACCTGGATAGCCTTAAAACTTTCAATGATACGCTGGGCCACGCGCAGGGCGACAAAGCGATACAGCTGATCGGGGAGGCGCTGCACACGCAGTTTCGCCAGACCGATATCGTCGGCCGAATTGGAGGCGATGAGTTTATCGCATTCCTGGACAATTGCGGAACGGAATCCTGGCTCAGCAGCGCCATGCGAACCTTTATGAAAAGGCTTTCGGCCATTCGTATCGGGGAGCAGAAGCAGCTTCCGCTGCGGGTCAGTGTCGGCATCGCTTTTGGCGTAACCGCCAGGGACACCTACGACACACTGTTTCAGCAGGCGGATAAAGCGCTCTATCATGTCAAGCGCAATGGCAAAAACAATTTTGCGTTTTATACGCCGGAAATGGAACAAGCGGCATATCAATACACGCCCTATATTGAGGAACAAGCGGATTTTTTCAGCAACGAGGACTTGGAATCTCTGCTGGCCACTTTCTCGGCAGTATATCCGATGGTAATCTCAGTAAACTTGACGCAGAACCGGTATTGCAAATTGCAGTATAAGGACAATGCCGTCCGTCCCCACGTCGACACCGGAGTGTTTGACGAGCTGGTTGCCGGGATCGCTGACACCGTCCACCCGGCTGACAGAAAATCTTTTATCAAAGCGTTTACCCGTTCCAATTTACTTGCAGCTCATGGGCGTGGCAAGAAAATGGTCTCGTTCAAGGGCAGGCAATTTTGCGGCGGGGCCTATCGGCTCATTCAGACCGACGTGATTTTTGTCCAGAGTTCCGGTACTGAGGATGTACTGGAACTTACCATGGCAAGAGAAGTCGGCACAATCGATAAAGATGGCTAAGGGACGACCTCCCGAAGCCATCTAAGAAGGAAATTCGAGGGCTATATGAAAAGCCGCTTTTGACATGGCGCATGGTCTGAAAGGCCTTTCCGGAAATCTCGGCTTGAACCCAATATATCAGGCGGTATGCGGGACCATCGCATTCCTGCGCGCACAAAATGGTGGTGAACTTGATTTTCAGTACAACGCGGCAGCATCCTGCCCTTGCGAGCGGAAAGCGCTTGTGAAGGCCATTTAGAGAGGTGTGGATTTCATTTCATGAACAGGGGAGGCAAGCAAAAAAGAATGACGACAAAGAGGGTGCTCGCGGTATGGCTTGCTGCCCTTGTAGTGATTTTGGCTTTGATTTGGTTTTTTCGCAATTTTATCAGTCGCTATCAAGACAGTATCACCGCCGAAAGCGCCTCTCATTTGGTGGAAATCAGCTACCAGGTCGCCTCCTATATTGAAGGGAAAATCGACAACGATTGGAAAGTTGCGGAAAGTATTGCGGACGGTTTTCAAACAAGGGAGCAGGCAGAGACCGATGATTTATTGGCCTTTATGAGAAACGAGCAGGATATATGGGGCGTTTCCAATATAGTGGTCTACACGGAAGGTGGGTGTTGTGTAAATGCAGAGGGGGATGCCGTTCGGCCGGATGAGGCTGCCGAATTCATATACGGCGCACAACAGTACGGACAATGTATGACAATCAAGCAGTCTACCGTCACCTATACCGTCCCGCTGGAATCGCGGCTTCTGATAAACGGCTCACGGGCTGTGGCCGTATCCACCGTGCAAAATCTGGATTCCTTCCTTGACGGAATGGATTTCTCCTCCTTCGATGGAGAAGCGTTTATGTACCTCGCACAGAGCGGAGGCGCAAAAATCAGCCAGCTTACACACCCCAACGCCCCGGAGATCCATAATATACTCACACTGTTTGACGATATGGACTGCATCTGCCTAACCCAAGAGGGATATACCGTTGAGGATACCATGATTACAGAGGAAATCAGCACATTCCTGTGCCGAAACGACAACGGCTCCTGGTATGTGGTGCTCATGCCGGTAAAAAATGGGGATACGTTATGGCAGCTATGCTATTGGGTGCCTGAAGGGGTTGTGAATGCGACCATGGATGGCTTCACTTCGAGCGTCATCGGGTTGAGCATCGCTATCATCGTCTTTTTGGCTTTCTGTACTTTAATTACCTTCCGCTTTATCTATCAGGCACGGAGAAGGCAATTCGACAGTGCCCTAATGGTGCGGGAACGATTGTATGATCAGCTTGTTGTGAATACGCAGATCGCCTTTGCCCTGCTCTCGACCCGGCAGGCAGAACCGCTTTACTGCTCCTCCAACGTGAAAGATATCATTGGCTACAGCTATTTAGGGCTTGTGGTAGAGGGGCAACGATATCGGATGATTATGCCGGATGGAATGGAATCAGAGGCGGTGGCGAAGATCAATAGCAAGCTGGCGGAATGGGATGGGAACGGCTCCTTTATCAGCGATTATGTCCCTCACGCTGAGGAGGGATGTAGGCGTTATTATGTCATGCGTCTTTATCCATCGGAGAACGACGCGGAGTTCGTGGGAATCGCGCAGGATGTCACAAAGGAGCGTGAGCGGGAGGAAGCCCTGAAAAACGCGCTTGCCATGGCCGACAGCGCCAATCATGCAAAAACCCGCTTCCTTGCGAATATGTCCCATGATATCCGCACACCGATGAACGCCATTATGAATATGACGCGTTTTCTCATGGAGAGCGTGGATGAACCGGAAAAACAAACGGAATATCTGAAAACGATTCTGGATTCATCCGGCCATCTGCTTCATATCATCAACGATATTCTGGATATGAGCCGCATCGAAAGCGGACAGGACGCGATTGCCGCTGAGCCTTTCGAATTGCAGAAAATGCTTGATGAGATTTGTGAGATGATACGCCCTCTCTGCATGGCCAAACAGCAGGGGTTTACGGTGGACTTCAGCAACATTCAGACGAACCACCTGACTGGAGACCGGATCAAGCTTTCACAGGTTTTGATCAACCTGCTGAACAATGCCATGAAATTCACGCCTGCCGGCGGATTGGTCCATTTCGCCGTCCTGGAAATGAGATCCCTTCGTTCAGAAACGGCGGCGTTCCGTTTTGTCATCGAGGACAGCGGTATGGGAATCGATCCGAAACAGATCCCTGGATTGTTCGAGCCGTTTACGCGGGCTGAGAATACAAAGGTACGCAGCATCGAGGGTACCGGCCTGGGTCTTTCCATCTGCAAAAGCTATGTGACGGCGATGGGTGGCACCATTGCCTGTGACAGTACGGTTGACGCGGGCAGCGTCTTCACTGTTGAGTTGTCGTTTGATAAGGATTCGGCACAGCCCTCTCATACAAGCACACACATCGAGGAAACGGCGGCCTCTTTTAAGAATATGCGGGCACTTCTGTGTGAGGACAACGAAATTAATCAAATGATCGCCTGCAGAATTCTTGAACAGCTCGGCTTTGAGGTGGAAATTGCGGGCAACGGCGCAGAGGCGGTAGATACGTTTATATCTTCCGCACCCGGGGACTATGACGTCATATATATGGATATTCAGATGCCCGAGATGAACGGCTACGAGGCGACTGTCGCGATTCGGGCCAGCGGCCATCCGCAGGCGAGAAGTGTCCCGATCATTGCCATGACGGCGAACGTATACGCCGAGGACGTGGAAAAATCCCGGGCCAGCGGCATGAACGCGCATATCGGGAAACCGCTTGTGATAAAAGACCTCATATATGAAACCAATAAAGCGCTCAAGGGCGGAGGATGAACGATGGCAGCCGCACGAGGATAAGAGATTGGCGGGTGGAAACCAGCTTTTCTGCAGGGATATCCGTTCTTCACTGCGGTTTGTACCAATATCCTGAGCGCGGGCTTGGTATCCATGCTTTTTAGTGTGGAGGATTTTGGCGTATGGAGCGTCGCAGGCCATTTTCCGGAGCGGCTCCGGCTTGATTATACACAGGTATGCGCAAGGGAGTGCCCTGAAATTACGGGTCACTCCCTTTACAAAAAACAAGCCTGTCGAGGGGTGTTTCAACATGCGCTTCATTCAAAAACAGAACCATCAATATAGGGTTTCGGGCGGGCTGCTGACGCTCTTTACGGCGCCGTTTATCGTCTGGCAGATGGGGGTGCTGTACTATTCCGGCACCACCATGTCGCTGTTCGGCAGAACGCCTATCCCACTGACGCGGACAGACACGTTAGCCGTGATCGTCATCGGGTATTTGGCTTCCATCCTGTTTATCAGCCTGTTTCCCCGCCAAACGGTGCGGGCGGAACGGGTATTGATGCCTGCCGTATTTCTGGCCGCAGTACTGATCCCACTTCCGTTTCCATCCGCGGTTATAACCGTTTTATTCTATATAGAGGCGTTTGTCTGCACGTTCTCCATCGGCGTGATGGTTTCGGTCACTGCGCATCAGTTTACCACTGAGACGGCCTGGCGGGATGGAATTATCGGGATGGCGGCCGGCGGAGTGCTGATTGCCATACTGCAAAATGAGCTTTATCCGATCCGTTTTACAGTTTTTACACTCTTCTCAATCGTTCCTATTGCTTTGATTACGGTGTTCTATTACCTCATTCCGGCAAAAATCGAAGCCCCCTATGTACAACGGAAAGACATGCTTCGTATGCCGAAAGTGCTGTTTCTCGGATTGTGGGCGATCAATGCTTTTTCGACGCTGCTGCTGTGTTTCGCTTCCTCTTTTGCGGAAAGCGTACCGAATGGAATCAGTGTACTGTACCTATCTGCCGCTGTGATGGCGATGGTGTTAACGATCATTCGCCGGAAGCTGAAGGCGCGGTCGCTCCGTATTTATGGCGGTTTTTTCGCACTGTCGGTGTTGGGCTTCGTGCTGTCCTACCTGTCCCTGCGTATTCCCTTCCTGCGTTATCCGTCACTCGTCCTGCTGGGCTTTATCGTCGTGCTGGCGGTGCTGTGGACCTTCTTCGCCGCTGTCTCCTTCGGCATCTATCCCACCCGTTTCATCGGTGCGATCGGCGCCGGTATGGGTCTGACGCTCGCCTTGTTCCATTCGAGCTTGCAGGAGCTGCTGCGAGACAATATTGCCCTGCTATATGGCATCTATGCGGCGCTGTCGGTAGTGCTGCTGATTGTGTATTTTTTTCTGGAACCCTACTTTGTCTACGCCTGGAACAAAAAAGACGCACCGGAAAACAAGGCCGTTATTTCACAGCCGGATCGGCCGGAAATTCCGATAAAACAGCCCCATCCTTTCGATTGTTTATCCGAACAGGAATACATCTTGGCAAGGCTGATCCTGGACGGCCACACCGAAAGCTCTGCCGCCAAAACAATGAACATCACGCTCAACACGGAAAAAGGGTATCGAAAATCTCTGTACTTCAAGCTGGATATCCATTCCAAACGGGAACTGTTTGACATAGCCAACCGGAACGGGTAACCCGTTCTTCTCCGCCTAATCGTAACGATTGGGCGTTTTTTCTGTCTTTATCCAGAAATATGCACCGAAAACGTGAATTCCCCCCGATTCGGGTGGAGGCATGGACAAAGGCCGCATGCTACTCTAGAAAGCATGAGAAGGGAAGGAGGGGAAAACGATGCTGCCCGCGGTAACAAAAAAATACGAAGATCATTCCACTGACCGATACTTCCGTTTTGTTTTTTACTGCGACGAGTGCGGGATGGCATGGGAAAGTGAACATTACCCGTTTTCGATGCGGGACGCATCGCTCGAAAATGAGGGGGAGAAAAAAGCCCGCGTTTTGATGTGGAAAGCGGAGCATGATGCGGCATACGAGCGCGCCAATACCGAGGCCGTGCTGAACTTCAATCGCTGCCCCCAATGTGGACAGCGTGTATGTGACGATTGCTTTGCGGAGTTTGAAATCGTCTGCCTGAAATGCGAAGTCCAAATCCAAAACAAGAGGAGGCATTCCGGCCCATGAAAAAATTCCTGATATTTGCTCTTTCGGCAGTCATGCTGCTCTCTCTGGCGGGCTGCGGATTGTTCGGAAATAAAACACCGTCAGAGGGCGGCACGGAGACGAAAACGCCAAAGATGGTAACGCTGGACGCGAACAACAAATTAAAAGTCGAGCTCGGTCTTAAAAAAGAGCGGTTTCTACCCGGCGAGGAAATCAAGCTGTCCTTTGAGATTTCAGGACTCAGTGATGAAAACGACAATATGACGGCATGGCTTGCCATGATGCCGTCCGACATTGAGCATAACAAAGAGGAGCTTGCCGACGAGCATTATCTCGACAGTTGCGACTTGGAGGATATGGGCGAAAGTCCCCGCACTTTCACTGCGCCGGATGAGGACGGAGTTTATGACTTCCGTATCTACGACAGTATGTGGGAAGGCACAGAGGTTGCTTATATCACCTTTGTGGTGGGTATTGCGGTGCAGCCTGAAGCCTCCAGCAAACCGTCCGAGCAAACCGGCGGCAGCCGTTGGTTTACCGACGAGGTGCTTGCGGAAATGAAACTGACCGGCTTTACGCAGCCGGAGGACTTTGAGGTATTGACCGATGAGGAGCTGCCCGACGCGATGGAGAATCTGCCGTATATGCGCGCGATCAAAGGTTCGCCGGATATGGACGGTTACTTTCCTGTGATCGACAAGGTGTTTAGCATGTTGAAAAGCGGCTACGACGAGGTTTTCGCCTGGGTATATAAAGCCGACGATATGGCGAACCCGGTTTTTAAGTCGCTGTCCGAGCCTGTTTACGGAGATACCCTCTATGTATGGGAGGGCGACACTGTGCGCTCGGTTTCGTTTACTTTCTCGACCTTTGACGGCGTGGAAGGTGAGGTTTTGCAAATCGGATTGAATCCAAACGATGACGATCCAAGAAATGATAATAACTTTAATTATTGATAAGAAAAGGAGAGTTTCATTATGAAAAAACTGGTTGCACTTTTACTGGCCCTGACGATGGTATTCGCTCTCGCCGCCTGCGGCGAGAGCGGAAAACCCCCGTTCGGCGGCAAGACCTTTGCGTTTCCTGAAAGTGAATTTGTTCCCGACTGGGCAGCTTATACAGGCAGCGGAAAAATTGTATTCACGGATACCGAAAATACAAACTTGGAAAACAGGGGTATCAACACCTATATTGACGGCGCGACGCTCGACGATGTAAAGGTATATGTTTCCATGCTCAAAGAAAAAGGCCTGACTTATGCGGCGTTCGCAGAGGAAAAGCTGGAAATGGATGAGTGGGGTTCTATGTCATGGTACGGCGTGAACAGCGATAAGAACTTTACCGTTTCGCTGACCTTAACCGACGAGGACGAGGAAATCAACGACATCCTTTATGAAACCGGAACCCATAAGTACAATCTGCATATTCAGGTGGCAAACTATGATTTTATGAACTAATGAATTCCGGGCGGGAAAGCCTTTCGCTTTCCCGCCCGCACTTTCTACAAGGAGGAACTTCATGAAACGAATTTCAGCGCTTCTGTTTGCCGCGCTTTTGCTGTTTATCCTTGCCGCCTGCGGTGAGGGCAGCGGAAAGCATGACAAAACCTTTACGATTATCGTAGGCGGCGAGGATGTCTGGACGCCGTTTGACGGGGACAGCGCCATAACCTTTGAGAATGAGAAAGACGACATTATCGAGCTGACGTCCGAGGGCGGCAAGGCGGCTTTCAAGGGGCTTGTGGCCGGTGAATCGGTGATTACGGCAAAAAAAGGCGAAGAAAGCAAAACCGCGCTGGTAAAGGTCGTGAGCGCTGCGCAGGGATCGGAGGGCAAACCGAACGGCGGCAAGCTGACCGAGGCGTTTTTCAATCCGCCGAACGCGGGCTATCTTAAGCTCACGGAAAAAGAGGACGGCGAGATTTACCGTCATGTTACGGTGGCTCTGCTTGATGGGAATTACTCGCTGATGACTGAAAACGTCTGGGACGGCGGACGGATTGAAAAAGAACACACCAGCGCGGAAACCAAAACACACTATGTTGGCGGTGATGACGGCGTATGGTATATCAATCAGGACTACGACGGCACGCTGACTGAGGATAAGCTTGTCCGGGAGCTGACCGTGTGGCTGGACACCTTTTACGAGGAAACGGAGCATGACGGCTATTCTTTGAGGATCAAAACCCATTATGTCGGCATGGAAACCCTCTGTAATGTGGCGTGCGACGTATACGAGATCAAGGACAACGGCTTTGGGGTATATAAAAAATTCTGGATTGACCCTCAAAACGGTGCCACGCTGAAATATATCGAAAAGGGCGACGGCAAGGATTACGAGTTTGAGCTGACCCAGTACAGCCTGCTCGGCCCCCTATGGAACAACGCGCTCCGACCGGAGCCGTACTCCTCAGCAAGACGCCCATAATAAACGCAGCAAGGGGAGGAGGGGGCCTGAAACGAGTTTTTGTTATGTGCCCCCATTCTGCGTCCGGCGGGGTCGCCGGTACAGAGGCGCACTCCTCCAATGCGGGAATCGCGGTTTCCAGTGCCTCCCGCCATTCCGGAATCAGCTTTGCTAAAAACCGGTAATATGGAAAGGCTTCTGTTCGAGCATAAATCTGACAAAGCGGATTGAATGAAAAAACTTAATCATGAACTTGAAAACTTAAATAATAAAGAGTTGTGTTGGAACGATTATAAAACAAATATTCTTCCCAACAACATGCATAATAATTTTCGGTTTCTACCTGCAAACGAAAAGCCATGAATTCATCATGATTGAAGAAACGACGTAATAAATGGATAAAATACTGTTTTGGGGACAACCCATTCAACATGATGTTTTTAGGCACGATTCCAAACCAGAAATTTTCACTGTTAGGACACAGCGGGAGAAGTGCATTTTCAACAAATAGCTGTTCCTCCCAATTTTCCAGTTGAAATATATGAATAGAATCATGTTTTTCGAGTTTCAAATGTCGTTGCGTTACACTTTTAATTTCATTGAGGTCACAAACTCCAATTGCAGAAAAATCATAATCATTTGATACTCCATAACCGGCATTTAAAGTCGCAAATGCTGTTAAAAAGCTGTTTATCTCTTGCATATTCGTTCATTCCTTAACTCAGTTCTTTTCATTATAGCAAAAACCTGCCGATAAAGCAATTTACAGCTTTTTCGACAGGTTTCAATATTGTGAAATGGCTACGAAAAAGATATCTTTTTGTTTTTAGTGTGTAGAGTTGAACTCTTACAAAATCATTCAAACCATATTGAAGAAAAATAATATATAGTGCTTATTATGCGAAAATTAAAAAATAAAAAGCGAGTGCAATGCTTAAATTTGATACAGGCGGGAGTGTTAAAATGAAAGAGTATGAAAAAATCTCAAACGATATCGCTATTTTTGAAATTGCAAATGATGCGAAGAGCACTCAAAAAACACGGAAATTACCGTGCGGTAATATGCACTCAAAAACTACATAATGGAACGGCTGATTGTTTTAGGAATTTGGTTGTTGATTATTCTACTGCCGTTCTTTAGTGAAATTACTATTAAGGATGTCTCTATCAAGTGCAACGATACAAAATCGAATACGGATGCTTAAAAGTCATCTACCGGCAAGCCAGGAGCTTGAACAAGTCCAGGAAGGGCAAAATACAAACGTCAGCCCCTTCAAGGAGATGACTCTGTGCCTTGGAGCTGTGGTTTTTCATGCAGGGTGGGCGATTGCATTTTTGGGTGGCCGGTGGTAAGATACTTGCAGACAAATCAAAAAAGATGCGATTTTTCGTGCATATCGTCGGCACCCAGATCATGGTGTGCCGGTCATAGTGATCGTGGGTATGTATCGGCTTTTCAACGCTTATGCCATCCTGCTAGTCGCCGTGGGCATCGGCGCATTTTTAAAGAAGAATACCGTAAAGGAAAGGGGCGTCCCGTAAATGCTGAAACTGGAACAGACGGAAAAGATCCTCCGGGGACTGGTGGATGCAGGGTGGATGGGAAGTTACGCGCTGCTTGTCCGCCACGGCAGCGAAAAGGCGGCGATTACCGGCAAAAATGTGGATGCGGATACCTTGTTTGAGGTGGCCAGCTTGACCAAGGTGACGGTAACGGCGCCTCTTGCCATGATGTCCATAGCGGAGGGGAAGCTGGCGCTGGAGGATCATCTGGGAGATTTTTTCTCCGGGCTGACGGTGATGCGGGATGTGACCGTATTTCGGCTTCTGACACACACCTCCGGCATTGGGGCCATTCCCTTCTCCTTCGTGCTGACGGATCGGGGAAGTCAGGCGGTGGCGGCGGCCATCTGCCGTGCCAGGCCGGATTATGCGCCAGGCACGGATCAGCAGTATTCCTGCATGGGCTTTATCACCCTAGGTGCCATCCTCGAACAAATCTACGGGAAAACGCTGGATGTTTTGTTTGCTGAGAAGCTGGCAGGGCCTTTGAAACTGACCCGGAGCCGGTTCTGCGTATCGATAGGGGAAGAAAACACGGTCGTTTCCTACCGCAGAGATGAGCCAGGGGAATATGGTGTGGACGACGAAAATGCCTACTTTATGCGGGGCGTGTCGGGCAATGCCGGGGCATTCTGGAGCATTTCCGATCTGGAAAAGCTGGCAGATGCCATATATGAAAAGCGGCTGTACCCCGCGGGTCTGGCAGAGATGGCTGAACGCAGCTATACGGACGGCTTTCCCCAGAAGCGAGGGCTGGGGTATCTGATCATTGACGAGGATGACCCCCTAAGCGGCGGGTTATTCCCGGCGGGCAGCTTCGGACACTGCGGCTACACGGGAACCTCCCTGTTTTTCAGCCGGGAGCGGGAGCTGTATGTGGCGCTGCTGACCAATTCAGCTCGGTTTGCCTATCGGGAAAGCCCTACCCATGAGCATGTGCGCGGCAGGGCTCTGGCAATGCGCCGAAGTGTGCACGCTGCAGTTGCGAAAGACCTTGGTTTATAAAGCAAAAAGCACCCACGGGGGTGCTTTTTAATGTTCGTGGGGTTAAAAATCGGTGTTTTACCGGTTTTGTGGTGAAATATTCTGCTGACGCAAAAAATGAAATGAAATCCACTCTTCCGGTGCCGAGCCGGATCTCATCCCCGCAGGAAAATTTATCACCAAAGATGATTTCATCCACCTGACATGGGGGTTCTTATCTGTTCTCTCTTATCTTTTATCTGAAGACAACAATTTGAGAGAGAAGAGAGAAAAACAAAAAGAAACGACGTCTTATCTTTCGACAAGTTGTCGTTTCTTTATGTGAGGGTGAGACAAAATGGACCCCCTAAGCGTTTTTTAAGGGGGATTTGAACGCTTTTGAACAAGTTTATATGAGAATAGCCTGTCTAAAAACGGGCTGTAAAAAAATATTTTTATCCTTGATTTTTATTTTTTTACTGGTTATAAATAGAGTAGCAATTCAGACAAAGCCTGATTTCTTAGGGCTCCAGGCATAAAACAAGACCTGCTTTTCGATAAAAATGTTCGAAAAACGAGTCTCATTCAATCCATTTTTAATCCTCTTTCTTATATTGATGAGCGGATAAAATGGACTTGATTTTATCCGCTAAATATAGCTACCTCTAAACCGTAAACTTTTCATCAAAGACCACACCTTTCAGATATGATAATTCATTATAACAAAGCCCTGACAAAAAATCAATTTTGTCAGGGCTTTACAACTGTCTAAAAGCGCAAGGATTGATACAAATTAACGGAATATAAATTTCAGAAAATTTTGTTAAGGTGGTGTGCACTAAAATAAAAATGGAATTTCCCCAATAAAATGGTTCAATCTCTATCCAACGATTGCATTCACATCATTTCTCTAAGTTCTTGCATTGTTTTCAATAATTTCATAGTTGAAGAATAATCTAATTGATTTCCTTCGTATTCACATCGATATAAGCCCTGCAGATTCGAAGGTAATGGCGTGTCTTTTTTGCATAGTAGGACTACTCTCTTACCATATAATGCTATGGCAGCACCTATCTCTATTAAAACGTTTTCATTCAGACGACTAAACGTTTGACCGCTATCACCATATGGGACTTCTTCTAAATCAATATGAATAATACCCGCATCACAGCTTCTCATATCATCAAATACTTTATCGGGAACAGGAATAGCTGTGGTTTCTCTCTCTACTGAGATAATAGGTTCCATCTGGCCATAATTTAGCAGCTCTTTCAACTGTCCAATAATAGTCGCGTTATTTTTTCCATGGGAAATAAAAATATGAGGCTTTTCGTTTTTGAAAGGAGAAAGAGGAATCTCTTTTTGCAGAGGTTCAATATTCATTTTTTGTAGTACTTCATTTGGAACTTCTACTTCTTCGCTATCATTGTTATGCAAGCCAGTAGTTGATGATAAATTGTTTGTATCAGTAGTAGGTGATGGAGAATCTTTCATATCAAGAAAAATGTATTCACTTCCACTTATAATTCTTAATATATTAGTTTTTGAGGCATTTGCACGTAATATTTCCCATGCACTCTGCAAACGTTCAGCTGGCACTCCTTTTTTTTGTAAGATATTAAATGCAATCTCAGTTTTAGGCAACTTATTTCGATCGTATTGATGATAGAATTCCGCTAATATGGTTGGCTTTAATACGGCTTCTTTTAATGCTACATCAACATCTCCTTCTATCAAAGGAGAAACTATCCTCTCTCCTAATGGCGTCAGGGAAATTTCCTGTGCGTTATAGCCACCATTGGTCAAACCGTATGCAACAGCGGCTCCTGTTATAGTTCTCCAATTTGAACTAGCAGGCTTTATACCGCAGGCATCGGCAACAAGTAAGGGAGCTGTTGCTTGTCCCGCAAAATTATCTTTTATTGCGCGAGGGATTATTAAGGCGGTTTCCAAGTCGACAGATGGACAGGCCGTTTGAGAAAGGCGTGATTGTTTTGCCTTTGGCTTTTCGCTAACAGGCGATGCATGATCACTTTTTGTTCTTGGCAATTTATATTACCTCCATATCATTGTAATATTTCTTGATATCTATTATAAGATTGCGACTTGCGTTTGTCAAGTACGTTTATGATTAGTTTTAAATCATAAACCTATAAATCAATCATGCTATTCCCCCTGAATGTTACAATACCCATATCCCAGATTCAGGAGGAAAATGATATGAAATACACAGTTGACCAAAAGCGAGAGCTCGTCCTGCGTTACCAAAACGGAGAAAGTGTCTCCGACATCTGCACCCAAACCGGTATCGCTCGAAGCACCCTTTACTCTTGGATCAAACCTTACCAAACTACTGTAACCGATGCTGGTATGATCGTTACCCCAAAAGAATTTACAGCTCTCAAAAAACGAGTGAAAAAGTTGGAAGGTATCATCCAGGTTCTGAAATCCGTTGACTGTACCATTTCGGCTCCGCTACAGGACAAGCTCAAAGCGTTGGAAGCTCTCTATGGTCAGTTCAGCGTACATACTCTCTGCGATGCATTAGAGGTTCCCAGAGGAACCTTTTATAACCACATTCTCCGCAACAAAAAGGAAAACAAAAGCTATCAATTCCGCCGGACGGAGTTAAGCGAACAGATCCGCCAGATTTATGATGAGAGCGCCCAAATCTATGGCGCGAAGAAAATCAGTGCTGTTTTGAAATCCCGAGGGGTAGCTGTCAGCGACAAAATGGTTTCGGAACTGATGCAGGAGATGAATCTCACCAGCATTCGGACAGAAGCCAAACGCCTCTATATGCGATTCCATGCACAGAAGAAAACCGACCGTCTGAAAATGCAGTTTTCGGCTTCTGCGCCCAATCAAATTTGGGTCAGCGATGTGACCTATTTCGCCTATAACAAAAAGATGTACTATATCTGTGCGACCCTCGATCTCTATTCCCGCAAAGTGATCTCTTATAAGATTTCGCAGAAGCACAGCAGCCAGCTTATCACATCTACCTTTCGAGCAGCTTATGAAGAACGCAGACCAGCGGATGGGTTGATTTTCCATAGCGACCGGGGCACACAATATACCGCTTTTGCTTTCCAGAAGCTGCTCAAAGCACTCCATGTGGAGCAGTCCTTTTCTCCTTCCGGCAAGCCGTGTCACAATGCGGTTATGGAATCCTTCTTCGCTTCTCTCAAACGGGAGGAATTATATCGAAGGAACTATCATTCGGTGGAAGAATTCAAAGAATGCGTCCGAAAATACATAGATTTCTATAATATGGAACGTCCACATTCCACGTTGGGGTATAAAGCGCCAAACACCTATGAAGCCTTGTATGATGACAGACGAGCAGCGAAAGAAAAATAGACATGAGGGTTCAAAAGCTGTTTTTCGCGTTTTTATTCGGTGATTTTTGAAAGTTTGCACATCTGACCTGCGATGACAACCACACAAACAAAAAATGCCGAAACCCGCATGAACACTGGGTTTCAGCATAAACAACGACGGTATGAAACTTGGACATTCCAAAAGAAATGTTCAGATCTCATACCGTCGTTTAATATGGTGCGAGAAACGGGACTTGAACCCGTACGTCAAAGACACACGCACCTCAAACGTGCCTGTCTGCCAGTTCCAGCATTCTCGCATATGAAGCGCCCGATCACAACCAGGCGCAGGCATTATTATAGCACCGGCAAAGCGCCCTGTCAACAGCTTTTCGTCACTTTTTCAGGCGTTTTCCCTGTCTCGGTCCGCGTGCAGGCGGCCAGCGCATCGCGGTATTCCCCCTCTGTCATCGTCGCATTGACGACCTCCAGAAGGCGGTTGGAAGACAGCTTGCGGGGCAGCCCCAACGAAATCAAAAAACGCTCTCTACGCGCCTGGCTCCCGGCCGACCCCGACAGCCCATCCTCAAACAGGCGTGCTTTGGTCAGGAAAGGCGGCACAGCACTCCAGGCCTCCCCCTCGATTGTCGCCCCGGCCCGGCGCAGCGCTGTGAGCAGGATCTGTCCATCCATCCCTTCCACACCCAGCAGCCCTTCTTTCGACGGGGCGGATTTCCGCCTTTCCTTTCCCCGGATCTCCGGAATATAGGCGTGCTTGATCTGCGGCGGCGGGATCGCGCCCGCCAGCCGGTCCCGTATCATGAAGCCCGCCGCGTCGCTGTCGGTCAGAACGATCAGCCCCTGTGTTTCAGCCAGACGCCCCAGCAGCGTCAGCTTCTCCCGGTCCCGGAAAATGCCGAAGCCCTCCGTTTCGACGATCAAGGCCTCCACCACCGCCTGCAGACGGGCGCGGTCGTACCGTCCTTCCACCACGATCGCTTCCCGGATCCGAATCACGTCCGCCTCTCCCCCTGCCTATCTCGTTTTCCTGTCAGGATCAACGCGGCGACGGCCTGTTCGAGAACCGTCCGCTTGTCCATCCGGGAGGATTTGAGCCGCATGTCCGCTTCGGCCAGCACGTCCAGGCATTCCCGCAGGGCCGGAAGGGAAAGCCTCGCCGCATCCCGTGCCGCGTTGCGCAGGCGGAATTCCCTTCCCTTATAGGCGAAATCCGCTGCCAGGGACTCGGCCGGCTCTCCCGCCGCATCCGCCACCTTCACACGGTACAGATCCGCGTAGGCGGAAATGAGCACTCCCAGGACCGCCACCGGTTCCTCCCGCTGAAAAAACAGGCGGTCCAGGATCCGGTAGGCCGTGTCGTAACGGCCTGATAACAACGATTTGGATAGATCGAACACCGACGCCTCCAAATTTTTCGTAGCGGCGGTTTCGATCATGTCCCGCGTGATTTCCTTATCGTCCCCCCCGGTCTCCAGCGCGAGCGCACAAAGCTTATCCAGCTCCCCGAGCAGCCGGTACAGCCCGTCGCCGCACTGCTCGAACAGCAGGCGGGCATTCTCCGGCCGCAGGTGGCAGCCGCGGCGCGCAGCGCCTGAGCAGAGCAGCTTGGCGGTCTCGGCCGGGGTCTTGGGCTTCAGCTCCGCGCACACGCCGTTTTTTTCCACCGCCGCGAGGAATTTTCGCCATTTGGCGTTCTTTTTTCCATCTGGGGAAACCGTGTCCATCCAGAAAATCAGCACCGTGTCCTCGGGCGGATCTCCGGCGAGCTCCAGGACCCGGTCAAAGGGGACGGATGCCGCCGTCACGTCGAAGTCCCGCACCACGACGCATTTGCGTTCCGCCATCAGAGGCAGAGCCTCTGCCGCCTCCTCGATGGCATCCCAAGAGCTGTCCTGGCCGTCGAAACGCTGAAGATTGAACTGGCCGAGCGGATCCTCCCCGGCGTCCTTGCCCATGGCCAGGCGCACCACCTGATCGGCATAGTGCGACGTCAGATACGGCTCCCGCCCATATAGGAGATAGAGCCGCGCGGGAGGGGCCTCCTTCAGATGCCTTTTCAGCTCCGTTTCGGTAAAGGGCATGGGACGGCCTCCTTTCGTTTCATTCTCAGAATCACGATTTCCATGTCATGTCGCCGCGTCCTCTGGTCATCAGGGCCAGATCGCTCTGTTCGCGCTGCGTCGCCCGGATTTCATAATCCGACCGGGGAATGCCCTTGAGGGCCGTCGGCATCCTGTCCGCCCGGCAGGCCATCACGCCTGAAGTGGCCCGGATCGCCCCTGCGTGCAGGGGCGGCTCCTCGCTGAAAAGGACCAAATGCGTCTCCCTCCAGCTCTCCGGAAGCCGCGCGGCATCCCCCTCCCTGGAACAGAACAGCACCCGGGTATCCCCAAACTCCATTCTTAGGAAACCATCCCGCCACAGGAGGGTCTCCCCTCCCCAAAAGGTACAGGAGGCGTTTTCGAGCGGATAGGCGCGGCGGAACTCCGGCGCGATCGCCGCGCAGGGCCCCCGCCCGGCCGGATACAAGTACACCGTATCCGCGATATAGGCTTCCAGGAGGTGAGGCAGCCTCGCCAGGTCCCCTTCGGTTCCGTCCGTCACCACCAGGAAGTCCAACCCGCGGATGCCCCGTTCCCGCAGCAGCATAACGAGGTTGGAGCCGTCGTCGTTTCCGGTGATGACCGCTCCCGCGCGGCCGTCCCGTTCTATCAGCACCTCCGCCGACATCGTCCGGCGTGCCACCGTCAGGGTGGTTACGCCCCGCATGGAGAGCATCCGGACACCCAGCCCGCAAAACAGGACGATCGCCGCTGCCGCCGCCGCACAGCGCACACCCTTTCCGCGGCAAAGACGCCATCCCAGCAGCAGCAGGCCGAACGCGGCCGGCAGCCAGAGGAGGAGGTACCCGTCCCGGACAGTCACGGCGGCGAAGGGCAACGAGGCAAAAAGCCGGGTCGCCCGCAACAGATAATCCGCCAGCAGGCCCGCCGCCAAAAAGAGCGGCTCAGCTAAAAACGACAGCAGGGGCAGGGCATGGAACACGACACCCAGACAGCTGGTCATGAGGAGCAGGGAGGCGGGAAACACCGTCAGCAGGTTGGCCGGCGGCGCGATCAGGGACAGGCTGCCGAACCAGAAGGCTGTCAAAGGCAGCGTCGGCAGCATCGCGGACAGGGTGACGCTAAGCGCGTCCAGACCTTTGCCGAGCAGACGGCCGGAAATCCGGCGCCAGAGCGGAATAGCGGGGGCCTCCCCTGCTTCGGGCGGGCCGGCTTCCGCCGCCCAGGTCACCAGCCGCCCCATCCGTTCCCGCAGGAAGGGATAGAGCCAGAGGATCCCCAGGCAGGCGGCGAAAGAGAGCTGCAGGCCGATATCATACGCGGCATAGGGATCCGCGGCCAGCAGCAGGATCAGGGCGAGCCCGATGGAATTCAGGCTGTCCGACCGCCGCCTCACACAGGAACCGAGCAGCACCACGAGACACAGAACCCCCGCCCGCACCACCGAAGCGCGGAATCCAACCAGCGCCATATAGCCGCACACGCCGGCCATGGTCAAGAGCGCCGCCGGGCAGCGCGGAATCCGCAGCTTTTTGAGCAGAGACAGCACCGCCTGGGACAGGATCGCCATATGCAGGCCGGAAACGGCGATGAGGTGCGACACGCCCGACAAACCGAACGCGTCCTGCGCCTCCTCCGACAGCGATCCCCGGCCTACGGTGATTAAAGAGGCCAGCCCGCCCCGGTCGTCGGGCAGATATGTCATCAGAACCCCCTGCGCCAGCCGGCCCGCCCGTTGAAACGGGGCGGTCCATGGCGGGGCCATCGCCTCATAGCGCAGGGCGGCGCCCCCATATTCTTCCGGAACGGCGGTCAGATAGAACCCGCCCGCCTTATACCCGAGGTTGCGCAGATCCGACAGATCCTCCGCCCTCACCGTCAGGCGCCCGCTCACCCGCTCGTACAGATCCGGATGCTCCGCCTGATCTCCCAAAAACAGGATCAGCCCGACCCCTTTGGGGATTTCGCACCCCTCCAGCACCCGCAGGTCGACCGCGCCGTTTGTGTACGTCTCGATCACCTGCGCTTCCACCTGTACCGTCCGGCCGTCCAGGCGGACGCACGGGCGGTATACGAAGACCTCCCGGACGGCGTAAAGGGAAAAGGCGATGCCCGCGGCAAGGATCACCACCGGCAACGCCCGTTTCTTGCGCAAGGGGGAGATAAATAATGTGGCCACAAACAGAAGCGCGCACAGGGCCGCGAGCAGAACCGTCACATTCAGCGGCAGGAGCGCCGCCGCAGCGAGAACCGCCAGCCATGTGAAGCCAACCGCCCACAGAGGACGCGCCATGCCGCCACCTCCCCGGATGCCGTCAGGTAAGTCAGGCTTTTTTCTTGGCGGATTCCTTCATCCGCTGTTCTTTGGAAAGGATCCGCTTGCGCAGCCGGATGCTCTTCGGCGTCACCTCGACGAGCTCGTCGTCGTTGATGAATTCGAGGGATTGCTCAAGGGAAAAGACGGTCGGCGGGGTGAGGCGGAGCGCCTCGTCCGACCCGGCCGCCCGCATGTTGGTGACGTGTTTTTTCTTGCAGACATTGACGGCGATATCCTCGTTTTTGGGGGACATGCCGACAATCATGCCTTCATAGACCGGCAGGCCGGGACCGACGAAGAGGATGCCGCGGTCCTGGGCATTGTACAGGCCGTAGCCGCTCGTTTCCCCCGACTCAAAGACCACGAGCGAGCCCTGCACACGCTGGGGGATCTCTCCCTTGTAGGGCTCGTACCCGTCGAACACGCTGTTCATAATCCCGTTGCCGTTGGTATCGGACAAAAACTGCTGGCGGTAGCCCATCAGTCCCCGGGCGGGGATGCGGAATTCCAGGTGACTGATGCCGGTATCCCTGGTGCCCATGTTGAGGATTTCGGCCCGGCGGGTGCCGAGCTTCTCCATCACGGCCCCCACATAGCCTTCCGGCACCTCGACCATCAGCAGCTCCATCGGTTCGAGCAGGTGCCCCTGCGCGTCCCGCTTGTAGATGACCTGAGGACGGCTGACCGCGAACTCGAAGCCCTGGCGCCGCATGGTCTCGATGAGGATTGACAGGTGCAGCTCGCCCCGGCCGGATACCTCGAAGGCGTCGGTGGATTCCGTCTCCTTGACCCGCATGCTCACATTGGTCTCCACCTCTTTGAACAGGCGGTCCCGGAGATTCCGGGAGGTGACGAACTTGCCTTCCCGGCCCGCGAAGGGGCTGTTATTGACCATGAATACCATCGATATGGTAGGTTCGTCGATGTGGATGAAGGGCAGCGGCTCCACACAGTCGGGGACGCAGGCCGTTTCCCCAATGCTCAGTCCCGGGATCCCCGTCACGGCGACGATATCGCCGAGGGCGGCGCTCTCATGCTCCACCCGCCCGAGTCCCTCGAACTGATAGAGCTTGCCGATCCGGGCGCCGACGGTGGTGCCGTCGGCCTTGCACAAGACGATGGCCTGTCCGTTCGACACCCGGCCCCGTTCTACCCGGCCGACGCCGATGCGGCCCACATAATCGTCGTAATCGATGTTGGAAAACAGGATCTGCAGCGGCCCGTCGGGATCCCCCTCCGGGGCGGGCACATGCCGCAGGATCGCTTCAAACAGGGGGCGCATGTCCCCTTCCCGCGCCTCCGGGTCGAGGGACGCGTACCCGTCCCGGCCCGAGGCGTACAAAACCGGGAAATCCAACTGGTCCTCATCGGCGCCGAGCTCGATGAACAGGTCGAGCAGCTCGTCGATGACCTCGGCCGGACGGGCGCCGTCCCGATCGATTTTATTGATGACCACAACCGGCCGTTTCCCGAGTCCGAGGGCTTTTTTGAGGACGAAACGAGTCTGCGGCATACAGCCCTCGAAGGCGTCCACCAGCAGCAGCACCCCATCCACCATCATCAGGATCCGCTCCACTTCGCCGCCGAAATCGGCGTGGCCGGGGGTGTCTACGATGTTGATCTTGGTGTCGCCGAACATCACGGCGGTGTTTTTGGAGAGGATGGTAATGCCCCGCTCCCGTTCCAGATCGCCCGAGTCCATCACCCGCTCCGCCACCTGTTCGTTGACGCGGAACACGCCGCTCTGGCGCAGGAGCTGGTCGACCAGGGTGGTTTTGCCGTGATCGACGTGGGCGATGATGGCGATATTGCGCAGATTTTCACGTTTTGCCATGTTTGATTCTTCCAATCCTTCAATGTTGAACGTTACCCGAACCTATATAGTATACACCGTTTTTCATCAATCGACAAGGGTTTTCTCCAAACCGCTCCGCTACCCCCGAAACCCAGGCATTGACGCCGATACCAGGATCCGCCTCCAACCAATACGGGGCCGACGGCCCTGGAAATGAATAGCCGGTATCCTTCTCTTAGCCGTTTCGGCACAAGGAACGGGAAAAACAGACGCGCCGTTGGTCGGACAATTGTCCGGCGTCAACCCGAATTCCTCCGCGACGGTGCCGAACGCCTCGTGGATCACGCGGAGGCACAGCGGCAGCTCCGATTCCGTCACCCGTCGGATCATAACCTGTTTTCCCCCTGTCTTTCATCCCTCACATGTGCAGCCGTTTTTTCATCTGGCTCCGGAACCGCTCCCGCCGGCCCAGCAGGAGCAGGAGCAGCGCCAAAATCAGGCAGGGGATGGCCACGAAAAAGGACCACTGCAGGGTGATTTGACCCTGCAGGTAGAGATCGAGGATGATTTCGATTCCCAGCGGCAGGCAGGGCGCGGTGAAGAGTACCACGGCCGCCTGCCGGAATTTGCCCCGCACCACCTTGGAGATCAGGCCATAATCCACAGCGAACAGCCCCGCGACCATCACGACGATGGGCAGCGCCAGATGCTGGAACCACAATCCCCTGGCCGCGAAACGCTCGACGACGAACAGGTAGCCGAGCAGGGCGGCGGTGTCGAGGATGAGGCCGAACAGGATCGGGTGCCGGCGGATGAACAGCGCGGGCACGATGAAGACCCACAGCATCGCCACCGCCCCGATGACCAGCATGGACCAGCCCGCGCTGCTGGTATAGGCCACGTCGCAGGCCAGACAGATCGCGGCGGGCAGCAGCAGGACCAGGGTCAGAATCGCGGCGATAAAGCCCCGGTCGCTCTGCGGGCGGAACAGGTCGAGCCGGGCCGGAAAGGGCTGGGGCGCTTTCCGGTCGAAGGGCTGGCGGGGGTTCTGCACTTCGGTATGGCAAAGCGGGCAGACCGGCTCGCTCGGCGCGAGCTCCACTCCGCAGTTCACACAATACGACATCGATCGCTCATCCTTTCACAGCGCATATCCGTTTCATCGGCCCGGAACCCCGTTGCTTTCGACGGTGACCGGTATCCCCCGTCTGACGAGCTCGGTGAAAAACAGGCGTTCCAGCTCCGTCTCCTCCACCACGCTGGTCACCGACAGGCAGAGCTTCCCGTCGAACGTGACCGCCGACGCCCCATGGGTGTTGAAACGGGGCGGCCCCATGAGGAAATCGAACCGTTCCACAAAAGGCCGCATTTCCTCCGGCACCTTGAGGATGCCCAGATTGGAAAGACTGCAGGTATACCGGCTTTCCCCGTACAAGCGGTACGCCATCCCCATAATCAGATTCTTGATGAAGAGCGGCACGGCCCGGACGGCCGGGTTCTTTTCGTTGCCCACATTGGCCGACAAGATGGCGTTGAGATACTGTTCATTGAGCCGCAGCCGCATGAAATGGTGGACGTGATGGACGATCTCCTCGAACGAATAGTCCCCGTATTCCGGTTCGATGCCCGGATTGACGAACAGCGCGAAATTCCGCAGCGTCTGGCTCGGATAAAAGCGGCGCATATTGATCGGCACGCTGATTTTTACCGGCTTCGGGCGCCGGGGCGCTTCCTGTTTCTGAAGAAGATAGAAGGCATAGCAGAGCGCCCCGGTCAGATATTCGTTGACCGTCACCCCCAGTCCCGCCGCCTTCTCATGGACCGCGCCGGCCGGCATCACACCGGTGATGATCCGCAGCCGGGGCGGCGGCATCCGGGTCATGCGGGGATGGTACGCCTTTTTTTCCCTGCGGCTCTCGATGTGGCGGAAGGATGCGTATGCCGCATGGCTGTCCTCCATTTCTTCGGGATGGGGCTCCTCTGCGCAGTCCAATACCCCTTCCCCCGCGGGGATAGGATGGCCGGACAGGGTCAGGTACCGCGCCGCCAGGGTTTTGAGGAATACCATCGCGCCGTTTCCGTCCGAGATCGAATGGAAGAGCTCGAGCGCGATCCGGCTGCGGTATACCCGTACCCGGAAATAATACCCGTTGCTTTCCCGTTTGTCGATCTTCTTGCAGGGATTGTTGACGTCCGGCTCCACGATGGAGGGCAGACGGTTCGGTTCCAGATAGAACCAGAACACCCCTTTGTGCAGGGACAGACAGAAGGCCGGGATCCGTTTGAGGGTATCCGCCAGGGCGCGCTCGAGCAGTCCCTGGTCCACCTCGTCCTTCAGGGTGACGCTCACCCGAAACATCGCGGCCCAGTCCCGGGTGCGCACCGCCGGATAGATTTTAGCCGAATTATCGAGGGACACCCAGCCGTCCGGTGATTTCCTATTGCCCATCCGGTTCCCCTGCCTTTTTATAAAAATCCCCGCGGTCGAGCGCATACACGATGTGGGGCATATCCATCCCATAATACCGCTTGACAAAGGTGGATTCGGGGCGCAGCCCGATTCGTTCCGCCACCCTTTTCGACGCCTCGTTCGTGTCCCGGATGATGCTCACCACCCGGGGAGCCTCCAAACTCGTAAACGCGAAATCCCGGCAGGCCGCCGCCGCCCGGACAGCATAACCACGATGCCAGAAACGGCGCTTGAGCAGATATCCGATCTCCAGCTCCGGACCTCCCGGAGTATCCTGTATGGTCAGGCCCACCTGCCCGACGAAAACGCCGGTACCGGCGTCGAGAAGGGCCCACAGCCCGAACCCATACCGGATATACCGCGCCTGCTGCCGCCCAAGCCAAGTATATACCTCCTGCATGGAAAAAGCGTGCTCATACGCAGTCATCGTCTCCGGATCCTGCAGGATATCGCACAAGTTCCCGACATCCTCCATCGTCAGAGGACGGAAGCACAGATCCGGACTCTCCGGCAAGCGCATCGGGCCGCACCCCCATTCTTTGGATATACGTAATAAAGCCGTCCAGCGGAAGGGCCGGGCTGTACAGATACCCTTGGTAGAGGGTACACCCGAGCTGGGCCAGCCGGTCCCGCTGTTCCGGCGTCTCTACAAATTCAGCCAGCAGGCAAAAACCGAGCGAATCGGCCAATTGCTGGATGGAACGCACGATGTTCTCCGAGCGTTCGTTGGCCAGAATGGGCCGGACCAGGCTGCCGTCCAGCTTGACAATGGAAAATTCGGCGTTTTGCAGATAGGCCATCGAACCGTGACCCATCCCGAAATCGTCCATGATGACCTGCAGGCCCATCTCCCGCAGCTCCAGCAGCCGCTGATGCACCGCCGTGGAGGAGGACAGCGCCACCTGCTCGGTGATCTCGAACCCCAGCCTTCCCTTTGGGATCCGGTAGGCACGCAGCCGCTTTTGGACCTCCCCCGTGAAATCCGGCCGGTTGAGCTGGTCGGGCGTGATGTTGACCGAGATGTCCAGCGGGACAGGGCAGGCCTCTTCCAGCCTCTTAAAATCCCGGCAGGCCTGCTCGATGAGCAGAAGGCCCAGCTCGTCGAGGAAATGATCCTCCCTCGCCAGCGCGATCACCAGGGGCGGGTAAAGGAAGCCGGCGGATGGATGCTTCCACCGTAATAAGGCCTCCCCGCCGAAAGGGGTCCCGTCCGCTTTCATCTGGGGCTGGTAGTAAAGCTCGATGCCGCCATGCCGGGCGGCGTAATGCAGGTCGGAGGCCAGCATTTTCGCCGTGGTCCCCAACCGGCCGGGCAGGGTGAGCAGGGAGGGAAGCGACCCGTCCTCCTCCCCTCTTTTCACGAGGTCGGTGAGGGCGTGGATACTCTCATCCACCTGATGGGCCTGCCGCCTCTCGGCCAGGCGGACAAAGGGCAGATAGATGCCGACGCCCACCACGATATTGACGAGCTGGAGCGCGCTGCCGGCCAGGGAGCCGGTCGCCACATACCCGCTGACGAGAGCGGGCGTGGTCCATTCGACCGGATTCACGGCCACGGGCACCAGCCCCGCCGCGCAGGCAAGGCCGCTGATCCCGGTCAAAACCAGAGGGGTGAGGAGAAAGGGCAGGAGCATCACGGGATTGAGCACCACCGGCAGGCCGAACACCATCAGCTCGCTGACGTTGAACAGGACCGGGAAAGCCCCGATCTTGGCCAGCCGGCGGTTGCTTTTGCCGCGGCAGACGATCAGCATGGCGATCACTAGGCAGAGGGCGGTCCCGCACCCGCCCATGAGCACAAAGGTGTCGAAAAAGGTTTTGGAGTAGATTTCGGTCGGCGCGCTCCCCTGCTCGATGAGCTGCCGGTTGACCTCGATCCCGTTTTCAAAGAACTGCCTCGCCACCCCATCGAGCACATTGCTGCCATGGACGCCAAAAAACCAGAGGAGATGGATGGACAGGATAAACAGCAGCGCCCCTCCGAAGTTGCGCCCCACCTGTTCGAACAGGGTCATGAACAGATCGGACGCCACATTATGCAGGGCGGTCGTGCCCAGGATTTCGGACAGGAGAACGTTGACCGCCGCAAACAGGGCAACGATCAGCACCGCCGGCCAGATCGCCGTGATCGCCCGATTGAAAAGCACATCCGCGCCCTCGGTATACTGCCGGTTGCGCAGCGGTTTGAGCTTGACCAGGCACCGGAACAGGGCCGACGAACCCAGGGCTACCACAATCGCGGTGAAGAGCCAGGGCGGGCTGAAAATCTCCAGCGGCGCGGTCTCCTCCCCCTTGTACACACAGGCCACATAGGAACAAAGGGCTACGAGCGGATACAGCACCGCCCGCTCACCGTCCCGGTTCCGCCCATAATTATAGCTGATCGTCACGAGCAGCAGCAGGGACAGGGCGTTCAAGGTGGAGTTGTAGATCAGGACGAGCAGGTCCCGGACCCTTCCCCCCAGAAAACCGTCCAGGAAGGCCTGATAGCCCGATACCGGAAAGGAATTCAACACGAGCGCGATCGACCCGGCCATCAAAAAGGGAATGGCCAGCACCACGCCCTGCCGCAGGGAGGACAGCAGGATGCTGTCCTCCAGGAAAGACGCCCCGTTCTTCATCCATCTCTTTATCGTGTCCACCGCTTACTCCTCGATTTCCTCGAACCGATACTGTACCTTCCCGTTTCGCTCCACCGTTTCCAAAAACATGTCGAGCGGCCGCACCCAGACTCCCATCTCCCCATAGAGCTGCTGATAGACCACCAGCTCCTCCAGCGTTTCGCTGTGGCGGGCCAGATAGAGGACACGGTATTCCTTGCCCTTAAAATGCCGGTATTTTGCCCCAGGGCGGACTGTCCGCTTTTTCATCCCGCCCACCTCGAGCTGGGTACAGAGGAACCATTGGATTTTCCGCATTGCCGCCCGGGCTTCCGGGACATCGAACATGTGCCAGACATGCCACATGCCCTCGTAGATATCGATGTCGACATCTACGCCGCAGGCGTCCATCCGGGTGGCGAGCTTCCGGGAATCGTCCAGCAGTACCTCGTTGGTCCCCACATGGATCAGGACGGGCGGCAGCCCGGTGAAATCGCCGTACAAGGGCGAAATATACGGGTTGTGCAGATCCTCGTCTCCCGCATAGAGCAGCGCAGTTTCCCGCAGCCCCTCACTCGACAGAAGGGGGTCATCCCCCGACTTGGTGTAGTGGGTACCGCCGCTCTCAGTCAGATCGGTCCAGGGGGAGATGAGCACCAGCGCGCCCGGCAGCGGCCTGCCAAGGTCGCGGAGCTTCAGGGCAAGGGCCAGGGTGAGCCCGCCGCCCGCCGAATCGCCGCACAGCGCGATATCCGATTCCGCATAGCCTTTTTCCAGCAGATAGTCGAACGCCGCCAGGGCATCCTCAAGCGCGGCGGGATAGGGATGCTCGGGAGCCAGACGGTACTCGTAGGCCATCACCGGAATTTTGGTGCTCTGGGCCAGGCGGGCGATCAAGGGCTCGTGCGTCGACGGGGAACCCGAGACATACGCGCCGCCATGGGTATAGAGGATGGCCTTGCCCGCCACCGCATCCTCCGGCATCGCCCATTGCCCTTTCAAGGGGCAATCCGCTTCCGCCGGCCTGATCGCAACCGCCTTGGGCAGAGGATGGATGTAGCGGAGCAGGTCCATGCCTTTGCGCTGGTCCGGAATGTTCATCCCCGTGATGATGGGCTTGACGCTTTTCATCGTGCCGCGGAGCAGCTTGCTTTTGATGCTGGGCATGGGCCGTCCCTTCTCTCCTGTGTTATCCCGTATAGTATACCGCAAACGGGGACAATACGCAAATTTTTCGTATATGCAGATATCCTTCCGAGGCCCGGAACACAGCGGGACCGCCGGCCCCATCCCCACCGTGCCGGAAAAAGAAAAACGGACCGTGGAAGGATCTTCCACGGTCCGTAACTTGCGCCCGTCAACCTACAAACGCAAGAGGATTCGTTGCTTTACCATTGATACGGATCTCGAAATGGAGATGCGCACCGGTGCTGCGACCGGTATTGCCCACCTTCGCGATGACCTGGCCTTTCGTCACCTTCTGACCCGGTTTCACCAGAACCGAGCTGCAATGCGCATACATCGTCTGATATCCGCCGCCGTGGTCGATGAGGACGTAGCTGCCGTAGCTCATTCCCCAGCCGCTCGTGTTGGTCTTGACCACTACGCCGCCGTCCGCGGCGACAATACTCTGCCCATAAACACCGGCGGAGCAGATATCGATACCGGAATGGGTGGAACGGCCCCGCCTGCCGAAAGGCGACGTGATATTCCGGGTATAAGGCAGCGGCCACATGAATTTACCCGTCGAAATCCCATCCCCGGTGTAGGCGTTCGGATTGACCTTCTTGCCGCCCACAACGACCACTTTGTCCACCGGTTCCCGGATGGTTTCGGTTGAGAGGATGTTCCTGGACTGCTCCACTCCGTCGACATATGTGACCTCGGCGGTGATCCTCTGCAGCCCTTCCTTGCCCTGGGTCTGCACCTTCTGATAGCCCTCATACTGAGAGGAATCCTGCACTTTTTTCGTCTGGTAATCCAACGTTTTCTCATATTCGACGACCCGGGTCACCTGCACCTGCAGGAAGGTCTGCGGCCGCTGCACCACCAGCTCGTCCCCGATATGGATCATATCCCCCTGATCGGGGTTGAGGGCCTTGAGCTCGCTGACGGTCATGCCGTGCTTGCCGGCGATCCGGTTGTAGGAATCGCCCGGCTCCGCCGCATATCGCTTTTCCACGACCGTCTGCGCAGTCAAATGGGTCCGCATCGCATCCGCGCTGATAGTGGAAGTGAGCGGATACAGCCCGTCCACTACCTTGACATCCTGCAAAAACTGCGCCTGATCGGTTCCCGAACCGTCCCGGTGACTGTCTAGGATGCCGCCGAGCAGGCCGTCCAGCGCCGCCCGGGATTCCACAGCCCCAATAAACCGGCCGTCCACATAGAGGCCGCTGGCTTCGGTGATGGAATCGCTGGCGGAGGACAGGATCCGGTCGCATACCGCGGATTCATCCAGCAGCAAGTCGCTGCGCACCATCGCCAGGGTGAGTTTGGGAACCCGTTCCACCTGGAACGAATCGTCGGTGTTGATGACCCGCTCGGCCGCCATGGTCGCGGCGGTGTCGAAAACCGACTCATCCGCGATATAACCGAGTTTTTCCCCGCCGTATTCCACCACCAGGCCGAATTCCACACCGCTCCAGTAATGGAGCGTGAAAACCATCAAAAACGCCGCGGCGGCCGGTGCTGCGATATTCAAAAGGGAAACGACCATCTTCCGATGGCGCCTGACCGCCAAAAAAGGCAGGAGCAAAATCTGCAGCAGCGCCAGGGCCGGATGCCGCCGGAAGGCGGCGGATACCCGACGGCCGGCGATGGCGAAGCCTTGGCCGATCCGGCGGCATTCCCCGGCGAAGGCACGGAGATGCCGCAGCAAAGCCCAATCGATAAACCGATACGCAACCCGGCCTGCCGGGGCCAGTATACGGGCCGCACGGCGTCCAATGGCCCGGCCGATCCGCAGGACCTCGATTCCCGTGACGTAACAAACGCGATATCCCACAGCGGCAGCCTTGCGGACACCTGCCGCCGCTCCCCTGAGCAGGGTCCCCGCCGTCTGCGCGATGCGGCGCGCAAAGGACGGTACAGCCGATGTTTCCTCTTTGAGGTACAACGTTCTCACTCCCTCGATGCCATCCAAATCCGGTTTTGTCGGCTCCGGTCAGATTCTCTCGGACAGAACGGATATCTGTTTCTTAAAAGTTACAACTTTGTAACAACCTGCTTTCTATTATACTCAAATTCCTCCGGAAAGCAACCTCCTTGGTTGAACTTCATGATTTGTTGTCATATTGTTTTCAACAATATATTAAAAGATTGTAAATTTTACACAACATTCGGCGGTGTTCTTCCTGCCAATGTCCGGGAATTCACCGACAAAAGCCGACATATTCTCACACATCTGTCAACCCGTCTGAAAAGAACCGGCCGGCGTATACATGGAGAATCCTGTAAGAAAATGCGTTCCATTGGAAAAACAGCCGTTCCTGTATAATTTCGCCTGCCGTATCCGATACTAACTCTGCGCGGTAATGCGCAAATTCAGGAACGAAGGTGGATGAAGGAGTGAAGAACGTGCTGGACAGACTGGCCCTGATCCTTGTGGTCATCGGCGCCATCAACTGGGGCAGCATCGGCCTGTTCCAATTCGACATAGTGGGATGGGCTTTTGGCGGACAGGGCGCCGCGGTCAGCCGTGTAATCTACACCATTGTCGCCTTGGCCGGTATCTGGTGCATTTCCCTGTTCTTCCGGGAACGGGAAGAAATTCTCGAGCGCCACGACTGACCGGGCGCACATAAAAAGAGCAGGAGCGCCTTGCGCACCCTGCTCTTTTTACTTTGGTTGATATTTTATGATATTATGACCAGTCAAAGCCCCAGGGCCGCAGCCCCTATTTGTATGGGATGGTTCAGGTGATAACGCTGCCGCCGGTTTTCATGGTGAGAAAACCGGCAAATGATCCTGCGTCTTTGCCTCCTTTCTCCGCACAGAGAAAGGAGGTGCCAAAGCACAGCATGTGCTTTATGGCATGAGCGAATAAAAGACTGGCAAGTGATGGCAAGGTTTGACCTGCGGGCCACCCCCTTTCTTGTCGACAAGAAGGCCGGGTCGAACGCCGTCGAAATCATACGCGCCTGCCCCGGCCCTCGCAAATGCTTCCGCATTTGCCCGAGGCTAATCGAGTAGGAACGGGAAAAGAAGCGTCAGGGGGCATGCCCCCTGAACCCCCGGGTGATCGGCCGACTTTCTTTTTAGGAAAGTCGGCAGGAACGTGGATTCCCGAACCAACGATTTTAGATAAAGGGCTGCGCTCCAAGTTTGTTTCCCGGCAGAGTGGTTTTTATCCTATATTTTTAGGTTCGGCGGCCCCGTTCACTCCGCCTCTCCGGCCTGACGCAGCTTTTGAATGAGGTCGTTCATATAATTCGCCCCGCGGGACGCGAAAATCCCGGTCAGCGCGGTCCCGATGCCGGGCAGCCGGAAATCCAAACCCAGCACGGCATACAGGTCAGCCCCGGCCGCAAAGCACAGCAGCAGGGATATCGCCAGCGCCGCCGTCCGGGTTATCAGTCCCTTGACATCCTTCTGCGCGGCCGCATGGACAACGGCCTTGACATATTCTACCACTGCCTCGACCGTTACGGCCAGGGCCAACACCATCAGGATTCCTTGCATCCGATCCCCTCCTGTTCTTTCGTTCGGGTATCTTCCTTCTTAAACCCGCTCCAGATATTCCTTCGCCGCATAATAGCTCCCTCCGCTGTACATCACCTTCACCCAGGTATAACCGCCGCCCGCACTCTCCCAACCGTCCACCACGTCCACGACGGTGCCCTTGGGCCATTTCCCCGCCCGGGTGGAAGCGTCCCCGGCCTTGGCCGGGTATGTGGTGTGATAATAAAGATTCGCGGTGGTGCGGTACCGGGAGGTCGCGTTCCCGCCGCCCTCGTCCATTTCCACCGCATTGCCGTCGATCCAGGCGATCAGTTTGTCGGCGTTCACAACCTTGCCCATAACCACCATTTCCCCTTTCAGCCTTCGATGCACCTCATGGCGGAACCCATCCATGCTCTTCCCGAATTTCGGGAACCAATGCATCGGGTCCCCATGGTTCGACGCGATCCCCGCACGGTATCCCTCACAGTGGCTGGTGATGTCCGCCGCCGTGAGCCCAAACTGCCGGCAGAGCGCCACGCACAGCTCCACGGCATTGTCCCACGCCTGTTCGAAATACACGGCGTTGCTCTCCCAGTCCTTCGGCTCGCAGATCTCAAACCCGATGTGGGTATTGTTCGCGCTCTTCCCCGTGTCCGGATGCTGTCCCGCATGCCAGCCCCTCATCGTCCAGGGCAGATACTGCACCACCACCCGGTCGTCCACAAAAGCGTGTACGCATTTTTCCACCCCCGGCTTGTTCCACCGGCTGTACCACGCCTCCGCCATCACCCCCGGCGTCGCCGTCGAATGCACCACGATCCCCTGCATACCGTGCGTCCGGTTCTGCTTGTAACAGTCGTTCTCCGTCATATACTGAATTTTCAGCTCCATAGCTCCTCCCTCTGCCAAACATGCTCCCGCGGCGGCTCTCCGGGTGGAACGCCGCCGTGCCCGGCCTTTCCCAGGTAAGCAATGATGGAATCGCCCACGGCATCTTTTCGGCAAAATTGGTGTCCGTCTGCGTTAAAAATCCTTGGAAAGCGCCAGTTTTTCGGCGTATTTTCACCTTGCCAGACGTAAATTTTGCTCGAAAATCCGCACACCCGGATGACATCCTCACTTCCCCCTAGTCCTCCCGCTCCGCGATCCGGCGGCTCTCCTCCATGCAGGACGCGCACAGGCATTCCCCCATAATTTCCCAATACTCCTCCCCTTCATGCACCCGGTCCCCACAGCCGGAGCACACCATCATTTCCCGGGGCCCCTCGCTGTTCGGACAGCGGGGGTCGCACGGATGGTATCCGCAAAAATCACACAACGCCGTTTCCTCCCTTTTTATCTTTAAATCAAGAAATATGGCAGACAAAATAGCTCCTGTTTTTTGCGTTATAAAGTGTCCGTTTTCCGATTGTGCGGCCAGTATAGAACTTATGTTCTAAATAGGCAATCCTTCTCCTCCACCCGTATAAAACGATGGATATGCGCTCCACGCCGCGCGAATCGGACCGATGCCGGATCGCCGTCCCCTCCCGCCGGCTTGCCTTTTGAAGGACGGGTATGGTATACTTAGCGGTGAAATGGAGGCGGTATCCTTGGAAGATATGCAGATCGGGGAATGGCGGATCGCGTTTGACAAGAACGCTACCCGCCGCCTTTACAGCCACCTGGATCCGGTGGATGCCGCCTGTCCCTGCGCGGCCTATCAAAACTATGTCCGGGCCGCCACCCGTTTTCCTCCGGATGTAACCGCGTTTTTCGCCTCATTAGGAATAGACGGCGCGAAACCGGCCGAAATATATGCCTGTGAAAGCCGGGACGGCCGGGTATATTACACAGGCTTCTATCCCCTTGTCGGGAACCGCCTGTCCGGCGATGACGCGCAGCGTCTCGACGCCCCGGAGCCTCTCGGTCAAACGGGAGCGGACATGTGGACGCTCGCGGACGGCTTCCGCGTCGGGTTCACGCAGCCGCCGGATAAGCCTTCCTCCCGCTGTTCCGGCCCCCTGCTGCAGATGGACATCGCCTTTCTCGTCCCCTGGGTTCTCGATGTCCCTTTTGATGGCGGACCGCCCGCGGGCAGCCGGTCAACGGAGGAACGGGCAAGGGTGAACAAGGCCCGTCTCCTGTCCGCGCTGGAGGATGTGATCGACCTTTCCCTCCTCCATACGGAGGGGGACGAGTGGATAATCGACTCCGTCCATCGTCTCGGCGTCGAGTTCGGCGGGGATTCGACCATCGTTTTCTTCCTGGACGAGCACACGCACTTCTGGGAAATGGACAATAACGAGGAATATGATTTCATAGAGGAGACGGCGTCCTATGTCCGGACCCTGCTTTCCGGACAGACCCGTTTCGACCGTACCTTCCGGGGCCGCAAAATGGTGCGGATGGCCATCTATACCAAGAGCCGCGGCTCCGATAGTTGGACAGAGCTGGAAAATTTCGGCACGGCCCTTTTCCGCCCCCTGTTCCACTTCCCGAAAAAAACAGTCGAAAGCGACATCGTGGAATTCCGGCAGCGGTAGCCCCGCTGCGGAGCATCAGCCGCCTGAAAAAAAGGCGGCTGATGCTGTTTTTCCACCAAATACCGGAGAGGGCGGGGCCTCAGGAGACCCGCCGGTTCTCCAGCGTCGCGATCCGGGTCTCGTGAACCGTCAGCGTATGCTCCTGCTCCTCATGTTTCCGCCACAGCCGTCCATGCTCCTCGCGGCTCTTTTCCCGGAGCTCGCGGACATCCTGCACCAGCCGTTCCATCGTCACCGTCAGCCGGGTAATGGACGAATTGAGCTTCACCACCGGCGTTATGATCGCCCCTGCAAACCCGCAGAGGGCGACGATTACGCCAAACACCTGCCACTCCATTGCATCTCCCCCACGCGCTTCCGCTCACACGGGCGCTTCGTCGGCCAGCAGCGCAGCGGCCTCGCTGGCCGCCGCCGTGGCCTTTTCCGTCGCCGCCAGACAGGCGGCAATCAATGTAGAGAGGCCTTCCTCACGGGACCGCGGCCCGCTCTCGCCGAGCTCGCGCGGGCTGAAATACAGCCGCCCCGCCTGGGTGAAAAGGATCTGTTCCTCGCTGCTCTCCCCGCCGAGCAGCGCCGCCTCCAGGCGGATCTCCCCCGTCCCGCCCGCCGCTGTCCAGCTGTCCGGCAGGAGCAGGCTCACGCTTCCCTGCGCAGGGGTCAGCAGCGCGCTGGTATGCCGACCCAGCCAGCCGTCCACATATTCCACGCGGTATACGTATCCCACCCCGGACCATGCCTCAGGAAGCCGGAAGGCGACCTTGGTCGCCTGATGCTCCCCCTGAATCCCGGCGTATTGGGGGGTGGCCGGGATCAGGCACCCCTCTTCGATGGTGTAATCCACCGTCCGCACGGCATCAGCCATCCTCCTTCACTCCTTCCCCCCGTTTCGGGACCCTGCCGCCGGTCTCCCCCGGTAGCCCTTCCCCGTGCAGCGCCTCCAGCCGTCCGGCGATCTGCCGGCTCCGGAGCTTCCGTTTCATCTCCTCCGGCAGGCCGGCCATCCGTCTCTCCTCCTGTTTTTTCAAACGCGTTTCCCCCTATTTTCCGCGATATATGTCCGCCTCCAGGGCCAGGCCCCGGATCCCGGCCGGCCCAGCCCCCTCGGCCAGCAGGGACATCCTCCGGCACCCGCCGAGGCAGGGCCTCAGCGTCACCCGCCCGTCCGCCGGGGGCAGAGGGATGGGCGGCGCATCCTGACGACCCTTCTCCGTCCGGTAGGAAAGCCGCCAATGGATCGGTTCCGCCGCCAGCGAAAGCGTCACCCGCCGGACCCGTTTTTCCGTGTCCCTTTCCCCAAAGGCATAGGCCTTGGTCTCCAGGTGGTATGGGACCGGCCGTTCCCCGAATACCGGACCATCAGAGGTTTCGAGCACCGTGTCGTTCCCGGCGGCAGTACTGGAAAAGAAAAAGCGGACCGTCGCGCCGTCCGACGCCCTTGCCGCATACCCTTCCAGCACGAACCGGCCGTCCCGCGCCAGAATCCGCCGGAAGCTCACCCCCAAACCGCCGAAATCCCATTTCATCCATTTGAGGTCTTCCCGTCCCTCCGGGATGGTATAGCGGTGATAGCCCTCGTCCAGGCGGAGCAGATACGCCGTATTCCCCAGCAGCAGCAGGTAATGCCCGTCGAACACCGCGGCGCTGGCCTCCTCATAGGCGCTCTCCGCAAGCTCCCGCTCGATCGGGCCGGAGAGGCATCCCACCCCTTTGGTCGCGGACAGCAGGGTGTAAACCGCCCCGCCGCTGTGGGTCCAGACCAGGCGATTGCCGCACAGCGCAATCGTTTCCGGCCGGTCACAGCCGACCGCGCTGCGGAGTTTTTCCACCGTGAAGGCCGCCGCCTCTCCCGCCGATACCCGGCTGGGTGTGTAGGAGGCGGCATGGAGCTCCCGCTCCTTGAATATCGCCAGGAGATCCCCTTGCACCGCCAGCGCGGTCACCGGCTGAGAGGCGTCTCCCACCGTCATATAGCTGTTTTCCGGAAAGTAGAGCGGGTTGCCGGGGGCGCTCCACTGCACCCGGTTGGGGTACCGCGGGTTCCCCGCCAGGAACAGCCGTGCCCCGCCCGGTGAAAACCCGGAATTTCCGCCGTACCATACCGCAAACCGCATCTGATAGAGAATCCGCCGGAACTCCGCCCTCGATTTGGCGGCTGTCACCACCAGATTGTCCGCCGTCCCTTTGGCGGGGGCGGCAGGGGTGCCGCCGCTGTCGGTGAAATACACACAGCCCGCGGCGCGGTCGCAGTGGAGCACCAAGCCTCCCTGGACGGTCCCGATATCGCTTCCCGACAGAATCTCGTGGACCGTCGTCCGTCCGGTCCCGTCCGTATACGCCGCCGTGATGCGGGTGTCGTCGAGCTCCGTCTGAGGCAGATAGAACGCCGTGGCCTCCCCGTCGGTGGTAAACGCCATCCGGAAATAGGGGGTGGCCAGGTTATAGTCCTCAACGGCCTCCCCCGTCACGCTCAGGTCCGACCCTCTCTCCGCCACTCCTTTTCCCGCGCGGCGGACAAGCGGCTTATACAGGTAATTGTCCATCCGGACAGGATACTGGTCGGCATGCGCCGGCAGCGCAAACATGTATCCTTCGCTGATCAGCATCAGCCCGCCGTCGAATTCCCGGTTTCCGATCAACCGCCCGAGCTCCTGCCGGTCGTATTCCACGAGCAGCGCGTTCCCCCCGCTTTGTCCCGGCTCGTACGGCATCCGGACCGTCTGGGAGGTGGGCGTCACCCGTCCGTCGTAGGAAAGCACGGCCGGTGTGTAGTCCCAATTCGTCGCCGATCCGTCCTTGTACCCGGCCGCGATCACGACCCGCCGCCCGTCGACCGCGCCGCCGTCCTCACCGGCGTATTGGAATAGCGTGACATAGGCGTCCGCCTCCGGTTCGGCCGTCTGCTCCGTCCCGCAGCCAATACCCGGACGGGTGCGCAGCGCCTCCTCCTTCCACCAAAGATTGCTGCACGCCGCCAATTGGCTGTCTTCGATCATCCCGGCCTCGTCCCTCGTATTCCAGCCGCCGTCCAGCCGCGGCACGTCGAGACCCGTCCGCCGGTTCCCCTCCAGCTTGTCATACCGCATGGTGCGCCCTCCTTTACGGCAGCACGTCCAGGCGCGACGCCGTCCTGGACCCGCATGCGCGTTTCTGCCCGTACAGCGAGGCGAACAGCGCCTGGTTGTCCCCGTCGCCCATCCCTTGGGCGAGCAGCATCGCCACGCCGTAGGGCGCGATATCGGCAATGCACCGGGGCGTCAGCTCGAGAGGCTGCTCGAGCGCCGTGAGCTCCGAAAAGACCTCCCGCCGCATCCCGCCGCGGCCGGCGGCGTGCCCCGCCCACCACAGGTCGCTGTAAATCTGGTTGACGACCGGCAGCCCCCGCTTGTACAGATCCGCGTACTGCAGGGAATCGGCCTGCCCGTATATGTCGGTGTACCCGAGCAGCCGCATCGCCCGGTCGAACACCTCTTGTCCCGTGGTCATCCCGTTTTGCTCCTTTCCAAGCCTCCCCCATGGGAGGGGGCCGGTGTGTCCGGCCGCCCTCCCGGGCGAAACCATAGACGAATCAGTACACGTAGGTGTAAATCGCCGAGGCCATGCTGTTTTTGATGAACAGATCGTAATACAGGCGGTAGTCGAACTTCCACGCGTCCGCGGAGGGGTTGTGGGCCGGATCAAAGGTGCGCACCTGCTCGGTCTTTTTCACGAGGGAAGCGGCCCGGCGGGGCAGCACCAGCAGCCCGATGCTTTTGGCTGCCGTGGCGGGCTGGAACCCGCCGTCGGTCTTGCCCTCGCTGACCCCGTCATAAAAGTCGAACGCCGATTTCATCCGGCTGTCCGGTACAGGCAGGATGGCGACGCCGTTAAGAGACTTCACCTGCAAGTTTAGTTCCCCCTTGCGGAAATCCGCGACCTCCAGATGCCGGGTCAGCTCACTGCTGTTCTGCAGCCCGTCCCACATCACGGAATTGACAAACGCCACGAGCTCCTCATCGTATCCCACCTGGTTCTGCACGCTCTGGATGGCTTCCGTCAGCATACTGTAAGCCTCGCTGGCGGGGGTCCCCGTCACGGTCTGGCTCTGTCCCGCGGCATAGGCGGCGAGCTTGGAGAGGCAGTACGCGTCCACCTCGGGCACGACGCGGGTGCGCACGAACTCGCCCATCACCTGGCCCGCCAGATTGGCGATGCCGGTCTCGTCATTGTCCTCCCGGTCGAGCTGGAAGGAGCGGCCCCGGTCCATCGTCAGGGTATACGGCGTGCTCGAAACTGTGATGGTGCCGGTGACAAAACCGGTATCCCGGTCATAATCGCCAAGGCCCGAAATCTCCACCTCCGGGATCAGGACCTTGTTGGCCCCCACGAAGCGGGCCCGAAGGCTGTTGTCCGCCAGAAACCCGGTCACAGTCTTCTGTCCGGCGGCCTTGTCCAGCTCTTTGGTCATGTTCTGGGCAAACTCCAAGGTATTGATACTCAATCTGCATCGATCCTTTCCATTTTTCATTGTAGGGCTGTTTTCACTTGACGGCCGCCCGGAAAACGGCGGTAAAGACCTCCTGCTCCGCCGCCGGACGGTCGGGCCGGTCCCCCAGCCGGCCCGCGCTGCACGCGGCGGCTTTTTCCGCGGCCTGCTTTTCCTCTTCGGCCCGGCGCCTCTCCGCCCATTCATACCGGAGATAGGCGTCGAACAGCGGGATACCCTCCTCCACGGCCGTTTGCAGAACGGCCGCGGGCAGCTCGTCCGGCTCCCGGATAGAAGGATTCTGTATCCGCAGAGCTTCGAATTCCTCCGTCAGACGGGCAAGCAGCGCTTCTTCCCGTTCCTGCTCCTCCCGCCGCCGGCGTTCCTGCATACCGTCCCGGCGGGCCTGCCAGTAGCGTGCGTACGCTTCCCTGGCCCCGGCCGGATCCCCGCCGGACTCCTCCATACACCGCCTCCCGACCTCCTTCGCCGCGCTCCGGCAGAGCTCCCGGAGCATGTCCGCTTCCGCGATCCCCTTTTCCTCGGCCAGAAAACGCCACTGCTCCTGTAGCGGAGTGTCATCCGGCATTTCAAAGGCCGGCTCCTCCCCGTCCGCCGTTTCCTCCGGCCGCGGTTCTCCGCCGTTTTCCGGCCGTTCCATGGAATCGCCCGGATACTGGCTGTTCAGCTCGTCCATTTTCCCCGTCTCCTTTCCCGTCCTCTTTTCCCGCCGGCATCCCCCCTTTCCGGGAAGCCTGTCAGGCGTCCGCCGCCTCGTCCCGTCCCGGAGCCGGCTTCTTTTCCAGCTCCCGGATCAATCCCCCGATGTTGGGGACCGTCCCCTTGGGCAGCCGGGTCAGATACTGTACGACGTCGATGACCTGCCGGTCGAACAGGTTGTCGAGGGTCTGGACCGACTGCACCTCGTTCCAGAGGCTCGAGGCGCCCACGTCCACCCTCACCCGGATGAGCAGGTCGCGGAAGCGCGCAGCGTCGAAGGGCATATACCAGACCCCGCCGTCAGCCTCCACCCGGAGCCGCCGCTTGCCGTACAAGTTGACCCAAAACTCCGCCCAGATCCGCGCGATGTCCTCACAGAACCGGTAATACCGGTTCTGCACCGTCTGCAGCGGCAGGGCCGCCGCCTCCCGGAGGGCGATGATGGCCGAGGTGTTGTCCGGGCGCACCTCTCCAAGGGCGGCGCTCGTCGCCCCGGCCTGCGACAGGGTGTTGTCGATCAGGGAAGCCGTGATTTGGTCGAACTGCGGGGAAAACGCGGGCGGATTGACATAGCGGATCGCCCGCTCCACATCCTCGTCCCCTCCGAAGACCTGGATCACCTGTCCCGGGTCGTTGGTCACCGGCCCGGTTACAATGTCGCCGTTAACCACCATGATCGGCATCCCCATCGTCATCACCGCCCATACCGAGGCGGTCAGCATCCGGTTGATCGCGATCTGGTTGGGGATCAGGTAAGGGATTTCGCTGTCGCCGTAGGCGCAGTTCTGCCGCCTGTCCCAGTCGAATTTCGCGAGCGGATACAGCCGGATGCCGAGATCCCACGCCGGGCGGACCACGACGCCGCCGTCCCCGCCCGTCCCGCCGCACACTTGGATGCCCCGGATGGTGTAGCTCTCTCCCGCCTCGTCCCATTCCTTCCAGAGCCGGGTCAGGACCGTCGTTTTTCCCCCGCCATTTTCCTCTCCGCCGCCGGCATAGCTGTTCCCGGCCATATAGGCCACGTCCCGGTCGGCCCGGACCTGTTCCATATACTGCCGGGCCTTGGCCGTGTTGCCGTACACGCGGCGGATCTGCCGCCGCACCTCCTCCAGCGGCTTGCGCTGCGCGATCAGGATATAGGGCTGTTCCTGAAGCTCCTCGAGATACGGATCCCCGAAATACACATTTTCGATATCGAGCACCTGGCAGGCGATGTCCCCCCGGACCGGCACCCTCCGGGACAAATCGGCGTACTGCCCGGTCGGGATCCGCTCGTCCCAATAGGTATAGACGATCCCGCTGCCCGAGCAATACGCGTTGCGCAGCGAGCTTTCCCGCAGCTCGTCGAAATTCACCCGTTCCGCCGTCACGCGGAAATAATCGGACAGCGCCGCCATCACCAGCCCCGTCTCTTCCGTGTCGGTGAGGGGGGCGGTTCCCTCCGCGCGTCCCCCGGCGCGTTCCCGGCGCAGCGCCTCCACCCGTTCCTGATCGGCTGCCGTATACGGCAGCCCCTCCGCCGAATAGCTCACCGCCACCGGCGCGGCGCCCACCATCGCCATTTTATAGTCCCCGATCCGCCTGATCACGTTGTGCCGTACCAGCGGCCGGTCCTCGCTGCAGCGGGCCCCATACCACTGGTCGCCGGCGTAGAACCGCTCATTGATCCGGTTCTGTTCGTAGAGCCCGCGCTTTCCCAGCGCGTTTTTGAACCGGACGCCCTGCCGGTATTCTTCAAAAATCTGCGCGGGCGTCGTCTGTTTGTCCAACTGGCCTCTCCCCCTGTCCCATGCATCCCTCGTCCTCATCTCGTCTCATGCCCGTCTTTCGGCGGCGTCCCGTCGTAATGCAGGAAACCCATCCAGTCCTCCCATTGCCGCCGCCGGAGCTCCGCCTGCGGATCCGGCGGCTCCATCCGCCCGGCCTCCCGCTTTCCCGGCCGTCTCCGGCGTTCGAACAGCACCCCGGCCCCGAAAAGGGCCGCCGCCAATGCGGCCCCCAGGAACCCGCCGATCATCGATACCAGCATGATCCTCCTCCTTTCTAACTCCATCCGCCCCGTACATCCTCCGGAAAAATGCCGGGGATTCCTTTTTTCACCGTCACATGCCGTCCCGGATACCATACGCAGTCCTCCATCGCGTACCGCAGCGCGTCCATCAGGTGGTTGTTCCGGTCCTCCGGCCGGTTCCTCACCCCCTCCGCCGTCTCCTCGAACCGGTAGCCCGCCAGCTCCTCGAGGGTGTGGCGGCAGCGGGGATGCACGATCATGTCGTATTCCTGCAGCCGGGCGATCCCGCTCTGCACCGAATCCCGGCCCTTGTCCGCCGCCCGCAGGCGGGTGATCCCCAGCCGGCGCAGCTCCTCGTTGGATTTCGGCTCCGCCGCGTCCGCCCGGATCCGCTCCTTCGCGTACCCCTTTTTCCGGATCATCTCCGCGATCTCACTGTTGAGCATCCGTTTCTGATAGTGCTCGTCGTAGATATACAGCACCTTCTCCCGGGGATTTACCGCCGCCGCGATGAAAGCGGTGGGATCGTTGGTATAGCCGTAATCCAGGCCGAAGACATGGACAAAGGCCTCATCCTCCGGTGAATCCCCCCGTCCCGGCAGCCTTTCCAGGTCAAAATCCTGCCGCCTCCACCGGTCGAACACCAGCCCCTCCGCCGTGCCCCATTCCCCCAGCCCGGCCACCTCATACTGCCGCGGACGCCGCTGCCGCATCTCCTCGAACACCCGGATGTCGCTCTCGTCCAGGAACTCGTTGTCCCGATAGGTGCTGGTCATGGTGAACACGTCCGGATGCGGCCGGTCGAAAAACCGCTTTTTCAGCCAATGGGAGCCGTCCCAAGGATTAAAGGTGAGGGTCGTCTGCTTGAACAGCGGGGCCGGCACCTCCCCCCGCGGGACCGACAGGTCCAGCCGGTCGAATTCCGCCTCGCTGTCCAGCTCATACGCTTCCTCCACCCACACCCAGCACAGCCACCCCCGCTCCACCGTCGTGGACGCGAGCTTGTTGACGTCGTCAAAGCCCCGGAACAGGATCCGCTGCCCTGTCGGCCGGTAGATGAGCTCCAGCGGGCTCTTGCAGGCCTGCCAGAGATGCTCCACCCGCAGGCGCCGGATCGCCCAGCGGAGCTGGGCATAGGTCGAATCCAGATGGGTCCGGTAGACCTGCCGCACCACCAGCAGATTGGCCCCCGGCATCTTCATCAGATGCAGGATGAACCAGATCGCGGCGGTGCTGGACTTTTTCGACGCCTTTCCCCCCTTGACCACCCGGTACCGCCGGCGGCACCGCCAGAACGCCCCATATCCGCCGCCCACCACCTCCGGAAGGTAAACCCGGGCCATGCCTCAGCCTCCCGCCCGGCGGCCGTGGGCCTTGAGCTGATAAAGGACATCCGCCACCTCCTCGATTTCCTCCTCCAGCACCCCGATCCGCCGGTCGAACCGGTGCATCCACTGCAGCAGCTCCTGTTTCCTGCGGACCAGCTGCATCAGCGCGGTCCGGTACTCCCTCACCATCTCGTCCAACTCCATCCCGTCCTTTCCATGTCCCGCTTATCCGGCATCGGCCCTAAACCTCCTCTTCGCCCACGAACAGCACCGGTTCCCCCGCCGGCGCCTCACCGTCCCGATATCCGGCGTATTGCTTGAGGTACAGCATATGCATATTGGCGCTGCTGCCCCGCTTCATCGCGTATTCCACCACGCTGGCGTTCGCCTGCTCATAGGCGTCCCGCAGGAGCACCCGCCAGCCCTCGCGGCCCTTTTCCCTCGCCAGCCGGCAGAACTCCGCGGCATCCATATGCAGCTCGGCCGCCAGCCGCTCGACAGTCAAGGGCACGTCCTGTTCTTTCGCGTAGGCCGCAGCCGCGCCCACCGCCTTCTCAACATCGGAGGCGCGAAACCGAGGCCGTCCGCCTTTTTCACCCGTATGCCTCACCTCCCTCTCCCTGTCTCCGGCCGATCGCCCGTGCATACGCCCGTTTCCCTCCGTGCGGATACCCCTCTGACGATCACACCGGCGGGCATTTGTTGCAAAACGCAACAAATGCCGCAAAAAAATAGAACCAACCCGGGTGGTTCCTGTGCTTTTTCTCCTTTTTGGCACACCTATAGTATACCATATTTTTCCACTTTTGTCAAGTGCATTTTGCAACTTTTTTGTGATTTGCCCTTGCGTTTTCTGCAATCTATGGTATAGTAAATAAAGGAGGGATTTACCAAAATCCCGGATAAAGGAGCCGGACCATGGAAAAAGCGACATCCTTTCTGACCGCCCGCCGTCTGCACGAATGCCGTCTCGCCTCGGGCGAGACGCTCGAGCAGGTCGCCGCGCTGGTCGGTGTGAACAAAACCACCGTCATGCGTTGGGAAAATGGCAACACGTCCCGCATCAGCCGGCCGGCCTTGGATTTGCTGGCCCGTCATTTCGGCGTCACGGCCGCCTGGCTCGAAGGCGAGAAAGGGGCGCTGAAAAATGCCGCCTCGGGCCGATGGATCGAGGAGCATGCCCTCCCCTACGGCGCTTTGTCGGAGGTCCCAATCCTCGGCTCGGTCCGGGCGGGATACGGCGGCGCGGTATTCGAGGAAATCACCGGGTATGAGCCGGCGCCGGCCTCCTCCCTGCAGCGGGACGAGGCCTACTTCTGGCTGACTGTCACCGGCGACAGCATGGAGCCCATCCTGTGCGAAGGGGATCTGGTCCTCGTGCGCAAACAAACGAGCGTGGACAACGGCAGCATGGCCGTTGTCCTCGTCGGGGGCGAGGAGGGCCTGGTCAAAAAAATCTTCTACGGGCCGGACTGGATCGAACTGCACAGCCTCAATCCCGCCTATGCCGTGCGGCGCTTTGAGGGACCGGATGTCATGCAGGTGGCGGTTCTCGGCCTCGTCATGGAGAGCAAGCGGAAATTCATCTGACAGCCGGACAACATAGCGGGGACGTTCAAATTCCGGAATATGGAAAACACCCTTCGGAGGCGGGAATTCCCGCTTCGGGGACGGAAGCGAAAACGGCCCTGTCCCGGCCCCACTGCCCGATGCGTCCCCACGCCTCCCCCGCTCTCATCCGCAGCCGGAAAATCACCGGCGAGACCCCCCGTTTGCCCAGAAAGGAGGGCCCTCTTGACCATATGGCTTCTGATCGGCGCGGCGATCCTGCTCGTCTGTATCGCCGCCAGCCGTTTTTCCGGCCGGTTTGGCGTCCCCATGCTGCTCGTCTTTATCGCCCTTGGCATGCTGTTCGGCTCCGACGGCCTGTTCAAGATCCCCTTTGACGATTATCCGGCTGCGGAGCAAATCTGCTCCTTCGCCCTCATTTTCATTTTGTTTTACGGTGGTTTCGGCACCAACTGGAAAGCCGCCCGGCCGGTGGCGGCCAAGGCGATTTGCCTGTCCACCCTCGGGGTGGTGCTTACCGCGGGGCTGACGGCCCTGTTCTGCCGTTTCGTCCTGCGTTTCGGGCCTTTGGAAAGCTTTTTGATCGGCTCGGTCATCAGCTCCACCGACGCGGCGTCTGTCTTTTCCATCCTGCGGTCCAAAAAGCTCAGCCTCAAAGGAGGGACCGATTCCCTGCTGGAAGTGGAAAGCGGCAGCAACGACCCCATCTCCTATATGTTGACCGTCACCGCCCTCGGCCTGATGCAGGGGGACGGGCTCCGCTCGGTCGTCTGGCTCCTCTTCTCCCAAATCGTGCTGGGCCTGCTTGCGGGAGGGCTCGTCGCGTTTCTCGCGGTCTTTGTGCTCAGGCGGGTACGCTTTTCAACCGATGGATTTGACGTCTTGTTCGTCGTTGCGGCCGCTGTGCTATCCTATGCGCTCGCCTCCGCCGTCGGAGGAAACGGCTATCTCTCCGCCTACCTGGCGGGGATCCTCCTCGGCAACAGCCGCATCCCGAACAAAAGCGCGCTGGTGCATTTTTTCGACGGCATTACCGGCCTGTCCCAAATCGTGATCTTTTTCCTGCTCGGTCTTCTGGCTTTTCCCTCCCAGATGCCCGCCATCCTGCTGCCCTCGGTCGCCATCGCGCTGTTTCTCACCTTCGTATCCCGACCAGCCGTGGTTTTCGCACTCCTGACACCTACCCGGGCACCTGTACGGCAGCAGCTCCTTGTCTCCTGGGCAGGGCTGCGGGGGGCCTCCTCCATCGTGTTTGCCATCCTCGCGACGGTCAGCGAGGCCACGCTGAAGCACGATGTATACCACATTGTGTTTTGCGTCTGCCTGCTCTCCGTCGCTTTCCAGGGAACGCTGCTCCCCTTCTTTGCCCGGCGGCTGCAGATGATCGATGCGGACAGCGATAAAATCCTTAAAACCTTCAATGATTATCAGGAGGAGGCGGAGATGCGGCTGATCCAGACCCGTATCCCGGAGGGACATCCCTGGGCGGGCCGGACGGTCGGGGAACTCGGCCTCGTGTCGGACACCCTGATCGTCCTGATCCGGCGGGGTGCCGCCTCCCTGATCCCCAAGGGGGATACCCGGATCCGGACGGAAGATCTCCTCGTGCTCAGCGGCCAGGAGTATACGGGCGGGGATGACGTGGTCCTCGAGGAAATCCATATCGGAAAAGGCCATCGCTATGTGGGCAAATACCTGCGGGAGATCACGTTCCCTCACCATTCCCTGGTCATCATCATCCGGCGTGCCGACGGGAAGGTGGAGATTCCCCGCGGCGCCAGCCTGGTGGAAGAGGGTGATGTCCTGGTGGTCAGCTCATACCCGGACACATTGGACAGCCGCCTGCCCGAAGGGGATCCCACATAGCGGGTGCCGATCGATGCACTCTAATTTTATTCGGAATAGGATGGTATGACCGCCCAAATTCCCGGAGGCAATGCCGGTATCAAAGCCAACATCCCCCGCAAATGCACAGCGTTTGCGGGGGATGTTCCCGCCATGCAGGGCCTCTCCCCGTATGGCGCGCTTCAGTTGCCGCGTACATGGCGGTTTTCCGAAAAAGCGCCTCCCCGGCCTTTTCCTCATGGCCATGGTCATGTCATAAGGGGGGACGGTCCCGAAATTTTGCCTGGTCATCGTTCTTCCACATAGACCGGGAACCCTGCCTTACGGCCGCCATTGCTGACATCGGCGGCGCGGCTCCATTGCCGCGATGGCGGCGGAGGCGGGCGGGAAGACTTGACGCGGCCGCTTAAATGGTATAAAGTAGAAGGGTATGAAACAAGCTATAGCCATTCCTGCTTTTCGGCACGAATGGCTTCCTTTGAGTATGGACGCCCTTAACACGTTAAAGGATGGATGCAGATTATGGCCCCCAAAAAGCCCAGCTACGGCAACGACAGCATCACCTCCCTGAAAGGGGCCGACCGGGTCCGCAAACGCCCGGCGGTCATCTTCGGATCGGATGGGCTGGAAGGCTGTGAGCACGCAGTATTCGAAATCCTTTCCAACTCGATCGACGAGGCCCGGGAGGGGTTCGGCAGCCGCATTGTCACCACCCGGTATGAGGATGGCTCCTTCGAGGTGCAGGATTTCGGCCGGGGCATGCCGGTGGACTTCAACCAAAAGGAAGGCCGGTACAACTGGGAGCTGATCTTCTGTGAGCTGTACGCCGGCGGCAAATACAACACCCTCGAAGGGGAGAGTTACGAATACTCCCTCGGCCTCAACGGCCTGGGCGCCTGTGCGACCCAGTATTCCTCGGAATACATGGACGTGGAGGTCAAGCGGGACGGGTTCCGCTACACCCTGCACTTCGAACATGGGGAGAACATCGGCGGCCTGCAAAAGGAACCGTATGCCAAAAAGGATACCGGCACCGTCGTCCGTTGGAAACCGGATCTCCAGGTGTTCACCGACATCGCGGTGCCTACCGGCTATTTCCGGGACGTGCTCAAACGGCAGGCCATCGTCAATCCGGGGGTGCTGTTCGTCCTGCGTGACCAGCACGGCCGGGAATTCGAAACCGAGGAGTTCCGCTACGAAAACGGCATCGCCGACTATGTGCGGGAGCTGGCGGGAGAGGAAGCCCTCACCGGGATCCAGGTCTGGACGGCGGAGCGCCGCGGCCGGGACCGTGCGGACAAGCCGGAATACAAGGTACGGCTCCACGTGGCGTGGTGCTGTTCCAACCGCACAAGCCTGCTCGAATACTATCATAACTCGAGCTACCTGGAGCACGGAGGCTCCCCGGAAAAGGCGGTGCGCTCCGCCTTCGTCTCCCAGATCGACGCCTATCTCAAGCAGACCGGCCGGTATCTGAAAAACGAGAGCAAAATCGGCTTCCAGGACGTGCAGGACTGCCTCGTTCTGGTCTCCTCCTCCTTTTCCACCCAGACCTCCTATGAAAACCAGACCAAAAAAGCCATCACCAACAAATTCATCCAGGAGGCCATGGCGGATTTTCTGCGCCATAACCTGGAGGTCTACTTCCTCGAGAACAAGGCCGAGGCGGACCGGTTGTGCGAGCAGGTGCTCATCAACAAGCGCAGCCGGGAAAAGGCGGAAACCACCCGCCTAAACCTGAAAAAGACCCTGCAGACCGGCAACGACTTCGCCTCCCGGGTGCAGAGCTTCGTCGACTGCCGCAGCCGGAAGGTGGAGGAACGGGAGCTCTTCATCGTGGAAGGGAAATCCGCCATGGGCGCCTGCATCCAGGCGCGCAACCCGGATTTCCAGGCCATCATCCCGGTCCGGGGCAAAATCCTCAACTGCCTCAAGGCGGGCCTGGACAAGGTTTTCAAGAACGAGATCATCACCGACCTGCTCAAGGTGCTGGGCTGCGGGGTGGAGGTCAAGTCCAAGGCCAATAAGGATCTCGCCACCTTCGACCTCAGCCTGCTGCGGTGGAATAAGGTCATCATCTGCACCGACGCGGATGTGGACGGCTTCCAGATCCGCGGCCTGATCCTCACCATGCTCTACAGCCTGACCCCCACCCTCATCCGGGAGGGCCGGGTCTTCATCGCCGAGACGCCCCTGTATGAGATCAACACCAAAACCGACACCTATTTCGCGTACAGCGACAAGGAAAAAACGGCCATCCTCAATGAAATCGGAGATGTCCGGTACACCATCCAGCGCTCCAAGGGACTGGGTGAGAACGATCCGGAGATGATGTCCTTGACCACCATGAACCCGGCGACGAGACGACTGGTCAAGGTGGAACCGGAGGATGAGGCCGCGACCGAGTGGATGTTCGATGTCCTGCTGGGGGACAACCTGGCGGGGCGGAAGGAATTTATCGCCGACCGGGGCAGCCTGTACCTGGACATGGTGGATGTGAGCTGACCCCGCCGCCCGCGTTTGACCTGATTTTAAACGAAAAGAGACGAAATGCATGAAAACACTGCGCCGTATCGGGATCGTCCAGAGCGCCGACGGCCCCACCTCCCTGTATGTAACCGCGAACAAACCCGAGCTGTTCGCCGCCGGCATCGCCGTCCTCGCGGCCTTTGCCTGCTCCGCGGCCCTGCTGCTCCACGGGCTGACCGGCGGGTTCCGGAAGGGCTGAGCCGGGGCCCGCGTCACCATGAAGAAGGATAGGTGGATCAATGGCTAAGAAAACGAAAAAGGCGGCTGCCGGGTTGGACAAGCTGCCCGAAAACGCCCATATCATGGGCTCCGGGCTGGTGGAGGCGCAGCAGATCACCTCCACCCTCGAAACCAACTATATGCCTTATGTGATGAGCGTCATCCTCTCCCGCGCCATCCCGGAAATCGACGGCTTCAAGCCGTCCCACCGTAAGCTGCTCTACACCATGTACAAGATGGGGCTGCTCACCGGCGCCCGGACAAAATCGGCCAACATCGTCGGCTCCACCATGAAACTCAACCCCCACGGCGATGCCGCGATTTATGAAACGATGGTGCGGCTCTCCCGGGGCTATCAGGCCCTGCTTCACCCGTATGTGGATTCCAAGGGCAACTTCGGCCGGGCCTATTCGAGCGATATGGAATACGCGGCCTCCCGGTATACCGAGGCCAAGCTCGACCCCATCGCGGGGGAGCTGTTCCGGGATATCGACAAGGACACGGTGGATTTTGTAGACAACTACGACTCCACTATGAAAGAGCCGACTCTGCTGCCGGTCACCTATCCCTCCATCCTGGTCAACAACAATATCGGCATCGCGGTCGGCATGGCGAGCTCCATCTGCTCCTTCAACCTCACCGAGGTGTGCGAGACCGCCATCGCCCTGATGAAGGATCCGGACGCCGATATCACCGCCACCCTCAAGGCCCCGGATTTTCCCGGCGGCGGCCGGATCATTTACAGCCGGGACGAGATGCGGAAGCTTTACGATACCGGCCGGGGAAGCGTCCGGGTGAGGGCGGTCTATACTTACGATAAGGAGTCCAACTGCATCGACATCACCGAAATCCCGCCCACCACCACGGTCGAGGCCATCATCGCCAAATTGGCGGATCTGGTCAAGGCGGGGAAAATCCGGGAAATTTCGGATGTGCGCAACGAGATCGGCCTGGACGGGCTGAAGATCACCATCGACCTCAAGCGCGGCACCGACCCCGACCGGCTGATGGCCAGGCTCTTCGCCATGACCCCGCTGGAGGACAGCTTTTCCTGCAATTTCAACATCCTCATCGCCGGGGCTCCCCAGGTGCTGGGCGTGCGGCGGATCCTGGAGGAATGGACCGCGTTCCGGATGGAATGCGTCTGCCGCCGGGTGGACTACGACCTGAAAAAGGCCAAGGACAAGCTGCATCTGCTCCGGGGCCTGTCCAAAATCCTGCTCGACATCGACAAGGCGGTCCGCATTGTCCGGGAAACCGACGAAGAAGCCGAGGTCGTCCCCAACCTGATGATCGGCTTCGGCATCGACGAGATCCAGGCCGAATATGTCGCCGAGATCAAACTCCGCCATCTCAACCGGGAATACATCCTCAAACGCACCGAGGAAATCGGCAAACTGGAAAAAGACGTGGCCGAAATGGAGGAAATCCTCCGCAGCCCCGAGCGGGTGCGGGCCATCATCGTCGGGGAGCTGCGGGATGTGACCGCGAAATTCGGCAAGCCCCGCCGCAGCCTCCTCCTCTACGCCTCCGATATCCGGCAGGCCGCCGCCGAGACCGAGGAGGAAGTGCCGGATTATCCCTGCACCCTCTTCTTCACGGCCGAGGGGTATTTCAAGAAAATCACCCCCCAGTCCCTGCGGATGAGCGGGGAACAGAAGCTCAAAGAAGGGGACCGGATCACCCAAACGGTGGAGGCATCCAACAGCCGGGACCTGCTGTTCTTTACCGGCGCCGCAACGGTGTACAAGGCCAAGGCGGCGGATTTTCCGGATACCAAGGCCAGCGTCCTGGGGGATTACGTGGCCTCCCGCCTGGGCTTCGAGGAGGGGGAAACCGCTGTCGCCATGGTGGTGACGGCCGATTACAGCGGGTATCTGCTTTTCTTTTTTGAAAACGGCAAGGCCGCGAAGGTGGAGCTCTCCGCCTACGCGACCAAAACCAACCGCCGCCGGCTGGTCGGCGCCTATTCGGACAAATCCCCCCTGGTAGCCGTCCTGCATGTGCCGGAGGACCGGGAGTTCCTGCTGACCTCTACCTCCGGCCGCCGCCTGCTGGTCCACACCGGCGCCATCGCCGCCAAGACCACCCGCAGCACCCAGGGGGTGCAGGTCATGACCCTCAAGGGGCAGCATCGCCTGAAGGACGTGGTGCCGTTTGCCGAGGATATGGTGACCAAACCCAACCGCTACCGCACCAAGAGCCTGCCCGCCGCCGGCGCCATGCCGCTGCCGGAGGATATCGGGGAGCAGCTCACGCTGGAGTAGGCGCGCGGTCACACGCTCCCCAAACAACCGGCCTGGCCGGCCACTCATAGCTTCGATCGCCGCATTCTCCTGCCGTCCCTGGCGCAGGTTGCGGACGCAACGGTTATCAGCCGCCAAAGCAGAGTCTGCTTTGGCGGCTGGTTTCGATCGGGAGGAATTGTAAACCATTCCCGCCCCATTCTTCATGGCAGACAGAAACCGGATAGGTCGAAATCACCGGCACGCATCCATCCCCAGCCATCGAATTATACAAAAAACAAATATAATCGAGTCAGATTTTGTCATTATTTCTTGCTTTCCGCCTCGTTTTGTTCTATACTGAATGATAATCCTACGGAAAAGGGGTGTTGAACATGGCAGATAGAAAGATTGCCGCCAAAACACAGAACGGGAGGGTGACGATCCGGTAGCCCTCCTGAAAAACAGGAGGATTGTATGGCTCTGAATTTGAATTGGATCAACCCGGGCGAGTACTCCTTCCAGACGTTCCTGCTCCTGGAGCGGTTCCAGATCCGTCTGATGATGGAGTGGGGCGGCTGGCACAGCGATAAAGACGAATGGCGGCGCTGCATGGGAATCGCCCTGCGGGCCAATCCGGCCATCCGGTGGTACCTCGAGCACCGCTGCCCGGAATGTGCCCCGCTTGTCTCCGCGCTGGCGTCTGGCGCCCCGGCGGCCGGTCCGGAGGAGGTCCGGAACGCGGAGGCGTATGCGCTGATGTGTGTGGAGGACTTCACCGTATACACGACCCCGGCGGTCATGGCGGAACGCTGCGATTTCATACGCGGCTGGGACAAGACGCGTCTGTTCGGGCTGGCGGAGCTGGCCGGCAAGACCGTGCTGGACGTGGGGGCCGGTTCCGGCCGCCTGACGTTTGCCGCCGCCGAAAAAGCCGCGTTCGTCTATGCCAGTGAGCCGGTGGGGACGCTGCGGGAGTTCATGCGCGACAAAATCGCGGAGGAGGGGATCCGGAACGTCCGTGTGCTGGACGGCTTTGCGGACAGCCTGCCGTTCCCGGACGATACCTTCGACGTGGTCATGTCCGGCCACGTCGTCGGCGAGGACTATGACCGGGAGCTGGCCGAAATGGCCAGGGTTTGCAAGGACGGCGGCTGGCTGCTCGATTGTCCTGGCGACTCGGAACGGCACATCCTTCCAAACCGGGAGCTTATCGGCCGTGGGTTTGAAGAAATCCATTATGTCGGCAGCTTCGGCAAGGATGTGTATCAGTACCGGAAACCGATATCGAAACAAGGGGATTCGTCCCGGTAGCCCCAGATGACCGGGCTATCCGCAACACACCCGCGGCGGTCCAGCCGCCGCGGGTGTGTTTGTCTTTTTCCCATCGCCAGAACGCTTATCCGGCGGATTCCCGCGCAGAAAGGGGCTGTTTCGGTGCGTTTGGGACGGTTTTCGGTCAAATCCGGCCTGTTTTCGTCCCCTTTTTTCCACCGCGCGGACGCATCGGACAGGCCCAGAAGGTCTCGATCTGGGACGGGGTCAGGGCACGGACGAAATCCCGTTTGAGCTCAAGCAGATGCTGCAGGCTGTCCGCCGCCTCGTACAGCACCGCCCGCGTCTCGAATTCCCGCCGGGAGGCCGGCAGCTCGCTGAGCTTGAAACGGTGGCGATGCTCCTCGAGCCGTTCCAGCAGCTCCAGGGCATTGTTATATTCGTGCAGGGAGGCGGCCACCTCTTCAAAAAAGATGCCGATTTCATCCGCCTGCCAGGGAAAGGGACGGCTCTCCGGACCGAGACGCTGAAGGCTTCCCGCCAGCCTGGACAGAACGCGGCACTGCTGCAGCCGCATCTCCATATACTGCCGGAAATACCGCATGTCGGGGTGGAAGGAGTTGTCCGCGAGGGCGAGCGCCCGTCTGCAGGCCTCCTCGAGATGGTCCCGCAGGGCGGCGATCCCGGCCCCCGTCCGGGTGGAAAAAAGAACGGCGCCCCCGCCCCTCTCTTCCCCCGCGGGATCCGTCTGCCCGTCAAACGGTTCCTGCCGCAAAAATGCCCCCATGTCCCGCAGAATGGCCCGCATCCGTTCCTCCGTGATCCGCTGGTCTTCCCGGATGGCGCGGATGCGCCGGGGAATATACAGGTTCATGACCACACCCATAAGGATACCGATGGCCATGAGGGCGGTTTCGTTGAGGATGAGAGCAGGCGTGACCTCCCCCGCGTTCCAGACATGGAGCATGAGCACCGTGCTCATCGCCAGCCCCTCCTCAATGTCCAGCCACTGGCAGACCGGCACGAACAGGAGAAGGAACAGGCCCAGCGCGGGCACGGAAAACCGCAGCAGAGAAAACAGCGGCAGCGCGAGGGCGAGGGAGGCGAAAAAGGCCAGGCTGCGGCGCAGCGCCGCCCGCAGGGTGTCCTTTTTGGTGCGCTGGACGCTAAGCAGGGTGATGGTGACCACAGCGGTGGCACTGGAAAGCTCCAGCAGACGGGCAAGCAGGACGGCCAAGGAACAGCCCAGCGCGATCTTGACCGCCTTGCTGACCGAAGGCCGCCCGAATGCCAAACCGAAAACACCGTCCATCCTCTCTCCCCCTCCTCAGCCCGGATTAGTATGCCCGGCGGGAGGACGGATTTGCACACAAACGAAAGCCGGATATCCTCTATGAAAGGAAGGAATGCGGATGACCGCCTATCATGGAACCACCGTCAGGGGGCTCGAGGTACTCAGGCCCTTTGCCAGCCCCCATTCCAATCTGGATTACCCCTGCGTCTATCTGTCCGCCGACAAGGCCCTGGCGTCCATCTATATCTGGAAGCACCCGTTCAAATGGATGACGTTCGAGATCGGGGAGGACGGGATCCCGGTCTACAATGAATCCTTCAAAGACGGCCTGCGCGCCTTTTACGGCGGGGTGAAGGGGGTCATCTACACCTGTTCCGGATCGTTCGGGACGGACAAAAACACCGGGATCCGGTCCGCGGTCGTGTCACGGGATCCGGTGCCGGTGGCAGCCGCCGACGAGGTGGACGACGCCTATAACCGGATCCTCCGGTACGAGTCGGAGGGGCGGCTGAGGATCCGGCACTACGAGGACCTGACCGTGGAAGAGCGGCGGCGGGACCGGAACATGGTCCGCGGCGCCATCCGGCGGCTGGATCTGCTGCGGGGGGAGCATCCCCTGTCGGGGTTCGTATCCGGAACCTTCCCGGAATGGTGGGAGGAAGCGCGGCGGGAGGCCGCGGAAGGAGGAGACGCATGACGGCGCGACGGCTCGAAAAAACGGATCTAGCGGCGCTGGCGGCCCTGTACGCGCCATTTTGAGATGAGGCGATGGACGAGGCTGTCATGCGGCGCCGGTGGGAAAGCCTGGAGACCGGGGGGCGCCATATCCTCCTGGCGGCGGAGGACGGCGGGCGGCTGGTGGGTTCGGTCATGGGCGTCGTCTGCGAAGAGCTGTACGGCGACGGCCGGCCGTTCCTGGTCGTGGAAAACCTCATCGTGGACAAAGGACAGCGCCGGAAGGGGGCCGGCCGGATGCTGCGCGAACTGGAGAAGGCCGCCGAGGCCCGGGACTGCGCCCAGATGATCCTGGTGACCGAGGAGGAGCGGGCGGACGCCTGCGGATTTTACGAGGCGTACGGCTTTGATCGGCGGCATCGGGGGTATAAAAAGACGATCGCCCGGGGCGATGTGTGAAAAAAGAGGAGCAATATGGACGAGCTGTATGCCCTGTACCGGCGCTGCTTCCCGGATTATCCGGCCGCCGAGGCCGTGTTTCGGGAATGCCTCAAGCGGGAGCGGGGTCAGGTGCTGTATGCCGGCGAAGGAGGCGAAACGGTGGGGTACGCCCTGATTCACGGCGGCAGCCTGTCCCTGCTCTGTGTGGATCGCCGGTACCGGAACCGGGGACACGGCGCCGCCCTGCTCGAGGCTGCCGAAACGCGCATCCGGGCGTCGGGGGCGGACCGCGTCCTGCTCGGCCGGGGCCGGTATTATCTGCTCCAGGGGGTGCCCGCGGAGGATCCGGCCGTCCCCGCGTTCTTTGAGCGCCGGGGCTATGCCGCGTCGTGGACCAGCGTGAACATGCGGCTGGACCTGCGGGGTTTCGGCGCGGGCCGGCTGGACATCCCGCCGGCGCCGGAGACGGTAGGGTTCCGGTTCGCGCGGGACGCCGACCGGGCCGCCCTGCTCGCCGCCGTGGACGACGCGCAGCCGGATTGGCGCGGCGTGTTTACCACCTGCGCCGATCCGGTCCTGCTGGCCGTGGAAGCCGGGGCCGTCCTGGGATTTGCCATTCTGTCCCCCGGCGGCGGGCGGTTTTCCCCTCCGGGTGAACGGGACGGCTGCATCGGCTGCGTGGGGGTGGCCGGCCGCGCGCGCCGCAGGGGAATCGGCCGGGGCATGGTGGTGTATGGCGCGGAGTGGCTGAAAAGCCGCGGCTGCACTGGCGTGGAGCTGCGGTATGTCGAGCTGGTCAACTGGTACCGGCGGATCGGGTTTACGGTGACGCGGCGGCAGTGGATGGGGGAAAAGGCGCTTGCCTGACCCCCTGCCGCATAATTAGGACAGCCGCCCGCGACCGCGGGCGGCTGTCCTGGTTTGCGGTTACGGAGAGGCTTTACGCCAGAAGCGCGGCCTTCTTCTCGAGAATTGCCGCCGCGGCCGCGCAGGCCGGGCAGTCGCAATACAGCGCTCCGGCCGCCTTGATCTCCATGGCGTGAGCGGCAATCCCGGCCGCTGTTTCCGCGCCGAAATACGCCGCCCCCTGTTCGGACTGGGCGAAGGCGATCAGGGTGTCGACCGGCATGATATCGGCTTCCAGCTCTTCGATGTACCGCCTGGTCTCCTCTTTTTCCGATTCGGTTCCCACGGCCTCCAGCCAGCGCCGGGCGGCCTCCCCCGCCTCACGGCTGCAGGTCGGCGCGTCCATCAGTTCCCGCGTCTTTTGCATCACATCCGTGACGGTTTGCTTATCCATGTCCATGCACCCGCTTTCTTTTGGATTGGAACCTATTTTACCACGATCGAGAGACCGGCACAAGACCGGCACGCGAATACTCCCGGTATTCCCCGGATTTTTCCAGTTCTCCGCAATACCAGCCGGTCCTCCCGTCTTTTTTGACGATGGCCCCTTTGGAAGTCGTCCATTCCAGCGACACCCTATCGCCGGGGCACACCGGCAGCAGGGAATCCGTGTAATCCCTGCAGCGGGTATCCTCTAACAGGTAAGCGTTCGGCATCCAGACGCTGCGGCCGGTGGCGATGTGCAGGACACGCGAAAATTCGTCCCCCTTCTCGAGGATACGAATCTCGTTGTCGGGCCAGCAGATATGGATGGAATCGGCGGACTCCACCTGCGGGGTCAAGGCCAGGTAAACCGGCAGGTCGTCATGGCTGACAACATACACGTCGTCCAAATCGCAGCCGGCCTCGGGAAAGATCAGCAGGTTCAACTGGCCGTTTGCCTTCAGCCCGCAGCCGCCATCGATGGAGATGATCCTCTTTTCGCGGTCGATGAGAGGGTTCGCCTGGGGGTATTTGCCGCCATAATTGGAGACCGGCCAATGCCCGACCACCACGTATTTGTCAAAACAAAGCTCCGTATCCATGAACCTGTCGTATTTCAACAGCTCGAACAAGGGGCGTTTCCCGTTGTCCCGTACCTCCCGGTCACGCAGCCCTCCGTGAACAAAGACATAGTCCTGCGTTTCGACGATCGCCGGCAAATGAGAGAGAAAATCCAGTTCCCGCCGGAAATGCCCGAGCACCCGGTCCTTAGACTTCAAAATATCCGCGGGAGACGTACAGATATAGCCGAGCTCCCTCGTCAGTTCATCGAAAAAGCTGGTACCGATCCAGGCCCTGAGGTGCAGGAGATAGTCGTAAAAGCCCTGTACGCTTTCTGCGCGGATACCGTTTATCATGTGGAGCCGCCACGCGTCCACATTGCCTATCAGGGGAAGGACGTTTCCCCTCTCGCACAGTTCCATGACATAGCGCAGCGTTTTCAGGCTTTCCGGACCTTTTTCCACGATGTCACCGATGATAACCAGGATATCGTCATCCGAAAATTCCGCCTTTTCCAGCACCTTTTTCAAACTTGCGGCATGCCCGTGGATATCGCTCGTCACAAGGAGGCGTCTGCCCCGCTCGATTTCCACATACTCGATTTTTACTCTATCTTCCAACCCATTTCCTCATTTCCGTATCCCGTGCCACGTATAGGAGAACGCATCGACGCTCCACGGGACGTTATTCAAACAGGCCTTTTGTGGATTTCCCGCTTTTGCCGCTCGTCCCGATGACACGGGGCCATCGGTTCGTTTCGATGATGGTGGTCGCGTTGATATTCCCGAGATGGGCGTAGAAATGGCGGAACTGCGACAGGATCAGGCCCAACCGGCTGCTCGTGCAGCCTGTCGGGATATCGTATAGCCCGTCGTTGGTAAGACCGTCCAGGTAACATAAGATTTTGGTTCTCACCGCCGCTAAATATCCTTGCAGCGTCTCTCTCGACAAGCGTGATTCACTCGGGATATCCAGCGAATTCAAATGCGGTTCATGAAAATCGGGTTCGGTGTACACTGCCGGGTTTTTATACCATTGGTCACCCTCTCATCGTAATAGACGCCTTGTCCTAGTCGTATTCTACCACAAACAGCAGAAAATGGATACGATCAAAAAACGGGGATATCATACGGTCCCGCTCAGACGTATGCAGAAAACACCAGCCGGGGGTGCTCTCCCCGGCTGGTGTCCACTTGTCGCTTAAAGCAAAGCCATCGGTTCACTGGTGATTTTGAGCTCTCACAGTACCGACTCGTCGTACACGGCCCGGACACCGCCGATAAATTTGGGGCGGGTACGGGCACAGAGGATCCGCGCCTCCCCGATCCGGTCGATCGAGAGCCGGACCGGGACCGCCACCCGGCGGAGCTGCATCCCAATCAGGGTTCCGCCGATATCGATCCCGGCCGCCGCCCGGACCTCCTCCACCATCACGGGATCCTCCATCCGGGCATAGGCGGTGGCGGCGAACGCGCCGCCCGCGTGAAGCTGCGGAACCGCGTTCACGAGCTCGAGGCGGGCCTTTTCCGCCGCCGCCCGTTCCAGGACCACCGCCCGGTTGAGGTGTTCGCAGCACTGGACGGCGAGGAAAATCCTCCGATCCTGGAGTACCGGCGCGATGCCGTCCCAGAGCGCCCCGGCGATGTCCAGGCTCGAATCCGAACCGATGCGCCGCCCCGCCACCTCGCTGGTGGAGCAGCCCACGACGAAGAGATCCCCCGGAGAGAGCTTTGCCGCGTCCAGCAGCTCGGCAATGGCCTGCCGCGCCTGGTCCCGGATCGTCTCATGTATGTCCGACATAGCTAACGCTTCCTTTCCCCGGCCCGGCCGCGGATGGTCACAGCCGGTCCCGGATGGCACTGAGGAGGCCGCCCTTTTCGATGATATTCTGGATAAAGGGCGGGAAGGGCTGGGCCTGATAGGTTTTGCCGGTGGTCCGGTTCTCGATGACGCCGGTGTCGAAATCCACCCGGACCTCGTCCCCGGCCCGGATTTCCCGGGCCGCCTCCTCACATTCCAGGATGGCCAGGCCGATATTGATGGCGTTGCGGTAAAAGATCCGGGCGAAGGTGGAGGCGATAACGCAGGAGATGCCGCTGGCCTTGATGGCGATGGGCGCGTGCTCCCGCGAGGAACCGCAGCCGAAATTCTTTTCCGCCACCAGAATGTCGCCGGTTTTCACTTTGTTCACGAACTCCCGGTCGATATCCTCCATACAGTGGGCGGCAAGCTCCTCATGGCTGGAGGTGTTGAGATAGCGGGCGGGGATGATGACATCGGTATCCACGTTGTCCCCGTACTTATGTACCGTTCCCTGAACTGTCATGGCTTATTCCCCCTCCTTCATCAGCTTGGCCGGATCGGTGATGAATCCCGTGACCGCGGAAGCCGCCGCCACATAGGGGCTGGCGAGATAGACCTCACTGTCCACGTGGCCCATCCGGCCAACGAAATTGCGGTTGGTGGTGGAGACCGCCCGCTCCCCGGCGGCGAGAATCCCCATATGCCCTCCCAGGCAGGGCCCGCAGGTGGGGGTGGAGACCACGGCCCCCGCCTCCACGAAAATATCGAACAATCCCTCATGCAGGCTGTCCAGCCAGATCTGCTGGGTGGCGGGAATGACGATGCACCGCACCCCGTCGGCCACCTTCCGGCCGCGCAGCACCTCGGCGGCGGCCCGCATGTCCTCCATCCGGCCGTTGGTGCAGGAGCCGATGACCACCTGGTCGATCTTCACCTCGCCGCAGTCGTCCACGGTTTTTGTGTTTTCGGGCAGATGGGGGAAGGAAACGGTGGGGCGCAGAGCGGAGAGGTCGATCGTGACAGTATCCTCATACTCCGCGTCGGGATCGGCCTCGAATACCCGAGGTTCCCTTTGGAAACGGTCCCGAACATACGCCATGGTCACATCGTCCACCGGGAAGATGCCGTTTTTAGCCCCCGCTTCGATGGCCATGTTGGCGATGCAGAGCCGGTCGTCCATCGACAGGGAGGCCACCCCCCCGCCAGTGAATTCCAGGGAACGATAAAGGGCACCGTCCACCCCGATTCTGCCGATGAGGTGGAGGATGACATCCTTGCCGGAGACATACCGGGACAGTTTGCCGGTCAGTTCCACCCGGATGGCCGCCGGGACCTTGAACCAGGCGGTTCCAGTCGCCATGCCGGCGGCCAGGTCGGTGGAGCCGACACCGGTGGAGAAGGCCCCCAAAGCGCCATAGGTGCAGGTATGGCTGTCGGCGCCGATGACGCAGTCCCCCGGACCGACCAGCCCCTGTTCGGGCAGGAGGGCGTGCTCGATTCCCATCCGGCCCACGTCATAAAAATGGGTCACGCCCTGTTTATGGGCGAATTCCCGGGTCTTTTTGACCTGCTCGGCGGCCTTGATGTCTTTGTTCGGGGTAAAGTGATCCATCACCAGGGCCACCCGGTCCCGGTCGAACACCTGGCAGGCGCCGCACCGCTCGAATTCGTTGATCGCGACGGGCGCGGTGATGTCGTTGCCGAGGCAGAGGTCCAGCTTCGCCTCGATAAGCTGCCCCGCCGTGACCTCCTCGAGGCCCGCGTGGGCGGCTAGGATTTTCTGGGTCATGGTCATGCCCATGCTCGTTTCCTCCTTATGTATAGCCGGGATGCCCCGGCGAATGGACGGTCAATCGGGGGAATGGATGGTGTCGTCCCCCCGCCGCAGGGCGGTGATCCCGGTCCTGGCCAGCTCGACGATCCCATAATCCGCCGCCATCCGGGCCACGAAGCCCTCGATCTCTTCAGTCTGGCCGGACAGCTCCAGGGTCATGGTGCAGTCCCCCACATCCAACACCCGGCCGCCGTAGGTCTGAGCCGTGCGCAGCAGGCCGGCCCGGCCGGCTGGGCCGGTCCGGACTTTGATGAGCAGCAGCTCGCTGTTGGAACAGTTTTCCATCTCCAGTGCTTCCACCTTGATAACGTCCTCCAGCTTTAAGAGCTGGCGCATCAGCTGGGTAAAGGTCGCCTCGTCCCCCGTCACCACCAGGGTCCAGCGGGCCAGCCCGGGGTCCTCGGTTTTGCAGGCGATGATGGAATCGATATTGAAGCCCCGCCGGGAAAACAGGCCGGTGACCCGGGGCAGAATCCCCTGGTGCTCCACCGACAGGACGGACAGCACCTTGCGCTTGACGTTTTCTTCGCTCATATGATCCCTTCCCTTCCTCGGATATCAGTCCTCGTCCATTGCCTCGATCATGTCCTCCACGGTGCCGCCCGGCGGGATCATGGGCAGGACGTTGACGTCGGGCGAGATCTGACAGTCCACCAGGACGGGGCCCTTCTTTTCCAGGGCCGCCCGCAGGACGGGCTCCACCTCCCCCGCCGCGGTGATCCGCATGCCGGTGCAGCCGAAGGCCTCGGCCAATTTGACGAGATCGGTTTTGCGATGAGGATCGGTAGCGGAGAACCTCCGCCCGTAAAACACCTTCTGCCACTGCCGCACCATGCCCAGCACCCGGTTGTTCATCACCACCACCACGATGGGAAGGTCATAGGATGCCAGGGTGGTCAGCTCATTCAGATTCATATGGAAACTGCCGTCCCCGGAGACCAGCACCACCCGCCGGTCCGGGAAGGCCGCCTGGGCGCCGATGGCAGCGCCCAGCCCATACCCCATGGTACCGAGGCCCCCCGAGGTCAGCAGTGTCCGGGGCTGCCGGAACTCGAAATGCTGGGCCGTCCACATCTGGTGCTGGCCCACGTCGGTGGCGACGACAGCATCGTCCGGGAGCAGGCGCCGGAGGGTGCGCAGCACCTCCAGGGGATCGGCAGGGGCGTCTGGCATCGCCGTGGAAGCGGGAATCTCCCGCTTCAGGGCCGTCACCCGGCCCACCCAGGCCGGATGGACCCGTTTGTCCGCCCGCCGGGAAAGGATGCCCAATACATCCCTCAGATCCCCGGCCAGCCGGACCGCCACCGACACATTCTTATCGAACTCGGCGTGGTCGATATCTATATGGACCACCTGAGCGTTTGGAGCGAAACCGGTGGTGCTCCCCGCTACCCGGTCGGAAAACCGGGCACCGCAGGCCAGGAGCAAATCGCACTCCCTGGCCGCGCGGTTGGCCGCCAGGGTACCGTGCATTCCCACCATTCCCAGCCATAGCCGGTGATCCGGCGGGAAGCCGCCCAGGCCCATCATGGAGGAGCAGACCGGGATATCCTGGGCTTCGGCCAGGGCGAGAAGCTCCGCCTCCGCCCCGGAGGAGATGATCCCTCCGCCGAAATAGATCAAGGGCTTTTCACAGCTTTGCAGCCGGTTCAGGGTCATCTGGAGCCGTTCTTCCTTCGGAGGGACGGAAGGCCGGGGCCCCGCCGCCGGACGGGGCTCATATTCCGTCTCGGCCGCGGTGATGTCCTTGGGCAGGTCGATGAGCACCGGGCCGGGCCGGCCGCTCCTTGCGATGCGGAACGCTTCCCGTACCGTATCGGCCAGATCCTCCACCCGCTTGACGATGAAATTGTGTTTGGTGATCGGCATGGTGATGCCGGTGATGTCCACTTCCTGGAAGGAGTCCCGGCCCAACAGCGGCACCGCCACATTGCCCGTGACGGCCACCATCGGGATGGAATCCATATACGCCGTGGCAATACCGGTGACCAGATTGGTCGCGCCGGGGCCGGAGGTGGCGATGCACACCCCCACCCGGCCGGTGGCGCGGGCATAGCCGTCCGCGGCGTGGGAGGCCCCCTGCTCGTGGGCGGTCAGCACATGCCGGATCCGGCCGCTGTATTTATAAAGGGCGTCATAGATGTTGAGCACCGCCCCGCCGGGATAGCCGAACACGGTATCGACCCCCTGCTCGAGCAGACATTCCACCAATATGTCCGAACCGTTTCGTTTCATCGCTGTGACCCTTCCTTTCCGGGGCATTCCCCTGCAAAAAGGCCCTCGTCTCCTTAAATAAAGAGACGAAGGCCGATTCCTCCGCGGTACCACTCTTCTTGCTTCCGGGGAAGCCGCTTACCGCACGGGAGCCAGGGCTCCCGGCATCCCGATAACGGCGGGAAATCCGGCCGGGCCTACCATCCGCGTCGGCGGAGTTCGGCCGGGCAGCTCCAGGGCGAGCCCGGCAGGCGCAGCCTGCGGCCTCGCACCATCCGGCCGCTCTCTGAAAGGCGGGTCGCCCACTTTCTCCCCATCATCGCTGATCGTTTTTGTCTTTTTTAGGTGAATAGATATATTATAGACCAAGCAAACGAGGTTGTCAAGCGGTCCCGGTTTTTGGGAGGGACAGAAAAATACAGCAATCCCAATCCCCGGGGGCCCCGGGCCCCCTTGTTGTATGGGCGTCGGTTCAAGAGATGCCGTACCCGCCGATTTTTATGAAGAAAAAATCGGCCGATTACCTGGGGGTTCAGGGGCGCACTTAAAATATAGTCGCATAGTGTGAGCGGGCAGACCAGAATACCCGTCTTTTTCAGGTCTGGCCTGCGGGCCACCTTCTTTCTTCACACGAAGAAAGAAGGCAAAGACGTGCCAAGGGGTTACCCCTTGGAGCCCCGGGTAATTTTGATTTTTAGGGCCATTGTGGGACACCACAATAACGGGGAGGCAGACACCCGAACCGGCCCATACCATAAGGTGGCCCAAGGATTTGAGCCGTCATAAACACATGGTTTATTGCGCCTTTGGCAGGGGAACCCGTTATTTTATCGCCTCCACGAAAGCCCGGGCAATCAATGCCGCCCCTTTTTCCGTGGGATGGACACCATCCGCCGCCAGCAGCTCCGCAGGGGTACGGCAGCATTCCGCCGCGAACAGCCCGTCCAGCGGCACCAACCTGCAGCCGAACTCCCGCGCCAAGCGGCGCAAAACATCGATCTTGGGATCCAGATCCTCCCGCCATTCCGCTTGACCTGGCTGTACCTCCAGCACGAAGGGCTCCATGAGCACCACCGGGATGTCCAGCGTGTCCCGGACCTGGGTGAGCAGGGTGCGCATATTGGCCTCGTATTCCGCCGCCGAGGTGGGGGAACTCTGATCGTACCGGCGCCAGGTGTCGTTGATGCCGATGAGGATGCTCAGCAGGTCGGGCTTGAGGGCGAGACAATCCTCGTCCCAGCGGGCGACCAGATCGCAGGAGCGGTTGCCGCTGATCCCCCGGTTAATCACTGTCAGGCCGGAATAAGATTTTTTCAGCGTCTCCGCCGCAAAACGGGGATACCCCGGCCCGAGATCGTCCGGATCCTCCCGGCTTCGTCCCGCATCGGTAACGCTGTCCCCCTGGAACAGGATGGTCATGTTATCACGCAGCAGGCTCATGTCTCATATCCCTCCCCGATGGTTTTCCAGCCAGGACATCAGATCAGCGACCACCTCGTCCCGGTTGAGTTCGTTATGCAGCTCGTGCCGCGCGCCCTCGTACAGCTTGAGGGTCAAGTCCCGCACCCCGGCCTCTCTCAGCCAGCCCGCCACCTTCTTCGGGCCCTCGCCGAACTGGCCGACCGGATCCATGTCCCCCGACATGATGAGGATGGGCAGCCCCTTGGGCACCTGCCTGCTCCAACGGGGCCCGCTGACGTTTTTAAGCAGACGGAACAGATCCCGGAATCCCGCGTTGGTAAAAACGAAATTGGCCTTGGGATCCTCCGCAAAGGGGGCGTATACCTCCCGATCCCGGCTGAGCCAGTCCAGCTCGGTTTCCACCTGGTCATACCGGTCGAGATAGCCTTTATGAGTGAGCTTGTCGACAAAGCGGCCGCGTTTTTCCCCCTGGCCGAACACGCAGAGCAAGGTGGTCAGGAAAATCCCCAGCCCCGTCCCAGGAACAGGGCCCGACGTCCCCCAGCAGATATAGCCCGACAGGCCGGTCCCATGCCGGGCCACGTAGCCTCTCGTGATGAAGGAGCCCATGCTGTGCCCGAGCAGGAAAAACGGCAGGCCCGGGAAACGTTTTTCCAGTTCCTTCCGCATCCCATGTTCATCCTCGATCAGATGGTCCCATCCGTCCCGTTCCCCGAAATACCCGAGATCGTCTTTCGTCAGGGCCGTCCGGCCGTGGCCCAGATGGTCGTCTCCGCAGACCACATAACCCTTGGCGCAGAGCTGTCCGGCCAGCCAGGCATACCGGCCGATATGCTCCGCCATGCCATGGCAGATTTGGACCACGCCGACCGGCTCTCCCTCCGGTTCCCACAGGGTCGCATACACCGTCGTCCTGCTGTCCGAGCTCATGAAAGACAATTCCGTTTGTCCCGCCATCTCTAAGCCTCCCTTTCCATCGCGTTTTTCTGTTTGAGTATACACCAATCCGAACGATTTGACAATCCGCCAACTGGCGAAAAACGGGAGTGAAGAGAAAAAGCCCTCACCGTATACGGTTTAATTTTTTGAAAGAAAACGCTTGACAATCCCCGGCCAACCCGGTATAATAATTCACGTCGCCAAAAGCGGCACAACAGAATAGGCGGATATGGCGGAATTGGCAGACGCGCTAGATTCAGGTTCTAGTCGGGGCAACTCGGTGGAGGTTCAAGTCCTCTTATCCGCACCACGCTCAAGTCTTTATTCATAAAGGCTTGAGCGATTTTTATTATCCAGGCAACCACCGGCTAAGCCGGTGGAGGGAGAAAAAGCGAGAGCGACGATTAGGAGAGAAAAGAGCTCCTTTGGTAAAATGGAAACGGGTAACGCCACCGCCCCAGAAACCAAAGGAGGTCATGTCCGAATGGACGAACAAAGCTTATCACATACGAAATGGAAATGTCAATATCACATCGTAATCGTGCCGAAGTATCGAAGAAAAGCGATATATGGGAAGCTGAGGCAGGACATAGGTGTGATACTGAGGAAGCTGTGCGAGTACAAGCATGTGGAAATCATAGAAGCGCATGCGATGCAGGATCATATACACACGCTGCTGTCAATACAGCCGAAGTTGAGCGTGGGAGACTTCATGGGATATCTGAAAGGGAAAAGCACCTTGATGATATTTGAGCGGCATGCGAATATGAAATACAAATACGGTAGGAGATGCTTCTGGGCAAAAGGGTATTACGTGAGTACAGTTGGAGACAACAAGGCCGCCATTGAGAAGTATATCCGAAACCAGGAAACAGAGGACCAAATGATGGATCAACTCAGCTTCAAGGAATACAAGGATCCATTCAAGGATTTAGAAGACTAGAGTAACGCTAAGGTGCGGTTGGCGTTGCTCGTGACGCGCCTTTAGGCGCTGCTGGTATCATGCCCTTATAGGGCCATCATCCATGCCACCTCCTTTGGGCGTGGTCATGACTTGTCAAAATCAGTCTCCGAAATGTTTTCAAACCCCCGAAAAACGGCGGTAAACATCGTGAATTTATGTATCGAGCCCGCAATTTTGCTGTCTCTTATTTCATTTTTTTGTATCAATGGATAGCGTTTCGGAAATTTTGCTTGCCTATTTCACCCTCTTCGCAGTAAATAGAAGAAAAAGAGTCATATAATCTTATAACTCCTAAGGACTGCTCAAAATATGAAATAATCTATTTAAGTATTGCTAAAATGAGATGTAAACGATATAATAAATTTGTTATGCATCTAAATATGTACAAATCAGGGAATACTTTTGGCAAAAATGTATTCTCTCTTTCTGACATTGTACAGGTGTGTAGCAGCATTGGGGGGGCACTTTTTTATTTTTGGAGGGAAATAAAAATGAAAAAATATATTTATGGAATAATTGTTTTACTTATTCTTTTTGGAGTAAGTGCTTGCGGTAAAAAACAGACATATGTAGTGACTTTTGATAGTTTAGGTGGAACCCCTGTTGAGAGCCAGTCTGTGGAGTTAGGCAAATGTGTTACAAAACCCCAAGACCCAGTTAAAGAGGGTTTTACATTTGTTGATTGGCAATGTGAAAACAAAACATATGATTTTAGTACGCCTATAAAAAACGATATTCTTCTTACCGCTTTTTACACAATCAATGACGGTACAGTAGTTATTTCTGTAGCTTTTATTTCAGACAACGATGAGGAAGTAAAAACAGTTAGTATTGCAAAAGGTTCTGCAATTTCAGAGCCTCCTATTCCACAAAAGCAAGGTTATACATTCTTAGGGTGGTATCTTGACGACTCTAAATTTGACTTTTCCACTGTCCTAAACGAAAACATCGTACTTGTAGCAAAATGGGAAGTTGATAATAGCAATCATAAAGATACCAACACAACGGCATTAAATAAACAGAATAGTTCTACTACTAATAATAACAATCCAGCAAATAATACCGCATCAAATCAGAATCAAATAATAAATTTCGCAGATATCGAAGGTTTATGGTATGCTGAGGGTCACGATGATGCCACTTTAACATTTTCTGTTTATAATAGTACATGGGTTTATTTAGAGTCAAAAGGGTTTGATCATACTACCTGCACTCTTAAACCCAATATAGGTAAGGGTGGAACGGAATATTATTATAATAACGGAAAATTCTCTTCTGATCATATATTCCTCGAAAGTCCTAAAAAGCTAATATATACGAAAAACAATACATCTGTTGTTTTTTATCGAGAAAAGAATTATCCTACTGAAATTCTATGGGAATATGAAAAGTTATTAAAAGAGATCGATGGTTATTATTGGTATCTAGACGGATATAATTATACATATATTCACCCCACCATTGAACCTTGGTATGACCATGAGGCTTTGACTTGGGAATCAGAAAACATAAACATAACGAATAATACTCTTGTTGCTTTTGAAAACTATGAACTCGAAGCTTACAACAAGGCATCTGATTCTGCAAGTTCAAATACACACAACGCACTTCTAGTTAATCCCACAAAGTTTGCGGATAGCCTGATAAAAGATTATGGTATGTCTGTTCAAGGCAATACATTAACAATGACTGTGGGCGGAAAGAGCTACACATTTACAAAAGAAGCTGCGAAAAGAGACGTGAAAATTACACTTAATACTTCAACAAGTCATTTGACAAAAACAGTTGGAGAATCATTCGAAATAGAGGTAACTGCCACTCCATTTTGGGCATGTCATTCTATTTCTGTTACTGCTACGAATGGTTCGTTGCTTTATCCGAGCTCAGACTGCATTGGAGCAGAAGATGGCCATTATAAAATTAATTTTAGGGCAGTAGACACTGGAGATACCAAAATCATTATACAGAATTCATCGGGCACCAGCAGTAAAACCATCGATTTGAAAGTCGTTGATCCCCCTCCAATTTCTGTATCGGGTGTACAATTAAATAAAACAAATTTGGAACTTACAGAAAGAAATTCGGAAACATTAGTTGCTACAGTGACACCTTCTAATGCTGCCAATAAGACTGTTATTTGGTCTAGTAGCGATACCAGCGTTGCGGAAGTTTCCAGTACTGGTAAAGTAACGGCCAAGGGTAAAGGAAGTGCCACAATTACCGTCAAAACAGCAGATGGCGGATTTTCGGAACAATGCCGAGTTGTAGTGAAAGAATCCCCGTTATCTGTTTCCGCATCAGTAGGTGTTGGTTTTTATTCGTCAGATTCTTCAATGGTGCGCGGGGTCTTTGCCGAAGTTAATCCGACGGGTGGTTCTGGCACCTATGTTGAATACTCAATAAAACTATACTATAATGGCACTTTAATAGCGGAGAACAACAAAAACGAGCTAATAGTTACACCTATAAAAAATGGGACATATAAAGCGGAAGTGTATGTCAAGGATTCAAGTGGCAATGAGGCCTCGGGGATAAAAGAAATTACAATTTCTTATTGATGTCCTCTCCGCAAGAAGTCACGCTGTTCCCTCGCTGTTCACTTGTAAACGCGCTCACAACGCTTCGCCTTGCTACCGACTTTTTTGCGGTGTAAGATCCTTCAATTTTTCAGTTTGTATTTCTAAATGACATTTTTCGCAACCCAAACCCAGCGTGACGCTGGACCCAATTTTCTTTGGGTTCAGCGTTATGTTTTACCAATCCCGGTTCTCACCCGGCTGGTTGAGCCTCGTGTGAATCACCCGTTCCAAAATAATTGGCAGGCATTCTTCTACGTTCTTTTCATTCACTATACAAGTGTCTTTCGGATGTAACCCCATTCCCTTTTTACAAATCATCACACAGCCGCTGATATATAAAGTCATACTTTACATATTGTTTGTCTCAAAGTAGCTATACTGATTGGGGTGAAGAATATAGGATGATATTATGACCACTAAAATTCCTGGGGCCGCAGCCCCTATTTGTATGGGTTGGTTCAGGTGATAACGCTGCCGCCGGTTTTCATGGTGAGAAAACCGGCAGATGATCCTGCGTCTTTGCCTCCTTTCTCCGCACAGAGAAAGGAGGCGCCAAAGCACAGCATGTGCTTTATGGCATGAGCGAATAAAAGACTTGCAAGTGATGGCAAGGTCTGGCCTGCGGGCCCCCCTTTCTTGACAACAAGAAGGCCGGGTCGAACGCCGTCGAAATCATACGTGGCCTGCCCCGGCCCTCGCAAATGCTTCCGCATTTGCCCGAGGCTAATCGAGTAGGAACGGGGAAAGAAGCGTCAGGGGGCATGCCCCCTGAACCCCCCAGATATTTTGATTTTTAGGGCCATTGTGGGACTTCGCAATGGCGGGTGACCGGCCCCAGTGCCCGCCAGTATAGAGAGCCTTTAGGGGCGAGGCCGGAGTTCTTTTTAGGAAAGCCGGCGGGTACGGCATCTTTTGAACCAACGCCCATACATAAAGGGGCTGCCGCCCCGAGGGCTTGGGTGACTATAAAATCATGAAGGAAAACCGTTATCGATCAAAGGATGAGCTTTACACGATTAACACACCCTGTGGCAAGCAAATCGCGCATCGCAGGTATTCTTTTTTATGCAAGAGGGCCACTGGCTGTGCCAGTGGCCCTCCAAGCAGGCGCCGCCGCGGATGCGGCGGCGCCTGTTTTCCGATCAGGCTTTTTGTTCCACTTCCTCCAGCGGGGTTTTGGAGGCGGCCAGATCGAACTCTTTTATGATATCCTCCCCGGGCGCCTTGGTCAGCAGGCTGACCACCAGGATCGCCGCGCAGGCGACCAGAAAAGCGGGCAGCAGCTCATAAATGCCCCAGATCCCTCCAAGGGGTTTGAGCAGGAACTTCCAGACAAAGACCATCACGCCACCGGCAAGCATACCGCAGAGCGCCCCGGACAGCGTCGTCCGTTTCCAGAAGAGGGAGAACAGAACGACGGGGCCGAAGGTCGCACCAAAGCCCGCCCAGGCAAAGGACACGATTTCAAAAATTGAGCTGTTGGGATTCGACGCGATGACGGCGCCAACAATCGCAATGACGATAACAGTCCCGCGCGCGACCCACATCGTGGTCTTGTCACTGGCCTTCTTGTGGATGATGCCTTTGAAAAAGTTTTGGGAGATGCCCGACGACGCAGCCAGCAGCTGCGAATCCGCTGTTGACATGGTAGCGGCCAGGATTCCCGCGAGGATGACACCGGCAATCAGAGCCGGCAGAATACCGTTATTCCCCAGCTTATCCGCAATGGCGATGAAAATCGTTTCAGAAGTGGACGTGGCCTCCTGAATGGCCTGCTCCGACGCCCCGATGAGGGAGGCCCGGTCGACAAGCTCCGGAAGTGCCGCGGAGCCCACGATTCCCATGAAGACCGCCACGCCAAGCGAAATGACCACCCAGATGGAGGCGATACGGCGGGAGGTCTTAAGCTGGCTTTCCTTGCGGATGGCCATGAACCGCAGCAGCACGTGGGGCATACCGAAATAGCCGAGTCCCCACGCCAGCATAGAGGCGATGCTGAGACCGCTGTAGGGGGCGCTGCTTCCGGTTTTCAAGTCATACAGCTCCGTCAAGCCGAGATATCCCGGGATCTCCCGGGCGTTGTCCATGACCGCGCCCATGCCACCGGCGGTCACGATGCCGAAAATCAGCACCACCACCAGCGCGCAGGACATCAGGATTCCCTGCATCAGATCGGTCGTGCTCGCGGCCAGGAAGCCGCCGATGGCCGTGTAGGCGACGATGACGACGGCGCTCAGGATCATCGCGGTGAGGTACGGCGTCCCGAACAGGCTGCTGAACAGCTTGCCGCAGGCAGCGAACCCGGACGCCGTATAGGGCACGAAGAAAACCAGGATCACCAGTGCCGACACACACATGAGGATACGGTTTTTATCGTGGAAACGGTTGGAGAAGAAATCGGGCAGGGTGATCGAATTGTTCGCCACCACGGTATACCGCCGCAGCCGCTTGGCCACCACCAGCCAGTTTATGTACGTCCCCACCGCCAGGCCGATGGCCGTCCATCCGGCGTCAGCGATACCGGTCAGATAGGCGAGCCCGGGCAGGCCCATGAGCAGCCAGCTGCTCATATCCGAGGCCTCGGCGCTCATCGCCGCCACCAGCGGGTTGAGCTTCCGCCCGCCCAGATAAAAGTCGTCCGCCGTCTTGTTGCGTTTGGCACAGATAACCCCTACCACGACCACCGCCACCATATACACTCCCATGGCGATGAGCATGCAGATTTTCTCCTGTGTCATCGAATCCCTCCTCTATGATTGATTGCCTTTTCGCCTCTTTTTCACCGCGTCCCAGTACGCCTTAAACGCCTGTTCGTTCTTGTTTTCGGCCGGGACATAATAGGTGGTGCCCACCAGTGCGTCGGGCAGGTACTGCTGCTCCACCCAACGGTCCGGAAAGGAATGGGGATACCGGTAATGCTGCCCCTTGACGGCGGCGTCCGCCCCATCGTAATGCTTGTTTTGCAGGCAGCGCGGCACCGGCCCGCTTTTGCCGGCACGCACATCGGCAATGGCCGCGTGGACCGCGTCGTGAGCGGAGTTGGATTTGGGCGCCGTCGCCACCAGGATCACCGCGTCAGCCAGAGGCAGGCAGGCTTCCGGCAGCCCCACCTGCAGCGCCGCATCCACCGCCGCCTTGACGATGGGGATGATCTGCGGATAGGCCAGCCCCACGTCCTCACAGGCGCACACCATCAGTCTCCGGCAGGCCGAGGGCAGATCCCCAGCCTCGAGCAGGCGGGCCAGATAATGCAGCGCCGCGTCCGGGTCGGAGCCCCGCATGGATTTCTGATAGGCGGAGATGATGTCGTAATGCTCATCCCCGTCCTTGTCGTAGCGCATGGCGCTGCGCTGGGCGAGCTGCCCGGCAATGTCGGGGGTGACCCGTCTCGTCCCCTCGCCGTCAGGGGGGGTGGCGAGGACGCAGAGTTCCACGGCATTGAGCGCTTTGCGCACGTCCCCGCCGCAGGACCGGGCGATATGAGACACCACGCCCGGTTCAGGCAAAACCGCGGCCCCCTGCTCCGCCGCCAGGAACGCGAACCCCCTCTCCACCGCCTTTTCGACATCGGCCGGTTCCACGGATTTAAATTCAAAAACGGTAGAACGGCTGAGTATGGCACTGTAAACATAAAAATACGGGTTCTCCGTGGTGGAGGCGATCAGGGTGATCCGCCCGTTTTCGATATGCTCCAGCAGGGTCTGCTGCTGCTTTTTATTGAAATATTGGATCTCGTCGAGATACAGGAGAATGCCACCGATGCCCGCGAGGGTGTCGAGCTCCTCCACCACCGCCTTGATATCGGCGGTGGACGCGGTGGTCCCGTTGAGCTTGTGCAGCCGCATATCGGTCCGCCTGGCGATGATCCGGGCCAGAGTGGTCTTGCCCACCCCGGAAGGGCCGTAAAAAATAAGGTTCGGGATATGCCCCGACTCGATAATGGTGCGCAGGGCCTTGCCCGGCGCGATCAAATGCTGCTGGCCGACGATATCGTCCAGGGAATCCGGACGCATCCGGTCGGCGAGAGGCGCCGCCATACCCATCTACATCCTTTCACACGCGGGTGATCCCCCGCCGGCCGGGTCATTCCCGGATAAACTGCAGGAACTGCCGGACGCTCCGGTCCCAGAAGTCCCATTCATGGGCGCCGGCCCATTCCTCATACACATACGGGATATGGAGAAAATCGAGCTGCCGGCGCAGCCGCCGGTTGTCCTCGTAAAGGTAATCCGACAGCCCGCAGGTGAGATAGAGGGCCGGCAGCTTCTGCCCCGTGTTCACCGCCCGGGCGGTAAGCATCAAAATATCGTCTTCCGGCGCCGGCTCCCCGCCGCTGATCGCCTGGATCTCGCCCGGTGTCATCGGGGAGTCTTCCGCCTTCATACGGGCGCGGATGTCCACGGCGCCCGAAAAGCAGCCCGCCGCCGCATACCGTTCCGGGCGGCGCAGCGCCGCCTTGAGGGCGCCGTAGCCTCCCATCGACAGCCCGGCTATGTAAGTGCGGGCGGGATCTTCCGTCACCCGGAAAAGCGACGCGCACAGGCGGGGAAGCTCTTCCGTAATATACGTAAAATAGGCGGGGCCGTAAACCATATCGGTATAAAAACCCCGCTGCACCTCGGGCATGATGACCGCGATGCCCTCCCGGTTCGCATACCGGTCGATATTGCTCCGGCGGACCCAGGCGGTGTGGTCATCCCCGAGCCCATGCAGCAGATACAGCACCGGCCGTTCGGCCTCCTCCATCTTCTGAGGAAGGGACACCGTTACCGCCGTGTCCATGCGCAGCGCTTCGGAACGCAGCGATCCCTCGAGCAAGGCCATTCCAGCCACCTCCCCATCCGTCCCGGAATCTTATTCGTAAAGCGGATACCGGCCGCACAGCTCATCCACACCGGCGCGGATCGCATCGGCTTTTCCCTCGAAATCGGTCACGGCGTCGGCAATGAAGCCGGCGATACGCTCCATGTCCGCTTCCTTCAGCCCGCGGCTGGTTACGGCGGGCGTTCCCAGACGCAGGCCGCTTGTGACAAAAGGAGAGAGCGGCTCGTCGGGAATCGTGTTCTTGTTGGCCGTGATATACACCTCGTCCAGCCGGTGCTCGAGTTCCTTGCCGGTGATGCCGGTCTCCCGCAGATCCATGAGCATCAGGTGATTGTCGGTGCCGCCCGAGACCAGCTTCATCCCGCGGGAAAGCAGGCCGGCGGCCAGGGCTTTCGCGTTTTTGACGATCTGGTCCTGATAGTCCTTGAAGCGGGGATTGAGCGCCTCGCCGAAACAGACCGCCTTGGAGGCGATCACGTGCATCAGCGGGCCGCCCTGAGAGCCTGGGAACACCGCCTTATCGATGGCCTTGGCGAATTCCTCCCGGCAGAGGATCAGACCGCCGCGCGGGCCCCGCAGGGTCTTGTGGGTGGTGGTGGTGACCACCTCGCAATAGGGAACCGGGTTCATATGGTTTCCGGTAGCGACCAGGCCCGCGATGTGAGCCATATCCACCATCAGCTTGGCGCCGACGGCGTCGGCGATCTGGCGCAGGAGATCAAACCGGATCTCCCGGGGATAGGCGCTGGCACCCGCCACAATCAGCTTGGGCTTATGCTCGAGGGCCAAGGCGCGCACCGCGTCATAATCGATAAAACCGGTTTTGGGATCGACGCCATAGGGGATGAAGTTGTACAGCTTTCCGGAGAAATTCACCGGAGAGCCGTGGGTCAGATGGCCGCCGTGAGCGAGGTTCATGCCGAGGACGGTATCGCCCGGCTCGAGCAGGGCGAAATACGCCGCCTGATTGGCCTGGGCGCCCGAATGGGGCTGGACATTCGCGTGTTCGGCACCGAACAGGGTGCAGGCGCGCTGACGGGCGATCTCCTCCACCACGTCCACCTCCTGGCAGCCGCCGTAATAGCGCCGGCCGGGATAGCCCTCGGCGTACTTGTTGGTCAGAACCGTCCCCATGGCCGCCATAACGGCAGGAGAAACGATGTTCTCCGACGCGATCAGCTCCAGGTTGCGGCGCTGGCGGGAGAGTTCCTTTTCCATCGCGGCCCCGACCTGCGGGTCGGCGTTTTTGACAAACCCAATGGTATCCATCAGTTCGGCGTACATGCGCAAATCCCCTTTATACACAATATGGGGATATCATACCACCATTTCCCTAGGGGATGCAAGTCCTTTTCTCACAATTCCGGCCGGATTCCCTGCATTTTCAGCCGTTTCCGTCCAGGAAACGCCGGACCGGCCGCCACTGCTCCAGCTTGTCCTCGAACCGCATGGCCCGGGCCGGACTGGTGGAGGGCAGCGTTTGACGGCCGACTCCTGAAAAGGGATCCGGCTGAGCCAGCCTTTCATACAGGGCCGCGGCGTTGGCGGAGTTGAAAAACAGCCGTTCAATCCGGGGATGGCCGGCAGCAAAGGCAGCCATATCGTTCGGCTCCGGATTCCGGATAGCGGCGTCGGCGCTGCCCGGCCGGTCGCAGGCGGCCAGCACGTCCCAGAGGGCGATCCCCCGCCCGGTCAAAAAACGGCAGCGCTTTTCGTAATCCTCCTCGAAGGGCTCGTCCCACAGGGCATAGAGGATCGGCCAAAAGGCGTTCCGGCCATATCCGTAATACTGCTGTTTCTGAAGCGACGCCTCGGAGGGCATGGTACCTAAAATCAGCACCCGGGCGTCGGGTGCGGCAATAGGGGGAAATCCAGATGGCATAGCCTCTCTTCCTTTCTGCGCGGCGGTATCCGCCATCGATCGATGATTCGTGGAAACGGCCCCGGGGGATTATGAGCACGAAGCAAAAGTCATGGAAAAGCTCCCCTCGATAGTTTTTGCTCGGTTGGCGTACCTTAACTGCAATTTATCGGGAGAGCTTTTATTTTGTCCATAGCTCTAATCCCTTTATCCACCGGCATAACTGGTGATCCTTTTGGCAAACAGGAAAACCCCCTCGGTCTGTCAGCCGAGGGGGTTTTTATCGGATTTCACCGGCGTCCACCGGGACAATCAGCTAAAACATGGGACCCACCCTTTTATCATTCTTCAAGCGTTAAGCAAAGAGACATTCCGGCGTTTACCACGAAACAGCCGCCATGCTTACCCGCCATATCGCCCTTGCGGACGCCGCTCACATCATGGGACTCACCTTTTCGTAAAGAAATTCACACTTAAATCCGCTGCTGCGGGAAGTGCGAAGAACCGCAGATAAACGCGATCTATATCTATATTCACTTTTACCCGTGGAAGCGTCCAAAGAAAACAGTATCCTTTTTAAAAGCATTTTTATTTCCGGAGCGCCGCTCCGGCCAAGCCTGCCGCTTCCACGAGGAGGGGTCTGTAGGAATTCCCCAGGTCTCATCGATTCATAATCGGTCAGGATTTCCTCTCGGTCGATGCAGAAACCGCGGTTCTCCGCGTGTATATTCCTGCGATGCCAATCGGCGATACCTCTTTTATGCCTGATCGGGATTTCCTAGAAGGCCTGCCCGCAGGGGCACTGTCCCCTGCCGGGCTGAGGACTGTGTGTCACCGTCGCTGTACATGGGACTCACCCCTTTCCTGGTTTCTCGACTCGTTTGTCTCTCTTTTTTTCTGTGTCTACAGTATAGCATAGAGGTTGTGAATTGTCAATAGATTTTTTATGAATATTTTGTTAAGCGTTGTGGAATACTACCGGAGCGAATTTCCTTCATTCCCATCTTGACGAACGCTGCGGAAGAGGGTATGATAAAGGGGAAGACAAAAACAGCGCGGCCGGAGCCGCGGGATGGAGCATGAAAGATGGCCGATGAATATGGTGCCGATCTCGTAACCGTCATGGATGACGAGGGCAACGAACATCAATTTGAACTGCTGGACGCCATTGAAACCGACGGCGGCCGGTATGTCGCCCTCCTGCCTGTTTACGACGACCCATCCGAGCTCGTCGACGGCGACGGGGAACTGATCATTCTGGAAGTGAACGAGGAGGACGGGGAGGAGATTCTGGTCCCCATCGAGGACGAGGATACCTTCGACGAGATTGCCGGCCTGTTCGAAGAACGTCTGGCCGACCTGTATGAAATCGAGGATCTCGAGCCGTCCGAGCTGAATTGACCGCATCCTGCCCTGTGCGTGGACCGCTGCCTTTTAACCCTACTACAGATGTGTTTCGGGAGCAGAGCTCCGGAAGTGGATTGCAGACCTCCCCACTCGCTGGGACGAAGGGAGCGTGAACCTTCCGGGCGGCGCCCACCTGCTAGAGTATAGTAGCAGGTTATCCAGGCAGCGATACGGCAGGGCGGGGCATCTTTTTATGAATAACCGGGCTTATCGTAAGATAAGCCCGGTTTTGTTTAGCGGGTGAATTATAGTATTAAGAGCAACACTTTAGGGAAATAAAAGAGTTCATACAGGAGCCTATGGTAGAATGGAGATA
>CAKUFK010000012.1 GCA_934647945.1 uncultured Eubacteriales bacterium | reverse complement strand
GAGGACGGAAGCCGGGAACAGGAAGTGGAAATCTTCTACCGCTTTATCGGCAAAATCGAATGACACATCTTGAGATGCCCAACAATATCTTTAACTAAGGGAAACGGGATTTACCGATCCGCCGCTGGAGATGGTCAGGGCGCTGGCCTTGCTGTACGGCGTCTCCGCCGATTATCTGCTGGGGCTGTCACCGCGGAAAAGGGAAAAAGGCCCTTAAGCCCCGTCACTGTAGGTTCTGGCGGAATCGGATGTCCTTTTTCATAGCGGCTGTCAGGCCGCAAAAAATCCCGTTTTTTTTGAAAAAAAGCTTGCATTTTCAAATTGGTTGATGTAAAATGGTCAGGCACGGCTGTGAAAGACAGGGATACCTGTGCCCTTTTGCAGGTGTGCACGACTGCACGATATGCGATGAAGCGGGAGGTTGCGGCCGGATCGGCCGGTTTTTTCCGCTGAGTATGTCCGATTTCAAACCGGGCGACAAGGATACTCTGTGTACCGCCTTCGGGCTCCCGCCGCCGGCTCCAGTGGGCCGTTGCAGCGGGAGGAGGCCGTCTGCGGGCACAGGACGCTGCATCCGTACCCGGACACTTGGGCAGATCCAGTATCCGGTTTTTTCACGGCCGGGCAGGAAACACCCGGCAAAGTGTACGGTTTCGGCGCCGCCCGCCAACTCAATTTCTTAAGGAGGCGTTTTTCAGTGGCAGTCAAGGAAAAAATCCGCATTCGCATCAAGGGGTACGATCATCAGCTGGTCGATCAGTCGGCCGAGAAGATCGTGGAGACCGCCAGGCGCACCGGTGCCCGGGTGTCCGGCCCTGTTCCGCTCCCCACCGAGAAGGAGATCGTCACCATCCTGCGCGCGGTCCACAAATACAAGGATTCCCGCGAGCAGTTCGAATCCCGCATCCACAAGCGGCTCATCGACATTCTCCGCCCGTCCAACAAAACCGTTGAAGCCCTCATGGGGCTTGAACTCCCCGCCGGCGTGGAAATCGAAATCAAGCTCTGATTTCTTGTTTCCCGACCCCTTCTAATATATTTGGATATATAAGTGGGTTGGGAGAAATTCTCGTCGACGAGGTCATGTTCCCGGGGTGCGCCGGATCCGTCCTCCGCGCCGTGGGAACCAATAACCAAGGAGGTATAGACAATGCAAAAAGGCATCATCGGCAAAAAGGTCGGCATGACCCAGGTATTCGATGAAAAGGGCAATGTCGTGCCCGTCACCGTCATCGAAGCCGGGCCCTGTGTGGTCGTCCAGAAGAAGACCGCCGAGACCGACGGCTACGCCGCCGTCCAGCTCGGGTTCGGGGACGTCTCGCCCAAACGGGTCAACAAACCCCTGAAAGGGCACTTTGACAAGGCGGATGTGGCGCCCAAGAAGACCCTGCGTGAATTCCGCTTCGACAACTGCGACGCCTTCAATGTCGGGGATATCGTCAAGGCCGACACCTTCGCCCCCGGTGAGCGTGTGGACGTCTGCGGCACCAGCAAAGGCAAAGGATACGCCGGCGCCATCAAACGCTGGAACTTCCACCGGCTCAAGGAATCCCACGGTACCGGCCCGGTTGCCCGCCATGCGGGTTCGCTGGGCGCCTGCTCTTCTCCGTCCCGTGTCTTTAAGGGCATGAAGGCCGCCGGCCATCTCGGGGCCGAGCGCGTGACCGTTCAGAACCTCGACGTCGTCAAGGTGGACGCGGAGAACAACCTCATTGCGGTGCGCGGCGCCATTCCCGGCCCCCGCGGCGGTGTGGTACTGCTCTCCGAATCCGTCAAGAAGGCGTAAGGAAGGAGGAAATCGAAATGGCAACCGTTTCTACATTTGATATGACTGGTAAGCAGACCGGCAGCATGGAACTCTCCGACGCCATCTTCGGCATCGAGCCCAACGCCGCGGTCCTGCACAGCGTCGTGGTCAATTACCTGGCCAACCAGCGCCAGGGCACCCAGTCCACCCTCACCCGTGCCGAAGTCAGCGGCGGCGGCCGCAAGCCCTGGAGACAGAAGGGCACCGGCCATGCGCGCCAGGGCTCGATCCGGGCTCCTCAGTGGACCCACGGCGGTATTTCCCACGGTCCCAAACCCCGCAGCTATTCCTACACCCTGCCCAAGAAGATCCGCCGTCTCGCCATGAAGTCGGCCTTCTCCTCCAAGGTGGCCGCGGGGGAGATGCTCGTTCTCGACGGGCTGGCCTTTGAAGAGATCAAGACCAAGACAGCGGCGAAGATGCTCTCCGCTCTGGAGGCCACCGGCAAGGTGCTCCTGGTCATGCCGGAAAAGGATGAGAAAGCCATCCTCTCCATGCGGAACATCCCCGGGGTCAAAACCGCTCTGGTGAACACCCTGAACGTCTACGATATCCTCAACTGCGACAAGTTCATTGTTGTCAAGGATGCCGTCGGCAAGATCGAGGAGGTGTACAAATAATGGAAGCCCGTGACATTATCCTCGCCCCCGTCGTGACGGAAAAGGCGGTCGCCGGTCTGGCGATGAAGAAGTACACCTTCCGGGTGGAGATGAACGCCAATAAGATCCAGATCGCCAAAGCGGTCGAGGAAATCTTCGGCGTCAAGGTGGAAAAGGTCAACACCATCCACATGAAGGGCCATCTGCGCCGGATGGGCAGGAACGAGGGCTATACCTCCGACTGGAAAAAGGCGGTCGTGACCCTCAAGCCCGACTCCAAGACCATCGAATTCTTCGACGGCATGTTCTGATCGGAGATGACCGGCGGATAAACCCGCCGTCACGCCGCTTCCCGCCTTCCGGCGGGATAAACCGAGCGGGGGATGAGCCCCGCAGGCAACGTATGGGATGCCGCCCTCACAGGGCGCGCGGCGGGGCATCCCGCAAAGCCGGGACCGCGGGCAGTATGCCCGCATCCCCAGAATTAGGAGTGTGAATCGGAATGCCAGTCAAGAATTACAAGCCGACCACCCCGGGTCGCCGCGGCATGTCCGTCATGGATTACAGCGGCCTGTCCAAGGTGGAGCCGGAGAAAAGCCTGCTCGCCCCCCTGAACAAAAAAGCCGGGCGGAACAGCTATGGACGGATTACTGTCCGTCACCGCGGCGGCGGCAACCGGCGGAAATACCGCATCATTGATTTCAAGCGGAACAAGCTGGATATGCCCGCCAAGGTGCTGACCCTCGAGTACGATCCCAACCGCAGCGCCCACATCGCCCTTGTTCAATATGAGGATGGAGAAAAGCGCTATATCATTGCGCCTCAGGGCCTCGCGGTGGGCGATACCATCAGCGCGGGCACCGCGGCCGATATCAAGCCGGGCAACGCCCTGCCTCTGACCAACATCCCCACCGGTACTTTCGTCCACAATGTGGAGCTGTATCCGGGCAAGGGCGCGCAGCTCGCGCGCAGCGCCGGCGTTATGGCCCAGCTCGTCGGTAAGGAGAACAACATGGCAATGCTCCGCCTCCCCTCCGGGGAAATGCGGAACGTGCCGCTGTCCTGTATGGCCACCATCGGCCAGGTCGGCAACATCGAGCATGAGAATGTCAAGCTCGGCAAGGCCGGCCGCCGCCGCCACATGGGCTGGCGTCCCGCCGTGCGCGGCTCGGTCATGAACCCCTGCGATCACCCCCACGGCGGTGGTGAGGGCAAGTCCCCCATCGGCCGTCCAGGACCTGTGACCCCCTGGGGCAAACCCGCCCTGGGCTACAAGACCCGCAAGAGCCACAACCGGTCCGACCAGTTCATCGTCAAACGCCGGGGCGGCAAGTAAGCGAAAGGAGATTCGTCATTTATGGGTAGAAGCGTAAAGAAGGGTCCTTTCGTACAGCCTGTGCTGCTCAAAAGGATTCAGGAGATGAATAAGGCCGGCGAGAAGCGTATCCTCAAAACCTGGAGCCGCGCCTCCACGATTTTCCCGGATTTTGTCGGCCATACCATCGCCGTACACGACGGCCGCAAACATGTGCCGGTTTACGTCACCGAGGATATGGTGGGACACAAACTCGGCGAGTTTGCCCCCACCCGCACCTTCCGGGGCCATACTGGTTCCAAGAGCACCAAGTAAGCGGTTGAAAGGAGAGTAACGCAATGGAAGCAAGGGCGCAAGTCACCCATGTCCGCATGTCCCCTCGCAAAGTGAAAGTCGTTCTCGACCTCATCCGCAACAAACCGGTTGAGATTGCCACGGCGATTGTCAAGAACACCCCGAAGGCCGCCTGTGAGCCGGTGGGCAAGCTGCTCGCCTCGGCTGTGGCCAACGCGGAGAACAACTACAATATGGATAAGTCGAACCTCTATGTTGCCGAGTGCTTCGCCTGCCCCGGCCCCATTCTCAAGCGTATCCGTCCGAGAGCTCAGGGTCGCGCGTACCGCATCAATAAGAGGACCAGCCACATCACCCTTGTGCTCAAGGAAAAGGAATAAGCGAGGAGGAGGACATTTTATGGGACAGAAAGTCAATCCCCACGGCCTGCGCGTCGGCGTGATCAAAGACTGGGATTCCCGCTGGTTCGTCAAGAAGAATCAGATCGGCGACACCATCGTCGCGGATTATAATCTGCGCAAATACCTGAAGAAAACGCTGTATGCCGCCGGCATCGCCAGGATCGAGATCGAGCGCGACGCCTCCCGGATCCGTGTGAACATCCACTGTGCCAAGCCCGGCATCGTTATCGGCAAGGGCGGCACCGAGATCGAGAAGCTCCGCCAGACCTGTGAGAAAATGATGGGCAAGACCACCCTGATCAACATCGTGGAGGTTCGCAGCCCCGACTTGAACGCGCAGCTGGTTGCGGAGAGCATCGCCCAGCAGCTCGAAAAGCGGATTTCGTTCCGCCGCGCCATGAAAATGGCGATCGGCCGCTCCATGAAGCTCGGCGCCAAGGGGATCAAAACCCAGGTGTCCGGCCGTCTGGGCGGCGCGGAAATTGCCCGCACCGAACAGTATCATGAGGGCACCATCCCGCTGCAGACCCTGCGCGCGGATATCGACTACGGCTTCGCGGAAGCCAAGACCACCTATGGCCGCATCGGCGTGAAAACCTGGATCTATCGTGGTGAAGTCCTCACCGGCGCCGCCAAACCCCGCAAGGAAGGAGGCCGCAAGTAATGCTGCTGCCCAAAAGAGTCAAGTACCGCCGCGTTCATCGCGGCCGCCTGACCGGCAAGGCCCTGCGCGGCAATCAGGTGACGTACGGCGAGTACGGCCTGGTCGCGCTCGAGCCCGCATGGATCAAGTCCAACCAGATCGAAGCGGCCCGTGTCGCCATGACCCGTTACATCAAGCGTGGCGGCCAGGTCTGGATCAAGATCTTCCCCGATAAGCCTGTGACCGAGAAGCCGGCCGAGACCCGCATGGGTTCCGGTAAGGGCTCCCCCGAATACTGGGTGGCCGTGGTCAAGCCCGGCCGTGTGATGTTCGAGATCGCCGGCGTGCCGGAGGAGACCGCTAGAGAAGCCATGAGGCTTGCAGCCAACAAGCTGCCCATCAAATGCAAGATCGTCAGCAAGGCCGATACCGCCGCGGGCGGTGCGGGCGTCCTGTCAGAAACGGATGGTGAGCAGGCATGAAAAAGACAGAGCTTGAGAAAATCCGCGAATTGAACGAGACCGAACTCGACAAGAAACTCCGGGACCTGAAAGAGGAGCTGTTCAACCTCCGGTTCCAGCACGCGATCAACCAGCTCGACAATCCGATGCGCCTGAAAGCCGTGAAGAAGGAGATCGCCGTCGTCAAGACGATCATCCGCGAGAACGAGCTCAAAAGCGGCGCCGAGGCGTAACGGAAGGAGGAGTTATCGTGAGCGAACGGAATCTTAGAAAAACCCGGACCGGCATGGTGGTCAGCGACAAGATGGACAAGACCATCGTCGTGGCCATCGAGGACAATGTCCGCCATCCGCTGTACAAGAAAATCGTCAAGCGCACCGTGCGCCTGAAGGCCCACGACGAGAACAACGAGTGCCGCGTGGGCGACCGCGTGACCGTCATGGAGACCCGGCCCTTGTCCAAGGATAAGCGTTGGCGTCTGGCGGCCATCGTGGAAAAAGCGAAATAAACCTGCCGGTCGAAAGGAGGAGCAACTGTGGTACAGCAACAGACTTACCTCAAAGTGGCCGACAACACCGGCGCGAAGGAACTCATGTGCATCCGCGTTCTCGGTGGTTCCGGCAGGAGGTATGCGAATATCGGCGACGTTGTGGTGGCTTCGGTCAAAAAAGCAGCACCCGGCGGCGTTGTGAAAAAAGGCGATGTGGTGAAAGCGGTTGTGGTGCGTTCGGTCAAAGGCATCCGCCGGGACGACGGCACCTACATCCGGTTTGACGAAAATGCGGCCGTCATCATCCGCGACGACAAAAACCCCAGGGGTACCCGTATCTTTGGGCCGGTGGCGAGAGAGCTCCGTGAAAAGGATTATCTGAAGATCCTGAGCCTCGCCCCCGAAGTGCTGTGATGGGAGGTGCCGAGAATTGAACACGAAACTGCATGTGAAAAAGGGCGATACCGTCCTGGTTATCAGCGGCGATGACCGCGGTAAGAAGGGCAAGGTCCTCGAGGTCAGCCCCAAGGAGGGCAAAGTCATCGTCGAGGGGAAGAACATGGTCAAAAAGCATGTCAAACCCCGCAAGATGGGCGATCCCGGCGGCATCATCTCCGCCGAGGGCGCGATGTACGCCTCCAAGGTCATGGTCATCTGCCCCCACTGCAATAAGCCCGCGCGTGTCGGCCACAAGAAGTTCGCCGACGGCACCAAATCCCGGATCTGCAAACGCTGCGGCGAAACGCTGTAAGGAGGACGAGAACCAATGGCCAGACTAAAGGACTATTACAAGAACGACGTCGCTCCTGCGCTGATGAAAAAGTTCAGCTACAAGAGCGTCATGCAGATCCCGAAACTCGATAAAATCGTCATCAACGTGGGCTGCGGCGAGGCCCGGGACAACGCGAAGGTCATCGACGCCATCGTCGGCGACCTCGCCGCTATCACCGGCCAGCGCCCCGTCGTCTGCAAGGCCAAGAAATCCGTCGCGAACTTCAAGCTCCGCGAGGGGATGAACATCGGCGCGAAGGTGACGCTGCGGGGGGAGCGGATGTACGAGTTCCTCGACCGCCTGTTCAATGTGGCGCTCCCCCGCGTGCGCGATTTCCGGGGGATCAACCCCAATTCCTTCGACGGGCGGGGCAATTACAATATGGGCCTGAAGGAACAGCTCATTTTCCCTGAAATTGACTACGACAAGATCGACAAGGTCCGGGGCATGGACATCTGCTTCGTGACCACGGCCAAAAACGACGAAGAAGCGCGCGAGCTGCTCTCCCTGATGGGCGCTCCGTTCGCACGATAAGGAGGGGACCCCAGTGGCAAAAACATCCATGAAGCTCAAGCAGCAGCGCCCTGCGAAGTTTTCCACCCGCGCGTATAACCGCTGCAAGATCTGCGGCCGGCCCCATGCTTATCTGCGCAAGTACGGCGTCTGCCGTATCTGCTTCCGGGAACTCGCCTACCGCGGCGAGATCCCCGGCGTGAGAAAGGCCAGCTGGTAAGCAATAGCTAAAGGAGGTTGACGGAATGCAAATCACCGACACCATCGCCGACATGCTGACGAGGATTCGGAATGCCAACTCGGCCAAGCACGACTCGGTGGATATCCCCGCTTCCAACATGAAGAAGGCTATTGCCCAGATTCTTGTTGACGAGGGATATGTAAAAAGCTTTCAAGTGATCGAAGACGGCAAGCAGGGCATCATCCGCGTTGTCCTGAAGTACCAGGGGCCTTCCAAGTCCCCGGTCCTTCTGGGTCTGCGGCGGGTATCCAAGCCCGGCCTGCGTATTTATTCCAGCAGTGAGGACATGCCGAAGGTCCTGCGGGGCATCGGTACCGCCATTGTGTCCACCTCGAAGGGCGTCATGACCGACAAGCGCGCCCGTAAAGAGCACGTGGGCGGCGAAGTCCTGGCGTTTGTCTGGTAAGGGGGGCGGAGAAGAATGTCGAGAATTGGACGCAAACCCATTGCCATCCCCGCCGGCGTCGATTTCAAATTTGCCGACGGCGTCGCCACGGTCAAGGGCCCGAAAGGCACCCTGACCCAGAAAGTCCATCCCAACATGGCCGTCACGGTCGAGGGGAACGAGGTCCTCGTGACCCGTCCGGACGATGAAAAGGAAAACCGCGCCCTGCACGGCCTGACCCGGTCCCTGCTGAACAACATGGTGGTGGGCGTGACCGAAGGCTTCAAAAAAGAGCTGGACGTCAACGGCGTCGGCTACCGTGTCGCCAAACAGGGCAAGGACCTGGTGATGAACCTCGGGTACAGCCATCAGGTAACGGTCAGCGAGATCCCCGGGATCACGATCGATGTCCCGGGCCCCAATAAGATCGTCATTTCCGGCCCCGACAAGCAGCTCGTCGGCCAGTTCGCCGCCGAGGTCCGCGAGAAGAGGCCGCCGGAACCCTTCAAGGGCAAGGGTATCAAATATGCCGATGAGGTCGTGCGCCGCAAGGAAGGCAAGACCGGCGGCAAGGGCAAGAAGTAGGAAGGAGTGAAGCCTCATGGTGAGTAAAAAAGACAGCAACAAGGCCCGTCTGCACCGCCATGTCCGCGTGCGCGGCAAGATCTCGGGCACAGCCGAGCGGCCCCGCCTGTGTGTGTTCCGCTCCCTGAACCACATCTATGCCCAGCTGATCGACGACGCCAAGGGAGTCACGCTGGCGGCGGCGTCGAGCGTCGAAAAGGATTTCGGAATGGGCGGCGGCAATAAGGAAGCGGCCCGTAAGGTCGGTACCATGATCGCGAAACGCGCGGCGGATAAAGGCATCGTCGATGTCGTTTTCGACCGGGGCGGATATATCTATCACGGCCGCGTTCAGGAGTTGGCCGAAGGCGCCCGCGAGGGCGGCCTCAAGTTCTAAGGAAAGGGAGGAAATACTTTGGCCAGATTTGACGCGAAAGAGAAAGACACCGAATTCAAAGAGCATATCGTGGCGATCAACCGTGTCAGCAAGACCGTCAAAGGCGGACGGATCTTCAAATTCGCCGCGCTGGTGGTCGTGGGCGACGGTAAAGGCACCGTGGGCTTCGGTCTCGGGAAAGCCGGCGAGGTCCCGGACGCGATCCGTAAGGGCATCGAGGATGCGAAAAAGCATCTCGTGAAGGTTTCCCTGAAGGGCAGCACCATTCCTCACGAGGTCATCGGCGCCTTCGGGGCCGGCCGCGTACTGATGAAGCCCGCCGCTCCCGGTACCGGCGTTATCGCCGGCGGTGCGGTGCGTGCCGTTGTGGAAGCGGCCGGCATCAAGGATATCCGTACCAAGGCTCTCCGTTCCAACAATCCCTGCAACGTGGTCAGCGCCGCCATGGACGGCCTGCGCCAGCTTCGCACCGCAGAGGAAGCGGCGGCCGTGCGCGGCCGGACCGCCAAGGAAATCTTAGGTTGAACGGCCGGCCGGCCGGATAACGGAAGGGATGGTACCCATGGCTAAAAAAGCGAAAGAGAACGTCCTGCAGATCAAACTGGTCCGCAGCCTGATCGGCCGCAAAAAGGATCAGATCGCGACGGCGAATTCTCTGGGGCTGCGCAAGATCGGCGACACCGTGAGCCAGCCCGTCAATGACGCGACCAACGGCAAAGTCGCGAAGATCATCCACCTCATCGAGGTAACCGAAGCGTAAAATAACCGAGCAAGGAGGTGCGAACTATGAAGCTGCAAGAGCTATCGCCGGCTCCCGGATCCACCCATGCGGATAAGAGGATCGGCCGGGGCCACGGATCCGGACAGGGCAAAACCGCCGGCAAGGGCCACAAGGGCCAGAAGGCCCGTGCGGGCCGTGGCATGCGGATCGGCTTTGAAGGCGGCCAGATGCCCCTGCAAAGACGGGTGCCCAAAAGAGGCTTTGTCAACATTTTCGCGACGACCTACGCGAATGTGAACGTGGCGGCCCTGAACGTGTTTGAAGACGGCGCCGAGGTGGATCTCGACGCCTTGAAGAAGGCGGGGCTGGTCAAAAAGGCGTACGACGGTGTGAAAGTCCTCGGGGACGGCGAACTGACCAAAAAGATCACGGTCAAGGCGGCAGCCTATTCGAAAGCGGCCAAGGAGAAGATCGAGGCGGCCGGCGGAAAGGCTGAGGTGATCTGACATGTTTCAGACCTTACGGAATGCATGGAAGATTGTCGATCTGCGCAAAAAGATCTTTTACACCCTGTTCATCATCCTGATTTTCCGCATCGGTTCCGCCATCGCGGTGCCCTTTGTGGATACCGGCGCCCTCGCGGACGCGATCGGCCTCGCGGCGGCAACGGCCAAGGAAAACAACACCGCCAACTTTATGGATTTCCTGTCCATGATGTCGGGCGGCGGCTTCTCGGACGCGAGCATCTTCGCCCTGTCCATCACCCCGTATATCAACGCGAGCATCATCATCCAGTTGCTCACCGTCGCTCTGCCGCCCCTCGAGCGGATGGCCAAGGACGGCGAGGCCGGCCGGAAAAAGCTCGGGCAGATCACGCGGTATGTGACGGTGGGGCTCGGCCTGATGTTGGGCGTTGCCTATTACTTCATGGTAAGGAATAAGTATAACGCCCTGGTTCCGGAAGCCGAGAGCGGCTTCGGCATGTGGTTCGCCGCGATTGTCATGGTGCTCGTTTTCACCGCCGGCTCCGCGCTGATGATGTGGCTCGGCGAACAGATCAACGAGAAGGGCATCGGCAACGGTATCTCGATCCTGCTCTTCGCGGGCATCCTCTCCCGGATCCCCAGCGGCATCAACACCCTGTGGGACTGGTTCTACGACGGCGGCATTCTGATGCTGAGTCAGGACAGCAGCGTGGGGATCAAGAACATCATCCTCGTGCCCATCGTGCTGGTGATTTTCCTGGCCATGATCGGGTTCATCGTGTTCATGACCGACGCCGAGCGGCGCATCCCGGTACAGTATGCCAAACGGGTTGTCGGCCGGAAGATGTACGGCGGCCAGAACACCTATATCCCCATCAAGGTCAACATGTCGGGCGTCATGCCCATCATCCTGGCCTCTTCCATCGTCTCCCTGCCCGCGATCATCGCGAGCTTCTTCAAGGAGCCGGAGGGGGGCTTCTGGAAGATGTTCCTCAGCTGGTTCCGTCAGGACAGCTGGGTCTACATTGTCCTCTATTTCCTGCTGATCATCGGATTTGCGTTCTTCTATGTGACCATCCAGTATAATCCGCTGGAGATGTCCAATAATCTCCGTAAGAATTCGGGCGCCATCCCGGGCTATCGCCCCGGCAAGCCCACCACGGATTATATCAAGCGCGTCATCCACAAGGTCTGCCTGGTGGGCGCGCTGTTCCTGGGCATTGTCGCGCTGTTCCCGAGCCTTTTCGGCAAGTTCAGCGGCTTCTACGGCCTGACCCTGGGCGGCACCTCCATCATGATCGTGGTGGGCGTGGCTTTGGAAACGACCCAGCAGATCGAGAGCCAGATGATGATGCGCCATTACAAGGGATTCCTGGAATAAGGCGGGCAATACGGCAAGACGGAGGACCGGCCTTTGACGGGCCGCCTCCCGTCCCGGCCGTTTCGCTGCGCTATACCCGGATAGGAGGAACTTCTGGATGAACCTGATTCTGCTCGGCGCTCCCGGCGCCGGTAAGGGCACACAGGCTGAAGTGATCAGCGAAACCCTCAAAATCCCCACCATTTCCACGGGCAATATGATCCGTGAAGCGCTGAAAAGCGGCACGGAGATGGGGCGGAAAGCCAAGGAGTATGTGGATGCCGGCAAGCTCGTCCCCGACGAGGTGGTCATCGGCATCATCAAGGAACGCCTCGCGCAGCCCGACTGCGCGGACGGCTTCATCCTCGATGGTTTTCCCCGCACCATCCCCCAGGCCGAGGCGCTTGACCGCATGGGCATCGTCATCGACCGCGTCATCGATATCGAGGTAGACGACGAGACGATTGCCCGGCGCGTATCGGGCCGCCGTGCCTGCCCCGGCTGCGGATCCACCTACCACGTCGACTACAAACGGCCGGCGGTGGAGGGTGTCTGCGACCGTTGCGGCGACACCCTTGTTCAGCGCAAGGACGACCATCCCGACACCGTGCGGGAACGCCTGCATGTCTATCATGAGCAGACCGAGCCGCTCAAGAGCTATTACGCGGCGGCCGGCAAGCTGACTATCGTGGAAGGGCAGGAGGAAGTGGCCGATACCACCCGCCTGACTCTCGCCGCGATCGAGGCGTAATCATGATCGCCATCAAGAACAGCCGGGAACTCGCGCTGATGAAAGAGGCGTGCGTCATCTCGGCCAGGGCGCTCAAACTGGCAGGAGAAGCGGTCCAGCCGGGGGTCACCACCGGCGAGATTGACCGCGTCATCCGCGGGTATATCGAGAGCCAGGGGGCCAAGCCCTCTTTCCTCGGTTACGGCGGATTCCCCGCCAGCGCCTGCATCTCTGTCAATGAAACGGTCATCCATGGCATACCCGGCAAACGCGTCATCCATGAGGGCGACATCGTCAGCGTGGATGTGGGCGCGTATCTGAACGGTTATCACGGCGATAACGCGGCCACCTTCGCGGCGGGAAGCATCTCCCCGCAGGCGCAGGCGCTGCTCGACGCGACCAGGGAAAGCCTGTACGAGGGCATCCGGGCCGCTGTCGCAGGCGGCCGGGTCGGCGATATCGGCGCCGCCGTCCAGCGGTATGTCGAGGTGCGTGGTTACTCGGTGGTACGGCAGTTCGTCGGCCACGGAGTAGGCACGAACCTGCATGAAGACCCCAGTGTTCCCAATTTTGGTACTCCCGGCCGCGGCCCACGGCTGCTTCCGGGCATGACAATCGCCATTGAACCGATGATCAACGCCGGTACCCATGAAGTGAAAATCCTCGGGGACGGCTGGACGACTGTGACCAGCGACGGCAAGCTCTCGGCCCATTTCGAGCACACCGTCGCCATCACCCGGGACGGCCCCGTCATCCTGACGGTGGCCTGAGGGGGACGGGCATGGAAGAGAAACGCCCCTTCCGGCGGGGCGACGCCACGGTGTCGCTGGCCGGCAAGGATAAGGGCCTACCCCTCGCGGTCGTCCGCGTCGGGCAGGACGGCATCTACCTGGCCAATGGCCGGGAACGCCCCCTGGAACGCCCCAAACGTAAGAATCCGCGGCATCTGGCGGCTCCGGCCGCCACGCTGACCGAAGGATCAATGGCAACCAACCGTGAGCTCCGCCGCGCCCTGGCCGCCCTGTTTGGGCCGGCCGGCACCTGACCGGCGGATGCGACTGTCACAAGTGGGAGGTATGTACATGTCCAAAGCGGACGTGATCGAACTGGAAGGGACCGTCGTGGAAGCGCTGCCCAACGCCACATTCCAGGTGCAGCTCGCGAACGGCCACCAGATCCTGGCGCACATCTCCGGCAAGCTGCGGATGAACTTCATCCGGATCCTGCCGGGCGACAAGGTGACGGTGGAAATGTCCCCTTATGATCTGACCAAGGGCCGGATCACCTGGCGTACCAAATAAACACGGGCCTGTTTCCGCAAAAAAGCGGAACCCGAATCGTACTTGTCATTCAACGGCGCCGTCGGCGCGAAGGAGGTTTTGTTCATGAAAGTCCGGCCTTCTGTCAAGAAAATCTGCGAAAAGTGTAAGATCATCAAACGCAAGGGCCGCGTTATGGTCATTTGCGAAAATCCGAAGCACAAGCAGCGCCAGGGCTGATGCGGGCGCGTTCATTCGAAAGGAAGGATAATCTATGGCACGTATAGCTGGTGTTGACCTGCCCAGAGACAAACGCGTGGAAATCGGCCTGACCTATATTTACGGCATCGGCCGCCGTTCCTCCAACGAGATTCTCAAGGCGACCGGCGTGAGCCCCGACATCCGTGTGCGGGACCTGACCGAGGACGATGTGTCCAAGCTGCGGGAATATATCGACCATCACTACACCGTGGAAGGCGACCTGCGCCGCGATATCGCGTTCGATATCAAGCGCCTGATCGAAATCGGCAGCTACCGCGGTGTCCGTCACCGCAAGAGCCTGCCGGTGCGCGGCCAGCGGTCCAAGACCAATGCCCGTACCCGCAAGGGCCCCCGCAAGACGATCGCCAACAAGAAGAAGTAAGCAGGAGGGATAAGAATGGCTGCTGCCAAGACCACGGCGCGCAAGGGTGCGACCACCCGCCGCCGCAAGGAACGCAAAAACATCGAGCGTGGCGCCGCGCATATCCAGTCCACGTTCAACAATACCATCGTGACCATCACGGATACGCAGGGCAACGCCCTGTCCTGGGCGAGCTCCGGCGAGCTCGGGTTCCGCGGCTCCCGGAAATCCACGCCTTTTGCCGCCCAGACCGCGGCGGAGACCGCCGCCCACGCGGCGATGGAGCACGGGCTGAAAACCGTGGAAGTGTTCGTCAAGGGCCCCGGCGCCGGCCGTGAGGCTGCCATCCGTGCCCTGCAGACCGCCGGACTCGAGGTCACCATGATCAAAGACGTGACCCCGATCCCCCACAACGGATGCCGTCCTCCCAAAAGAAGACGCGTTTAACCGACTACAGGAGGTGCAACCAATATGGCTAGATATACCGGCCCGGTGTGCAGGCTCTGCCGCCGTGAAGGTCAGAAATTGTTTCTGAAGGGTGAGCGCTGCTATACCAAGAAGTGCTCCGTCGACCGCCGCTCCTACGCCCCCGGCCAGCACGGCCAGGCGCGTAACCGGAAAGCGTCCGAATACGGCCGCCAGCTGCGGACCAAGCAGTATGCCAAGCGGTATTACGGGGTGCTGGAAAACCAGTTCCACCATTATTTTGAACTGGCGACCAAGATGCCGGGCGTGACGGGTGAAAACCTGCTCCGCCTGCTCGAATCCCGCCTGGACAACGTCGTCTACCGTCTCGGCTTCGCGAGCTCCCGCGCCCAGGCCCGTCAGCTCGTCACCCAGGGGCATTTCACCGTCGGCGGCCGCAAGGTCAATATCCCCTCCTATCTGACCCGCCCGGGCCAGGTGGTGGCGGTCAAGGACGGCAGCCGCTCCCTCGGCAGCATCAAGAGCATCCTGGAAGCCAACAGCTCCCGTCCGGTGCCGAAGTGGCTGGATCTCAACCGCGACACTCTCGAGGCTAAAATCGTTGCGGCCCCTGCCCGCGAGGACATCGAGCTTCCGATCGAAGAAACCCTCATCGTCGAGTTGTACTCGAAATAAGAGGCGCTGCCCGGCGTTTTGCCGGGTCCCCTCTGCCCCTTTTTCCGATATTTTATCCGGACGCCCCTTTCCCGGCTCTGCCGGGGGAGACGTGCTCCGTTTCTACAAGGAGGGTTTTGCATGATTGAGATTGAGAAGCCCAGAATCGAAGCGCAGGACCTCGCCTCGAACGGCACCTACGGCAAGTTCGTTGTGGAACCGCTCGAGAGAGGCTACGGCACCACCCTGGGAAACAGTCTGCGCCGCGTGCTGCTGTCCTCCCTGCCCGGCGTGGCGGTCACTTCGGTGAAAATCGACGGGATCCTGCATGAGTTTTCCACCATCGAGGGAGTCAAAGAGGATGTGACCGAGATCATCCTCAACATCAAGGGCCTGACCGCCCGCATCAACGGCGACGGCCCCAAGGTCGTCTATGTCGAGGCCGAGGGCCCGGGGGAAGTCACCGCCGGTTCGGTCAAGTGCGACAGTGAGGTCGAGATCCTCGAACCGGACATGCATATCGCCACCCTAGGCGACGGCGCCAAGCTGTATATGGAAATCACCCTCGACAAAGGCCGCGGGTACGTCCCGGCCGAGAGGAACAAGCAGCAGATGCAGCCCGTTATCGGCCTGATCCCGGTCGATTCGATCTACACCCCGGTGCAGAAGGTGAATTACACCGTCGAGAACACCCGTGTGGGCCAGATCACCGACTATGACAAGCTGACGCTGGAGGTCTGGACCAACGGCACCATTTCCGCCAAGGAAGCGGTGTCCCTCGGCGCCAAAGTGCTCACCGAGCACCTGAACCTGTTTGTGGATCTGTCCGGCGAGGCCTATGCCGGCGATTCCATCATGGTGGAGAAGGACGACAAGGGCAAGGAAAAGGTGCTGGAAATGACGATCGAGGAGCTCGATCTGTCGGTCCGCTCCTTCAACTGCCTGAAACGGGCCGGAATCAACACCGTCGAGGACTTGATCAGCAAGTCTGAGGACGATATGATGAAGGTGCGCAACCTGGGCCGCAAGTCCCTGGAAGAGGTCATCAATAAACTGGCGTCGCTGGGCTTCAGCCTGTACGACGAAGAGGAATAACGCCAACGCCCGCTGAAAAGGGCATAGGCGGCCCGGAAACAAAGGGCCGCCAACCGATGGAAAAGGAGTGAATCATATGCCCGGAACCAGAAAGCTCGGCAGGCCGACGGCCTCCCGTCTGGCGATGCTCAGAGCCATGGTGACCTTCCTGCTGGAGAAAGGCCGGATCGAGACCACCGTCACCCGTGCCAAGGAAGTCCGGTCCATGACCGAGAAAATGATCACCATTGCCAAGGATCCGACCCTAGCCAATAAGCGCCTCGTCTTCTCGTTTGTCACCAAGGAGAGCGTGGCCAAAAAGCTGTTCGACGAAATCGCGCCGAAATATGCCGACCGGAACGGCGGCTATACCCGGATCATCAAGACCGGCGCCCGCCGCGGCGACGCCGCCGAGATGGCGATCATCGAATTGGTGAAATAAGCTGTTATAAAAACCACCGCCCACGCGAAAGCGTGGGCGGTGGTTTTCTGCGTGGGAGCCCCAGTCGTATGGCTCCGGCGTTTCTTTCTTTTCGGCGGTGAGAAAGGAAAACAGCATGGGGGCGCCGGGCTTCAAGGAGTGGAACGCGTTTCGGAGATACGCCCGCCGGTCCTGGTCGGTCACGAGCATGTGCAGGCCGCTGCAATCGAGCGCGGCGTCGTACTCGTCGCCGGCGGCCTGCGTCACCATGTCCAGCAGGCGGATCTGCGCGTTTTGGAAACCGGCCAAACGCTGTTTCGTTTTTTCGACGGCCGACGGGGCGATGTCCACCCCCAGGTACCGGCAACCGAGCCGGGACAAGAGAATACCCGCGGCGCCCTCTCCGCAGGCAAATTCGATGACACGCCTGCCGGAAAGCCGGTTTGCCCTTACCCAGCCGTCGAGGGCCTCCGCCAGAGTGGTATCGCCGGGATCATGCCCCCAGTAGTCGATCCCGGCGGCAAATGCCGTCTGATACCGCTCCTCATATGCCAGATAATAGGGTTTGTCCATTCCGCACCCCCTGTTTTTGGGTCGAACCGCTTATTATAAGGCTCGCGCCGTCTGCTCGAGCATCCGCTCGTACGCCTGCCGTTCCTCCCTTTCGGCCGATTTCAGCAGGGCCGCGATCCGCTCCCGCACCTCCGGCCGGGTACAGTCCTGCCCGGTTTTGGTCTGAAAGGCCTCGAGCCAGGCCTCGTATATGCGTTTGTAGCCGGCGGCGAGAGCCGCCTGCCCCATTTTGTCGAAATACCGCCAGGCATAGTATTTGAGTGCTCCGTAGGTGCCGAGGAAATACTCCTGGTTCCAGGAGAGATCCGGGCGGAAATCCGTCTCGAACTGCCGGATGAGCGCGGGATAGGCGTCCAGGCCTTTGGCGTTTTCACACCATTCCTCGCCCCCGAGATGGGAGACCGCGAGGTGCATGGTATCGCGCAGGACCGCCTCCTCCGGTTTTCCGGTCCTGCCGCATAGGGTGAGTACCGACAGAATCGGCAGCTCCCGTTTACCCAAAAGGGTATAGGGCATCTCCCCTTCCCCTGTGATCGAGAGGGTCGCGAAGGCCGCGGCTGCGTCGTCATAACCGGTAATCAGGCCCCATTCCGGCACCCCGATGTCCCAGGAAACGGCGGGGATGCCGCGGTCGATGGAGCGTTTGACCGTCTCCACCGCTTCCCGGCGGCGGGCCTCCTCCTGTTCGGCTTCCACCCCCCACAGCCGCTCGACATACTCGGCGGTGAACCCGCCGTTTTCCACCCAGGGCTTCTGCATCCGGAACTCCCAGATGCTGGTGGCGGACGGGCATAAATCCGGTGTCACCCACATCCGGAAGGCGAAGCCGGATGTGGCCACGATATCCTCGGCGTATTCCGGCCAGGGGCTGTGCTTGACGGCGCAGGAGAGGGACTTGGCAAAGGAAAACAGATATCCCGTGGGATCCTGGATGCCGTCCCAGGTGACGTTTAATGTTTTCATCCGGGTTTTCTCCTTTCGATGGGGACGAGGATGGTTTCGCGGAATGTCCGGCTCTGTTCGAGGTAGTGCTCGCATTGGTACCCGCCTGTATAGACATACCCGCTGTCCGGCAGCCAGACGGAGTGGATAGCGTCCCAGGTGCGGTGGATGGTATCCACAAAATCGAAATGGGTGGCGGCGGGGGTGGTAAATTCCGCGTAGGTTCCGCCCGGAACGGCAAGGGAGACCGTTCCGTCCGTTTCGCCTGCCGCGTCCTCGGAGCGGATGCCGATCCAGTAGTCCAGCCGGCCCCGGTCTTCATTCCACAGGCAGACGCCGTAGTCCTCACAGGGCTTGCCGCCGGACAGCCGCAAGGACCGTTTTTCGCAGTTGTATTGGTTCCAGAAGCTGGGCGGGTACTCCTCGCCGCAGGGATAGGCCGTCAGTTCGAAGCCTTCCAACGTACGGATGACGGGTTCGAGCGCAAGGGGAGGCGCCTCCAAACAGATGGGGGGATAGAGCTTCAGGCTGTTTCCGGCGGTCCGATATGCCGTGGGGGAGACGCAGTGCTCGGTCTTGAACGCCCGGGTGAAGTTCTCCTTGGAATTGAATCCGTACGCAAAGGCGATGCTGGAGATGGGGCGGCCGCTGTCCGCTGCCTCGCGCGCGATCTCGGACAGGCGGCGTTTCCGGATGTAATCGGCGGGTGTGAGACGGCACACCTCCTTGAACACCCGCAGAAAATGGTACTCGGAATATCCGGCCACCCGGGCCAGGGCGGCCAGCGGGAGCTCGGCGGTCAAATTGGCTTCGATGTAGGCCAGCACGCGGGCAATGTGGTCTTGATACTCCATAGATTCCCCCCAATCCCGGAGCCGCCGCCCCTTTTTTCGTTGGTTCAGGCAGCCGCGTCACCGCCGGTTTTCCTGAAAAGAAAACCGGCCGACCACCCGGGGTCCGGGGGAATCCCGGCGGCGCTTTTGCATCCTTTTGTCGCTACGAGCTGAAGCTCGGGCAAAAGAGGGTGGCCGCGCATCATGGCTTTTTTAGTAGGACTGCGTTCTTTATGCGAGGACAACCCACAATACCCGTTTTTTCAGGTTTGGCCTGAGGGCCACCCCCTTTCTTGGCGACAAGAAAGGGGGGAAAGAACCGTCAGGGGGCGATGCCCCCTGAACCCCCAGGTGGTCCTGTCGATTTTCTCTTTATGAAAATCGACTCGGACGCCGCCACCTGACCCCGCTTATATAAAAAGGGGCTACGGCCCCGGGGATGGGGTTGCTGTATTTTTTCAGTCTCGCACCCACCCTACCCCGGGGGCCCCAGGCCCCCTCCTTGTATAGCGTTGGTTCAAGAGTCAACGTCCCCGCCGGTTTTCCTGAAAAGAAAACCGGCCGACCATCCGGGGTGCTTAGGGGGATTCCCCCTTGGAACCCCCGGTATTTTGATTTTCAGGGTCATTGTGGGACACCACAATGGCGGGTGACTATAAACCCATACCCCCAGTATACCGGAAATGGCGGCGGAGGCTTGATAAAAATTGCGGAAATCCGGCCGGATGCCATCGAACGGCCGCTTACCCGATGGTGCGGGACGCCTCCTCTCAGCCCTCATCTTCTTCGAGTCCGGCCTGCAGGGCCTCCCGCAGGGCGTCGAGGGAGGTCAGCCCTTTCTTCACCTTGACCGCAAAATAAGGTTTCGGCCCGGCGTTAATCATCACCCGGCCCTTGAGGGCGGCGGACATCCGGGAACCGGCTTGCAGATCCAGTTTGCGCTGATAGAGCAGGAGGGTATCGGCCTGCTGTTTGATCTCATAAATACCGAGCCGGGCCGCCATGTTCCGCAGCAGGGCCACGTCAATGAGGCCCTGCACCGCCTCCGGCGGTTCTCCGAACCGGTCGATGAGTTCGTCGTACACGTCGAGGGAGTCCTCCTCAGTCCGGATATCCGCGATACGGCGGTACACATCCAACCGCTGGGCGTTGGAAGAAATATAGGCCTCCGGAATATGGGCGGTGACGGGCAGGTCGACGAGGCATTCCTCTTCCTGACGGGAGGCAGGGATGCCCTTTTCCTCGTTTACGGCATCGGCCAGGAGCTTCAGATACATCTCGTATCCCACCGCCTCCATATGCCCGTGCTGCTGTGCGCCCAGGAGGTTACCGGCCCCGCGGATCTCCATGTCCCGCATGGCGATTTTAAAGCCGGCGCCGAACTCGGTGAATTCCCGGATGGCCTCGAGCCGTTTGGAGGCGACGTCGGACAGGACCTTGCCCCGCACAAAGGTCAAAAACGCGAAGGCGCGGCGAGAGGATCGTCCCACCCGGCCCCGGAGCTGATGGAGCTGGGACAGGCCGAACCGGTCGGCGTTTTCAATAATGAGGGTGTTGACGTTGGGCACGTCCACACCGGTTTCGATGATGGTGGTGCACACGAGGACATCCACCTCATGCTCCAGCACCTGACGCCAGATCTCCGACATCTCGTCCTCGCTCATCTTGCCGTGGGCGAAGGCGACCCTGGCCTCGGGGATCCGCATCTGGATGCCGGCGGCACAGCGTTCGATGGATTCCACCCGGTTGTGCAGATAATAAACTTGCCCGCCCCGGCGAAGCTCCCGCCGGATGGCGTCGGTGACGATGCCGTTGTCGTGCTCGAGGACATAGGTCTGGACGGGCCGGCGGTCCTGGGGTGCCTCCTCGATGACCGACATGTCCCGGATGCCGCTCATGGCCATGTTCAGGGTGCGGGGGATGGGGGTGGCGGAGAGGGTGAGGACATCGATGTTGGGGGCCAATTCCTTGATCCGTTCCTTCTGCGCCACCCCGAACCGCTGCTCCTCGTCCACGATGAATAGGCCGAGATCGTGGAATTTCACGTCCTTCGAGAGCATCCGGTGAGTCCCCACCAGGATGTCGATTTCCCCTCTGGCGGTGCGGCGGAGGATGTCCTCCTGTTCTTTGGGCGTACGGAACCGGGAGAGCATCTCCACCTGGACGGGAAAACCCTCGAACCGGCGGGCGATGGTGTTGTAATGCTGGAAGGCGAGGATGGTGGTGGGGACGAGCAGCACGCACTGCTTGCTCTCGGACACGCATTTGAAGGCGGCTCGCAGCGCTACCTCGGTTTTGCCGAAGCCCACGTCCCCGCAGAGCAGCCGATCCATCGGGATCGGGCGTTCCATGTCCCCCTTGATCTCGTCGATGCAGCGGAGCTGGTCTTCGGTCTCCTCATATTCGAAATGCCGTTCGAAATCATACTGCCATTCGGTATCCGGGCCGAAGGCGTAGCCGGGGGTAGCCATCCGCTTGGAATAGAGCTGGATCAGCTCCTTGGCGATATCCTTGACCGCCGCCCGCACCCGGGATTTGGCCTTCTGCCATTCCTGTCCGCCCAAACGGTGGAGCTTCACCTTCACCTCGTCCTTGGTGCCGATATATTTGGAGACCAGGTCGAGCTGGGTGACCGGGACATACAGGGTATCGCCCTTGTCATACTGGAGCTTGAGGTAATCCTTGACCACTCCCTGCACCTCGAGCTGCTGGATGCCTTGGTACAGGCCGATGCCGTGGGCGGCGTGGACGATGTAATCCCCCGGCGCCAGCTCGGCGAGGCTGTGGATCTCCGCCCCCTTGTTTCGGCCCGGCCTCCGGTTCTTCCGCCGGTAGGAGGCGATCCGCCCGTGGGTGACGACCGCGAAGCCCGCCTCGGGGAAATCCGCGCCGGCCGACAGCCCCCCCCGCATGACCAGGATCCGTCCCTTGACCGGCTTCTCAGGGGAGGGGGCGTAAAGGGCGGGCAGCCCCTGCTTCTGCAGATCCTCCGCCAGGGTCTCGGCGTTTTTTTCCTCCGCCCCGGCCAGTACCACACAGGCCATATTGCGGTGCAGCATATCCCGCAGGTCATCGCAGAGGAGTTCCAGTCCGCCGGACCATACAGGAAGTTGACGAGCTGTTATATTATACAAAGAGTGTATTTTTATATCCGGGCTGGAGCGGGCAAAGGCCTCGAGAAAGACGGTGTCCCGCTGTTCGAGTAGGGTGGCCAGTCCGGACCAGTCCAGCATATAGTCCGAAAGGCCGCGGCAGAGCTGTCCCTCCTCGAGTAGGGTCTTGATGTCCTCCTGGAGCTGCCATTGGGCGGTGCGCAGCCGTTCCCGTACCTTGACGCCCTCCGATACCAGCAGCAGGGAATCCCCGGCGTAGTCCAGCGCGGTGGCAGGCCGGGGGTAGATCAGGGGGATGTATTTGTCCAGCGAGGCGGGACATCCGCCTCCCCGCAGCCGGTCGGCGTCGGCCAGCAGGGTTTCCCGCTGAATCGCCGCCGTTTTGCCCCGCAGGGGGGCCACCAGCGCCTCGATCCGGCCGGCTAGGGCTTCCGCATCGTCATAGAGGATCTCAGCCGCCGGCGGTATGTCGGCGGCGGCGATGGCGTCGGTCCGCCGTTGGGTGAGCAGGTCGAAATAGGACAGGGTATCCACTGTATCCCCCCACAGTTCGATGCGGATGGGGGAGGAGCATTGGGCGGCGTATACATCCACGATGCCGCCCCGAACAGAAAACTGGCCGGGGCCCTCGATCTGGTCGCACCGCTCATAGCCTGCGGCGGAAAGAGCCATTGCCAGGTCGGGGACCGGCAGGGCCAGCCCAGTTTTGAGCCGAAGGGTCCGGCCCTGCAGCACGTCGGGAGGCAGGGTGTAGCTGGCCGCGGCGTCGACACAGGCGACCACGATCTCCCCTTCGCCCGCCGCCATGCGGGCGAGGATGCCCAGCCGCATCTGTTCATAGTCCCGCGAGGTGGATTCCACCCGCCGCAGGGAAAGCTCCCGGGCGGGAAGGAAAAGGGCCTCGTCTCCCAGGGCCTTCATGTCCTCGCACAGCCGGTTCCCCTCCGCCTCATCCGAAACCAGTACGAACACCCGCCGGTCTAGTGCGGCGCGCAAGGCGTGGATCAGCATGGCTTTGTGGATATGGCCCAGCCCGGTTAACATGCCGGGCGTCCGCCCGGCCTTGATGTCGCTCAGCAGAGAGGGGTAGGCCGGCAGCCCGGCCAGTCCCTTTTCAATGATACCCATAGGAGACTCCTTGTATAATATATTTTATAAAATACATTTTGTATACAAACAAAAGAGGCCGGCACGACGAAACCGGCCTTGGACAGGGGATGGGGAGAGCGAACGCCGCAAAGGAGCAGCTGCCGAAGAAGGGGCGTGTTCACGTCTCCGCGGCCCTGTCGAAAGGCCTACTGAAGGGAGATTATATAAAGCAGATAGGGAGGCTGGCTCACAGGGGCCAGGAGAGAAGGTGCAGCGCCTCTAGGATCATGAACACCAGGCGGACGGCGGCCAACAGGATCAGCACGATGCCACCCGCCATGGCCAGGCGTTCCGAAATGGTGCGTCCCTGCTCCCCATCATAGCGGGAATTGGCAAACCGGATGAGGACGACCCCCATGCTCACCCCGGCGATGCAGGTGAAGATCGTGTGGGGCCAGAGGATGGAGAGGATAAAGAACAGGGCGGCCACGACCGGGGAGAGCATATCGAAGACCAGATGCCGGATCTTGGCGTTGCGGGCGTGGATTTCCTCCGGCGTCTTGGGGTTGCGGGGGGTGGTGGACATGTCCGGACACTCCTTTCTGTGGGGTTATTGGGAGTAGCGGTTCATCGCATCGTCGATCCGGTCCTCCACGATCAGACAGGCCGCCTCGGCGGCGCTGCGGGCGGCCTCCAGCATCCGGGGCGCCTCGTCCTTGGAAAAATGAGAGAGTACCCAGGCGGCCAGATCATAGTCGGGATGGGGCTTCTGGCCGATCCCGATTTTGACGCGGGGAAACAGGTCGCTGCCGGTGAGGGTGATGATGCTGCGCATCCCCTTCTGCCCGCCGTCGCTGCCTTTGCGCCGCACCCGGATGGCACCGACCGGCAGGGAAATATCGTCGAACAGGATCAGGCAGCGTTCGGGGGGGAGTTTGTAGAACTGCATCGCGTCCCGCACCGCTTCGCCGCTCGCGTTCATAAAGGTCTGGGGCATCAGCAGCAGAACCTTTTTATCTCCGATGCGGCCCTCGCCGCAAAAGGATTTGAACCGGATCCGGTCCACTCGTACATCCAGTTTTTCGGCCAGGGCCTCGAGCGCTGCAAAACCGGCGTTGTGCCGGGTTCCCTCATACTGTTTCCCCGGGTTGCCCAGGCCGGCGACGAGAAACTCGACCGGGCCGGGATTCGCGGGCCTGCTTTTGCGGAAAAACATGCTGTCCGACCTTTCTGTGGCTTGATAAAACGGAAAAGCGGGGCCACCCGGATGCGGGAGGCCCTATTGCATGGCAGGAACCTATTTGAACATGATGGAGACCGGCCGGTCTCCATAAATGCGTTCGATGGCTTCGGAAAAGACGGGGGCGACCGGCAGAATCCGGATTTTGTCCAAACGGCGCTCTTCGGGCTGGCGGATGGTGTCGAGGAGGATGACCTGTTCGATGGGGCTTTTCTCCAGGCGTTCGAGCGCGGGGCCGGAGAGCACACCGTGGGTGGCTGCGGCGATGACCCGGGTGGCCCCGCCCTTTTCCAGGACCGCGGCGGCCGCGTTGCATAGGGTGCCGGCGGTATCGATCATATCGTCGACCAAGATGACCGATTTTCCCCGGACGTCCCCGATGAGGTTCATGACCTCGCATTCATTGGCACGGGCGCGGCGCTTGTCCACGATGGCGAGGGGGCAGTCCAGCCGGGCGGCGAAATTGCGGGCCCGGGTGACCGAACCGAGATCGGGGGATACAACGACGTATTCGTCCTTTTGGCCGCCGATCTCGGTGCGGAAATGGTTGGCGAGAATCGGTGCGCCCACCAGGTTGTCGACCGGGATGTTGAAAAAGCCCTGGATTTGGGGGGCGTGCAGGTCCATGGTCAGGACCCGGTCGGCGCCGGCGGCGGAGATCAGGTCGGCCACCAGCTTGGCCGAGATGGGATCCCTCGCCTTGGCCTTGCGGTCCTGGCGCGCATATCCCATGTAAGGGATAACCGCCGTGATGGAAGCGGCCGATGCCCGCTTGAAGGCATCGATCATAATCAGCAGCTCCATCAGATGGTTGTTGACCGGCGCGCTGGTGGACTGCACGACAAACACATCGGAACCCCGGACCGATTCATGGATGGAAACCGCGATCTCCCCGTCGCTGAAGGTGGTCACCTCGGATTTTCCGACCGGCAGGCCCAGGTTTCCCGCGATCTGGCGGGCCAGGGCCGGGTGGGAATTGGCGGCAAAGACCTTGATATCCTTCCCATGAAAATTCATAATTGATCCATCATCCTTTCTCGTTCCGTTTCACGTCTGCTTCCGTCCCGCGCATGTCCGGCTGGCTTTATTTGGAAAGGACAACATCACGAAAGGAGGGCGGTACGCGTGCCCGCAAGCCGCGTATCGTTGTGGAAAAAGATCCTAACAGTATTATGGCAAAGAAAGCGGCGGTTTGCAAGGGGCAGCCTGCATGAATTTTACCAGACTATCCCGTGAAACCGGTGTGTTCTCTGTATAAAGGGCCAAACCTGTAAAAAACTTTGCAAACTTCTGGAAAAATGGGGAAAACTTTGTTATAATACAAGATGACTCTGCCGGACGTGGAAAGCGGGGTCTTTCCCCTATTGCTCGAAGGGCGTTCTTTTGAGCAAGGGATGTTATGTGGGACGGCAGTAAAAACTGTAGGAGGTTGCTAACAAGATGAGTCACAAGTACGTTTACCTGTTCAAAGAGGGTAACGGCTCCATGCGGGAGCTGCTCGGCGGCAAAGGCGCAAACCTCGCCGAAATGACCAACCTGGGCATGCCGGTACCGTACGGCTTCACCGTGTCCACCGAAGCCTGCACCCGGTATTACGACGATGGGAAAAAGATCGGCGCCGATATCGAGGAGCAGATCTATGCGGGCCTCGCGGAGCTGGAGAAGCAGGCCGGCAAAAAATTCGGGGATTTCGACAACCCCCTGCTCGTGTCGGTCCGGTCCGGCGCCCGCGCCTCCATGCCCGGTATGATGGACACCATCCTCAACCTCGGCCTCAACGACACCGTGGTGGAGGGCCTGGCGAAGAAGACCGACAACCCCCGGTTTGCCTATGATTCCTATCGCCGTTTTGTCCAGATGTTCTCCGACGTGGTCATGGAGCTGTCTAAAAAAGACTTCGAGAAGATCATCGACGAGATGAAAGAGGAGAAGGGGATAAGCCTCGACACCGAATTCGACGCCGACGATATGAAGAAGATGGCCGCCCGGTTCAAGGCCTATTACAAGGAGCAGAAGGGCGAGGATTTCCCCTCCGACCCCAAAGTCCAGCTCATGGAGGCCGTCAAGGCCGTGTTCCGCTCCTGGGACAACCCCCGTGCCAACTACTACCGCCGGATGAACGATATCCCCTACTCCTGGGGCACCGCCGTCAATGTGCAGATGATGGTGTTCGGCAACACCGGCCCGAATTCCGGCACCGGCGTGGCCTTTACCCGCAACGCCGCTACCGGTGAGAAAAAGCTGTTCGGCGAATACCTTATCAATGCCCAGGGCGAGGACGTCGTCGCGGGTATCCGCACCCCGTCCCCTATCGCGACCCTGGAGCAGGATATGCCTGCGGTGTACAAGCAGTTTGTCGAGGTGGCCAACCGTCTCGAGAACCACTATAAGGACATGCAGGATATGGAGTTCACCATCGAGGACGGCAAGCTCTTTATGCTCCAGACCCGCAATGGCAAGCGCACCGCCGCTGCCGCCCTGAAGATTGCCGTCGACCTGGTGGACGAGGGCATGATCAACGAGGAGGAAGCTGTCCTGCGGGTCGAGCCCAAACAGCTCGATTCCCTGCTCCATCCCCAGTTTGACACCGCAGCGCTCAAAAAAGCCTCTCCCATCGGCAAGGGCCTGCCGGCTTCCCCCGGCGCCGCCTGCGGCCGGGTGGTCTTCACCGCCGGCGATGCCAAGGAATGGGCCGACCGGGGCGAGAAGGTCATTCTTGTCCGTCTCGAAACCTCTCCCGAGGATATCGAGGGCATGGACGTGTCCCAGGGCATCCTGACCGTCCGGGGCGGCATGACCTCCCACGCGGCGGTCGTGGCCCGCGGCATGGGCACCTGCTGCGTCTCGGGCTGCGGTGAAATCAAGATTGACGAGGACGCCGGCCTCTTCACCCTCGGCGGCAAGACCATCAAGGAGGGCGATTATATCTCCCTCGACGGTTCCACCGGCAACATCTACGGCGAGGCTATCGCCACGGTGGAAGCCTCCATCTCCGGCGATTTCGGCCGGTATATGGGCTGGGCCGACAAAGCCCGCCGTCTGAACGTCCGTACCAACGCCGATAATCCCCGTGACGCGGCCCAGGCTGTCAAGTTCGGTGCTGAGGGCATCGGCCTCTGCCGGACCGAGCATATGTTCTTCGAGGCCGACCGCATCCAGTCGATGCGGGAGATGATCGTCGCCAAGGATGTGGAATCCCGCAAAAAAGCCCTTGCCAAGCTCCTGCCCTATCAGCAGGGGGATTTCGAGGCCATGTACGAGGTCCTCGAAGGCCGGCCCATGACCGTCCGGTACCTGGATCCCCCGCTGCATGAGTTCCTGCCCACCAAGGAGGAGGATATCGCCTCCATCGCGGGCGAGCTGTCCATCACGGTGGCGGATCTCAAGGGCGTTATCGCCTCCCTGCACGAGTTCAACCCGATGATGGGGCACCGCGGCTGCCGCCTGGCCGTCACCTATCCGGAAATCGCCGAAATGCAGACCACGGCTGTTATCAACGCCGCGATCAATGTCAATCGGAAGCACCCCGGCTGGAACATCGTGCCCGAGATCATGATCCCGCTGGTCGGCGAGGTCAAGGAGCTGAAGTTCGTCAAGGATATCGTCACCTCCACTGCCGACCGCCTGATCGCGGAAGCCGGCGTGAAGATGGAATACCACGTGGGCACCATGATCGAGATCCCCCGCGCGGCCGTCACTGCCGATCAGATCGCCACCGAAGCCGAGTTCTTCTCCTTCGGCACCAACGACCTGACCCAGATGACCTTCGGCTTCAGCCGAGACGATGCGGGTAAGTTCCTCGATGCCTACTACGACGCCAAGATCTACGAGTCGGATCCTTTTGCCCGCCTGGATCAGACCGGCGTCGGTGCTCTGGTCGAGATGGCCGCCGAAAAGGGCCGCGCCACCCGCCCCGACATCAAGCTGGGCATCTGCGGTGAGCACGGCGGTGATCCGTCCTCCGTCGAGTTCTGTCACAACATCGGCCTGAACTACGTCTCCTGCTCCCCCTTCCGGGTGCCGATCGCCCGTTTGGCCGCCGCCCAGGCTGCCATCAAGGAAAAGAGAGCGGCGAAATAAGGTTGTTTTAGGTCAACACCCGATAGCAAAACCCGAGGCAACGCAAATAGCAAAAAGACCTTGCAAGGAAATCCTTGCAGGGTCTTTTTTGTCGCTTAAGCAAAGAGCCCCCCTGGTAGACCAGGGGGGTAAAAAAGCCTTGGCAAATAAAACCTCGGTGCAACCAATCGAGATTTGGCAGCCGCATCACGAAAGAGCAAGGAGGTTTTACTAGGATGAAAAACGAAGTAAAACACACAGCCCATTCCAGTTACCGGTGCGAATACCACGTGGTATTCGCACCAAAGTACCGAAGAAAAGTGATCTACAAAACATTTAGGGAAGATGTGATCGAGATCATAAAAAAGCTGTGCAAAGAGATGAAAATGGAACTCATCGAGGGAGAGGGATGACGAATGTAGTTCGATTAAAATATTTTTATAGAAACAGACAGAATACTATACAATAAATTTATTGACATATACAGAGTTTGATGATATTATGGCATAAAACACAAATATATTAAATATAAAGCTTTGATAATAGTTTAAAAAAACAAAAAGTTGTGAAAAATAAAGGGGATATCAGAAAATTCAAAGCGTATTTTATAATAAGCATAAGGGCTATCGTACTCCAAGTTTATTCTGATCATTTCCACACTATAAGATTTTGAGGGAGATTCGAACTGGAAGTATATAACTGCACACTGTGTTAGTATCACCGTGTCGAAGACTTCGAAGTTTTCAGAGATAATAAAGCTTAAAGATTAGGAGTATGAATACTGCAATTGATTTTTAATTCATAATAGCTGATGGGGGAAAAAATATGCAACCATCGAAAAATCAGCTCAACGCATTTAATAAGATTATGTTGAATCAATTTAAAGAAAATTGGCTGAATGTAGCTATGTTGGTAATTATAATTACCGTTACTGGTATTCTAGCAGGTGCTTTGATGGCTGAGACATTTCGTAGAATAACACAATCTATTTTAAATAAATCAACAATAGATTTTGGACACTCGTTGTTATTCTTGGCAGCGATTATTTTAACTAATTTTATTTGCTCGATTTTAAATAAAACACAAAATTTCAATTTAATACGCAAAGCAACAGTTTATTGTGAAGATTTGCTATATGAAAAATACAAAAGGCAAAAATATTGGCTGAATGCAAACGACGCATTAGGCCAAATCAGAAAAAATGTACCATCAACAGTAACTTCATGTATAAATTTAGTATTCTCTACATACCAAACTGCAATAGTGATTATTTCGGGATGTATATATGCCATAACACTTAATTATCTCGTACTATTAACGTCAATAGTGGTAACAGGTATTATGCTTGTTTTTTCGCATCGTGCATTGCAGAGATTAAATAATTTATATAATGAATTCGGTATTCGTCAGGGTAAATTATATAATCGACTTTGGGAACAGATACAAAACAGAGAAATAGCAAGATTTTTGATTCCGGAACGAGCATCGGAGCCGTATTTGATTGAAAGCCAAAGCTTTTTAAATATGCTGTTGCGCACTAAAAAAATTGCAAATTCTACAGAACTTTTTTCGTCTTTTGGAAGTACGATTATGATAGTTTTGGTTTCTTTTATCGGGGGAACTTATGTATTAAAAGGTATGTCTACAATGGCTGATTTACTGGCATTGATCATTGTAATTCCGACAATTTCATCGAATTTATTTGCTATACCCAATGTGATTGCAAATTGGAAATCACTTGCTGGACAAAGTAAACCGATCAGTGAATTTTTGAAAGAAGAAGTTGACGAAAATGTAAAGCAGGAAATTCTAGATGATGATATTAAAATGGTATCTATTAATAATCTAGATTTTGGATATACCAAAAATGAAAATGTTTTAAAAAATGTCTCTTTACAGTTTACCTCCGGATATTATGCTTTTGCAGGTATGTCGGGTTGTGGGAAAACTACTTTTATAAAAATATTGGCAAAATTACTGCCTTATGAAAAAGGTGATATATTCATTAATCAACAACCGCTTCATAAAATAGATAGACAAAATTATTGGCAGCATATCAGTTATGCAAGCCAGGACCCAGTGATATTAATTGATACATTGTATTGAAGTGTTAAAGCGTTTACGAAAAGGGGGATTGACCACACCGGCGCTGTTTCTCACTGCCCGTACCGAAGTATCACAGCGAGTAGAGGGGCTTGATGCAGGAGCAGATGATTATTTGCCGAAGCCATTTTCAACTTCGGAGTTGCTTGCCCGTGTTCGTGCAATGCTTCGCCGCAAGGATAATTATGTGCCGGATTTGCTGACTTATAACGATGTTGTACTTAACCGTTCCACCTATGAGTTAGGATATGATAATAAAACACAGACTCTCAGCGGGAAGGAATTTCAGATAGCGGAAATGATGATGCAACAGCCGAACAGCATTATCGCCACCGAGCAGTTCATTACTCATATATGGGGCTGGGATAGCCATGTGGATACGAGCGTAGTATGGGTGCATATCTCTAATCTGCGCAAAAAAATCGATGCTGTAAATGCTCCGATTGAGATCCGTTTTGTTCGCAACGCAGGTTATATATTGGAGGATAAACAATGATTTATAACCTGCGGAAGAAGTTTATTATCATTTCGGCTGTTGCGGTCAGTGTGGTTTTTGCGCTTATTTTCGGAATGATTTATATTGCCAGCACTTCGCAGCTCAATCATACAATGGATATGCTGACAAATGTCATTTCAAAAAATGACGGAGTTTTCCCTGATTTTAATGAATTGGAACGACCGCCTGCACCCGTTGGTTTTCAACAAGAAAATTTTTTCACCCCCGAAACACAGTTCAGCACACGATTTTTCACGGTTTGGGTAGATAATAATAATCAAATTATTCGTGAAAATACCGACAGAATATCGTCTGTTGATAAAGACGATGCCCGGGAATATGCGGAAAAGGTGCTGAGCAGCGGTGATGAACGGGGTTGGATATCCAATTACCGATACCGGGTATTGGATACAGAGTATGGAAAATCGTTGGTCTTTGTAAACGGAGAGATGAACAGAGGGATGACCAATCGTTTACTGTATTCGGTGTTCTTTGCTTTAGTCGGTAGCTTTATTTTTATTTTATTGCTTATTGTTATTATATCGAAGCGAGCCGTAAAACCCGCTGCGGAAAGTTATGAAAAACAAAAGCAATTCGTTACCGATGCAAATCATGAATTAAAAACACCCCTTACCTTGATACTATCTAATGTGGACATTGTTGAATCCGAAATCGGTAAAAACGAGTGGCTTGATGATATTCGCAGCGAGGGTGAACGTATGGGTTTACTTATCAACCAGCTCGTGACTCTATCCCGAATGGACGAGGACACCTCCAATCTTGCTGTTGCTGAATTTGATTTAAGCAATATGGCATTCGATACGGTTTCGGAATTTGAGGGACTTGCGGCGGAAAAGAAGAAGCATCTGATGACCGCTATCGAGCCGTTTATTCTTTACAATGGAGACGAGGGGCTGATCCGGAAGCTGATGTCCATACTTCTTGATAACGCGATTAAATATTGTGACCCCGGGGGACAGATTTATATAACGGTGTATTCGAAAGGTCATTCCCCGGTTATCACGGTAGAAAACACATACAGCAATGTAGATAATGTTGAACTGGGAAAACTCTTTGACAGGTTTTACAGAGCAGACAAAGCAAGAACCTTTACGGGTAGCTTTGGCGTTGGACTTTCGATAGCGAAAGGCATTGCCAAAAACCATAAGGGGGACATTGTTGCCTACAGGAAAGACTCGAATCATATCGGCTTCAAAGTAACACTAAAGTAAATACAGAATAATACTCAATGGCAAGAAATTTGCGGCATGATCGCCGGTTTCTTGCCATTTTTTCTTTCACAAGCAGTTCACACTCGTCTTTAGCGCCGCTTTAGTGAGGCCTGCTATGATATATAGCGTATTACACGAAGGGATGGGTGATGAATGGATAAAGAAGAACAAGCAACGAGTCAGAAAGGGGGTATGAAACGATGGATTATGATCTGCATTACAAGTTAAGGCGTGGAAATATCAAAGCATTTCGGGAGCTTTACACGCTTGATCTGCGCAGATTGTGGTTTATCTGCTGCCACATCACAGAGGATGTGAAAAAAGCAGCCCCCTTGCTTATCAACAGTTGGAAAGCCGCGATAGACAAAACGGTCAATACCGACACTCCGCCCAAAGAAAGCTTTGGTGTATTGGTATCAGCGGAAATACTCAAGGCCGTGTCAAATGAACTTGAAAGCGATGACAACTACGAAACATTGCCTGCTCCCATTATCCCGAAAGAATACACCGTCTTTGTGAACGGCATCAAACAACTTGATTACGAGGAGCGGTATATGTATCTTTTGACGACCTTTGGCGGCTTAAGTGCCCATGCAGTCGCGAATCTAACAGAGATGCCGTTAGAGCAAGCCAAGAACAGGATTTCGTCATTATCGGCAAAAGCGCAGGATACTCCCGAAATAAAAGGACTTGGCTTTGCTTTATCAGTCCGGCTGTTAACAGAGTTCAAAAGCCCAAACGGCAATCCGTTTTCAAAGATAAATATCCCACAGTTTTTAATCACTACTCTGGAACACGATTATCAGCTTGTTATGCGGAAGCAAGGCAAATCGACCACGGCATCAAATGTTGGAAAGGAAACAAAAAACATGAAAACACCTGTAAAACCAAATCAAAAAACCGCCGCTAAAAGCAAGGGATTTAAATATACGAAGCCGATTGTAGTAACAGCGGTGTCTCTGGCAGTGGTGATTGCCGCCGTTATCATTTTGCCGAAAGTACTCGGCGGAAATGCAGCGGTTACGAGAATCACCACATACAACGTGGATGAAGTTGCCTACGGTAATGTAACACAGACTATCAGCGGAAGCGGAACACTCACCCCCATTACTAAGGAAACACTTACATCTTCCAAAGGCGGTGAGGTGGAAGAAGTCAACTTTACCGTTGGGGATGAGGTTACTGAGGATGCTGTAATCGCTGTGATAGGCGATGAGGAAATCACAGCCCCTTGTGATGGTATTCTTTTGGAACTTCCTATCGCCGCTGGCGATGAAGTGGCTGTTGGCGGCTCTGTGGCAATGGTTATGGGCAAAGATGGATTTACAATGGGAATCGCCGTTGATGAAACAGAAAATCTCTTCTGTAGCACTCGAACAAGACGTCACCTTTACCATTGATGCGATCAGCGAAGAATATACCGGAAAAGTAACCCAAATCTCTTATAACGGCTCCTCAAGCGGCGGTTCCGTAGCGTTCCAAATTACGGCGGCTGTAGAATATGTTGAAGATGTTTATCCAGGCATGAGCGCATCGGCGGAAATCGTTATCGAGGATAGTGGAGAAGGCTTGCTTGTCCCCGTTGATGCTGTAAGGACTTCCGGTGACGACAACTATGTATATCTTGCTCCTTCCGGCGCGGAGGTAGGTACTGTTTATGAAGAAGGGGATATGGATGTCAGCGATTTGACGAGAGTCACCGTTGAAACCGGCATGTCTGACGGAACGTATATTCTTATTGAAAGCGATGAGCTTGCCGAGGGAGACCTCATTGTTATTACCAAAATTACTTCTACCTTAACCGGCTCCGTCAACGAAGGCGAAGACGGCGGCAGGGGTGGACTGGGTGGATTCCCCGGCGGTGGCGGCGGAATGAACTTCGGTGATTTCGACTTTGAAAACTTTGATCCCAATCAAATGCCTCAAGGCGGCGGCGGATTCGGCGGATTTGGCGGATTCGGCGGTTAAGGAGGGACACTGATGATAAGGCTAAAGCACATATACAAATCCTATACATTGGGAGAGGTTGATGTGCCGGTTCTCAAAAATGTCAGCCTCCATGTGAAGCCCCGCGAATTTGTTTCTATCCTCGGTCCGTCGGGAAGCGGAAAATCAACCCTAATGAACATTATCGGTTGTCTTGATATCCCGGACAGCGGTGATTATATCCTTGACGGCGAGTATGTAGATAGCTGTACTGAAGACGAACTCAGTGAAATCCGAGGTATCAAAATCGGCTTTATATTTCAGCAGTTTCATCTGCTGCCTGACCTAACCGCTTATGAAAATGTGGAAATGCCTCTTTTATATCACAAGATCTCCCAGGCAGAGCGCCACAAACGAGTGATGAAAACACTGGGGCAAGTGGGGTTAGAAGATCGTATGCACCATAAACCGTCGCAGCTTTCGGGCGGTCAGCAACAGCGTGTTGCGATAGCAAGAGTTCTTGCAAGTGAGCCTTCAATTATCCTTGCGGACGAGCCGACAGGCAACTTGGACTCCACCTCCGGCAATGAAATTATGGACATCATTAAAGGATTATGGAATGACGGGCATACCATTGTCCTCATCACCCACGATATCAATGTGGCCAATCAGGCGGGTCGCAAAGTATACGTCCACGATGGCATTTTAAGCGATAAGGAGGGCAAATAAATGACTTGGAAAATTGTCAAGCTCTCCTTAAAGACAATCTTTAATAACAAAATGCGATCTTTTCTGACAATGCTCGGCATCATTATCGGTGTAATGGCGGTTGTGATTCTCGTTTCGATTACTCAGGGAGCCGCAAGCGGCATTACCGACAGTATTTCGGATATGGGTTCGCAACAGATTACGGCAACTATTTCGAGCGAGGAGGTTTCGATTACAGCAGATTCGGTAGAAAGCCTTTCTTCCTATCCCACCATCAGCGGCATTGCACCTGTCATATCCACAAGCAAAACGGTTAAGAAAAACAGCAACACAGGCAATTACTCGGTTGTCGGCGTGACTCCTTCTTACTTTACCGTTCAGGATATGGATATTCAGCGTGGCAGAAAGATCGTAGACTCCGATGTTGAGTGGAATACAAAGGTTTGTGTAATCGGTACAGAAGTTGCAACGGATTTATTTGGAACTTGGGATGCTGTAAATGGCACGATTATTGTAGGCGATAGCCTCTATAAGGTTGTGGGCGTTTTGGAGGAACAAGGCTCGAGCCTCGCAGGAAGCGATGACAATAAGATTTTAATTCCTTATTCCACCGCTTCCCGTATGACCGGACAGACGGGTGTGAGCCGGTTTTATATCAAGGCGGCAAGTGAGAACACCGTCAGTGCAGCTATCAGCAGTGTTGAGATGTTTTTACTGCAGGCCACCCGTGACGAAGAGGCCTATGATGTAAGCAATCAGTCCGATGTACTTGACACAATGGATGATGTGACAAATACGATGTCCTTGCTTCTTGCAGGTATTGCCGCGATCTCTCTTCTTGTAGGCGGTATCGGTATTATGAATATAATGCTGGTGTCGGTTACTGAGAGAACCCGTGAAATCGGCATCCGCAAAGCAGTGGGTGCAAAGAGAAAGCATATTATGCTTCAGTTCCTATGTGAGGCGTGTATTCTTTCAGTGCTCGGCGGTTTAATAGGCTTGGCACTTTCTATAGCAATTATAGAGATCTATAACCTAATAGCCAAAGCCGCTGTTGCAATGAACTGGTCGGTTGCCATCGCGGCAATTGCCTTTTGTGCACTGATCGGCGTATTGTTCGGCGGATATCCGGCTGCAAAGGCATCCCGTCTCCAGCCGATCGATGCGCTCCACACCTCGTAAATAGGGGATCGGGTTTGAGCATAGGCGAATGTGGAGAGCTCCCTCATAAAACAAACCCACCAGTCACTCTGGTGGGTTTGTTTTATGAGGGAGCCCTTCCTAAATCCGATTGCCGGATGAATGAGTCCCAAGGGACAAAACGGAAACCCGAAAGGGTGTCCGGAAAACAATCAGGACAAAGGGATCCTTTCCTGTATATTGCCGGATGCATCGATTTTTTCCACGGTGATATGGCCGCCGGACAGGGTGAAAACGGCGCCGAGATAACGGCTGGGATCGGCATCCGGGTTGCCCCCCTGCTGTACAACGGGGAAATGGACCCGCACCGATGGGCTTTCAACCCGGAAATGGTGCGTATGACCGCAGATGCTGACATCCGCCGCGTCGTTGAGAAGATCGACGATCCCTTTTAGGTTCTGCCTGAGAGGAACCGTTTCCGTGGAGATGGGGATATGCGAAAGATGCACGAAATACGCTGCTTCCGCCGCCTCTGCCTCCGAGACGGCCTGCTCGACGAAGGCCGTTTGGTGCGTCCGGTAATTCTCCCCGTCCGAAAGGCCCGAAAAGCCGGGATAGGCGTCCGCTTTGTTGAAGGCCAGGTCGTTTATCAGAAAATAGGCGTTGTTGTATGCCAGTGTGTAATAAAATTCGCCGTTGGGCGTCGGGATATACGCCTGGAGGCGTTCCGCTTCCTCTCCCAAAAGCTCATGGTTTCCGCGGACATACACAACCGGGAGCTCCCCCCCGGCTGACCTCGGCCATGAAATCCACCAGCATGGATAGGTCGTACCGGCTGCTCGCGTAAGACAGCCAGTCCCCGAGGCATACGATAAAATCCAGCCGGTCGAATTGGGCCGATACCGCGTGAATGGCGCCGCCGGGCTGGGCATGTATGTCGGAAACCGTAAAAAAGGTCCCGCCTTCCTCTGAAACAGGCGTCCTGAACGGCGTCGGCTTTCCGTGCACGGTGTTGCCGAAGAAGGTATGGTTGCTGACGGTAAACAAAACCGATTTTACCCCCACACGGTAGGTGGCCCCCCGCAAGGCGTCCTTCGGAATGTCCACCTGATGGATGGTGGTGTGGGCAACGTTTTTTCCATGCGCGGCATGGTAATAGGTTTCGGTCTTTCCATCTTTGGTGACCTCCACAAATCCCAGCCCGCGGCGGTTGGAGAGAAACTCCACGGTGTATTGGCCGCCGGTATCGAACACCACGGCTCCTGTCGTGAGATAGCCGGGGAGAGTCAGGCCAATCGCGGCGGCGGCTACGCCTCCGGCAATGGAGAGCGCCGCGAAGCGTGCCGCGCGGCTGGCCTTCAGCCGGTCGTATAGCAGATAGAGTGCGGCCGCCGCCGTACCGAGAACCAGAACAGGCAGCATCTCCAACAGGTTGTTGCCGAAATGGGGGAGGTTGGGTAGGTTGACGATGGCGACGACAAGGGACAGAACCAAACCGAGCCCTCCGGCGGCCAGGGAGACAACGGAGACCCAGGCGGGCAGCTTTACCCGCCACATGACGAGAAACAGCGCAAGAGCAGCCGCCTGGATCAGCAAAACAGGCAGAAAGTTCAGCGGTCTATGGTCATGGAAAAAATACATAGCGCAGCGCACGCACCAGGCGATGACTATGCCGAGTCCAGTCCCGCATATGCCGATGATGTTGAGCGTCTTATTTTTCATGTCCATGTCCCCTTATGTTGACCAGGCCCCATACCGCAGGGATGGCCGTCTAGCCGGCTTGCTTTGGTCCGCCAGATCCCGCCGCCGGTAGGCGGCCTGCCGCGCGTCCCTCCAGACGGCGGAGGATCGTGCATGGGAAAAGTATACAACGGGGGATGAAAAGAATCAAGGCTCTCCGACACGGCTCCTCTGCCGATCGAGGGTTTTTTATATAATCTAAAAAAGAATTGACAAAAACAATAAACTATACTATATTATGTTTATTATAACTTGAAACGAGATGACGATTTATGTCAATTGCTACACCGCCGGAAAACATGACATACGAGGAACTCCGGCAGGGCTATCGCGTGGATAAGGAGTCGGGTAACTATACCTGTATCTGCTGCGGTAAAACCTTTGAGGCGGGGGAGGTGTTCCCTTTCGGCGGGCGGTTTTTCGAGGCGTTCCGCGCCGTCCTCCTGCATCTCGATGGAGAGCATCCCGACCGGTTTGAACGCCTGCTCCGGCAGGAGAACAAATACAATCCGCTGACCGAGAACCAGAAAGAGCTCTTCGGCCTGTTCCGGCAGGGGCTGTCCGATGCCGAGATCGCGGACAGGCTGGAGGTCTCTCCCTCTACCGTGCGGCATCAGAAGCACGTCTTTCGCGAACGGGCGAAGCGGGCCCGCCTTTATCTGGCGCTTTATGAAATGGCGATCGGCTGGAGATCCCCGCAGGAAGAGGGCACCCTTCCGGCCCCGCCCGTCCGGATCCTCGACGAGCGCTTCGACGTCACGGACAAGGAGCGGGAGAAAATCCTCTCGGCCGTGTTCGAAAGCCTGGAGCCTCTGAAGCTGCGGGTCTTTTCCGCCAAGGAAAAACGCAAGGTGGTCGCCCTGACAAAAATCGTGGAACAGTTCGAACCCGGACGCACCTATACGGAAAAAGAGGTCAATGGAATCCTGCGGGATATTTTTGACGATTATGTCACCCTGCGCCGCTATCTCATCGAGTATGGGTTTCTGGAACGGACAAGGGATTGCCGGACGTATTGGCGCCGCTGAAAAGAACGAAGCGGCGGCGGTCCTAATAGGTATGAGGTGAAGGCTGCCGAGGCGGGGCGGGTAAGACGGCGATATCCGCGCACAGCCGCTCCAAACGCCGCCTTCGGACATGGCGCGGCAGGGTGCCTTGCGCGAAGAGCCGCTATACCTTTCGGATGACGCCGCAGGCCAGGCGGCTGCCGGCATTGCCCGCCGGCTGAGAGGTAAAGTCGTCCGGGTCGCTGTGCAGGATCACGGTCCTCCCGATTATCTCGTCGATCGTGAATCGATTGGCCAGAAACGCGCCCCAGGCGTTTCCCTTTCCCCCGAAAAGGGGCGGCAGATCGCCCGCGTGCTGGGGATGCGGGCAGTTTCCCGGATTGAAATGGCCTTTCGCGTCGGAGAAGGGATCCGCTTCCGATCCGGTACAGCTTCCGCCCTCATGGATATGGAATCCAAAAAAACGCCCCGCGCAGCGGTCGCCGGATATGGGAAGGCCGTGTACCTCCGTGAGCACTAGGACACCGCCGTTTACGGGATAGAATGACACCTCTCCGGAAAGGGAGGGATGGTTTTTGTCCCCGCGGAGCTGCGCGCGGGCGGCCGGTTTGCTTTTGAGCAGTTCGCCCAGGTAGGCGCGGCTTTTGGAACCAAAGAAAAACATGCTTGTCACCTCCTTCGTTCCAGTGTATGTGGAAGGAGTGTGAGCGGTGCGCGCTCTTTTATGGTTCCGCCCTGTTTTGTGCTGGTTGGGGTTATCACCGGCCCCGGGCGCGCGCCGTCCAGCCGCCCTGGTTGCCCTGTCACTTTCTTGTCAAGGAGGATCTCCCCGGAAACGACAAAAACAAGGGGCCTTGGGGCCCCTTGTTTTTGTCCGGTCATGTAAGGCTATGGACGCACCTTATCCGGTCAGACGTTTGCGCATCTCCTGGAGAATGACCCGCTCCCGGCGGGAGACCTGTACCTGGGTCATGCCGAGCTTCTCGGCGGTAGCCTGCTGGGTGTGGCGGTTGAGATACCGCAGTACGATGAGGGCCCGGTCCCGGGGCTCCAGCTCCCCGAGCACCTGCTGCAGGGCCAGCCGGTCGGTGACCGCCTCCTCCGGCGGGGTGACCGGAAGATCGATCTCTTCCCTGTCATCCTCCTCCCCCGCCCGGGTCAGGGATAAGGCCGGCATCGACGCGCCGAGCGCTTCTACCGCCTGCTCCCGCTCCACCCCGAGCAGGTCGGCCAGCTCCCCGACGCTCGGCTCCCGCCCTTCCCGCGCGGTAAAGGCATCCCGTTCCCTGGAGGCGCGCAGGGAGAGTTCCTTGAGGGAACGGCTTACCTTGACGGTGCCGCCGTCCCGGAACAGACGGCGGATTTCCCCCAGGATGACCGGCACGGCATAGGTCGAGAACTTGAGGCCCCGTTCCTCATCGAAGCCGTCCGCAGCCTTGACCAGCCCCATGCAGCCCGACTGAAACAGGTCGTCATATTCGATGCCCCGGCCCATGAACCGGCGGGCGCAGGCGTGTACCAGGCCGATATTGTCGCATATCCGCTCTTCCCGTCCGCTCAAGGCAGCTTCGCCTGCCGTTCCCGCAGCACTATGTACTTTTCCATGGTCACCACGGTCCCTTTGCCTTTGCGGGAGCTTACCTTCAGCCGGTCGGTGAAGCTTTCCATCACCGAGAAGCCGAGGCCGGAACGGTCGTCACCCCCTGTCGTGAACAGCGGCTCCATCGCCTGCTCCACATCCTCGATCCCACAGCCTCGGTCCCGCACCTTGACCACAGTCCGCCCGTTTTCAAACAGCCTCATCTGTACCGTGATGTCCCCGATCGAATCGGGATAGGCGTGCACGATACAGTTGGTCACCGCCTCGCTCACGGCGGTGCGCAGGTCGCTCAGTTCGTCCACGGCGGGATCGAGCTGGGACAAAAAAGACGCCACCACGGCACGGGCAAACCCCTCGTTCGCGGAGCGGCTGGGAAAGGTCACTTTCATCTCATTGATGGGCTTCATGGGAATCCTCCTTCTGTCCGCCGTCATCCGCCGCGGCCTCCTCTAAAATGTGCAGCCGGTCTAGTCCCGCCAGCCGCATGATTTTCTGGATCCGTTCCGACGCGCCCGTCACGCTCAGCCGTCCGCCGGCGAGCTGCATGAGCCGGTACCGTCCCATGACGAGCCCGATGCCCGAGCTGTCCATGAAGGTCACCCCTTCGAAGTCCAGCCGGAGCCGTTTGGCGCCGGTCCGGTCCACAGCGCCGTCGATCTGCTCCCGCAGGGAGCGGGCCGCGTGATGGTCCAGCTCGCCCGAGAGCCATATGGTCACGCCGGAGGGCGATGCATCCATGCGAATCACCATGTCCATTCCTCCTGCCTGTTGGAAGTCCGGGAACCGGGCAAAAAACCCGCAAAAAAAACAAGCCCCCGTCATGTTTCCATGATAAGGGCTTGTCCCGCTCGATGCATGAGAATCCCGCCGTCGAATTCCGGAAGCTGTGCCGGGATCCGGGCGGTTTTCCTATTCTTTTGTCAAAAAGGGGCGGATCACCGACGCGAGAAAGAAGGATCCGCCCACCAGGAGGGGCCCCTCTCCCGCCTCCTCCCGTGCCAGGACGAGCGCCTGTTCCGGGTTGTCCGCGGATACGGCCTCCACCCCGGCTTCACGGAAAAGGGCGGCGAGCGCCTCCCCCGGCATGGCCCGTGGATTGTCCGGGGCACAGCACACCGCCCGTGCCGCCAGAGGGGCGAGCAGGGAGACGCAGGCGCGGACGTCCTTGTCCCGCAGCATCCCCCACAGCAGGGTCAGCGGGACGCGTTCCTCCTCCGGAACCGTCAGGAGTGTCTCCGTCAAAGCCCGGATACCGTGGGGATTGTGGGCCCCGTCCAGCATCCGGAGAGGATGGCGGCGGAGCACCTCCTGCCGGCAGGGCATCCGGATACCTTCGAGCGCCTCCACCGCCTTTGCCCGGTCAAAGGGGAAACCCTTGGTTTCCAGCAGCCGCATGACGCCGAGGGCCGTCAGGGCGTTGTCCCTCTGGAAGGCTCCGGTCAGGGATAGGGACACCGGCGCCCCTTCCCATTCAAAAACCAAGCGTCCCGGCGTACACTCCCGAATCGGCGCCGCGGCGGCACCGGGGACATGGACGGTAAGCCCCATGCCGGCCGCCTCTTCCAGCAGCACCCCGAGCGCCTCCTCCGGCTGCCCGGGGGAACAGACTACGCCGCAGCCGGGCCGCAGGATACCGCATTTGGCCCGGGCGATCTCCTCGACGGAATGCCCCAAAACAGCCGTGTGGTCGAGGCTGACCGGGGTCAGCACCGCGGCCACAGGATGGTCGAATACATCCGTCGCGTCCCCCCGCCCGCCGAGACCGCATTCGATCACGCACAGATCCGTCTTTTCCCGGGCAAACCAGGTGATCGCCATGGTGGTGAGCAGCTCGAATTCGGACAGTTCCCCCGCCTCCCCCATGGCGGGAGCCAGAGCCGCAAGTTCTCCGGTCAGGGCGGCGAAAGCCGCTTCCGAAATGGGATTGGCGTCGATCTGGATGGTATCCCGCACCCCCGTCACGGCCGGAGAGGTGAACAGGCCGGTTTTCAAGCCGTTCGCCGTCGCCATCGCCTGGATCATCCGTGCCGTCGAACCCTTGCCGTTGGTGCCGGCGATGTGGATTACCCGGAGCTTGTCCTGGGGCCGGCCCAGGAGAGAAAGCCCCCGCTCCATCCGGGCAAGGCCGGGCTTCATTCCCCCCGGCTTCAACGCGTCGATATAGGCCAAGGCTTCGGTGTAGGTCATAATCGTCCCCTCCGTTTATCTCACTCGATTCTTCCAGTATACCACATCTTTCCCCCGTGAAAAAGGGCCGGGAGAAAGAGCGGATACATCATCGGTGAAGAACCCAGGCGGAGATCTGCCGTCAAGCATGAAAGGCCCCGCGTAATCCACGCGGGGCCTTCCTGTCGTTTTTCGCCGATACCGTGTTGTCCGATTACCATTTTCACCGCTTTTTTATAACGCAGACGATCGTCCGGTTCCCCGGCCCGTTTCAGGCCTCTTCCGCATCGGAGGATGCCGGCTCGGACGATGCCTCCCCGCCGCCGAACCACTCGCCCAGCCGATGGCTCAGCCCTTCCCACCATTCCACGATTTTGAACTTGACCTCGTATTTCTGCGGCTGTGTGACGATATCCACCTGGTCTTCATCGAGTACGTCGGACAAATCCTTGTGTTCCGCCGCGGCCGGCACGCAGATGGGCGGGAAGACCACGCACCACCAGTTTTTTCCGGCGCCCTCGCCGATGGTGATCCGCACCGCGTCGTACATGCCCGCCGGCAGGGTGCCCGTGTCGTAGGTGCGGGTGGTAAAGTACATCCGGGTCAGTTCGGCGTTTACCGGATAGTCATAGCCTTCGTCATACACCCGCTGCTGAGCCGCCGCCAGGAGAGCCGGAAGCTGGTCTTCCGCAACCTCCAGCGCCTCGCCCGCGTCGCCGGCCGTGTCGAATAGCCCGGCGGCGGTTTCGGTGACGGTGTCCCGTACCCGCAGCTTGAGGGCCTGGTCCCCTTCGGAGTCGGAATTGGCGAGCACATGCAGACGGACCACCTTTTGGCGGATTTCTCCGCAGTCTTCGGCGAAGCCCCATGGGAAACCGCACAGAGACAGCAGTAGCGTTAAAACCAGCCCGCAGGCCAGTGCCTTGATCCATTTGCGCATTTGAGATCCCGCCTTTCTCGGGTTGGCGGCGTGTCCCGCCGCCGGATACTCAGAGTATGGACGGAACAGATTGGGTTATGCAGGAACAAAGGAAAAAATTTCCTGACATAAAGATTCCGCGCATAGGACAGAGAGGAGAAATTATCCGGAAACTCCGGGCCCCCTTTCTGTATAGAGGCCGGTTCAGGTGTCGGCGTCCGAGTCGATTTTCATAGAGAGAACCCCAGGCCGGCCCCTGAAAGACACTCTAAACCGGCGGGCATTGGGGCCGGTCACCCGCCATTGTGGTGTCCCACAATGGCCCTAAAAATCAAAACCATCCGGGGCTCCAAGGAAACTCCCCTTGGCACGTCTTTGCCTACTTTCTTCGTGTGAAGAAAGTAGGTGGCCCTCAGGCCAGACCTGAAAAAGACGAGCATTGTGGTTTGTCCGCGCATAAAAACGCAGTCCTTCTAAAAAGGAGATCGGTTGCGCGGCCACGTCCTTTCTCCGCGTGGAGAAAGGACGCAAAGAGACGCTTAGGGGGTGCCCCCCTAAGCACCCCGGATGGTCGGCCGGTTTTCTTTTCAGGAAAACCGGCGGGTACGGCATCTCCTGAACCGACGCCTATACAACAAGGGGGCCCGGGGCCCCCGGGGCTCGATTGGGCGCGGGGCCGAAAAAAGACAGCAACCCCAAGCCCTGGGGCCGCAACCCCTTTCTGTATATAGTGGGATCGGGTGGTGAGGCTATTGCCGGTTTTCATTAAGAGAAAACCGGCTAGTCACCCGGGGCTCCAAGGGGTAACCCCTTGGCACGTCTTTGCCTTCTTTCTTCGTGCGAAGAAAGAAGGTGGCCCTCAGGCCAAACCTGAAAAAGACGGGTATGGCGATCTGCCCGCTTACACGATGCGACTATATTTTAAACGCGCTCATGCCATAAAGCACGATCTGTGCTTCGGCACCCTCTTTCTTGTCGACAAGAAGGCCGGGTCGAACGCCGTCGAAATCATACCTGGCCTGCCCCGGCCCTCGCAAATGCTTCCGCATTTGCCCTAGGCTAATCGAGTAGGAACGGGGAAAGAAGCGTCAGGGGCATAACCCCTGAACCCCAGGTAATTGGCCGATTTTCTCTTTATGAAAATCGGCGGGTACGATGTTGCCTGTACAGACGATATACGACAAGGGGGCCCGGGGCCCCCGGGGGTTGCACTGATCAGGAATCCATATTATAATTACCACATAAAAACGAGAGGAGGCGGACGAAATGACCCAGCCGATACTGATAAAATCAAGCGTCGTTTTGTCCGCTGGATAGCCCTTTTTTACGCGGATAGCCGAACCGCTCCTGATTTTATCAGGAGCGGTTTTGCATATCCCAAAATAAGAGGAAAGAGGGCACAACATGAACGATTTGACGTTTATCCAGCTTCGGCGGGGCCATGAGGAGGACAGGCGGCGGTTCGAGAGCCTGATGGTTCCGTACTTCCGGGAACTCGACCGTCACCAGGGCCGGCATACGGATCCGGAATTTTTGAGAAACGTAACGCGCAGCATCCTGAGCATGCAGGGGCCTCATGACCGGCATCTGGAGCTCTGCTACGACGGCGATTCCCTCGTGGGGTTTTGGTACGGCAAGGTGGATCATCCGGAACACAAAGGCTTTATAAAGCCGGGCTACGGCTATATCATGGAATTTTATGTCATTCCGGCATACCGGCGGCAAGGGTACGGGACGGCGATGTTCCGGCGGCTTCACGGTCTTTTCGCGTCCCACGGCGTAAAACGCCTCTATCTGACGGCCGATCCGGTGACGGGAAAACCGTTTTGGGAGTGGATCGGCTTTCAAAACACGGGAGAGCGGTCGCCGGAAAACGGGCTGTCTATTTACGAAATGGGTATTGGAAACTGGCCGTCCGAAACGGCCCGGTCCTTGCCGGTTCGCGCAGACCCGGCATCGCCCGGCCACGCTGTCTGGCTCGACCGGCTTTATACCCAGAGCCGGGAGCGGCTGCACGGACCGCCCATATCGCTTCCGGAGTGGAGAAAGGTTCTGTCGGCGGGCGATCCCGATGAACGGAATTACATCCTCTCTGTAGGCGGGATGCCGGCCGCCTGGCTGCGGGTGAACGGACTGTTGGATCCCACCCTGTCCTGGATCAGCATGCTGGTGGTGGATGAGGGATATCGACGGCAGGGCGTCGGAAGATATGTGGTGACGTTCGCGGAAGAGACCATCCGCTCAAAGGGGAAAGCCCGGGTCCGCCTCCATACCACGGAAGACAACCTGCCCGCGCGCCGCCTCTACCGGAGCTGCGGCTATATCGTTCGGGAATGCGGCGAGCGGATGGGGGGAGACGGCCAGAAAAGACGGGTATATACCTTCGAAAAGGACTTGATCCGGCTCTAGGCAAATCTCAAGGGCCCCCGCTCTCACGGGGGCCCCTGTCTAAAGAACGGCGGATCAGGCCGTCTTTTTGCGGCGGACCAGGCAGAAGGCTGCCAGTGTGCAGCCGATCAGTGCGGCGGGAATCCAAACGAGGGCAGTGCGTCCCGTTGCGGGAGCGGACGCGTCGGACGACGCGGGCGGCGTTTCGGGCAGGAAGATGCCGTTCGTAAAGATGTCCCGGTCCACGTTGCCGTCGACGCCGGGCACGCTGGCGGACGCGTCGTACTGCCATCCGGCCCAGGCGGTCCAGGTGCCGATGTCGGAGGGACGCTCCACATCGTATTCCGCGATCCACAGCGGATAGGCGGTGATGGCACCGCTGTAGACATTGCCGGCGTTATAGGCGTTGGTGTAAACGCACATGGCAAATCCGGATAGCTCCTCCGCCCTTTGCAGGAAGGCCAGGGCCAGCCTGTTTACCGTGGCGTTGTCAAGGCCGTCTATGACGAATTCCATAGCCGGACGGCAGTCGGGTTCCTTATCCCGCACCAGCGAGGCGAAGTGCGCCGCCTGCTCGCCGGCCTCGGTCTCGTTTTCAGTGTCGACATAGTAGTAAAACCCGATTTGCATGCCGGCCGCCTTGGCCTCGGTGTAGTTGCGCTCAAAGTCGGGATCGGTGTAATCGCCGCCGCCCCCCGCGCGGATATACACGATGCCGTAGCCTGCTTCCTTGACTCTGGCAAAATCAATGCTGCCGCCTTGCCAGCGGCTGATGTCAATGCCGTCATATTGGGGTCCTTCGACCGGTGGGAGTGCAAAAGCGGTCATGGCTGTGGCCGTCAGAAGAGCGGCACACAGCAGGATGCCGCCGAGCAGCTTCCCGAATTTCTTCATTTTCAAGTGAATGGCCTCCTTTGATGATGAAACGTGCGAATCGTTTTGATGACCGTACACGCCCAGTATATGCCGTGAACGGAAAAACGTGAGTGTCGTCCACAATTCAGAACAAATGTTTGAAATTTGCCGAAATCCCCTTGCTTTTCCACTCCGCATCGTCTATAATCAGAGAAGTGAGACGCAAAAGGCCGGCCTGCTGCCGGCAGATGTGGAAAGCGAGGGCGCAGATATGGCCGAAGACAAGAAAAAAGCGTCGGATAAGGCGAAGGATAGCCAGACGGATAATAAGCATAAAGCGTTGGAGGCGGCGCTCGCCCAGATCGAGAAGAATTATGGAAAAGGTGCGGTGATGCGCCTGGGTGAGAACGTGGGGATGAATGTGGATTGCATCCCCACCGGTTCCATGACCTTGGACGCCGCCCTCGGCATCGGCGGCCTGCCCCGTGGCCGGATTGTGGAGATCTATGGCCCGGAGGCATCGGGTAAAACCACCCTCGCCCTCCACGCGGTGGCCGAGGCGCAGAAAATGGGGGGCGAAGCCGCGTTCATCGACGTCGAGCACGCCCTCGACCCGGTATACGCAAAAGCCCTCGGGGTGGATGTGGATTCCCTGCTGGTGTCCCAGCCCGACACCGGCGAGCAAGCGCTTGAAATCGCCGAAGCGCTCATCCGTTCGGGTGCCATTGATATCGTGGTGGTGGATTCGGTCGCGGCCCTGGTTCCCCGGGCTGAGATCGAGGGAGAGATGGGGGACAGCCACGTCGGCCTGCAGGCCCGGCTGATGTCCCAGGCGATGCGTAAGCTCGCCGGCGCCGTCGGGAAAACCAACTGTATCGCGGTGTTTATCAATCAGCTCCGCCTGAAAGTGGGCGTGGTCTACGGCAATCCCGAGGTGACGGCCGGCGGAAATGCCCTGAAATATTACGCGTCGGTCCGGCTGGACGTCCGCCGGACCGAGACCCTCAAAAACGGCGGGGAAGCCGTCGGGTCCCATACCCGGGTCCGGGTGGTCAAAAACAAGGTCGCGCCTCCTTTCAAGGAGGCGGAGTTCGACGTGATTTACGGGCAGGGGATCTCCCGGGAAGGGGAGCTGATCGACCTGGCCGTCAAATTTGAGATTGTCCAGAAATCGGGCTCCTGGTTTTCCTATAAAGAGGAACGCCTCTGCCAGGGCCGGGACAAGCTCAAGGACTATCTTCGGGAGCACCGCGAGCTGGCGGCCGAAATCGAAGCGCTCGTGCGGCAGGAATTTCAAAGGCAGACTGCCGCCGCCCGGGCCCCGCGGGAGGAACGCGCGCCGGTGGAGATCCCCCTGGAAGCGGCCGCCAAGTATACCTCCTCGGGCGCCAAGAGCAAAATTGACATCGTGGTGGATGAATAAGCGGTATGATACGGATCATCGAGGTGCGGCAGGAACGCGGGCATCAGGTTTGCCTTGTGCTGGACGGCGCGGAGGATGTCCGGATCGACCGGCGGGTCTGGGAGGAGTCGTCCTGCGGGATCGGCTCCTCTCTTTCGGAAGAGGGGCTGGAAGCGCTGTTGGCCCGTTCCCGCCGGACGCGCGCGAAGGAGAAAGCGCTGTTTCTCTTGTCTCGGCGGGACTATTCCAAGAAGGAGCTTTTCGACCGGCTGTCCCGTGAAAGAGGTCGCCGGCATCCTGAACGGGACGAGGCGGCCGCGGAGACGGTCCAGCGCATGGAGGAACTGGGCCTCGTCGATGACGAGGCCTATGCGGCGAGGCTGGCAGGGGAGTATATCCGGCGCCTTTATCCCCGCCGCCGGGCGGTGCAGGAGCTGTGCGGCCGGGGGATCGGTCGGGAGCTGGCGGAGGCGGCGGTGGACGGGATGGGTACGGCGGATGCCGACCTCGCCCTTGCATTGCTGCGAAAAAAATACTATAATAAGCTCCGCGACGCCGACGGCCGGCGCCGGACTGCCGCAGCGCTGGCACGGCAGGGCTTTTCGTATGAGGATATCCGCTATGCGTTTGCGCAGGCGGAGGCGGACCTCCCGGAGGAGGACTGACCGGTCCCGGCTGCCGCCGGGGGAAAGGCGGACAAACACATGGCAAAACGAGCGGGCAAGGTGGGCATGGTGTCTCTGGGCTGCCCGAAAAACCAGATGGACGCCGAGCTGATGCTGGCCCGGCTGCGGGACGCGGGCTATGAGATCACGGCGGAAAGCGGCCTCGCGGACGTGGTGGTGGTCAATACCTGCGGGTTTATCGAGGATGCGAAAAAGGAAGCCATCGACAATATTCTGGAGTTCGCCCAGCTGAAAAAGGAAGGCCAGATCCGGGGCATCGTCGTCACCGGTTGCCTGGCCCAGCGGTATCAGGACGAATTGGCCCGGGAGCTGCCCGAATGCGACGGCGTGCTGGGACTGGGCGCCAACGCGGATATCGTGGAGGCGGTGGATACCGTCCTCTCCGGCGGCAAAGCCGTATCCTTCCCCGACCGTTGCCGGTGGGTGCTGGATGGCCCCCGCCTGCTCACCACCCCCTCCTTTTTTGCCTATATGCGGATCGCGGACGGCTGCAACAACCGCTGCGCCTATTGTGCGATTCCGCTGATCCGGGGCGATTTGCGCAGCCGTGAGATGGACGCCCTTGTCCGGGAGGCGGAGGGGCTGGCCGCACAAGGTGTCCGGGAGCTGGTTCTGGTGGCGCAGGACACGACCATGTATGGACAGGATCTCGCCGGCCGTTCCCTGCTTCCCGAGCTGTTGGAGCGGCTGTGCGCCGTGGATGGCCTGCGTTGGATCCGGCTGCTCTACTGTTATCCGGAACATATTACCGACGAGCTGCTCTCCGTCATGCGGCGGCAGCCCAAGGTTTTGCGGTATCTCGATGTGCCGCTGCAGCATTGCAGCGGCCGGGTTCTGCGCGCGATGAACCGCCCGGGCGATCGGGAGAGTTTGACAGCGCTGTTCGGCCGAATCCGGGAGGCGCTCCCGGGAGTGGTTCTGCGCACCACTATCCTCGTCGGCTTTCCGGGAGAAACGGAGGCGGATTTTGAGGAGCTGTGCGCCTTTATCAAGGAACTCCGCTTTGAGCGGCTCGGCTGTTTTGCTTTTTCCAGCGAAGAGGGGACGCCGGCGGCCTCGATGCCGGGGCAGATTCCGGAGACGGTCAAAAGCCGCCGCCGGGATATCGTCATGCAGACGCAGGAGCGGATCGCCGATGCGTATAACCAGGCGCAGTTGGGGAAAACCCTGGATGTGTTGGTCGAAAGCTTCGACCGGTACGCGGAATGCTGGTTCGGCCGGAGCGCAGCGGACGCGCCCGACATCGACGGCAAGGTCTTTTTTACGACGAAAACCCGCGTGGCCCCTGGGGATCTGATCCGGGTACGGATTACCGATTGCCTCGACTGGGATCTGCTGGGCGAGCGGGTTTGACACCGGAAATCGACGCGGCGGGGCCTCTGCTCGACAGCCGCCGATGATCCCATGACCAGAGCCGGTTTCGACTCGGGAGAATCTCCCCGGCATTTTCACCGGGATAAACCAAAACGGAGGGCGGCGGACAGATCTGTCCGCCGCCCTCCGTTTGTTCAAAAAGAGGGGAAAATTTGAAAAATTGACACTACGGCCAAGTGCTATTTAACCGTTTAAGCGACAAGAGGGCATGAATGCATTTATAACTGGTGGGGGACAAAGAGAGCAGGCCGAACTTGCGAGGCGCCGCGGTCTGATGGCCTTTGTCCGGCAGCGTGCCGAAAAAAGTTCGGCACGCTGGACGGGCTTCATGGCCCGAGCCGTTTTCCGTCATCTGCCGCCATGCTATTTGGCCTGGATGGACTGGGTATATTCGCTGGGAGTCATGCCGGTAGCCTGCTTGAAGTGGCGGGAGAAATAATGTACCGACGCGTAGCCGAGCCGGTCGGCGATCTGGGTGATGTTGCCGCTGCCCTCCCTCAACAGCCGTTTGGCGTATTCGATTTTGAGCATGCGGTAATATTCCATCACCCCCATGCCGGTTGCGGCCTTGAAGATGGTTTTGAGGTTGGTGGCACTCTGGGCGGAAAACCGGCAGACCTGGGCGAAAGAAAGCCCGCTGCAGAGATTGTCCTCCATATACGCAATCACCCGTTCGGCAAGGTCGTGGTCAGAGCGGCGCTTGACCGAGGAGGAGACTTTCACCTCCCGCGCCTGCTCAGCCCCCCGGCGGACCATCCGGATGAGCATCTGCTCGAGGAGGGAAACCACCATCTGCTCGCTGCCGAAGGCGCTTGAAGACGCCCGGACCATCTGGACGGTCCGGGGATCGTCAAGAGGGGAGGCGAACGCGTCCCGCGCCTCCGCAACCAAACGGGAGAGCAGTGCCCGTTCGTCCCCGTCCAGCCGCAGAATCTTGCCCTCGAAATAACTCATGGCCGCCGAACGGCAGACGAAGGACACCACCACGAGGTTGGGGGCGACCACGCCGTTGGCGAAGACGTTGTGGAACTCGTCCGGTTTATGGAAAATCATGTCCCCCTGCCGCAGCCGGTAGCCGGTGCTGTCCGCCATCACTTCGACCTCGCCCTTGTCCACGTAGAGCAGTTCCCAAAAATCGTGTTTTTCTCCTTCAAAGACATAGTTTTTGGCGTATTCAAAATAATGCACCGTCACGATGGCGTCGACCGCCATCTCCCGCCGGGGGACGGTGGGAACAAATTGGGGCATACCGCCTCCTCCTCCTTGTTTGAACGTCCGGATGCCGGGATTACCGTTCCGGCAGAATATAGTTGAGCCGCCCGGCTATCTCGCCGTTTTGGCGAAACACCCGGGGGACCCGCTTGCCGATCAAACAAATGGTCTCATAATGGATGGTGCCTCCGAGTTCCGCAAGCGTCTCCACCGGGAGCACGGCGCCGCCGTCTTTTCCGAAGGCCGTCACGGTCATGCCTTCCCTCGCCTCGGGGATGGCGGTGACATCCAGCATGCACTGGTCCATGCACACCCGGCCCACGACCGGCGCCCTTTTGCCGCACAGCAGCATATAGGCGCGGTTGGAGAGCACCCGGGCGTAACCGTCCGCATACCCCACCGGCACGGTGGCGAGCCGCATATCTTTTGCGGCCGTAAAGGTCCGCCCATAGCTCACAGGCGTACCGGCCGGCACAGACTTGACCATGGATACCACGGTCTTGAGCTCCATAGCAGGGCGAAGCGGCAGCATTCCCTGCATCCAGGCGGCCGGAGCGAGGCCGTACAGAATGATGCCCGGCCGCACCAGATCGAGGTGCATGTCCGGATAGCGCATCAGCCCCGCGCTGTTGCAGCAATGGCGGAGCGGGAACGCCACCCCCCGCTGCTCGAGCAGGGACAGTGCCTCCATAAACCGCGAAAACTGCAGCCGGGTATAGCCGCCGTCGTCCTCCTCATCCGCCGAGGCAAAATGGGTGAAAGCCCCTTCGCCGACGAGATGGGGAAGGGCGTAGATCCGTTCAATCTCCCGCAGGACCGCCCGGTCTTGTCTCTCGCTGTGATAGGGCAGGCCGACCCGGGACATGCCGGTGTCGATTTTGACGTGGATCCGTACCGTTACCCCCGCGGCGGCGGCGGCCTCGTCCAACTCGGTGGCATATTCCCCGTTGAGTACGGTCTGGGAAATGCCGAGCCGGGCGAGATTCGCCGCCTCAGAAGGGGGGGTATAGGCGAAAATCAGGATAGGTTCAGTGATACCGGCCGACCGGATCTGCATGGCCTCGTCCAGATTGGATACGCCGAACCAAGTGGCTCCGGCCTCCCGGAGGGTGCGGGCCGTCTGCCCGGCCCCGTGGCCATAGGCGTCTGCCTTGACCACAGCCATCACCCGGCTGTTTCCCGTAAGGGAGGAAGCAATGGCCCGATAATTGTCCTGCAGAGCGTCGAGATCGATCTCGGCCCAGGTACGTTTGAGAAAATCCGACACGGCAACGGCCCCTTTCATCGTGTGTCCATTATACCCCGGAAAGCCGGGAGAATCAAGGCGTGGACATGCGCGTCCGATAAAAAAGGCGGTGGGCAAGAGGCCGGACAGGGCCACCGGTTCGCGGTGGACCGGTGGCCGCGCGAATCCCCCTGCACCTGAAAAATAGCGGAAACACACCGTGTTTCCGCTATTTTTACTGATAAAAGGGGTTTGGGAGACGTATGTCCTAAAAAAACACGGATCACAAACCCCCTGCGGCTTTCTGCACAGCGGGCTCCGCTTTTTCTCCTTTATTGTCAGCAATGTCAGCCTGACGCGCCGCTAGAGAGAAGAAGCCGACAGGGTATTGTAAACGAGAACCCAGATCAGCAGGATGGTAAACCCAGCGCAGAAAATGGTAAACAGACGCCGGTTGCGTTTCTCGGGGATGCCGCGTGAGGAAAAGCCCAGCAAAAGACAGGAAAAAAGCGCCGCCGTGAGATCGATGAGGACACGGATTTGGGTGAAGCTCAGGAAGATAAGGGAATCCAGGAACCGGGATATGACGCCGCTGATAATATGGGCGAAGGGTACCAGTGTCAGCGGCAGAACGGCCAGGGCGTAATCTTTTTTCTTGGCCCGCATGAATACGACGACCATGGCCAGCAGCACGATCACGATTGCCCAGCAGGCGAACAGCATACCGAAGGTGGTGTTGGGAACCGGCGGAGCCTCCTCGGCCCCGGAACGAATATCCGCCAGAATGGGAACCAGCGTGGGCATAACGGACCCCCCTTGCGCCTGTACGGCGTTTTCTGGATTATAGCACATTTTTTCGGGAATCACAACCGTTTCTTGTCGGATCCCGCCGCGATGATGCGGCTGTCTGAGGAAAAAGTTGGTCATATTTTTTCAAAAATTTCTAATTTTTCTAAATTTGTGACCGGTTTGAGACCGGCGGGGCGTAAACTATATTTTGTCAAGCAAAACTGTTTACTTTCGGTTGAAAGGGTGCTGTTTCTATGGCAAAACGAATCGTCCGCCTCCTTCCTTGCCTTCTCACATGTCTGTTCCTGCTGGGCAGCCTGGTTACGTTTGCAGGTGCGCTCACGCCGTCGGGGGCTCCGGATTACAGCAAATGGGATGTGCCGGAGGTCCTGAACCGAGAGGATTTGACCGAGCAGTTTCCGGATGGCAGCTTCCGCCTCGACCTGACGACTATCCGGATCGTCGGGATCAAGCAAGCCACCTATATGCTCATCTGGAGCCGGGAGCCGCTGGACGAGACCGTCCAGCGGGACGTAGTTGCCGCATTTCGGGAGAACGATCCGTCGAATTACACCGATATCGCGTTTTATCACGGAACGGGTGTGTTTGAAAAACCGTCTTTCTGGAATAAGGGCAACAGCTTCGGCCGGTACGGGATCACCCGGGAGGGAGATACCTGGTATTTGACCATCGGCGGTGCGGGTAGCGTCAGCCACTTCGTGTTCGGCTTCGGTACGACGAGCGAGCCCACCACGACGACGAGCGAGCCGACTACGACGACGAGCGAGCCTACCACGACGACGGGCGAGCCTACCACGACGACGAGCGAGCCTACCACGACGACGAGCGAGCCCACGACGACGAGCGAGCCCACCACGACGACGAGCGAGCCTACCACGACGACGAGCGAGCCGACTACGACGACGAGTGTGCCCACCACGACCACGAGCGAGCCTACCACGACGACGAGCGAGCCGACTACGACGACGAGCGAGCCTACCACGACGACGAGCGAGCCGACTACGACGACGAGTGTGCCCACCACGACCACGAGCGAGCCTACCACGACGACGAGCGAGCCGACTACGACGACGAGTGTGCCTACGACGACGACGAGCGAGCCTACCACGACGACGGGTGAGCCCACCACGACGACGGGTGAGCCCACCACGACCACGACGGTGCCCGACCTGGAGATCATCGATGATGAAGAAACCCCTCTCGCGGATCTCCCGCAGGGCTCTGATCCTGCCGGATCGCCCAAAACCGGGAACACCGCTCTTCCCTGGCTGTTCATCGGTGCGGCGGCGATTTCCCTGACAGTGGCTGTCTTGATTAACCGGCGGCCGGCCCAGGAGGCGTAAGCGTACTATCATATCATCGAAACCGGATGCCGCAGCATCCGGTTTTTTTCATCAGGGAATGGACACATTGGCCCCGTCCGCCGTCTTACTCTCTGAAACCCAACTAAAAGGAGGATGTTTCCATGAGCGAGTACCACGATATGGCCCTCTGTGATCTGCGCCCCCTGAACAGCCCCGCCGCCATCCGGGACGAGGGGATCCCGTCGACCGCCTGATAGAGCAACTGCTGGAACAGTATGCGCCCCCGCCGGGCAAGGAAGAGGAAATCGGGGACCGGATCTTTTTCGCCCGGATATATCCGGGCGGCTGGGATAAACAGATGGCCCGTATGGCCCGCGGAGGTCTACAGGCCATTCCGTTTGGTATGGAGGACGTTTCGTAGCTTTGTGACCACAGAAGAACCCGAAACGCCCCCGGCGGATGTCGATACCGGCATACACCCGGCCGGCTGCCCCTGTTGTGGAGAGATCTGCAATGGCGGCCGCCGGCCGGGATCCTTTTTTAGAAAACCGGCGGGGATGTTCCATCTAATTTTACAACTATTTTTATAATATAAAAATTTACGGCATTGTTTTTGTTATTACGGTTACTTTATCCTACTTTGCAATAAATGCGGATATATTCACGCATGGAATAGTATACTATGTAATAACATATGAAACAATGGGGTGAAAACATGCGGCCACTCAAGCAGAAAGTCAGCATCACACTGGACGGCGACCTCATCGACAGGATCCGGTCTTTAGCGGAGGAGCAGGACCGTTCCTTTTCACAGTACATCAATCTGGTTTTGAAAGAGCATCTGAACCGGCTGGAGAAGGCCGGGCAATCGGACACCTGAATTTTACAAGTAAAGAAACCCGCTCCAAAACGGCAGACAGCCGCTGGAGCGGGTTTCTCGCGTTGTAGCCCTCAGGTTTCCTGTGCAATCGAGGTCAGTGCCCAGCCGTCCGCCGTTTTCACGACGGTGTAAATCTGGGTGTAGGTAGCCTGGTCGGGGGTGGGGGGGATCTCATTGCCGTAGTCATCCATTGCCACGTCTTTATTGGAAACATACGCCACCCGGACGGTCACGGTGTCTTTTCGACGCTTCAGGGTGTCCAAAACCGGGACATAATTGGCCGAGACCGTTGTAAAGGGCACATGATAACACGCATTATCGGGATCGTACTCGAAGGCGAAGCCCTGGCTCTCCTCTTCGATGTTGTGATGATTAGGCACGGCATCGGGTCCATACAGATACCGGTAAGAGGCCTCGATCTCTTCGATCGGAATCATCATCCGATATTCCTCGTCCTCGGGATAGAGGCTGTTTGTATCGTCCTCACGGTACTGACGCACCTGTTCCGCCGTGGTGATCCGCCAGATCGCCGCCAGGAGCAGGGCATCCTGCTGCTCGTCATTGACAGCGGTGAAGGGGGAAGGGCAGTACTGCATGACGGGGAGCAGAAAATCGTTCAGTTCCTTGCGCAGCTCCGTGTCGTCTTGGGCTTTTTGGATGGCATTGATCCCGGTGAGAATCAGGGATACCACCCCTACCACCGCCAGCACCAGCACCAGGAAGCCCAGCGGTGCCGCATACCACAACCGCCCTTTCCGGCGCCCGTGTTTGGTGTAGCGGGGGGAACGGATGGGCTCATTCCCATCCGTTTCCGGCATGGACAGCCCAGCAGAAAGCGCGACAATCCCATCGCTGCCGCCCGGCTCTTCGGCCGGGTACTCCGGTTTTTCGGGAGCCGCTGCCGGCAAAACCTCTTCCTGCCCGAAAAGGCTCTCCGCCGGCATGCTGGGCAGTCCCTGCACGGAATCCGTTTCCCGGGAAGAAGCAGGAGAAGGTTCGCGGCGTGCCGGTACGGCGGAGGCAGCGGGCCGGGGTGGGTTTTGCGCGGGCTTTTCAGGGGGTGTAGCCGAAGCCGGCTTGCTCCGGCCGTCCGGGGCCGGGTTTTCAACCCGTTTCCAATCGCTCATGGGGTGGCCTCCCTTTCAGCGGATTTGTCCGTTTCCAACAACGATGTACTTGGTGGTGGTCAACTCCCGCAGCCCCATCGGTCCGCGGGAATGGAGCTTTTGGGTAGAGATGCCGATCTCCGCGCCCAGCCCGAATTCGGCACCGTCCGTAAAGCGGGTAGAGGCGTTGAGATAAACGGCGGCAGCGTCCACTTGGTCAAGGAAGGCCTCGGCTGCCCGCGCGCTGTCGGTGACGATGCATTCACTGTGGCCGGTGCCGTACTGCGCGATATGGGTCATCGCGTCCTCGAGCGAATCCACCACCCGGACGGCGAGGATATAGTCCAGATACTCGGTCGCCCAGTCCTCCTCGGTGGCGGCCGTGAGTTGCATGTCCCGCAGGATAGCGGCCGCCCGGGGACAGCAGCGCAGTTCCACATGATGCTCCTGCATGCCGGCGGCAATGACGGGCAGCGCCTTTTCAGCGATATCCGCATGGACGAGCAAGGTTTCGGCCGCGTTGCAGACCGAGGGCCGGGACACCTTGGCGTTGACGGCGATGGCCGCCGCCATCGCCACATCCGCGTCCTTGTCCACATATATATGGCAGTTGCCGGTGCCGGTTTCGATGACCGGCACCGTAGCATTCTGTACCACCGAGCGGATCAGGCCCGCCCCCCCCCGGGGAATGAGCACGTCGAGATACTCGTTCATCCGCATCATGGCTGAAGCGGTTTCGCGGGAGGTGTCCTCAAGCAGCTGCACCGCATCGGCGGGGAGCCCTTCGGAAGCAAGACCGTCGCGGATCGCCGCGGCGATCGCGATGTTGGCGCGGATCGCCTCCTTGCCTCCCCGCAGGAGCACTGCGTTCCCCGCCTTGAGGCAAAGGGCGGCGGCGTCGGAGGTTACGTTCGGCCGGGCCTCATAGATGATACCTACCACACCGAGGGGCACCCGTTCACGGCGGATCTGCAGGCCGTTTGGACGGCGGAATCCCTCCACCACCTCCCCGACCGGATCGGGGAGGGCCGCGGTCTGACGGACCCCTTCCGCCATGCCCTCGATGCGGGCGGCGGTCAGGGACAAGCGGTCGATCAGGGCCGGGGTCATCCCCGCCTCCCTGGCGGCGGCGACATCGGCGGCATTGGCCGCCAGGATGGCGGGACTCTGCTCCTCCAACGCCCGTGCCACGGCCAGCAAAGCGGCGTTTTTCCGTTTCGTGCCCGCGCCCGCCAACAGCCGGGATGCGGCTTTGGCACGTTTGCCCAATGTTTCCAGCGTTTCCATGATGGAATCCCGTCCTTTCATTTCCGCCGGGGAGCGTCAATGCGTCCCGGCGAGGCGTTTTGGTTGGAACCGGTGTCTGTGCGCCGCCAGGGTTCAACCGCTTATAGGAGGAAGGGCCGGCCGGCGGTAAAGAAGCGTCGATACCCCTGAGACTCCAGGGCTTTGGCCTGTTGTCATTCTGCAGAACCCTGCCGTCGGAGCTCACGCCCTGCGTTTCGGCTTATGGCAGAAAACGGGTCCCCACCGGTTTCCCGTCCAGAAGGTCGTAGATCCGTTCCGGGCGGGCCCCCTGCATGATCACCGTGGGGATGCCGGCGTTTTGCGCCACCGCCGCGGCGTGCAGCTTGGTCACCATGCCTCCGGTTCCCCGGTTGGAACCGGAATCCCCGGCCAGGGAGAAAAGCGCGTCGTCGATTTCGCGGACCTCCGGGATCAGCCTTGCCTCGGGATTCCCGCGCGGATCAGCGTCATACAGGCCGTCGATATCGGTCAGCATGATGAGCAGATCGGCCTTCAGAAACGAGGCCACAATGGCGGACAGGGTGTCGTTGTCTCCAAAGTTGGCGCCGACCAGCTCGTCGATCGCTACCGTGTCGTTCTCATTAACCACGGGGATGATCCCCATTTCCAGCAGGGTGGTGAAGGTGTTGAGGACATTCTGCTTGGTGTGGTCGTTTTCCATGATATCCCGGGTGAGCAGGACCTGCGCCACCGTGCCGTTGTACTCTCCAAACAACTTGTCGTATATGAACATCAGCTCGCATTGCCCAACCGCCGCGACGGCCTGCTTTTCACGGGTGCTGGAGGGGCGCACGCGCAGACCGAGCTTACCCACTCCGACACCGATGGCACCGGAGCTGACCAGGACGACTTCCTTCCCGGCATTCTGCAGATCGCACAACACCTTGCACAGGGATTCGATGGCGCGGATGTTCAGTTTTCCATTCTCATAGGTGAGGGTCGAGGTTCCGACCTTGACCACCACCCTCTTCGCCGCGGTGATGGATGAAGACTCCGACATATGGACACTTCCTTTATCCGATGGCGGGACAAGGCCCGCTTTAAATGAATGACCGTTCAGAAGGCGCTGCCATCAACGCCCGAGGATCGCCTCCACCTCCCCGGCCGGGCAGACCGGCCCCGCCGCCGCATACGCCCAGGGCCCGCTGAACGTTTCCCCGGCGAGCGACTGGACCTGTTCGAGCGTGACCGCGTCGAACCGGCCGAGCATTTCCCGGACCGGAATCTCCCGTCCGGAAAAGAGCTCGTTCTGTCCCGCGTAATAGGCGCGGGAGGCGACCGTCTCCATTCCCAGAATGACCGAGGCTTTGATCTGCGCCCTGGCCCGTTCCAGCTCCGCGGGTGTGATCGCCTCGCCGTGGCACAGGCCGTCCAGGATATGACGGATTTCCCTCAGAACTTCCTGCTGGTTCGTGGGGGCTACCGATGCGGAGACGGTGAACAAACCCGTCCCCGCCGCCGCTTCATGGGACGAATAGACGGAATATGCCAGGCCCCGTTCCTCCCGGAGCCTCTGGAACAGCCGGGAGGATGCGCCGCCGCCCACAATGAAGTTCAGCAGCATCATGGCATACCGGCGTTCATGATGGAAGGACAGGCCGGGGAAGCCGATTTCAAAGCTCACCTGCTCGAAGGGCTTGGAAAGCAGGGCCACGCCGGGGCGGAAGCCGGGGGTATCCACCACCGGACGGCCGGCCCCGCGCGGCCGGGTTCCGAGTGCCTGCTCCAGCCTTTGGAGCAGATCGTCCCGTACAAAATGCCCGGTGAGCACCACCAGTATCCGTTCGGGCGTGTAGGTCCGATTCACATACCGCCGCAGGGCAGGGGAGGTGACGGCGGCGACCGTATCGGGCCGCCCGCAGACCGGCCAGCCCATGGGCGAGGCCGGCCATACGGTTCCGCAGAGTGCCTCGTGGGCCAGGTCTTCCCCCATATCCTCATACATGGCGATCTCATCGAGGATCACGCCCCGCTCCATCCCGAGATCATCGGGGTCGAAACGGGAATGGAGCAGCATATCGAGCAGGACGTCCAGCACCCGCCCCGGCTCGGCCGGACAGGGATTGGCGGAGAGGACTTGCGCGTAAAACCGGGTGTACTGCCGGGTCGTGTAGGCGTTGAGACTGCCGCCGAGCGCGTCGATTTCCTCGGAAATACGCCGGGCAGTCCGTTTTTCGGTCCCTTTGAACAGCATATGTTCGGCAAAATGGGAGATGCCCTGTTCGGCGGGATCCTCATACAGGGACCCCGCTTCTACCCAGACATCCACCGAGGCGGACAGCGCGTCCTCCTCGGGAAGGAGCAGGATACGCAGGCCGTTTTCCCATTCGAGTTTTTCCATTGCTCCGTTTACGCCTTTCTTTCCCGGCCGAGATAGGCGATCGCCCCTTCGAGCACCTGCCGGTCGTTGTCATAGGTGACGAGCCGGAGCGCCTCGGCTCCCGGCAGCCAGCGCATCTCCCGGATTTCTTCCTTTTGGACGGCGGGATTGCCGCCTGTAGGAAATCCCAAAAAATAGATCACGTCCTTGTCCACGCCGGGCTTTGGGGAATACCGGACGGACCGGCGGAACCCGGGATCCAGGCGGACAAGAAGGCCGGTTTCCTCCCGGATCTCCCGCTTCGCGGTCTCCTCCTCCGTTTCCCCCGGCTCCATATGCCCCTTGGGAAAAGCCCAATGGCCTCCGTCGACGTGGCAAATGAGCAAAAAGGCCGGCCCCTCCGCGGCTTCACGGAAAAGCACCGCCCCACAGGATCGTTCATGTCGGCTCATGGTTTATCCACCCTTTTCGGCCGGATTGTAGAACAGGCGCTTGACGTGGAGCTCCCCTTCCAGAGGCTCCCCAAGTCCCAAAAAGGCCCCCTGCGGATCCTGCACCCGCACGGTGCCGGCCGGGATTTCAGTCAGGCGGTCGAGCGCCAGCGCCCCCCCGTTGCAGAAACGGGCCGCTTGGCCGGGCGACACCCGGACGGCCGGCATATCCGCAAAAGCGGCCTCCACCGGCCGGACCCGGCCGGACAGGGCGCCCTTTGCCGCCAGCTCCCGCGCTTCGTCGAGGGTCAGGCAGTCCGCCAGGGAAAATCCCGCCGCCTCGGTCCGGCGCAGCCCCGACATCACCGCCCCGCACCCGAGCAAACGGCCCAAATCGTCACAGATCACCCGTATGTATGTCCCTTTGGAACAGGCGCAGTCCAGTGTCAGGACGCCTTTCCCCGGGTCGTATTCCAGAATGTCCAGGCGGCGGACCGTCACCGGCCTTGCCTCCCGTTCCACTTCGATGCCGCGGCGGGCCAGATCGTACAGGCGCACGCCGTCCCGCTTGAGGGCCGACATCATGGGAGGCACCTGCCGGATCTCCCCCCGGAAAGCGGGCAGGGCCGCCTCAACCGCCCTAGGCGAGGGGACGGGTGCGCCGGTGGCCTCCACCTTGCCCCAGATATCCAGGGTGTCGCTGCGATACCCGAAGGTCAGGGTGGCGGTATAGCGCTTATCCTGCACCGGCAGGAAGGGGATCGCCCGGGTCGCCCGGCCGAACAGAACGGGCAGGACGCCGGTGGCCATCGGATCGAGCGTACCTGTGTGTCCGGCCTTCTTTTCCCCCACCAGGCGCCGCAGAACGGCGCAGCAGGCGAACGACGTCATCGTATCCGGTTTGTCCAAGCAGAGTATACCGTCCATTGTCAAGCCCTCCCTCGATAGGGGCTCCCCGCAAAAAGGTTTCGGAATCAGCCAGCGTCGATTCCCGGCACGGCTTGCCGTACGGCGTCCATGATCCGTGCCACAGCCGCGTCCGCCGGGCTGTTTATCGCGCAGCCGGCCGCCTGTTTATGTCCCCCGCCGCCGAGAAGGGAGCAGATAGCCGACGCGTCGGCATGTGCGCCGGTGCGCACGCTGACCTTGAAATTCCCGTCCGGCTTCTGTCGGAAGGTAACACCCACCCACACCCCTTCGATCTGGCGCGGCAGGGGGGCGAGCCCTTCCATATCGTTTTCCTCCGCCTGGCTGCTTTGCAGCATGTCGTTGGTGATCATCATCACCGCCAGGCGGCCCTGCCAGTAAAACCGCATGGACTCGAGCGCTAGCCGTTCGAGCTCCACCCGGGCGCGGGACTTGCAGTCGAACATCACCCGGTTGATGGATTCCATCTGGGCGCCGGCCTCCATCAGCGCGGCGGCCACCCGATGGGCGTAGGGCGTGGTGCTCCCGTATTTGAAGCAGCCGGTGTCGGTGGCAAGGCCGGTATACAGGCAATCGGCGATGGAGGGCGTCATCTCCGCCCCCAGGCAGAGCAGCAGGTCATAGATGAGCAGCGCTGTCGCCGAAGCGTCCGCGTCGAGCAGCAGATACCGCTGGAAATCCCGGTGGGAGGCATGATGGTCGATGGCCAGATCCACCCGGTCCGCATAAGGTTCCAGCCGGGGGCCAAGCAGTTTCGCGTCCGCCACATCCACCGCGCAGATGAAAGACGGTTCGAACGTGGGGGAGGGGACCGGCTCCGTCATATAGGCGTATTTGCCGGGAATCTCATCAGAGCATGCCACCCGCGCTGTTTTGCCCAGGCTCTGCAGAGCCTGGCAGAGGGCATACCCCGAACCGATCGTATCGCCGTCCGGATACTGATGCGTCAGCAACAGGATATGGTCCGCTTTTTGCAGCAAAGCGGCGGTTTCTTCCAGCGTGACCGATTGGCTCATCCAGACTCACCTCGTTTTTTCCAGCCGGGACAGGTGTCCCGTGCCGCATCTCATGCCCTCCGAAGCCTGCCTGCGGGTTTCAGGTCCCGTCGGAGCTCCGGCTCTTTTTTTCCAGATCCTGAAGGGTCTGCGCGATATGCGCGCTGTACGCAATGGAATCGTCGGCGACGAACCGGAGTTCGGGCACATGGCGCAAGTGCAGGGCCCGGCCGAGCTCGCGGCGGACATAGCCGCCTGCCGATGTCAGGCCTTTCACCGCCGTTTTGGCGGCTTCCAGGCCATCCATCGAGCTGATGTGGATCTTGGCGTAGGACAGATCGCTGCTGACCTCCACCCGCACGATGCTGACAAGCCCGGTCACCCGGGGGTCCTTCACCGTCCGGAGGATGGCCGTCAGCTCCCGTTTGATGTCCTCGCTGGTGCGGTCCATCCGATAGCTGGACATGGGTTCACCCGCCTTTCCCCTTGATAAAAGGGCTCTGGAAACCGGCGAGGCGCTGTCCGACTCAGTCCCGGTATTCCTCGATGATATACGTCTCGTAAACGTCGCCCTCACGGATATCGTTGAATTTCTCCAGACCAATCCCGCATTCGTAGCCCTGGGCGACTTCCTTCTGGTCATCCTTGAAGCGCTTGAGGGAGATCATCTTGTCGTCAGCGATGATGATGCCGTCCCGCACCACCCGCAGCAGATCGTTGCGGCAGACCTTGCCGTCGAGGACGTAGCAGCCCGCGACGGTGCCGACGCCGGTGATCCGGTACACTTGGCGCACCTCAGCGCGGCCGTGCAGGACCTCCCTGGTCTTGGGTGCGAGCATCCCCTTCATGGCGGATTCGATTTCCTCAATGCAGTCGTAGATGATGCGGTACATCCGCATGTCCACGTTCTGCTGTTCGGCGGCCGCCTGGGCGAGGGGCTCCGGCCGGACGTTGAAGCCCACGATGATCGCGTTGGACGCGTCGGCGAGCATGACGTCGCTTTCGCTGACCGCGCCGACGGCACCGTGGATGACCCGTACCCGCACCTCGCTGTTCGACAGCTTTTCGAGGGACTGCCGGACCGCTTCCACCGAGCCCTGCACGTCGGCCTTGACGATGACGCGCAGCTCTTTCATCTCGCCCTGCTGCATCTGGTCGAACAGGTTGTCGAGAGTGACTTTCTGATAATGGCTGAACTGTTCCTCCTTGGCGGCCTGCCGCCGCTGTTCGACCAGCTCGCGCGCGAGTTTTTCATCGGAAACCGCGTTGAACACGTCGCCGGCGGTGGGCACCTCGTCGAGGCCCATGATTTCCACCGGGACCGACGGGCCTGCTTCGGCGACCTTCCGGCCGTTGTCGTCAGTCATGGCGCGCACACGGCCGACGGCCGAACCCGCCACCAGCACATCGCCGGCATGCAGGGTACCGTTTTGGACCAGGACGGTGGCGATGGGGCCGCGGCCCTTGTCGAGCCGGGCTTCGATAACGGATCCCTTGGCCGCCCGGTCGGGATTGGCGCGCAGCTCTTTCATCTCCGCTACCAGCAGCACGGTCTCGAGCAGCTTGTCGATACCGTCCCCGGTCAGGGCGGATACCGGCACGCAGATGACGTCGCCGCCCCATTCTTCGGGCACCAGTTCATATTCTGTGAGCTGCTGCATCACTTTATCCGGATTGGCTTCCGGTTTGTCCATCTTATTGATGGCGACGATGATGGAAACCCCGGCCGCTTTGGCGTGGTTGATCGCCTCGACCGTCTGGGGCATGATGCCGTCGTCCGCCGCCACGACCAGGATGGCGATATCGGTAACCTGGGCGCCGCGGGCGCGCATGGCGGTAAACGCCGCGTGACCGGGGGTGTCCAGGAAGGTGATGGACTGTCCGGCCGCTTTGACGCGGTAGGCGCCGATATGCTGGGTAATACCGCCGGCCTCGCCCTCGGTGACCTTGGTTTTGCGGATGGCGTCGAGGATGGAGGTTTTTCCGTGATCGACGTGGCCCATCACGACCACGACCGGGTCACGGGGCCGGAGATTTTCATCGACGTCCTCGCTGTCGTCGATGATCCGCTCCTCGATGGTGACGACCACCTCCCGCTCGACCTTGGCGTGGAATTCACCCGCCACCAGGTATGCGGTATCGAAATCGATTTCCTCGTTGGCTGTCGCCATAACCCCGAACCCCATCAGTTTTTTGATGACTTCGGCGACGGTGGCCTTGAGCCGGGACGCCAGCTCGGCCACGGTGATGGTCTCGCCCACCGTGATGGTGATCGGCTTCATCTTCCGCTCCATCTGGATGCGGCGCAGCCGTTCGGCCTCGGTTTCCCGGCGGGGATGCGGCCGGCGGTACTGCTGGGATTTCTGATTGATTTTCTGCTTCTTGATCCCGCCGCCGTCGCCGCGTACCTGCTTGGAGGTCTGGGCGAGCACGTCGAACTTTTCGTCATACCGGCCCACATTGACCTGCGGGGTCCGGGTATCGACGGTGCGGCGTTCGATCTGGGGCCGGGGCGCGGCCGGAGCCTTGGGGGGCTTTTGAGCGGGCGCGGCCGGACGGGGGCCGACCGCCGGCGCCGACGGATGGGCCGGCGCGGTGGGGGCGGGGGCGGCTGGCGCCGCCGTGGCCGGAGCCTTTTCCGGCTCCTTTTTTTCCGCCGCCGTGGCGAAATAGGCGTCGAAATTCTCCACGCTGTTCTTCTGCGTAAAGTGTTCAAACACCAGATCCAGCTCGTTTTCCTCCAGCGCCGTGGCACTCTTTTTGGGAGTGTCTACATATTTGGCCAACAGCTCAATCACGTCTTTGCTGGGTACGCCGAAATCCTTAGCAACCTCGCTAACGCGGTATTTAATCATCATAGGACGGTTCCTCCTCCATATCGTGGACATTGTCTGCACCGGCCGGACAGCACCGGACGATGGCGCGGGCAAACCCCTCATCCGCCGTCGCCAGGATGCCGACCGGTTTTTGCAGGCCGAGCATGCGGCCGATCGTCTCCTTGGTCAACGGAACGGTCAAGACGGGCACCGGCGCCGCCCGTTCCAGGGCGAAGCGCAGTTCCTTGCCGGTTTTTTCCGATACGTCCGACGCCGCCAGGATGAGCGCGGCCCGCCCTTCAGCGGCCAGCGCCGTCACGGCGTCGAACCCGGTGGTCAGCCTTCCGGCCCGCCGGCACATGCCCAGCAGGCCCGCGAGCTTATCCTCCATCACTTGCCTGTAATTCCTCCTCCATGCGCTCATACACCGGAGCGGGAATCTGGCAGGAAAAGGCTTTTTCCAACCGTCTCGCTTTCCGTGCTGCCTGCAGACAGGCGAGCGAGCGGCAGACATAGGCGCCGCGGCCGGGTTTCTTGCCCGTCAGATCGAGGGACAGTTCCCCCTCGGGGCTTTTGACCACCCGTACCAGCTCTTTTTTCGGCTTCATTTCACCGCAGCCGGTGCATTTCCGCAGCGGAACCCGTTTTGTGTGCATCTCGTTCGCCTCCTATTCGTTCCCCATCTATGGATATAAGCCGGTTCCCCGGCGGACTTGCGGATTTTGGCTGTATAGCCGGGGCCGTCAGCGTCACCTTTTTAGCCTAAGCAGGATCCGGCGCGGCAAAAACGCATCGTTTCCCGGGAAGGCCCGGCCATAAAGCCATCGATGACAAACCCGCCTGCCGGGCTCACGGGAGCATCCGGCAATCAGGCGTCTTCCTCTCCATAAAAACCACTTTCCGGCCGGATATCGATTTTCCAGCCCGTCAACTTGGCTGCCAGCCGGGCGTTCTGTCCCTTGTTGCCGATGGCCAGGGAGAGCTGGGAGTCCGGCACCGTGGCCCGGCAGCTTTTGGCGCCGTCGGGATCCACCTCGACCGAGAGGACTTTGGCAGGGGAGAGGGCGGCGGCGATGAATTTCTCCGGTTCGTCGCTGTATTCGACGATGTCGATCTTCTCCCCGCCGAGTTCGTCCACGATTCCGGCCACACGGGCGCCCCGGGGGCCGATACAGGCCCCAACGGCATCGACGTTTTCATCATGTGCCTGTACCGCGAGCTTGGTGCGGGAGCCCGCCTCGCGGGAAACAGCCTTAATTTCGACGACGCCGTTGAAGATTTCCGGGACCTCCATCTCGAACAGCCGCTTGACCAGGCCGGGATGGGTGCGGGAAATCAGTGCGCGGGGCCCTTTTTCCCCTTCCCGGACATCCACGACGTACACCTTGATACGGTCGCCCTCGTGCAGCTCTTCCTCCCCAATCTGCTCGCTTTTCGGCAACACGGCCTCAGCCTTGCCGAATTCCAGGGTGGCCGCGCCGGATTTGGGATCCACCCGGGTGACCAGCGCGGTGACGAGCTCCTGGTTGCGGCGCTGGAACTCCTGCATCTGCTGGCCCCGCTCGGCTTCCCGGATCCCCTGCCGGATGACATGCTTTGCGGTCTGGGCGGCGATGCGGCCGAACTGCTTGGTTTCGAGCTGGATGTCCACGACATCCCCAACCTTGGGGTTTTTGACATAGCGGGCAGCTTCCTCCGGCAGCATCTGCTCGTCGGGATCCTCCACCTCGTCCACGACCGTTTTGCGCAGGGAGACTGAAAACTCATTGGTGGCGGGATCCATGACAACGTTGATGTTTTCCTTGCCGCCGAAATCCCGCTTAACGGCGATCACGATCGCCGCGTGGATCTTTTCCAGCAGGTAATCCCCTTCGATGCCTTTCTCCTTCTGAAGCAGTTTCAGGGCCTCAAAGAATTCTGCGTTATCCATTTTCCGTCAATCCTCCGTTATACTGCCGGACAAGTCCGGTTCATCGTCGTCATCCTCATACTCGTCCACCGCGCGGACCGAAGAAATCTCTTTTTGGGAGAAGGCAAGCACTTCCCCCTCCGGCATCTCCAGCCGGACCGGATCCGCGCCCTCAAGCAGCCGACCGGTAAAATCCCGCTGCCCGTCCCGGGGCCGGATGAGCCGGACGGTCACCGCCCGCCCGCGATACGCTTCAAAATGCTCGGGGCGGGTGAGTTCCCGCTCCACACCGGGCGAGGAGACCTCCAGGCAGTAGGACTGGTCGATCGGGTCGGCCTCGTCGAGGGCCGGGGAAAGCAGGCGGGTCAGATCCACGCAATCGTCGATGGAAACGCCGCCGTCCCGGTCGATGAAGACACGCAGATACCAGTCAGCGCCCTCCTTGACGAAGCGGACGTCCCAAATGCGCAGGCCGAGCTGCCTGGCCAGCGGCTCGGCAAGAGTGCGGCAGACGGCCGCAGCCCCTCCGGGGCCAGTGTGTCGGTTGGCCATATCGGTACGTTCCTTTCCTGACATCCATGATGAAAGCATCCAAACAAAGATAAAAGAGCGGGTCGCCCCACTCTTTCCATACCACTCTTATACACTATTCCATAGTATACCACGATTGTCAAAAGAATGCAAGGGGTTTTCCCAAGAATTTCTCACAAAAGAATCCCATTGAAATGGGCCGAAAATGTGATATGATAGATATATATCCCTGCCGGGGCCGGACCGCCGGACTCAAAATGGGACTTTATCCATCTAGGAGGCTGTTTTTCCATGCATAATACGACCACGTTTTGCCGGATCCTGTTATGGATCGTGCTGGTGCTGGTGTGCGCTGTACAGATCATGACGATTGTCAGCATACAAATAAACAATGCAAACGCCATCGAGGGGGAAGCATATGACAAGGTGCTGTCCATCGTCCCTCTCATCGTGGCGGCCGTGCTGCTGCTTGGAGGGGCCGTGCTGTTTGAGGTTTTCCCGAAACGCGGCTATATCGGGCTGATTCTCTGTGCCGTGGCCGGAATCATCTTTTTTATCTATGCCTTTTCGATCCGCGACGCCTTCCCGGTGCATATCGGGTCAGACGGCAAGGACACCGGCGTCACCACCGCCCGGATGATATGGCGGCACATGTCGCCTGTATTCGTTCCAATTCTGATGCTGGTCGTCTGGCTTCTCGAGCGGTCGATGGCCAAGGAAGAACCTGCGGCGGAATCGCATTTTGACCTCTCTGGCGGCCCCTTGTTCAAGGACGAAGACGGCGGCTCCGCCAAGGCCGGGGGGATGACCGCGGCACAGTTGGCCGGCGCGGCCGGCAAACGGAAAAAGATACGGGACTGATCCCGCCGGGATGTTCCGGGTTAAAGAGGGGGCTTTCCATCGGAAGCCCCCTCTATTTTTATGGGCCGCCGCAGATAGCGGCATGGCCCTGTGTTATATCCTTGCGGCCCTGACCAGGAGAAAATCCGGTTTGTGGATGTTTTTCCGATACGCCGGCCAGGCGTCCATCACCGCCTCGTCCGGAACCGGCTCGAGTACCTGCTCCAGCATAAATCCGGCCCGGGCGAGGGAACTGAAAATCGCCGAAAACGGGCGGTGGTATTTCACGACTCCCTCGACAATCCAATTGGTCGTCCTTTCGCCGGGCCGGCTGTAATCGGTCAGGTTGTAGTGAAGGATCCGCCCCTCGCCGTCCCTCGTCCAGCGCGGCTCCCGCATGAGCGCGGTGGTGAACGGGTGCTCCTGCGAGAAAACGAAGGTCCCCCCCGGGGTGAGAAGACGGTGAATTTGCCGCAACAGGGTGTCGAAATCCTCGATGTAATGGACGGCCAGGGAGCTGACCACCAGATCGAACGGGCCCTCCAGCGGCGTCAGATCGTTCATGCTCATGCGCAGAAAACGGACGTTGGCGAGTTGATTCTCCCCGGCGGCGACCGCCAGCATTTTCTCCGAAATATCGATCCCCACCACGTGCGCCGCCCCACGGCGGGAAAATTCCCTGCAATTTTCCCCATATCCGCATCCCAGGTCGACGACGGCTTTGCCCGCCACATCCGGAAGCAGGGAAAACAGCGCCGGCTTTTCCACGAGGTCGTTCGCAGCGGACGGATTCTGCCGCAGCTTCTGATATCCGTCGAAAAAAGACGGGTCGTCGTAGATGTTTTGTTCCCGCATATGGCCCCTCCTGCCGGTCAGTCCCAAAAGAGATTGGTGGAAAGGTAGCGTTCGCCGGTATCCGGCATCACGGCGACGATGGCCTTCCCCCGGTTTTCGGCCCGGCGGGCGAGCGCCGTCGCGGCAAAAAGTGCCGCGCCCGAGGACATGCCCAGCAGCAGTGCCTCATCCTTCGCGATTTTCCGGCAGGCTCCATAGGCCTCGTCGTTGCGCACGGGAACCACCTCGTCATACACGTCGGTGTTGAGGATGGGCGGGCGGAAACCCGCGCCGAGCCCCGCCAGGCCGTGGGGCCCCGATTTCCCGCCCGAGAGGACAGGGGAGTCCGCCGGTTCCACCGCCACGATCCGGACAGCGGGATTGTGGGCCTTCAGGACCTCGCCCACCCCGGTCAGGGTACCGCCCGTGCCGACGCCGGCCACAAAGATATCCACCACCCCGCCGGTATCCCGCAGAATCTCCCGGGCGGTCGTGCGCCGGTGAGCCTCGGGATTGGCCGGATTGCTGAACTGCTCGGGCAGATAGGCGCCGGGCAGCTCTTTCGCCAGGGCATCCGCCTTGTCGATAGCGCCCCGCATGCCAAGCCTCGCCGGGGTCAGCTCCAGCTCCGCACCCAGGGCGCGCAGCAGGTTGCGCCGTTCGAGGTTGACATTGTCCGGCATGGTCAGAATGACCCGATAGCCTTTCGCGATCCCCACGAAGGCGAGCCCGATCCCCGCGCTGCCGCTGGTCGGTTCGATAATTGTACCGCCGGGAGCGAGCAGCCCCTGGCGTTCCGCGTCCTCCACCATCGCCAGCGCGACCCGGTCTTTGGACGAGCGCAGGGGGTTGAACCCCTCCAATTTCAAAAGCAGCCGCGCCACGCATCCTTCCCTTTGCATGTAGCGGGCCGGCTCGAGCAGGGGAGTATTTCCGATGAGTTCGGTCAGGGAGCGGGGGATCGGCGGCATGGCTTGTCCTTCTTTCCAGTAGATCGGTGTGAACGCGCTATTCTGTGAAACACGGTCTATATATTGTAGCATGTATCCGGCTTTTGGGCAAGATTTCGTCCCGTTTTCTCCTCCGGGCATGTTTTTCCGGCAAGTTTCCCTTGCACTTCTTCTCCGAATGCGGTATGCTCATGTTGCAGACTGCTGTTAAAGGAGGTATCGTATGACTTGGAAAATCGAGGAAAACCGGCTGTACGCCGAGGACGTGGACGGCGCCCTGCTTGCGGAAACCACCTTTCCCCCGGCCGGCGAGGGTGTGGTCGACATCGATCACACCTATGTGGATGAGTCCCTGCGTGGGCAGGGTATTGCCGGGCAGATGATGGAGACGGTTGTGGGCATTCTCCGCCAGCGCGGGCTCAAGGCCCTGGCCAGCTGTCCCTATGCCGCTGCCTGGATGGAGCGGCATCCGGAATATGCCGACCGGATGGCCGAGCCGGCGCCGATGCAGCGCAATACCCATTGAGGCGGCCGACCGCTTCACAAAAACGGGACCGGCGTGGTGTAGCCACGCCGGTCCCCTCGGCTTGTCGGAGCCGGGAAGGCCCATCTAACGCCGATCATTACCGATAAACGGAACGAAAGTGGGGGAATCGTTCGATTCTTCCCACTTTTGGCGCCTGCGGGCGGCCGATTGCCGCAGGAGGAGGGGATCCCTTCCGCACCCTCTCTCCCTCCGAACTGTATCGACAGCCTCCGCCGTTTCATAAGGTAGGAATTTTGGACGAGAATCATTCCGATTCCAGCCTTTTCAGCCTGAGGCCGCACAGGACGGCCGCTGCCGCCGCCATGACCGCCAAGGGCCAACCATTGCCGAGGAGCGGGCCCTCGCACGTCATCCAGCGGTAGCCCCAGGAGGCCGGGAAAAGCCACCCTATCGTCTCAAAAGCCCGCGGGAGCAAACCGGCGGGGAAGAGGATCCCCGACAGCAGGATGGACGGCAGGAACACGAGCTGTTCCAGCATGGTGAGCTTCGCCTGGTTTTTGACCGATAGGCCCAGCACGCTTCCTATGCCGAGCGACGCCGCGGCAAACACCGCGAGCGCGCCGAAGTACGAGACGGGATTGGCTGGGGGCGCCGCGTCAAAAGCGAGGAGGGCGGCGGCGTACAGGATCGCGCTCATCAGCAGCAGGTGGAGGAACGCGGATAAAACCGTCGTGACCAGGCCGAGATACAGCGGCACGCCGTTGGCCTTGTAAACCTTCTTGATATCGCTGCCATAGATCTCGGCCAGGGAGGGCGGCAGCCCAATGAGCGCCCCCATAGACACCCCCATCACCGTCATGGACTGGATCAGGGTGGATTTGGCCTCCGGGTTGATGGAGGTGAAGATCCCGCCCATAACCGCGAAGAACAGCAGAGGGACTATGTAACAGGTAATGAGCAGCGTTTTGCTCCGGATGTCCAGTTTCCATTGCAGGGCCACGCCGTATAAAAACGCCTTCATCGGCCGTCCCCCCTTGTCATGTCGATAAAGTACCGTTCCAGCGTCCCTCTGTCGATTTGGATATCCCGCACGGCGGTGCCCCGGCGTTTGAGATCCTCGAGCAGAGCCAGCAGGTCCACCCCGATATCGCCGGACTGGTGGATTTCCTCACCAAGGTCCGTCCGGATGCGGATCGTGTGGCGCGCGCCGGCCTTCTTGGCCAGCTCCGGCACGGTGCCGATAAAGGCGACGGCGCCGTCGTGCAGGATCGCCAGGCGGTCGCACAGGGTTTCAACCTCCGCCATGTCGTGGCTGGCCAGCACGATCGTCTTCCCCCGCGCTTTCAGTTCACGGATCTGGTCATGAAGCGAAAGCCGTCCCTCCACATCCAGACCGGCGGTCGGTTCATCGAGGAACACGACGTCCGGATCGCCGATCAGGGAAAGAGCCAGGTGCAGACGCCGTTTCTGTCCCGTCGACAGCGCGGCATACGGTTTTTTATTCAGCCCGGGAATCCCGAGCGACTTCAGCATGGACGGGTCGGCCGCGGCCTTGTTCCATTCGGCGAACAGCCGCACGGCCTCCATCGGCCGGATATGGGCGGGAAGAGAGGCCGACTGCAGCTGGATCCCCATCCGCCCATCCACCGTGATGTCGCCGGCGTCTGGGCGGCGCAGGCCCTCGATACATTCGAGGGCCGTGGTTTTTCCTGCACCGTTGACGCCGAGCAAGGCGAAGATTTCTCCCCGCTTCACATGGAAGGTCAGTCCCCTGAGCACAGGCCGGCCCCCGTAGGATTTTTCCAGCCGGCTGATCTGTATAGCGGCGTTCATGTCGTCCCCTCCCGCATTGGATCGATTCCCAGCCTTGTGAAATACACGTCCAGGGCGGATTCGATATATGCGTTGGCCAGCTCCTGCTTTTGTTTCCATTCGTTGTCCATCCCGTCGAATTTCCCGATCTCCATCAAGTTTGCCAGCAGCCCCATATCCCCTCCTGTAAAGTCCGTCACCATCTCCCAAAACGCCCGGGCCAGCCCCTGGGCCCTTTCGCTTACCGGCGGGACTCCCTCCTGCCAGAGGCGGATCGCCTCGTCGCACAGGCTGGTGAAGGTCGCCATCATGGCCAGTCCGCTGTCCTTGTCAAAGCGGCTCCGGATATGGTCGAGGGTGGTTTCGTCGAAATACTTGATCAGCCAGTAATATTCGTTTTTCATTTGCAGGTTGATGATGATATCGGCGTATTTCTTGAAGTCCACCGTCTGCATCTGCAGCACTTCGGCCTTCAGCGCTTCGAGAGCAGCCAGGGATTCCGCCAGCGCCTCCATTTTTTGGCGGATCGAGGCGGCCTGTTCCGTCAGCGCCTTGGCGACGTCGGCGGGGGTATCCAGCGAAACCAGGCGGTTTTTGATGTCGTCCAGGGAAAAACCGAGATGCTTCATGGACAGGATCTGATGGAGCTTGATCAAATCCTTGTCGGTATAGAGTCTTCTGCCGCCCTCGCTTTCCCCCGACGGCGGCAGAAGGCCTTCCCGGTCGTAATATTGCAGGGTGCGGACGGTGACGCCCATCTTTTTGGCGGCCTGGCCCACGGTCATATATCCCTGCGGTATGGCGCGGCTGTTCGGCATGTTCAACACCTCTGTCGTATAGGATACCCCATGACGCTGCGTCACAAGCAAGTCTTTTCTGCGCGACGCCCGTTTCATATGGCAAAACGCCATGGGACGACGCTCATCCCATGGCGTTTGTGCAAACGATATTTCCGGTACAGGCCCGGGAAAGGGCTTATCCCACCCGGGATTCCATCTCCATCACCGGGGCGGAAAGGGCCAGCCGCCGTCTTCTGCCTCCGGCGGGCGGGCCGGCGTGAGCAGCACCCAGAACAGGAGCAGGAGCATCAGGCGGATACAGATTTCCACGCCCACCGTTACGGCCGAAGCCAGCGGCTCGATCGAACGATGACCCGGCATCCATCCCTCGCCGGCCCAAAATGCCAGCAGCGTGGCGGCGAGCGCGGCCAAAATCACCAGCCCCGTGCCTAGGCGCGGGCGCTGGAGGGGGCGGGATTCGGACATCGTCAGGATCAGGGCCGACACGCCGAGCACCAGCAGCAGGCCGCCGGCCGCCGCCCCCCAGAGGGCTTGAGCGGACGCCGCCACCCCGGCCGATCGGACGGCCGCCGCCATCCACACGGACAAAGCCGCCCCCAGCACCATGAGACCGACGGGCAGACCCCAGCGCAGCCGGGGCGAAGCGGCGCGGAGCCCGCGCCGGAGCCCGAACGCGAGCGGAAACCCGGCTGCCGCGACCGATACGCGCAGGGCGGAAAGGGCCAGCAGCCGCTGATAGGCCGGATCCGCCATAAGCAAGCGCCAATACCTGCTCCCGCCGATAAAAGCGGCACTGCCCGGATCCCCTGCCGGTCCCGGGCCCCATGCCACCCACGCCGCGGCCAATAGCGGCATCGCCGTCATGGCCAGCAGGATCCAGAGAACCCGGAAACCCCGTCCTTTTGGCCGCATATACATCCGCCGTTCTTTCAAACGGCCCCTCCCGGCCGTTTATTCGTCTTCGTCCGGCCGGTCCCAGTTGTGCCAGACCGCCTGGACATCGTCGTTGTCCTCCAGGGCGTCGAGCAGCTTCTCCATTTTGAGCGCGAGGGCCGGATCCTCAATCGCCGTGTAGACGTCCGGCACCATTTCGATCTCCGCCGAGACGAAGGAGTACCCCTTCGCCTCTAGATCCTCCCGCACGGCGGAAAAATCGTCGGGCTCGGTGGCGATTTCGAACACATCGCCGTCGGTGGAAAAATCCGCCGCCCCGGCTTCCAGTGCGTCCTCCATCACCTTGTCCTCGTCGAGCCCCTCCGCCTCGATGGCGATCACGCCCTTGCGGTTGAACAGGAAGCCGACGCAGCCGGTCTGACCAAGGTTACCGCCGAATTTGTCGAAATAATGGCGCAGATCCCCCGCCGTGCGGTTCCGGTTGTCGGTCAGTGTTTCGACGATGACGGCGATGCCGTTCGGGCCGTACCCCTCGTATTGCAGAGCCTCATACTTGTCGCCGGAGCCCTCTCCAGCGGCTTTTTTGATGATCCGGTCGATGTTGTCGTTCGGGACATTATTGGCCTTGGCTTTGGCGATGGCGTCCTTGAGCTTGGAGTTCGAGGCGGGATCAGGGCCGCCGCCCTCCTTGACCGCTACCGCGATCTCCCGGCCCATCTTGGTAAAGATTTTGGCCTTTTGGCTGTCGGTTTTTTCCTTTTTGCGCTTGATATTGTTCCATTTGGAATGTCCGGACATAAACAGGCTCCTTCGTCTTTTGAAAATGAGGCGGCGGTTGCCGCCGAATCTCATACATACTTTAGTATAGCATAGGACAGGAGTACGCGCAAGTCCATCCGGATGACGAGCGAACCGGGAAGGGGGCGGCTTTGCCCTATTTTTAAAACGCCGTCTTCGCCTCCTGCAGCTTCTGCAGGAACCTTTGGGTAGCCTTGGAATGCACCTGGTATTTTTTCCAGATGATGTGCATCCCATGCTCAACCTTTGGAAACAAAGGCCGGAAACACAGCTCGCTGTCGTCGGAAGTATGGATAATCTTATCCAAACAGAGGGCATACCCCACGCCCCCTTTGACCATAAGCGAGCCGTTGAACAGGAGATTATAGGTGGCGACGATATTGAGCTGCTCTTTCTCTCTTTTCAGCCAACCCTGCAAACGGCTTTCTTTGTATTCCTGGCGGGATAGGATGAGGGGTTTGTCCCATAGGTCCTCTGGTTCGATATATGTTTTTTCCGAAAGCGGGGAGTCGCGGTGCATCAAAACCCCATACGTGTCTTTGAAAGGGACTTCGAGCGCGTCATATTTGGCGGTATCCACGTGCCCGAATACGAGGCCGACGTCGACAAGCCCCCTGTCCAGCCACTCCAAAATGGTGATTTTATCCCCGCTTTGGATGTGGAAACAAATCTGCGGATATTCCTGCTGCAAAGCGCTTTGCGCCTCCACAAGAAAGCGGACGGCATCCGTTTCGCCGGAACCGATATAAATATTTCCCGCGACTGTTTCATCCGACAACGCGATTTCGTCTTCCGCTTTTCTCATGAGCTGCACGATTTCCTCCGCCCGCTTGCGAAGCAGCATCCCTTCTTCCGTCAAGGTGATTTTCCGGCTGCCGCGGATGAACAGCCGTTTGCCGAGCTCATCCTCCAAATCCTTGAGCTGGCGGGACAAGGTCGGCTGGGACAGGTGCAGAAAGGCCGCTGCTCCGGAAACGCTTTCTTCCCTTGCAACCGCCAGAAAGTACTGCAGCACTCGAAATTCCATAGACAGCATCTCCTTCCATGGCGACAGTATACCGCCGCGAAGTTATGCCTGTCAAGCATGGAGGGGTATTGAACATAAGTATTTGCTATTTTTCAGGGCGGCCGCTATACTGAGATTACCGGCATCGGAACATGGGGGGCGCTCTGGACAACGATCCCCCGAAAGGCAGGCCCCCTGCAGAAAAGAGGAGCATATGGCGATCGACATAGCTTCGGAATCGATCATCCAAAACCTGAAGGATGCGGGATGCGATTCCGCAACCATACAGAACGTGATGGTGGATCTGGAAAAAGGAAAAGAGGCGGACGCCCTGAAGCGTCTGGCCGCGCATAGAAGGGCCTTGCTCGATTCCCTGCACAAAGAACAGGCGTGTATCGACTGTCTGGACTACCTGATCTATCAAATACGGAAATCGAAACCCAACCCATCGCATAAAAGGGGGCTCCCACGATGAAAACCATTACAAATACCCGTTTTGACGAAGAACGGGCGCTGTACGGCGCGCAGAACGTGCTGGTGAGGGACTGCGCTTTTGACGGCCCCGCCGACGGCGAAAGCGCTTTCAAGGAGGGACGGGATATCCAGGCCGACCACTGTTTTTTCAATCTGCGCTATCCCTTCTGGCATAATACGGGCCTCAAAATCGAAAACTCGGAGATGACTGGGCTGTGCAGGGCGGCACTGTGGTATTCCGGCCGTGTAGACATACGCGAAACTAAGCTGCACGGTATCAAGGCCCTGCGGGAATGCCGCGATGTGACCATGCGCGGCTGCGACATCGTATCCCCCGAATTCGGCTGGTCGGTACGGAACATCGACATGGAAGACTGCACCGCCGAGAGCGAATACTTTATGCTCCGCTCCGAGCATCTGGCCTTCCGGAATGTCCGCATGAAGGGGAAGTATGCCTTCCAGTATATCGAGGACGCGGTGTTTGAGCATTGTGTTTTCGACACCAAGGACGCCTTCTGGCACGCCCGGAACGTCACCGTCAAAAACAGCGTCGTGAAAGGCGAATATCTGGCCTGGTACAGCGACGGCGTCACCTTTATAAACTGTAAAATCATCGGTACCCAGCCGCTGTGTTACTGCCGGAATCTCCGGCTCATCGACTGTGAGATGGCGGACGCCGACCTCTCCTTTGAGCGTTCTGATGTGGAGGCCACCCTGACCGCCCCCATCATCAGCATCAAGAACCCGCTTTCCGGTCATATTTGCGTACCGGCCGTGGGTAAAATCATCCGGGATATCGACGATGCTGGCGGCGAAGTCATCATCCGGGAATCCGCCCACATGGGAAAGGCGGTCCCGAAATGAAAAGGACTGCGCATTGGCTGCCGGGCTGTGCGCTGTCTCTGGCCGTGCTTTTATCGGGCTGCGGGAACGGACGGAATAACGGGGGTACACAGCCGGAGCCGCCTTCCGCCCAGCCGGGCTCCCGGGCGGAAAATCAGCCAGAAGGCGCTCTGCGAATCCGTGTGGAAACCGACACGTACAGCATCGTTTTCCTCCTCAACGGCAGCCCGGCAGCCATATCGTTGTATGCGCAGCTCCCCCTGACCCTTCCGGTGGAAAATTTCGGGATCAATGAGAAAATCGTGTATCCGCCGGAAGAGCTGGATGTGGACGGCACGCCGGCGGCGGAAGGCCCCGCCGGAACCCTGGCCTACTATGCGCCGTGGGGTAATGTAGCGATGTTCTACGGGACCTGCGGCGGTGCCAGCGGCCTGTATGCCTTGGGAGAGGCCGTCACCGGCGCAGACCAGATCGGGCACCTCACGGGGACGATCCGGATGGAAGCCGTCACGGACGAAGGGACGCCGTCCCCGTCCGCCCCCTCGGCGGAATCCTCCGCCGGTCCATCCCCGGAACCGCAGCCCGCCGCAGGTGAAGTGGCTACAACTCTGGGCGTGACGGAAGATGATAAAGGAACGCGGTGTCTGGAAATCCGGGGGGAGGACAGCCTCTTTTCCGGTGTTCTGTCCGGCAACGGCGCGGGCCTTTGCCGGACGCCTCCCCTTGACACTGCATATGCGGGAGCTCGGCGGCGATGAAACATACGGGTACCTCGACGGATCTTTGCCCGTCAGCGCCGGCAGGCCGTCCGGAATCCGCGGCGGCGGCCTTTCAGCGGATGTGACCGGGACCGCCCCGCGTGTCTCCGTATAAAGATAGAACAGCCCGCCCTCTGGGAAACGTTGGGGAAGGAGTATGGGCCCCGTCACTGGAAAGAAAGTCTACGTGACATGCATATGGATCGGCTCCATGGAATGGGGATTCCATGGAGCCGGTTTTTCATTTGGCTTTTATCAAGCCGTATTTTTGTACAGGCCGGTGTGGTCTCTTACAAGGATACACCCTGTCAAACCCTAGCCCCTTGGCGTATTTCAGTACAATGGCCATCAGCCTCTGGCTCAGCCGTTTACCCCGATATGGTTTGCCGACAAATAGATAGCCGGTTTAGGGTGTGTACGGTATATCTGAAATACATTCCAAAGTCCGTCCCCCGGCTTGGGTCAGGCTCCGTCGGCGTCAAACGCCGCATACATGATGTTGGTCGCGTGGTCGGACACCCGCTCGAGGTCGGTAAGGATATCCACATACACCATCCCGGTCTCGGGAGAACATTCCATCCGCCCCAGCCGTTCCACATGATGCTCCCGCAGCGCGACCACCAGGTCGTCGATCTCCTCCTCCTGCTCCACAATCGCTGCGGACAGGGCCGGGTCCGGATGATTGCTTAAGAAAAAAGCGATGGATTCGTCCACGATTTTCAGCACCCGGTCCTGCATGTCCTGCATTTCCGTAATGGCGTCCGCGGAGAAAGGCGGTTCCCCGCCCCCGAGGTTCTGAGAATATTCCAGGATGTTTTCCGCGTGATCCCCCACCCGTTCCAGATCGTTGACCACATGGAACAGAGAACCGACCCGGCGGGAATCCGATTCGAGCAGGTCGAGTGCGTGGATTTTGACCAGATAGCCGGTGATATTGTGGTTCAGGTAATTGAGCACCTGCTCATTCTGTTTGATCTGCTGGTTGACAGTGGAGCTGGGCTTGAAAAACGTCTGCATGGACAAGGCAAAATTCTGCCGGGCGATCTGGGCCATCCGTTCCACTTCCTTGAGCACCTGGGCCACGGCGATCGACGGGGTGCCGAGGATGCGCTCATCGAGATAGTGCAGCCGCATCTCCTCATATTCGGCGTCCTTGCCGGGCACCAGCTTTTCCGCCAGGCGGACCAACAGCTTCGCAAAGGGGAGAAGCAGCAGAGTAGCCACGATGTTAAAGCCGATATGCGCAAAAGAAATCTGCAGCTTGGGATCCGCCGTCAAGCCTTCGATCAGCTCCACATAAGGCAGGAAAAGGCAGATGGGGATAAACACCAGTGTCCCGATCACATTGAACATCAAATGGATCATTGCCGCGCGTTTGCCCGCACGGTTGGTGCCGATCGACGCGAGCATGGCGGTGACACAGGTGCCGATGTTCTGGCCGAACAGGATATAAATCACCCCGCCCAGGCTGACAGCGCCGCTGCTGGCCAGCGCCTGCAAAATGCCGACCGACGCGGAGGAGGACTGAATGATGGCCGTGAGAACCGCCCCGGCGAGGATTCCCAGCACCGGATTGGAGAAGGACCCCATCAGCTCGATGAACACCGGCTCATCCTTGAGGGGGCTCATGGCCCCCGACATCATATTCATGCCGGTAAAGAGGATGCCGAATCCCACGACTACCATGCCGATATGCTGCGCGAGTTTTTTACTAAAAAACATCATCAAGACCATGCCGATGAACAGGGCGACCAGCGCGAGGTCGTTGACCTTCAGGCCGATCAGGAAGCTGGTGACGGTGGTGCCGATATTGGCGCCCATGATGATATAGACGGCCTGGCTCAGCTTGAGAAGACCTGCGTTGAGAAACCCCACCACCATGACGGTCGTGGCGGAGGAGGATTGAATGGCGCCCGTCACCACCAAGCCGACCAGCACGCCGAGCAGTGGGTGGGAGGTGATCCTCTCGAGCAGGGATTTGAGGCGTGACCCCGCCACGGTTTCCAGGCCTTCTCCCATGAGCTTCATGCCGAACAAGAACAGTCCCAATCCGCCGAGCAGCTGCAGCACGTGTTCGATCCCCACGGCGTCTCCTCCTACATCCCCTGTTTTTCTGTTTCATGCACACAAACATGACGAGAATATCATGGGTATGTTAAGGGCGTGTTAAATATCGCAATTTTCATGCTTTTTATACATCCGTGCCCTTTTTTCGGGGCCCTGCCCCCACCACGGCCGGCCCTGAAATTGGGGCCTCCGTATTATAAAAACAACGCCGACCGGCAGGGGGATACAGACCCAGGCACCTGAGGCGGACCAACCGCATCAAGGACAGAAAAGCCGCCCCCGGGCGGCTTTTCTGTCCTTGTCTATTCGGCTTTCAGCTTGGCAAAATTGGCCATGATTTTTTTTACGCCAGCTTTGTCGAATACCACGGTGAGCAGGGTATCGTTGCCCATCGGGGCGGCGTCGGTGATCCGTCCGGGGCCGAATACCTTGTGGCGCACCCGGTCCCCGGGTTTCCAGCGGCAGGGCTCTCCCCCGGAGGCGGCCGCCTGCGCACGGATCCCGACCCCTCCGCCCGCCGCCTTTGCCGGGGAGGCTTTGGCAGCCGGAAAGGGGGTGGAAATGGGATGCGGCGCGTCCCACGGCGGCTCTCCGTCCGCGGCGCGGCGTGAGAAGGAGGAGGAGCGGACCCCCGGATACCCGCCTCCCGACGTACTCAGGTCGTGTCCCGCCACCAATCCGTCCGGAATATCCCCAAGGAAACGGGACGGGCGGTTGCGCGAGGTGGAGCCGTACAGTGTCCGGCTGCGGGCGCTGAGGATGGTCAGCGCGGTTTTGGCCCGTGTGATGGCGACATAGCAGAGGCGCCGGTCCTCCTCCATTTCTTCCGGATTGAACAGGCTCTGCATGCCGGGAAAAATCCCGTCCTCGAAGCCGGGAAGGAACACGCAGGGAAATTCCAGGCCCTTGGCCGCGTGCATGGTCATCAGCACGACCGCGTCGGCGCCGGCGTCGTAGTTGTCCACATCGGTCATCAAGGCATTCTCCTCGAGGAAGCCCGACAGGTCGGGAAAATCCGCGCCGCTGTTCTGTTCGTAATTGAGGATGGAAGAAGCCAGTTCATGCAGGTTGTCCACCCGGGCGGCACCCTCGTCTCCGGCTGCCTGCCACATATCCAGATAGCCGGTCACTTGCAGCATGGTCTGATAGAGCAGATGGACGGAGATGTCGGGATCGGCGTTCATCTCCCGCAGGCGGTCCATCATCTCGACAAACGCGGCGATTTTGGAGGCGGAACGGCTGATGGCGGGATAATCGGCCGCATGGGAGAGCACCTTGTACAGAGAGATCCCCAGCCCTTCCGCGATTTCGGCGGCCTTGTCCAGGGTGGCGTCGCCAATGCCGCGTTTGGGTTCGTTGATGATACGGCGCAGGCTGACCGCGTCGCCGGGATTGTTGATCACCCGCAGATAGGCGGTGGCGTCCCGCACCTCCTTGGTGTCGTTAAAACGATGGCCGCCGATGATGCGGTAGGGAATGCCGCTTTTGACCAGTGAACGCTCGATGGCGTTCGATTGGGCGTTGGCGCGGTAGAGGACGGCGAAGTCACGGAAGGGGCGTCCGGCCGCGGCTTTTTCAAGAATGGTATCCGCTATGTACCGCCCTTCCTCATCCTCGTTGTCGAGGATGACGGTGGCAATCGGGTCCCCTGCGCCGTTGGCGGTCCAGAGGGTTTTGCCCTTGCGGTTGGTGTTTTTGGCGATGACGGCGTTGGCGGCGTCGAGAATCGTCCCGGTGGAGCGGTAGTTCTGCTCGAGGCGGATGACTGTGCAGCCGGGGAATTGTTCCTCAAAGCTCAGGATATTCTCAATGGTGGCGCCGCGGAATTTATAAATACTCTGGTCGTCGTCGCCCACGACACAGAGGTTGCCGCTTCCCTCAGCTAACATGCTGATGAACTGATACTGCGCATGGTTGGTATCCTGGTATTCATCCACCATCATATAGCGCCAGCGCCGCTGATACTGCTCGAGGACGTCGGGATTTTCACGAAACAGGGCGACGGTATTGCAAAGGAGATCGTCGAAATCCATTGCGTCGGCATCCCGCAGGCGTTTCTGATAGGACGCATATGCCTCCGCCACCTTTTTGATCCGGAAGTCCTGACCCGCCTGGGCAGCCAATTCCTGTGGGGAAAGCAGCCGGTCCTTGGCGCGGCCGATTTCGGACAGGATCGCCTTGTGCCCGAGCACCTTTTCTTCGATGTTCAGGGCCTTCATGCATTCCTTCATCAGGCGGCGGCTGTCGTCGGTATCATAGATGGTGAAATGGGAGGAGAAGCCCAGCCGGTCGCCGTGACGGCGGAGAATCCGTGCGCACAGGGCGTGGAAGGTGCTGGCCGCCACTTCGCCCCCATCCTCCCCAAGCATCCGCTCCAGCCGCTCTTTGAGCTCACCGGCGGCTTTGTTGGTGAAGGTGATGGCCAGGATCCTCCAGGCCGGACAGGGATCCACGGCCAGACAGTCCACCGCGGCCGCATCGATAGGGGCGGTGCCGGCAGCGCAGTCCCGCAGATGGGCCAGGTCGTCGTCCGACAGGGAGACCGGCATCTCCGGGCTGTCGTAGGCCCTCCCGTATTTGACAAGGCTGGCGATACGGTTGACCAGCACCGTCGTTTTGCCGCTGCCGGCTCCGGCCAGGATAAGGAGCGGGCCGTCGGTGTGAAAGACAGCTTGGCGCTGCGGATCGTTCATACGGGAGAAATCCCGTTCCATGATCCGGCGGCGAAGCGTGCGGAATTCCTGATAGGTTTCCGACATAGGATACCCCTTTCGTCAGTGGTAACTGGACCTCGATAACGGCAGAGTGGAAAAGAAATGGGACAAAAGCGAACTTTTGTCCCATTTCCGATTAAAGCGGGGGAAACGCTCCGCCCCCGGCTCGAACGCAAACTCAGCCGAACAGCGAGAGAAGGACGCCGGCGGCCACGGCGGAACCGATGACGCCGGCCACGTTCGGGCCCATGGCGTGCATCAGCAGGAAGTTGCCGGGATTCTCCTGCTGTCCGACCTTTTGGGAGACACGGGCAGCCATCGGAACAGCGGACACACCCGCGGAACCAATGAGGGGGTTGACTTTGCCGCCCGTAACCACATACATCAGCTTACCGAACAGCACGCCGCCGGCGGTGCCGATGCAGAAGGCCAGAAGACCGAGGACAATAATGAGCAGCGTCTTGGGATTGAGGAATGTGTCCGCGTTGGCGGTGGCACCCACCGTGACGCCGAGCAGGATGGTGATGATATTCATCAGCTCGTTCTGCGCAGTTTTAGACAGGCGTTCCACCACGCCGCTCTCACGGAAGAGGTTGCCCAGCATGAGCATGCCGATCAGCGGCGCGGCGCTGGGCAGGAGCAGGACACAAATAGCGGTGACGAAGATGGGGAAGAGGATTTTTTCCGTTTTGGAAACCGGACGGAGCTGTTTCATGATGACGGAACGCTCTTTTTTTGTGGTCAGCGCCCGCATAATCGGCGGCTGGATGATTGGGACGAGCGCCATGTAGGAGTAGGCCGCCACCGCGATACCGCCCAGAAGCCAAGGCGCAAGCTTGGAAGTCAGATAGATCGCTGTCGGGCCGTCGGCCCCGCCGATGATGGCGATGGAGGCGGCCTCCGCCTCGTTAAAGGCGATTCCTAGGCTTTCGGCAAAAGGCAAAGCGCCGATGGCGCGGGCACCGAAGAAGGTGACGAAAATACCGAGCTGCGCGGCCGCGCCGAGCAGAAAGCTCTTCGGATTGGAGATCAGCGGGCCGAAATCGGTCATGCAACCGATGCCGAGGAAGATCAGCGGCGGGTAGATGCCGAATTTAACGCCCTGGTACAGGTACCACATCAGACCGCCCTGCTCAAAATGCTGCCAGGATGCGCTGAGGATTTGTCCGGTCTCGTCCTGCAGATGAACGATATACGGATAGTTTTGTGTGAATATGCCTTGATTGGCTTGGGCCAATTCCTCCGCGGTCATAGGCACCAGCGAATTCATCTGCGGATCCATGATACCGGAGAGGGGCAGATTGACGAGGAGCATGCCGAACGCGATGGGCAGCAGCAGCAAGGGCTCGAAGCCCTTCTTGACCGCGAGATAGATCAGCACGCAGGCGATGCCGATCATAATCAGGTTTTTCCAGCCGCCGTTTTCAAAATTGCACAGCCGCGCGAGGCCGGATTCCTGCCAGAGCTTGACAATGGAGTTCCACAATTCACTCATCCGGGTCAGTCCTTTCGGTAGGTTTTAATGCAGGGGAAGGAACGGATCAGAAAGGACGGGTATTCTCCGCCAACCCGGCCGCCGCCCAAACGGGACGGTCCGCACGGCTGCGCTGGACGCGGCGGAGGGTATAGGATGCTGCCGGACCGGCCATGGCAGACACGGCCGCCGCGATTACGGCGACAACCTCCTCGCTGATGCCGTCTTCCACCACAGGGGCCGGAACGGTCCGGGGAACGGCGGCCGGCTGGACGGCCGGCTCAGCTTTTTTAACGGGCGCGGACGGCTTCTTGGGGGTTTTGCCCCGGCCGACGACCTTGCCGAAGAGGAAGAAAATAAAGGTCAGCAGGATCAGGACGGAAAAAACGACCACCAGGCCGATGAGAACGGTCATACCGGCACCGGCGAACCGCTCACCGACCGTTTCGGCAAGGAGGGGGAATGGCAGATTGTGCATACACTCAGTCCTTTCGAAATGTCGAAAACCCGGCCGTTTCCGGCCACAAAAAGGAGGATAGGGTCAAAAACCCCATTCCCGCCCATGATAAAATATTGGTTTTATTATAGCGCACATGGAAGGAAAATGCAATCCGTACGGAGAAATTTTCCGTGTCGATTCTTTCGCCGATGCGTGTCCGGAATTTTGGTAAAAATAGAGGCGGCCGCTTGACTGCGGATATCCGTCTGGTATAATAAAATACGGCGCTGATGTTCTTTGAGACGGAAACGAGGCGTATCTTCATTACGCCCTCTCAGACAGAAGGGCCGGTGATAAAATATCCAGGCCAAAAACCGCCCCAAATTCCGAGGCCCCAGCCCTTTATGGAATATCGTCGTTTTTTATGATTCCGCCGGGGAAGTTCTCCTTGATCTATACAAATGTATCTTAGTGCGCGGACAGGCCCCCCATATACTCATGCCATTAAAGCACATCCTGTGCTAGCTCCCCCCTTCAAGGGAGCCTGAGGCCCCCGGGGGTTGCACCGGTCACGAGCCCATACGCCTACGGCCCGGGTGAAAACAGGCAACCGTCCCCCTCAATGCCTTTAAAAACACACGGAAATCTCTTTCTGAAAGGACAGGATGACACGATGAAACAGGTAGTGCTGTTGTGCGACGGGATGGCGGATATGCCCTGCGACTCCCTCGGCGGGAAAACCCCCATGGAGGCCGCGCACAAGCCCGCGATGGATGCCCTGGCCCGGACGGCTGAGGTGGGGCTTGCCAGGACCGTCCCGGACGGGATGGCTCCCGGCAGCGATGTGGCCAACCTGTCGGTGTTGGGTTATAATCCGCAGGAGTGCTATACCGGCCGGTCGCCGCTCGAGGCCGCCAACCTCGGCATTCAGCTTGCCGACCGGGATGTGGCGATGCGCTGTAATCTCGTGACCTTGTCGGATGAACCTCTCTATGAGGAGAAAACCCTGGTGGATTATTGCGCGGGGGACATCCATACCGCCGATGCGGACCGGCTGATACGGGCTCTCCAGGAGGCGTTCGGCGGCGGGGAATTCGATTTTTATACCGGGACGGCATACCGCCACTGTCTGGTGTGGCATGGGGGAGAAACGGCGCTTGGCACGGTAACGCCGCCTCATGATATAACGGGCCGGGTAATCGGCCCGTATCGGATGGCCCATCCGGCCGCGGCGAAATTGCAGCGGATGATGGTGAAGAGCTACGAGCTGCTGCGGGACCATCCCGTGAACCGTGAACGCGCCGCCAAGGGACTGCGTCCGGCCAATGCCATCTGGCTGTGGGGGCAGGGGCGCCGTCCGCGTCTGCAAAATTTTGAGGAGCGCTTCGGCGTCAAAGGCGTCATGGTCTCGGCGGTTGATCTGCTCAAGGGAATCGGCCGGTTGTCTGGGATGACGGTTTGCAGCATCCCGGGTGCGACCGGATATATCGATACGGATTATGAGGCCAAACGGGACGCGGCCCTGCGGGAGCTGCGGGCGGGCCGGGATTTGGCATATATCCACGTGGAGGCGCCGGATGAGTGCGGGCACCGCGGCGAGACGGAAAACAAGGTCCGGGCCATTGAGGATATCGACCGCCGCATCCTTACGCCGCTTCTGGCCGAGCTGGGGGAAATGGGGGAATATGCGATCCTTATCATGCCCGACCATCCCACCCCTCTCGCCCTGCGCACCCATACCGCCGACCCGGTGCCTTACCTGCTTTACCGCAGCGGACAGGAACGGGACAGCGGTGTCGGGATTTTTACCGAGTGGGCGGCCGCCTCCACCGGGATATTCGTGGAACGGGCAGATGCCCTCATGGGGCGGTTGCTGGACCGCTGATCCCGGGCGTCCGTCTGGCCGTCACCCGCGGCCCGGATGGAAGATTCACATTTAAGGGGAGATATCCCAGGAGATCCAGTGGCAAAAGCGAATGTACCGGAACGATGCACCGGCAAAAAAACACCGCGCGACCCTCTGGCAGGGTCCGCGCGGTGTTTTTTGATAACCGATCAGTTTTTCAGGCTTTGGATCGGGGCGGGAATCCGGCCGCCCCGGGCGATAAAGCGGGCAGGGGACCAGGTGTTCAGCGGCATCACCGGGCCGCCGCCGAGCAGGCCGCCGAAAGAGAGCTCCTCCCCCACGCTTTTTCCGATGGCCGGAATGACCCGCACGGCGGTGGTTTTAGAGTTGATCATGCCGATGGCCGCCTGGTCGGCGATAATGGCGGAGATCACCTCAGCGGGGGTATCTCCAGGAATATTGATCATATCGAGGCCGACCGAGCACACCGCCGTCATGGCTTCCAGCTTTTCGATCCGCAGGCAGCCGCAGCGGGCGGCATCGATCATACCCGCGTCCTCGGTGACTGGGATGAACGCACCGGAGAGGCCGCCGACGTGGGAGGAGGCCATTACCCCGCCCTTCTTCACCGCGTCGTTGAGCAGGGCGAGGGCGGCGGTGGTACCGTGGGCGCCGCAGCATTCCAGCCCCATTTCCTCCAGGATGTGGGCGACCGAATCCCCCACCGCCGGGGTGGGGGCCAGGGACAGATCCACGATCCCAAAGGGAACGCCGAGACGGGAGGAGGCTTCCCTGGCGACGAGCTGGCCCATCCGGGTAATTTTGAAGGCGGTGCGCTTGATGAGATCGGACACGGCGGTCAAGTCGCAGTCCCCCGCCTTGGCCAAAGCCGCCCGGACCACGCCGGGGCCGGATACCCCCACGTTGATCACACAATCGGGTTCGCCCGCACCGTGGAAGGCGCCGGCCATGAAGGGGTTGTCCTCGGGGGCGTTGCAGAAGACCACCAGCTTGGCGCAGCCGATGCAGTCCCGGTCGGCGGTTTTCTCCGCCGCCGCGCGGATTACCGGCCCCATCATGGCCACGGCGTCCATATTGATACCGGCCTTGGTGGAGCCGATATTCACCGACGAGCAGACATGATCGGTCACAGCCAGAGCCTCCGGGATGCTCTCGATCAGCTCCCGGTCCCCTGGGGAAAAGCCTTTCTGTACCAGGGCGGAGAATCCGCCGATGAAGTTGACCCCGCAGGTGTCCGCCGCCCGTTCCAGGGTCAGGGCCATGCGGACCGGATCCTTGTGCGCGCAGGCGGCGAGGATCATGGCGATAGGGGTGACAGAAATCCGTTTATTGATGATCGGAATCCCATATTCCTTTTCGATCTGCTCCGCCGTTTCCACCAGATGCTCCGCCCGGCGGGTGATTTTGTCATACACCCGGTCACAGGCGCGCGCCATATCCGCATCGCAGCAGTCGAGGAGGGAAATCCCCATCGTGACGGTGCGCACATCGAGGTTTTCCTCCTGAATCATGGTGATGGTTTCGAGTATATCGTGAGCGTTGAGCATGAATGTCGGCCGCCTTTCGGAAAATTCAGATCTGATGCATCGAATTGAAGATATCCTCGTGCATCGCGTGGATGGAGAGATGCATCTCCCGCCCCGCGGCGGCCATTTCGTCCGCAAACTCGGTGAAGGGAATGTCGCTGCCGGAAATATCCACCATCATAATCATAGCGAACATGTCCTGCAGGATGGACTGGGTGACTTCCAGCACGTTGATGTGATGCCGGGCGCAGTCGGAGGATACCCGGGCGAGGATACCCACCATATCTTTTCCGATGACGGTGATGACAGCACGCATGTTGAGCTCAACGCCTTTCTGTTTCATTACGGAATATTCCGGCAGGGCCCACCGGGCCATACCACTCCATTATAACACACTCTGTCCGGTTTGAGAAGTCCGGAATACAGGGCTTTATTTTTGACAAGATTCGTTGATCGATGCGATCCACTGGGTTGTTATAAAAGGCAAAAACGCAGGATCGTTTGCCGGTTTTCTCCCCATGAAAACCGGCGGCAGCCGTATCTCCTTCATTCTGCCCATATAATTAGGGCTGCGGCCCCAGAGGCTGGGTTGCTGCATTTTTCAGCCCCGCGCCCAACCGATCCCCGGGGGCCTCGGGCCCCCTTGTTGTATGGACGTCGGTTCAGGAGATATCGTACCCGCCGATTTTCACGAAGAGAAAATCGGCCAATTTTCTGGGGGTCCGGGGAAACCCCGGCGGCGTTTTTGCTTCCTTTTGTGGCTACGAGCTAAAGCTCGGACAAAAGGAAGTGGCTCGCAGGCCAAACCCATTTAATAAGCTATAATTTTTTATTTCGTGTAAACCTAAAACATATTCTTTATTATCCGAAAAACATCATCGCTAAATGCTATAACCAAGGAAAGAACCGCCATAACGATTATAAGCAATAATATCGCTTTCAGCATTTTCATAGCAATATACTGTTGAGATTTTTTCGGATTTTTATGTTCAGAGGAATTACTGTAATCTTGCGACTTTGAAAGTTCTTTTCCGAGAGCTTTGATTAAGCGCTCCATGTCTGTTTGATTTTCATCAACCAGAAGCATCTCTGCTCCACAGTAGTCGCATACTACTTTATCTAAATCGCCGTCAACCTTTAAACTTGGCTCCGCATTTCTTACATTCCAATAAGATAAACTTCATATGATCATTCACCCCTCAAGCGTTTGTTTTGATAAACAGTTTCATTTTATCCTTGTTATCTTGAAAAGGCGGAAAGTCTCATACTACACAAATACAACTATTTCCTTATGTGGCTCCGGTATACAACGGAGCCGCCTTTGCAGGTATACCGAAACACGGCGAAGTGCATATCGATTCTCCATTGACGCAATGGCCCTCACAGCGGATAACGTGACAGGCAAAACCGCCGGGCCCGAGAATCTCACTTTTCATTATGTATACAGTTGTCTATGGCTGCCACTAGAGCACAGAGAAACGCCGGATCCCCCCATCCATCCTCGATGTGCAGATGGTAGGTATCCCCCCAGGACAACAACACCTTGTCGATAGTGGCCACCACGGTGCCGTTATACAGGATTTCGAAATCCCAGCCGAATACGCTGCCCTCGATTTCGAAATGCCCGTAGTCGCTCTCCACCGTCAGGCTGTGGCCGAACAGGGTGAAATTCTTTTTGACAGCCGCCGCCGAGGTCTGTCCGGCGTAAATGTTGTACCGGGGCATAAAATGGAACAGCTCCTGCTCCACATAATAGAGCTCTCGCATATCCGGGCCGTATAGGTGCAGCCGCGCCCCAAAGGAGAGGAACTCCCCCTCCACCCGGAAAACCGGGTTCTCGTTCTCATCCGTAATGTCGTATTTATCCGCAAGCGTAAACACTTTCTGGCGTATGTAGAGATCCATGTTTCTGCCCCTCCTCTTGAGATGGGCGGCCGCAGCCGCCCGGCCTGAAAAAGACGATCACCCGCCCGCCAGCAGGGCGCACAGCGCCTTTGCCGCATCGTCCAGCGGCGCCCCGGCATCCGCGTCCACATAATGGACCGTTCCGGCGAGGGTGGTGTTCAGCACCGTCAGATGCGGCGCCAGCTGCTGTTCGATCAGCCGTCCCCCCTCATCCGACGGACTGCCCGACACCGTCAGCAGAATCCCGCGTTTCGGTTTGGCAATCGGTGGCCGGAGCCCCAACACGAACCGGGCGGACCAATAGCGCTGAAGCCGGTCGAGCACCGCCTTCATCGGGGCCGGAAAGGAACGATGGTATACCGGTGTGGCAAAAAGCAGCCGGTCCGCCTCCTCCAGCTCGGCGTAAAACCCATCCAGATCCCGCTTGGAGCACCCTGCCCGGTGACGGCAGTAGCCGCAGTCGTCGCAGGGCAGAACCGGGGTTTCAAAACAATTCCATATCAGGGTATGCGTCCCGTGCGGCAGGGATGCCAGCGCTGCCGCGGTCAGCCGGGCGGTCGGCCCCTCGGCGTGGGGGGATCCGAAGAGCACCAGCACCCGCTCAGGGGAGCAGGGTGCGCTCTTCACAGTAGCGGCAGACAAGGAGATCACCTGCCTTTTCAAAAAGCGGGGGAAGATACGGCTCCTGATGGGTGATGCAGTGGGGATTGCCGCAGGCATGGGACTGTCCGGCCGGAACCGGGGCCAGACGTTTCCCCTCTCCCTCCAGCATCCGCACCATCAGCGCCATGCGGGCATAGAGACCGTATTCGGTTTGTTCAAAATATTTGGCACGCGGATCGTCGTCCACCTCTACGGTGATCTCATCCACCCGAGGCAGGGGATGCAGGACGACCAGATCCTTTTTCGCCCGTTTCATTTTGGGGGCATCCAGGACAAAGACCCCCTTCTGTCGTTCATATTCCGCGGGGGAGGCGAACCGTTCCCGCTGGATCCGGGTCATATATAACACGTCGAGCAGCGGCATGGCGTCGGACAGGTTGTCCATTTCGGCAAAAGCACAGCCGGCCGCCGACAGATAGTCCTTGATATAGGGTGGGATCCCCAGGTCGGGGGTCGATATGAGCACGAAGGAATTGCCGGGGAAGGCGGCCATCGCCCGTATCAGGGAATGGACGGTCCGGCCATTTTTGAGATCGCCGCAAAGCCCGATACAAAGCCGGTCGAACCGTCCCTTTTCCCGGCGCAGTGTCACCATGTCGGTCAGGGTCTGGGTCGGATGCAAATGCCCGCCGTCCCCGGCGTTGATGACTGGGACACGGGAATACAGCGACGCGGCCAGCGCCGAACCGGCGACCGGATGCCGCATGGCGATGATGTCGGCATACCCGCTGACCACCCGGATGGTGTCTTTAAGGGATTCCCCCTTGGAGACGGAGGAATTGGCCGGGTTGTCGAATCCGATGATCCGGCCGCCCAGCCGCAGCATCGCGGTCTGGAAGGACATCTGGGTACGGGTGGACGGTTCATAAAACAACGTGGCCAGGATTTTTCCCCGGCATACGCCGTAATACTCGTCCAGGTGATCCCCGATATCACAGGCGAGGCGGGTGATCTCTTCCCATTCCCCAGGGGACAGATCGGTGATATCAATGAGATGCCGTGACTGCATGACAACATCGTCTCCTTTGCGGGATCGCCCGCCGCGGAAGGGGAATGGGTCCCCGAGCCGCATTCAGGCGGGCTCTTTTCGCTTTGTCTAGTGTATCATGGTTCCCCCTTTTGTGCAACCGGATCCGTCCGGAAATTCCCCTTGCTTTTTTGCCTGTGCTAGTGTATAATAAGCCCGGTTCACCTCTATAAAGGCGGGCCTTGTTTATATCCATGCCGGTGTGATGGAATTGGCAGACGTAGTGGACTCAAAATCCACCGGTGGCGACACCGTGCCGGTTCGAGTCCG
>CAKUFK010000011.1 GCA_934647945.1 uncultured Eubacteriales bacterium | reverse complement strand
GGAAAAAAGCCCGCAAACCCGCATGAATACTAAGAAAAATGTGCCTGACAGTAAAATCAGGCACATAATCTGGTGGGGGAAGGTGGATTCGAACCACCGAAGTCGGTGACAACAGATTTACAGTCTGCCCCCTTTGGCCACTCGGGAATTCCCCCACATAAAGCAAGAGTTACTATACCACGCCTCTTGGGACTTGTCAAGAGACCTCCGGCAATTTTTCCGCCGAAAAATCCCCGATATAGCCCCGCAACACGTCCGGCCCTGTTTTTTTATACCAGGTATTTTAAAACCGGCTGCTTTTTGGTATACTATACCAGACCGGGATCAGGACACAAGAAAAGAGGATTGCCGATATGTGCGGATTTTGCGGGTTTACAGGCCAGGTCGCCGGGCGGGAAGAGGTCATCCGGGAGATGGCCGATCGGATCACCCACCGCGGGCCGGATTCCGAAGGATACTATCTGGATGGGTCCATCGCCATGGCCTTCCGCCGCCTGAGCATCATCGACCTCGGCGGGGGCAGCCAGCCGATCTATAACGAAGACCGTTCCAAGGTGCTGATGTTCAACGGCGAGATATACAACTACCGCTCCCTGCGGGAGGAGCTGCTCGCCGCCGGGCACGTCTTTACCACCGAGACGGACAGCGAGGTGCTGCTCCACGGATTCGAGGAGTGGAAGGAGGACCTGCTGCCCCGGCTGCGCGGCATGTTTGCCTTCGCCATCTGGGACAAACGGGAAACCGCCCTGTTCCTCGCGCGGGACAATTTCGGCATCAAACCGATGCATTACACCCTCCTGCCGGACGGCGACCTCCTGTTCGGCTCTGAAATCAAATCCCTGCTCGCCCATCCGGATTTCGTCAAGGAATTCAACCCGGAGGCCCTGGACAACTATCTCTCTTTTCAGTATTCCCTGCCGCGAGACACCTTTTTCAAGGGCGTCTACTGCCTGCAGCCGGGGCATTACCTATGGTTCAAAGAGGGGAAGGTCAAAGAGCGCCGCTATTTCGAATCCGTCTTTCGGCCCGACGAAACCATGCCCCTGGAAGAAGCGGTGGACGAGATCGACCGGGCGTTCACCGATTCGGTGGAGGCCCACCGCATCAGCGACGTGGAAGTGGGCTGTTTCCTGTCGGGTGGGGTAGACTCCAGCTTTGTCGCCTCCTATTTCGGAGGCCAGAAAGCCTTTACGGTGGGCTTTGAGGGCGGCGCGCATTATGATGAAAGCGCCTATGCCGCTGAACTGGCCGGAGAACTCGGCATCGAGCACTATGTCCACCGCATTTCGGAGGAGGAATACTGGGACGCGCTGCCCAAGGTGCAATACGCATTGGACCAGCCCCTGGCCGACCCGTCGTGTGTCGCACTCTATTTCGTCTCCAAGCTGGCCGCCGAGCATGTCAAGGTGGTGCTGTCGGGCGAAGGGGCGGACGAGCTGTTCGGCGGCTACCGCATCTATCACGAGCCCTCCTCCCTGGCGGGATATCAAAAGCTGCCCCGTTTCCTGCGCCGGGCCGCTGCCGCCGTCGCCGGGGCCATCCCGTTCGATTTCAAGGGCAAATCCTTCCTGATCCGGGCTTCCAAAACCCTGGAGGAACGTTTTATCGGCAACGCCTATATGTTCACGAAAAAAGAGAAGGCGGCTCTGCTCAAGGATATTCCCGCCACCGACCCCGCCGGCCGGACCGCGGCGTGGTATGCCCGCTGTGAAGGCTTGGACGACGTCACCCGGATGCAATACCTCGACATCAACCGCTGGATGGTGGGGGATATCCTGCTCAAGGCGGACCGGATGAGCATGGCCCATTCGCTCGAGCTCCGGGTGCCTTTCTTAGACCGGGAGGTGTTTGCGGTGGCCAGCCGGATACCGGTGAAGCACCGCATCGCTGGGGGCACGACCAAATACGCCCTGCGTCTCGCGGCCGAGCGGCATCTGCCCAAGGCGTCCACCGCCCGGCCCAAACTCGGCTTCCCCGTGCCGGTGCGGATCTGGCTGCGGCAGAAGCCGTATTACGACCGCGTCAAGACGGCGTTCACCGGCCCGGCCGCCGAACGGTTTTTTGAGACGCCGGAGCTGCTCCGCCTCCTCGACGAACATTTTGCGGGCAAGCGGGACAACAGCCGCAAGATCTGGACGGTGTACATGTTCCTCGTCTGGTATGGGGTCTATTTTCCGGAAGATGCCGGCGTCTGACCCGGCCTGCGTGAGGCGCAGCGGTAAAAAGGCCGGCTCACCCGTCCAGCTGGGCGTAAATGGATTGGACAAATTCCGATTTTGGTGAGAAATTGAATTATCAGCAGAAAAAACAATATAATCCATATGGATTTACCGATGAAGAATATATATTGTGGAAATCCTTGCCTGAACTTAACCAATTAACAATTGATTCCGAGTCAAGTGCGGATATGATAAAAACTGTTATTAAACGCGTTAGGAAAATGAGGTTTCATTAATACTGTAAAAAGGAGATAAAATATTATGGCTGAATATCCAGAAATATTGCAGTTATCACGGCAGATGGATTCATTTAATTTTAGATCAGGGTTATCATTTGCTAATCAGCCTAGGAATGGGCGGAGATGTACTGTATTTTGAATCATTGGATAAAAAGCAAGAAAAGTATCAATGTCTATTTCAATTTGAAGATGGAAGTGGTTTCACCTGTAAATTCTGGTGGTTTGGACATATTGTATTAGTCTCTGAATCTGAACTGATTAACGATAAAACATTCAGCAAAATTGCATGTTCACCTTTTGATAAAGAATTTACAAAAGATTATTTTGCGACTGCCATCTCGACTAGAAAGGCCAGTGTTAAAAATATTATCATGAGCCAAACGGTTGTAAGTGGCATCGGTAACGCTTATATACACGATATTTTATTTAGGGCCAAGATACATCCAAACACAAAAGCGTACCTGTTAAGCCGATCGGAAATTGATAATTTGTATGATCAAATATTATATGTAATGAAACAGTCCATCGAATCCAAGGGGATGGCATATGAAAATGATTTTTATGGAAATAGCGGAGGCTTTTTTGCCGGGCAGTTTATAATTGGTTACAGAGAAGGACATCCCTGTACTGAATGTGGTACTATTGTTGAAAAGATTAAGACGGGCAGCACATCTTCCTATATATGTCCTAACTGTCAGAAAGAAAAGTAGATATATGAATTTATTAAAAGAGCAGGTAGTGTTTATCAGCGGAGCGGGTACAGGCTTAGGGAGAGCTTATGCGGAACATTTAGTGAGCCAAGGCGCCTGTGTGATTATTAATGATATTGCCATGGATTCCAATGGCAATTATGCATCTGTTACTGCAGCGGATGAAATACAGAAAGCTGGCGGAAATGCAGTGGCAGATCATACCGATAATTCGGATAGGGCAAAGTATCCTCCACCACAAACGAAAACATTTCCACTACTTAAACATAACCTTGAATGTTTTTTTAAAATATACTGGAAGACTCAATTGGAAATGAGGACTCTATATGTTTAAGAATATTCATAGTGTTGTTAGCAATCATTTATTTATGATGGGTATCCTCTGGAGATTTTCTAAATCGAGATATGTTTTTGAATTTGTAAAGATTATAATTGAATCGATACAGCCATTTCCCAACATAATATTTCCGGCACTAATTATAAATCAAATTGTCGATCAGGGACAGTATATTAATAATTTTTTAGATGAAATTCGCTTGTATTATTCGATACAATTAAATAAAACCTTTATGGAGATGGATTTTGAGCGTGTCGAGACAGCAGAGATAAGAGAGAAGAAAAATCTGGCGTTTGAGGGGCTGGAAAACTACATACAAATTATTAATAATTTATTTCAAACAATACAAAATATCATTAGCATTTTTGTGATTGCTGTCTCGATTTTTGTTTATGATATTATTTTAATTGGATTCAAAATTAATTATTTTGGATGAGCCCACAGCAATGTTAGATCCATTGCAGGAATATGAAATCTATAAGCATTTTAACGAGCTTATTAAGATGCAGAGCGCTATATTTATCTCACACAGAATGTCGAGTTGTAGATTTTGTGATAAGATAGCGGTTCTAAATAATGGGGTAATTGAAGAATATGGTACTCATGATGAATTAATTCAACAGAAAGGTCTCTATTCTTTTTTATATGGTAGTCAAGCGGAAAAATATTCTTTTTATTGATTTAGCGAATTATTATGAAAACAGGTCAGGAACCGATCTGCCGGATCCTGGCTTGTTTCTTACATGCTACACGTTTTCGGCTGCATTGCTGATTTTTTTGCACTGTGAAGGAAAGGTAGATAAAGTAGAATAAGTTTCGCAAATAAAAAAGAGGACAAGGAAAGTGCGCTCTGATAGAATGAAGTTGGAGAGACCACATTCTGAAAGGAGCGAACAAACCATGTCCGAGAAAATTGTACAGCTAAATGAAGAAGTAATCAAGGGGCAAATCAAAGAATTAGTACGGGGCAGCGTGGAAGAAACGATGAACGGACTGCTGGAGGCGGAAGAAGAAAGACTAACGCAGGCAGCTCATGAATTTCCAAGAGAACACTTTACATAATTCTCTTCATTAGCTTCAGGATATCATACAAAGCGAATCACCACGCTTTACTCGCACAAGATATGTTGAAAACAGTGGAACAGCCTTTTATAATCTGGCTGAAAAACAAGAGTTGGAAGGTATCGTTGCAAAGCGCAGAGACAGGCAACCTCTTTCGTTCCATAAGGGGGAAGAAGGTTTGTTGCGCGATCTCGATAATATAAAACATCAAATGCCGTAAAACAGGCCGGCTCGGCGAAAAATTTTGTGTAAACGGAGTTTTGGCACAGACGAAAACTTGGGGGAAAGCAGAGGAATTGCCCTGCAAATCAGGGTTGGGGAATTGGCCGTAAGCCTTGTCCAATGAGTGGGCGACGGTATGCGCGGCGTAGCCGTGAATGCCGCCGCTTACTTATTGGAATTCTAAACGAAGGCCAGTTCAGCCCGCGATTCGGTCACCAAACAGGATTTCGATGTGCCGGACGACCTGATCCCAATTTCGACAACGTTCCTTTCAGGCTTTATTTTCTCTCTCCTTGGTTCCTGCCTATTCACTTTTCCACAAAATTTTATGCGGTCTCAAATCTAAAGAAATCTCTTGATGAAAATCGCCTTGCCTACTCTGGGAATATACTTTCATGTCTGGATGCAAAAAGCTCTGAAACACGCCCGCACGGGACTGGTCTTTCCCAAAAAACACACCCTTGCGGGATAAAATGCAACTCTCCACTTCGGTCCTCCTGGCCGGAGATGATGGTCTCGAATGGGGAGTGAACGGAAAATTCCGTTCAGTCCATTCAACATTTTCGGCAGCGGATTTTTCCACCATGAAAACGAGCGGGCAGCTATCCCACACCAGGGACGGCTTGCGCGCTCTGTTTGACAGTAGGTAAACTTTCATTTCTAAAACTTTTCCCGTTTACATGGGGACTCGTGGTATCCGGGAACCCGCTCCAGCTCCCCCTACACCCCGGGGGGCTACCTCTCTTTTTAGGGCCTGCCCTATCTCCTCCCCCGGCCTCGTAATGCTTCAGGCTGCTTCATGCAAACCGGGTGCATTCCTACACGCAAAAAGTGTTCCTTAAATGGGCAGGGCCCCCTTTTAGGGCCTCTGAAATCTCCGCATACAACGGGGAACGATCGGATTCACAACGCCACTGTTTGCAACTATAAAGCCGCCACCCTGAAGGATGACGGCTTGTGCTGTGTTATGCCCTTTTTCTCATGGGATCCTTGTCCATCTTGACCTCATCGAGAAGTTCAAGCTGTTCGAGGGTGTAATTCTGGACGGCCGCCACCTGGGACAGTTTGGAGTTCGCCAGCCGCACCCCAGTCATGAGAACATCGGATTTATGTTCAATAGCGTCTAGGCGCTGCTTGACCACCGCCAAATCTTCCTTAACCACCGTTAAATCTTCACGGATCGGCGCAATCATCTGCCCGATAGCTTCCAGCAATTCCTTATCTTCCATTCTCTTCACCTCGCTTCACCAGAATACCACACCCCTTGTGGATTTGCAAGGATTATTTCCCGTCTTGATTCTTTTGCATTCGCTTTTTCCTTTTCCGTACAAGAAGAAATGTAATCAGTAAAAGCCCAACGACTAAAAGGACTATCGCCCAAACCCAGCCGGAAACGGACAGAACAAAGCGGATTGTTGCGATAATCAGAGAAATGAGCAGAAACAAAAATACCGTTACAAGAATTCTTATTGTCCAATGAAGAAATGAACCACACCCTCCCCCGTGGATATCGCCCGCGTCATATAATCTGCCCACCAGATTCCAGGCAATGGAAAAGGCAATGGTCCCGACAATGGCGGCAATCACATAGTTCCAGAAAGGATTTTCAAATAGTGTAAATTGATCCACTACAAAATCGTACAACGCTTTAAATAAGATTTTCATTTCTCCGTCTCGTTCCGCTCAATGGTTTCAAGGACAAACTCCTTCAGGACCGTATTGGACGTTTTTCCCCGGCTGACGCGATGCTCCTTGAACGCGGGCGGCTCTTCTTCTTTGACTTTGCAAGCCAAAGTGGACATGTTCTCTTTATCCCACTAAGCATTTGCGGCCTTTCTGGCCTCCGATAATGGCATATTCAACTGCCCTCCCTTTTGAACACATTATAACACATTAAGAGCAGGGTAAACAGTGTCTAATATAGACAATGAAAGGAACACGGGATGGAAACACACAAGGCCGCGACTGCCGCCAGAGGAAACAAGCTCCCGTTTTATTTTTACAAATGAAAGGAGATGATACCATGAGCAAGCAGAGGCTGCGGAAGAAGGTTCAGGAGCTTGTAGAGCTGCGGGAAATGGCTGACGAACTGGCCGCCGAAATCAACGCCATTGAGGACGAGATCAAGGCCCACATGGATAAGGTTGGGACGGATACCCTGGAGTCTGGGAAACATGTCGTCCGCTGGGCCGTGGTGAAGTCGAGCCGGTTCGATTCCAAAGCGTTCCGGGAGACCTATCCCAGCATTTACGACCAGTACACCAAATCCACAGAGGTTAGGCGGTTTACAGTGGCATGATGCAGAACACAGAGCTTAAAATTCTTGCCATCCTGCGCCGGAACGATGCGAACTTCGTAGAGAAGCTATTAACCAGAGTGGTAAATCTGGAAAAGACCATGCATAAAAAACAGCCAACCCCCACGCCGACCAAAGCAAAGGGTTGACCACACAAAACACAGCCGGAACCAGCCGCTGCGGCGATTATACCACTGCATCCCGGCAAATACAAGGGGGAATTTGAAGTGCAGGGTACGAAATGGCTTAAAGCCCGAGTAATGCGGGCCGTTTCGGAAATGGAAACCCGGAATGTCGAACTGGTATACCGGTTCATTCAGAGGCTTACAGGAAAAGGGAGACGGGAACATGATGGAAATTTAACTGGATGATAGACTGGCAGAGCTGCATTTAAAACTGGAGAAGGCCCGCGCTGTCCTTTCATGCTTGTCCAACGATTTTTTCGACGGAAACGAGCCCAACGGCAAGTATGAATACCTTTACGACCTCTACCAGAAACTGGCGTTTGTGGTAAACGAGTATCTGTTCGAGGCCGAGAAGGATATCCGAGAATTACGGGAAGGTGAGTAAATGACGAGCGGGAAGTGTGGGGATACTGCCGCCTGCTCTCGTTTTTGGATGTCTCTTTTGGTATGTTTCTGCCGAGATAAACACCAAATAAACACCAGAATGACATTTCTCCAAAAACAAAACCGTCGAAAATCAAGCAATATAGCCATTTTCGACGGTTTTTAGTTGGTCCGAGTGACAGGAGTCGAACCTGCGGCCTCTTGAACCCCATTCAAGCGCGCTACCAATCTGCGCCACACCCGGATAATGCGCGGCCCGGCTGGCGCCGAACCGCGATTGGAATTATAGCATATCCCACACACAAAAGCAAGGGGCCAGATCAATTTTTTTAAATTAATATTTATGAACAACGCAAGTCGCCATAGCCGGCTATAACCATCTGCATGTATTTTAAAAACGCGGATGTATGCCGCTTAACCCTTGACGCTGCGGTATCCGCTGCGTCTTCCCCCGAAAGCGTTCTTATCCCCCCAGGGCTTTGGCGGCCCCCACCACCAGCGGCATCGTCAGCATCGAACATAGCGTCGACAAAGCCACGAGATTGACAGAGAGCCGGGCATCCTGCCCATACCGGGTAGCAAACATGGTGGTGGCTGCCGCGGCCGGCGCGCTTGCGGCGATCACGCAGGCGGTCAGGAGCGCGCCGCGCATGCCGCAGAGGTAGAGCAGGCCGAGGGTGAGCAGCGGCACGGCCAGCAGCCGCAGTCCCATCGAGGCGATCAGGCGCTTGTCCCGCACCGCGCTCTTCAGGTCGGCATCCGCGAGATAGAAGCCGACGATCAGCATGGGCAGGGGTGTGTTGAGCGCTGCGAGATGCCCTACCGGCGCCTCCAGAAAAGCGGGCAGGCGGATACCGGTAAAGAAAAGAAGCAGCCCGGCAGCAAGGCCGATAACACCCGGATTGAGCAGCAGCCGGCGGGCCGACAGCGCCTTCCGGTCCCCGCTCATCGCCATCACACCGTAGCTCCAAAGCACCAGGTTGAACACCGCCACATAAGCAGCGCCGTAAAACACCCCGTCTTCCCCGAGCAGCGCTTTCTGAAGCGGAATGGCCATATACCCCGCATTGGAAAACACGACGCCGAACCGGAGCACCCGTTCCCGGGCTTCTTCCCCGCGGAAAGAGAGATGGGCGGCCGCGATCCCCAGCGCATGCACCGCCAAAGCCGCGAGCCCCGAAAACAGCAGGCCCAGCAGCATCTCCGGCCGGTTTTCCCGCTCAAAAGATTGCAGGATCACGCAGGGGGTGGCAAACAACAGGACAAGCTCGGCGCAGCCTCGCACGGCGGATTGGGTCAGGATCCCTTTTTTGCCGCAGATCACACCGACGCAGACGAGGACAAACAGGCCGAGGACCTGCTGTCCCACGGTCAGGAAACTGTCGAACAGCTGGGTCATACCGTTCCCTCCCCGGCGGGTTCCGCCAATTCGATCCGGATTTCCTCCACCCTGCGCAGGGCTGTTTTCGTCACCGAGATACGGTAATCCCCCTCAAGGAAGCATTGTCCCACAGCCGGGATGGCGTCCAGCCGTTCCGATACCCAGCCATTGACCGTCTGCGCGTCGCAGTCGATGGAGAGGCCAAGCTGTTCCCGTACCTCGTCGAGCCGTTCGTCCCCTGCCGCCAGCCAGACAGCCTCCCCGGTCTTACGGAAGCTCTCGGCCGCTTCGTCGTATTCGTCCCAAATATCCCCGACCAGCTCCTCCAGGACATCCTCCAGCGTCACGATGCCCGCCGTGCCGCCGAATTCGTCCACCACCACCGCGAGATGCTCCTTCTGGGTCTGGAACCGGCGGAGCATCGCGGATATTTTGATTCCGGGCGGGACAAAAAGCACGTCCTTGACAATCGACTCCAGCGAGCGTTCCCCCCGGTACAGCAGGGCGTTGTAATCCCGCTCATGGATAACGCCGACAATCGTGTCGATGGTGTCCCGATATACGGGCAGACGGGAAAATCCATGCGTCCGGAATGTGTCGCCGATCTGTTCGAGCGAGCTGCCCTCCTCCACCGCGGCCACCTGGATCCGGGGGGTCAGGATCTCCATGACCGTCAGGTCGTCGAATTCGATAGCGGCCCGGATGAGTTCGCCCTTGTGCTCGTCGATCGAGCCCCCGCTCTGGACCTCGTCCACGATGGTCAGCAGTTCCTCATCGGTCATGGCGGGATCCTGCCTGGGTGGGAAAAACCGGTCCAGCAGCTTTTTCCACTGCGTGAACAAAGCGTTGAGCGGGGTGAGCAGCACCGTCAGCACCCGCAGGGAGGGGGTCAGCGCCAGGGCGACCGCCTCCGCATTTTGCTTAGCCAGGCATTTGGGTGAGATCTCTCCGAAAATCAGCACCACCACCGTCATCACGACCGTGGACAGCGTGACTCCGGCGTCCTTGAAAAAATGCACGAATACCACTGTGGCGATCGAGGCGGCCGCGATGTTCACGATATTGTTCCCGATCAGGATGGTGGAGAGCAGGGTATCGTACTGTTCCGACAGGCGCAGGGCCGCCGACGCCCGTTTGTTCCCCGCCTGCGCCTGGTTCTTCAGCCGGATGCGATTCAGGCTGGAAAACGCGGTCTCCGATGACGAAAAGTACGCTGATGCCGCCACCAGCAGCACCAAAACCGCCATTTGTATCCACACTGTGTCCACGGTTGCCCCATCCACTCCCTGTTTTTTGTCACGCTACCGGCCATAGAGGCCGGAAAATTTCGACGGCGGAGCTGTGGAATTCCCACATCCGTCCGTTTTTTTACTATAGAGCAAAATCCCAGGGCTGTCAACCGCCTTGCCCGAATCCGCCCCGTCCTGCCTGAAGCGGTGCACGACATGGAGCGGCCGGAAACCGAATCGGTTTCCGGCCGCTCCGCGTGGACAAGAGCTATGCCTCCTCTAACCTCTGCGTGAAACGGAGCGTAAAGGGCCGATCGTCATACTCCCGGTCCAGCTCCAAAAGGAGGTAATGCGACGCCATATCGCACATCATGACGTCCGAATAGATACGCGCGATGCGGATATTGCCGTCGGCGTCGACCCCCTCCACCTCATGCCGGATGGAGCCGCTGGGCTCGTCGAACAGCGCCAGAACCAGAATGTGGGACGCAAACCAGGCGTCGTCATATCCGGCGGCCGCCTCTGCAAGCCCGGATTCCGCAAGTCCGTCCTGGCGGCCCGCATCCTGGATGCCGCCGATATACCCGGACAGCTCCGCCCGTGAACGGACCACCGTGACGGCCGGCGTTCCCCCTGTTTCCATCCATTCCGAGGCACGGATCACCCGGGCCGTACAGCCGACGGCAGCGGATGGCTGGTTCTCGTCTGGTACGGCCGTACCGGACATCGTTCCGGCGGCCGTTCTCACCGTTTCAGGTGCCGCCCCTTCCGCATCCCCGGAGGACACCAGGAGTCCCCCTGTACCGACTACCAGGCATAGGGACAGCAACAGGACTAAACTTTTTTTCATATACATCCCTCCCAAAACCATGTGAAAACACCCTTCTGCCACATATGTGTCCTGATTCGCCGCGTTTGCTGCAAAGCGGCGAAAAATGTCGGCGGGATGCCCCGCCTCTATCTGTCAGGAAGGCGGCATCCAAAAAAGGAAGACCGGCTACTGCCGGTCTTCCCACAGGCTGCCCAAAAGGGAAAAAAGAGGGTTCACCCCGCCGTAACCCGGTGATGGAGCCGCGATCCGTGTTTTCGGGAGTACGCGCCTCCGCAACGCGGCGTATCCACGAAAAGTGGGGGAGATTGGCGGGGACAGAAAACGTGAGAGGAGGGTTTGCGAGCCGCCGGAATTTGGTGTTCCCGTCCGGGGCCGGCCTTCCCCGATGAAATGGGGGTGCCGCCGTCTGTTTGCGCGGGCTCTAAAAGGCCGGGGCCCTCCTTCCTCCAGGGGAGCCTATAGCGGCCCGTGAGGGCAGGGACGGCACTGGAACACCTCGTCGTAATCCCGCCGGAGGGCGGCCGCGCAGCGGCGGGCCGCCTCTTCGTTGTCGAAAAGGCCGAAGACCGCCGACCCGCTTCCGGTCATACGACAGCCGAGCGTCCCGTGTTCCCGCATCACCTGCCCGATCGCCGCCACTTCGGGCAATGCCAGGGCTTCCTCGAACACATTGCAGAGCCCGTGCGCCACCGCCGCGAGATCCCCGGCGCAAACCGCGTCCACCGCCGCGCCGGTGTGAGGGCGGCGGGTGAGCGCGGCACGGTCGACCAGACGGTAAGCCTCCGCCGTGGAGACGCCGTCGAGCGGCTTTGCGATCACGACGGCGCAGTCGGGAAGACTGGGCAGCGGCGTCAGGATCGTCCCGATCCCTTCCGCATAGGCGGCCGCGCCCAGCACACAAAACGGCACATCCGCCCCGACCGTTTCCGCCACCGCGCACAGTTCCGCGGCGGTCATCCGGGTATCCATCAACCGGTCGAGGGCCACGAGGGTGCCGGCGGCGTCGGCGCTTCCTCCGGCCAGGCCCGCCTGCAGGGGGATGCGTTTGCGCAGCCCGATCTCCACGCCGGGATTGGGCAGGCCGCAGGCCGCAAAAAATGCCGCTGCCGCCCGGACGGCTGTATTGTCCGGCCCGTCCGGCACCCGGGCGTCGTCGCACAGGAGCGAGACGGCACCCGGCTTGTCCGTCCGGCGGACCGTCACCCGGTCGCACAGATCGACGGCCTGCATGACGGTTTCGACCAGATGATACCCGTCGTCCCGCCGACCGACGACATCGAGGGTCAGGTTGATTTTGGCCGGAGCCTCCACCGTTACGTTCATGAATCGCAGCCTCCCTGCCGGTCAGCGGCCGGCGTGTTCCTCCACGAAAGCCCGCATCCGCCGCATGGCCTCGGTGATATGTTTGAGGGAATAACAATAGGAGATCCGTACATATCCCTCGCCGCAGTCCCCGAATGCCGTGCCCGGTACTACAGCGACCCGTTTTTCCCGCAGCAGGGACTCGCAGAAGGTATCCGAATCCATCCCCGTTTTTTTCACCGATGGGAAGACGTAAAACGCCCCCTCGGGTTCAAAGCAGGTGAGCCCCATCTTGTTGAGCTCGTCCACGATAAAGCGGCGGCGCACGTCGTAATCCGCCCGCATCCGTTCGACATCCTCGTCCCCGTTCTCCATCGCCTCGACCGCCGCATACTGCGCGGTGGTGGGTGCGCACATCAGCGCGAACTGATGGAGCTTGACCATCGGCTTCATCACCGGGGCCGGGGCGCAGGCATATCCCAGCCGCCAGCCCGTCATCGCAAAGGACTTCGAAAAACCGTCCACCAGCACGGTGCGCTCCCGCATCCCCGGCAGGGACGCGATGCTCACATGGGGGGCAAAGCCATAGGTCAGCCCCCCGTAAATTTCATCCGACAGCACCATCACGTCGGTATCCCGCAGCACGGCGGCAATCGCCTCGAGATGCTCCTTCCGCATCACACCGCCGGTCGGGTTGTTGGGATAGGGCAGGATGAGCAGCTTGGTCTTGGGGGTCAGGGCCGCCCGCAGAGCCTCGGCCGTCAGGCGGAATCCGTCCTCCGCTTTGGTCACGATCGGGACAGCCGTGCCGCCCGCCATCACGGTCAGGGGCTCGTAGCAGACGAAGCTCGGCTGGGGGATGAGCACCTCGTCCCCGGGGCAAACCAGGGCGCGCAGGCACAAATCGATGGCTTCGCTGCCCCCGACGGTGACGAGCACCTCGGTTTTGGGCTCATACGCCACCCCGATATGCCGCATCGTGTAACCCGCGATCGCCTCCCGCAGCCGGAGCAGCCCTGCATTGGCCGTATACCAGGTCTTCCCCTTTTCTAGTGAGCGGATCCCTTCCTGGCGGATATGCCAGGGGGTGGAGAAGTCCGGTTCCCCGATGGAGAGGGTGATAACGTCCTCCATTTCATTCGCGATATCAAAAAACTTCCGAATCCCCGACGGCCTCAGCCCCCGCAGGATCGGATTGATGAGCGTCTCGTAATTCATGGGTTCACAGGGCTCCTCTCTCGTCCTTTTCGTCTCCCAGGAACATGACGCCGTTGTCCTTGTACCGGCGCAGGACGAAATGGGTGGCGGTGGACAGCACCGAATCCAGCGTAGACAGCCGTTTGGCGACGAACATAGCCACGTCCCGGAAGGTCCGGCCGTTGACGAAGACGGACAGATCGTAACCACCCGACATCAGATAGACGCTCTCCACCTCTTCGAAGCGCATAATGGTTTCCGCCACGGCTTCGAACCCGAGGTCGCGTTTAGGGGTCACCTTGAGCTCGATGATGGCGGTGACATACTCCCGCTCGGTCCGGTCCCAGTCGATGAGGGCCTTATACGCACGGATAACGCCGCTTCGTTCGAGGGCGGCGATCTGGGCCGCCACCTCGGCCTCCGGCCGGTCCAGCATCACCGCGAGCTGGGCGTTGGTCAGCCGGGCGTTGGTGTCCAGCAGTTTGAGCAGCTTATCCATGGTGTTTCCTCCTTTAAAATCGTGGGAATTGTTGTATTATACACGAAAGGCCGGCAAAACACAAGGGCAGAGCGGCACGGGCCGGCTTCCGGCTCAGCCGATCCGGATATGGACCGGTTTTCCCTCCCGGAACTGGCAGATGTCCCGGAACCCCGCTTCAAGCGCGAGCGCCGCCGCGGTTTCCAGGCCGGCGCCCACGTCCTCGGGGCGGTGGGCGTCGGAACCAATGGTGATGTTTTCCCCGCCCAGCTCCCGGAAGCGGCGGATGAGCGGCAGGTCGGGCGAGGTCTGCCCGATGGCCTGACGCAGGCCGGAGGTATTGATTTCCAGCGCGATACCCTGTTCGGCCATCCGGCGGAATAGGGTATCGATCACATCCTGCCAGCGGCGTGTGTCCGCCGGACGCTTGTATTCGGGCATGTACCGCATGGGGTAGGTCAGATGGGCCAGAGACTGGAACCCCCCCATCTCCACCAGTTCCAGCTCCGCGCGGAAATAGATATCCAGGACCGCGCCGATATCCGCCGATGCGTAATCGTAATGAAAATAATCCACCCCGTCTTCGAGGTTGTGGAGGGACCCGAGCACGAAATCGTAGGGATGCCCCCTCAGCAGGCGGGCGGACCGTTCCCGGTCAAACATCGGCTCACCCAGCTCCACGCCGGTGAGGATCTCCAGCCGTCCGGCGTAGCGCTCCCGCATCTCGAGGGTCTGGCGGTAGGAACGCTCGCTGCTCTTGTCGTACCCGTCCGCCAGAAAACTGGTCATTTCCACATGGTCGGTGACGGCCAGGGCGGGTAGACCCAGACGCAGGGCCGCCTCGCACATAGAGACGATCGGTGCTTTCGAATCGGGCGAGGAGTCGGTGTGGGTGTGCATATCCGCGAGAGGGGCAAACGGCATACGGGGGTCCTTCCTTCCTGTAAGATCGCGAAAACGGCTGTGTCTAGTATACCACAGATTTTCCCGGCCGCAACGGCGGATACCCATTTTCTTTTTATCGGGAATATGATATGATGGATAAAACCCCGTTTTTCATCCGCCATGGAAGGAGGCGCCCTATGCGGACGACCGGCCCCGTAACACCGCTGCGCAGAGCGGCCGCCATATGGGCGGTCCTGGTTCTCATGCTCTTTTCCCTGACCGGGTGTGACGGGCCGGGAGAACCGGCGGGGGAATCCGCCGCCTCAGACACGGACGGGAGCGGCATTCCGGCCCCCGGTTCCTCCACCCATTCCGGATGGAGCCAGATCGTCCTGCCGGAGCCCACGACGGCCCCTGCCACCGCCGCTGCCACAACGGTACCGGTACAGGTGGCGGATCCGGACGACGTATCCGAAGCTCCTCCTGCGCTCCCGCCGGAGGAGGACGAGCCCCTCTGCGCGGGTCTGACCCCGATACGGAAAACCGCGTATTATGGGCTGCAGGTCCTCCAATCGATGCCCCGGTCGGACAATCTCGTCGCGGCGTATTACCGGCTGGTCGCGGGGGTGGAGGCGTGTGAAACCACCATTTCTTTAAAGGATTCCCAGTATCCGCTCACGCCGGACGAGCTGACGGCGGTGCTGACCTATTACCGGTTCGACTATCCGCAGCACTTCTGGCTGGACCAGACCACCGGCAAATTCTCCTATACCTACGCCGGAAACACCGTGCTGACCATCACCCTGAGCTACAGCCTGACAGGGAGCGCCCTCACCGAGGCCAAGGCCGCCTTCGAAACCGCCGCCGCCGGGATGCTGGAGGGGATCGACGGCGGCATGCCCGAAGCGGAACGGGAACGGCTCCTGCACGACCGGCTGGTCCAAGCGGTCTCTTACGATACCGGGCTGGATAAACCCAATATCTATAATGCGTACGGTGCGATCGTGGACCGTGTCGCGGTCTGCGAGGGCTACGCCCGGGCCATGCAGTACTTGCTGTATCAGGCGGGGATCCAATGCCTGATGGCCACCGGATCGAGCAAAGGGGAAACCCACGCCTGGAACGTGGTGCGCATCGACGGCGCCTATTATCATCTCGATCCCACCTGGGACGATCCGGTGGGCCAGACCGGCTTCGACTTCATCTCGTACGCCTATTTCAACCTCACCGACGAGGAGATCCGGCGGGATCACGAGATCGATGCTGAGAGCGGCTATCCCCTGCCCGCCTGCACGGACACGGCCGCGCACTATTACCGCTCCAGGGGCCTCGTCTACACCTCCTACTCCGCGGCCGATGTCGCCGCCCTGATCCGGGAGGCCCGGGAGCAGGACCGGACGCTCGTGCGCCTCTGGGTGGACGGGGACGCCGATGCCTATTCCCGTTTCATCCTGGACGATTGGGATGCCATCTGCCGTCAGGCGGGGTACCAGGGAGGTATCCGGCTGATCCCTCCGAATACGTCGGAAATCCTGTTTTCCCTTTCCTGAAAAGGATAGGGCGTTGCAGCGCAGAGGGGACAGGGGGCCCGGTGCTCCCTGGGCTGGGTGCGGGGCTGAAAAATGCAGTGGCCCCACCCACGGGGCTGCCTCCCTTTTTTGTATGAATGTTGGTTCAGGGGACGCCGTACCCGCCTGTTTTGATGAAGAGAAAATTGACAAATTTACTGGAGCAAAGCTCCCGGCATCTCTTTGCTCCGTTCGGAACGTCCGGTCCCGAACGAGTTCTCCACGCGGAGAAAGGGCGTGGCCGCGCATTCGATATCCCCTTCAGCCGGATTCCGCGCGGTATGTGCGGACAGATTGAAAAGAGTTCTTTCCCCGCTTATACCGCGGGGCATCCCCTTTCTTGATGTCAAGAAAGGAGGGAAAGAAATGCCAAGGGGTTCCCCCTTGGAACCCCAGGTGATTCTGTCGATTTTCTCTCTATGAAAATCGACTCGGACGCCGACACCCGACCCGGACTTTATACGGAAAGGGGCTGCCGCCCCGTTTTTTGGGGGTTGCTGTATTTATTCAGCCCCGCACCCGCTCCAACCCCGGGGGCCTCGGGCCCCCTTGCTGGACGGGCGTTTCTTCCAGGAAAACACGTGATTGCCGGTTTTCTTTATAGGAAAACCGGCCGATCACCTGGGAGACCTTTTGCCCACTTTTAAGACTGCGAGCTGAAGCTTGGCCAAAAGTGGGTGGCCGCTCATGGGACAGTTTTTTCTGGGATCGCGGTCTTTGTGCGCGGACATACCGAAAGACCGTTTAACCTGCCGCCCAGGGGATTGCATTGGTCACAAATCTGTACCTCATGAGGCCGACCGTACAATAAAGGGGGATAGTTTGAAAAAAGGCGGACGCCTTTCTTTCAGACGGGTTTTGTGCCTTTCCGGCTTTGCCGGAACCGGCACTCGAAAGGGGTGTGTGATTATTATGGAAAACCGGACAAATCGAAGACTGCTTCTGCTTTTTGCCGCAACCCTGTTTTTCTATCTCGTGTTGGCCATCTGTGCCTCTATGCCGTCCTGGATGATGCTGGGCTTTCCCGTTATCCCGGCCTTCTGTCTCCAGTTGCTGCTGTGCCGTGTGCTGCGGCGAAAATGGTTGGCCGTCCTCCCGCTGGTTGTGATAGGGGGAGCGCTCCTGGTTTTTGTGTGGGGCCTTACCCGCTCGGTTGGATGGGACGGTTTCTTTTGGGCTGGCTTGCTGCTCTTTACCTTAGGCCCGGCAACAGGCTGCCTCGCCGCCTGGATCGGCTATGCCGTCCATACCCGCGACCGGAGGATCCGGCGCCCATCCCCTCCCCACGGCAAGGATGAACGGACAGACACCCCAGAAATCTCCGGCATGTAATATCCGAAAAGGCGGCTCCGTACAACGGGAGCCGCCTTGTTTGTCCAGCCTAGCCGATGATGGGGTATGGCCGGCAGGCTCCGGAGACTTCGGGCTGTCTTCTTTGTAACAATGGATTGAGTGCCCACGTTCCGGATGGTGTCCTGAAGCAAACGCCGGACCGGTCACCGACGCATATTCCGACCGGCTTGCTCACCGCCGTTTCTTCATATTCGAGGAATTCAAACGCTGCCGGCCGATTGGTATATCTTTATATATATTACTATTTGTATTAAAAATATAAAAATATACAACAAAACAGAACTAGTTTTAGCCAGATTCGGCCTGCTTCCGTCGCTATTAGAGCCGTTTTATGGTATAATTCTGTCAGAATCGTCCTGTTTCCGCCTGTCCGGCAAAGCGGTCTGGGTGTACCCGGCCCCACCGGCCGCCGGGCTGAAGAACAGGCATGTTCCGGTGGGACATCTTCACATGGAACGGAGGCAGAACCGGGGGAGAGCCGGATCAAGGGGCCGCCGTCCCCAATACTGTTCCGGCCCATATCGGCCGGGATTCCGCTGCGCGGTTCTGACCGGCGTTCCCCTGTTTGCCGGATGGACGCACAAACAGCGGCTCCGCCCTAACGCTAACCCGCCTGTAACGGGCTGAAAGAGGGCGCCATCCCGTTTCGAAGCAGCCATAAGGAGGCATTGGTATGTATTATAAAACCACGTATTCCTCCCCCATCGGCAGCTTGACGCTCGCCTGCCACGGGGATCATCTCGTCGGCCTATGGCTGGAGGGCCAGGCGTACTTTGGGGCTTCCGTTCCAGACCCCCTCACCACCGCGGACGAAATTCCGGTTTTCCATGCCACGAAAAACTGGCTCGATCGTTATTTTTCTGGCTTGAGGCCCGCGGCTTCGGAGCTGCCGCTGCAGCCGGCCGGCAGCGATTTCCGGCAGGCTGTATGGAGCCTCCTGATGCGGATCCCCTACGGGGAAGTCGTCACCTATGGAGATATCGCCCGGGAAATGGCCGCGAGGATGGGGTGGAAAAGCCTGTCCGGCCAGGCGGTGGGCGGGGCGGTCGGACACAACCCCATCTCCATCATCATCCCCTGCCATCGGGTGGTCGGTTCCAACGGGAGCCTGACCGGTTACGCCGGGGGAATCGAGACCAAACGGTGGCTGCTGGAACGGGAGGGTGTCGATCTGTCCCGGCTGTGTATTCCCAAGCCATAACAGCCGGGGTTATCCCCCTCTTGCATTTCCTCCTCCGCAAACGGGCCGGCATGTCCCTACCGGCAGCGTCCGTGGCAGAGGCTTTGCCATACCTGCCCCACGCCAAAGCGTATGGCGGCGGGAGCGCGGACATGCCGCAACGGAAATACGGCCCGCCGGCCTCTTCTTATCACCAAGAAAGGGCTGGTCTGAGCGCGGACAAAGCCGGTTGCGCCCCGATCCCCACGTTGTTATAAAAGGAAAGGGGAGAGACGTGCCGGGGGGGGGAGGAAGGAGGATCCCCCGAACCCCCGGGCTACCGGCCGTTTTCTCTTGATAAAAATCGGCATTGACGCCGATACAAGCGCCGTCTCCGGAGGCCCAAGGTCCCCGGGGATTGTGCTGGTTACTGTATCCTTCGAAAAAACACCAGCCGTTCCCGGCAATGCCGGGAACGGCTGGTGTTTTTAATCCCTTACAATTGCTCGTAGGCATCCCGCAGGGTGCGCACCCCCACCACTTGGATGCCCGAGACCGAAGACAGCCCTTTGAGGTTGTGCTCCGGTACCAGAATCCGGGTAAATCCCAAGCGAGACGCCTCCATCACGCGGGCCTCGGCGTTGGCCACCGCCCGGATTTCCCCGGCCAGCCCCACCTCACCGAACGCCACCACCCCTTCGTCGACCGGCTTGTCCTTGAGGCTGGACACCAGTGCCAAAGCCACCGGCAGGTCGGCGGCGGGTTCGTCCAGCCGCAGCCCGCCCACGACGTTGAGATAGGCGTCGAGATTGGAAAAGAAATAGCCCGCCCGTTTTTCGAGCACCGCCAAAAGCAGGGACAGGCGGTTGCTGTCGAACCCGGTGGACATCCGGCGGGGATTCCCGAACGCCGTCGGAGATACCAGCCCCTGCACCTCCGCCAGCAACGGGCGGGAGCCCTCCATCGCGCAGGCCACACAGGTGCCGCTGACATTGACCGGGCGGCCGGAGAGCAGCATCATGGAGGGGTTTTCCACCTCGGCGAGCCCCCGGTCCCGCATTTCGAACACGCCGATTTCATTCGTGGCGCCGTAGCGGTTTTTCACACAGCGGAGCATCCGGTAGCTGGTATGGGGATCCCCCTCGAAATAGAGGACGCAGTCCACGATATGCTCCATCACCTTGGGCCCGGCGATCGCCCCGTCCTTGTTGACATGCCCGACGATGAAAACCGGGATATCGGCCGCCTTGGCAGCCCGCATCACCGCCGCGGTGCATTCCCGTACCTGGGTGACGCTGCCGGGGGAGGAGGAAATGTCCGCGAGACACATCGTCTGAATCGAATCGAGGATGAGCAGGTCGGGCCGATGCTCCTGCATGGCGCCGATGACGGTTTCCATGTCGGTTTCGCACAGGACGGAAAGGCTGTCGCTCTGCACCCCCAGCCGGTCGGCCCGCAGCTTGATCTGCCTCTGAGATTCCTCCCCCGAGACATACAGGATCGACATCTCCCGCCCCACGTGCTCGCAGATCTGGAGCAGCAGGGTGGATTTGCCGATCCCCGGATCGCCGCCGATGAGCATCAGCGCGCCCCGGACGATACCGCCCCCCAGTACCCGGTCGAGCTCGGACAGCCCGGTGCGGGTGCGCTGTTCCCCTTCGGGATGGATATCCCGAAGGGAGCGGACATCCGCCGCCCGGCCGGCGGCAGAGCCGGATGCGGCCGCCCTCTGGGGGGCGCGTACCTCCTCGGACAGGGTATTCCACTCCCCGCAGGAAGGGCATTTCCCGCCCCAGCGGGGGGATTCGAAGCCGCAGCTCGAGCAGACATATACGGTTTTCGCTTTCGGTGCCATGCCTCGTTGTCCTTTCGTTTTTACATCCGCGCCGTCACGGCCCGTACCGCAGGATTCCCCCCGCGACGGCAAACGCCATCTGGCGCTGGTAATCCGGATCCTTGAGGCGGCGGAGTTCGGCGTCGTTCGAGAGGAAGCCGCATTCCACCAGCACGGCCGGCCGTGTGGCTTTATATAACAGATAAATGTTGGAATCCCCTTTTTTCAGTTCCCGTGTATTGTCCGGCTGGAGGAGGCCGGTCACGCTTTCCCGGATGGCCGAGGCGAGAAGGCGGCTCTCTTCGTGATTACCGGAATAAAACACCTGGGTGCCGTCATATTGGGACTGGGTAAACTTGTTCTGATGGATGCTCACCGTAATGGCGGCCTGTTCCGCCTGGGCCAAGCGGTTTTTGGTGTCGTTGACCTTCCGCTCCCGCATGGTGCTGCCTACCCCACCCACCATGTCGTCGGTGGTACGGGTCAGGGAGACCTGGTAGCCCATGACACGCAACATGTCCGCCAGCGGCAGGGAAATAGCGAGATTGATCTCCTTTTCCTGCGTCCCGTCGGGCGCGACGGCCCCGCCGTCCGCCCCGCCGTGGCCCGGGTCGATCAGGATGAGCGGCTCCGCGGGCGTCACCGATACCGGTTTTGCCCGGTCGACGATCCCGACCGCCGCCGTCAGGACAACGGCACAGAATATGGTCACGATGAGGATATCCAGCCACGGGTTCGAACCGCTTTTGTCACGCTCCCCGGTTATGAGCGCCTGTCGGTTTTTCAATGCAACCACCCCGTTCATACCTATTGCACGGGAGGTGCAAATATGCCATCTGTTTCAGCGGCGGCGCTTTTTCTTTTTGTTTTTGTAGATGAGGTGCTCACTGATGGAATACTGGCGGTATCCCAGGGCATAGGATCCCCAGCAGACCAGCGGCAGGACCACGACCGTGAAGGCTAACAGCAGGATCCAGCCCCAGCCCACATCCGCGGTCACGAGGATGGCGTGCCCCTGCGCCCCCATGACGGCGTTGACCGCCGGGGCAAAGGAGGCGTTTAGGATTTGGAAAAGCTGGATGTATTTATCCCAGAACAGACCGAGCCGGCTGAGCAGCAGGAAGAGATAGACGGCCACGGAGGGAATGGCGGCGAGCAGGCCCACCTTGAGCCCACGCCGTTTGTCTTCCTGCATGTGGCCGAACTGCACGCTGTTCCGGTCCCGGTCGCCCTGACCCCACAAAATGCCGTAGGGGAACGCCGCCAGGATCAGCAGCATCAGCACCTGGGACAGTACGTCCCGGAAAACCGCCGCGCCGGCAGGGACTTCCGAGCGGACGGTTTCGCGATACAGCCTCTTTGTTGCCTCGGTGGCGGCTGTCCCACTGCTCTCGGACGCTGGGGCCTCGCTCGAGGACTCCTCCGGGGATTCCTCTTCCAGCGATCCCTCCGCAACCAGCACCGGCTGGTTGTTTTCATCGTACTCGTAAATCCGGTATCCCACCGCATGGGTGGTCACACCGTTGACAATGGCTGTAATGGAGAAATACAGGAAAAAGCTCAGGATCGCGGCGAGAACCGTCCGCAGGAAAATTTGCACGGCCAGCTTGACATTTTGGCGGCTGACCTCTTTGGGTTCGATCTTGCCCGTCTGCGCCATGCGGCGACCACCCTTTCGTTCGCTTAGTTGATCCTAGTATAGCATGTCCGTCTCTTGGGGGCAACCTCTTCCTTCTACGGGGATTAGGGATTGCGGACATGGGTTGACACGGCTCGATGTTTCGGGTCCCTTTTTTATATGGCGCGGGCATCGGCATCCGGGAGATGAAAAAAGGAGCCAAACGGGGATTTGCCGGTTTGCAGAAAATGGCACTGCGAAAATTTTCCGCAGTGCCATTTCTTCTAAACTGTTTTGAAATCCGCCGTATCGTATGCCGCCCCGGTCATTCCAGGCGGACGACCGTAAGCGGCGACTCGTCGCCGCTGCAGGCGACCGTCACCTCGTCACCCGGGCGGAGGAAGGGCAGGCGGCTGGAGAGGGACAGATCCGCGATATAGACCGTGTCGGCGCCTTCCAGGCGGAAATAATACCGCGTGTTGCCGTCCACCACCACCGGCAGGATCTCCTGCAGGATCCCCGTAACCGGCTCACCGACGGGGGCCTCCTCCGATCCGCCCAGGACGCTTTCAAAATTGGCCATGGCCGCGTTGACCGTATCCCCGATCCCCACGATCTGGTATTGCTGCACATCCACGAAGGCGTACATCTTCACCAGTCCGGCGGCGTCCTTCAGGGAGAGGAAATAGGTGGGACGGTCCCGGATATTGAGCAGGATGGGGAAGGTGGCGTTATAGTTGAGGTGCTGTACCTTGCCCTTGGCGGAGGACATGGCGGAGTTTTCTTCCGCCCCCGGCACCGAATAGAACTTGGTATCCTTAGTGCGCATGTTGACCAGGACGAAGCCCACATTGGACTGGTCCCCCGTCACCGACGTCATGCCGGTGTAGAGGTAGACGTCGTCGTTGTTGGCAATGTAGTTGTAGCCGTCGGTGGTGCGCAGCACCCCCTTTTGGCCGAAATACGAGTTCCAGAAGCCCGATTGGAACCGGCCGTTATAACCCAATTGCTCGAGGATCAGATCGGCCCGGTAGAGCACGTCCACCCAGGTCGGGACGTCTTCCACCTTATAATACCGGGATTCCCCTGTTACGGCGTTGGTGAGGATGGCCCCCTCGACATCGAGCCCCGACCAGATCCCGATGCGGTAGGTCATGGTGGGGGTGATCCAGTAGGGCATGCCCTCGTCGTCGATTTCAAAGGAGGAGGAATCGAAAATCTTGGTGGGGAACTGGAAACGGATATGCCGCTCCAGATCCCGCAGGAGGTATTCGGACGGGGAATACCGGATCCCCTGCTCCAGCCGGACCAGCTCCGCCTCCTGGGACACCATATCCACCTGGATGTAGCCGGGGATCCCGTTTTTTTGGTTGGCGAACCATTTGAAGAGATCTGCGTAAACCAGGGGCGTCACCCGCACGGGGCCCCCGCCGAAATTGATCTGGGTATAGTCGGGGGCGATCTCGAACTGGGAGACGAGGTCAGCCATCTGGCCAAGCGTCCGTTTGCCGAGCTGGGTGGCCGAAGCCCGGTCCACCACCGGGATGCGGTTCATATCGGTTTGTTTGGGGATGTCCTCGGTGAAGCTGCCCTCGGTCCGGACGATCAGATCCTTATACCGGCCGGCGTTGAAGAGGGTGGCGCCGATCACGGAGGCGAGGATCATCAGCGCCACGATCCCGCCGCCGCACCAGAGAAGGCCCTTGGCCCATTTTTTCATGCCGGGCAGGTTGGGCATGGAAGGCAGGTGGACCTTGGTGCCTCCGAAATCCACAACGGTATCCTCTTTCTTGCCCGCGCCCTTCCGCTTGGCCCCGGTCAGGCCGGCCAGCGAGAACACCACCAGGACAATCACGAGGCAGGCGAGAATGAAGGTCCAGAAGTCGGGGCAGCGCGGATGGATGGGGGGAAGCCAAAACCAGTACAGCAGCGCCGCGAGCACCACGCTCACGAGGCTGGCGATGACAGCGCGCCTAGCAGTATGTTTCATACGAGCGATTCCTGTCCTTTCCGGGCCTTGCGGCCTCCATGCGGCGGAGCCGTGCCACCGGCCCGTCTGGCCGGCCGGCTCCTGTCTCTGTCGGTTCTATTATACTACCATAAGAAAAGAAAACGGGCAAGTTAAGGATGTATAAAGATTCGCCGGATCGCAAACGGGGAAACTGTGTTATACTGTTAAAAAGCCGTTATATCGCCTCTGTTCCATGAGAAAGGGAGGACGCCGCCATGCAGGGAGTAGAACGATACAAGGTCCGGCTGGTGCCGCACGACGAGCGTTGGCACGACGAATTTTTGACAGTCAGGGCGTGGATTCAGGCGCTCTGGAACGAAGCGGTGGTGGATATTCAGCATTTCGGCAGTACCTCCATCCACGGCATCTGGGCAAAGCCGATCCTGGACATAGCCGTTGTCGTAAAATCCTTTGACGCCATGGATGCCGGCGCTATGAAGCGCGCGGGATACGACGACTGTGGGTTGCAAGATCCGGACCGCAGCCGGTATTTGTTTGTGCTTCGCGGGGAGGGGGGACTCTCCCTGCACCATATCCACTGCTATTTACCGGACGATGCGGACTTCAAACGATGTGTCGGGTTCCGTGACTATCTGAACAGCCATCCGGAAGCGGCGCAGGCATACTCCGAGCTGAAACGGAAACTCGCCGAGACATACCCGGACGATCGGTTTGCCTACACCGATGCCAAATGGGAATTATATCTATCTAATGGTTCTTTTTCACTATAATACAAATAATTTTTGAACACAATACATTTTCCGTAAAAAAATCCATATTTTATTCCTTTTCTAAGAATAAAATTAAAAGCTTGTTCAATAGAGTTAATTATGGGCTCATCTTTATCATTAAGTGAAGTATTACATAAAATAGGGATTCCTGTTTGCTTATAAAAGTCAATCATATAGTTATACAGTCTTTCATTTCGTATGTATTAAACTATTTGCCATGAGGAACATCCTTTGCTTAAGCATTAAAAAAAGCCCGATGCCAAGCATCGGGCTGGAGCTTGCCGATTCTGTCGGCAAGCTGCTGGACGGGGACGCCGTATTTATCCTGTCACTTGTTGTGAAACCGGGCCACGTCCTGCGACGCCGCTATCCGGACCGTGAGCCCCCGCCGCGCCAGCTCGCCGGCCGGAAAGCAATCAGCCAGGGGCTGGACGCGATGGCCGAGATAGACACGGCAGGCGGAGTCGCCGATGGCCATCACCATCATGAAGACACCGACCAATTTCGGGCTGAGCAGGGGATAGTCCACCATGCTGTTCATCACAAAGCCGGCGGCGAACGCCAGAAAAACACCGCCGAGAAGATGCGTTTCGGGAGACCGTGTCATCAGATCCATCCCCCGCCGCACGATCTTCCAGCCCATCAGGACCATCAGCGCGAGCGCGATGAGACCGCCTTCCATCAGAAGCTGGAGCACCAGATTATGCGCATGGGGAGCGTTGACCCCCGATTCCAGCAGCACACCCCAGAAATTCTCCACACCCGGCCCAAGGCCGAATATCGGGCTCTTGCCAAAGGTTTTGAGCGCTACCTCCCAGATCGAAAACCGCTCCGCAATGCTGAAATCCACACCGCCGATCGACAGGAAACGGGAGAGGACCGACTGCGGGACCAGGATCAAAAGGGAAATCAGGGAGAGCAGGAAGGGCACGATGCGCTTGGCGTTGGTGATGCAGAGGATCAGGACAATGACCAGCAGCCCCAGGTAGCTGCCCCGGGAGAAGGAAAACGCGATGCCGCACACGGCAAACAGCAGACAGAACCGGCACAATAGCCGCACGCCCGTGCGTTTTCCGCCAAAGGCATAATATACGACGAAGGGGACCACCATTACCAGGTATTCACCCACGATGTTGGGATTGGTGAACGTCGAGCTGAAGCGCATCTCCCGGATCTGGATGTTGATGTCCATGGGAATCCATTCCAGGACGATGTTGTCGATCCAGCCCCAAAACTGGTTGGGCACACGGATGCCGGCCAGGCAGTTGAGGGCATACTGAAACAGGCCGACAAGCCCCACTATCCCAGCGATGACCGATATGCAGAACAGCGCCGTGTCGAACCGGTGCCGGTTGGTCAAAACGGTGGTCATCGACAGATAGGCGAGGAACATCACCATCCACATCAGGAAGGTCGCGAAGCTGTTGAAGGGATGCTTGGAATATAGCACGCCGAAAGCGGTATACAGCATAAAAATCAGCAGGAGCTTGCCGATCGGGCCCACGGACAGGACGCGGCCCCTCCGTTTGGCGTCCGCATTGGCGGCCACGACAGCGCCAATGGCCAGCAGAGGCGCGATATATTCCGGGAACAGAGGAATGACCGCCACCATCAGCAAAGACAACAGCCAGGGCTGGCTGAGCGTCTTTTTCCAGTCTTCAAGCCGTGCTTTCATTCTCGTCCCCCTTTCTCTCAATTTCACAAAAAGCTTTCCCGTTCTTTGGTACTATACCACATCCGGCGCCCGGATTCAATGTTTATTACAAAGCTGTTATCTTTTTTGGACGTTCCCATAGGAAGTCCATCCGGCGGACATGCTCTTTGTATACGCTTATGAAAGATTTGGCGTTTTCCGGATATAATTCCAATATATAGAAAATATTTGACTTTTTTGCGGCCGGTTCGTATACTGGTGGACGAGCCCGGCATCTGACAGGAGGGAGCCTTTATGACCACAAACAAACGGATCGTGTGTCTGCCCGTTTTCGGCCTCTGCCTGGCCCTTCTTTGCGCGTCGGGCTGCCGCCGGGCGGCCCTGCCCGCCGGCCGCAACGGGTTTGCCCTGGACACCGCCGTTTCGATTACCCTCTACGCCCTCGCGGAAGGGGCGCCTGCTCCGGATGCCTTACTCGACGGCTGTTTCGCGGAGCTTGACCGATATGAGCGGCTGTTCAGCGCCGAACGGGAAGGCAGCGACATCGACCTTCTCAACCGGGCGGAAGGCCGGGCGGCCCCTCTGTCGGCTGAAACCATCGAGGTTTTGCAGGCCGGCCTTCGCTACGGGGAGCTGACCGGCGGGGCGCTCGACATCACGATCCGCCCGGCCAGCCGTCTCTGGGATTTTCACGGGAGCCCTTCCCTTCCCGATCCGGCGGCGCTGTCGGCCGCCGTCTCCCTGGTGGACTACCGCGGCCTGACGGTGGAAGGGGATACCGCCCGGCTGAGCCATCCGGATGCCGCCGTGGATCTCGGCGGCATTGCGAAAGGGTATATCGCCGACCGCCTCGTCTCTTATCTGACCGAAAACGGCGTGGAGAGCGCCCTGATCGATCTGGGGGGCAACATTTCCGCTGTCGGAAGCAATGACGGCGCGGATTGGCGGATCGGGATCCGCGATCCGGCCGATGAAACGGCGCTGGCCGCCGTCATCCCTGTCCGGAATGCCTCGGTGGTCACGTCGGGAACCTATGAGCGCGGTTTCGTCCTCGACGGCGTGCGCTATCACCATCTGCTGGATCCGAAAACCGGATGGCCGGTGCAAAACGGCCTTGCCTCTGTGACGATCGTCTCTTCTCTGTCGGTGGACGGGGACGCGCTGTCCACTGCCTGTTTCGTTTTGGGCGAGGAAAAAGCCATGGACCTGATCGAGTCCCTTCCCGGCATCGAGGCGCTTTTTATCCGGGACAGCGGTGCCCTGTCCGCCACATCCGGCCTTCATTATACCCTGCCCGCGGCATAGGGCTCTCATTCCCTCCAATCTTTCCCTCGGCGTCTGCGTAAATGAAAAATGGTACATTTTCCAGAGAGATTGGGCCTTGTAAAGGGACGGATATTCCGTATAATGTTAAATAGAGAGGATCCATACGAGAGGTGGGACACCGGATGGACAAAATCTATGGTGTGGTATTAATTGGCTGCGGCCATATCGGGGAAGAACATATCGCGCAGATCTATTATCGGGACAACATCCGCATCGTCGCGGTTGTGGACGCGGACGAGCAGAAGGCCCGGCTTTTCGCCATGAAATACGGCGCCGACCGGTACGGCATCGATTATCACGAATTTATCACGCGGGACGATGTGGATATCGTCATCATCGCCACCTACGTCAGCACTCACCTGTCCATTCTGCGCGACTGTGTCGTCGCGGGAAAGCATGTGCTGTGCGAAAAGCCCATCGCCGCCAACGCGCGGGATGGGCAGGAGTTTTACCGTTTGGCCAAAAACGGGCGCTCACAGGTTCTGGTGGCGCATATCCTGCGCCGCAACGCCTCCTATATAAAAATCCGGGACTTGATCCGATCCGGGGCGATTGGCCGGCTCAAAACCGTCCGCATGACGCAGAATCACCACGCGCTCGATTGGGAGCGGTACCGCCGCCTGCTGGAGGATTGTTCCCCTATCCTGGACTGCGGCGTGCATTATTTCGACGTACTCCAATGGTTTACCGGCTCCGCCATCACCGAGGTGATGGGGATGGGTGCGGTGGTGGACGCGGACCTGGAGCCCGGCCGGTATAACTACGGGATCGTGACCATGCGGCTGGAAGACGGGACCGTCGGGTATTACGAAGCCGGCTGGGGCCGCACCTTTGCCTCCGGCAACGTCAAACAGTTCATCGGGGACCAGGGGCACATCACCCTGACCATGCAGGCGGGACGCGGCCGGCATGTGGAGATGGGGGATCTCATCGAGGTCTACCACGCGGTGTCCGATACATATGAACAGATCAATGTCCCGGCGGTCTATAAGGATATGTGGGGCCAGCTCTGCTCCCTGATCGACCGCATCGAGGGCCGTCCGACCGACGCACCGACGATCGAAGAGGCGTACAGCGCGTTCCGTGTCGCCCTGGCGGCCGACCAGGCGGTCCGTACCGGCTCGATCGTCCGGGTGGAGGACATGCCGGAAACCGCCGGCTTACATGAAACCCGGGTTGTCCCTATCGACGCCTGACACGCCCCGCCGGTGCCTGCCGGCGGGGCGTTTTGCTCCTTGACGTGTCGGGATCCGGCACCGCCGCCCCTCCGATGTATCCGGAGGGGCGGCGGTGTCTTTTGTATTTTTATACCTTATTTATAGAGCGGGCCGTAGACTCCGCACGCCCTGTAATCGGCGGATTCGGGATCGCGGGTGCCGAATGCCGCCCAGCAGTGGGGGCGGAACAGCTCGCCGTCGCCCAGATTGTGCAGGCCTACCGGAATGCGCAGCATACTCGCAAGCGTAATCAGGTCGCGCCCCACATGCCCATAGCAATAGGCCGCGTGGTTCGACCCCCAGTTCGCCATGACGCTGTACACATCGCGGCATACCCCTTCTCCAGGACGCGGCACGAACCACGTCGACGGCCATGTCGGGTCGGTCCGCTCGTACAGTATCCGGTCCACCTCCTCGGGCAGCACAACGGTATACCCTTCCACGAACTGCAGCACCGGGCCCTGCCCGTCGATCAAGTTGAGCCGTACCATCGTCACCGGCATCACGCTTCTCGTCTCAAACTGCACCGAGAACCCGCCGCCGCGGAAATAGCCCTGGTCCGCCGCGCACCATTTCGTCTCTTTCAGGCAGGCGTCCATGTCGGCCCCGGTCATCTCCCACCACGGCTTCATGCAGCCTTCCCCGGCCGCATTCTGCGAGCGGCCGGTTCCGTCCAGCGCCGCCGCGCCCGAATTAATCAGGTGGATGAAGCCGTCCTTCGCCAGGCCATCCGGTTTCCAGCCGGTCACGCGCTCCACCGCCTCCGGGCTCCAGTAGGTCCGCACGTCCGCGAACACACTCGCGCCGCCCGTCAGCAGATGGCCGAACAGCATCGACACCGCGTTCAAGGTGTCGTTCTCCGTCGCAAAGACCGTCGGCTGGCGCCTGCCATTCCAATCGAACGTGGTGTTCAGCATCGTCTCGGTGAAATCTCCGATCGGCTGCCAGTCGGACCACATCCGCTGGCCCTGGAACCCGCCGGCGATCGCGTTGCGCCCGTTCGACGCCTCGATATACCCCATCTCCGCCAGCTTGGGATTGCCGAGCAGGATATCCCGGATGATGAGGGTCATCTTCACCTCGAACTCCAGCTCCGCGGCCTTCTGCTCCGCCGTATGCTGCAGCTCGGCGGGGTTTTTGTCCAGCCCTTCCTGCCAGCCGGCTTTCACCCACGCCAGCGCCTTTTCATATTCCTCATGGTCATAGATGCCGGCCTCGACGCGGCGCAGCACTTCCGTCATGTCCACCCACTCCGCGCGGATCCCCAGATATTTCTGGAAAAAGTCGGCGTCGCAGTAGCTTCCCATGATCCCCATCGACACGCCGCCGACGTTGACGTAGCTTTTGCCCCGCATCTGTCCCACCGCCGCCGCGCATTTCGCGAAACGCACGATTTTCTCCGCCACGTCCTCCGGGATGGTGTTGTCCTCAACGTCCTGCACGTCGTGCCCGTAGATCGAATACGCCGGCAGGCCCCGCTGCGCGTGGGCCGCCATCACCGCCGCCAGATACACGGCGCCAGGGCGTTCGGTCCCGTTGAAGCCCCACACCGCCTTGATCGTCGTGGGATCCATATCCATCGTCTCACTGCCGTAACACCAGCAGGGCGTCACCGACAGCGTCGCGATCACGTTTTCCCGGCTGAACTGCTCCGCGGCCCTCGCCGCCTCCGCGCAGCCGCCGATGCTCTCGTCCGCGATCACGCATTCCACCGGGCTTCCGTCGGCGTACCGCACCCGCTCCGCGATCAGCGCCGCGGCCGCCTCCGCCATCTTGCGGGTCTTCTCTTCCAGCCCTTCTCTCACCCCGAACCGCCGTCCGTCGATGATCGGCCGGATCCCGATTTTCGGGTGGATGCACCCATGATTCATACTGCCGCCTCCTTATTCTGTTTCATGGCCTTCAGCCGTTTCATGACGTCATTGCCGCCCCGCCCGAAATAGTCGTGCAGGAGGCGGTATTCGGCAAACAGGCGGTCATATGCCGCCGCATCCGCCGGATCGGGGATATATACGGTATCCTTGACCTTTCCAAGCCGCCTGGCTGCCTCAAAAATGTCGGCGAACGCGCCGCCGGCCACCGCGCCGAACAGCGCCGCCCCATAGGCGGGGCCATGTTCCGCCCCCGCGATTTTCACCGGCATGTTCAGCACGTCGGCGTAGATCTGCATGGTCATCGGATCCTTCTGGCTGATCCCGCCCGAAGCGTAGAACGCCTCCACCGGCACGCCGTTTTCCCGGTAATTCTCCACGATCATCCGGGTGCCGTAGGCCGTGGCCTCGATCAGGGCGCGGTAGATGTCCTCGGGCTTCGTCTGCAGGGTCATGCCGAGCAGCATCCCGGACAGGTCGGCGTCTACCAGCACCGAACGGTTCCCGTTCCACCAGTCGAGCGCCAAAAGCCCGCTTTCCCCCGGCTTCTTCGCCTGGGCCTTTTCCCGTAGAAAGGCGTGTATGTTCCGGCCGGCCGCCCGGGCCTGCTCGGTATACGACGCGGGGACGCAGCGGTCGATAAACCACGCGAAATGGTCCCCCACGCAGGCCTGCCCGGCCTCGTAGCCGAAAAATCCGGGCAGGACGCCGTCCTCCACCACGCCACCGATTCCCGGCACCTGCACCTCGGTTTCCCCCACCGAAATATGGCAGGTCGAGGTGCCCATGATGGCGAGGATGGCGCCCGGCCGGTCGATGCCGACGGCCGGGATACAGACGTGGGCGTCCACGTTCCCCACCGCCACCGGGATGCCGGGGCGCAGCCCCGTCAGGGAGGCGGCCTCCGCCGTCAGCTCGCCGGCCGTGGCTCCCAAAGGCAGGATGTCCCGGGAGAGCTTCTCATCCACCACATGAGCCAGGCGCGGGTCGAGCGCGGCGAAAAAGTCGTCGGAAGGAAAGCCCATCCGCTTGTTCCAGATCTCCTTATACCCCGCCGTGCAGGCGTTGCGGGTCTCTTTCCCGCACAGCTGCCACACGATCCAGTCCGCCGCCTCGATGAACCGGTCGGCGGCGTTGTAAACCGCCTCGTCTTCCTCCAGTACCTGCCACATCTTGGGGACGGCCCACTCCGAGGAGATTTTTCCGCCGTAGTTGGCGAGCCAGGGCTCGCCTCTCTCTTCGGCGACGGCATTGAGACGATTGGCATAGCGTTGGGCGGCGTGATGTTTCCAGAGCTTCGGGTAGGCGTGAGGCCGGTTCATGTATGCCGGCAGGAAACAGAGGGGGGTGCCGTCCGCTTTCACCGGCAGGAGGGTACAGGCCGTGAAATCGGTGCCGATCCCCACGACCTCGTCCGCACGTGCCCCTGCCTGCTCCAGCACCGCCGGGATCGTTACCTGCAGCACACCAATCCAATCGCGCGGATGCTCGAGCGCCCAGTCGTCCCCGAGAGGGGTGCCGTCGGGCAGCGCTGTGTCCATGACCCCGTGGGGATACTCGTATACCGCGCTCGAGCGCTCTTCCCCCGTGGCCAGATCCACCAGCCCCGTCCGGCCGGACAGGGTGCCGAAGTCCACACCAAGAGCGTAAAGGGACATATAACCAATCCTTTCGCAATGGCATTGAGATAGAGAGGAGGTCCCGTATCCAGGTTCCTCTGAGATGAAACCGCCTGGCCCGGCCGTTTTCCGGGGCCCTGCCAGCGGCGGGGGTCAGCGGTAAAAGACCGCTAATTCGGCGATGCCGGTATAGGCCATGGTACCGCCGGGCGTACCGACCACCCGGATACCGTCCCCGTCGATCTCATCGAAGGTAAAGGTATAGGTGGTATAGGGTTTGACCTCGGCATTGCAGGTATACTCCGGCGGTACATGGAGGCCGTCCACGTCGACCCATTCCAGCCCGCGCCGCACCTGCACCCGGACGTCGGTGAAGAACCCGCCCTTGTCGTCGACATTGCCGGTGGTGTATTCCACGGCGTTGAAGGTGAGGTAATCGGAATAGGTATAGCCCCAGTAATCCTCCTTCTTCATCTCGCCGGTCCAGCTGTCCTCCGCCGTCGTCTTGTCGCCGTCGTAGAGGACCGCTTCCTTGCCATGTCGATTACAACGAGTATAAGGAGTGGCGTTTTTTACAGCTAGGTTGTCCTCTGCCTTCGCGTTGGAGGCCCCCTCGGGGTCATACGGGTCCACCACCAGCTTGCGCCCGGTGAAGCGGTACTGCTGTGCCCCGCCGTTGAAGGTAGCGGAGAACACCCACATCTCCCGGCCGTCCTCGCTGATGAATTTGGAGGGGATGGTGCAGGCGTACCCGCCGTGCTTGTCGCCCGTCCACGGATAGCCGCCGAAATCCTTGGAGAGGAAAAGCTTGAAGGGGCCGTAGGGGGTCGGGGACTCATAGAACTCAAAGGTGTATTCGGTCCAGGAGGTGTAGATATACCGGTCGAGCGGCTTGTTGTAGACGATGCTGCCCTGGGAAATCACCGTCATGTTGTTCGCTCCGGTGTAGGCGGGGCTCATGTTGGTGTACACCTTGCGGTCGTCGTGGAGCACGGCCCGCCGCTGCGTGATGTCGCCGCTCCAGCCCGGCTGCCCGTCCGTGCCGGTGCCGGTGAAGAATTCCCACCTCGTCCGGTCCATCACGTGGTCCTTATGGACCCGGGCCAGATACAGATCGACCGGGTCGATGACCTGGTTGGTGAAAGAATCCCGCCAGTTGTAGTCCATACCGTAGGCATAGACATAGTCGTCCGGGCAGTTTTCGCTGTTCTTGCCGTAATCGAGGAACATCACGGTGGTAAAAACGTAGTCGCTGAACATGGGCTCGTCCGTCCCGGTCCAGGTGCGCCCCTTGTCGGTGGACTTGTAGATCGACGCCGCGGGTGCCTCGTCGAAGATACCGAACTTGGCCTTGCACAGATCCTGCACCGCGAGATAGAGCACGCCGTCCACGCAGACCATGCCGGTGGGCTTGCGGTTGTAGCGGTCGGGATCGCTCCACACCTTCGCCACGTCGTCGCCCGACGCGAGATTGATGCCGCTCAGGCTGTTGTCCCACGGGGTTCCGCGCACCCGTCCCGTGACGATGTCCTGCCAGGGCATCGAGGTGTTGAGGCCTTTGCCGTCGCCGTTGGCCACATAGAGGAAATCGTCGTCCGCCCAGGCGGAGGGCCAGAGATCGCCGTCGCTCAAGGGGATGGATACGGTGTTCTTGTCCTCAATATGCGCGGTGGAAAAAAAGGTGCTCCGCGTGTCGCTCGTCACGACCTCCGGCAGCGGTTTTTTCATCATGCTCGTCTCCCCGTCTTTTGAGGTATGGCAGCCGGTAAGCAGCAGCCCCGCCGCACAGGCCAGGGCCGCAGCCGCCGTCCATCTACGCATAAGTCTAACCAACCTTTCTCCTTTTGTCAAAAGGCGTCAGCGGTAATACACGGCGAGCTCCGCCACCGTAGTATACCGCCTGGCCCCTCCCGGCCGGCCGATGATCCGGATCGCGTCCCCGGCACACTCGTCGAACGTGATGGTATAGGTGGTATACTGGCCGGTGTTGACGCTTTTGGCATAATCCGGGCTGATCCGCCCGTTGCTGACATCGGTCCAGACCCCGTCTTTGCGCACCTGGACGCCCAGGGTATTGAACCAGCCGCCGTTGTTCTTCATTTCGCCGGTGGTGTACTCGATGGTGTTGAAACGGCAGATCTTGTTAAAGCTGTAACCCCAGAAATCGATGTTCTTGGACTCGCCCGTCCAGCTCTGCTCAAAGTACTCCTTCGATCCGTCGTTGAGCCGCTGGGGCCGGCCGTTGCCGTTGCTTTTGCTGATGACGACGGGGGACAGGGAATCGTCCCGCGCCAGGTTGGTGGCGCTTTTCCCGTTGTTCGCCTGGGCCGTGGGTGCCAGGGACACCGTCATCTTCCGCATGTTGTACTGATACTGCCTCGTCGTGCTGACAAAGGTGGTGGACACGATGTACATCTCCAGGCCGTCCGCGCTGATGAATTTGGACGGCACCACGCAGCCGTATCCGCCGTATTTCGCGTCGGTCCAGGGATAGCAGCCGAAATCCTTCTGCGCAAACAGCTTGAACGGCCCGTAAGGGGTGGGGGACTCATAGAACTCATACGTGTACTCGGTCCAAGAGGTGTATATGTAGCGGTTCAGTGCCTTGTTATACACGATGCTGCCCTGGGAGAGGACCGTCATGTCCCGCACGCCGCTCATCCCTTCGGTAACGTACTCGTACACCCGGCGGGAATCGGAAAGAACGGGCTTGCGGGCGCCCACATCCCGGCTCCAGGACGGGCTGCCCGCCGTCCCGGAGAAAAATTCCCATTTGGAACGGTCCTGCACACTGTTCCCCGGCACACGCGCAAGATAGAGGTTGGTGGGATCGGTCACTCTGCCGGAGAAGGAATCCCGCCAATTGTAATCGAGGCCATAGGCGTAGACATAGCCGTCCGGGCTGTTGCCGTTGTCCTTGCCGTAGTCGAGGAACATGATGGTGGTGAATACATAATCCTTGAACATGGGCTCGCTCGTCCCGGTCCAGGTGCGGCCCTTATCGGTGGACTTGTAGATCGACGCTGCCGGGGCGTCGTCGAAAAGCCCGTCCTGCGTGCGGCGCAAATCCTGCACCGCCATATACAGCACCCCGCCCACCGAAACCATGCCGGTGGGTTTGCGGTTGTATTCCGAGCCGGACCAGACCCGGGCGATCGCGTCGCCATGGGCCAGGCCCTGGCGGGTGATGCCGGTGGCGGGGGTGCCCTTCAGGCGGCCCACCGCGATATCGCTGTTGACACTGCCGAAGCCGGGGCCGTCGCCGTTGGCCGTATACAGATAGTCGTCGTCCGACCAGGCCCCCGGCCAGAGGTCGCCGTTGCTCGGCACGGTGTAGGTATTGCGTTCCTCGATCTCCACCGATCCAAAGAAGGTGCTGGTGACCGGGCTCCCGCTATCTCCGATGATATCGAGCGCCATCCCGTCGGCCGGAGCGGGTGGGGGCGTGACCGATCCCGAGGAGTCCGGGGGCCTCGTCCCGTTTGAACCGGAGCTGCCGGGGTTTTGGGACGACGTCGGGCCACCGGAAGCCGGGTCGCCGGAAACGGTGCCTTCCGTGTCCGACGTCTCCCCGTCCGGCAGCGAACCCCCGCTTCCGTCTGTGGAAACATCGGTGCTGGAGGCATCCGAAAGGGCGGGATCCGACGACGGGCCGGCCGGCTTTTTCCCACAGGCGGACGCGAGCAGGAGCGCGCTGCACACCAGGCATGCCGCGAGGGTGCGCATCCAGTTTCGTTTTTGCATCTTATGTACCTATGCCTTTCTCACTCTCGTGGGGCGGCGCGATGCTTCCATCGGCCTTGCATGACGACTGTCCGCCGCGGGCGGCGTCAGATCACTTCCAGATAATCCTTGTCGGGCAGCGGGGCAAAGGGGGCAGAGGGCAGGGTCTGGTACCAGAACGCCACCGACGCGATGTCGTCCTGCAGCGGCAGGTACCGCTGTCCCTCCCGCCATCCGAGGGCCTGGATCGTCACCCGCAGGTCGGATTCGAACCGGATGGGATCGGTCACATGCCAGCGATAGAGGCCGAAGCGGAACTGGCTCCGGTAGAGGCGGTCGGGGGTCAGAACCTGGTGAAGCCCGGAATAAGGGGTGGAAAACTCCACATATTGATCGTGCGTCACCGGGTTTTCGAAGTTGTAGGAGCCGCAGAAATAATCCTCGGTTCCTGTCCCACAGATGGTCGGGTATTCCCTGTCCCCGTCCATATAGAATTTGATTTCGCCTTCGCCCCACCAGCCGGAGTTGTTGACCCCCCAGGCCATATAGGTGCCGACATACTGGCCGCGGCCCTTGACCCCGTCCAGGATAGTATACACCTCTTTATACGGCAGGGGGTTGACCCGGTTGAAACGGGCGTGGAAATACGCGCAGTCCTCGGGAATCTCGGTGAGGGTGTAATCGATCTGATAGTAATAGGTCACCGGCTCCTCATCCCGGTTTTCCAGGGTAATGCGGCAATTTTCCCGGAAGGGCATCTGCCAGTAGCAGTTGAAAGCGCTGCCGGGGTTGACGCACACCGCCAATGAGGACAGCTGCGCGTATTGGTTCCAGCCGGAACAGAAAAAGTCACCGACCGGCGATTCCACCGAAGGGTTCTCCTGCCCGTCCCAATACATCCGGATGATGGTGTTGCGCCATTTGCCGGTGGGGGTCATCCAGATGTGCTGGATGCAGCCCATCCCGTCGATCGAGGCGATCTCAAAGGTTTCACCGGCCGGGATGACGATATAGGGATTGACTTTCCAGCCTGTCCCGAGATCGCGGGCCGCCCGGTGGGCGTTCCCTTCCTCCAAGGGGCACATGCCGCCCTTGCCCTTTTCGCCGGTAAAGTTTTCCGGGCAGATGGAACGGGTTTTGGCGTCGGACAAACGCATCAAATCCCCCATAGAATTGCAGATACCATTAAAGCTCATCGTAAAACCATTCCTTTCTTCTTGTCCGGAGGGTTCCATACCCCGGTGAAAAGCGCGAGAGGCTTTCCGTGTTTCATCGGACGGCCGCCCGGCGGGCGGATGAATCTACCCGCCGCCTGCATGCAGCATATATCCGCATAGCACAAAAGGCCATATGAAATTCATACAGCCTGCGACTCCTCTGTTCGGTTGTGACATCAATGTTATACATAGAATACACGATTCGCAGAAAACTGTCAATACACCTTCCCTGACTTCGGGTATTTTCGTTTATATCCGCTCATTTTTATAATATGTTTTTGTGCATTTAGCTTTATTTTTATGATTGACTTCTGACACAAGCGTGTGATATAATGCAGAAAAACAGGCCCTCAATCTGGAAACTCTTGGGTCGGAACGGAAACCGATTATGAGCAACATCTATGAAATCGCCAAAATCACCCATCTTTCCCCCTCCACCGTGGCCCGTGCCCTGTCCGGGCGGGGCTACTGCAGCCAGGAGGCGCGGGAGCTGGTGCTCAAAACCGCCAAAGAGGTCAATTACGTCCCCTCCCAGGCGGCCAAAACCCTGCGCAGCAATATCACAAACAAGATCCTGCTGTGCATCCCCGACATCTACAACCCCTTTTATTTCCGCATGATCAAGGGGGTCAACGACGTCTGCGAACGGTTCAACTACCGGACGATCCTCCTGCCGACCAACCACTCGTTCGATAAGGAGACCCAGACGGTGGATTCCATGCGGGAAAAGTTCGCCGACGGCCTCATCATGGTTTCCTTCAACTTCAACGAAGCGCTCATCGAGCGGATCAAGCACTGCGCCGTCCCGGTCGTCATCACCAACTTTTATGAGGATTACAGCGAAAAAAGCAACTTCGACTGCGTGTATGTCGATCATACGAAGGCGACGTATCTGGCCACCAGCCACCTGATCCGGAAAGGGCACCGCCGCATCGTGTATCTCGGCGGCGACCCGCAGGAGCAGACAGGCGTCGAACGTCTGCTGGGGTATAAAAAGGCGCTCGAGGCCGGCGGCATCCCCTTCGACGAGTCCTACTGCCTGCCCGCCGGTTTCAGCCGTGAGACCGCCGGGGACCGCTTCCGCCAGTTCCTCGAATCCGGCCGGCCCTTTTCGGGCGTCGTCGCCGCCAACGACCTGATGGGGATCGGCGTAACGGATGTCTGCCACGAAAAAGACCTGCGGATTCCGGGGGACGTATCCCTCGTCACCCTCGACAACACCGATTTCTGTACCTGTGTCTATCCCAGCCTGACATCGGTGGACATGAAACAGGAAACCATCGGCTCCATGGCTGCCGACCTCCTCTTCGAACGGATCCGGGACCACCGCGAATTCCGTAAGAGTTTGTTGATCGAACCCGAGCTTATTTACCGCGATTCTGTGATTGATTACAAAAGAACATAAAATTATTTGTGTAAAACTGTTGACAAATAGCAATCCTGGGATTATACTGAAACCAGAATCAAGCACAATTCCACTGGCTGTTCTCATGTTTGCCGGAAAATTGTGCTTTGTTTGGGCCCGATGAGACATCGATATCATGAATTTTAATTTCGACCAAATCCGATGGGCCTATCTCTCGTCTTGCTGGATGCAATGCAATCATTTCGCATCTATATTGCATGAATTTATCCGACGGTTTATCTTTTTATTGGCTATTTATGTGTTACCACATCAAGCCTCGCGGCTTTTCCAGGTTCTTGTGACATCGATGTTATTATGTTTTATGGAGGTGGGAAAACGCATTTTTGCAGACTTGGCGAGCCCCAACAGATGCCTGGATCCCACGGCAAAGGGGGTTCCTTTGCGGTATCCAAACGCACCAGAAACATAGAGAAAAGGAGACAGCGCTATGAAAAGAACCGTCCGCGTATTCTGCGCCGCATTCGCAGCCGCCCTGTCCCTGAGCCTGATTTCCGGCTGTAAGCCGGGTGACGCCACCGAGTCCGGGACTTCCGGCTCGGAGACGAAGAAAAATGTAACCCTCACTCTGGCGAGCTGGGAGGTCAACGCCCTGAAAGCCCCCTGGATGGCCAAATTCACCGAAAAGCACCCGGAAATCAAGGTGGAGCTGGCGGAAGAAGGCAAATGGCTCGGCACCGAGGATCTGGCCAAGCTGGCCGCGGCCAATAAGATGCCGGACATCATCAACGTCGAGAATATTTACACCCCTGTCAAAAACAACTGGCTGATGGATATCTCGTCCTATTATCAGAACGACCCGGACAAAGCGGCGATTTACGAGAACTTCATCGAGTTCGGCTCCATCGGCGGCAAGCTTTATGTCCTGCCCAGCAACGTCTTTTTCCATGGCATCAAGGTCAACCTCACCCTGCTGGAGGATCTCAACATTCCGAAGCCCGGCTATGACTGGACCATCGACGATTTCATGAACATCCTGAAAGCCTCCTCCGTCAAAGGCGAGAGCATCGGCACCAACAATATCATCTGGCTGATGAAACATCTGCCCGCGCAGATGAACGATGAACTCGGCTGGGCTGCCTATAATTACTCGACCCAGACGTACAGCCTGGGCAACGAGTGGATCGAAACCGTCAACAAAATGAAGGATATCGTCGACAAAGAATACGTTATCTGGGAAAACATCGACAAATTAGGCAAACCCGATGATTTTGAAGAAGATTCCGCGGACTATAACGCGGTGGTCGAAAAACGCAACGACTACCTGATGAAGGCCGTGGGCACCACCGAGGTGCCGTGGCCGCTCGGCAAGGTCGCCATGCAGGAGGATTTCTCCTGGACCCTGCGGTTTGACAAGACCGATCCGTCCTATACCGGCTTCGATTGGGATTATTACCCCTTCCCCTCCTCCGGCGCCGGTGACGTCTCCCGTCCGGGCCTCAGCGTGGACTATTACGGCATCACCACCAGCTGCAAAAACCCCGACGCGGCGTGGGAGCTCATCAAGTACATGTCCTATGATCTCGAAGGCTTCCGCGACAAGGTGGGCATCGTCAACGCCTACGACAAGGCAGAAACCGCGAAAAACTACCCCGATATCGCGGCCGACCTGCCTGAGAAGATCGAATCCCTCTCCTTGCCCCCCATTAACAACCCCGAAGCCATCGAGCTCTGGAAGAGCATGGACGTCGGCTACAAGCCGGGCCTCGACTACATGCTGGAGAACTTCTCCCGCGGCTACGTCGACTGCTGGCGGATCGTCCCCGAATACGCCAACACCTGGGAAAACCTCGTGACCAACCGGGTGCTCAAGGACATCCTCTACACCGGCTCCAAGACCGCCGCCGACCTGGCGAAGAGCCTGGAAGACACCATCAATTCCACCACCGAAATGGCCTGGAAAGACGTGACAGGCTGATACATCCCTGATCCTGGACAGCCGCCCGGCTGTCCGCCCGCAAGCGGGCAGCCGGGCCCATTTCTGTAAGGAGGTGTCCGCCTTGCATCCGCGCATTCCGACCTTCCCGGCGGCCGTAGCCGCCAAAGCGGCGGCAGTGGCTGCCGCCGTCTCGCTCCTTCTGTCCGGAACGCCCCTGGCGGGTGCGCTGGCACCGGACACCGTCCCCTCCTATTACCATGCGGCCGGCAGCCGGCTGGAAAGCCTGGTTTCCGCGGATAAGGCCTTCACCATTCCGGCGGAGGATATCTGCCTGACGGAGGAGGCGTCCGGCGTCACCCTGGCCGAGGGCCCCGGACCGGAGGGAACTTCCGTCCCCCTCCTGCAGATCGGCAAAGGCGCCCGGCTCTCCTTCGATGTGGACTGTCCGGCGGCGGGGGGGTATATCCTCACCCTTTCCTATATCGTCACCGAGGAATCCACCGAGGACGTGTCCTTTTCCCTGAAAATCGGCGGGGAATACCCCTTTTCGGACAGCCGCGAAATCACTCTCCCCTCGGTTTGGGCGGACGATTCCCAGGATTACAAGCTCGACCGCTTCAACAACGAAGTCTATCCCCTGCCGGTCCATACGCCGGCCTGGCAGTCCAAGGCGCTCAACAGCAGCGTCTATCATCTCGACATTCCTCTGGTTTTTCCTCTGAAGGAAGGGGTCAACCGGATCGATCTGGAATTCGGCACTGTCCCCTGCCGGATCTCCGGCATATCCTTCGGCGGCTACGCGGCGCCCGAGCCCTACGCCTCTTACGCGGCCGGGGCCGCCTCGAAGGAGAGCGGCGTCACCGCCGAAACCGAGCCGATCCTGCTCGAAGGCGAGAAATATACCTCCAAATCCCATTCCTACATACGCGGCGAGAAAACCCGCAACTACAACTGCACCCCGTACGCCCCCGATTCCAGCCGGATCAACCTGCTCTCCGGCTACACCTGGGCGACCCCCGGCAACGCGGTCAGCTATACCTTCCGCGCCGAACAGAGCGGCGTGTATTATCTGGCCCTGCGGTACAGCCAATCGGAAAAAACCAACATGCCGGTGTTCAAAAACCTCTACGTCGACGGGCGGCCCCTGTTCGGCGAGATGCAGAGCTACGCCTTCCCCTATACCGGTTCCGGCATCAAAACCCATACCGTCAGCGTGGACGGCAGCCCGGCAGGCCTCTATCTCGAGGCTGGGGAGCATACCCTGACCCTCGAGAGCTCGGCCTCCCCCCTGTATGAAACCTTTGAACAGCTTCAGGACGTAGTCAACGAGATCAACCGCATCGCCCTGGAAGTCAAAAAGGTGACCGGCAATAAAATCGACAAAAACCGGGATTGGAAGCTCGAGGAGTTCCTTCCCGATATCCGTTCGGAGCTCTATGCCATCGCCGACCAGGTGAACACCGCCTACGCGGTTATTTCCGGCATGGCATCCAAACAGACCATATCGGCGGTTTCCGACCTGAAGGTCGCGGCCGCCACCCTGACCCGATACGCGGAGGATCTCGAATATTTCGTCAACAACATCAGCCGCTTCTCCCAGGGGAGCGGTTCGGTGGCAGAGCGCGTCTCTACCCTGATGGACGGCCTGCTCGACCAGCCGATGGATATCGACCAGATCCTGCTCTCCCCCCGCGCCGATGATCTGGAGCACCATGGCACCGGTTTCTTCGAAGCCGTCTGGAAGCAAATCCAGAAGCTCTTTTACACCTTTGTCGCCGATTACGACACCGCCGGGCAGACCTCGGAGGAGGAACTCAACGTGTGGGTGGGCCGCTCCACCTTCCATGTCGAGGCCCTGCGGGAGCTGGCAGACCGGCGGTATACCGGCGGCAAGGTCAATTTCTCCATCATGGCGGATGAGCAGAAGCTCATCTTTGCGCAGTCGGCCGGCACCGGCCCCGACGTGGTGCTGGGCACCACGACCTTCCGTCCCTTCGATTTCGCCCTGCGCGGCGCCCTGTACGATCTGCGGCAGTTCCCGGATTTCGGTTCCTTCATCCGGGACTTCCACTCCGAAATGCTCGTGATGTTCTCCATCGGGGACCAGTGCTTCGGCCTGCCCGAAACCGCGAATTTTGTCGTACAGTTCTACCGCAAGGATATCCTCGCGAGCCTGGGGCTGGAGGTCCCGGAAACCTGGGACGACGTGCTCGCCATGCTGCCGGTGCTCAGCCGGTACGGGATGAGCTACAACACCTATCTCTCCAATCTCGAATCCTTCAAGCACTTCGGCGCCACCATGCCCTTCATCAACCAGTACGGCGGCAAGCTCTACTCAGAGGACGGGAGCCGGGTGGAACTGGGTGATCCGGACACCGTGGCGGCCTTCACCCTGATGACCGACCTGTATACCCGCTACAGCCTGCCCGCCTCCATTCCGAATTTCTACAACAATTTCAAAAAGGGGATCAGCCCCATCGGCATGTCCGACATCTCCACCTATATCCTGCTCAAAAACGCCGCGCCGGAGATCAAGGGCCAGTGGGGCATCGCCCCCTCGGTCGGTGTCCGGGACGAAAACGGCGACATCAACCGCAGCCAGCTCTCGGTCATGAACGGCTGTGTGCTGATGCAGGACAGCGACAAGCACGAGGAGGGCTGGGACTTCCTCAAATGGTGGATGTCGGAGGATACCCAGGTCGAATATACGAGAGAAATGTACCTGCGCAACGGCCCCGAATACATCTGGAACACCGCGAACCTCAAGGCGCTGGCGAAAAGCACCGCCTTTGAGCCGGAGAACCTCCAGATCATCCTCGAGCAGATCGACCAGACGGTGGAAGTCCCCCGCAATCCAGCCTATTTCGCCGTGGAACGGGAGCTTTCCAACGCCTGGAACCGGGTGGTCTACAGCGGCGACACCCCCCGCGCCTCGCTCGACAAGGCAATCCTGACCTGCAACCGCCAAATTGCCCAGAAGCTCCAGGAGTTCGGGTATATGGACGACAAGGGGAACCTGATAAAAGAATTCAAGGTCGTCACCGGTGAGGACGTAGACCGATGGAAGGAGGAATGAGCATGCAAAAGCCGGGCGTCATCCGCCATCGGGTCCGGCATTTCGGCGGCACCTTCGCCAACACGGTTCTGCTCGGCCCCTACGCGCTGCTCTTCCTGTTCTTCATCGCGGCGCCCATCATCGTCGCGGTGGTGCTCAGCTTCACCTATTTCAACATGGTCAGCACCCCGGAATGGAACGGCCTTGCGAACTACATCAAGGCCTTTACGCAGGACGACGTGCTCATGCGCAACGTGCTGCCGAATATGATCGTGTTTTCCGTCGTGGTCGGGGCTGTGGGTTTCATCCTCCAGTTTCTCCTCGCATGGTCCCTGGCCCAGATCTCCCGCTGGCCCCGCACCATTCTGGCGCTGATTTTCTACTCGCCCTCCATGACGGCCGGCGTCACCCTGTCGGTCGTCTGGAAGGTGCTGTTCGCCGGGGATGAGTTCGGGTATCTCAACAATTTCCTCCTCACGATCGGCGCCATCGACGCCCCCATCCAATGGCTGCAATCCCCCCAGTACATCCTGCCCATCATGATCATCGCCTCCCTCTGGTCCAGCATGGGCGTGGGTTTCCTTTCCATGATGGCCGGCGTGCTGAACATCGACGCCGAAATCTACGAGGCCGGATATATCGACGGGGTGCGGAACCGTTTCCAGGAGATTCTCTACATCACCGTCCCCTCCATGAAACCCCAGATGCTGTTCGGCGCGGTCATGGCCATCGTCAATTCCTTTTCGGCCGGCCAGATCGGCATCGACCTGACCGGGGCCAACCCCACGCCGCAGTACGCGGGCCAGACCATGGTCAGCCACATCATGGACCAGGGATTCCTGCAGTACAACATGGGATACGCCACCGCGTTGTCGGTGCTGCTCCTGCTGCTGATCCTCCTCGTATCCCAGCTCGCCAATAAATTTTTCGCGGAGAGGGACTGACCGAACGCGGAAAGGAAAGGACGAAGACGCCATGTCGAGTTTTCAGGGCAGCAAGATAAACCCCAGCCGTTTCAGCCTGTCCCAGCTCAAAATCTACGCTTACCTGGTCCCCCTCGCGGCGGTGATGCTGCTCCCCATCATCTATATCTTCTCCACGGCCTTCAAGCCCATGGACGAGTTGTTCGCCTATCCACCCCGCTTTTTCGTGCAGAAGCCCACCATGGATAATTTTCTGGACATCTCCTCCTATATCGAATCCTCCGGCATCCCGCTCTCCCGCTACCTCTTCAACAGCATCGTGTCCGCCCTTCTGGCGGTGGGATTCACGCTGGTAATCTCTCTCAACGCCGGATATGTCCTCTCCAAAAAACGCTTCCGCGGCAAAGGGATTCTCTTCACCATCAACACCATGGCGCTGATGTTCGTCCCTCAGGCCGTGCAGATCCCCCGGTATCTGATCATTGAAAAATCCCATCTGATCGACAATTTCCTGATCCTGTTCCTGCCGCTGCTGGCCATGCCGGTCGGGCTGTTCCTCGTCAAGCAGTTTATCGACCAGGTTCCCGATGCCCTGATTGAGGCGGCCCGGATCGACGGGGCGGGGGATTTCCGGATCGTGACGAGCATCATCGCCCCCATCGTCAAGCCGGCGCTGGCCACCGTGGCTATCCTGGCCTTCCAGGCAAGCTGGAACAACGCGGAGATCAGCACTTATTACGTCAATAACGACATGATGCGCACCTTCGCCTTCTATCTGTCCAGCATGATCGTCGGCATGGGCAACAACGTGGCCGGCCGCGGCATCCTGGCCGCCGCCACCCTCGTCATGTTCATCCCGAACCTCCTCATCTTCATCTTCATGCAGAACAAGGTGCTCAACACCATGGCGCATTCGGGAATCAAATGAGCGAATGTGCCGGCGAAGCGGGATCTTGTTCCCGGCTATCCCCGAACGAACTCATAGAAAGGAAGGGCCGCATGAAACGTCACCTTCTCCGCCGCGGACTCCTGTCGGCGCTTCTTTTTCCGGTCGTATGCCTGACGGCGCTGGCGGATTCGGGATCGACGAGCTATACGGTGTCCCCCACCATCAACGGGGGCATGGAAATTTCCCCCGATGCCTACCTCCCGGCTGGGGTGTACAGCGAGCTCGGGATCGACAACGCGCAGGACCTGTATGTCCGGGACCATACCGTATACGTCGCCGACAGCGGCAATCAGCGGATCCTCGTGCTGGATACGGCAAACGATACCGCCACGGCCGTCGGGGAGGGCCTCCTCACCGAGCCGAAGGGGGTGGCCGCCGACGAAGAGGGCCGCATCTATGTCGCCGACCCCGGCGCCGGCCTCGCCTTCCGCTTCTCCCCCGACGGGCAGCTCGAGCAAGTATTCGAGCATCCCAACACCCCGAGCTTCGGGAAAAACACCCGGTTTTCCCCGCTGAAAATCGCGGCCGCGGGCAGCGGCGGGGTGTATATCATCAGCGAGGATTCCAAAACCGGCATCATCCACATGGACGGCACCGGCGAATTCCTCGGCTTCTTCGCGTCCAACGACGTCAAAAAGAGCCTGTTTGAAAAACTTCTCGACGTGGTGCTCACCGAGGAACAGCTGAACAAATTCCTTCCCAGCACCCCGCCCAGCTACGGCAGCATCTTCACCGGCGCGGACGGCCTCGTCTATACCCTCAACAAGGAACCCGGCTCCACCATCCAGCGCCACAGCATCAACGGGCTCGACCTGTTCGCCGGGCGTTCCTATCTCCCCGCCTTCAGCGCCGCCGGCGACCTCTTCGTCACCAACGACGGGCGGATGCTGGTGGTGGACAACGCGGGCTATATCACTGTCGTGGACCGGGAGGGGCATTTCCTTTGCCGTTTCGGCGGCAACTCGGCCGGGAGCGAACGGGTGGGCCTGTTCGATCTCGCCACCGGCGTGGGGGAGGATGCGGACGGCCGTCTCTACGTGCTCGACGCCAAACGGAATTATATCCAGATATTCGAGCCCACCCCCGTGCAGCTGGATATTTACAGGGCCCTCGACCTGTATGCCGAGGGGCGGTATGATGAAAGCCGCGTACTGCTGGAAACCATCCTCACCCGCAACAGCACCTCCTACTTCGTCCGCCTGTACATGGGCCAGAACTATATGCAGCAGGGGGCGTACGACCAAGCGATACGGGAATTCAAGATCGCCGGAGCCAAAGCCGAGTATTCCGAAGCCTATTGGGAGCTGCGCAACCTCTGGCTGCAGGAGCACATGCTGTATATCCTCATCGCCCTGCTCGTCCTGGCCGTGGCCGCCGTGGCGGTCAAGAGCCTCTCCCATCGGAAAAAGCCCGCCCCTGCAAAGGAGCCGCGGACCCGGGGCCGGTTCTCCCGCTTCGGTCAGGATCTCCTGCTCATCAAGCGGTTTGCCCTGCATCCCATCGACACAGCCTATGAGATCCAGGCCGGGCGGGCCGGCAGCGGCGCGTCCGCGACGGCGGTATACGGCATCCTCTTTGTGGTGTATGTCGTCTATCAGCTCGCCTCGGGCTTCCTCTTCGCGCAGAAGGTCGAGGACTTCTCCATCTTGAGCACCTTCCTCTACCTCTCCGCGGCCCTCATCCTGTTTGTCATCGGCAACTTTTTCATCAGCTCCATCCAGGACGGCAAGGGCACGCTGCGGTCGATCTACATCGTCACGGTGTACAGCTTCGCCCCCGCCATCCTGCTGCTGCCCTTCCTGACCATCGTCCTCAACGGCCTGACCTATAACGAGCTCTTCGTCCGCCAGATGGTACTCATCCTCATCGTTGCCTGGATCGCGGCCGCCCTGTTCACCTCTCTGATCCAGATCCACGACTATTCGGCCAAAAGCCTGGTCAAGAACCTGCTTCTGACAGCGTTTTTCATGCTGGTGGCGGTGCTGGTGCTGTCCCTGGCCTACCTGCTCATCAAACAGATCTTCACCTTTATCGGGGAACTCATAACGGAGGTGAGCCTGCGTGAATAAACGGATCGCATCAATCGCCGCCGTCCTGTGCGCCGCGGCGCTGCTCGCGGGAGGGATCGCCCGGGGCGAAGAGGAGGAACCGGGCGCCGCCCGTCCCCTCAACCCCTCGCCCAGCCTTTTCGGCAGCGTCAAAAAGGATATCGAGGGCACCGCCCCGAGCGAGTCCCTCGCGGAAACCGACCGCCTGGTCTGTGAAAACAGCCGCCTCGCCCTGTATCTGGACGAAGAGGCTTTCATCGTCAAAATCCTCGACAAGCAGGGGGACTACGTCTGGTCGAGCAGCGCGACCGAAACCGAGCTGGCATCCATGACCGGAACCTGGCGGCGCTTTTCCCAGGCTTTCCTGACAATGGATTACTTCAACGCCAACGGGGCGAGCCTGCGCTCCTCCGCCCGGTTCGACAAGGCCGCGGCCGACCTGCTGTGCACAGAGGACGGCCTGGCCGCCACCCTGACCTTCCGGGAACCCGACGCCACCGCCCGGGTGTATCTGTCTCTGACCGAAGACGGCTTCAAAGTGCGCATTCCGGATGAGGAAATCGTATTCAATAAGCCGGACCACCGCCTGGGTAAGCTTTATGTTCTGCCCTTCCTCGGCTCCGCCTACTCGAACACCATCCCGGGCTACTTCTTCATCCCGGACGGCTGCGGCGCGTTGATGCGCTTTGACGAACCCAAGACCTACAACTCCTCCACCCTTCTGCGGGTATACGGACCGGATGTCAGCGTCCAGGCGCCCGCCGCCTATCAGAACGGGCTGGCCCCCACCCCGACGAAAAACCTGCAGTTCCCGGTCTACGGCGCGGTACATGGCTCCAACCAGAACGGGTTTCTCGGCGTCGTCACGGGCGGCGAAACCTATGCCGGCTTCGAAGTCAGCCCCGCCGGGGTCAAGATCGACTTTCACTGGATGTCCCCGGTTTTCCTCTACCGTGAGCAATACCGCCAATCCACCGGCTCTGGGACCGGGTTCGATGTCATTCAAAAGACCCCCAACACCGTCAACGCCGAGGTGACCTATACCCTCCTCAGCGGCGATGACGCCAATTACGCGGGCATGGCCTCCGCCTACCGCCGCCACCTGCTCGCAAGCGGCGGTCTGCCGGACAAGGCCGCCCCCTCCGACCATATCCCGGTCTATATCCAAGCCCTCATGGCCGACCAGGCAAAATCCCTGTTCGGCCGCTCCACCAAGGTCTTCACCACCCTCCAGGACGTCACCGGCTGGGTGGATTGCCTCCGCGAGCAGGATATCGGAAGCCTCGTCCTCTCCCTATACGGCTTCGAACAGGGAGGATACAGCGGCGGAAAAGCGGGCAGCTATAAGCTGGAGGGCGGCGTCGGCGGCGAAAAGGAGCTGCAGGCCCTCTACGGCAAGCTGAACACCCCCGGCTCCGGCCTGCTGCTCTCCAAGGAGTTCAGCCGCGCCTATGAAAACCAAGCCAAAAAATCCGGCTTTCTTTACGCGATCAACCGGGTCTTTACCACCACCCCCGACACCGGTTTCCTCTTTGGCAGCCGCTACTATCTCGACGCGGCGGCGGTGTCCAAATCGGTGAAGGCCTATGCCGGGCTGCCGGAATACAAGCGGAATGCCGCCCTGCCGGGGCTTGGCAGCACCCTGTACAGCAACTTCAAGGAGGGCCGGGAGATGAGCCGGGCCGCCATGCTGGAGGAGACGAAGGCCAATCTCGCCTCCCTGCGGGAATCCAGCGGTATCCTGGCCCTGGAAGCCCCCGCCGCCTACTCGCTGGCGTACGCGGACATGATTTATAACACCGACATGCAGCATTCCCGCTACGTCTTCGAAACCGATACCGTCCCCTTCGCCCAGATGGTCACCGGCGGGCATATCCCGAGCTTCTCCCCCTGGCAGAACCTCAGCGCCGGCGGCGACGCCGCCGTGCTGCAGATGATCGATTACAACGTCTACCCCGCCTATCTCCTCACCGAAGCGTCGTCGGAGGAGTTCGCCCAATGCCATACCAACGACGTCTATTCCTCGCAGTTCGACGATTATCTGGACGAAATCGCCCGGGTGTACGCCGTCGTCGATCCGGTTCTGCGCGAGATTTCGGGCGCCTCGGTGACGAGCCGTACCTGCCCCGCCGACGGCGTTTCCGTCGTCCGGTACGACAACGGGAAAACCGTCATCGTCAATTACACCGATACCGTTTTCTCACTGGACGGCACCGACGTGCCCGCCATGCAGGCCGTCTGCGTATGACCGCACAGGAAAGGAGGGTTCCCCGGCCGTGAAATACTCCACCCGCAAAAAACTGTTCGGCTTCTGCCTCGTACTGCCCTGGATCATCGGCTTTGTCGTGTTCCTGCTCTATCCCCTGTCCCAGACCATCCTGTACAGCTTTTCCAGCGTCACCATCACCCCTCAGGGAACCGAAACGGCCCCGGTGGGATTCAAGAATTACACCGATGTCCTCTTCACCGACCCGGACTTCACCCTCGGGATCCCCACCTTTCTCCGGCAGATGGTGTTCATGGTCCCGATGATCGTGGTGTTTTCCCTGCTGTTCGCCCTGCTGCTCAACAGCCATATCCGGGGCCAGCGGATCTACCGCGCCATCTTCTTCCTGCCCGTCATCCTCATCTCCGGGCCCGTCCTCGAACGGATCCGCCAGGTGGGGGCCACCAATCTGCCGGGCGTCGATTCCTTCTTCGTCTTCCAATTTATTTACAACCAGGTCCCGCCCGTCCTCTCCTCCCCGATCCAGTATATCATCTCCAACATCGTGCTGATCTTCTGGTTCAGCGGCGTGCAGGTCCTGATTTTTCTCTCCGGGCTCCAAAAGGTGGACAATTCCCTGTATGAGGCCTCGATGGTGGACGGTGCCTCGGCCTGGCAGCGGTTCTGGAAGATCACCATCCCGGTGGTCAAACCTTTTATCCTCCTGATCGCCGTCTACACGGTCGTAGACATCGCGCTGTCCTCGCTGAGCCCCTTCACCAAGGTGATCCAGGACGGCATGTTCGCCCCGTCCAAGGGCTTCGGCTTCTCCTCGGCCGCCTCCTGGCTCTATTTCTTGTTCGTCCTCGCCGCCCTGCTGCTGGCTTTCCTGGTTTTCGGGCGGAAAGAAAAGGACCCGATGAGGCAGAAGGACAAGGAGCGGCGCCGTGCCGCCCGCCGCGCGGAAAAACGGCACCGCCAAGCCCAAAGGGAGGGTCTGGGCGCGTAATGCTGCGCCGCCCGGCCCGCCGCCTATCCCCGAACGAAAGGAATGACCAGCATCATGACAAAACGGTCTGTCTCCCGCCTTGTGTCAAAGTCGGGGATGAGGCGGCTCATCGCCGGATCGGGCGGCAAAAAGTCAGTACTCTCCCAGGTGCTCATTTACGTGCTGCTCACCGGCGTGAGCTTCACCTTCCTCTACCCGATCCTCTGCTTCCTGTCCGCCAGCGGCATGGACGCCTACGACCTGGTGGATCCGCTGGTGAACTGGCTGCCCCGCTCCTTCAATACCGATAATTTCGTCAAGGCATACAACGCCCTCGGGGGCTATCAGACCGCGCTCTCCTCCCTGTTCTGGATGGGGATCGTCGCCGTGGTGCAGACCGTGGTTTCCGCCATGGTGGCTTACGGCTTCGCGAAGCACGACTTCCCTTTCCGCCGGATACTCTTCGCGCTGATGATCGCCACTTTTTTCATTCCGAAGCAGGTCTCCTTCCTGCCCGAATACGTCATGTTCACCACCTATAAAATGGATAATTCCATCCTGCCGGTCCTGCTTCCCACCATCTTCGGACAGGGGCTGCGCCACGCGATCTTCATCCTAATCTACGTCCAATTCTTCCGGATGGCCCCGCCCTCCCTGGACGAGGCGGCCTCCATCGACGGCGCGTCCCAGCTCGGCATCTTTTTAAAGATCAACCTGCGCGCCGCCACCCCCGCCACCATTGTCGTCTTCATCTTCTCCCTGGTCTGGAACTGGAATGAGACCACCCTGGCCGACACCTATTTCGGCAAGAGCCTCGTCACCCTTCCCTTGGCTCTCCAGCGTTTCCGTGACACCTTCACCCGTATGTATCCGGTCGTGGATACCCAAAGCATCGAGGCCCAGCTCAACCAGGGCGTCGAGATGGCGGCGGCTGTGCTCTCCATCATCCCGCTGCTCCTCATCTATGTCCTGGTCGAGCGGAAGCTCATAGAAAGCATCGACAAAAGCGGTATCACCGGTGAATGATTCAGGAAGGAGGATATGCAAAACCTTATCGTTGTCTTGTTATCCCAAATTCAAAGGAGGAACAAACATGAAAAAGGCTCTCTCTCTCGTCGTTATCGCCGCCCTGCTGCTCATGACATCCATGACCGCATTCGCTGCGGACGCCGGCACGGTCTATCAATGGACCTTCACAAACCTCTCGGAGAACAGCGACTTTGAAGGAACCGCTGCTGCCGCCGGTTCCCCCATCGCTCTGCCCACCTACGATCATGAAACCGTTGTGAACCAGGACTTGTCGGCTACCGCGGGGTGGTTTTCTAATCCAGCTGACATCGGTGCCACTATTGAGTCCGGCGTCGGCTTCGGCGGCGGCAAGGCCCTGAAAATCGCGGGCGACGGCGGCAAGGCCTTCGGCGCCGCCTACTGGAAGCTCCCGGCCGGCGCCTTTGCCGACAAGGACGTCATCGCCGTCTCCTTCCTCTATAAGGTCAGCGACACGATGAAGGCGGGCACCCCCCAGATCCATGCCCACATCACCCCCAACACCGTCTGGGCCGCAGGGGATCCGATCGCGGTCATCAAGGACGATCCTCGCGCGGATATTACCTCCGAGGTCTGCGGCTTCACCGATTATGTCGGCACCCCGGCCGGGGACGGCTGGTACCGCGTGACCGGCACCGTGGCCTGTGAGGCGTTCGGCGACCGCACCTTCCTGCGCCTGTTCGCCGACTTCCGCCAGCCGGAGGGCACCCCACCCCTCGGCAGCGACGCCTATGTCCTGTTCGACGACATCCAGATCGGCAAGGCCGTTCCCGCCGCCAACCCCGCCGCCGACGAAAACCTGAGCTCGGCCAACCTGGTCTCCGGCGGCGATTTCGAGGACAAGACCCTGGGCGAGAAGCTCGGCACCACCTATGACGACGACGGCTGGGGCTCCAACGCCTGGGACGCCGACTCCACCGCGTTTGTGCGGGACGGTTCCTCCAAGGTCCTCCGCCTGGCGGGCAACAATGCCGTGGCCTATGGCACCGCCCTTTACAAAATGCCCGAGCTGACCGCCGAGCGCACCTACCGCCTGGCGTTCGACTACAAATTCATCGACATCACCGATACCCTGAGCTGGCAGGCGCACGTCAGCCTCCTCAACAACAAGCAGGCCGGCACCCCAGGCGGCTGGTACACCATCAACCTCCTCACCCTCCCCGGTGTCGAGCTGGAGAATGGCTACCGCCATGTAGAGATGGATTTCACTCCGTCTGAATTCGAGGCTTCCGCCATCAGCGACCTGCGTTTCTTCATCCAGATCGGCGCCGACAACGGCAACGATACCGGTATCTATTTCGACAACGTCGCCCTCTACGACATTGCGAACGCCGATCCCCTGCCCGACGAGGTGCAGGAGGTCATCGACATGGTGGACGGCTTCAAGGCCATGGATGAGCTCTCCGAGGCCGACAAGGCCGACGTCAAGGCCGCCTACGATGCCTACAACGCCCTGAGTGCCGAGCACAAGGCCATGGTGCCCGAACACATCGTGACCTTCCTCAACCGGGCGTATGACAAGCTGTTCGATGAGCCCGGTTCCTCGGCCCCGTCGAATCCCTCCACTCCGTCTGAGACGCCCGACGGGCCCAAGACGGGCGTCGCCAGCGCCGTGCCGTTCGTCCTGCTCCTCGGCGCGGCCTCCGCCGCCGCAGTGGCAGTTTCCCGCCGCCGCGAAAAGTAAACCAGCTGTGACAGCCCAAAGGCGGAAGGACCCCGGCTCTTCCGCCTTTGGATGACGGAAAGGGATGGTGTTTCCTGTGAAAAAGCTGATCAGCCTGACGGCCGCCGCGCTGCTGTCGCTGACCCTGCTGCTCCCCGCTGCGGCGGATACCAGCTCGGCCAAAGCGTACACGATCGTCAAAGGCGAGAATTTCTGTACCGGTACCTTTGAATCGGCGGCCACCGGCATCCTGCCGCAAAAAGGGACCAACGAGGAGCTCTCTTCCACCCAGGGGTGGCGCTCCAACGAATACGACTACAAAACCACCAGCATCGTCGACAAGGGATACGGCGGGGGCAAATGCCTGCAAATCGAGGGCAACGGGAACGACGCATACGGCGCCGCCTACTACGTCTTCCCCAAAAGCACGATTAAAAAAGCCGAAACCTATCAGATCACCTTCCTGTATAAAGTGACCGACCCGCTGACCAAAACCAACCAGCTCCACTGCGATGTCATGGACGGCGGCACCGGTCCCATCCACACCCTCGTCGTGGGCCTGGCGCAGCGCCCCGGTGTCGACGTGGGCGACGGCTGGAAGCAGGTCTCCGGCACCTTCGTGGCGCAGGCCCCCTCCAGCTTCAAGGCCATCCGCTTCTTCGCGGAATTCAATTACAACGGAGCCAAGCTCGGCAACGAGGCCAATATCCTGATCGACAACGTGGAAATCTGCAAAATCAGCGCAAAGGCCGGCACCGACAAAGCGGTCGAGCTGTCCGACGCCAACCTCGTGCGGGGCGGCGACTTCGAGTATAAGAACGTCAGCACCCTCTACGATCCCAACCCCGACGTCAACGGCTGGTGGACGGCGGAAGGCGACAAAATGGCCGCCACCGTCGTCGAGGACGGCGGTTCCAAGGCCCTCCGTATGGCCGGCAACATGATGCTCAGTTACGGTTCCGCCTATGTCAACTTCAGCGAAAACCTAAAACCCGGCAAGAGCTACCGGCTGATGTTCGACTACAAATTCCTCGGTACCACCCGCGAAGACACGATGCAGACCCATGTGGCTTTCATGCAGGATCCCGATAAGATGCCCGGCAACCTAGGCGGATGGAGCAACGTCAACCTCGTCACCAACGACCTGGGAGAATCCCTCCCGAACGGATACAAACGGGTGACAGTGGACTACACCCCTACCGACTTTGAAGCCGGCGCGGTTTACGGGCTGCGCTTCTTCATCGCCCTGGCCGAGCAGGGCCCGGATTTCGGCGTCCTGTTCGACAATGTCCGGGTCAGCGAGATCCTGGGCGACGCCTCCACCCCTGGCACCAAGCCCCCGGACAACAACCAGAACAACAATCCGCCCGTGACCTCCCCCAACGGCGGGGACGGCACCACATCCCCTGACGGCAGTGCCCCTGAAATCACCGACCCGGACGGGAGCCTCCCTTCCGGTGGCGCCTCCCTGCCGGATTCCTCCACCGTCGAGGCCGGTAACAACGCCACGGGTACCGCGCCCTCCGACAGCTCAGACCTCCCGGGCGGCACAGGGGAAACCGGCGGCTTCCCGTGGCTGCCCGTCGTCCTGATCGCGGCGGCCGTCCTCCTTCTGGGCGGAGGCGGCGGCTTTGCCTACTGGTATTTCAAGATTCGTCCCGGAAAAGTCCCGGCCGACCTGGAAGCGGGCGCGGAGCCCGACGCCGGTTCGGATTCCGGTTCCGATACCCCCGACGCCTGATCCCTTGGGTTAAAAATCGGCAGCGGTTCGGACCGTACATAGCCCATACGACATCGCCCCCGGAGAAATCTCCGGGGGCGACGCTTTTGCCTATTCGTTTGTCCGGCTGTCAGTCCCGGAACTCCAGCAGCTGGTATTCCGGGACCTGCAGCGCGGCGGCGATGTTGAACAGCACCTCCAGCGACAGGGTGGACACCATGTTAGGTGCCTCGATCTCTCCCAGATAGGAACGGCTGATTCCGGCTTTTTCCGCGAGCTGTTCCTGCGTCATCCCCTGCCGTTTCCGGTAATAGGCGATGTTCAGGCCCAGCGCGATGTATTTGTCCCGGTTGTGAAAAGCGATTTTCGTGCTTCTGGACATCCGCGTCACCTCATAAAAAGTGTATGGCGAATTTCAGAAAATAAACATAAGTCTATAACCAGCTCTTGGTGTCTAATAACTTATAATATATAATTATCATATGGCATATGTCGTGTATATTGAGGAGGGCTGTGGTATGCGGTGCGACAACCAGTTCTGTATCTATTGGGACAGCGGCCTCTGCCTGTTAACGGCCATTTCCCTGGATGCCCAGGGGGCCTGCCGGGACTGCGTCGAAATCACCCTGCCCGAATGCCATCCTGAAAGCGGTCCGTTCCGCCTCCAGAAGGGCGGTCGAAAAGGGAGAGAGCCTGTGGTAAGCGGGAATCCCCACGGGACAGGCAAATACGGGTCATACATGTCGAGAGGCCGCCGGCGATTCCGGCGGCCTCTCTTTTCTGTCGTTTCACGGATCGGGATGCTCGCCGTTTTCCTCCTCAAGGTTCTCCAATGCCACTCGGAGCGCCTCGATGACGAACGCCGAAAACGTGCAGTCTCGGCCCCGGATCGCCTTCTCCACCCCGGCGATGACATCGTTCGGGATCCGAATGCATTTATTCGTGGTCGGTGGAATGGATGGGATCTTGAATTTTCTCATCATATCTCCCCCGTCGCTGCATAATATATGTCTGCCTTTATTATGCATTGATTTTGCATGTGAATATGTGTCACATATGTATTGCAATTTTTCTCCGTATATGATATGATAAGAATGTATCCTACAAATGCTTCCACCGGGCGTCGGCTTTCCTCTCCGTTTCCGGCCTGCCCGGGTATCGATTTTCTGTTTCCCCCTTTCTATTTCCCCATAGAAACACAGCCGGCGCAGCAGTTGCTGCGCCGGCTGTGTTTTTGGTTATCCGCCCGCCTTATTTGATAAAGCTGAACAGGGTACCGATGACCGGCAGGGGCTTCTGCAGCCCCTGGGCGGCGTTGACAATCCCGAGGATGGCCAGCACCAGGCAGACGATGCCCAGAAGCCCACCGGCGAGGGTGAACACGATTCCGAGAATGGGGATGACCGACAGGACCGAAAACACGCCCGTCACGACCTCCAGCAGGAAGAGGATGAGCCCCTGATTGGTGTGGAATTTGACGTCCGGGTCGTCCTTTTCGATGAACAGGCCCAAGATCCAGAGGATCCCTATGTAGTCCAGGATGGAGATGACCTTGGCCGTGGAATTGTTCTGTGCCATGCCTAAAACCCGCTTTCTTATAATTTCTGTTTTTTAGTCTAGCAAATTTTAGCCTCCTTTTCAAGGGGGACAGGACTTTTCGGGAAGTATTAAGTTTTTATGAAGGATGGCGGAAAAAAGCCCGAATCCGGTTTTATTTGCAAAAACGCGTGCTATAATGAGCGTGGTTTGAACCCGCCGGCCGCACGGCCGGCGGCCCCATTTGACAGAGAAGAGGAGATGAACCGATGAGCGAAATGAAACCCAAAAAGCGGGTAAACCGTGGATTTATCGTGTCCATGGTGCTGTTGGGCGCCGTCGTGTTGTATGTAATTGCCACCCAACTCATGCTCATTCCTCAAAGGAATGAACTGAAAAAGGCCGCCGACACCGTCCGGCAGACCTTCGAGGGCCTCGCCACCATGACGCAGGAGGACGCCGCGCGGCTCGACCGCGACAAAGCAGCCCTGTCGGCCAAGCAGGCGGAAATCGAGGCGGAGCTCGCCCCCCTGTTCGTCCAGGATTCCGGCTATCTGAAGCCGGCGGTCAGCCTGGTCATGGGCGAGGTCGGCTCCATCGCGTACGGCGACTTCCTGATCCACTCCCAGGAACTCGAGAAGGCCCGGGTGGTCCGCTGCCTGATCAACGAGGATACCGCCAGCCTTTCCATGGAATACACCTATCGGGTCAGCGGCGATTTTACCAACTATCGGACCGAAGGACTGGTCAAGGTGGAGGACGGCCAGCAGACCGTCGACATGACCCTGATTTTTCAGAAATCCGATGGGGAATGGAAGCTCTACCGTGTGAGCAGCCTCTACCGCGATTCTTATAAAAGCATAGAGGAGGCGACGGCATGAGCGAGGTACTCCGTCTGGAAAACGTCTGCAAATCCTTTGGGCACCGCCCCGTCGTGAAAAACGTCAGCTTCGCGGTCGGGGAAGGAGAAATATTCGGTTTCCTCGGCCCGAACGGTGCAGGCAAAACCACCACCATCAAAATGGTGCTCGGTCTGCTCGCCGCGGACAGCGGCACCATCCTGGTCAACGGGCACGATATCGAAAACGATTTCGAGGCCGCCATGTCGGGAATCAGCGGCATCGTGGAAAACCCGGATATGTACGGCTACCTGTCCGGTTACGACAACCTGATGATCCAGGCCCGCGCCTGCGGCGCCGATCCGCGCCGCATCGACGAGGTCGTGACCCTCGTTGGGATGCAGATGCGGATCAAGGAAAAGTTCAAAAGCTATTCCCTGGGCATGAAACAGCGGCTGGGCGTCGCACAGGCCCTGCTCCACAATCCGAAAATCATGATTCTGGATGAGCCGACCAACGGCCTCGATCCGGCTGGTATCAAAGAATTCCGGGACCTGCTGCGGCATCTGGCCCATCAGCGGGGGCTGTCGGTGATGGTTTCCAGCCACATCCTCCAGGAAATGCAGCTCATGTGCGACACCGTCGGCATCATCAACAACGGCGAGCTGCTCCGGGTGGGCACGATCGAAGAGCTCTCCCGCCTGAATACCGGCAACATCTACCGCTACTCCCTGCGGCCCATGGAGGACGCCGTCCGCCTGGCCCAGCAGCACCTCTCCGACCGCCTGGTCGGCGTCGGGCCCGATTTCATCGACCTGCACATCGCGGAAGAAGAGGTCGGGAACGTCAACTGCCGCTTCATGGAAAACGGCATCACCATCTATGGCCTGGCCGCTCAGGGCAACTCCCTCGAGCAGATCTTCATGTCGATCACAGGGGGAGGGAACGTTGTTGAATAAGCTGCTGCAAAACGAACGGACCAAGCTGTATAAAAAAGTGTCCACCTGGATCCTGATGGGCGTCATCGTGGCGTTAATGCTCTTCACCCTCGGCATTGTCAAGCTGTCCAACGTGCTTATGTCCAGTGGGGGCGGCACCACCTGGCGTGAAAACTACGAGTGGAACTACACCTATGCCCAGCGCAATGCGGACAGCGACCCCATGTCGTATGCGGAGGCACAGAAATTCAAATATCTGCTGGATAACGACATCCCGCCCTCCGACTGGCGGACCGATCTCGTGTCCTCCTACTGGGATCAGTACAAGCGCGTGGAGCTGGAGGCGCTCGAACAGCTCAAAAACCCGCTCCTGGCGGAGGAGGAACGGGCCGAGCTGGAGCTGTCGGTTGCCGACGCCCGGGCCAAGATGGCGGAAATCGACGCCCTGCTGGCGGACAACGACTGGCGGGCCTACATCCAATCCCGTAAGGACGAGCTTGCCGCCCTCACCCCCGACGAACTGGGGAATCAGTCCCCCGAAGAGGTGGAGGTCCAGATTGAAATCCTCGATATGTACCTGGAAATGGGGATACAGCCCGTCTCCACCACCATGGGGTATTACGGCCAGGATCAGACCGATGCCGGTGCTTGGAAAAGCGAGCAGCTACAGCTTATCCAAACCAGCAAGCTCTCCCTCGTACGGGGGGAAAGCGAGAACAACACCCCGCTGACCAAAACCCAGCGGCGTGAGCTCGAATCGAATATCGAGGTGGCGCTCAAGCGCCTGTCAACAGACACGCCTCCTGTCGACAGCACTTCTTTCCCGGCGATGATGGATGTCTCCACCAGCAGCCTGGAGCTGGTCTCCCTGCTGCTCATGGTGATCGCCGGCGGCATACTGGCGACGGAATTCGGGACCGGTACGGTCAAGCTGCTGCTTATCACCCCCCACCGCCGGTCCAAGATCTTCTGGTCCAAGGCCCTTCTGCTCCTCGAGGTCATCCTCATCACCTCCGGCGCGATGTTTGTGATGTCCTTCTTCGTCAGCGGCCTGTTCACCGGCTTCTCCGATCTCGCCGCCATGCAGGTGACGCCGTTGTTCGGCACCGTCGTGCGCATCCCCTATCTCCTGTTCATCCTGCTCAAATATCTCCTCTTCCTCCTGCCGGTGATCGCCTACGCTTCGTTGGCGCTGATGCTTTCAGCCGTCACCCGGAAGAGCGCCGTCGCCATCGCGGTCTCGATCCTGCTGATGTTCGGCAGCGAAATGGTCCTCTCCATTGTGGCCCTGGTCGGCGCTATGGCCGGCTTCACCATCCCAGGGCTCAAGTTTCTTCTCTTCTCCAACACCAGTCTCAGCGCCTACTTCCCTTCGTCAATGGGGGGAATGAGTCTGACAGGGGGCCTGAGCAGCACCGTCGACGGCACCATGACCCTCGGCTTCTCCGTCGTCATCCTGCTCATTTACACCGTCTGTTTCCTGTGGATCGCCCGGGACAGCTTCTGCCGCCGGGATATCAAGTAAATCCCCCCACCGGTCCCGCCGCGCCGTTCTTGCCTATCCGAAAACCCCCGGCCGCTTTTGCGGCCGGGGGTTCGGCGTTTAGGGACGCGGTCAGCGGTCGGGACGAGGCAACGCACCGGCAAAACATACAGTCCGCCGGAATGGCCTCTACGGCATCACATACCGCTTCAAGGCTCCTATTTGCGGATGGTCAGGCCGCTGATACCGGCTGCGGAATAGATCTCGATCTGATAGCCGGCGGCGTTGGAAGCGGAATAGGTATAGACGACCATCCCCATCAGCTCCTGATCCTCCACCTCGGCTCCCACAGTGAAGCCGGCAGCCTTGACCTTATCCGTATACCCTCGCATCTGCTCGATGGTGGCGTTCATGAATACGACCGAAAATTCCTGGCTGTCGCCGGCGGCGGCACCCAGCGCGAAATCCGGTTTGGGGACCAGCTTGGTGAATTCGTTATCCGGCCAGCTCCCGCCGAGCTGGCCCTCGCCGCCGTCCGGATCCTTGACCGTCCAGGTCCCGTCCGCCTTTTGCACCACTTCACTGCCGTCCTTATCCTTAAAGGTCGTGGAACCGTCCGCGCCGAACTCTACGTCCATGCCATCGGCCTTGGCCGCCTCGACCAGCGCGGCCTTTTGCTCCGCCGAATATCCGCTGTACAGCTCCGAACCGCCGTTGCCGGACAGAATGGCACCGAAATCAAACTCTCCGGCATTCCCGCCGGGATTTTCCGTTTCCTGCTGCCCTGACACTCCGGTATTCCCTTTGAGAAGATCCCCGATAGGCTTTCCGGTGCCGCAGGCGGAAAGGGCGAGCACAAGCAAAAGCGAGAGCCATAGTATCCTTGTTTTTTTCATAGCTTTCTCCTTCCCTTACTGAACCAATTTTCCATTGCCGTGAATACCGTCACTCCGTCAGAAATGTCCTCATCATCACCTTCCGAATCCCGGACGGCGAGGGGGGCCATCCGGGATTTTCGGTGGGTACCGGTGCGGAAGCCGGCCGGCTTAGCCCCAATCACCTTTTTGAGACAAGTAGATGCTCACGGCCTCGATATAAGACTTCCCCGTTTCGGCATCGTATGCCGTTTCCTTGCCAAAGCTGAAATGTATCTTCTTTGAGCCGTCTGCGTTCACCGGCAGGTTGAAGGCGTCCACAGGAAACGTTCCGGCACGGGCTTCCGCAATGCTGTTGTATGGGGCATCGTCGTAGTGGCCGGTAATGCCGCCGGTAGCGATTCTTTTCAGCTCGCTGAAAACGCCCTCTAGGAAAGACACAACCTCGGCCTCATCGGCGTTACAGCCAAAATATACATGCACACCGACCAATGAAACGGTTTTCGTAACAGTCCACCCCTCGGGAAGGGTCAGCGTAAGACCGAAATTGTCTTTCACGACCTGCTGCCAGTTGTCAACGGTAACATCTTCAATGGCGACACCCTTGCCGCCCTTTGTTACGGAAACATCCCCGCCGGATGTTTTTTCACTGTCCTTGCCGCAAGCGGCAAGCGCAAAGGCCATCGTAAGGACCAGTAAACACGACCATACTTTTTTCATTGTGCCCTCCTCATTCAATCCCCTCATAGCTGGCCGGGGCCAGATTGTCCGTCCAAGCCGTGTAATTCAGGTTGTATTCCGTCACCATGGAGTACTCACCGGAACCCCCGGTTTCCGTATCCATATACTTCAGGCAGCAGCCGTTGGAGGGGTCAACCCAAAATTTTAAGTAGATGGCGTTGAGGCCCTTGGAATCAAATACCCAACAATTTACGCCTGCAACCTTTTCAGTGCCTACGTAATATTCCGCCAGCTTGCCTTCATCCTCATCAAAGCCATAGGCCCGGAAATACCGCATAAAGTAATATTCAAAGGCGTCGCAGGAGCCGAGATCGTCGCCGGATTCCTCGCGGTCAGATTTCCAGTCTCCATAGCCGTAACCCGGACTGACCATCCAGTCGCTGTACTCACCTTCCCATGCGCGTTCGTAATATTTCTGCTGCTCGTCGCTGGCGTGGTAGACACTTGTACCTTCTTCGGCATAGCTGCACCCACCGCCGATACGGGCATAGATATCCGCATTGCCATCCTCCTTGCCCGCCGCGTCAAAGTCCTGCCACTTGATAAAGTACGTATCCTTGGGCGGATTGTACTGATAGGCGCCACTGAATTTGGGGGAGGGAGTCTTGCCCCCCGATTTGGAGGCGCCGCCGGAGCCCGTGCCCTCTTTTCCGCCGCAGGCGGCAAGGGCCAACGGCATGATAAGCACCAGTAAAAGTGCAAACAGCTTTTTCATCGCGTTTTCCTCCTAAAAAAGAGGGCGGGGACGGTGCGAACGGATGATGTCCGCAGGCTCCCCGCCCGGCTGTGTTCTTGTCCGGATCCCGCCTGGATTATTTGCCGATTTTCAGTTTGCCGAGGATGGGAAGCTCTTTGGCCTTCCCCTGGACGGCGTTGACAATGCCGATGATGGCGAGGATGCAAATCGGAATGCTGATCAGCCACAGGACCGTAAACAGCCATCCGGGTGTGACCTTGACCCCCGTGCTGTAACCCCAAAGCTTATAATCCACCTTGATGACAGCGCAGAGAATGGCGCTGATAATCGAGTAGGCCACCGCCACAATACACAGAAGCATCCCCTGCTTGGCGTGAAAACGGGCGAATTTCGATTGGGGGGCCGCAAACCACGGGATCAGGAACAACGGGCCGAAATACGAAAGGACCGCCATTATCTTGTTGTTCGCGATGTCTTGGGGATCGCATTCCCCGGTGATGTCGGCCGTATCGTTCAGTTTCTGAAACGCATTCGGCTGAACCGGCTGCTGGTAGGACGGCTGAACCGGCTGCTGGACGGGCTGAGCGGAAGGGGCCGCCGGTTGCTGGACCGCGCCTGCGGCCACAGGCTGCGGGGCCGCGGCCACCTCTGCAGCCGCGCCGCAGCCGGGACAGAACCGCACACCGTCGTTGATCTGGGTACCACATTTGCCACAAAAAGCCATGTTGAAAATCCTCCTTCAAATATTGTTGGACGTTGTATCGGTCAAGGCATAGGGATTTGGGCCATCCCGCCGCCTGCCTCCTGGAGCAGCTGGTCCATCCAATTGCCTGTATAGCCTCCGGTGTCTCCCGCCCCCCCTCCGAGGGCATCGTTCCATGCCTCCTGGAACAGCCCCTGCAGCCAGTTCCCCATGACCAGTGCCAGCACCACGAGGATCACGGAGAGCACCAGGGCGATGATCATAAAGATCAGATACGCCTTTGCCAGGTTCCGCCTGTTCCGGTTTTTGGTGCCGCCGCAGGCGAACACAATGCAGAAAATCAAACCGATCAGCGGGAGAGAGAAGAGCAGGATAGTGCCGAAATAGCCCGCCGTGCTGATCACCGCATACCGGCTGCCCTTGGTCGGCTCCGTATCGGCGAGAGGTATGTATGCGGGCGGCTGCGGTGGGGCGGGCTGGGGTCTCGGCACGGTCTGGACGGGCGCTGGAGCGGCGGACATGGGCGCCGGCACCGGCACTGGTTCGGGGAACGACGCTGCGGGTGCGGCGGCCGTAACCGGAACAGGCCGCGCTTCACCGCCTGGTGCTGCCTCCTCCCCGCCTCCTGCACCCGCCCCACAGGCGGTGCAGAATTTTGTGTTTGCCGGCAGTTCACTGCCGCAGGACGTGCAAAATGCCATTTTCTTTTCCTCCTAACCTTGTCCGGCCCCGCAGATCCCGCAAAACCGTGCCCCGGTAGTGAGCGGTGCGCCGCAGGAACCGCAGAACTTCGGACGATACTCTTCCACCCCCTGGAGGGCGGACGGGGCCAGCTGCTTGATAAGGCCGCTTCTCCAGGCGTCCAGGCCGCGATGGATCACCCGGCCCGTAAACCGCGCACGCAGAGAGCGAACGGCCGGTGTCCGAATGACCGCCATACGGGTGTCGGCGTTTGCCTCGTCGTGCAGCCGTTCCTCCGGCAGGGACAGGATCTCCCGCCGCAGCCCGGTGGCCTCCAGTGCCCGGTTCAAAAGCGTCAGGAAGGCCTCCCATGGTTCCTCCATCCGGAACAGATAGGTAGCGGCCTCCTCGTTCGGGAAGGCGAATTCCACCACCGCCAAGCGCCCGTCTTTCGACGGGAGCGCCGCGAAGACGATCCAGTGCAGGGCATCCTCCTGTTCGGGCGTGAGCTCCGCCATCTCATCCCCGTCCGCTCCGGCCGAGCTAAAGAGCGTCTCCCTCAGTGCCTCACTTTCCTCCTCCGGCAGGGACAGAATGCCGGCCGCGAGACGGCTTCCGTCGCACAGGCGCCGCAGTTCGGGAACGGTTTCTCCCATTTTGCTGTTTTGGATTTTCCGTTCCACTGCCGCCGCCAGGGAAGGATGGGCGGCGGCCAGGGTCTTCAGCGGGACGGCGACGCCTTCCGGCAGCAGCCGGGCGGCCTGGGCATTCCCGGAAAAGCCAAGGGAATCGTCCAGTTTTTTTATAAACGCCGTCCCTCGTTCCCGTGCCGCCCGGATATGCGCGGCGATCTGGTTTTCCAGCGGATCCAGGTCATATCCCAGCTGGGAAAAGAGGTACCGTTCCCCGCCGCTCATCGTCAAAACCAAAGAGAACCCTTCCTTTTTCAGGCCGCTCACAAACAGGAAGGGAAGGCGGCGGGCGTCCCGGTTCGGGGGGAGCAGGCAGAGGCAATCCTCGAAAACCTGCAGCTTCGCCGTGCCTTCGCACCCGTCGAACCGATAGCCGCCAGTGGTCTCAAAGGCCGGGGCTCCGTCCACCAGAAGCACCTGCCGCACCTTCTTGTCAAAGGCCTCCAGAAGCTCCCGGCGGAACCACGCGCCGCTCTCCCCCATGCGGGAAATTTCGATATCCCCGCTTTTCAGGCGGAGCCGGACGGAGCCGGTGTCCCCGGCAACGGCTTCGATATCCGCAAACGCGACCGCTTCCTGATCGAACAGCGTCTCGATCCGCAGCCCGTCCGGCTCGAGAATCAGCGCCGCACAGCCGCTCCAGCGGACGGTTTCGACATAGCCCTCATAGGCGGGCTTCGGCGGGGCGGCTTCTTCGTTCAAGACTCCGGCAATATTCGGCATCTCCACTCCATCATCCCCTGGTATGGATCGGTTTTGTTACAGCTTGGTGCCGCAGTTTCCGCAGAATTTGGTGCCGGGCGGATTGTCTGTCCCACAGGACGGGCAGAGGCCGGACGGCGGGGCGGCAGCGGCCAGATTGCTTCCGCAGTTGTTGCAGAATTTCACGGTCAGGGCGTTTTTCGCCCCGCATTGCGGACAGAGCTTCCGTTCCATGGATGCGCCGCAGTTGTTGCAGAATTTTCCCGTGCCGGCCGGTTTCCCGCAGGATGGGCAGACCGTGGTTTTGCTCTCGATTTCCCCTTTCCAGACCGTGGCGCTCTCGCCGGCGGCATCGATGTTGCGCCGCATGGCCTCCGCCCGCGCCTTGGCGACGTAGACCTCCTGACGGGGCGCGCAGTTGGTGCAGAGCCCTTCGTCCTCATTGAAACAGGCGTCACAGACGTACTGGTGACAGCTGTGGCAGCGGTGGAAATGCTGCTGTGCCTCATTCTGTGCCCGCTCAAAGGCGTTTTCGTGCTCCTTCTGCCATTCCGGGCTTTTGCCTTCGAACCGCTCGGAAAGGATGTTGCCGCCCCTCTCGGCGCTGTAGGCGATGTCGCGCACCCGGCCGCCGATGAGGCTGCCGACCAGGCTCACGCCCTGTCCGAGCATTTTCGTCCCTTTGCGTTTTTTATAGGTGGTGGATTCAATGAAACTGCTTTTGAACCCGTCGCTGCAGATATCACAGTAAAAGGTAAACTGGAATCCGGCGTCGGTGGAGTTGTCCTCATAGTTCCTGGTAAAGGATTTGAGCATGGCGCGATCACGGTTCCTTTCTCGACCCGGGGTTGCCGGTGTATAAGGTCTTATGCGGCTTCTGGCCGCTACCGGTTCCCGATCTTGGCTTTGATCTTTTTGCCGCAGGCGGTGCAGCGTGTATTTTCAAAAAACTGAGCCGCCCCGCAGCGTTTGTTGCCGCAGCGGACCAGGAGCCCCTGCCCGCACTGCTCACAGCGTTCCTGCACGAAGGTGGGTTTTCCGCAGAACGGGCAGGCGACATAAAGCGGGCGCCCGCAACCCGCACAAAGGGGCTGCCCCTTTTCGACGGGGCGCAGGCAGCTGGGACACAGATAGCCGAACGGGCTCCGGCTGCCGCAGGCTGAACAGACGCGCACGTCCCGGTCCACCAGCATCCCGCAGTGAATGCAGGTTTGTTTGTAGCTCGCCATCCCATCGCCTCCTTGCTGAGCATCGCGGCTTATTTGGTTTGGATATTGAAATACCCGCCGCCGCTGTGCGCGATGGAATGTGTATCATTGAATACCGTCCATGTTTCGCCGGCAACAGAATTTTCTTCAAATCCGGTATTCAAGAGCTCCTGCCGCCAGGCGGCAAATTCGCCGGCGGAAGCATCGCTCTTGAAGCTCAGCCCCATATTCCCGATCACTCCGGTGATGGTATAGCGGAAGACCGGCTCCGGCACACCATTCGTGTATTCCGCGTATTCCGCCTGATTCCATCCGCCCCCTTCGGAAGGGGACTCTGTGGCACTCGGCCGGCTTCCCTCTTCGCCCCGCCGGCTGGCCGGTTCCTCCTGTGCCTGGCTGCTTCCGGGGGCACTGCCGGACGGGTCCGGGTCATTGTTCCCGCCGCAGGCGGCGAGGGAGAGTGCTATCACAAGCGCAAATACCGGCGCTAACATCTTTCTCATTATGTTGTCCTCCGTTCTTATTCCGGCTGGCGTGCGCCGCACTCGCCGCAGAAGCGGGTGCCGGGGGTCAGCTCCGCCCCGCAGGAGGTGCAGTGCTTTTTCGCGGAGCCGCCCAGCTTCGTACCGCACTCCTGGCAAAACTTCACACCCTCCGGGTTCTCATGTCCGCAGGACGGGCAGGTGCAGGCGGCTTTTTCCTCTTTTTCGGCCTGTTCCTTCGCTTGCTGCTCCGCTTTGGCGGCGTTTAGCTTTGCCTGTACGGAAGCGATATTGCTTTGGATCAGCTTCAGCTTATCGGATTGCGGCCAGGCGTCCGGGTTCTGCCCATACGCCTGCCGGCCGATCTCGGCCAGAATGTCCGCTTCCTGCTTTTGCAGTCCGGACAGCTCGCTCTGTGCCGCGAAAAGCTTACCCTCGGGGGTATCCTTAGGCACCAGCCCGCTGTTCGCCAGTCCGCCGACCAATCCGCCCAGCGCACCGCCGAGCCCTCCAAATAAATCGTTTGCCATAAAAAGATTCCCTTTCTCCACGTGATTTCAGATGCCTTTTCCGCATCGCTGACAGAAACAGTCGCCGTTTGCGTTGCCGCCGCCGCAGTACGGACAGGTTTTCTCGGTGGAAACTTGAATCAGCGGGGGCCGCCGTTCCCGCCGGGGCGCGCAGGCAATACACTGCATCTCGTCCTCGTTGTAATGCTCGTCGCAGATCCATCTCCCGCATTGATGGCACATGTTGAATTGCCGCCTTGCCTCACTCTGTGCCAGGCTGAGCGCTTCCTCGAACGCATCGGTCTGATATTCCGGCGTCGTGACGGAACCGTCGCAGAGATCGCAGTAAAAGGTAAAGCAGAAGCCTCGCAGCGTTTTGTGCGTCTCGTACCGCCGTGTGAATACTGCCGTCATGTCCCCTCCTCCGTCTCCGGATTCCCCTCCATGCGGGTGATGAATTCCAGCAACCGTCGGAGCTCCTCGCCGGACATCTGTGCGACCACCGTAAGCAGCTCCTCCCGCAGGGCTTCCTCCTCCGCCTTCTTCAATCGTATCCGCCTCCTTTCCCGCTGTATAAATTCATTGACCAGGTTATATGTTCATGGTATACTGACTCCGGGAGACCCATACCGCCTCGGATATCGAAAAATTTTCCATTTCTTGCTGTCTATTCTAGAGAATCCAGACCGTTTTGTCGTCATCCTAAGGGTGATTTTTTTGAAAACACGGGGTGATTTTCGGGGTGATTCTCTGTTTTTATATAACTTAGTTATATTATTCGGTGAATTTGGAGGTTGAATTATGAAACGAAAGAGCCTGGCATGGACGGCGAGTCTCTGCATGGTCACCGCCCTGCTTGCCGGATGCGGGCATCCGGGACGTCCCTCCCCGAAGGATCCGGTCACCCTGACGATGTGGCACAACTATGGCGGCGACATGCAAAAGACCATGGACGCCCTGATCGACGAATTCAACAGCACGCTCGGCAGGGAGCAGGGGATCGTAATCAACGTTACGGCCATCTCGTCGAGCGCGGAGCTCAATGAAAGCCTGGACATGATCGCCGCCGGCGATCCGGGCGCACCCGCGATGCCCGACATCTGCACAGCCTATCCAAAGGTCGCCATCCAGTTTCAGCAGACCGGTCGGCTGGCCAATCTGGACAGCTATTTTTCTCAGGAGGAGCTCTCCGGGTATGTCCCTGCCTTTATCGAGGAGGGGCGGCTGGCGGATGGCGGGCTGTATGTTTTCCCGCTGGCGAAATCCACCGAGATCCTGTATCTGAACCAGACGCTGTTCGACCGCTTTGCAGCGGAGACCGGCGCTAAGCAGGAGCAGCTCGCCACGTTTGAGGGTATTGCGGCGCTGTCGAAGATGTATTACGACTGGACGGACGCAAAGACCCCGGATATTCCAGGCGACGGCAAGATGTTTTTCACAGCGGATTCGTGGTTCAACGTTGCGCAGGCGGGGATGAAGCAGCTCGGCAGCAGCCTGATCGAGGGGGAAACGCTGAACCTCTCCGGGGAAACCTACGCGCATATCTTCGCCACCACCTATGTCCCCGCCGTCGAGGGCGGGATCGCCATATACGACGGCTATTCCTCCGACCTCTCCAAAACCGGCGACCTGGTCTGCTCGACCGGTTCCTCCGCCGGCATCCTGTTCTATGGGGATACCATCACCTACCCGGACAACACCGTCGAACAAGTCGCCTACAGCATCCTGCCTTATCCGGTGTTCGAAGGCGGGACAAAGACCGCGATCCAGCGGGGCGGCGGCCTGATGGTGGCCAGCAATGAGGAAAAGAAGGAGTACGCCGCCGCCGTGTTCATCAAATGGCTGACGGCGTCGGAACAGAATATGCGTTTCATATCCTCGACCGGATATCTGCCGGTGACCCGTCAGGCGTTCGAAACCGATATGGATGCGCATATTGCGTCGGTGGAGGATGCCCGGATCAAAAAGATGCTCGTGGCCGTCACTTCGATGTACCGGGAATACCGCTTTTTTACCCCGCCCAATTTCGCGGCATTCGACGATATCGGCAAAGAGTATGAAAAACGCTTCAAGACCCTCTTGGCGTCACGGCGGGAAGCTTATCTGGACGGCGGGGACACGGGGACGGAAACCGCCCTTGCTGAAATACGAAAGTAACGGATTTATGGGAGAAAGGAGTCGGATGGCTTGGCGATGCTCAGACAAGCACTGGCGCTCTGGAAGCAGGAGCGCCATAAGGGGACGCCCCTGCAGCGCCGGCTGTTTGCTTTTTTCGCCTGCATGGCGGCGTTCCTGATTCTGGTTTTCGTCACCCTGATTCTGCTGTTCAACATCAACGGCAGCGGGACCCCGGCGGTCCGCCATTTTATCGGAAGTGAGCTCTCCCACCTCAATTCCACCGTTTCCACCGATTTCGGACGGCTGGCGGTCCAAGGCGTCTCGTTTTCGGAAACCCTGTCCGCCAGCATCGATGCCTTCTTTTCGGAAGAAGGCATCGGAGCGGCAGAGCTTCAGGCGCATCCCGACCGGATTGAGCCGCTGCTTCGAGAACAGATGCGGGAGATCCAGGGCGTGATGGAACGCAACGTTTGCAGCGGGGCCTTCCTGCTGCTGGACGCGACGGTGAACCCGGCTCTCCCCGATGCGGCGGATTCCCGGGCGGGCATATACCTGATAAAAACGCAGCCGAGCGCCGTGGATTCCGTCGGGTCCAAACTGCATTACCTGCGCGGCCCGGCCGGCATCGCCAGAGAAAACGGCATCGAACTGTTAGGACAATGGAAAATGGAATTCAACATCCAAAACCAGGCGTTTTTCCGTTCGGTGATGGAAACGGCGCGGGAACATCCCGACCTCCCCTTGTCCCGCCTGTATTACTGGACAGACCGGATCGTGCTCGAGGGGAACAGCGAAACCGGGTTCCTGCTCTGCTTGCCCTTGAGGAGCGCGGACGGCACCGTATTCGGGGTTTGCGGCATCGGGGTGAGCGACCGGCTTTTCAAACAGGCCTACAGCCCGGATAATGAAGCCTTTCCTCACGTATTCGCGGCGGCGACGCCGGCGGAGGAAACGGTGCTGCATCTCGACCGGGGGATGCTTGCTGGGAATTCGTATCTCACCAGCGCCCGCATGGAGCATCCGTTTCAAATCCAATGCGGCAAGGAGGGCTTCTGCCTCTATTCGGGAGAAGACGGCGCCTTCGGCGGTCTCCACACCGGGCTGAAGCTGTATCCGTCGGGGTCGGTCTACGAAGATCAGGCGTGGGCGGTTTCGATCCTGATGCCGGAGAAGGCGCTGGACGACGCCATTCAAGGCAACAGCCGGTATCTGCTGCTCATCGCTCTCGTCCTTCTCGCCGTCAGCCTGCTTCTCTCCATCTTCATCAGCCGCCGGTATCTCCGCCCGGTCACTGAAGCGCTCGACCGCATCAAGGCCAGGGATTACGCGGGGCCGGGGAAAACTCCCTACCTCGAAATCAACGACCTGATGGAATTCCTCACCCAGCAGGACGAAGAGCTGAAAAAACGCAGCCTCGCCATCGCCCCGCCCCCGGATGAAACCGCGCCCATGTTCGAGCAGTTCCTCCAAAACGTCAAAACCCTGTCCCAGGCGGAACGGAACGTTTTTGACTTGTACATACGCGGATACAAGGCGCAGGAGATCGCGGATGAGCTCCATTTGTCGATCAACACCATCAAGACGCACAACCGCCGGATTTTCGCCAAGCTGAACGTCTCGACGCGCAAAGAGCTGCTGGTTTACATCGATATGATGAAAGAGCTGAACATGATACACGAGGAGTGATATTTTGGATACGACTTTGGCCGCCCGCTTCCGGATGATTCTGGAGGAACAGCGTCTCAAGCAGACCGAGCTGGCGGAGGCCCTGGGGGTCAGCGCCAACTATATTTCCCTGCTGGCGCGCGGCAAAAAAACGCAGGTATCCCCGACCCTCGCCAAGCTGGTGGAAGCCCTGTACGGCTATTCCGCCGAATGGGTCATGACCGGCCAGGGGCCAGCGGGCGGGCCGGAACGGCTGCGCCGGCAGGCGATGGAACGGATTATGCAGATGACTGCGGAGGACCTGCTGAGGCTCAAGGACTTTATCCGGTGAAGGCGGTATGGCATATAAAAAAAGCGGAGGCCCAGCCTCCGCTTTTTTTATGTCCGGAGATCGCCCTGCCGCCGGATATTTCAGGCCGGGAATGCCCATACTGGACAGGAATACAGTTGGGAGGCGGGTGTATGGGACAATCCGGCGGGCCCTATTTCGAAGGATGGTATTTCAAGCATCAATGGGGGGAGGAAACCCTGGCTCTGATTCCCGGTTTTTCTGCCCCAAAAACAGGGGCGCGGGGCGCGTTTCTGCAGGTGATCGGGCGGGACGGCTCCTGGTTCATCCCCTACCCGATGGAGGCATTCGGACAGAGGACGGATCCGCCGGCCGTCCGGGTCGGGGATTCGCTGTTCACGCCGGAGGGGGCGCGCCTCCATGTGGAGGCGCCCGGCCTCTCCCTGCACGGGACCATCCGGTACGGGTTCCTCACCCCTCCCCGGGGCGATATCATGGGGCCGTTCCGCTTTGCCCCGGGGATGGAATGCCGCCATCGCGTGCTGAGCCTCGGCCACAGCCTTTCCGGCCGGCTCCGCTTGAACGGGCGGACCTGCCGCCTGGACGGGGGAACCGGCTATATCGAAGGGGACCGGGGCCGTTCCTTCCCCGAACGGTATACCTGGACGCAGTGCAACACCTTCGCCTCCCGCACGGCCGGCGTGATGCTGTCGGCGGCGACCATCCCCTATTTGGGGCTCCGTTTTACCGGCTGCCTCGCCTCGGTGTGGGACCAGGGCCGGGAAATCCGCCTGGCGACCTATACGGGGGCCCGGGTCCCTGTGTGGGAGCCCGGGCGGGTGGTGCTGGAACGGGGAGGAACCAGGCTGGAGGCCGCGCTGCTCGAGGCGTCCGCGCATCCCCTTATGGCCCCGGATACCGGCCGGATGGCCCGTACCATCCATGAACACGCCCGCTGCACCGTCCGGTACCGCTTTTTCCGGGACGGGCACCTGCGCTTCGACCTGACCAGCCCGACCGCCAGCTTCGAGGAGGCGGGTGTCGGGTGAATATGTCTTGATTTCCTCCGCCTTTTGGGCTATGCTGAAAGCATAGCGCGCCGGAGGACGCCTCCGCCGCGGGAGAGGGGTGCGGCGATGGAATACCGATTCGCGCCGGCAGGGGGATATGAGGATGTCGCCAGCGGCCGGGTACTGCTGCACCGGAGCGGCCAGCCGCCTTTTCCGGCCCGGCTGGCCCTGGAGCTGTTCGGGCGCGCCCGGGGACTGGCCCCCAAAAAAGAGGGGCTGGTGGTGTACGATCCCTTTTGCGGGGGAGGCACCCTGTTGACGGTGATCGGGTTTCTGGCTTCCACTCCGGTCGCCCTCCTGGCCGGGTCGGATCTCGACGCCGACGCTCTTCGGACGGCGGAGCAAAACCTCGCGCTGCTGTCGCGGGAGGGGCTTTTGCGCCGGCGGCAGCGGCTCGAAGCGCTGTTCTCCGCCTATGGGAAACCCTCCCACCGGGACGCCGTCGAGAGCGCGGAGCGGCTGGCCGCCCGCCTTCCGGCAGTCCCTCTGCCCACCCGGGTATTCCAGGCGGACGCCTGCGCGCCTCCCTGCCCGCAGGCCCTGGAGCTGCGGGCGGATATCGTCGTCACCGACATCCCTTACGGTCGGCTGACGCCCTGGCAGGGGGAGGCGGACGACCCTTTGCCCGCCTTTGCGGCGCAGATCCGGGCCGCCATGGCCCCGCAGGGGGTCCTGGCGCTCTGCGCGTCCGCCGCACAGGCCCTTCCCCCCTTTCCCGGATGGCAGCGGCTCCAGAAGCAGAAGATCGGGAAGCGGCGGTTCGCCCTGTATCGGGCGGATTAGCGGATACACCGTGCAATCCACGCCCATTCGTGCTATACTGATAGTCGATCGCGAAAGACAACTCGACGGAAGGCGGACAGGCTATGCGTTTACTGGTTCTCGACGGCAACAGCATCTTAAACCGGGCTTTTTACGGCATCAAGCTGCTCACCACTAAGGACGGGCACTACACCAACGCCCTGGTGGGGTTCCTCAATATTTTTCAAAAGCTGCGGGACCAGACCGCCCCCGACCGGATCGCCGTCGCGTTCGACCGCAAGGCGCCGACCTTCCGCCATCAGCGGTACGAGGCCTATAAAGCCGGGCGGAAGGGGATGCCGGAGGAACTCGCCGAGCAGCTCCCGGTCATCAAGGAACTACTCGGCCTGATGGGCTGCGCCGTCGTGGAGCGGGACGGCTATGAGGCCGACGACATTTTGGGCACCCTCTCCGCCGCCGCTGTGCGGCAGGGCGGGGACTGCTTCATCGCGACCGGGGACCGGGACGCCCTCCAGCTCGTGGACGATAAGGTGACGGTGCTGCTGGCCGCGACCAAAATGGGCCGCCCCGACACCTCCGCCTACGATATCCCCGCCATCCGGGAAAAATACGGGCTGTCGCCCGCCCAGCTCATCGATCTCAAGGCCCTGATGGGGGACGCGAGCGACAACATCCCGGGGGTGCCGGGGGTGGGGGAAAAGACCGCCCTCGCTCTGCTGCACACGTTCCATACCCTGGACGAGCTGTACGCGCATATCGACTCGCCGGAGATCCGGGACGGGGTACGCAGCAAGCTGGCCGCCGGGAAGGACAGCGCCTATCTGAGCCGGGAGCTCGGCACCATCTGCCGTCAGGCGCCGGTGGAAACCGACATGGACGCCTATGTGATACGCCCGGCAAAACGGGAGGAACTCGCCCGCCTGATGGCGCGCCTGGAATTTTTCAAGCTCATGGAAAAAATGGGGCTGGATGATCCCCAGCCGGTGCCGTCTCCGGATGCGGGCGCGGGTTCCGCCCCGGCAAAACCCGAAACACTTCCGGTGATCCCGGCCTCCGCGCTGCTGGATGCCGCGCAGAGCACCTGCCGATTGGATATCCTGCCGGCCGCCGGCGACGGGATGCTCGCCGGCTGCTGGTGCATGGCCGATACAGGCTCCGGCCGGGCGGCGGCCTATATGGGGCGGGAAGACCCCGCCTTTCCCCGGCTGCTCTCCCTCCTGCGGGACGATACGGTGGAGAAACGCACCCACGATGTCAAGACGCTGGCCGCCCTGCTGCGAAACGAGACGCCCGGCGGCGCCCCAGCGCTGCGGCGGGTCACGATGGACACCATGCTGGCGGGGTATCTGCTCAATCCCCTGGCCTCGGGCTACGAGCTCACGCGGCTCGCGCAGGAATATGAAGCGGCCCCGCCCGCGGCGGATGGGGTGCCGGCCGAGGCCGCCGCGCTCCCCCCGGTTTCCGACCGTTTCGAGCGGGAGCTTGCAGAGCGGGAGATGGGAGACCTGCTCCGGGACATGGAAATTCCCCTGGCCGGGGTCCTCGCGGACATGGAGGCCGTTGGTTTCGAGGCGGACGGGACGGGCATCGCGGATTTCGGCGCGGTGCTGGAGGACCGGATCACCGCGATTCAGCAGCAGATTACCGAAGCGGTGGGCTATGCCTTCAATCTCAATTCCCCGAAACAGCTGGCGGCGGCGCTGTTCGAGGATCTCGGCCTGCCGGCTAAGAAAAAAACCAAAACCGGCTATTCCACCAGCGCGGACGTGCTCGAAAGCCTGCGGAATGCCCATCCGGTGGTGGAGATGCTGCTCGATTACCGCACCTTGTCCAAGCTCAAGTCCACCTACTGCGACGGCCTGCTCAAGGTCATCGGTCCGGACGGGCGGATCCACTCCTCCTTCAACCAGACCGAGACCCGAACCGGCCGGATCTCCTCCACTGAGCCCAATTTGCAGAACATCCCGGTCCGGCAGGAACTGGGCCGGGAACTCCGCCGCTTTTTCCGGGCCCGGGAGGGGTGGGTGCTCTGTGACGCGGACTATTCCCAAATCGAATTGCGGGTTCTCGCCCACATGGCGGGGGACCCGACCATGACCGAGGCCTTCAACACCGGCGCCGACATCCATCGCATCACCGCCTCCCAGGTATTCGGGGTGCCCGAGGAGATGGTCACGCCGCTCATGCGCTCCCGCGCCAAGGCGGTCAATTTCGGCATCGTGTACGGCATCGGGGCCCATTCCCTGTCCCAGGATATCCACGTCAGCTATGCCGAGGCGAAAACGTATATTGAAGAATATCTCCGCCACTACGGGGCGGTGGCCGGCTTTATGGACCGGCTGATCGAGGAGGCCAAGGCCTGCGGCTATGCCAAGACCCTCTATGGCCGGCGGCGGCCCCTGCCCGAGCTGCGCGCCTCCAACGGGATGACCCGTTCCTTCGGGGAAAGGGTGGCGCGCAACATGCCGATCCAGGGCACGGCCGCGGATATCATCAAACTCGCCATGGTGCGGGTGCACCGCCGGCTGTCGGAGGAGGGGATGCAGGCCCGATTGATCCTGCAGGTGCACGACGAGCTGATCGTCGAGGCGCCGGAGGCGGAAGCAGAGCGCGCCGCGGCCCTGCTCAAAGAGGAGATGGAGAGTGCGGCATCGCTGTCGGTCAAGCTGTCGGCCGATGTCGGCATCGGAAAAACCTGGTACGACGCCAAAGGGTAAACCAGCAGGCCGCTGCGGGATATTCGGACATATAATCAAAGAGATGAGGAACTAATTTTCCTACCAATTTTAGTCCTTTTTAACGGTTTCCTCTCGATTTTATTTCCTTTCAAAACATCTTTGGCACCATGTTTCCCAAGTGTCCCGGTGCCGTCTGTGGCTATTTATGTGGTCAAAACAGAGCCTCGTTGGAGTCAATCCAACGAGGCTCGACTGCTGTTTGAGGTCAGACGAAAATACGAATATCGTTTTCTACCCCATCTTTTGACTGAGGCGACGCAAGACATGGGACGCTATAATCAAAGATAGGCTTTTTGCAATGCTACAACCGACCGAAGATTTTCTTGTGACGTTTAGACGTTTAGATTCTCGACAAATATCATTAGTTTGGTAGAAAATACGCCTATTTCTATGACAGTATCTTGAAAACTGAAGAAAATCGACTATAATTGAAATGATTAGTATTTTCTATCAACTAAAAATGAAAACGCGAATATTACAAGGGCTTCTATAAGGAGTGTTTATATGAAGGTTAGTTTTAAGAAATTGTGGGTGCTATGCGCAGAGAAAGAGATGAGCAAAGCAGAACTGCGTAAACAGGCTGGACTGTCCTCTGCAACATTTACCAGGTTGAGAAAAAATGAAGAAGTAACGCTATCCGTCATCCTCAAAATAGCAGATGTACTGGATTGTAACGCGGGTGACATGATGGACTTTATAAGAGAAGTGCCCTCTGAACTTCCTGAAGAAAATAATTAAGTCCGTTTTTTAGGACACCTATGATGAGATAATGGTAGACAAGAAAAAGTATCTACCGACCATACAAGCTATAACGACAGGAGATAGTAAACATGGCGAAGATAAAAATAATCAGTAACCCTTACCAAAAGGTTACGGTGTTTCAAAGTTGGGATGATGCAACGGCGCAATGGGTTGAAATAGACCGGGATCAAAACGCAGATAGCCAGCTTCTGCGTGAAGAATTGTGTGTTGGTTTCTTCCCGTTTAAGGCAAAGCAAATTGTGGATGTAATCATCCACGAGTACAGCGCTGGCTCTGAGAAAGTTGAGATTGTGTTCGAGGGAACCGATGACGAATATTTGGAGCTGGATTCCATTTGCAGTCAGGATGACTACCCTGACAGAATCAACTTGTATAAGTCCGGACGGTATCTGGAGAACGCAAGAGATATTCTGCCAGATGTAATCCCAACGACAGCACAGCTGAAGAACTGACTAAGCGGCTGCTTGCTGCCAGCAGTGTTGAGATCTACAAAGCATATCTCGCCCAGTTGAAGGAACTCTATGTTCCGATTGAAAGAGAAGTCCAATATGGCACGGATTTTGATACCGCCCGTAATATCCGCTTCTTCAATATCACCAAATGGGTTGTAGATAAGAGCGAGAACAGTCTGGAAAAACTCGTTAATGTGTATGAGGTGCTTTCCAATGAGGACTGTAATATCTCCTTGGTATTTCACAGAACCTGTGAAAAGACCAATGTTTATCTCGCTGTAACCAACACCAAAAACGCAAACAATTGTATGCTGCTATGCCTGCGGTATTGAAAAATGCCGTGGAGAAATCTTATGCAGACTGTGGCTGGAATCTTGTTAGATCCACAAACAGATACGGAGAGGATATATACCCATCCTTTGCGGATGTGGCACGTAATATCAAAGAGATCATCGATACAAGCGAGTATGACAGCGATAACAAAGGTGCTTATAAGGGTTCCTTGCTAACCCGCCTTCAGTCTTTGACAAATGGTATCAATGGAATGATCTTCACCTGTGATGAAATCGCAGCTGCTGATTTGTTCGATAAGAATGTAATTGTCGATCTCAGCCGTGTGGGATCTTCGGAAACCAAGTCCTTGATTATGGGTATGCTTGTTCTGAAGCTCCAGGAACACCGCATGGCTTTGGCCACCGGTATGAACGAAAAGCTGAAGCATATCACTGTTTTGGAAGAAGCACATAATTTACATAAAAGCAAAGGCCATCGCTGTTCGGTCAAACAGCGATGGCCTTTCTCGTGCGTGCGAGTTGGCGCGGCAATGCAAAATTTTTTAGTATGTCCGGAAAGAGATTATTTTATTCATCCCTACTTGACGGAAAGGTTTTCCTCTGCTAATATTATTGCAGAGATGATATGAATCATCTCCAAACGACAATTGAATATCAGACCTCGTCCCGAACTCAATTGAGTTCCATCGATTTTACATCGATGACTTATATACCATCAGTAGACTTACATATCCGAGGTTGGACATGACCTCGCGGCACAAAAAATATAGTGCCGCTGATTTTGCTGTCCGACCGCAGGAGATATGTAGGTCTTTTTTCTTTTCCTGCCGAAAGAAGAATCGCACTATCATTCCGGCGACAGCGCAGGAGGCCGCTGCGCTCTGCGTCGGGAAGTGGAGTGCGATGAGATGACAGAGAAAGAAAATTGACCACTCAATCTAACGACGAGGTGATATTCAAAATGAAGAAATCCGTATTCACAAGCTACGACGAACTGCCTCTGCTCCTGAATGTGAAGCAGCTGGCTGACCTGCTGGGTGTCTCTGACTCCAGCGTGTATGAGCTCATCCAGGAAGATGACTTTCCCTCTCTGCGCATCGGCAAGCGAATCGTCATCCCGAAAGAGGAACTGCGCAAGTGGATCTCCGCTCACACGAAGGGGGTGCGGTGATGCTGAGTTCTCAGTATGCGCAGAAGGAAAAGCAAAAGAATTTCTTCCTGCTCCCGAATGCGCTCTTCGATATTGAACTCCACATAAACGCGGTGGCTATCTATGCCTACCTCATCCGCATCGAGGACAGAAACACCTACCAGTGTATCGTGAGCTATTCCACCATTGCCAAAAAGCTGGGCATCGCTCCCAACACAGTGGCGAAGTATGTGCGGCAGTTAGAAGAGAAGGGCCTCATCTACACCGAGCACACGGAGATCGTGACCAAAGACGGACTCAAGCGCAACGGCTGTCTGAAGTACACCATCCTGAAGTTCGACCAGGCTGTTGACCAGTACTACGAAAAGCGGATGGAAGAACTCAGTCTGCTGACAGCACAGCAGACAGCCCAGGCAAAGGCAGAAAAGCTGGGCGTAGAGTTCATCCCGGTAGGTAGTGACCGAAGCGCATAAACGCCCGTGTCGCCCGCTGTGGGCCGATGTGTGCGGCTTTCCGGAAAGCAGCGACAACCAGCACCAACAAAGGGAGTGCCGGCAAATTAGGGCCGCTTTTGCAGGGATTGTGCGCCGACGAAAAGAAAGCAGGAGAAAGCCCTGACGCTGTTCTGCGCCAGGGCGGGCCACAACATCCCGCAGTGCGGGCTGTTTTCGGAGATTTCCGGTGACGCTTTTCACAGAGGTCAAAAAACGGAATGACGCTTATTTTTCCAAAAACACCGAAAAAGCACGATGGTCACAGGACAATCAATGACGCTATATAAGAAACGAGAAAGGATTTTAGAATTATGAGCGATAAGAAACGACACACCATCTGGATCGATGACGATATCTGGCAGGAGCTGTTGTGCATCTATAAGAGGGATAACTGCTCCACCCAAAATGAGTTCGTGGAGAACGCACTCAGGTTTTATATCGGCTACCTGAATACAAAGAACGCCGGAGCATTTCTGCCCGAGGTACTCTCCGATATGCTGCAAGGAACGCTGGATCACTACGCACAGCGCATCGGCTCTGTTATTTTCAAACAGGGCGTGGACATCAATGTACTGAGCCAGATCATCGCATACGATACCGATATCGACGAAGGCGAGTACCAGCAGCTGCGGGGCAGAGCCATTCGTGATATGAAGCAAACCAACGGACGGATCTCCTTCAAGGATGCGATGGATTTTCAAAAGTCGGTATAAGCAGTGTTCCGCATGGAAAAATTGTTGCTTTCGTAGAATTTTCATTTGCGGCACTTCTTTCAATAGCTATTCGTCTGTTCTTCCGGTATTGTGTGTTTGAAAAAACAGAAACCAAGGAGGAACAGCTATGATGAATCAACTTCCGGTCAAGCGGTGCCAGCATTGTGGCGGCGAAGATATTCGTGTCGGCTGGCAAAGCGACGCGCTGGTGACCTTCAAGCGAAACGGTCTCTTGGGCAACCGGCTGAAGTTCCTGATCTGCGGTAAATGCGGAGCGGTGCTGTACCAGTGCGTGGCGGAGCCGCACAAGTTCCCGCAGGCAAAATGAATGACGGGCGGCGCAGGAGATGGGCCGCAAAACAAAGAATAAAACCCTTCGGGAGGTGAAAACAAATGGCAAAACGAAGACCATCCGGCGACGGTATGGTGCGCAAGCGTGACGATGGCCGTTGGGAAGGCCGCATCGTCATCGGTCACAAGGACAATGGCGATTCCATCTTCCACTATGTCTACGCCGACACCCAGAAAGAACTGACCGCAAAGCTGCGAAAAAGTATCACAGCCTATCAGGGCGTCGACCTGACCGAGCGGAGCAGGCTCACCCTGTCGGAGTGGCTGGATCAGTGGCTCGTCAGTATGGATGGAGTGGTTCGCCCCAGCACACTGAACGGATACCGCAGCTATATCGAAAACCATATCCGTCCTGGTCTGGGAGAAAAGCGGATCACTCAGATCAAGCCTGCGGACATTCAGAAGTTCTACGATAAGCTGGGACAGAAACTGGCCAGCGGCAGTGTCCGCCGCATCCATACTGTTCTCCACGGTATCATGAAGGCGGCACAGCAGGCACGGCTCATTCCAAGGAACCCCGTTGACGATGTCGCCCCGCCCAAGTTCAGCTATCAGCAAAAGAATGTGCTGACGGACGAGCAACTGGCCACCTTCATGGATACCATCAAGGAAGATGCGGTGTGGTTCGATTTCTTCTACACGGAGATCATGACTGGCCTGCGCCGGGGTGAGATCTGCGGTCTTCGCTGGGAAGATTTCGATGAAGCTGATGGAACCCTGAAGGTATGCCGCACAGTCCGTCGGGAAAAAGGAGCAGGACTCACAACAGGCGACACCAAGACCTATGCAGGTACACGAAAGATCATCTTACCGCCCAGTGTCACGACAATACTCAAGGAACGGAAGCGGACATCGCTGACCGATTGGATATTTCCGAATCCGCTTTGCTTAGAGCAACCGACTGCTCCAGACGCAGCTTATCGTAGGATGAAGCAGTTGCTGGAGCAGGCGGGTCTGCCTGATATACGTTTCCACGATCTCCGTCATACCTTCGCCACGCACGCTCTGACCTCTGGTGTGGATGTGAAAACCCTGTCCGGCATCCTGGGGCATACAAGAGCGGCGTTCACACTGGACACCTACACCCACACCACCGGCGATATGCAGAAGCGTGCCGCTGAGATCGTGGGAGAATTCCTGACAGATATCTTCGGAGAGGAGCTGAAGCCATGGGAAGAAAACGCAAGAACGGTGACGGCACAGTCCGCCTAAGAAAGGATGGTCGCTGGGAAGGACGAGTGGTCATCGGCTATGATGACAAGGGCCTCCCCAAGACGAAAAATGTTCTGGCTAAGACCAAGACAGAGTGCGTAGAAAAACTTAAGGCATTGAAGAAAACCGTCACGCCGCCTACGCCTGCAAAGGTCAAAGCGGATATGCCCTTTGGTGAATGGGTGGAGCATTGGTATGAAGAACACAGCAAACCGGCTGTCCGCCCCAGTACCCAGCGGATCTATGAGGGGTATATCAGGCTGTATATCAAGCCGAAGCTGGGAAGCATTCCGCTGAGCAAGCTGACCACAAATGATATCCAGCAATTCTGCACCTGGATGAAAACGGACGCCAGAATGGACCAGGGTGACGGCGAGATGGGATTGGCTGATACGCAGGTACGCAACTGCCATAGTCTGTGCTACCGGGCGCTGGAAAAGGCAGTAAAAGAAAACCTGATATCGCAGAACCCGGCGGTTGGCTGTAAGCTGCCTCCGATAAAGCGGGAGGAGATGAAGATACTCTCAAGGGAAACCATGCAGAAAGTGCTGATCCAGGCCAAGGAAGAAAACTACTACGAATTGTTCCTTCTGGAATTTGCGACAGGACTTCGGCTGGGCGAACTGACAGCACTGCAATGGGATGACCTGGACCTGAACAACGGGGAACTGCGGATCAACAAACAGGCGACCATCATAGGCTCGGAAGTGGTTATTACCGAACCGAAAACAAAAGCTGCCATCCGCACCCTGGTCCTTCCGCCGCAGGTCGTGAATGTATTCAGAGAATACAAAGCCAGGGTCAACTCCAAATGGCTGTTCCCATCCCCGAAGAAAGAAGATATGCCTCTGCGTCCCTCCGTGGTGCATCAGCGACTGCACCGGATTCTGGACCACGCTGGATGCGAGCGAGTGCGCTTCCATGACCTCCGGCACACCTTCGCCACCAATGCTTTGGCTCACGGAATGGACATCAAGACCCTGTCTACCATTCTGGGGCATGTGTCCAGCGCAACCACGCTGAACACCTACTCCCACATCACCGATGAGATGCGGCAGAAAGCGGCGGCGAAAATCGATAAGGGTATCGCAAAAGCGGAACCGCAGCTCACAGAAGAAAGCACGCCGCAGGAACGCACGATGACTGCATTCCAGGCCAGAAAGCGCTGGAGCCGAAAGGAAGGTTGACACGAAACCCACCGGCCCGCCGAGGGAAATCCCCCGGCGGGCCGGTTTTTCGCTGTCTGTGGGCAAATATGTGGTCAAGAGGTTTCTAAACAAAAACGGAAAGACAGATTTGTGCTGTAAAATCGCTTGTTTGCGAGATAATAGGCGATTTTCGAGGGGAATAATCACGGTATATTTCAGAATTACAGTGTTGCGCTGGCACAATAAAAGAAAAGCCGCCGCCGGCGGCTTTTCTTTTTGGAGGGCCGTCCCGGGCCCGCGGCACGCCCCGTATTGTTACCGGTAGGACTTGTCGAAAACCGCGGCGCAGTCCTCGTCGCTCATGTCACAGGGATTGGCGGAGAACAGGCCGCCCTGCATCGCGCGTGCGCCTTTGGCCAACGTCATGGACTCCCCCGGGGCAAAGCCGTAATCGCTCATTTTCAGGCCGGCCACGCCGCACATCTCCTGCAACCGTACGAGCGCCGTAACGAAATCCCCGGCCTTGTCGGCTTCGGGCATCCCCATGGCCCGTGCCATCTTGACAAACTGCCCGTCGCAGGCGTGGCGCTCGATGAAGAACTCCGCAAAGGCCTTGGAAATCATGATGAGCCCCGCGCCGTGGGGCAGGTTGGGATGATAGGCGCTCATGGCGTGTTCCATGCTGTGCTGAGCGGTGGTGGAGGTCAGCTGCATGGTGATGCCCGCCATCGTGCTGCCGTAGGCGACATGCTCACGGGCCTTAAGATCGTTCCCGTCCCTGACCGCGCGGGGCAGGTAACGGGCAATATGGCCGATGGCCGACAGCGCGATGGTTTCGCTGAGGATGTTTACCCCCTTCGACATCATGACCTCCGTGTTGTGGAACAGTGCATCAAACCCCTGATAGGCTGTATAGGCCGGCGGCACGGTTCTCATCAGCTCGGGATCGACGACCGCCAGCACGGGGACGAGCCGCGGATCACCGAACCCGATTTTTTCCTTGGTTTCCGGATTGGAGATGACCCCCCAGCAGTTGATTTCCGAGCCGGTACCCGACGTGGTGGCGATGGTCACGACCGGCAGGCCCGCATTGGCCAGCGGACGCCCCTTACCCGTGCCGCCCTGCACATAATCCCACAGGTCGCCGTCATTGGTTGCCATCGCGGAAATCGCGGTAGAGGCGTCCAGCACTGCGCCGCCGCCCAGCGCCACGATGAAATCGCACCGGTTTTTCCTGGCGAACGCGGCGCCCTGCATCACGGCGTCCTTGACCGGGTTTTCCATGATCCCGTCAAACACGGCGTATCCCACACCGGCGGCATCCAGTTGCCGGAGGGTGCGGTCGAGATACCCGTTGGCCCTTGTGGATTTCCCGTTTGAAATCAGCACCATGGCGTTTTTTCCGGGCATGGGCTGTCGGCCCAGTTCGCAGAGCTTTCCGCTGCCGAACAGGATGCGGGTGGGATTGTAAAAATCGAAAAGCATGTTCATAAACCGATCCTCCAAACCATATTTTTGTCGGATGCCGCCCGGATCGCCTATACGGCCGGTCTGGCGCGGGCAACCCCCTCCGACGGCAGGGGCGAAGCGGCATGCCGGCGGCTTTTCCGCATCGGCCTGGCTCCGATGGATCGGTCCCGGCCGGTCCGCCATTTCCCGCTTCCACAGCCAGTATACCGCGCCCGGCCTTCCATGTCTAATGCTTATATCGTATACTGTATTATTCTTAATAGGAATGTCTGAAAACGGATTGATCCCCGCCGTCCCACCCGGAGAAAGCCGTTTTCTTTTGCCGGTATCGTGGCGCCATATACTCCGGCCAAATCGCGCCGAACCCGACGGAATGGCAGCGGTCCGGCCGGATCGGGAGACGGATGCGCCCGCGGATAACGTGAACCCGGGGCATCCGTTTACAGCGGATGCCCCGGGCCGTGTCATCTCCTAAATTCCCTGAAAGCGGTCTCGCTGTCAGCCGAGCAGCGCGCACAGAAGCTTCCAGAACGCGCCGCCGAACCCGAGACGGGCCACGGCCTCCGACGCGCGGATGGGATATTCGGCGATTGTCTTCCCATCCAGCGTCACCACGATCTGCCCGATTACCTGGCCCTCATATACCGGTGCTTCCAGATCCGCCGCCATCTCTGTCGTGCAGGTCACCTGCTTCTCCTGCCCTTTGCGGAGAAGGATGGGGCGTATCTCATCGGCGACGGGAATCGTACTCTCGGACACCCCGTGCAGCACCGGCACCGACGGAAGCGCGTCGGTATCCACCTGAGGCGTGTATACGCTGTAGTTGGCAAACCCGTAGTCGAGCATCTTCCGGGCGCCGCCGAACCGTTCGTCCGTCGTCTCGCACCCCAGGATGACCGCGACAAACGCGAGCCCGCCCCGTTCCGCCGTGGCCGACAGGTTGTGTCCCGCCTTGCTGGTCGTCCCGGTTTTCAGCCCGGTCGCCCCGGCGTAATGCCGCACGAGCTTGTTGGTATTGACCAGCTGGGATGTCCCGCCCCGCAGGCTGTCCATCCAGATGGTGGTATAATCGGTGATTTTGGGATGTTTCATCAGCTCCCGGGACATCACGGCCACGTCATAGGCGCAGGAATACGCCTCGTCGTTGAGGCCGCTGCAATCGAGGAACAGGGTGTCGTTCATCCCGAGCTCGGCCGCCCGCTGGTTCATCCGCGCGACGAATTCTTCGATGGAACCCGACAAATGCTCGGCCAGCGCCGCACAGGCGTCGTTCGCGGACACCACGGCCGCCGCCTTGACCAGCTCATCGACCGTCATCACCTCACCGACCTCGAGCCAGATCTGGGATCCGCCCATCGAAGCCGCCGTGGGCGAGCAGGTAACCGGCTCATCGAGGGTGATCAGGCCCTCATCGAGCGCCTCCATCACCAGCAGCAGCGTCATCACCTTGGTCACCGAGGCGATCGGCATTTTCTCATGCGGGTTTTTCTCGAACAGGATATCGCCGCTCGACTGTTCCATCAGAACAGCGGACTTGCCCCCGACATCCAAAGCCGCCGTGTCGGCAGGGACGGTCCCGACCGGTTCCCAGACCTCGTCCGCGTCCTCCGCCATCAGCGCCTCCGCCGTTTCGCCCCCCTCGATATCCACGATCACGGCCGGTGCTTCCTCCGCCAGGGCCCCGAGCGGAAGCAGGCCTATGAGCAGTCCTCCAAGCAGAGCCGCCAGCAGACGTTTGCCACGTTTCATGTGTCATAACCCCTTCTCAGCAGTATCCGAGGTCCGCACGGGGGCCGGGGCGGCCGTTTCCGCCCGTTTTTCCTTTCGGCCCCGCCCAGTCCCTCCTTCTTCCCTACAAACATATGCGGCCGAAGGGCGGTTCATGATAGCGGATGGGGGCATAACATGGTATCCCCGGCGGCAGAAACCGGCCGGACATGCATCCCATGTCCGGCCGGCGATGGACGATACGTCAGTCGTCGATTTCTTTTTGATTTTTCAGGATGGCACCGTCTGCGGCCTTGACCTCGTAATCATACTCGTATCCGCCGACTTTAAACTCGATCTCATACACTCCGATACCGTCGTCGGTATCCCGCTCAATTTTGTAATCCCGGATGTCGGCCTCGGCCACACCGGCGTGGGACAACACGGCCTCTTTGGCCCTGGCCTCACCGATATCACCCGCCGGCACACTCCCCGGATTCGCGCTTTGCGGACGTCTGTCATCGTCGTCCTGTTCCCTGTCGAACTTGAGGATGGACCCGCTGGCAGCATCGATCTCGTAATCGTACTCGTACCCGCCGGCTTTAAACTCGATCTCATACACCCCGATACCGTCGTCGGTATCCCGCTCAATTTTGTAATCCCGGATGTCGGCCTCGGCCACACCGGCATGGGACATCGCGGCCTCTTTGGCCCTGGCCTCGCCGATATCGCCCGCCGGCGCACTCCCCGGATTGCCGCCCTGGGAGGGGGCGTCATCGTCGTCGCGTTCTTTTTCAAACTTGACCACCGCGCCGCTGGCGGCGTCGATATCGTATTCGTATTCATATCCGCCGGCCTCAAACTCGATTTCATATACCAGGACGCCGTCCTCGGTATCGAGCTTGGCTTCTCTGACGACAGCGAGGTCAGCCGACACGTTGGCGTGCTCCAAGGCGAGCGCGGTCGCCTTTTCCGCGGTGATATACGCTTTGTCACTGGCCTTGCCCGAAGAAGCCACCGTCTCCACCTGGGCATTCTGCGCCATCAGGAGATTGAGCTCGTTGATCGAAAGCCGCGCCAGCGCATCAAAGGTGTAGGCGGGATTTTTCGCGGCAATCTCCTGGACCAGCTGCGCCTTGCCCAAAGAAATCCCGTACTCCTGCGCGAGCTGCTGCAGGGCGGCGTCGGCCGCCACCGTCTGGCTCAGGACGGCTCCGCTGAAGGTGTCGGTGCGGAGCAGGCTGTCGATTTCACCAGCCAGCTTTTCCCGTAGGGCGGAGCCTTTCGCGGCGTCCCGGGTATCCACGCTGACGAGGATGGAGTTGGCGTTTTCATTGAGATAGCCGTTTCGCAGCATGGAGCCGATCAGGGCGTTGACGGTCACGTCCAGGGAACTGCCGGAAAAGTCCATCTCTCCCACGACCTTCCGGCCGTCCTCGTTTTTGGGTTCCACCTTCAGTACATGTTCCTTCGCGTTGACCTGAATCTCGATGCTCGGGTTGACGTCGAGAGACACAGTCGATTCCACGGCAAAGCGGGAGCCGTACAAATGGATGCCGAGCCCCCCCATCACACAAACGGCAACGGCGGCGGCGATGCCCACCGTCCGCATGACCCATGGGTTCCGTTTTTTCTTTTCCATCACCATCACGGTTCCTTTCTGTTTCTCACAATCCGAGAGGATGCCCGGCAGCGCGTCCGGAGCCTCACGGCCGAACGTACGCCGGAGATTCGCCTCTATCTCATGAATGGTCATGATTGTCCGTCTCCCTTCTCCAAAAAGGTTCTGAGTTTCCTGAGCGCCCGGTGGTATTTGGAGAGCACCGTCGGCAGCGGGATGTCCATGATATCCGCGATCTCGCGGTGCTTGAACCCCGCCACCGCGTGGAGGACCACGATCTGCCGTTCCTCGTCCGAAAGCCGCGTCATGCAGTGCTCGAGCAGCAGCCGGTCGTCCGGGCCGACATCCGCGGCGTGACCATAGCCGTCCTCCCAGTCCTCCGGGGGGATATCCGCCGTCCGTCCGCGTTCCCGCAGCCGCAATAGGCAGAGGTTCCGGGCGATCGTGAACAGCCAGGCCATCGGCTTGCCGCAGGAATCGTATCCCTTTGCCGAGACATACACGTTGACAAAGCAATCGTGCAGCACATCCTCCGCGTCCTGGGCGTTTTTCAAAAAGGAAAGCGCGTATCCATACACCGGCGCACTGGTTAAGCGGTAAAGCTCTTCGAGGGCGGCGGGATCCTCGTCCGCGATCCCCGAAAGGCACCGGTCCAGAGAGGCGTCCCTCTCCGCTGTGGTCAGCTTTCCCGATGGCGCGTTTTTCTGCATGGATTCACCCCTTTTCATATAGATAATACCGGAACAGCCGGTTTTATTGCAGCCGTGTATACATTTTTCCATCAGGCATAATCCTACCACAATTCCGCCGTCCCGTCGATGGCCCCGGAGAAGGGAACGGGGTTTTCGGTGTTGACGTACGACGGGATATACGGAAAAGGAAGCAGGCGAAGGTCATACATCGGACACCAGGCCCGTATTCCCCTCTGCCGCGGCCGCGGAGATACTGGACATCATCCCCAGCTATCTGCCACGGCTGATCCAGAGCCTCTCCTTGCCCCCGGCTGAAGTCCGGAACGCTTGGCAACGCCAGTCAGGAGGCGGCGGAAAAACGGAAAACCCGAACCGGTATATGGATGGCCGTGTTATCGTATCACAGCAAGGAAAAGAAGCCGGCTATCCGTTGGATAGCCGGCTTCTTCCATCCGTGGCGGCCCGATACGCGAAGGATCCCTTCCGAATGCTCATCAGGAGCACGGCCTCTCATTCCCTGTTCATGAATATGTCGAAATGAACCCGGCAACGGCTTCATAAAAGCCATCGATACCGCCCAGGTTTTGGAGTGGTGTTGTTTGTTCCATCGCTTCTTCTGTCTCTCTATCTACTGAACAATGCAAGTTCTGTTCATCGACTAAAACAAACCATTTATGATGATGCCGTTTTGCCTCAACTTCTATGGTATTGTCGTATGCCACTTCAAATTCAATTTCGAGACTCTCTATCTCCAGTAATCTCTCAAATCGATTGTCCTGATATTCCTCCCAAATATCTTTGAAAATTCCCGTACGAACAGACTCTGTCTGTTCCCCATAAGCCGCTGCGTATAGAGACTTGTGTGTGGAATCGAGTTTTCTGCATCGTATCCTCGCGGCTATCCCATATGCGAAAAGGGATACGGCTGAAATAACCAGCGGAATATACGATGACGTCACGAATGTCAAGCTAATCAAAACACATGTGAGTATAATCAGAAATGAAATGGATACGCGCCGGATCGTTCGTTGGAGCTTTCTATCAAACTCCTTATAGACCGCCGCTGCTTCTTTTGAAGCCGTATCCTTCAAATCATCACCGCCTTTTTAGCAGCTCCTGCCGGACGCTGCTGGCATATCGGGGCTATTATCGTCCATTATATCTTGATAAAGGGAATCTCAACGGTGTGTTCAGGTTATGGTATCTGCGTCGGCTTCTGCCCCCTCTGTTTCCGGCAAATAAAATACCACCAACAAAATCCGCCTATAGCGACAACCATGACAATCGCCGATATGACTATGAACCATACCCAGACGCTCATACCGCCTGATTCCGTTTCGGCTGACATATCCTTGTCGGAGACAAACCAAAGCGAACAGTGATCCGTGTCAAAATTCAGCGTTCCATCCATGCCGACAGTCGTGTTTGCTTCTGCTGTAGGTTTTCCACTGTCAGATACCGAATAAACAGTAACCGTCTTGCCTGCAAACTCTTTTCCAAGTGACAATGTGATTTTTGCCTTTCCCGGCAATGCACCGTGATAGACGAACCGGAAACCGAAATAGGGCCGCTCTCCTGCCATGCTCTTCAGCTTTTGCTGATCTTCTCCGGCCAGCGCATTGTTTAGCAAAATCCCCGCATCAAAAGACTCCGGAAAATCTGTAATTTCCGCCAATGTTTCCTTCGAAAAGGTCCAGCTGTATGTATCTCCGTTTAGTTTTAGATCCAGCCCCGCCTGCTTAGCCTGTTCAAATACAGTGCGGCTAATTATCGGCTCCTGAACAATATCAACCATAACAATGTCTGTCGGCATTTTTTCCGTATAACTGCTCCCGGCACTGCTGTTTATCTCACTTTCACTGGGAGTATCAGACGGGTTGGAAGTCACGTTGCTTTCTGTGGGCAAAGTTTCGGATGGCTTGGACGTTACACGACTTTCTGTGGGCTTTGGGGGATTCGAAGAAGCGCTGTAATTCTGGTCAGAAACCTTATGATTTTTTGCAAAGACAGCGACCGGATCAATGTTGGCGCCCGGTGTATTATACATCTGCATCTCATTTTTTCCCATTAGGAAATACTTCCGGTCAAATGAGTTGCCCAAATCACCAAACGTACAGTCGACCCCATACCATTTGCCGTCAAGTTCTATGATATTCCAAGCATGAACGCCGCCGTTTGCAAGAATATAGCTGTTAATTCCAGCCTTTTCCATAAATCGCTGGAACGTCAGCGCATAGGATGTGCATACCGTATTGGTGCGGATACCGCTGAGCACGTCATAAACACCGTTGATCGCATCGTACCCGCCGTCCGGCAGCTGCTTAAAACCATACTCCGTTTGCTGGCAAACATACTCAGCAATATACAGCAGTTTATCATAGGTGGATTTGGACGAGATACCGGACACTATCGACTCGATTTTGTCATCCGCTTTTTTCAGTTCATCTGGCGTGTCGATATAAGACAGCTCCAGTGCCCCCAAAACCTGTTCCTGATTCGCGCTGTTTCCATATGCAATCACGGTGTTGACACTGTATTGGCGATAGGTGAAAAAGCCCTTGGTGTAATAGTCTAGAAAATTTACCACATTGCTGCCGTAAGCATCATCCCAATCCCGTTTATCTTCATCAAAACAGATGGGAAGTTGATCCATGAAATTGTCACGGCAATATAAAACAGCCGTTTTCAAATCCGCCTTGGAAGTGACGTTATAATATGTTGTGCCGCCGTCTTCTATAATCGGAAGGTCCAGTCCGCTTCCCATAGCATAGATCGGAAATCCAGAAAGGAACAGAACGGCACTCAAAAGAACTGCTGTTAATGTCTTTAATCCCTTCATAAAAACACCTCTTGATATATTGCTTAAATTGTACCATAAACGATCAAGTGCTACAATATGGTATCCATCCCCCACGGCCGTTGTTTTATTTATTTGCATAAAAAGTAGGAGCAAGCGACACATCGCTTGCTCCTACTTGGCGCGCCCGAAGGGATTCGAACCCCTGACCTTCTGATTCGTAGTCCAATTTTTAGCGTTTTTACAACTATCTATATCAGCAAAAATGGCTTATTTCCTTGTTTTTTTATGATTAAGTTGATATATAAAAATGTGTCGTGGTAGTCAAAAAGTAGTCAGATTTTGCTTGTTCCATCGCCTGTCTTCTTGTTCGCCGCGCCCTCTTTTTGTATCCGATCTATCCGATCATCTATAGCTTTAACGATAAAATCGTTTAAACTTTCCCCGAGGGAGTCGGCGGCGGCCTGGATTTCGGCTTTTCGGCCCTTGGGAACAAACGGGTATAATCGGTCATATGCTTTTGCGGCGTATTTATTACTTGCCCTGGATTGCGCCGTGGACATTATCATCACCTCATATTAAGTATAACGCAAATATAATAATTGCGCAATTATATAATTTGCATATATATACTTGCGCAAGTTTGGGCGTTTCGCCCATTGATATAATTACGCAATTATAGTATACTATACTCGTAGCAAGGGAGAGGGCGGAAAGGAGACGCCCATGACGTGTAAAGAGTTTACGAAACTCTCTCCCGCAGAAAAAAGAGTATACTGGGAAGCACATAAAAAAGCGGCCAAGCGCTCTAACGCCTAACCGCTAACGCAAAGGCCCAAACCATAGCGACTAACTAAAGCCCGTCTCCCTTGCTACACCCAGTATAAAATAAAACGACAAAAAAGTAAAGGGGTAAAAATCATGAAAAATATCAGCATTGATAACGGTATGACCTTTGTAGAGCCCGCCGAAGCGATAGAACAATGCGATTGGGACGTTATTGTTATGATGATGGATGACGACACCCGCGAAAACGTAAGCTATGAGCTCGCCCCATGCACAAATCTCGAGTTTCTGGTCCGGTATCTGGAACTCGCACCTTTTGATCTGATAGTTGGATGACCCGCTCGGCAGGATTAGGAAACGATGAAACATATTGCCATCTACATACGGGTCAGTACGTTGGACCAGGCCAGGGAGGGATACTCCCTGGCCGCCCAACGAAAAACCCTGGAAGCTTGGGCTAAAGTGCGCGGATATGGGGTCGTATACGTGTACGCCGATGAGGGCATAAGCGGCAAAGACATCGACCATCGCCCTGCCATGAGGCAATTGCTGGCGGACGCGAAAGCCCAAAAATTTGACCTGGTCCTTGTCTGGGCCCTCTCTCGTTTGACCCGGAGCGTCTCAGACCTATACAACACCTGGGAGTTACTGCACACCAGCGGAGTCGGGCTTGTCAGCTACACGGAGGCATTTGACGCGACCACCCCCACGGGACGTGCAATGATGGGGTTGCTCGGAGTGTTTGCACAAATGGAGCGAGAGATCACCGCCGAACGCGTCCGTTCGGCCATGGCGGAAAGGGCGGCGCAAGGAAAACGTACCACAAACGAGGTTTTAGGCTATGACCTGGACGGCAAGGACAGCCTCAAAATCAACGAGACCGAGGCTGAGCGCGTGAGGTATATTTATGACCGCTACATCGAGTATCGCAATCTATCGGCGGTTGCCGAGCTGTGCGCCCTACGTGGGTACACCGGCAAGCGTGGCCGGGTGTTTAAAGCTCAGCATATCAAGACCATACTGTCCCGCCCGATCTATGCAGGGTACAACAGCTTTGGCGGAAAACTGTATAAAGGCAACCACGAGCCCATCATTGACATACGCATCTTTAACCGTGTCCAGCAACTACTTAAAAAGCCACGCAAAAACGCCGGGAGCACCCGATAAGAGATCGACAATGTACCGATTGCACCTTGACAATAAAACAAAGTCCAGGGTATACTAAAGTCGCTCCTCGCGATGGGAGCGTGGATAGAAATGCATATGTAGTCGCCCTCCAGGACGTACATACAGGTCGCTCCCCGCGAGGGGAGCATGGATAGAAATGTGACATGCGGTTGGCGAAATAAAAATCCCGGTAGCCCGTTAATTATAAGTATAGGTGGTGTAATAATGTATGACTACCCGTGCCAGATAGCCATCGAAACAGGAAAGACAATAACAGGCCGGTCTGACACTACCACAATTTATTACAAGTGCAAAACCACAAACCGCGCGATCAGGATAGAGATATCCTTCGGCGCAGAGCAAGACATGAAAAAAATTTTAGAAGACACCGTCAAGTCTAAACTGTGCGGCAAATGTATATATCTCCATGAGCTCAAAAAGCCGGACCACCCGTAAGGATGGCCCGGCTCTCTTTGTCCGGCGTCCCGGAGTATTTGATCCCCCGACTTCGTCCGCGCCCTGAGCGTGGGCCGACTACTCGGCAGGCGATGTTAAGCAAAATAGGGCCTGTGCAGGCACCGCGCCCCGCAAAACCTGGCGGTTTTGTTCCTCGATGCTATTATAGCACATATCCCTCCGATTTTAAAGTGGTCGAAATCGACCAGTTTAAACCCATCGAATTCGAGGCAATTAAGCTATCCTTCGGATTTGCCGAGCTGCTTAACGAGCTGGTTACCGTACACTGCCACTCCGGTTACAAGGATGCCCTGGATCACCGCGTCCACGGTGGGGCCCATGATGGCCAAGGCCCCGCCCACACCGAACACCAGCAGGATCAGCGGGATAAACTTATCCGGGATCACCTCGATATGCTTGACAATGGCCCCGATGATGACCAGGGCCGGGATCAGGACCAGGGCGTTGTCGATAATATAGCTCAAAATTTCCAT
>CAKUFK010000010.1 GCA_934647945.1 uncultured Eubacteriales bacterium | reverse complement strand
GGCTGGAAGCGGCCCGGGAAAATAGGCAGGCGCCGACTCTTCGCCGCCCCTCCGGTTTATCCGGAGGGCCTTTTTTTGGCTCCCTGATTACAGTCGGGGGGCCGATTCCTTTTTCTGTAGGCTTTTTAGGACTTTCCAGCTGTTTAAGGAATCGGAAAACCATATTATGAACTGTTGAGTTCATGAATAAGAAAACAGAGATCCAAATTTCAAGAACATTCTATAAACTTGACAAAAAACAGAACCATAATAGGGATAGAAACGGTAAAACATCCAATTTTGATTTTTGAGACATATGAACAAAGGGATTAACAAGTCTCAGAATTTCCAAAAATCAACAGCAACACACACAATATATTACACAATTACATGGGTATATTTTTAACTTTTGAATTTATGATTGGCTGTTATACATAAATTAATCAAAAATACAAAGCAAATTTTAGTTGACAATATCTATTATATGACTATACTGAACCTATATGGTTCAGTAATTTCAGTTTGTTCTCTTCGTGGGAAAGGAGTAGATATGCAGATTCCCATATCTCCTGAGAATTATCAGATATTCAACAGCCTGGCATCACCAACACGGCTCCAGATCCTCAATCTGCTGGCCGAGGGGCCAAGCAATATCCATTCCCTCGCACAGGCTGTGGGAATTACGCCGACGATGGCAGTCAAACACATTCGGCAATTGGAGGCGGCCGGCTTGGTCGTCAGCGAGACGTTGCCGGGCAAGCGGGGGATGCAGAAACTCTGCCGCCTGAAAGACACGCATCTGGTCCTTACCTTTACTACGCGGGAGGAGTCGGCCAACTGCTGCTCCTACTCAATGCCGGTAGGGATGTACGTTGACTGTGATGTCAAAGCGCCTTGCGGACTGGCCACCACCTCATCGATTATCCGCCTGGCCGACGATCCGGCCTTTTTTATGGCGCCGGAACATGCCGATGCGGCGTTGGTCTGGTTCTCGGAAGGGTGGATCGAATACGCATTGCCGAACTATCTGTCCGAAAATATGCGGCTCAGGCAGCTTCGCCTGAGTTTTGAGATCTGTTCCGAGGCCAAGGGATTCCGGGAGGACTGGCCTTCCGACATCCATTTCACGATCAATCAGAAATTTATCGGCTTTTGGCGCTCTCCTGGGGATTTCGGGGCTGTGCGGGGGGCCTTTACCCCCAAATGGTGGAACTTTGGCACCCAATATGGAATACGCAAGACTATCACAGTCAACGAACGGGGAACCTTTATAGATGGGTTGCCGGCCGGAGAGCCGGGCTGTACCCTGGCGGATTTCGCATTCGAACCCAAAAAGCCTATCCGCTTCCGGATCGCCTCACCGCCCGAGGCCAGGCATCCGGGAGGAGTCAACCTGTTCGGCAAGGGATTCGGTAACTACGACCAAGATATCCTGGTCTATCTCGATTATGAGACGGAGTAAAAACCGCCGGTAGGTCCGGCGCCGATATAGTGCAAATGGGTTAGTGGGAAAGGAGCCGAGAACATGAGCAAAAAACAGGGACGAAACGTCAAGCGGGCGGTACGCTGCGGCCTGTCCGTGCTATGCTGTGCGGCCATGGTGTGCGGGCTGCCGGTATCTGCGGGAATCAACCCGCAGATCAGCGACAGGCAGCCGGTGCAGAAGAACGGGCAGTTCGAGGGGCAGGTAGAGTGGATCCGGAAGACGCTGAGGGAGGGGGATGCCCAGCGGGTCTATCAGGGAGAGACGTTATCAAACGTCAATTTCCCCCTGGCGGGGATGGGGACCGGCATCGTGTATTTCAACGGCAACCTGGTGCCTTATGCCTGGGACGTCGGGCAGTTGGAGTCCGAGAGCCTGATGTCGGAGAATAGCCTGTTTGCCGTATTTACCGAAATGGAGGGCGAAACGGACAGCCGGATCCTGCGCAACAATATTCCGCTCAATAACCGCAACGCCTTCAAGGACATGCCGGCGAATTCCACCGTCAAGGGCGGACAGAGCAAGCAGGGCACCTATTTTATCAATTCCAGCCTGGTTGCGCCAGGCTACACCTCGTATAATGATTCCCTCAAAGGGGAAATGCGCAGCGGGAGCTTTCGACTTCCGGCGGAGGCGACGGCGCTGGCGGCACTCGTGGGAGGAGGAAATGACGACACGATCGAATACCTCGGCCTGGCCGATGCGCAAACCGGCGAGGTGCTGGTTAAACTGACCGGTGACAGAAATGAGGTCATGACCCAAAAGAGCACCCCGATCCCAGCCGCGGCCTATGACCGGGATCTGGTGGTGACCATTACCGACATGGGCTCGACCGGCTGGGGTCATATCAACGTCGACGACATCCGGTTCGAAAACGAAGCGGGCGAACGGGTGCCGGTAGACGGGTTTGTCAATGGGGACTTTGAAAATCAGATGGAGGGCTGGCACATCGTGGGCCATGAATCCAATCCCTATGGCCTGCCGCTCTGTACGGCGGATGAGGTCCGTGCCGTTATGGAATACCCGTTCGGCTATTATGACTTCGATACCGCGTTGCCGGTGGATGTCCAGCTGCAGATGTTCAGCCCCATGGTCCCCCTCAATGAACGGGATTCCGTGATTCCCGCAGGGGTCTTTCAGATCGTGCTGACCAACACCTCGAGTAAAGAGGTGACCGCCTCGGTCCTTTCCACCCTGGCCAACGGACTGGAGGGGGACCGTTCCAACCGGGTGGTGACGGATGCGTCCGGCACCTATATCCTGCTGGAAAACGATCGGGAGGATGTTAGCCTCGGCAACGGCAGCCTCGCGCTCTGGTCTCCTTCGGGCGATGCGGGATATACCGCGGGAGGGCAGACAGTCCGGGCGCTCTTCGACCAGATGGAGGCGGATGGTGAGCTCGACGGCAAACAGACGGCAGCCGGCACCGATGCGGTGGCCGGCCTGAGCGAGAGCGTCCGGCTTCAGCCGGGGGAAACCAAGGTCGTGCGTTTCGCCTATACATGGTATTTCCCTCATTTCTTCGCCGACAATCTGTGGGGCAAGGACCACACCGATATCGGGCGGCGCTACGCGGCCTTTTATGAGAATGTAGAGGACGTGGTGGCCGACCTCGCCGCCCGTTATGAGGAGCTGCACAGTAACACCAAGGCCTATCATGACAGCTTGTACGACACCTCTCTGCCGTATTATCTCGTCGACGCGGCGGCGTCCACGATGGATGTGCTGCGTTCTCCCACTTTCTACATTGCCAAGGACGGGACGCCTTATGGCTGGGAGGGCAGCGACGGCCGTCTGGGAGAAGGCAACTGCGAGGGCAACTGCCAGCATGTCTGGAGCTATGCGGAGGGCTTTTTTGATCTATATCCCGAAATTGCTGCCCGCTGGAAGAAACAGGATTTTACGGCGCAGCAGCAGCCGGGCGGACTGCTCTACAACCGGCTGGGAAACATCCCGGCCGACACTACCGGAACCTTCCCAGCCATGGATGGGATGTTCGCGAGCGTGATGCTGGCGTATCGGCTCAATCAGAATATGCCCGATACCGCCTGGATTGCCTCGATCTGGCCGAACATCGAAAAGATGATGGAGGCCTGTATCCGGAATTACGATCCCAACCAGGACGGCGTCTGCGAAAAGGCCTCGGTCCGGATGACCTATGACCGGGCGATGGACGGCACGACGGTGCGCATCGGAGCGATGTATCTCGGTGCCTTGAAGGCGGCGGAGCGGATCGCGTGCCTGCTCGGCGACACCCAGGCGGCGGAGCGCTATGCCGGTATTTACGATAAAGGGGCTCCTGCCCTGGACGCTGCCACCTGGAACGGGGAATATTATGAGCAGATCGGCGGCGGGACGGGGGTCAGCGACGCCCGTACCACCAACGAGGGGATCCTGACCGATACCCTCCTCGGCCAGACCCATATGTATCTGTACGGGCTCGGTGATTCTCTGGACACGTCGCATATGCGGTCCCAGACCAACGCCGCGTTCAAGTACAACTTCTTTTACCCGGTCGGGAGCCGGTATCGGGCGCAGGGCAACAACCTTGACCGCGTGTACGCTAAGGCGGATGATCCGGCCACCCTGGTCTGTACCTGGCCCAAGGGCGGCAGCGGGACCCTGATGTACCAAGGGGAAGCCTGGTCCGGCGCTGAATACAGCAATGCCATCAACCTGCTTTATGCCGGCAATATCGATAAAGCCCTCGCCACGGTGTGGGCGGTCCGTTCCCGTTATGACGGCAAGGATTTCGATCCCCTCAACGAGCGGGAGCTCGGCAGCTATTACGCCCGGTCGATGATGGCTTACGGCCTTTTGGAGGCGGCGAGCGGCATTGAAAAAGACAGACAGGCCGGCTTGCTCGGCTTCCAGCCCAACATCGATTCTGAGGATTTCCGCGGCTTTTATGCGAGTGGGGACAGCTTCGGCACCGCCACCCAGAAGCGTACAGTGGACGGCACCAGCTTCCGGCAGACCAACACCGTCGAGGTCCGTTACGGCAAACTCGGGCTCAAGACATTCCGGATGTATCTGCCGGAGGAGCTTGCGGAATCCGCCGATGGGCTGGAGTTAAAAGTCGCTGTTGACGGCAGAGCGGTCGGCGCCTCTTGGAAGCGGGAGGGGAGCTGCGTATCGGTTTCCTTTGAAGAAGGTACGGAGGTGGAAACGGGAAGCGTGGTTTCCTGCGCGGTGACGGCTCAAATTTCCCGCATCTTCACCTTCGACGAGACGTTTGCATACGGAGATCAGACCGCTTGGGATACGATAAGCGGGCTGGCCGTCATCAACGATACCGGCCTGGTGACAAGCAAAGAGGACGGCCGGACCCTGCTGGCCCGGCGGTATCTCCAGCTCCACGAGCAGAAGACCACCCTTGAGGCGGAGCTTGCGGAAAATGCGTCGGCGGGCTGGATCTGGGGCGCCGCAGAGGACGGCACCGGCGGATATGCCCTGACCCTGGACGGCAGCGGCGCGGTGACGCTGGAAAAGGACGGCCGGACCGTCGGGACAGCGGCCGCCGCCCTCACGGAAGGTTCGCAAACCCTGGTGATCCTGGTGGAAGAGGGGACGATTACGGTATCCCTCAACGGCAGAAAGGTGCTCTCTGCCGCGGACACTATGACAAAAGCCGGTACGGCCGCTTTGGTCATGGAAGGCGACGCCAAGGTCGGCGGCGTGCGGGTACAAAGGCCGGGGGACGAGGATGTGCCGGGCGGCAGCGGTTCCGGCGGCTCTTCGGATATCGAGAATCCCAACACGTCGGCCAGGCTCCCGCTGTATGTGACTCTGGTTCTGGCGGCTGCGGGGTCGGCCGGGGTGATCGGGCTGGCTGCATACAAGGCCATGCGGCGGAAACGGCGCGGCTAATTCCCATCGCTCTCTCTTCATTTTGGACACACGGGACAGGCGGAAGCCGGTCCCGTGTGCCTGCTTTATACCCCGAAAAGTATTTGCGGGACGGCGAAGAGCGGGAATTGACGCAGCAGCGAAAAAGCGGTATAGTTATGCTATGGGCGGAAGAGGGCTTTTCCGCCGAAATTTGACGTTGGAAACGAGGGGCCGTTCATGAACCTGCTTGTACAAACCGACCGGATTTTGGCCAATTACCGTATTCTCAACAAACAGGCGGGCGGGACGCCGCTTATCCCTGTGCTGGAGGCCAACGCCTATGGGCTGGGCGACGTAGCGGTGGCGAAACTGCTCGCCGGAGAGGGCGTGCGGCTGATGGCGGTTTCCCGGCTGGACGAAGCCGTCCGGGTTTCGGAGGCTGTCCGGGGCGTGGACGTGATGCTCCTGACGCCGTATGCCAATGAGGAGGACATCGCCACCATCCTGCAGCACGATATCATCGGGGCCGTCGGCTCCAACGACAGCGCCGTGCTTTACAGCTCCCTGAGCCGCAAGCTCCGTACCCGGGCCCGGGTGCAGCTTTGCTTTGACTTTGGTACCGGGCGGTTCGGGTTCGAGCCGCAGGAGGCAGCCAAGGCCGCGCAGACCATTAAGCATCTGGAAAACGTGGAACTCACCGGCGTGTTCACCATTTTGCCGTCGGGCGCGAAGCCCAAGGCAAAGGTCCAGGAGCAGCAGCTTAAGGATTTCCAGAAGGTGATTACCGCCATTGAGCGGGAGGGACTTCAGCCCGGCATCACCCATATGGCGGATACGGCCCAGGCGGCCCTCTGCCCGCGGATGCGGCTGGGCGCCGTGCGCACCGGCGCGGACCTGCTCGGGCGGGGGCCGCAGGGGGACCGGCACAATCTGCGTCCGGTCGGCCGCTGTGTGTCCGAGGTGTGTGACATCAAATGGTTGGCCGCCGGCAGCACGGTCGGGGCGGACGGACGCCGCAAGATCCGAAAGGCCACCCGGGTGGCGATCGTTCCGGCGGGATTGTGTGACGGCCTGTTTGTCTCGCCGCCGGACAAGCGGGGCTTTTTCTTCCGGAAAAAAGAGGTCTGTGAAATCAACGGCAAGCGCCTCAATGTGATCGGGCGGGCGGGGCTGACCGCCCTGACGGTGGATGTGACCACGGCGGAATGTGCGCCGGGGGACATCGTCTCCTTTGATGCGAACCCGCTGCATGTCAGCGCCCTGACCCGGCGTGATTATGTCTGAGCCGGAGATGGTCCCGCTTCTCGACGCGCTGAGGCGGCATGCCGCCCGTGGGACGGCCTCTTTCCATACGCCCGGGCACAAGGGGCGCCTGGAGCCCGGCTGTGCGGCGGCGTTCGACCTGACCGAGCTGCCCGATACCGGCAGCCTGTACGACGGTGGGGATGCGATCGAAGCGTCGGAGCGCCTTTGCGCCGAGGCCTTCGGAGCGGGCGATTCCTTCTACAGCGCGGGAGGGTGCACCCTGTGTATCCAGACCATGCTGCTTCTCGCCTGCGGCGGGGCAGGCGGACGGATCCTGATGGCGCGCAACGCCCATCGCAGTGCGGTGAATACCGCTGTTTTGCTGGGGCTGGAGCCGGTCTGGCTGTGGCCGGAATTTGGCGACGGCCTTGGCTGCCGGCTGGCAGTGGAAAACTTGGACGAAAAGTTGAAAACAAACAACGATATACGTGCCGTATATATTACAAGCCCGGATTACACCGGGCGGCTGGCCGATGTTGCTGGGATGGCGGCCCTCTGCCACGGCCGGGGCATCCCGCTTCTGGTGGATAACGCGCACGGCAGCCATCTTGGGGCGTTCGGCCTCCATCCTTTGATGCTCGGCGCGGATATGACGGCGGATTCCTGGCACAAGACCCTGCCGGTGCTCACCGGCGGGGCGGTGCTGCATCTCTCCGGCGGATGGAGGGGGCAAACGGAGGCCCCCCTGCTCCGCCGCCGGGCCAAGATGGTGATGGCGCTGTTCGGCTCTACGTCGCCCTCCTTTCCGGTTCTCGCCTCTATCGATCAGGCGCAGGCTTGGTGGCGGCGGGAAGGGCCGGACGCCTATCGGACTACGGCACAGCGGCTCTCGGCTCTCCGCCGCACCGCGGAGGCCGCGGGTTTCCTGGCACCGGGCGGGGACGGCTTCGACCCGGCCCGCCTGACCCTGGGTACCGTGGGACTCGGGCTCTCAGGTATCCGGGCGGCGGAGGCGTTCCGGCGCTGCGGATGCGAACCGGAACACGCGGACGCCCGCATGGTGGTGTTTATCGTGACCCCTTTCAATACGGAGGAGGATATCCGGCGGCTGGACAAAGCGATCCGGCGGGTTCCGGAGCTGTGTATTCGGGAAACGGATCCGGAGGTGTTTGACCCGTTTGGATGCGGCATCCCGGCAAAACGGATGCCGTTGCGGCTGGCGGCGCTGATGGAAACTGACGAGATCCCGTCTGGAGAAGCCGCCGGCCGGATCGCGGCCCGGAGCATCTGCCCCTGCCCGCCCGGCATTGCGGCGGTGGTTCCGGGGGAGGAGATCGGGCCGGAGCTGGCCCGACGACTGCCGGGCTGGGGCATCCCCACCGTCACGGTGGTGCGGGAAACCGGATGACGGCCAGGGGAACCGGTTGGCCCGGATGGAATGCAGGATGGACGCCGCATTTGAATCGTATTTGTACAGGGGGAAGGCCATATGGAAATCGAACGCAAGTACCGGATCGACCGTTTCCCGGGTGAGGAGGAAGGCTGGCCGCTCGTGAAGGAAGCGGTGGTTTGTCAGGGCTACCTCGCCACGTCGCCGACGGTGCGGATCCGGGCGGCGGAGGCCCGTCGCCCGGAGAGGAGAACCACGTACACCCTTACCTTCAAGGGGGAGGGAACCCTGGTGCGGCAGGAAATCGAACTGCCGCTCGAGGAGGCGACCTTTTTGCAGCTTCGGGAGCTCCTGCCCGCCCCTATGATCCGTAAGGACTACCGCGTCTACGCCCTGCCCGACGGCCACCGGCTGGAGTGTAGCCTGGTAGACGGGGAGGAACCGGGCGGGTTCTATTACGCGGAGGTGGAATTCGGGTCGGTGGAGGAATCGGAGGCGTTTGTCCCTCCCGCGTTTCTCGGCCCGGAGGTGACGGAGGATCCGTCTTTCCACATGAGTGAATATTGGCAGACAAAAATTCAACGTATAAAACAGGTGTGACAGTATGACCGCCCGCCCCCGAGGCCGCCGCCCTTATGTATAATGTTGCGCATCCCGGCCGTGAAAAACGCCGACTGTGCCGCCGCACAGCTCATCGGATGACAGGAGGAGACCTATGAAGAAATGCCGTTGTCCCTGGTGCGGGACGGAATGCATCCCCGCGATCGACAAGGTGTTCCAGAGGCGCCGCTGGCAAGGAGATGCCGGCGTTTGTCCCGCCTGTCACCGTTCCTACTGCCCCAAACAGAAGGAGAGTGCCTTCCCGATCCTTTACGTCTTGGCCGTTCTCCTGCTGTGTGTTCCTGCCTTCCTGACGCGGGAGCCGTTGTGGCTGATGGCGATGGGGGCTGGCGTCGTTTCCATCCCTTTCGCTGTTTTGCTGTACGGGCTGCCTCGCGCTGTGCTGGTGCGGTATGAAAACGGCGTGGAATTGCCAGTGGATTCTCATTTTCGGGCGGATTTGGCCCCGCTGCCGGACAGGGAACGGGTCCCACGGCTGCTGGACGGCGACGTATTGGCTTTGTGTTTTGACCCTTCCGGCAGACAGCCGGACTCCGCCGCCTACCCTTGTATCCTCCAGGAGATCCGTGCCGGGAAGAATGGGAACAGCGGAGCGGGAATCGCGTTCCTCCAGATAAAGGACATCCCTCCCCGTTTCCTCTGCGTGGGGCAGGGCTTTACCCTCATCCGGCAAGGCAACCCGGTCGCGCGGGGGACCTTTGTACGACGGCTGGACGAACAGGAGTAGCGCCCAGGACCCCGAATATAAGAAACCGGCGTCCGCTCGAACGGACGCCGGTTTCTTTATGTTCGGGGCTTAATGTCAAAGCGTCACGATCATGCCGTCGTAGGCCACCTCGAAGCCGTCCTTGGCGGCTTTGGCCTCGAGCTCCTCGTGCAAGTCGCCACAGTTGTGGGAAAAATGGTTGAGAACCAGCCGGGTATCCGGACGGATGCACCCCTCTGCCCGGAGGCGGGCGGCTACCTGACGGCATTCCGGCATTCCCATATGGCCGTAAAATCCGCCTGAACCGCTGCCATTGCAGCAGTCAAAGGAGACAAAATCCAAGCTTTTTCCCTGCAGGAAGGGATAATCCTCTTCCGGGAACAAGCCGGTGTCGTGAGCGTAAAGGATACGGCGGGATCCATCTTCGACGAGGAAGATGCAGGCGTTTTCCCCTTTGGCGTGGCTGGCGGGCAGAGGGGTGAACACCAGGCCGTTCGGAAGCCGGAGCGGTTCAAAGTAGGTCAGCGGTGAAAAATCGAGATAAGGGCGGGTGTCCATCCCAGCCTTTTTGAGCGACCGCTCGACACCGTCGTTGCCGTGTACCCGCAAGGGCGGCGCGTCCTCGCCGAGGTGGCAGAACAGGCCGTTTTGACGCATGGACAGTTCATCCACGTCGAAGTGGTCCTCATGGGAATGGGTCACAACCAAATCGGTGACCGACCCGAGGTCCAGGCCGAATTCGAGAGAGAGAGCGTAAATATCGGGTGGGAAATCGATCAGGGTGGTGTCGTTGACCACCATGCCGGAGCGGCGGCGGATGTTTTTACCGCCGAGTTTCCGAGCCTTCTGACAAGTTTCGCAGTGACAGAAGACGCCAGGGAAAGCCTCCGCAGCGGCCGTGCCGAGATATTGCAGTTTCAACCGGATCAAACCCCTTTCCTTGCGTTGTCTCCATTGTAAGGAGAATGTACGGGAAATGCAAGAGGAAATGAAAAAAATCCCGGGAAACGGTTTCAACCGTTCCCGGGATAGCGTATGTGAGAATCGATATGCGGCCCTGGCGATACGTCCTGTCAGCGGATTGCTGCCGCAGTGGAGACCGGAGCCTTGCCATCTGAAAAAAGGCGCTCGAGGCGGAGGCGCAGCCGGCTGCGGAAGAAGAGCCAGTAGAGGGGCAGCTCCAAAAGCAGCGCCGCGGCGACATCGAGGATCGAATGCTGTTTAATCAGCATCGTCGAGGCGCAGACCAACACCGTGGCAACCAAGGACGCGGCCTTGATTCCCCGCCGGTTTTGGAGGCGGCGGCTGTGGCAGATCCCCGCGTGTACGGCCAGCTGGTTTAAGACATGGATACTCGGGCAGCAGTTGGTGTTGGTATCGTTGGCATAAATGACGTCCCGGATGAACACGCTGAAGGGGTCGGTGCCGGTCACGGCCGGCCGGAGCGGCTGTCCATGGGGGAACACCGCGTAGATCAGCAGGGCGATCGCCATACCGGCACATAGCAGAAAAATTGTAGGAACAAAGGTCTCTTTATCCCACAGACACAGGAAAACGAGCCCTACTCCGACATACAGAAACCAAAATACATATGGTACAACAAACACAGGAATAAACGGTATGTATTGGTCAAGCGAACATTCCACCCAGAAACGCGGGACCACCGTCTGTTCCAACACATTGAACAGCTGTACGATCAATAAAAATATCAAAAACAGGGCGGCATGCCGATAGGCATACAGCCGGGACGTCAGGCGATTGGGGCGCTGCAGAGGACGTTGCATGATGAGATCTCCTAATTCTCTGGATTGGCCGGGGAAAATCCCGCTTTGGCCTGCTATCGTCATTATACGCAGGCATGGGGGCAAAAACAAGCCCTTCAACGGGATCTTCGTCGTATCTTAAGCCAATCTTCACTTTTGAGGAAAACCCAGGAAACCGGCCAGCGGCGCCACCTCACAAGCACCGTCATGGCCGGCGGGCGGACAGCTCCCGGTAATTCCCTAAAAATGTAAAGACCGGCATGTCTTCCGATAAGGCGCAAAGCAGGTCCACTGTAGCGGCACGGCCGAGATTCCCCTCAAAATCCAGATAAAAAGCATATTCAAATTCCCCATTTTTCACCGGGCGGCTTTCCAGTTTGGTGAGGTTGAGCCCCTGCATGGCAAAACGGGCAAGGGTCCGGTAGAGAGACCCGGTTACATGGGGAAGCGTGAAAATGAGGCTGATGCGGTCCGCGTCGGGGGGCAGGGTCAGGCGGGAGGAGATGGCTAGAAAACGGGTGGTGTTTTCGGACACGTTTTGTATATTTTCATCTAATATATCCAAATTGTATAATTCCCCCGCCACACGGGATGCGACGGCCCCCATATGGGGATCGCCGGCGGCGGCCACCATTTCGGCGGCAGCGGCGGTATTGCTGTATGGGCGGACTTCCAGGCCCCGGGCGGCCAAATAGGCCGAGCACTGGGACAGGGCCTGCGGATGGGAATAAACCGTCCGCAGGGCGGCAGGATCCGCGCCCCGGATGCCGAGCAGGCAATGCTGAACCGGCAGCTCGGCTGCCGCGGCGATGGAGAACTGTGACTGCATCATCAAATCGTAGACTTCATGAACCGAGCCGGTGGAGGAGTTTTCCACCGGAACCACCCCATAATCGGCGGATCCCTCTTCCACAGCGGCGAACACCTCTGCAAAGGAAGAGACGAACCGCGGCAGCGGCCCGCCTGGGAAGAGACGGCAGGCGGCTTCGTGAGCATAGGCGCCCGCCCGGCCGGAACAGGCCACCCGGGCCTCGGCGGGGGGGATCAGCGCGTTTGAAGCGGATGCCAGGCGGTCCCGCAGAGGCTGTCCTCCCGCCATCCGGCGGTGCTGGAGGCCGCGGGAGACATCCATGACGGCGGAAAAAATCAGGGCGGCGGCATCGCCATATTCACTGCCGGCGTTTTGGCGTATCCGGTCGAGGATCTCCTGCTCCCGGCCAATATTCAGTACCGGCAGGCCGTTGGCGAGCTTGTAGGCGGCCACCTCTTTGGAGCAATCCATCCGCCGGAGGAGCAGGCCGAGCAGCTCCTGGTCGATCTGATCGATGTCCTGCCGGATGGCGGACAGGGTGCGTGCGGGAGGGGTAGAGGGCATCAAAAACATCCTTTCCTTGGGGTTCAGGCGTCGGGGGTAGGATTCCCCTCAGCTTCCAGAAGCAGGTCGAACAGCCCGAAGGCCAGGGCGGCTTCCACGACCGGGAGTGCCCGCGGTACGATGCAAGGATCATGCCGGCCCCGGACGGTCAGGAGTTCGTCCCGGCCGGTCTCGAGGTTGACCGTCCGCTGCGGAATGCCGATCGAGGCGGTCGGCTTGACCGCCACCCGCAGCAGCAGGGGCATGCCGTTGGTGATTCCCCCAAGGAGTCCGCCGTTGTGATTGGAGGTGGTTTCAATGCCGCCGTCGGGCGTATACCGGTAGGGGTCATTTGCCTCGCTGCCCCGCATCCCCGCGAAGGCGAAGCCGTCGCCGAATTCCACGCCTTTGACGGCTGGGATCCCGAACAGCAGGGAGGCGAGGCGGTTTTCCACCCCGTCGAACATGGGAGAGCCGAGTCCGGCGGGCAGCCCTACCGCCGCGGCCTCTACAATTCCCCCTACACTGTCCGCTGCCATCCGGGCAGCCTCCACCGCCGAGCGCATGAAGGGCTCTACCCCGGGATCCAATAGGGAAAACGGGACACGGGAGAGGGCCTCCAACTGCTCTGCGGACACCGCCACAGGGTCGAACCGGCGGTCCTCCACCCCTCCGATGGCGGCGATATGCCCGCCCACCGCCACGCCCCGGCGGCGGAGGAGCTGCTTGCATAGGGCTCCCGCAAAAACCAGGGGTGCGGTCAGACGCCCGCTGAAATGGCCGCCTCCACGCACATCGCCGAACCCATGATATCGGACATAGCCGGGATAATCGGCGTGTCCCGGACGAGGCAGGATCTGCAGCTCCCGGTAATCCCCCGAGCGCTGGTTTTCATTTTCGATGAGGATGGCCAGAGGGGCCCCGGTGGTGCGGGCTGTCCCGTCCTTTTCCAAAAACCCGGACAGCAGGCGGGGGCTGTCGCTTTCCACCCGTCTGGTCGCAGTGGCGTCCCGGCCGGGCGCACGACGGGCCATCTGCACCCGGATCTCCTCCAGATCGAAGGCCTCTCCAGCGGGCAGGCCGTCGATCACGCAGCCGATGGCTGGGCCGTGGCTCTCCCCGAAGATGGAGAGGCGCAGACAGGTACCGTTAGTCGACGACATGGACATCTCCTCCAATTCGCTGATAATCCGCAAAAAACGACGGCCAGCTTTTCTGTACGCTCTCGGCGCTTGTGATTTCGACAGGTTCCTCGCACATCAGGGCGGCCACCGCCATGCTCATGACGATGCGGTGATCCTGGTAGCCGGAAACCCGTCCCCCTCTCAGTCGGGTCCTGCCCCGCAGAATCAGGCCGTCCGGCCGTTCCTCCACCTGGGCACCGAGACGGCTCAGGCCGTCCGCCGTGGCGGCCAGCCGGTCGCTCTCCTTGAGCCGGAGACGGGCGGCGCCGGTGATATGGGTTTCTCCCTCGGCGACGGCGGCGGCGACGGCGAGGATGGGAACCAGGTCGGGAATCTGGGTGGCGTCGATTTCCACCCCGTGCAAAGGGGTGCGGCGGCAATGGACGATTTCTTGGGATATCTGTATATCAGCGCCCATCCGGCGGAGGATCGCAAGCACGGCGCGGTCCCCTTGGTTGGAATCGAGCTGCAGCCCTCCGATCTGGACTTCGCCCCCCAGTGCACCCGCGGCCAAAAGAAACGCCGCCTGGGACCAATCCCCTTCCACCGCCGTCTGGAACGGGCGGTACCGCTGCCCGCCCGGGATCCGCCAGCCGTCGGGAAGCGGCTGGATTTCGATGCCGGCCAGGGAGAGGGCCTGCAGGGTCATATGCACATAATCCGCCGATTCCAGCGGCGTGGACAGGCGCAGGTCACTGTCCTCCTCACACAAGGGAAGGGCCAGCAGCAAGCCGCTGATAAATTGGCTGGACACGTCCCCGGGCAAAAGGTAAGTTCCGCCGGTCAGCCGGCCGGACAGGGACAAGGGCAGGCTGCCGCCATCCGGGGAAAATTGCAGCCCGGCTCCGTGTGAAGGCAGGCAGTCCGCATAGACGCCGAGAGGGCGGTCGGGCAGGCGGCCGCGGCCGGAAAACCGGGCCGAAACCCCCAAAGCGGCGAAAATCGGCAGGAAAAACCGGAGGGTGGAGCCGCTTTCCACGCAGTCCACCTCGGCGGGAGCGTCGGGAGATACCCCGGCCTTCAGCACCAGGGCGTCCCCGTCCCAAACAGAGCTCACTCCGAGGGCGGCCAGGGCCCCGAGGGTCGCATTCAGGTCGTCGGACAGCACGGCGCTTTCCGTCTCCCGCAGCCGGGCAATGCGGCAGGACGCGCCGGTGTCCCGGTTTTGCAGGGCCGCCAGAGCGGCGCAGATCAGCGCCCGGTGCCCCGCCGATTTGGAAGATGGAGGGAATGCGGACCCCGCGATAGAGGAGGCGCGAACGATGGCAACCGACATGCCGTCACCTCATTTCCGATAGGGCTCGGCCACAAAGGCCGGCAGGGAATCCGCGGGAATGGGATGGATATACCCATCCCCGATTCGGTGCAGCAGAACAAGGGAGAGGGAATCCCCGGCACGTTTTTTGTCCAGGGCGGCGTAGGGGAGGTATTCTTCGGGCGGGGTTCCGTCTCCGTCGGGCAGGCCGTACCGGCGCAGCAATGCGGCGATATCCTCCGCCGTACCAGGTGCCGTCAGCCCCTTCCGCTCGGCGGCGCGGGTGACGAGCATCATCCCCGCCGCCACCGCCCAGCCGTGGGACAGGCGGAAATGGGACTGGGCTTCCAGGGCGTGGCCCAGGGTATGGCCGAAATTGAGCAGGCGCCGTTCCCCGGCTTCCCGTTCGTCCGACTCTACCACCCGGCGTTTGATATCCACCGCCCGGGAAACGGTTTCGGGAAGATTTTCGTCAGATAGGGCGTCCTGCCGCGACAGCCAGTGAAAGAAGGGCGCGTCCTTGATACAAGCGGCCTTGACGACCTCGGCCATGCCGTCGGACAGGATGTCTGCGGGCAGGGTGGAAAGAGCGTCGGTATCGGCCAGGACCAGGCGGGGCGGCCAGAAGGCCCCGACCAGGTTTTTCCCCTGCGGGATGTCCACGCCGGTTTTCCCCCCCACCGAGGAGTCTACCTGCGCGAGGAGGGAGGTGGGAAGACCCACAAAATCGATCCCCCGCAGCCAGGTGGCGGCGGCAAAGCCGGCCATGTCTCCCGTCACGCCGCCGCCAAGGGCGGCAATCAGGTCGGCACGGGTCAGACCGTCGGCGGCCAGCTGTTCATAGAGTGCGGCGATGGTGGACAGCCGTTTCGACTCTTCCCCGGCGGGGAAGACGAACCGGGTCACGCGATATCCCGCGGCGGCGTAGCTCTCAGCCACGGTGTCGGCATACAGGGGCGCGACGTTGGAATCCGAGACCAGGAGCACCCGAACCCCGCGATTTATCCGGCGGCTGCGCTCCCCGGCCTCCTTGAGAAGGCCGGGGCCGATGACGATATCGTAGGGGCGGGAGGCGGCGGTATGGAGGGTGCGCATAAGGGGGCCTTCTTTCTGTTAAAATTATTCCCCGAGAGCTTCCTTGACCAGGCGGCCGCGCCGTATGACGGCGGCAATTTCGTCCCGATCGCCCGAAGCGATGGCAGCCCGGGCGGTTTCCAGCCTGGCAATCAGGCCGTCCAGCTCCTCGATTAGGGGCACCTGGTTGAGCGCGAACAGCTCGCTCCACAGGATCTCGTCCACTGCCGCGACCCGGGAGACGTCCCGGTAACTGCCGGCGGAATATCCCTTGTGGCCGGGACAGACCGGGGACTGGACATAAGCGCCTGCCAGCACGTGGGGGAGCTGGCTGGTGAAGGCGATCTGCCGGTCATGATGGGCGGGGGTGGTAATGGTAACCGAGGCGCAGCCCAAGGCGGCCGCCAAAGCGCGCAGGGTGTCCATCGCGTATTCGGGCGTGCCCTCTGGCGGGGTGAAAATGTAGCTGGCCCCCCGGAAGAGATTGTGGGTGGCGTTTTGCCATCCGCCCCGTTCCCGCCCGGCCATGGGATGGCCGCCCACAAAAAGCAGGCGATGTTCCCGGCAGAGGGGCAGGCAGGCATCCATAACGGCGGACTTGACACCGCAGACATCGGTCACGACGCTGCCTGGGCGCAACACGTCCAGGATTTCCCGCAGCACCGGCCCGCAGGCTCCGGGAGGAAGGGCCAGAACCACCAGATCCGCCTGGGACATGGCGGCGGTATCCGCCACCCCTTTGATGGCGCCGGTCTCCTGCATCCAAGCGACGGCAGCGGGATCCAGGTCGGATCCAAACACACGGTATCCGCCGTGGCGGGAGAGGGCCTTGGCCATGGAACCGCCGATCAGGCCCAGGCCGATAATCGCCACGCAGGGATGGGGGTCACGGGGTGTGCTCATCATTTTCCCTCCAGACAAATCGGGTTTGTGGGACGGCCGCTGGGACGCTGTGGAACGAATGGCATGCGGTATGCTCAACCATCCTCCGGGGCCGCGGCTAAATTATACTCAGATATACAAGAAAACGACGGGAGGATTTTCTGTTTAGGAAAGCCGGCGGGCAGGTGGGGACCGAAGCCGGCGCTTCGCTGTGAAAGGGTCCTCTGTGTATGGTGGTCATAAACCTCTTCCATTTCGTCTATATCCTGCCGTTTTCCTGCAAGACCGGCTAATATCCACCGGGCAGCCGGGTCTTCTCTGTCCCCGTCACGGGGCCAGAGGCCCCGCGTCTCCGAAGGAGTTGGGACTCTGGTCGACGAATTCGCGGGGATTCGCCCGGATATACTCCACGCATCGGTCGAGCGGCCGTTCCTCCTCGGCCGCCTCCAGAAAATCGGCGTGCAGCTCGGCCAGTTCTTCGGCGTGGCCCTCCATGTAGCTAATCCGCTCTTTCGCCGTCCGCAGTGCGGCGGCGCAGCGGGGCGCTCCGATGAGATCCAGCCCGTCGGCGGCCAGCTCATCGAAGACCGCCGACGGGCCGGCGTATAGATCTTCAAAGCTGCCCTTGTCCAGCTCGTTACAAATCAGCCAGACACTATAGACCGCCGTTCTGCCCCGCGAGAGCAGGGGAATGGTATGGTAGGGATCCGGACGGCGGCGATCCTGCTTTTCCAGCAGGTTGGCCGCCACGGCGTCGACGAGCTCCTCGTCCGGAATCCCGGCGAGCTTGTCCTCGTCGAGCTCCCTGTACAGACGGCCCAGACGGGCGGCCCGGCTGTCCGAATCCTTATGGCGGTTGCCCCAGAGATACAGGCCGACCAGCGCGGCCAAAAACGCCAGGATCAACAGATAATACCCGGGCTGTCCGGCGTCGAAAAAGCCGGCGGCGGTAATGGGATTCATAAACGCTCCTCCTCTTGATTGGAATCGGGTTTCCGCGTCAGGCGGCGGTAGATGTCGCCCTTTTTCAGCCCTGTCCGGGCGGCGGCCTGCCTGGCTGCATCGGAGGGGGCGAGACCGTCCTCCTCCATCAGGCGCAGGGCCATGGCTACGGCCGTCTCCTCGTCGGGTGTCTCCGGCTCGGGAGGGGACGCCCCCTCCAGGATCAACACGAATTCTCCCCGCGGCGATTCGGCTGCGTACCGTTCCACCGCCGCTGCGAGAGTGGTGGGAAAAATCTCCTCGTGGAGCTTGGTCAGCTCCCGGGCGAGCACGATCCGCCGGTCTCCAAACGCGGCCAGGAGGTCAGTCAGGGTGGCGAGGAGCTTGTGGGGTGCCTCGTAGAAAATCATGGTGCGCCGTTCCTCCGCCAGATCGGCCAGATGTTCCCGGCGGGTCCGGCGGTTGACGCTCAAAAACCCCTCGAAGGTGAAGCGGCCGGTCGGCAGTCCCGACAGGGCCAGCGCTGTCAGCGCGGCGGTCGGCCCCGGTACGCAGGTCACGGGGATCTGCCGCTCATGGCAGAGCGCCACCAGATCCTGCCCGGGATCGGAGACGGCGGGCATACCCGCGTCGGTGACCAGAACGGCGGCCTCCCCTGCCAGCAGGCGGGCGCAGATCTGTTCGCCCCGTTCCCTCCGGTTGTGCTCAAAATAGCTGACAAGAGGCTTTTTAATGCCGAAATGGGTGAGCAGCCGGAGCGTGACCCTCGTATCCTCGGCGGCGATAAAGTCGCAGGCTTCCAGCGCCTCCAGTGCGCGGGGTGAGAGATCGGACAGGTTGCCGATGGGGGTGCCTACCAGGGTCAGGGTTCCGGGCATATAGAGGCCCTCCTTTTGCCTTAGTCAAACAGAGCTGGACGGTTCCCCGGCCGCCAGGAACAGGGGCGGCAGAACCGTGAGACCGGGATTCCCGTTCTTTCGCGCCTCGCAGAGGAACAGAAACGGGGCGGCGTCTGGATGGTGATGGGCCCACTGCAGGCGCTTCGGCTCGAGGCGCGCCTGCCGCAAGCAGGCAAAGAGATCGGCGAGCCGTTCCGGCCGGTGGCAGAAGCAGAACCGCCCGCCGTTTTTCAACAGCCGCGCAGCGCAGCCGGCAAGCCCTGCGAAGCCGTCCCCGCTTTCATGCCGGGCCAGGCGGCGTCCGGCCGGAACGGATGTCCGGCCGCTGGCGGGGGCGAAATACGGCGGATTGCAGACCACCCGATCGAATCCGCCCGCCTCAAATGAGGGCGGCAGGCTCGTCCAATCGGCCAGGTGGACCCGGATCCGCCCGGCAAGGCCGTTTTCAGTGACCGATCGGGAGGCGAGCGCCGCCGCGTCCGGGCTGAGCTCCACCGCCTCGACCGGCGGGGCGTCGGGAGAACGGGGGCGGGCGTACCAGGAAAGGGGAATGATGCCGCAGCCGGTGCCGAGGTCACAGACCCGCTCCCGCTCCCGGGCGGATCCCCATCCGGCTGGACGGGCGAAATCCGCGAGCAGCAGGGAGTCCGCGCCGAAGGTGCGGCCGTCGTCCACATACACGAATACGCCGCCGTCCAGCGGCTCGGAATGCGCCGGCATATTGTCACCCTGCCTTTCCAGAAATCTCGGGGACGCGTGCCGGGACTGCCGCGTACCTCCCCAGCCATATTCCAAAAAATTACCGGGCGGCACCAAATGGGCCGCCCGGTAACGCTGCACCTGAACTTAAATTGACCGTTCCGGCGCCGGGCCGGACTCAGTCGGCCTGGGGAGCTCCTACGGGGCAAACATCCGCGCAGCTGCCGCACTCCGTGCAAACATCGGGATTGATCTCGTATTTGCCGTCGCCTTCAGAAATCGCGGAAACGGGGCATTCCGCCTCGCAGGCACCGCAAGCGATGCAGTCGTCGCTGATTTTATAAGCCATCTAAAACAGCACCTCCTTTTTATGTTCCCCCTTATCATACCACAAACCCCAAAAAAATCAACTGGAAAATGGCGAATAGGCGGGAAATATCCGCGTCCCGGAATAGGGCGGGATCTGTAAAACCGTTAAGCAGCCACATGGAGGCAATCATCCGGATACCGGCTCTTTACATTCACGAGTTTACTTTCTGACGATAAATGGTCTGTTATAGCCTTTTGCGGACGGCAAATCCACAGGGTTAGCCGCTTTAACGGCATATGGGGGGTGTGGGCACCTTGATGGGATGAAGCAACGAAACAGTCCCGGCCAGGTTTTTCTGCCGACGGAGAACGACGCTCTGCAGGACGCACAATATTCACGCAGAAGAGGAACGGAACGCCCCGGAAATCCTCTTTAATACTTGTATAATGTGTGTTAAATCCCAAGCTAATATGACGCATTCAAATTTTCCCTCTTTCGCTGGACAAAGCATATCAGAAAAGCAGGATAAAATCAAACGCTGAACTCTCGATACGCTCCGGCATCTTCGCCCTGGTGTCGGAAGGCTTACGGAACAGCTGGAACAGGGAAACGGCGCCGTTTTTCTGCCCGGCCGGCGGAACCCTTTTACAAGTTTGTCCCCGACCGCACAATCTCCTCTTGCGCAGGAGTGGGTATCCACGCTATAATATAAGGTACTTTCCGGGCGGAGAACCTCCGCCCGGTTCGGGCCCCGCCGTCCGGCGGGGAAGATCAACGGGGAAAGGGAGTTCGGGCGGCTGTGGAAGTGCGTTGGAACAGTGAGGCGTTGGGGGAGGTATTTGTCCTCCCCGCCGCTGTGGTGGATCGGCATATCCGGCTGGCGGGCTCCGCGCAGCTCAAGGTGCTGCTGTGGCTGTCCAGGGCGGGGGGCGGTGTTTTCGATCCGGAAAGCTGCGGCAAAGCGATCGGGCTGTCCTCTGCGGACTGTGCCGACGCGCTGCAATATTGGGTGGAAACCGGGATCCTGGTCCTGTCCGGTTCCCCCGCTGTTCCGGAGATTGCAAAGCCTGCCCGTCCGGTAAAGGCGGCTCCCCCGCCGGAACCGCCGAAGCCTGTCCGGGCCGCCCGGCCCCGCGCGGTCAAGCCGCAGATGCCCGAGGTGGTGGCCCGCCGTGAAACCAGCGGGGAGTTCGGCTATCTGCTGGATACGGTATCCGCCCGGTTCGGCCGTCCGCTCTCTCCGGGGGACATGGAAACCCTGCTCTATCTGTACGACGGCGCCGGGCTGCCCGCCGAGGTGATCCTGATGGTGGTCGCATATGCGGCAGGCGAGGAAAAGCTCAACATCCGGTATATCGAAAAGGTGGCCCTGGATTGGGCGGACAAGGGGATTGTCACCATTGCGGCGGCCGAGGAGCATTTGTGCCGCCTTGAGCACCGGCGGGAGGCATGGGCGCGGGTACAGTCCTTGTGCGAGCTGGCCAAAGGGACGACGGTCGGGGCGATGGAGGCTGCGGCCAAATGGTTTTACGACTGGCGGATGGACGAAGGGCTCGTCCGGCTCGCCTACGACCGCTGTGTGGAAAAAACGGGGAAATTCCAATATAAATATATGGACCGGATTCTCGAGGGCTGGCACCTCGACGGCATCGACACCGCCGAAAAGGTCCTCGCCGGCGAATCCGCCGCGAAGAAAAAGGGCCGGGCGGGCAGGGAGACGTCGATGGACCTCGATGCGTATGAAACCATGGTGATGCAGTACGTGCCGGTTTATAGGAAGGACTGAGAGCGGTGGCTTACAGCCGGGATATGTATGAGGAAGCGATGGCGGAGCTGGAACGGCGCCGGGCCCAGGCCCATGCCGCCGCCGCTGCGCTGAGGGAGCGGGCGACGGCCCGGCAGCCGCGGCTGCGGGAGATCGAGGCGGCCCTTGCCGGGGCCGCCCATCAAGTTGCCAGGGCGGTGCTCGACGGCGGCGACGTGGACGCGGCGGTGGAACGGATCAAAGAGGAAAATCTGTCGCTGCAGGCGGAGATGGCGTCCCTGCTGCGGGTCCAGGGGGAAACGGCCGTCGATTTCGAGCCGGTTTATACCTGTCCCCGCTGCCGCGATACCGGTTACGCCGGAGGAAAAATTTGCGGCTGCCTCGAACAGCTGCTGCGGGAAGCGGCCTGCCGGAGGCTGAGCCGCACCTCCAATATGACGTTGACCCGGTTTGAGGATATGGACCTGGGGTACTACCCCGACGAACCCGACCCCCGGACTGGGATTTCCCCCCGGGAGAGGATGAGGGGGGTGCTGGACTACTGCCGATGCTACGCCGTGGATTTCGTCCCGGGCGCACAGAGCCTGCTGCTGCGGGGCCCGACCGGGACGGGGAAAACCCATGTCTCCCTCGCCATTGCGCGCACGGCGGCAGAAAAAGGGTGTTCGGTGGTCTACGGGCCGGCGCAGCAGCTGCTGCGCCAGCTTGAAAATGAGCATTTCGGCCGGATGGCGGGGGACAGCGCCGAGACCTTGGAGGCGTGCGACCTCCTGATCCTGGACGATCTCGGCACCGAATTTTCCAGCCCATTCACTGTTTCCTGTATTTACAACATCATCAATGGCCGGATGCTGGCGGGCCGATCGACCGTGGTGAGCACCAATCTCAGCCAGCAGGAGCTCCTCGCCCGCTATGGGGAACAGACCACCTCCCGCATAACCGGGACATTCCAGCCGCTGGTGTTTTCGGGGCAGGATATCCGCCAGTTGAAGCTCCAGGAAAAAATCCGGGGGAACCGGTCCTAGCCTGGATGGTTACAAATTTGTCAGCCTTCTTGACTTATCACCCGATATCCGGTACAATGCGAATGCATTTGGAAAGGGGCCCCAGTCGATGGGGCAGGCTGCTTGCGGGCGCCACGGGGATCTCCGGGCGGGCCGTTTCCAAGTAAGGGGTTCTCTTCCCCGGAAAGGACATGGAGTGGGATTATGGCCAATCTAGAAAAACGATGCATGGGGTGCATGAGTCCGCTGCCGGATGACCGGCAGGAATGCGGGGTCTGCGGGTACCCGGCCGGAGGGATCAACCCCGACGGCTATCTGCAGGTGCGCACCCTGCTTTCGGGCCGCTACCTTGTCGGCCGGGTACTGGAAGCGGGCGGCGACAGCGCGCTGTATGTCGGCTATGACCAGGTGCAGGAAGCACCCGTGTCCATCCGGGAATTTTTCCCCGAAACCCTGTGCGGCCGGGGGGAAAACGGCCAGGTGACGCTGCTGGCGGGCTGTGAGGTCGCGTACGGCGAGATGCTGGATAAATTCCGCAGCCATGCCCGGGTGCTGGCGCGTCTGCGGGACTTGCCGACCATGATCCCGCTGTACGATATTTTTGAAGAGAACGGTACGGCTTATACCATCAGTGAAAAGGTAGGGGGCGTGACCCTGGCGGCTCGGCTACGCCAGTCCGGCGGCCGGATGAGCTGGGACGAGGCGAGGCCGCTTTTCATGCCGCTGTTCGCCGCCTTGTCCGCCGTCCATTCGGCGGGGATCTATCATCTGGGGATCTGCCCGGAGAATATCCTGCTGGGTTCTGATGGCCGCCCGCATTTCCAGAATTTTCTGGTACCCGAGGCACATATGGTCGGGACGGACCTCAAACCGCAGCTGATGGCGGGATACGCGGCTCCGGAGCAGTATGAGCTCGAGCAGCGCTACACCGCCGCAACCGACGTATACGGGATGGCGGCGACGATTTTTGCCGTGCTGACCGGCAGCCCGCCGGCCGACGGCGCGGCGAGGGCGCGGGAGTCGGCGGATCTGCTGATGCCGGCCGACGTGGCGAAAGAGCTTCCGCCCCATGTCAAGACCGCGCTGTTCCATGCCCTGCAGGTCAGTCCGGACAAACGGATTCCGACCGTTGACCAGCTGCGGGAACGCCTGTCCGCAGCGCCGTCGGTAACGGCGCTGCTGCGGGAGGAACCGAAAGAGGAAAAACAGCCGGTGCCGGAACCGGAAAAAGAGCCCGAAAAGCCAAAAAAACACAGCCGCCTGAAAATCGGCCTGTTGATTTTCCTGGCCGTGTTCATCGTGCTCCTCCTGTTTGCCTTCGGGATACTGCTTCTCCTCTTCCCGGATATGATGTCCGGCCTGTTCGGCGGCGGAGGGAATGCCTCAAGCACCCTTCCCATTTCCAGCACCGCTGTCATCCCCTCCACCACGCCGGCGAGCAGCCAGGCGATAGAAGACGACCCCTTGAGCTATTTTGCCGTAACCGACGTGGTGGGTAAAAATTATTACGACATCAAGGAGAACAAGCTCAACGGCGACATGCCGCTTGAGGTGCTCTATAAGCAGTACTCCGACAAGCCGGCGGGTACCATCCTCTCCCAGGAGCCGGCCGCAGAGGAACGGGCCAAGAAAGGCACGGCTGTCAAGGTCGTCATCAGCGACGGGCCGCGGCAGCGGGAGGTTCCCGATGTGTCCGGCTGGACCGAACAGCACGCAAAAGCCTACCTGGAAGCGCTGGGCTACCGGGTGAAGGTTATCTACCTGGAGGTTTCCTCATTCGACAAGGGCCTGGTGCAGGAGACGTCTCCGGCCAAGGGCTCCAAAGTGGAAGAAGGGGACACGATCGATCTGCGGGTATCCAATCAGGAGCAAACGCCGCCACCGACAAGTTCGGACGGCGGCATCGGCTGGCCGTGGTAAATCGCCATATTTGCGGGGATTCCGTTCTGCGGAATCCCCGTTTTGCCGCCTTGGCTTGTTGACAGGCGTTATAAAGAGAGGCTAGGCTTATATCATAACTTAAATTGTAAGAGGAGAGGGAAAATGCGGTTGATATTGCCGTTTGAGCGGCGTCCCCCGGTTATTGCCTATCAATTCCATGCGTTTCCATTCGGTATCCTCTTCCCCCATCCGGAGTATCTGCCGGAGTTTCTCACCCAGTACATCAACCTGTTCTATGACTGTGATGACCCGCACGGCCTCGACTTCGACACCGGATTCTGGTTTCACGATGCGGCCTATTTTGATAGGCAGCAGCTCGCCGTCAGTGCCGATGACGGGCCGCCGCGGGCCGCCCTGACCGGGATGGTCAAACAGGGGCTCGCAGAGGGATATTATGTAACCGGGGACTTCAACGCCCGGTATCAGCCCAACCGGGAAGCCTATCGGAAGTATGACCACCGGCACGATATCCTGCTTTACGGCTTCGACGATATGAATGGCTGCTTTGTCGGGGCGGGGTACGGCAAAAGGGGGATATATGAGGAATATACCCTCAGCTATGACGATTTTTATGACGGCCTGCGCACCCTGGAGGGGCCGGATAACCGCCTGGTTTTCCTGCGGGTGAAAGATGGCTATGTTTTTACCTTCGATTACAACCACGTGTGGTGGCAGATCAAAGCGTTTCTTGATTCGGCGGGCACCTATCAGAACCGGCCGGTCCCATATGGGCTCGCCGTCTACGGAAAACTGGGCGAAAAACTGCGCACCTTTCCCGACGGGGTGCCGCTCCAATGTCTCCGTCTTCTCTGGGAGCATAAGGAATGCATGTGCTTGCGTCTGCGGTTCATGGAAGAGAACGGGTTTTTGCCGGCCCCTGGACCGGCGGATGCGTATGAAGAAGTAAGACGGATATTTCAGCAGATATTTCAACTGGCAGTCAAATATCAGGTGCAGCCAGATGCCCGGATCCCACAGAAGATACTCGAATATATCGACCGGGGCGCGGACCGAGAGGAACAGATCCTCACCGCGGTGCTGACCGCTCCCTGGCCGGACAGGCTGACGGTCCAAGCCGTTTCCGGTCCGCCTAAAAATGCAAATGGAGCGGCCGAACGTTGCTTGTAATTCGGGACGATCGGATTATAATAAAGACGGGATATTCTGTCCCGCGCTGCTCGGGCTTCGGCGGATCGCCAAAGGCCGGCCACATTCATTTTTAACGAAAGAAACGGAGGAACGCGGCATGCTGCTGAAAAACGCGGTCGTCTATAACGAGGTTTTCGAGCCTGTCAAGGCCAACGTCACGGTGGAGGGATCCCGTATCCGGGCCGTCGACGATACCCCTTCGGCGGCGGAAGAGCTGGATCTGACGGGCCTGACGGTCATTCCCGGCCTGATCGACATGCATATCCACGGCTGTGCTGGGCATGATACGGGAGAGGCCACACCCGAGGCGCTTGAGGCCATGTCCAAATGCCTGGTGGAGCGGGGGGTCACCTCCTTCTGCCCGACGTCCATGACCCTGCCATTTGAAGAACTCGAGCGGATTTTTGCCAATGTTGCCGAACAGAAGGATAAAGTGACCGGCGCCTACATCCACGGTGTGAATATGGAAGGGCCGTACATCGCCATGTCCAAGAAGGGCGCACAGAACGGCGCTTATGTCCGCAACCCGGACAAGGACGAGTTCCGGCGCCTGTTCGAAGGGTGCGGCGGCTGCATCAAGGTAGTGGACATCGCCCCTGAAACTGACGGAGCGGAGGCCTTCGTCAAGGACATCGAGCCCATCTGCCCGGTTTCCATCGCCCACACCGCGGCCGATTATGAGCAGGCCTGTGCCGCCATTGGCTGGGGGGTGCGCCACGTCACCCATCTGTACAACGCCCAGAGCGGCCTGACCCATCGGAGTCCGGGCGTGGTGGGCGCTGTGTTCGACAATGCCCGCAGCCGCGGCGTGCGCGCCGAGCTGATCTGCGACGGGTTCCACATCCATCCCGCCGCCCTGCGGATTGCTTTCCATCAGCTTGGGGAGGATCAGTCGGTCATCATCAGCGACTCCATGTGTGCCGCCGGCCATGTGGACGGAGAATACGACCTGGGCGGGCAGACGGTGTACGTCAAAAATGGGAAGGCCCTGCTTGCAGACGGCACCATCGCGGCCTCTACCTCCAATGTGTACGAGGAGCTCAAAAATGTCATCCGGTTCGGGATCCCCATGAAACAGGCGATCAAGTCCGCCACCATCAACCCGGCCCGGGCTATCCGGGTGGATCAGGAAACCGGTTCGATTGCCCCGGGCAAAAACGCCGATCTGCTGGTCCTTGACGGCAATCTCGACATCAAGCTCGTTATGGTGCGGGGCGAAATCAAGGTCAACCGGCTGTAAACATTCTGTGACTTTCGGCGGGAAACCTTGACTTTCACGGGTTTTTGCGGTATGCTGATTTTATCCAAAAAACGGGAAATGCCGACAATTCTGCCGAAGGGAGCGCAACGGATATGTGTGAAAATAAGAATAACAAGTGGATGTGTGTGGCGATTGTCGCCGCGGTGGTCGCGGCGCTGACCACCGTCGCCGTCTTCCTGCTGCGCGCCAGGGCGAAGCGAAAAGCCCTGCGTGCCTACAACGACAGCTTTGACTGTGACCTGGGGGACTGCTGCTGCGACGATTGCGGCTGCGCGGATGAGGACAGCGACGCCAGCCCCAACGAATGAGATTGGTTTTCCTGACCGTCCGTGTAATCACGGACGGTCCTATTTTTTCATAAAATGCAGGAATCGGATTAAAAAATTGCAAAAAAGAGATCGCTCCCCCTTGTAAAACGTATCAAAAACCGGTATAATAAATTGTTCGTCCGTCGAGCCGTCTCAGGCCGGCGGCACGTTCCGACACCGAAGGAGGAATGCAGCATGGTCCGAGCCATCGTGGGCGCGAACTGGGGTGATGAGGGGAAGGGAAAAATCACCGACGTCCTCGCCGCCGAGTCTGATGTAGTCATCCGCTTTCAGGGCGGCAGCAACGCCGGCCACACCATCATCAATCAGTATGGGAAATTCGCCCTGCACCAGCTTCCGAGCGGCGTGTTTTACGACCACACCGTCAATATCATCGGAAACGGCGTGGCGCTGGACATCGGAAAGTTTCTCAAGGAGACCGAGGCCCTGCATGAGAAAGGGATCCGGCCGCGCCTGATGGTGTCGGAACGCACACAGGTGGTCATGCCGTATCACGTGCTGTTCGACCAATATGAGGAGGAACGGCTGGGAGGAAAATCCTTCGGTTCCACCAAATCGGGGATCGCGCCGTTTTACGCTGACAAATTTGCCAAGACCGGCTTTCAGATCTGCGAGCTTTTCGACGAGGATGCCGCCTATCAAAAACTCAAAGGGGTGTTGGAGGTCAAAAACGTCCTCCTCGCCCACCTGTATCACAAGCCTCTGCTCGATGCGGACGAGATGTTTGCCGGGCTGATGCGGCTGCGGGACGGGATCGCCCCTTATGTGGGCAATACATCCGCTTTCCTGCGGGAGGCGCTCCGATGGGAGAAGAACATTCTGCTGGAGGGTCAGCTCGGCGCTCTCAAGGATCCGGATTACGGCATCTACCCGATGGTGACCTCGTCCTCCACCCTGGCGGGCTATGGGGCGGTGGGCGCCGGCCTGCCGCCCTATGCCATCGAAGACATCCTCGTGGTGGTCAAGGCGTATTCGAGCGCCGTGGGTGCCGGCGCTTTCGTCAGCGAGATTTTCGGGGATGAGGCGCAGGAAATGCGGATCCGGGGCGGTGACGCCGGCGAGTTCGGTGCCACCACCGGCCGTCCCCGGCGGATGGGATGGTTCGACTGCGTGGCATCCCGTTACGGCGTGGAGACACAGGGGGCTACCAGGGTGGCTTTGACCGTGATCGATGCCCTCGGGTATCTCGATGAGATCCCGGTTTGTGTGGGCTATGAGGTGGACGGCAAGGTCACGAGGGATTTCCCCACCACTCCCACTCTGAGCCGGGCGAAGCCGGTGCTCGAGGTCCTGCCGGGCTGGAAGCAGGACGTACGGGGGATCACCCGGTATGAGGATCTGCCCGCGAATTGCCGGGCGTATATCGAATTTATAGAAAAAGAGCTGGGCGTACCGGTGGCGATGGTTTCAAACGGGCCCGGCCGGGAGGAACTCATCCGGAGATGAGTGGAAAGCCCCTCATATGGAAGGACGGAAACAGCCATGCCACAGGAAATGAAAGAAACCGTGCTGGTTTTGGATTTCGGCGGCCAGTATAACCAGCTCATCGCCCGGCGGGTGAGGGAGCAGGGAGTGTATTCGGTGGTCAAGTCCTACCGCACCCCTCTCGAAGAGATCCGTGAGGCCGGGTATAAGGGAATCATTTTCACCGGCGGCCCAAACAGCGTGTATGACGAAGAATCCCCCCGCTACCAAAGGGAAATCCTCGATCTGGGGGTACCGGTGCTGGGGATCTGCTACGGCGCCCAGCTCATGGCTTATCTGCTGGGCGGCCGTGTGACCGGTGCCGATGAAGATCCGGGCTGTGCGAGTGAATACGGCGCCACCCGGGTCAGGCTCACCGACCCGGACAGTCTCCTGTTCCGGGGCCTGGATCCGGAACAGGATTGTTTCATGAGCCACACCGACCGGATCGCCGCCGTGCCGGCCGGCTTCCACGCCACGGCCGGCACGGCCCATTGCCCTGTCGCGGCGATGGAGGACCCATCGCGGCGGCTGTACGCAGTGCAGTTCCACCCGGAAGTCATGCATACGAAAAACGGCGGGGAGATGCTGAGGCGGTTCCTGTTCGAGGTATGCGGCTGCACGGGCGACTGGCAGATGGCCTCCTTTGTAGAGGGCGCCGTCGCGAAAGTGCGGGCGCAGGTGGGGGATAAAAAGGTCCTCTGTGGCCTGTCGGGTGGCGTAGACAGTTCAGTTGCGGCGGTACTCGTCGCCAGGGCGGTCGGGAAGCAGCTTACCTGTATCTTCGTCGATCATGGCCTGCTCCGGAAAAATGAAGGGGACCGGGTGGAGGAGATGTTCACCTCCCGGTACGACATCCAGTTTATCCGGGTTGACGCTGCGGACCGGTTTTTAGCTCGTTTGAAAGGGATTCGTGAACCGGAGGAGAAGCGGAAAATCATCGGGGAGGAATTCATCCGGGTTTTTGAAGAGGAGGCCGCGAAACTCGGCGACGTGGATTTCCTGGTTCAGGGGACGATCTATCCTGATGTGATTGAAAGCGGCAGCGATAAAGCGGCCGTTATTAAAAGCCATCATAACGTGGGGGGCCTTCCCGAGCGGATGAAGCTGGGGCTGTGCGAGCCGCTGCGGGACCTGTTCAAGGATGAGGTGCGCCGGGCAGGGCTGGAGCTTGGCCTGCCCGCGGACATGGTGTGGCGCCAGCCCTTCCCCGGTCCGGGCCTGGCGGTCCGGTGTATCGGAGAGGTCACGGCCGCCCGTCTGCGGATCCTGCGGGATGCGGACGCGATTTTCCGGGAAGAAGTGGTGCGGGCCGGTCTCGAGCGGGAGGTACACCAGTATTTTGCGGTTCTGACCGATATGCGGAGCGTGGGGGTTATGGGAGACAGCCGCACCTATGAATATACCGTCGCCCTGCGGGCGGTCTCTACCTCCGATTTCATGACGGCCGACTGGGCCCGCCTGCCTTATGAGGTGCTGGCTGCGGCCTCGGGACGTATTGTCAACGAGGTCCCCGGCGTCAACCGGGTGGTGTACGATATCACCAGCAAGCCCCCGGCCACAATCGAGTGGGAATAGAGGTCATCATTCCACAGAGTGTCTATTTTTATTCTAAAAGCTCTGATTTTATCGTGTTTATTCATATTCTCTGTATTATCCCCATTTTTGAGGCGATATAGTTCTTAAGCTAAAAGTGAATAGTTATAAGTGGCTTTCAAGTAGCCTCTCAGTATTGTATTTGCAACGCTGAGAGGCTTTTCTGTTGCGTTCGGCATAATGATTAATGGAATTCAATTATTAGATTCAGGAGGCTATTAAGGGGAGCATACAAAGACAAAAACGGAACATGGTTTGCTTCTGCTCGATACAAAAAACTAAGCAGGAGAAACAAAAAGAAAAATGAAACGGGATTTTCTACAAAACGAGAGATATTCGCTTGGGAACAAGAGTTTATTGCCAAAAACATTGGAAAAGTTCATTATCAGCAGTACAATGAGCACCTTGACGACAGCCGCAACCGTGGAGATCAGCAGGATATGGTTGTAGACGTCCTTCATGCTTTTTCCGTTTTTTCAGAAGATCGTTGCTGCAAAAGCGTTCTTGTGAAACAGGCAACTATATCGTGAGGAACATCATGTATAATTCGGCCATAGGTGATGCGTCTGCGGAGGTTAAGCGGTGCTGAAACTCGTTTGTTTTTAATGCTCAATTCTCCTTAAAATGGGTAAGGCCGTCCGGAAAAACAGGCGGTCTGCCGGTGAAGAAACCAAAAAGACAATAAAAAACATCATTCAGAAAATGGTGCTTTCCCGTCCTTTTCGGCTCCTTGATACAACTTTCAACATACACATTTTAACATGGGAGGATTTACGCCACAATCGCAAAACCGTGCCAATGTCATGCCGGTTATCTGCCTATTATGTTCTTTAAGAGATCCGGCCGTTAATTTGACAGATAAATGGAAAATCCAGATAGTCCGCACAGGTCGCCCCTACAAGATATGGCAACATGAGATGCCCCGCCGTCTTGGATGTCCGATAAAACGGGACGGTCGTAATCAAAATGAGCAGTCACAAAATCACGAGTCAGTTAAAGGCAAACAAGTATTGTGCCATGTTGAAAAAAGGAGCGACCATACAAAATTAAAAAGGAGCTCGGCACCGTAAACGTTCAAAGTCGTCCGGCCGGGCTTTTCCGAGACTACCAGATAAGAGGTTGTCCCCATCAGGGCAAATAGGATTGTCCAAACACCCCTGAACAGCCATCCCGACGGGGATAACGGCGGTTTATTGAGCGCCTCGAACGATTCATACTGCTGCGGGTTAGCAGGGCGGAAAGCCCGCCTACGGCAAGCGGTACGGCGAGACAGGCAATCCGTTTTTTATTGTATTTTCAAAATCATCACCCTATAGCATGGATGCCACTCTCATTCCGCAGAAGGGAAAATGTTCTAACAAACGGAGACCGTCCTTGCCGGTAAGATAAATGGATTTCAGAATGGAAGGGACATGTAGATTGTATCCTATCCTTATCATCGATGAAGCCGAATGCTTCCTTAGGACCTACATAGTGGCCGCCTTTCTTTAGAAGTCCCAGAAGATTACCAAGGCGAGGCTCGTGGATATTGGAAGCTTCACGGCATTTCTAGTGAAATATATTCAACAAGATATATTTATACGATTGAATTTATGAATATGGTGCAAATTAAAAGTTTTTTTGATAGAGCAAAATCGAAATATAAAGATTAAACAAAATATACAATAAAAAATTATACATAGCCGCAAATTTTAAAATCAATTGTTGACATTCGAAAAAATATGTGATAATATAACACAAACAGTGAATATATTACACGCAATATTCTAATGGGAGATGAACAAAAAAGACAAAAGGACGTGACAACAAATGGGACGTCAAAATATGTTCAAATTTTATCATATAATGATAGCTATATTTCCTTGGGTTTATTCTGTTCATTTTCTATAAGACTTATGAGCGACACGAGCCGCAGTATTTAGCTGCGCCTTGTGTCGCTTTTTGTGTTCGAGTGAGTATTAAATATGATTTAAAACTCATGGTTTGCAGCGAAGGTGAAGTTAAGTAGGTTCGCAGTATGTAGATACAGAGCAAATGCAAAATTTCACAATACAAATTTAAATGGTAAATCATACTTACCATATATTGAATTTATGTTAAGGGGGGATGATGTGGAAAATATCTATTTGATTGAAAATCATCATGAGGCACTAGGTTATTGGCGAAATATGCATATATCCAACAAAACGATTATTCATATCGATTCTCATCACGATTTATTTGAAGGGCCCTCCTTCCCATGGATAAATAATTATTTGTGGTTTGCAATTAAAGAAAATATTTTAAAGGAGATTTATCTTGTTTATCCTAAACATATTATTAAAAATTTTGATTTAGTTGAAAAATATGTTGCGAGTATTATGGGGTTTGTATCGCTAACTAAAATTTCTCATCATATGTTTTCTGTAACTACAACCGAAACTAATATAGAAATTTATGTTTGTTCATTCGATAAAGTTGTTGATTTAGAAGACTACATTCTTGATATTGATTTGGACTATTTTATTTATAATGGTTTAGGGTGTTTCATTGACAATGTAGACTGGTATTCCTTGAGTTCTAATTTTGTTTCAGATTTGGAATTGATAGGGAACTATATATCTAGGAAAAAGCCCCAAATAACAACCATATCGAAATCTATATTCCAATCTTATGTTCCGGCTGAATATGTATTTTTGTATAAAATTATTATGGATTTTTTTGATTTAAACAATCTGAAAAAAATGGATGAAAATCGTTTGATTATTTCATCACTTATCTGCCGCACTGAGATTGATGTGGATAATCTAATGGATGCTTTATATGATGATCTTTTATATTATAATGCTTGCTTGGCTATTCATAAAGGAGGTTATAAACAAGCGAAGTATTGTTTTGACAAAATAAGTAACACGAATAAAATGATATTTCAACAATATTCCACTGGTTGCAGATATCATTTGTTTAAAGGAAATATTAATGCTGCGTATCAAGAAGCTTTTAAATACAAGTTATTTTATGAGGATTCTAACACCTATGTATTGGCCATCTCTTACATAGAGCAGTTTTTGGGGAATTTTCAAAATAGTATAGATATTTTGAAGAACATTGATAAACCGGATGAAAGGATGCTTCTTCTGCTTGCTAAAGCATATATGAAAATTGTGAATATTAAAAACGCTAGGGTATGCGTTGAACAAATAATTTTAAAACTGCTACCAAGTCTGGAAAAATATCAGAGTGAGATTATTGATCCACAGAATTATCAGAAAAGGCTTATATTTAAAGAGGCAATAAAAATTCAGCAAAATCCACTTCTTGCTAAAAATTAATTACATATTTATATGTAATTAATTTACATTTGAGAAAGGAGGTCAGAATATGTGGAAATCACCTGTTGTGCGCGTTATTGATTTGGCGGAATATGCACTATTTGCGGCTTCCAGCAATGCCGTGGGTTGTGACAGAATCAGTTGCTGCTAAATCGATCCATGTTTCCGGCGGATGGCAGGTGGCTCCAACCGCCACCTGCCATTATTTTTGCATAGAGTTTCCTCGCTATGCCGGGGATTCCGAAAAGCTTTAGGGATCCGCAGAAAAAAGAGAGAGGAAATCTGACTATGGTAATCAATAGGGAAGAGGAGAAGCAGAGCATCGAAGATAGCTTTACACGCCCTTTAGGTGTGGCCGGTACCAGCGTCTTTGTTAAGCCGGTGGATTTACTTTTAGGAGGATACGGGCATGTTGGTTGTTCATGAACAACAAGACATATTAAAAAAGCTGAATTATTCTGCTATTATTCCATTTTGGTAAGAAAACTCTTTGTAATAAATAATTCACAAAACGTTTTTTGTCATACAAATAAAAATTGTTTGGAAGCCTTGATGAAAAATCTTTTTGCACCGTATTATTGCAATTTTAGTACTCGATTTTTAAATATACTTTCCTCAATTTCAAAAACTGTAGATATGTATACACTAGACTATGTAAAGAATTATGAGGATCTGGATCAAACATGTAATATTATTAAAAGCAAAAGTGATGATTAAACTTGAATGTGCAAAAGCAGCAAGTTAAGGATGTGCCAGGTTGGGTACGTTCGCTTTATCTTTTTAGTCAAACAAAAGAATTATGGCAAAATTCCATTCTAATACCATACTCGCTAATTAAAGGGGATGCTTTATCTTACCTAGCATATCAATCACTTGGTAGAAGAAAATATAGTGATATAGATATTTTAATACCTAGATGTAATATGAAACCGTTTGAAAAAATTTTGATTTCTGCCGGTTTTAGATCTACTATAGATCTGAATAATCAACGAAACACAAGAATTTTTTGTGTCAGTCAATCACACCAAATACCACCATATATAAAAGGAATCCAAAATCAAAAAATCGAAATTGACATCAACTTCGACATGTTCTGGGGCGAATACGAAGGCAAGCGTATTGATATCAGTGAGTTCCTATCCGACACAATCGAAATAGATATTTATGGGTGCAAAGTAAAGACTCTTCCTCCACTGAAAGCAATGGTACAGCTCATTCTTCATCACTATAAAGAAATGAATTCAATCTATCACTTGGCTGGACATAATTGTATTAATTATGAGGTTGAAAACGAAGATAGTCAACCGCGAAATCCTCTAACTTCACACTCTCGCCAAACTTTAAAATAAGCTGAAACATTGACATTTCGTTATCTATCCTATTCGACAAAAGGAAGATCCTGCCGCGGAATAATTTGCATTCCTTTCTCAACTGTTTGCTGTCTCATCTGTTCTTGCTTTTGAATCATTGCCGGTGATAATTTCCGTTTCATGGCGCGTGTGCCTCTTACTGTATGTTCTGTATGATCTACTGGAACTGACCCACAATCTCTGAAAAAATAGCTTCCATAATACCGTGGCACTTAAATTTTCCCACCTTATCTCTCAAGCCTTTGCCCGTCTCTCAAAATGGGTGAGATGTTCTTTTTTGGGAATAAATAGGTGCTCTCCAAGCAGTTTCACATATTGTTTCGGTAGTAGGTGATTCGGCACTATAATACCGCCGGGCACACCGTAGGCACGCAGATTGGCCCAAAGCCTCGCCTCGATAATCGCATCCATACTCAAAATTCTGCCGCCGAACAGGAGATAGGGGAACTCTTTTCAGATGTGTACATCAAAAAAGATGGCTTGTTAATAGGCATAGGGAGAAAATTAAATCCTCCTTTTAATGAGTAAAGCCGCCCACAGAATGAGCGGCTTGCCGGTCGAGAGCAGGGAAAAGGCAATAAAAGAACACCATTTACTGCCTTTTCTGGCTCTCGATACAATTTTCAGCATACTCATTTTATCATGGAGAGATTTACGCCACAATCGCAAAACCGTGCCAATGTCATGCCGGATATCTGCCTATTTCGTTCTCTGGGAAAAATTGCTCCAAAAGATTTAAGCTGTCTCGGGAAGTATAGCCCCAAAGGACTGACGAAAGCGATTCAATCGCTTCTTTTCGCTTGCGAAAGTAGGTGCGGTAACTAATATCCTGAATATGCGGCTGAAGCAGCTCGATGATCTCCTCTGTGTTTTTGTACTGCTGAGGGGAAAGGTAGGTGTAGTACAGTATCCAGTAGTAGGTCTCCCCGAATTTATGCTTGCTCCTCAGCAGATTGACCGCGTTTTCTATCAGTTTGAGCATTTTATAGCTTCGCTCAATGCTTCGGGCGTGTTCCTGAATGCCGGTATCCGCAAAAACCACACCGGCGAGATAGATGGACTCCAGAAAATCCTCAATGCTGCTGCCAAACTCGATTTGAAACTGGCGGCGCACCTGCTGTACCGACAGTTCCAGACTCCACACCACGTCCCTGTATTTCCGCAAAAGCATCCATGTATCATGGTACAGCGGATTTTCCATTTCTGTTTGTTGGTTTGTCTTTTTCATTGACGTTCCACCTCCGGCAGTAATCGTATTTCAAAGCGGAACAGCGTATGTTCCTCTCCACAGAAAATCAACAGCAAAGCCCTGTATCCGGGCATATCATCGGAGATACTAAAAACTGCTTCCTTGCAATCGGGGAATAATGGTAATAACTTATACCGGATATGTGGGCAGGAAGTACACGGAAACCCTTGTGCTATCAGGATTTCCCCGACTTTTTCCAGCACAGGTTCCATGTACGGTTCTGAAACGCTATCCGCGCTTTTTGAAACGCCGTAAGACTCTCTGTTTTATCCGTATCCGGCAAGGTGACGCCGATATGCAGCACCATGGCAATCTCATCTTTATCCACCAGTACATCGGATACTTCAAACATGGTGGACAGGTAGTTATTCAGGCAGATAACGCTTCCATGCGTCCCTGGGTAAGACAAGACAGTAATATATTCGAAATCACGCAGTTTGCCGAGATACCGGCCAACCGTTGCTTTGGATACGCCCCAGCGTTGTGCAAGTTCGGCATAACCGAGCAAAGGACTGCCTGTGCCGTTACGCAGATAGACCACCGGGCCGGCATCGGATCCCTGCACCTGCTCGTCGTTATACACCGTGTTGATCCACATATCCAGCAGAGCGTCCATTTCAGAACAGCGCCCTCTGCCGACCAGTTCGTTGGCCTCAGATACCGGCAGGAAGAAAAAAACGGTATCTTTGGCGCAGGGCGCATTGTATTCCAAGACACGGTTATGCTTCTGCCAGCCGAGTATTTTGACTTTTATCAGCTTTCCACGTCCCAGCAGGCGATAGGCAATTAGGCCGCGCTCCTGCAAATCCTGAAGAATATCGAGCGCCTGATGCTGGAAACGGGTACGGAACCATTCGACCACCTCATTGACCCGGCACAGCCATTCGCCAGGGTATATGGTATAGCTGATACCGTCTATGCGCTTGTATGACGTGCGGAAATTTGCGTAGCTGCATAGGACGGTGTAATAAAAAAGACCGGAGCTGTCTCCAAGGCGAATGCTCCGGTCCGAGATTAGGTTCTGTATGAACTGCCGGTAAATCCGGCAGCGTGGATAATCTACAATTTGCTTTAATTCTAGTCGATATTCTGACATAAGACACCTCCAAATAAAAAAAGCGGTGCAGACCTCCAAACTAAAAGTGAAGCTCCGCGCCGACGATTGATAACAGGATTTATATATGGTATAATTTCAGTGTAGTTTTGGTTGTCATCTCCTTTTTAGTAATAATGAAAGACCTGATTTGGGGTACACAAAAGGTACACGGAACAGTTAAATCACAAGAAAATGGCTGGAATTAGTGAGATAAAATGGCCATTTCAGGCACGAAAAGACACCAAAAACACAGGAGATAATACTTTAAAAATAGAGTGGGAATGAGGAAACACAGCGTGTTTCCTCTGGAAGAAGCGCTGTCGGGGCGAGGCCCCTCCCGCCGCTCTGGCGGCACCGCTCTTCTTCCGGCTTTCTTTGATGGTCGAGTGGGAATAATACATTATAGCTTTTAGGTGGCTTGAGATCGTTTGATTTCAAGCCGCTTTTTATGTAGAGAGAGAATGTTACCGGGTTTTGGGTAAAAGTAGAAATCTGACTATTGCTATATACATTGACCGCAAAACAGGTGGAAAAATTTATGATTATATGTTATTATAGAACATCTCTACGGATGAATAGGAGAGACGTAATGAGAAAAGTAAGTTTCATATTAGTCGCGTTTTTATTTCTGTTTCTTACCCTTGCTGGATGCAGTTCTGATATTGTAAAAATTGAAGGATATGAATGGAAACTAACGCTTATCCAATCCAATGAAGATGGATCTGTTGTAGGCTGCGCTTCCGAGCATTATGAAATGCATAAAGAGATTGAGGGACTTGTCGTAGTTGATCTTATATGTTCTGCGTCAGACGGGGAATTTTCCATTACCGATAAGACTAACGATAAGAGTTACAATGGGACATACAAACTCACGACTCAAAATTCAAAAAGTACGATTTATGAGATTGCTACAGCTGAAAACGCCGGCAATGCAGTTACGGCATACACCAAATATAAGGATGGTTTTGCCGCCACATCCAAAACGCCTACGCTTATTATTACACTTGGTGATTACACATTAAATTTCCAAACAGAATAACGGCATGGGCGCCGAAGAAACGTAGCACCTTATTTTGTCAATTTTATAAAGCCCACTGAAATTATTCTTGTTATCCATTCCGATAACAGAATGATAATACGGGCGGCTTAGCACTAGATAATACAGATACATCGTATAATCACAAAAGCAGGACTAACAAGAAGAAAAAAGACATAAACAGAATTGTTTAGCTCTCGATGCGGGCGGCGCCGCAGACGGGACGTAGCCCCAGAGCCTTTCACCGGCTTTGGGGCTTCTTTTTGCGTTACAGTATATTTTTCAGAATAAACCCTTGACAAATATCCGAAATCGGACTATACTACACAAAGTCCGAAATCGGACTTTGTGTTTGGAGGTGGAGAGATGCCGCAACGGGAGACAGGGAAACGGCTGTCCGAGTACAACAACATCCTCAAGGAAAACGACAACCTCTACCGCGGCGTAGCCAAACGCCTGGGGCTGCCGGAGTGTGCTTTTTGGATTTTATATACCCTTCGCGCGGACAGCGCCGCTCTGACGCAGAGCGAGATCGGCGATCTTCTATATCAGCCGAAGCAAACGGTCAATTCGGCTCTCAAGAATCTAGAGGCGGAAGGGTATATCGAACGGCTCCGGACGGATGACCGCCGCAGCAAGCCGATCCGCCTGACGGAGAGAGGCGCCGAACTGGCGGAACGGACGGTGGATAAGGTGATCGCGGCCGAGCGGAAGTCCCTACTGGATTTGACCGAAGCCGAGCAGGACGCCTTTATCGGGCTGTTCCGCCAATATACCGACGCGCTCGAAAGACACATGCGCGATTTGGCCACATGAGTATGCGGAAGAGGGGTATCCATGCGCCGAGACCGGCGCCGGAAGGGTGACACGATGAGAATCCAGTTATCAGACCATTTTACGTACAAAAAAATATGGCGATTCAGCCTCCCTCCGATCGTGATGATGGTATTCACCTCGATATATGGGGTGGTGGATGGGCTGTTCGTGTCCAACTTCGTCGGTAAGGTGCCCTTTGCCGCCATTAATCTGGTGATGCCGTTCATTATGATTCTCGGCGGGTTCGGTTTTATGATCGGGACCGGCGGCAGCGCACTGGTGGCGAAAACCATCGGCGAAGGGGATCGGGAGAAGGCCAACCGGTATTTTTCCATGATGATCCAGCTGACCCTGGCCGCCGGGATCGTCTTGTCGGTTATCGGCGTGCTGTTCATACGGCCGATATCCTATCTGCTCGGAGCGACCGACGCCATGATCGAGGACTGCGTGGTTTACGGCCGGGTGGTGCTGCTGTTCAATACGGCGTTCATGCTGCAGAATGTCTTTCAGACCTTTCTGGCGGCGGCGGAAAAACCCAAGCTCGGCCTGGCGGCCACCGTCGCCGCGGGTGTCACCAATATGGCGCTCGACGCCTTGTTTGTGGCGGGATTTCGATGGGGGGTCGGCGGCGCCGCGCTCGCCACCGGAATCAGCCAGTGCATTGGTGGGGTCCTGCCGCTCCTCTATTTCCTGCGGCCCAACAGCAGCCTTCTGCGCCTCACAAAGGCCCGGCCGGAAGGCAGGGTATTGCTGAAGGCTTGTGCCAACGGCTCGTCTGAGCTGATGACGAACATATCGGGGTCGCTTGTCAGCATGCTGTATAATGTCAGGCTGCTCAAATTCGCGGGTGAAAACGGCGTGGCGGCATATGGGGTCCTGATGTATATCCAGTTTATTTTTATTGCGATTTTCATTGGATATACGATTGGGATGGCTCCCGTTGTGGGATATCACTACGGCGCGGAAAACACCGGGGAACTGAAAAGCCTGCTCCGCAAAAGCCTGTTGCTCATGGGAATCGCCGGCGTCTTGATGATGCTCGTCGCACAAATACTGGCCCTGCCGTTGGCGGCCGTTTTCGTTGGGTATGACGCAGAGCTGCTGGAGATGACGCGGCATGCCTTTTCCATATTTGCCTTTTCCTTCGTTCTGGCGGGATTCAACATTTTTGCCTCCGCCTTCTTCACGGCCCTGAATAACGGCCTCGTATCGGCAGCCATCTCTTTTCTGAGGACGCTGGTGTTCCAGATGCTTTCGGTTTTGATCCTGCCCCTGCTTTTCGGCCTGGACGGGATCTGGTGGGCCATAACGGCCGCCGAGGCGTTTGCCTGTATGATTTCGCTGGCCTTTCTTGTGGCGAAGAGGAAAACGTATCGGTATATGTAGAGAAGACGGAAAGACGGCCGAGGGCGATCCGCCCTTTTCCATACCATGGGGAACACCGCCCATATCCGTCTTTTTCCGCGCCTGTATGGCGAGGCGGAGGTCCCCGGGCCGCTAAAAACGAGCGGGGACACATGAAAAAGCGCACCCGGAAGGGATCCGGATGCGTGTGATCGTCCGGCGGGGGCCAAAAGGCCGCCGGATTTACATGGCTAGATACAGCAGCGCTATGATAAGCTCCACTCTTGCACCGTTTTTTACGAGTAAAAAGGCCAGGAGGAGCAGAAAGAGCTGCTCCGGATCACTTCCGAAGGCCGACAGCAAACCACCGTCACCCCGCTTTTCCGGGGGGCATTTGGCGATTTCCTGGATGGGCTCCGGCTTTGGCCGCTCCGCCGCCTGCTGCCGTGGCATATGGCGGGCCTTGTATTCCGAGAGCGGCTGGAATCCCGACGCATGCATCCATTCCGTCCGGTTTTCGGCCAGCCCCTCCGCCGTGCGGCCGCGGGGCTCTCCCGTATGTGCTGCCCGGCGTTCCTGCTCGCGGAGTTCCCGTACCCGCTGCTCGGCCTCCCGCTGCATTCTCATGATGTCTGTTTCCATGCCGTCTCCTCCTCTCCGTCTGGTCAGTCCAACTTAAAAGAGCCCTTTCTCCTGAATAAGGGGCAGAACCTTCATGATCCGCAGGATCTGGATTGCATCGTCCAGCCGTTTTTCCCGATCTCCATGCAGATAAGGCCGCAAGGCCTTGAGCAGGGCGGTGTTCTCATCGTCTTTGTTCAGGTTTCCCATCAGGGGCGCAAGCTTGAGCAGCGCCGACAAGTCCGGCATCCCGCCGCCGGATGCCGCCGGCGCCGCAGGCGGCGGGGATGCCGTCTCGGGAGCGGGCGCCGGAATGGGACTGTCGGACACCGGCGCGGATTCGCCGCCATCCCCGCCGATGCCCAGCGCCTCCATCATGCTCTGGATCCGTGCCATACCATCCGGGGAACCGAGCAAATCGCTGATTTTTTTGTTCAGGTCGTCCATTCGGAATTCTCCCCTTCCCGTTTCCCCGGTTTGGTCTCTTATAGAACCTGGCGGTCGTGTGTTATGGTTTCGTGTTTCCCAGGAGCTTGGCAATCGCTTGCTGCGCCTGGGGGGACTGCAGAAGCTGTTCGGCCTTGCTTCGGTCGGCCGTCATGGCGTTCAGCTTGGCGGCGTTTTCGGGGTCGAGCCGGCCCGCCAGGGCAGACAGATTTCCTTCGGTAACGGTTTTTTCGAGCTGCTCGGGAGTGGTCCCCAGCCGTTTGCTGGCGTATGCGAGCAGGGCTTTCAATTGATCAGGTGTGACTTGACTCATGCAGATCATCCTTTCCACTCGGCCTGTTTTCATCATATGACGGGCTGGAGGCATTTATGTGAAACACCGGAGGGGAACCTCCGCAAAGGAGGCAAAGCAGGTGCTTCGATTATTGGTTTTGTCGGACAGCCACGGGGATGCCGGATCGGTGTACCGCGCTGTGGCCGCTCAGCCCGAGGCAGCCGCGGTGCTGTACCTGGGGGACGGCGCCGCCGACCTTGCGGCCGCGGCCGCCGCATTCCCTCGCCTTGCCTTTTATCCGGTGAGGGGAAACGGCGACTTTGCCCCGGATGCGGCGGGTCTGCCCTATGCCCGGGAGGAATGCTTTGGCGGCAAGCGGTTTTTTCTCACCCATGGACACCTTTACGGGGTCAAGACCGATCCGCTCCGGGTGGTATACGCAGCCAGGGAACGGGGCGCGGATATTCTCCTTTACGGACACACGCACCGGCCCCTGACCGATTACGAAGACGGCCTGCATATCCTCAATCCCGGATCCCTGCGGGCCGGAGGGACTTACGGGGTGGTGGATCTATCCGATGCCGGCGTGGTGCTGAACATCGTCCGCTGCCGTCCATGACCACCTCCCTACCAGTGTATGCGGCTGGCCGGGGAAAGTGCCTGTACAATCCCTTTCGGCTGTATGCCGGGCGGCTTGAAAAACCGTCCGGAATGCGGTATGATGCGGTTGGGCTTGCCCGAACCGGGCGGCAGGCAAGCCGCGGGAAGGACCGGCGCCCGGTTAAACCTATACATAGGAGAGGATATGGATGTGGATTGGCTTTGATTCCCCGGCGGTCCGCCTGACAGGCAGATGGGGTGTCCTGGATGGGAACCGCGCGGTGGCGACGGCGGCCGGCGCTTACCTGGAGGCGGCTTTCTATGGGGAACTGGCGACCCTGCGGTTCGATATGGAGGGGACGGCGCATCCGGTCCCCCACGTTTGGATCTCGGTGGACGGCGGCGCCCGGGCGGAAGCCCCCCTGGCTCCGTATCTGCGGGTCATGGCGCAGGGGGAGGGCCCCCATACGGTGCGTGTGATATACAAAGGGGCGGTGGAGCAGCAAGCGCGGTGGCGGGCTCCGCTGGTGGGGCGGATCGCATTCCTGGGGCTCGAGGCACGGCGGGAGGCCGTTCTCGAAAAGGATACCCGCCCGGTGATCGAATTCGTCGGGGATTCCATTACCGAAGGGGTTCTCATCGATGACGGCTGCCGTCCCTATCCCGACAACGACCAGATGAACCGGCCCAGCCAGGACGATGTAACGGCCGGATACGCCTGGCTGACGGCGGAGGCGCTGGATATGAGACCGATCATGATGGGGTATGGCGCGGTCGGTGTCACGCACGGCGGCTGCGGCGGGGTTCCCAATGCCGCCGCCGCGTATCCCTTCTGCTTCGAGGGGATGCCGGCCGTCACGCCCGAGCCGGCGATTGTCCTCATCAACCACGGGGCGAACGACGGAGGAGCTTCGGCGGAAGACTACGCGGCGGAATACCGCCGTCTCCTCGACCAGGTATTCGCTCGCTGCCCGAACGCCCAGGTCGTCGCCCTCAGCGCTTTTTGCGGCGCCCATCCAGAGGCGCTGAGGGCCCTGGTGGAAGCCTACAACCGGCAGCACCACCGGGATGTCCTCTTCATCGATTCGACGGGCTGGATTCCGCCCGATCCGCTTCATCCGGGCCGGGAGGGGCACCGGATCGTGGCGGAGCGGCTGACGATCGCACTGCGGGCCGGGCTTCATCTGTGATTTTGGTGGTATATGCCTGCTAACTGTCGCGGAATATTCACAAAAGAGGTTTGCCATTCCGGCAAAAGCGTGCTAAAATAGAAACATTGGGCGCCCGCATCAGGGGGCCCCGCAGTCCTGGAACAGGACGAAAGAGAAGGGATAACCGTGCGGTATCGGATCGAACCGGTCACGCCGCAGAACCGGCAGAAAGCCTGTGGCCTGCATGTCGCTTTAGGACAGGAAGGCTTTATCGAAACGGTGCATGAATGCCTTATGGAGGCGGCTGAGGTCCCCTGTTGGCGCCCGGTGCTCCTGTGCCTGGAAGAGACAGCCGTGGGATTTGCGATGTATGGCCTTTGGGAGGATGAACCGCCTCGGGGCCGGGTGTGGCTGGACCGTCTGCTCATCGATGCACGGTATCAGGGCCAGGGTCTCGCCACCGCGTTTTTGCCCCGGCTCATCCGTCGGATCCGGAAGGCCTACGCCTGCGGCACGCTGTACCTGAGTGTGTATCCGGAAAACCGGACGGCTATCCGGCTGTACGAACGTTTTGGGTTCCGGCCGAATGGAGAGCGGGATGTCCACGGCGAACACGTGATGGTGCTGGAGTTTGAAGGGTCGGAGCCGGACAATGGCATCCGCCCGGGAAAGGAAGAAGCAGGTTGAGGCGCAACCACATCTATCCGGAGGACTGTATCCCCGGCATGGCGGCCCGGATCCCCGGCGAAACGGTGGACTTGGTCGTCGCCGATCCGCCCTATTTCAAAGTGGTGGGGGAAAAGTGGGATTATCAGTGGCGCACCGAGGAGGAATATATCGCGTGGTCGATCACCTGGTTCCAGGAAGCTGCGCGTGTCTTGCGCCTGGGGGGCAGCATGTATCTGTTCGGGTATTTCCGGATCCTGTCCCTGCTGCTTCCCCATCTCGAAAAAGAGGGGATCCGGCTGCGCCAGCAGATTGTGGTGGACAAGGGGATCCAGGCGGTGTCCGGGCGGGCGACCAGGAAATACAAAATGTTTCCCAACGTCACGGAGAGCATCCTTTTTCTCTATAAGGATCCCAAACCCTTTGTCCGCCAGCTTCTTCGGCGGCGGCAGCAGGAGCGGGGGCTGACGGCCAAGGAAATCAATGAACGGCTGGGGGTCAAATCAAACGGCGGCGGGATGTGGAGTATCTACACGGGAGATAACGTCTGTGAGCAGCTTCCCACCCCGGAATATTGGGATAAACTGCAGGCCATCCTGGAGTTCACCTACCCTTATGAGCGCCTGGCCATCACGTTCAATCCGCAGATGGGCTACACGGATGTGTGGAACGACATCAATTTTTATCGGGAAAAGGACCGGATCCATCCGACTCAGAAGCCGCTGGAGCTGATCCGGCGATTGGTCCTTGCGAGCAGCCGGCCCGGTGATCTGGTACTCGATCCGTTTATGGGCAGCGGGTCCACGGCGGTGGTGTGCAAACAGTCCGGCCGGGCATTCGTCGGTTTTGAAGTAGATCCGGAATATCACCGGAAGGCCCAGCAGCGGATCCGGAAGGCTTCGGCAGCAGGGCCGGCCGGGGAAACGGAACCGGAGAACATATAAAGGAACGGGGCGGAGCCTGTAGGCTCCGCCCCGTCTGACTCGGCAGCTTAAGCGGCCGGACTGTTTTCTTTCAGCTCCGGAAAGGCGCTGAGGAGATGGGGAGGGATCCGGCTGAGGTGGGAACGCAGCCGGGGAAGATAGATTCTGGACACCAGAAAGTCGCAGAGGGCGGTGTTGTCAAGGCGGTTTTTGATCCGGTATTCCTCCATGCAGGCGAGGAGGTCGCGCTTGTTTTTTCTGGAAGTGCGCACCTCTGGAGTGAGCTCCTGGACCAGGGAGACCAGCAAATCCCGTTTGAGAGTGGTGGATTGTGCAAATGTATCAAGGGAAGGGAGCTCGTCTATCCGTGTGTTGCCCCGCGTGGGAAAAACCGAAATTTTGATTTTACCCGCCGCCGTGATGGTTGAGCGGTAGATCAGCGTCGGCTGGGTCAGGCAGAATTTGATGTGATACGGCCATAAGTCCAGCGCCGCGTGAGACTCGGAAGCAGGACGGATATTCAGGTAGTAATCCATCAGCATATAGGCAAAGCCCTTGGTCTTCGGATCCGCCTGCCAGATGGAGACCTGGACATCGGAGTGGTTTTCAATCGGCTCGAACAGGACGAAATAGTAATAGGCCGGCTCTAAAATCCGGGAAAATTCCGCATCGTCGCGGATGTTGATGAGCCATTTGGAATCCTTTTTCCGGTCGATATTTTCTGAGCCACAGATAGAGCATGCGGCCTCGATGCTGGAGACGGCGGCATGGCAGTCCTTGCAGGAACCGAGCTGATCCACACGGTAGCATGTTTTGATCTCCCCATGGGCATTTTCGGGGAGGATCAGGTCTCGGCCTCGGGCACCGGTGCGTGCGCCTTGGTAGCCGGTGACGACGCTTACCAGATGCTGGCCGATATACCCCATGCGGGCCTGCGGTGTTTGTTTCGTAAGGGCTGACCAGAAATTGGCCTTGGCGCGCAGATCAATGTACAGATCCCGCAGCAGCTGCTTCGAGGCATTCTCGGTTCCGAGAGTGTAGGGGTTCTTCGGCATAACGGTCCCTCCTTGTCCAAATTGGGTATATTTCCCTGTATTTCCCGCTCCTTCCAGTATAGGGCAAAAAAGGTATCCGGTCAAGCCTTTCCCGGGGTTTGGAGGGCCGCCATTGCCATGCGGGGTGCACTCTGCTATAATAAAAAAACGTCGGATCGGTAGCACGGCGGGACATCGGACGCGGGAGGGATAACGGATGGGGGAAACGCTGCTGCCCCGGCTGCAGGCGGCAATATACCGCTACGGCATGATAAAGCCGGGTGACCGGGTAGCCGTCGGGGTCTCGGGGGGAAAGGACAGCATCGCGCTGCTCTCCCTGCTGGCCTCCTTCCATGAATTTTCTGCGCACCCCTTTTCCATTACCGCCGTCACCCTCGATCCTGGGTTCGAGGGCGGGGAGGGGGATTACAGCGCGGTGGCGGATCTTTGCGCATCGATGGGCATTCCTTATCTCCTTCGCCGTACCCACATCTATGAGACCGTATTTCAGGACCGGCGGGAGAAGAACCCCTGCAGCCTGTGTGCCAGGCTGCGCCGCGGTGCGCTGCATCAGGCGGCTCAGGATGTGGGCTGCAACGTGGTGGCTCTCGGGCATCATCAGGATGACGCGGCCCAGACCTTCTTGATGAATCTGCTGGGCGGGGGGGCACTCGGCTGCTTTTCACCGAAAACCCTGCTCGACCGCCGGGGGCTGACCCTGATCCGGCCCCTCGTTTTCCTGGAGGAGGGGGAGATCGCGGCCTATGTCCGCCGGAAAGGGCTTCCAGTGGTCAAATCCCGTTGTCCCGCGGACGGACATACCCGGCGCGAAGAGATGAAAACGCTGCTGCAGGAGCTGTCCGGCCGATATGGTCCGCTGGAGGCCCGCATCGTCCAGGCCATGCAGAAGGCGGATCTGGACGGTTGGGGAGAGAAACCGGCGGATGGTTATAAGAATACGGATTTGTGACCAATGCGGCGGAGGCCGGAATGCGATAGCGGAAAGACCGGCCTTGTCTTCTTTCCGGAAAACCGCAAGCGCGTGACCATCCAAACCAACGATAAGGGACAAGAGGCGGCGGCCCCGGAATTTTGGCGGAACATCATCAGCCGTTCGTCCTCCACACCCTTCTGCGGCGAGGCAGGGCGCGATAAAAAGGAACAGGGGAGACCGGCGCACACGGCGCCGGTCTCCCCTGTGGTTTCTAAAGCGGCCGGGGTTTGAAGGGTCACATGGAATATACCTTGTCTTCGCCCAACAACTGGATGCCGTTTTTCTCGAGAGCCGCTACAGCGGCGGCATTGTCTTCCACCCGCAGGATGACGCAGGCGCGTCCCTCGTCCCGGGAAATAAAAGCGTACATGTATTCGATGTCGATCGAGGCATCGGCAAGCGCCCGCATCGCGGCGGCGAACCCGCCCGGCTGGTCGGGGATGCCCACGGCGATGACGCCGGTCAGGGACACGGTGAGCCCCGCCTCCCGCAGAATCCGCTCGGCCTCGTCGGGTTTGTCCACAATCAGCCGCAGGATGCCGAAATTGGTCGTGTCCGCGACCGACAGGGCGCGGATATCCACCCCCGCCTTCGCCAGTTCGGCGGTGATTTCCGCCAGGCGGCCGGCTTTGTTTTCCACAAAAATCGATAATTGTTTGATCATAGTCCGTGGCCCTCCCTTTCATTCATACGGCAGCGTTCCCAATTTACGCACCCATATATGGCTACGCCAGAAAAACGGCGCGGTATCAAAGCTTCCGATTGTCGATGACCCGCTTGGCCTTGCCCTCCGACCGGGGCAGGGATCCCGGTTCCATCAGCCGTACCCGGGCGTGAACGTTGAGGGTGCTCTGCAGCGCGCCCTCGATCCGTTTTTCGGTGGATTCGAGATCCCGCACGGTGTCGGAAAACAGGGCGGCATTCATCTCCACCTGTACTTCCATAGTATCGAGGTTATTCTTGCGATCGACCAGGATCAGGTAGTTCGGATCCATACCCAGCTCGAGCAACACATGCTCCACCTGGGACGGGAAGACGTTCACCCCCCGGATAATGAGCATGTCGTCGCTGCGGCCGCGGGGCTTGGTCATCCGCACCGTTGTCCGCCCGCAGGCGCAGGGCTCGTGGTAGAGGGCGCAGATGTCCCGCGTGCGGTAGCGGATCAGAGGCAGAGCCTCCTTTCCGATACAGGTAAAGACCAGCTCGCCGTACTCCCCATCGGGCAGCGGCTCCAGCGTATCGGGATCGATGACCTCGGGATAGAAATAATCCTCACAGACGTGCAGGCCGTTCTGCAGCTCGCAATCATAGGAGACACCGGGTCCGGCGATCTCGGACAGGCCGTAAATATCGTAGGCACGGATGTCCAGCAGACGTTCGATCTCCCGGCGCATGTTGTCGGTCCAGGGCTCGGCGCCGAACAGGCCGCCCCGGAGCTTGAGGGAATGGGGATCGATCCCCATATCCCGGACCGTCTCGCCGATGAACATGGCGTAGGATGGGGTGCAGCAGAGAAAATTGGAGCCGAAATCCTGCAAAATCTGAACCTGCCGCTTGGTGTTGCCGGAGGAAACCGGCAGGGCGGTCGCCCCCATGTGCTCGGCACCATAATGCAGCCCCAGGCCGCCGGTGAACAGGCCGTAGCCGTAGGAGACGTGGATGATGTCCTCTCTAGTGGCCCCGGCGGCGTTCAGCGCTCTGGCCGCGCCCTCGGCCCACACGTCGATGTCGTGCCGGGTATACCCCACCACCGTCTGTTTGCCGGTGGTGCCGGAGGAGGCGTGGATACGGACCAGCTCGCTCTGCGGCACGGCGAAGAGACCAAAGGGATAGTTGTCGCGCAGATCGGTCTTGACAGTGAAAGGCAGTTTCGTCACATCATCGATGGAATGGATGTCCCCGGGCGCCAGCCCTATATCATCGAATTTTTGCCGATAAAAAGGGACGTGTTCATAGGCGTTCCGGACCATCCGGATCAGGCGGGCGGATTGAATGGCGTGGAGGTAATCCCGGGAGGCACATTCCACCTCCGGCTGGTAGACTGGCATACGAATGGCTCATTCCTTTCTTCAAATACAGCTTGGACCGGCTTGCCTTAGCCGTTATCTGGCGTCGTAGCCCAGGCGGAAAGCCTGTTCATTGACCGAGACGGTCCGAGGGGGGACGGTGGTGCGCAGAATCTCCAGCCACACGTCGGGCTCAAACCCCAGAAACCGGGCCGCGACCCCCAGCAGCACCACGTTGACCGACCGGACGGAGCCGGCCTCCAGCGCCAGGGCGAGGGCGTCCACGTCCACTACCTGCACCCCTTTGTCCCGGATCCTCTGCAGGATATCCTCGGGATAGGCGGCTTTGCCCATGATCACCGGCATGGGATCGATCCGTTGGGTGCTCGCGATCAGCACTCCGCCCGGCTTGAGATAGGGCAGCCAACGGGCCGCCTCGAGCTGCTCAAAGGCCAGCAGCAGGTCGGCTTCCCCCTTCTCGATCAGGGAGGAGTCGACCTTGTCTCCATACCGGACATAGGTCACGACCGAGCCGCCCCGCTGGGACATGCCGTGGACCTCGCTGACTTTGACGTCGTATCCCTCGCCGATGAAGCACTTGCCCATCAGCTTGCTGGCCAGCAGGGTGCCCTGGCCGCCCACGCCGGCGATGAGAATGTTTTTCACGTTGTTCTGCACAGTGCCATTCATTCCGCGTCCCCTCCTTTGATAGCTCCGAATCGGCAGGCCGAGGCGCAGACGCCACAGCCCACGCATTGGGTGGGATCGATGACGGCCCGGGTTTTTCCTCCGCCGGTGGAGGCGTGGGACAGGGCGGGACAGCCCACCTGGAGACAGGCTTTGCAGCCGGTACAGGCGTCCGGATCCACGGTGAGGGCGGGCTTATGCTTGACCTCCTTGAGCAGGGCGCAGGGACGTCTGGAGATGACTAGGGAGGGCTCCTCCACCGCGAGCTCCTGCTCCACCGCCCGGCGGGTCCCCTCGATGTCGAAGGGGTCCACCGTCACCACCCGGCGGATGCCGATGGCGTGAGCCAGGGCCTCCAGATCGATGGCTACGGTGGGGTCGCCGTTGATGGTCTTGCCGTTGAGGGGGTTGTTCTGATGCCCCGTCATGCCGGTGATGGAGTTGTCCAACACCACGACGGTGGAAATGCCTTTGTTATAGGCGATGTCGATCAGGCCGGTGATACCGGAATGGACAAAGGTAGAATCGCCGATGACGGCGATGGCCTTTTTCGCTTGCTCCCTGCCCCGGGCGGTGTTGAAGCCGTGCAGGCCGCTGATGGAGGCGCCCATGCAGAGGCTGAAATCCATCATGGAGAGGGGGGCCTGGGCGCCCAGGGTGTAACAGCCGATGTCGCCGCTGACATAGAGCTTATATTTCTTCAGGGCATAATACAGGCCGCGGTGGGGACAGCCGGCACAGAGCACGGGGGGCCTGGGCGGCAAAGCCTCCCCAAAATCGATGCAGGGACGCTCCTCGCCCAGCAGCGCCTCCCGGACCACCCGCTGGGAGAATTCCCCGGTCAGGGGGAAGAGCAGCTTGCCGATAACCGGGATACCGTGTTTGCGGCAATGGGTTTCGATGATGTCGTCGAGCTCCTCGATGACATAGACCTGTCCGACGTTGCGGGCAAAATCGATAATGGTCTGGATGGGAAGGGGATTGACCAGGCCCAGCTTCAGATAGCTGGCGCGCTCGCCCAGCGCCTCTTTCGCGTATGTATACGCCGTTCCGGCGGCGATGATGCCGATCCGCTTGTCATGGTATTCCATGGCGTTGACACCGCACTCCAGCGCCTCGGTTTCAGCCCAGGCCCGCAGTGCTTCGGTCCGTTTTTCGACCTTGACGTGGGCCGCCTTGGCCATGGCGGGCATCATGACGTTCTTCATCGGGTCCTTCGTATAAGGCCGGAGTTCCATGTCCTGCCGCGTGGAAAGCTCCACCAGGGAGCGGGAGTGGGAGATCCGGGTGGAGAGGCGCAGCAGCACCGGGGTGTCGAACCGTTCGGAGAGCTCGTAGGCCAATTTCGTATAGGCCAGGCACTCCGCCGAATCGATGGGTTCGAGCATCGGCACCTTGGCCGCAATGGCGTGGTGCCGGGAATCCTGTTCGTTCTGGGAGGAGTGCATACCCGGATCGTCGGCCACGGCACAGACCATGCCGCCACCAACCCCGATGTAAGAGGCGGTGTAGAGGGGGTCGGCGGCGACGTTGAGGCCGACATGCTTCATCGCGCAGAAGCTGCGGGCGCCGCCGGTGGCCGCGCCGAAGGCCACCTCAAAGGCCACCTTTTCGTTGGGCGCCCATTCCGAGTAGATTTCGCCGTACTGTACGGCGGCTTCGGTGATCTCGGTACTGGGGGTACCGGGATAGGAGGAGAGGACGGTGACGCCGGCCTCGTAGAGTCCGCGGGCAACGGCCTCGTTGCCCAGTAGCAGGGTCTTGCTCATGAAACCAATCCTTTCAAGGGTTAAATCGATGGACCGGAACCGCCATCGCCGGGCCGGCGGCACTTTTTGATTAGGAAAAACGGGTACCAAAGCAGAACGAGCAGGCAGAGGAAGGCGAACAGCCAGCAGATACAGGCCCCAGCAACGCCGGTGGCATCCATCGCGCTGAACCCTGCCAGGAACCCGATCATCATGATAGCGGCGCCCAGGATTTCAGGCGGCAGCAGCACGGCGGCAAACCAGCGCCGGATCTCGGCCTTGGAAGCGGTGCAGTCTTGCTCCACCGTCCGGAGGTCGGCGTTTTCCGCCCGGACATCCAGCCGGTTGAAGCCGGTCGGCCGGCCTTTGGCATCGAGGACCTCTTCCAGCATAGCCGACAACACGGTGTCCTCCGTCAAATGCAGCTCCCCGGTATACCGGCAGGTAAACGGCGACAGGCTGTGGATGCCGTCGGTGAAAACCATTAGACAGAGCAGCAGGGAGGGGAGGACGGAGCCGGCGAGGCTTGGCTCCCGCAGCCGGATCACATGAATTCCCGGTTCTCCTTCAAACACGTAGGCATAGCGGCCGGTATCCTCACGGACCGGGACCGGCTGCCCATCGATTTCGGCCTCCAGCAGCTCGATCTGCCGCCGCAGGGAACCATTCTTTTCTTTTTTGAAAATCCGGATTTCAAGACGGGCCATTCGCAACCTCCTTCCCGGCTCACTGCCCCCGCAGATCCACCACTCGTTGGGCTTTGCCGGTGAATCGCTCGATGGATTTGGGTTCTACGAGGCTGACCTTGATCTCGATGCCGAGAATGGCCTTGATCCGGTCGTGGATACGGTGCTGGAGAGACTCCAGCTCGGCATACCGTTCGAGCAGGGAGCCGTCGATTAGCTCCACCCGGACCTCCAGGGTATCGGCGTAGCCCGCCCGGCGGACCACCAGCTGGTAGTGGGGGCCGATCTCGGTGATGCCGATCAGGGCGCTTTCCACCTGGGAGGGGAAAACGTTGACCCCTCGGATTTTGAGCATGTCGTCGCTGCGCCCGATGATCTTATGCATCCGGGCGGTGGTCCGCCCGCAGGCGCAGGGCTCGTAGTCGATCCGGGTGATGTCCTTGGTACGATAGCGGAGCATGGGGATGCCCCGCTTGGTCAGGTTGGTGACCACCAGCTCCCCGGTTTCCCCGGAAGGAAGGATTTCGCCGGTTTTGGAGTCGATGATCTCGCAGAGGAAATGATCTTCGTTGATGTGCAGGCCGCAGCGCTCCCGGCATTCGCCCGACATACCGGGGCCGTTGAGCTCGGACATGCCGTAATTGTCGGTGGCGAAGAAACCGCCGCCCCAACTCTGTTCGATCTGATCCCGCATTTCGGGGGTGCAGCCCTCGCTGCCCAGCAGCCCCAGTTTGAGCCGATATTGTCCGAGCGGGAACTCCTCCGCCCGTTCTCTCGCCGATTCGGCCAGATACAGACAATAGGACGGGGTGGCGACGATGGTATCGGTGCCGAAATCCCGCATGAATTTGAGCTGCTTTTCGGTGTTGCCCGACGAGGTGGGAACGACGGTGGCACCGATCCGCTCCAACCCGTAATGCAGTCCCAGGGCCCCGGTGAACATGCCGTAGCCGAAGCAGATCTGTACCAGGCTTTCGTCGCTGGCGCCTGCGGCGACCACCAACCGGGCCACCTGCTCGGCCCAATTCTCCAGATCCTCCCGCGTATATCCCACGACGGTGGGGTTCCCGGTCGTGCCGGAGCTGGCGTGGATGCGGACCAATTCCTTGCGGGGAACGCTGAACATCCCGAAGGGGTAGGTATCCCGCAGGTCCGTCTTGGTGGTATATGGTATGTACTGTACATCCGAGAGGGTTTTGATCTTGTCGGCCGTCACCCCCGCGGCGGCGAAGCGGTCGTGATAAAACCGGACCGTCCGGTCACAGTAATCGACCAGGGCTTTCAGCCGTTCGAGCTGGAGCGCCTCGAGTTCTTTCCGGCCGATGCATTCCATCCCCGGATTCCAAATCTTGTTTGCCATTTGCGCACACCCTTTTCCCATAATCGGACGGCCGTTCCCATCCAGCAGCCGGACCGGCCGCCTTACGGCGGCGCTCTTTCCCATTTTACCCCGATTCGGGACAATTGTAAAGAAGCCCGCGTCCATTTTGAAAAAATTTCCCGAATCAGGGAGGGAGCCCGCCTTCTGACAAGGGCCTCATGTCCCGGGAAATAGGCGGAAGGAGGGGCCGTACCGGAGTTCACTTGTTTTTTGCACGCGGATTCGATATACTAAAGCGGACATCCGCCTGCAAACAGCCATGGAAAAGGAGGTATCCCGGATGAACGTCTGTATTCTGCAACCGCTTTTCCCTAAAGAGGCTGCGGAAGCTTCGGGCTTTATCGATTGGATTTTGGGGGAACTGGACCGGTGCGACGATACGTTGGACTTGATTGTGCTGCCGGAATACAGCAACGCGCCGAGCGTGTATCCCAATCCGGACGACTACCTTGCCGATCTGGAGGCTTTCAGCGAACCGCTGCTCCGCAAGGTACGGGACACCTGCCGGCGATGCGGGGCGATAGCCGCGGTGAACATAGCCCGGCCTTTTGAAGGGAGACTACGGAACACGACCCTGCTTTTTGACCGGCAGGGTCGTGAGGCGGGAGCCTATTTCAAGCAGCACCTTTTCCCGACCGAACCGGCAAAAAAGTTGGTGGATGCCGGCTATACCCAGAAGGAGAGGGAACCCACCATGGTAGATCTGGAGGGGATCCGCTTCGGCTTCCTGACCTGCTATGACTTTTATTTCCCGGAAATGCTGGCTTTTATGGCCAAACGGCAGCCCGATATCCTGATCGGCTGCTCCCATCAGCGGGGGGAACGGCAGGACGTGCTCGAGACCCTGGGACGCTCCTGCGCCCTCACCTGCAACGCCTATCTCGTCCGCTCTTCTGTGAGTATGGGGGAAGACAGTGATCTGGGGGGGTGCTCAATGATAGTGGCGCCGGACGGGACGGTTCTTTGCGATATGAAAAGCCGGGTCGGACGGCAGTGTGCCGAGATCGATCCGAACTGGAAATATCGCCGTTCCAATGGATACGGTGAGGCCGATATCCGGCACGACCTTTATGTAGAGGCGGGCCGGACACCCTGGGCCTACCGGCCGGCCGGTCCCGGCGTCATCCCCGGCGACAGCCGTTTGCCCTATCCCCGGGTCTGTGCCCACCGGGGCCTGCACGGCAGGCTGCCCGAAAATTCGCTGGCGGCCTTTGGGGCGGCGGTGGCCCTGGGCGCTCCCGAGATTGAATTCGATCTCTATGCCACGGCCGACGGCGAGCTGGTGGTCTGCCACGATGACCGGGTGGAGCGGATATCGGACGGTACAGGCCGGATTCAGGACATGACCTGGGAGGAGCTCCGGCGGCTGGATATCGGCAGCCGGGTATCGGAGGAGTTCCGAGGGATGCGGATTCCCCGGTTTGAAGAGATACTCCGGCAGTTTGCCCGCCGCACCATTTTTAATATCCATATCAAGTCGAATTGGGCGACGGAAGATGAACGCGAGGATCTGTACTATGACGTTGAGACCTTCCGTACGATCGTCCGGCTGCTGGACGCTTACGACTGCCGGGATCACGCCTATATCGTCGGCTGGCCGAGTGTGCTGCGCACCGCCTTGGAAATCGCGCCGGATATTCCCCGCTGCTGTGCCGCAGGAGGAGGGGATCCCCTGAAGATCGTGGATCGGGCGATCCGGTACCGCTGCCGGAAGCTCCAGTTTTTCAAAACAGCCTGTACAAAAGAGATGATTGACCGCGCCCATCGCCACGGGATGAGCTGCAACCTGTTCTGGGCGGATGATCCGGAAGAGGCCCTCGCCTATCTGGATCAGGGAATCGATACCGTCCTCACGAATGCGTACTGTGTGGTTGCCAGTGCCGTTGAAACCCATGCGCCCGCAAAGTCTGAATAAAATTGTGACGGAAGATACGATAAACCGGTGAGGATTTGACTCACCGGTTTATCGTATCTTATGGGCGGTAGGCGGACGGCCAGGAATGTTATTTGTTTTCTCAACCTCATAATAGAGATATTCGCCGCTCAATTGCTTGCTGTCCATGGCCCGGTATTCGGCCTTTATACAGGTCATGCCGCACTTTTGCATGACTCTGCCGCTGGCGGGATTGTCACGATGATGGTGAGAATGGATTTTGAGAAATCCGACATCGCGAAAGGCAAACTCGATTACCCGCTTGCACGCTTCGGTCATGAACCCCTGATTCCAATACGTCCTGCTCAGCAGATAGTGCACGGCCGCGCTGGCGTCAGCAGGGCAGATGGAGTTCAGATATATGTACCCGATCGCCTGTGAATTTGCCTTGCAGACAATCGCCCAATGATAATATGCTGCATCTTCATACTGCCGAATCCATTGTTTGAGCAGGGATTGTGTCATCGTGATGTCCGGATGTGGCTCCCAGCCCCAAAACCGGGTCACTTCCGGGTCGGCCGCCCAATTGGCGAATATATCGCCGGCATCCGCCATTCTAAATCGACGCAGTGCCAAGCGCTCCGTTTCAAGGGGTTTGGTACCAATATGCCGCATATCCGCCACCTCCTCCATCCGTCTGGCATTAACACATATCCAGTTGGCCTCCTTTTATAGTATAACAGACGCGGATACGGCTTTCAATCGCTGTATCCGCGTCTGCTTTTGTATGGGCGCCGCCCTGCGGACGGCTTTTTTCATATGTTTGCCAGGCAATCGGGCGCAAAGACCGATTCCACCCGTTTGCCGCAGCCCGGAGGGGAATATACCCACCGGTCGATGTGCCCCTCCGTCAGGAAATAACGGGGCGGGGAGGGCGCGGAAGAGGGGACATCCTGCGCGTCGATGAGAATAAGCTTCAGTTTCATCTTCTCGGGCAGGATACTCTTGATATAAACGCCTGCATGTTGTCCGACCTTGACGCCGTCCCGAGGCTCGGCCAGCCCCGCGAGGTTCGGGGTCAGCTCGACGAAGATGCCGTAGTCCTCCACCGACCGGACGATCCCGGCAACGGTTTCCCCCTGGGAAAACAGCGCCGCGTTTTCCATCCATGTCCCGAGCAGTTCCCGCTGGGACAGGCAGACCCGGTCATCCTCCAGGGAAGAAACAACCGCAAAGATGTCCATGCCGGGGAGCAGACGGTCGGACGGATGGGAGATCCGGCTGACCGATATGCTTGCGATCGGAAGGAGAGCGGGCAGCCCGCAGCCGATATCGCAGAAGGCGCCGAAGGTTTCCAGCCGGGTGATCCGGGCGGGCACGATATCGCCCGGGCGCAGAGATGCCACATACTCAAACCGGCATTTTTCCTGGGCCGCTCGGCGGGACAGGACAGCGCGGCGGCTGCCGTCCGGCTGGTATTCGAACCCCTGCACCAGGAAGCTTATTGGTTTGCTCACCCGGGAAATCAGCGCGATATCCCGGGTGGTCCCCTCCGCGATGCCGATGGCCCCTTCCATGTAAGGGATGATGCCCTCCATGCAGGGCATTTCCACATGCAGATTGTGTTCCGCGTCGCATAAGACCGCCCGCGCTTCGACGACCCGCCCCTCCATAGACGCCTCCGCGAGCGCGGCCGGAGACTGGATGAGCCGCTGATTGTCCGGGGTATCCAATAGGGCCCCCTCAGGAAAAAATCGGTTCATTTCAACAGCCATTCCTTTCAAACAATTTTGTCCTCGCAGCAATATATGCGGAGCAGGTCCCCGGCATACCAATTATTTCGGAAGGGGCTCCATCCGCACGGACGGACGCGTGGTTGCACAATCGGACGGAAAATTTGGCTTCACCGGCAAACCCCTGGAAAACGCCTTGAAATTTGCGGCTGCTCTGCTATATTGAAATTGTAATAAGCTCGTTTGAAACTCGTGTAAAAGGAGCGGAACGGCATGAAACTGTACGGTCTCGACATTCCGGTGAAAAACGCGCCGGTTTTGGATACGGGCTATGTGCCTATGGCGGCGTTCTGCCGCGCATTCGACAAATCGGCCGCGGGCGGCAAAGACATCGCCGTGGCGGTGGAGCGCAACCAGGGCCAGATGGCGGTGCGGCATTTCCGGATCCACGGTACTCCGGAGATGGCGGAGGCCGACCGGGTCTATGTCGACCGCACGGTCAAGATGCTGCTGTGGGCTTATGGTGGATATAAGGTGTTTATCTGCGGTGACGACGGCATGGCCCGGGTTATCAAAGACGCCTACCAGCCCGGCGGCTCTCGGGAATTCGACGCGGATTTCATGAGCCGCGTGTATGAGAAGCCGTTTGAAGTGGTAGCCCTTCCGCTGGACAAAACCCCGGCGGAAAAGACCCTCGCCCAATCGGTCGGCCGTCATCTGGACGGCTGCCGGATCGGTTTCGATGCGGGCGGCAGCGACCGGAAGGTTTCGGCCGTCGTGGACGGCGTGCCGGTCTATTCGGAGGAGGTCGTGTGGTTCCCCAAAACCAACGCTGACCCGGATTATCATTTTGAGGGCATCCTCAGCGCCTTCCGCACCGCCGCTTCCAAAATGCCGCGGGTGGACGCCATCGGCGTTTCCTCGGCGGGGATTTACGTGGACAACCGCGCCATGGTCGCTTCCCTGTTCCTCAAGGTGCCGCGCGACCTGTTCGACCAGAAGGTCAAGGATATTTACATACGCGCCGCGAAAGAGCTCGGCGACATCCCTCTGGAAGTGGCCAACGACGGCGACGTGACGGCCCTGGCCGGAGCCATGAGCCTCGAGGAAAATCGGGTGCTCGGTATTGCTATGGGCACCTCGGAGGCGGCCGGGTACGTGGATACCGACGGCAATATCACCGGCTGGCTCAATGAGCTCGCCTTCGCTCCCGTCGACCTCCAGGACGACGCGATGGTGGACGAGTGGTCGGGCGATAAAGGCTGCGGCGTCAAGTACTTTTCCCAAGACAGCGTCATCAAGCTGGCGCCCCGGGCCGGCATCGCCCTAGATGAGAGCTTGTCTCCCGCCGAAAAGCTCAAGGTGGTCCAGAAGGAGATGGAGGAGGGCCGGGAATCGGCCCGGGACATCTACCGTTCCATCGGCGTTTATCTCGGCCACGCGCTGGCCTATTATGCCATGTATTATTCTATCGCCCATGTCCTGCTGCTCGGCCGTGTGATGTCGGGCGAGGGCGGCGATCTTGTGATTGCGGAAGCCCGCCGGGTTCTCGATGAGGAATACCCGGAATATGCCGCGATGGAACTGCATCTTCCGGATGAAAAGATCCGCCGTGTCGGCCAGTCGGTCGCTGCGGCCAGCCTGCCGCAAATTGATTGAGCTTCTATCTCTGCGCGGAGCCTCCCACATCTCCGTGCCTTGAACAGCCTTCCCACAAAGGCTGCCTTTCCCACAAGCAAAAAGCCTTCACCGGATTTCCGGCGAAGGCTTTTTGCTGTCCCTTCCGAACCCAGACGATTCCCTGGGAAAGACAAAAAGAGCCGCTATCCCTGTAAAGGGCAGCGGCCTGGAAATCCGTTCCGGAGAGAAAGGCGTCCGGGCGGGACGTAATTCAGAAAGTCCACCGCGGCTTTCAGCGCGGAGTCCGGCGAAATAGCCGGCGGAAAATCCCTTCGAAGCCCATCAGCATCGCGGAACCGGCCGCATAGCATAGGATGTCGGCGGGATCGAAGGTCGAGCCCAGTATGGTCCGCCAGAACCGGGAGTTCTCCAGGCCCAGCAAAGGCACGAATCCCAACGCCTGCAGGAATTCGACTCCGGTGGCAAACAAAAAGAGGACGACGGGAAGAAACCGCCATCCGTCCGGCTTGATAATCCGTACCAGACAGTAGAGTACCGCGACTACCAGCACGTCCCCGATAAAGGGGCGGACAAACGCGTCGTGTACAAACAGGGCGATCAGCACCTCGATCAGCAGCAGCGCGGCAAAAGCGGACAGATACCTGAGGCGTCGTTTCGCTGTGATATTCATGGCCGCGTCATCCCGTCTTTCTTTCCGCCGGCCCCGGGCGGCTTCCCGGCCGTTTTTAATAGAAAAGCGGCCGGCGGCCGCTCTGCGAAGGAAAACGCCGGAGGCAGGCCCCTGATCCGGTCGATGCATAAGGGCTCCCTGCCCCCGCCCTGGCCTGGTGGCTTCATCTGGCGGCAATCGTCCCGCCGCCCACCACCACATCGCCCTGGTAGAACACGGCGGCCTGGCCGGGGGTGACGGCCCGCTGGGGGCTGTCGAAGGTCAGGCGGATACGGGAATCCCCGGAAGATTCGAGCAGGGCGGGGGCTGCGGCTTGGCTGTAGCGGGTTTTGGCCGTTACCCGCACCGGCTCCGTCAGCTCCGGCAGGGAAATCAGATTGACATCCTCCGCAAACAGGGTGCGGGTAAAGAGGTCCTCCTGCCTTCCCAGTGTCACCGTGCCTGCCGCCGCGTGTTTGGAGATGACGAAACGAGGCTCTCCGAACGCCAGGCCGAGGCCCTTGCGCTGGCCGATGGTATAGTGGAGGAAGCCCCGGTGGGTGCCTACCGGATTCCCCTGCATATCGAGAAAATCCCCAGGAGGGTTGGGAAGACCCATCCCCTCTTCGAGAAACCGGACATAATCCCCGTCGGGCACAAAGCAGATGTCCTGGCTGTCGGGCTTCCGCGCGTTGTCGAAGCCATGTGCCGCCGCATAGGCCCGCACTTCGGTCTTGCACAGACAGCCGAGCGGAAACAGGACATGGGCAAGCTGCCTCTGCGTCAGGGCGTAGAGGACATAGCTCTGATCCTTGGCGGGATCGAGGGCCTTTTTGAGCAGCCATCGCCCGGTGGCCGGATCCTCCTCCACCCGGGCGTAGTGGCCGGTGGCGACGGCGTCGGCGCCCAGGGCTTCCGCCCGTTCCAGCAGCGCGCCGAATTTCAGATGCCGGTTGCAGTCGATGCAGGGGTTGGGGGTGCCGCCCGCGGCGTATACCCGGGCAAATTTGTCTATGACGGCCTGCTGGAACAGGCCGGTGAAATCGAACACGTCGTGAGGGATGCCCAGTCTGGCGGCCACCGCCCGGGCATCCTCGATATCCTCCCGACTTCCGCAGGAAGTCGATTTTCCGCAGGAAGTCGATTTTCCGCAGGAAGTCGATTTTCCGCAGGAGGGGCCTTCCAAACCGGCGGCCTTCCCTCCTTCCGGACGAAGGAGCAGTGTGGCACCGCGCACCTCGTACCCCTGCTCGAGCAGCAGCGAAGCAGCCACGGCGCTGTCTACGCCGCCGCTCATGGCGGCTATGACGGTATGGATCGGGTTTCGGATTCCCACAGGCAGCGCCCCTTTCCCGGTAATATTGGCCGGCTCACGCATCGGCAAACAGAGGGGTGGAGAGATAGCGGTCACCGGTGTCGGGCAGAAGCACGACGATCCGCTTGCCCGTATTTTCCGGCCGGCGGGCGAGCCGGGCCGCGCCCGCAATTGCGGCACCCGAAGAGATGCCGACCAGGATGCCTTCCTCTTTAGCGACGGCCCGTCCGGCGGCGAAGGCGTCCTCGTTCGTGACGGTCAGCACGTCGTCGAGGACGGTGCGGTCCAGGGTGGCGGGCACAAATCCGGCGCCGATCCCCTGAATTTTATGCGGGCCCGCCTTCCCCCCGGAGAGAACGGGGGAATCGGCGGGTTCGATCCCCACAATCTGGATTTGCGGGTTCCTGGCCTTCAAGAACCGGCCAACGCCGGTGATGGTGCCGCCGGTTCCGATCCCCGCGACGAAAATATCTACCCCGCCGTCGGTATCCTCCCAGATTTCGGGGCCGGTGGTGGCGAAATGGGCTGCCGGATTGGCGGGGTTTTCAAATTGCCCCGGGATGAACGCGCCGGGGGTTACGGCCGCGATTTCTTTCGCCTTAGCGATCGCGCCGTTCATCCCCTTCGCCCCTTCGGTCAGGACGATATCGGCCCCATAGGCTTTGAGCAGGCTGCGGCGCTCCACGCTCATGGTTTCGGGCATGGTCAGAATGACGCGGTAGCCCTTCGAAGCCGCGACGGCGGCCAGGCCGATGCCGGTGTTGCCGCTGGTGGGTTCGACGATGACCGCCCCGGGCGAGAGACGGCCCTCTTTCTCCGCGTCCTCGATCAGGGCGCGGGCCACGCGGTCTTTGACGCTGCCGGCGGGATTGAGATATTCCAGCTTGGCGAGCAGAACGGCGGAGAGGCCGCGTTTTTGGGCATACCGCCGGAGGTCGAGCAGCGGTGTATGGCCGATCAGGGCGGTAAATTCACCTGCGATATGCGACATGGGAAAGTCTCCTTCCATAAATCCTATCTAATCACTATGATATGAAAGCATACCGCGATCCTGGCGATTTGTCAAGCGAAAGATGACGGAATCCGCTCCCGGCAGCTGGATGCGGCCTTCCTGGCCGGGACATCAGGAAAGGATTTGACAAGGGACAGCGGAGAGGGGTATGATGGTCGTGGAATGTCAAACAAGGGGGATAAAGCAAATGGAATTGACCCGCGACAGGGCGCTGGCCCTGCTCAAAGACTACAATCGAGAGCCCTTTCACCTGCAGCACGCCTATACGGTAGAAGCGGTGATGCGGGATTTCGCCCGGGAGCAGGGCTACGGGGACGAGGCGGATTTTTGGGGCATCGTGGGTCTTCTCCACGATGTGGATTACGAACGGTATCCCGGAGAACACTGCGTCAAGGCCCGGGAGATTCTGGCGGAACAGGGTGCGGGCGAGCGGCTGATCCACGCGGTGGTCAGCCACGGATACGGCATCGTGTCGGACGTGGCGCCCGAGCATGAAATGGAGAAGATCCTCTTTGCGGTGGATGAGCTGACCGGCCTGATCGGGGCGGCGGCGAAAATGCGGCCGTCCGGCAGTGTACAGGACATGGAGCTCAAGTCACTCAAAAAGAAATATAAGACCCCGAGCTTCGCCGCCGGCTGTTCCCGGGATGTCATCGCCAGAGGAGCTGAACAGCTCGGATGGGAGCTGGATACCCTGCTCGAACGTACTCTAGGCGCCATGAAGCGCTGCGAGCCGGAGATCGCCGCGGCCGTCGCGCAGCAAACCACTTGACAGGAGGAACCCACCATGCCCCGCATAAAGGGAAAAACCGTTCTCGTCACCGGCGGCGCCGGCTTCATCGGCTCCCATCTGGCCGACCGCCTGCTGGCGGAGGGGGCGGCCAAGGTCGTCGTCGTGGACAATTTCTTTTTGGGCAAACTGGAAAACCTGGAACCCGCCAGGCAGGCTTATGGGGACCGGCTGGTGATTGTACGGGACGATGCCCGGCAGCTCGGCGTGATGCAGGCCGTTATCGAGCGGGAACAGGTGGAGGTGGTGTTCAACCTGGCCACTCTCCAGCTCAAATATTCCTTTTTCAATCCCATCGACGCCTATCAGGTGAACGTGGACATCATGAAAACCCTGCTCACCCTTATGAAAACGGGAGCGTTCACTACCCTGATCCATACCTCCACTTCAGAGGCATACGGAACGGCGGTATACGAGCCGATGGACGAGAACCATCCTCTCTGCCCGACCACCCCCTATGCGGCCGGGAAGGTGGCCGCCGATATGATGGCCCTGACTTTCCGGAACGTGCTGGATTTGGATTTGGCGGTCATCCGCCCCTTTAACAACTATGGCTCCCGGCAGAACGCCGGTGACTATGCGGCGATCATTCCCCAGACGGCCCGGCGGATCCTGCAGGGCCTGCCGCCTATCCTGGAGGGGGACGGGGAACAGACACGGGATTTTGTGTTCGTCGAGGACACCACCCGGGCCTTCCTGACGGTGTATGAAGACGAGGCGTCCCGGGGCCAAGTGGTGAACATCGGCACCGGCCGGGAGATTTCGATGCGGGAGCTCGTTGAAAAAATCGCCGTGTATTACGGCTATACCGGCCCTGTCGAAATCCAGCCCGGGCGACGGGCGGATGTGCGGCGGATGCGGGCGAGTGGGGAGAAGGCCGCCGCGCTGCTGGGATACCGCACGGAATACACCCTGGAAACCGCTCTCCCGCGGGTGCTCGATTGGTACCGGGAACAGTATACGGCCTGACCGGCAACGGAACAGGGCGCTGCTTCGGCAGCGCCCTGTGTTTACGCCACGGAGATCCCGAACAGGCGGCAGGCGTTTTCGTGCGTCCGGCCGAGGAGGGTCTCGGCCGACATCCCCCGGATCTCGGCAATCCGGGCGGCGGTGGCGGCAATCATGCCGGAATCGCAGCGTTTGCCGCGATAGGGCACCGGCGCCATATAGGGCGCGTCGGTTTCGAGCAGCAGGGCATCCAGGGGAATGGAAGCGGCCACCTCCACCGCCCTTCGGGCGTTTTTGAAGGTGACGGCCCCGCCGAGACCGATGAAAAACCCCCGCCTGACCATCTCATCCGCCATCTCCACGCTCCCTGAAAAACAATGGAGCACCCCGGCTCGGTCCATCTTGCCGGGCCTGGCGGGGAAAAAAGCAGTGAGGGTGTCCAGCATATCGCCGTGAGCCTCCCGATCATGGAGGATCACCGGCAGGGATAGCTCCCGCGCCAGTTCGAGCTGGCGGCGGAACCAGCGGAGCTGGACATCCCGGGGACAGGCGTCTTCATAATGATAATCGAGGCCGATCTCCCCGACGGCTACCGCCTTTGGATGGACGGCCATCGTCCGGATTTCGGCAAGATCCGCGTCGGTCATGGCGGCAGCCTCCTCCGGATGCACCCCGACGGCGGCAAAGAGGCCGGGAAACCGTTCGGCAAGCCGCAGGCTTTTCCGGGACGAGGCCACCGAACTGCCGGCGTTCACAATCCCCGCCACGGGACATGCCTGATCGGCACCGAACAGGCGGGCGAGCAGTGTGTCCCGGTCGGCATCAAATGCCGGATCGTCATAGTGCGCGTGCGAATCGAAAATCGCGGGCATGGGGAGCACTCCTTTGGAAATGGGATGAAACAGCCCCCCGCCGCGTTCGTCCGGCGGGGGGCCGAGGATGGCGATTACCGCACCTGGTCGCCGGGCGCGGCGTCGGGGGTGAACAGGACCCGGACGCTCTCGTTCCCTTCGGCGTCGGTGCCGGAGGAGGCGAGGATCATCCCCTGGCTCTCCACCCCGCAGAGCACCGCGGGCTTGAGGTTGGCCACCAGCACCACCTGTTTGCCGGTGAGGTCCTCCGGCTTGTACCACCTGGCGATGCCGGAACACACAGTGCGGGGCGTGCCGCTGCCGTCGTCCAGGGTTAGCTTGAGCAGCTTTTTGGCCTTTTTGACCGGCTCGCAGGCGATGACGCGGGCTACCCGCAGTTCCACCCTGGCAAAGTCCTCGATGCCGATCTGGGGCAGAGAGACGATGCCGGCGGCGTTTCCGGCCTTGGCGGACGCTTCGGCGGCCTTGGCCGCGGCTTCTTTCTCCGCCGCCAATTCAGCCAGTATCTTGTCCGCGTCGATACGGGCGAACAAAGGCTCGGGCGCGCCCACGGTGAATTCCTCCGCTTCCCCGAACACCAGGGCATCGTAGGAGGCGAGATCGCCGGATATCCCCAGCTGGGCAAGGATTTTCTCCGCCGAACGGGGGAGGAACGGCAGGAGCATCACGCCCAGCATCCGGATGCATTCCAGCAGGTTATACAGCACCGCCTCCAGCCGGGGGCGGCTCTCTTCCGATTTGGCCAGCACCCAAGGCGCGGTCTCATCGATGTATTTGTTGCAGCGCTTAGCCAGCTCCAGCACGGAGCCCAAGGCGTCGGCATTGTGCCAGACATCCATGGCGTCGGCGAGCTTTTCCACCGTGGCGGCCGCGGCGGCGCAGAGCTCCGCGTCGGGGCCCGCCCCGGTTTCCTTGGGCCGCCGGACGGTTCCGCCGAAGTACTTGCCCGCCATGGCGACACTGCGGTTGACCAGGTTGCCGAGCGTGTTGGCCAGATCCGCGTTGTAGACGGCGATGAAGCTCTCATAGGTGATGTTGCCGTCCTGGGCAAAGGGGATCTGGGACAGCAGATAATACCGCACCGCGTCCACCCCGAACCGGGCGGCCAGCTCGTCCGCGTAGAGCACATTGCCCTTGGATTTGCTCATCTTGTCCTCGCCGAAGAGGAGCCACGGGTGCCCGAGCACCTGTTCGGGCAGCGGTTCGCCCAGGGCCATGAGGATGATGGGCCAGTAAATCGTGTGGAAGCGCACGATATCCTTGCCGATGACGTGCAGCGCGGCGGGCCAGTAACGGTGATAAAGGGGACCGCTGCCGTCGGGATGATAGCCGAGGCCGGTGATGTAGTTGCTCAGGGCGTCCAGCCAGACGTAAGTGACGTGGCCCGGGTCGAATTCCACCGGGATCCCCCAGGTGAAGGAGGTACGGGACACACACAGGTCGGACAGCCCAGGCTTCAGAAAATTGTTCACCATCTCGTTGCGGCGGGAATCCGGCTTGATGAAATCGGGATGCTCCTCATAAAACCGGAGCAGGCGGTCCTGATACTTGGTCAGCCGGAGGAAATACGCCTCCTCGCTGGCGTCGGAGACCTCCCGGCCGCAGTCGGGGCATTTGCCGTCGACGAGCTGGGACGGGGTGAAGAAGGACTCGCAGGGGACACAGTATTTGCCTTCGTATTTGCCTTTGTAGATATCCCCCTGCTCGTAGAGCTTTTTGAAAATCGCCTGCACGGCCTTTTCATGGTCGGCGTCGGTGGTGCGGATGAAACGGTCGCAGGCGATGTCCAGGCTGTCCCAGACCGCTTTGATCTGGCCGGACACCCGGTCCACGTACGCCTTGGGGCTGATCCCCTCTTTCTCGGCGGCGAGTTGGATTTTCTGGCCGTGCTCGTCCGAGCCGGTCTGGAAATATACGTCGAAGCCCCGCTGCCGCTTATACCGGGCGATGGCATCGGCCAATACAGGGTCGTAGGTATTGCCGATGTGGGGCTTGCTCGAGGTATAGGCGATGGCGGTGGTGATATAAAAGGGCTTACGGTCCTGATCGCTCATAGGGGGAGCCTCCTTCGCTTCATTACCAGTATATTTTACCAGATCGCGGCGAAAATACAAGCCTTTTCCCCGGGGCGGACCGTTCCAACGAAATCAGGCGTGCAGAAGTTCTCCGGCCGGTTTCATTCCGGTCCGCGGGCCGATTTCCATATACACGTCCCCATAGACCGCGAGGACGTTCATCCGCTCATTTTCCAGGGGCTCGCCCGTCTCCGGCGGCAGTGCCTGAACAAGGCGAAACAGAGGCTCCGCCCCTGATGCAGCCGCTGCCCGCAGGGGGCCTCCTGGGATTTCTGCGCCTCAACGCCGTTCAGGAGGAAGGAGCGGAGCTGCGGGAGATTGGCCTTCGCGGAAATGCCATCGATGGAGCTCGTCAAAATTCGTCCCCCTCTCAAACAGGAGATTTGAATTTTTCGGTTGATTCTCTCAATTTATCCATTTATACTGAGGATAAAGAAGTCGATATGGATCGGAATGGCGATGAAAGTGAAAATGCGGCTGGCGGCAAAGGAACTGACGACAAACGATTTGGCCAATAAAATGGAGCCGGAAACAAACGGCTCAAAGCATCGGCGCCGAGCTGAAGCGGGACAATCTGACGGAAAAGCCGTGGGCTTCATTTGGCAATTGTGATTTCCGCGTATACTTTAATATGAGGCCATTGTAGCGATCCGGCTTCCAGCGCCGCGAGCCCGTGAGACGTTGGACTTTTTCAAAGGCCGATTATTTCGACGTGTCCCTCGACTATCTGGTTAGCCGGAGCGACGATCCGGCCCGGCATTAGTCTCCACGATGGCCGTGGATTAAATTTTAGCAGACACATCGCGGCCGCACCGGATTGCGCGTCTTTCAGGCGGCGCTATCCCCAATCAAGTTGCCGGCGGATTCTTTCGGGATGGGGATGCCGAAACGAAAGACAGCCGTAATCCCTTCACATAGAGCCTCCCGGCTCAGTCGTGGGGCTGCTGATAGAAGTTCCCGGAGACCTGATCGGTTTTAAGAATATTGATGAAGGCGTGGGGATCGATCTGCCGCACCTTCCGCGTGATTTTTTTAACCTGGTCCCCCGCGATGACAGAGTAGATCATGGACCGGGGCTGGCCGCCCCACAAACCGGTCCCCTGGAACAGGGTGGCGCCATGATGGGTCGCGTCCTTGATCTGTTCGTAGATTTCCTCCGATTTGTCCGAGATAATGAACAGGGTGGTGCGCTTGTAGCGCGGGTTGAGCAGATGGACGATCTGGGTGGAGGCGTATTGGAAGAGGATGGAATACAGGGCCTTGTCCCAGCCGAAGAGAAACCCGGCGACGACCAGCATGGCGGCGTTGCCGAACAGGATATAATTCCACGCGTCGACGCCGCGTTTTTCCGATACCGCCACCGCAATGAAATCGGTGCCGCCGCTCGTGGCCCCGCCCAGCAGGCACAGGCTGATGGCAAAGCCGTTGATGATCCCTCCGAATATGCAGATGAGCAGCACGTCGTCGGTGATGGGTAATGCCGGCAGGATATCGGTGAGGAGGCTTGTCAACACGATCATGAGGCAGGAATAGAGGGTAAATCGTTTCCCGATCAGGCGGAAGCTGATCACGGCCGGCAGGGCATTGAGGAGGAAATTGATCAGGGAAAACGGAAGGGTCAGCTCCCAAAACTGTTCTGCGCCGCGCTGAATGAGGAGAGTCAGCCCGGTAAAACCTCCCGGAAACAGGCCGCCGGCGTTGACGAAACTCTTGATGTTCAGCGCCATGATCACCGAGGCCGCGGCAATCATAAAAAGCCGCAGGGCGTGGTTCCGGACGATGCGCAGCCGCGCTTGATCGGATCGGTTCACGAGTTTTCCCCCATTTCGATTGGTTTTCATACTTTGGTACAGGCCGTCCTTACCCGTTCCATGCGGTGAGAAAACGGCAAGACAAGGGAGGACGGCGGAATGCCCACGTGGAATTTGTGGCACGGCTGCCACAAGCTGAGCCCCGGCTGCCGGCACTGTTACGTGTTCCGGACCGACAGCCGCTATGACCGCGACGCGGGCCAGGTCCGTAAAACCGGACAGTTTGATCTGCCCCTTCGCCGCAACCGGCAGGGGAGCTATAAGCTTATGCCGGAGGACGGCATCGTATACACCTGCTTTACCTCCGACTTTCTGCTGGAGGACGCGGACGGATGGCGTCCGGAAGCGTGGGAGATGATCCGCCGCCGGCCGGATCTGACGTTTCTCTTCATCACCAAACGGATCCGCCGCCTGTCCGCCTGCCTGCCCCCGGACTGGGGAGCGGGATATGACAACGTCCATATCGGCTGCACGGTGGAGGACCAGCTCCGGGCGGAGGAACGGCTGCCGGTTTTCCTGACGCTGCCCATCCGGCACCGGCTCATCATCTGCGAGCCGCTGCTTGAGGAGGTGGATCTGTCCCCTTACCTCGGCCCCACCGTCGAGGAGGTGGTGGCGGGCGGCGAATCAGGGCCTGAAGCCCGGATATGCGATTACGCCTGGATTCTGGCACTGCGGGACCAGTGCGTCCGGGCCGGGGTGCCGTTCCGCTTCAAACAGACGGGGGCCTGCTTTCGCAAAGACGGGCGCCTTTACCGGATCGACCGCCGGCATCAGCACCCCCAGGCCGCCAAAGCCCGCATCGACTTCATACCGTGAAGGCCTGCCGTCCCGGCCTGAGTGCGGAGCCGCGGATCGCCTCGAATATGATGTGCCGGTTCCCGATAGCGGCACTGCCACCCCTTATTCTATATCTGTTTCCTGCCGCCAGTATACCATAAACGAACGGGTGAATCCATACAAAGAAGCCGGCCGCGAAAACGGCCGGCTTCAGGCTGCCCCAAAGCGGTGAAAATGAAAAAGGATACGATAGCCAGATCGCATTAGGGGCATTGTATAAAATAGAGAGGGGCGTCCGGCCGCTTCTGGACTTTGCAAGGGCGAAACACGGAGGGTAAGCCGAATCTGCGAGGTGGCACGATTCAGTTTCCCCTGCACCCGCGGGGGACGTTCAGTCCGAAGGCGCCTTTGACATCCGCCCAATAGCCAAAGCCCCCATGCACGGTCAGTCTACCGGCACGACCCAGCCGAAGGGGTCGGGCTGGCGGCCGTTCTGGATACCAGTCAGGGTATCGTAAAGACGCTGCGCGACCGGGCCGATTTTGCCTTCATGGATCACCAGGGACTCTTCCCCCACCCGCAGCTCCCCGACAGGGGAGATAACGGCAGCGGTGCCGGTGCCGAAGGCCTCCTCGAGGGTGCCATTCCGGGCGGCGTCCACCACCTCGGACAGGGCGATCCGCCGCTCGCTGACCGGATGGCCCCAGCTTCGCAGCAGCTCAATGCAGGACAGGCGGGTGATTCCGCCCAGGATGCTTCCCTGCAGGGCCGGGGTGACGATCTCCCCGCCGATCTTGAAGAAGATGTTCATGGTGCCCACTTCTTCGATGTATTTGCGTTCCACCCCGTCCAGCCAGAGAACCTGGGTGTAGCCAAGCTTTTCCGCTTCATCCTGCGCCTTGAGGGAAGCAGCGTAGTTTCCGGCGGTCTTGGTGAAGCCCATGCCGCCTTTGACCGCCCGGACATATTTCTGTTCTACACAGATTTTGACCGGATTAATCCCCTCGGGATAATAAGCGCCCACTGGGGACAGGATGATGATGAACAGCAAATGATGAGCTGGATGCACCCCCACGTGCGGATCCACCGCGATGATGAAGGGCCGGATGTACAGGGCTGTACCTTCGCCAGAGGGGATCCAGGCCTGATCGATCTCTACCAGCTTTTTGACCGCTTCCACGCCGAACGCTTCGTCAATGAGCGGGATGCAGAGCCGGTCGTTGGAGAGGTTGAGCCGCGCCATGTTTTTCTCCGGGCGGAAGAGTACGACCTTGCCCTCCGGAGTGCGGTAGGCTTTCATCCCCTCGAAAACCTCCTGGCCGTAGTGCAGGCACATGGCGGCCGGATCGAGAGCCAGGGGGCCGTAGGGGACGATCCGGGGATCGTGCCAACCCTGGCCTTCGTCGTAATTCATCAGAAACATATGGTCGGTGAAGATGGAGCCGAAGCCCAGGGAATCGGAAGAGGCGGGCTTCGCCTTGGGAGATTTGGTCGGTTCCACGCGGATTTCCTGCATGGTGCAACACTTCCTATAATCGGATTTTGATACGATTATACCCCCCATAGAAGGAAATTGCAAGATCCCGCCGTCAGTCCGTCACAGATTCCGGAGCCGGCTGGACCAGCCGGCCCTTTTTCCACGAGCCGGTGAGGAGATAGATAACCCCGACCAAAAGGCCGCCTGCCGATGCACAAGGGGCCGCCAGTCCGACGCCCGCCAGCCCCCAGCCCAATACCTTTCCGAACAGGTAAGCGGCTGGGATCCGCAGGAGCAGGGAGCTCAGGATGCCGTTGCACATGGAGAACAGGGTCTGCCCGACCCCCATGGCCAGGCCGGTGATGCAGAACAGGACGCTGGTCAGCAGATAGTCGTAGCTGATCATCCGCAGGTACTCGGCCCCGTAGGCCACGCAATGCGCCAGCGTTTCGGCCGACATGTTCTCGGTTTCCGAGCTGCCGAGGAAAACCTGGACGATCCCGCCCGGAAAGAGGTTGACCAGCGCGAACACCGCAGCCGACATCAGAAAAGCGAACCCCATGGCGGCGAGCATGGTTTTGCGCGCCCTGTCGGTCTTGCCGGCGCCCATGTTCTGTCCCACCAGGGAGGAGACCGAGGCCTGCATCGCCATAGAAGGCAGGATGGCCACGCTGTTGACCTTGCCCGCGATCCCCAGTACCGTGGTACCGACCAGCGGGGTGACGGCCACGATGTTGGCGATGCCGGTCAGGACCATGAAGGAGAAGCTGACCAGCGTCCCCTGCAGGGAGGCGGGCAGGCCCAATGAGACGAGCTTACCCACGTATCCTTTGTGGATACGGAAGCTGCGGGGATGGAAATCGAAGACGAAGTTCCGCCTGCGCAGGAAAACGACCGAAATGATCAGGCTGACCGCCTGGGAAGCGATGGTGGCCCACGCCGCGCCGGCGGGACCCATGTGCAGCGGCCCGACCAGCACGAGATCCAGTACCACATTGAGGCCCGCCGAAATGGCGACGAAGATGAGCGGGTGTTTGGAGTCCCCCATCCCCCGCAGCACGGCACTGACCGCATTATAGCCCACGACGAACAAGGTGCCGCCCATGCAGATGTTGAGATAGGCGAGGGTGTCGTCGAAGGCTTCGTCCGAGGCGTTCATTGCCCGTAGGATCCAGCCGCCCGAAAGGAGCATCGCCACCGTGATGACCGCGCCCGCGATCAGGTAGAGGGTGAACATGGTGGCGACGGTACGCTCCACATCCTCCTGCCGTTTGGCGCCGATGTATTGGGCGATGAGAACGGTGCCTCCCACCGCCAGGCCGCTGATGAGATTGATGACCAGGATCGTCACCTGGCCGCCCATGGAGACGGCGGCGGAGCCAACCGCCCCGCAGAAGCGGCTGACGATCAGCATATCCGCCATGTTGTACAGCGCCTGGAGCAGATTGGACAGCAAAAACGGCAGCGAGAAGCGCATCAGCTGCCCCACTACACTGCCACTGGTCAGATCATTCTGGAACTTGCTCAATGGATAAACCTCCCTTAACCGGTCCTTTTAGAATACGATGAAGGCAGAGGTTTGTCAAGATAGGTCGAACAAAATTTCTGTTTTTTTGTCGATTCCTGGAAAGCCCTTTCATCTCTTGAATCGCCCGGGAACCGGACCGCGGGGATGTCCCGAAAAAGAAACGGGCATTCGAACCGGCAAGGCCGTATCATGGCGCCCACGATGTCCGGAGCGGGCCGGCTATGAAGCCATAGAAACGCAAACAGGAGGGGGCTGCCCCCTCCTGTTTGTATGATGTTAAACGCCCGATTTTTCTGCGATATCCCGGGCCACGACCACGCCGGTGACGCTGGCCTGCATCAGCCCGCGGGTGATTCCGGCGCCGTCGCCGATGGCATAAAGGCCCCGGACGGCGGTCTCGAACTGTTCACCGACCGCGACCTTGGAGGAATAGAACTTCACCTCGACGCCATAAAGCAGGGTGTTTTTGGAATACAGGCCCGGCGCGACCTTATCGAAGGCCCGCATAGCCTCGATCAGGCTGGTCAGATGCCGATGCGGCAGAACAAAAGAGAGGTCCCCCGGCACGGCGGTCTTCAGGGTGGGGATCGTGGTGGAACGGGCCAGACGGGAAGCGTCGGTCCTCCGGCCTTGGAGCAGATCGCCCAGCCGCTGGACCATGATGCCGCCCCCGGTAAGCATATTGCCCAGCTGGGCGATGTACCGCCCATACTCGATAGGCCGGTCGAAAGGCTCGGTGAAGCGGGAGGAAACCAGCATGGCAAAGTTGGTGTTCCCCGTGCGGCGTTCCACGTCGGCGTAGGAATGGCCGTTGACAACGGCGATCCCCCCGTCGTAATGCTCCTCGCTGACGATTCCCCCCGGATTCATGCAGAAGGTGCGCACCTTGTTTTCAAAGGTGTCGCTGTAATAGACCATTTTGGCCTCATACAGATGGGTGGTCAGGTGATCCATAACCGCGTTGGGTACCTCCACCCGCACCCCGATGTCCACCTCGTTGTTGCGGGTGCCGATACCGTGGAGATGGACCTCCTTACTCAGCCAGTCGGCGCCGCCGCGGCCGGGAGCGGCCACCACATATGAGGCCTCCGCCACTTCGGGATCCCGGCCCCGGGTCTGGAGCTCCACCCCCACGGCGGAGCCGTCCTCGATGATCAGGCGGACAGCCCGGGTCAGCTCCCGGAAGGTGAAGCCGGGCTGTTTCATAAGGTACTGATACATCCCCCGCAGGGTTTCGAAGCTGTACTCGGTCCCCATATGGCGGACCGGGCATTTGATCAGATGAATGTTGTGCCGGCTGCACTCGTAATCGATTTCCTCCACCTTTTTATCATCCAGGCCGTGAACCTTGTCCGGGGCGCCGAAGCGGGTATAGATCCCATCGGCGTAGGCGATGAGCTCCCGGGCCTTTTCATGGGACATGTAGTCGGTGATATTCCCGCCGACTTCTTCGGACAGAGACAGCTTGCCATCTGAAAAAGCGCCGGCGCCCGACCAGCCGCTCATGATGTTGCAGGGCTCGCAATGGACGCAGCGGCCGGTTTTGCGGGCGGGGCAGACCCGGCGGTCGATGGTCAAACCCTCGTCTACGAGGAGGACGGACAGCTCCGGAGCCCGGGTCTTCAGCTCCAAAGCCGTAAAGATGCCGGCGGGTCCGGCGCCGACGATGACGATATCATAGCGGGACATAGACGGTTCTCCCTCCGGTTGGATTGGGTGTGACGGACCGGCACCCGTGAAGGCGGCCGGTCAGCGGCACAAACCTATTTATTATAGCGTGGACAGTAGAAGGTGTCAAGCGGCCCGGCTGTCCCGTTTTGATTGCCTTAAAGACTACGGCGATTTTGCCACATCCGTAACAAAGCGGTTTTTGCGCAGGGGTAACGGCAAAACAGCCGGAGAAGGACCAGGCACCGGCTGAAAAGCCGGAGGGAAGGGGGATTATAACCGATCGAGGCCGGAAGAAGAGTGAGTGAGCCAGGAAAACGGCCAATAGGACGCCCCTAAAAAACGGCGGGCGCAGAGGGTGGGTCAGCATCCGAACAGATCCGGATCCACCATGGGGACGATCAATTCACAGATTTCGTCCCGCTCATCATAGCCCCAGAAGCTCTGGTAAAACCCGTCGCCAAGGCCGGAGGCCACCATCACCAGACGGCGTCCGCTGTCCGGATTGGCCCATTCGATAAAATCGCCGTCCTCCCGCTGATAGGCGGGCAGTGCCCGTGCGCTTTCCGCAAAGAATGCGGCAAAATAATCGTCATAGTGGTTTCTTCCCGGATTTTCTGTATACCACCGGCCCAGGAAATTCCGATATTCCGACGCGACCTGCGCGTCGCAGAAGGCCATCATACCGGCTTCCACGGGAAAGCCGGCCGGCACACCATCCGAACACACGGCGGCCGCGCTGTCCTCCGTCGGTTCGGCACAGCGGTAGCGGACGGCTTTGGTGTCCCGCACCTTCAGCCTCGCCGTGCACATCCGGATGCCGATATGGGGGCTGCGGCAGATCGAAACCTCGACCGGATACCGGCCGGCCGGGATGGGAATGGCGAGCTCGGGGCACATCTTGCCGGCAGCTAGATAACAGAGCGGGTCCGAGACCACGATCCTCCCGCTCGGGCAGTCGATTTCCCCCACGGTCAGGAAAAACCTCGTCTGGGTTTTGACGAACTGGCGGTCGATATCCGCCGCCCGGATCTCAGCCCGGCTGATGGCACGGCGATTCTGCTGAAACAGGCTGCCGATATCCGTGGATTTGGTCCGTGCCGGTGCCGGCTTCTTCTTTTTTGAAAAGAATCCCATATCCCGTTTCCCTTTCCTGCGCTTCGGTTGACCTTGCCTCTCCATTCTATCATACGGATGGCCGGACGTCCATTATAGATTCGTGACACCCGACAGGAAAGCCGATTCCCGACAAGGGGGAATCGGCTTTCCCGGCGAGGCAATCTATAGGAGGAAAAGGAGGTTTGGCGGGATGATTCAGCGCTGATCCCAGGTCTCCACCATAGGGCGGCGATGGAACAGACGGCCGCAAAAGAGGCGGAACAGGCCGGCAGCGGCTGTCAGGGCCAGCAGAACCCAGAGAAAACGGTTCATTACGCATCGTCCTTTCTGTTCGAGTTTCCTTTGAGCGGAAGCTCAGATCACCTTGTACAAAGCGGCGGCGAGCCCGGCCAGGGAGAGGACGCCCACGGCAATCAGGCTGCCCAGGGGATTCGAGGCTTTTGCCGGGATGGCTTCGACAGGCTCCGCCGTCACCGGGGCCGCGGCCAGGGCCACATCAACGGATGCCTGCCGGGGTTCCTCAGCGGGAAGCATCGTCTCATCGGGATCGACTGGCAGATAGGTGATGGGCTCCATGTCGGTATACGTATAAATCATGACAGGCTCGCCCTCGTCATTGAGCTGTGTGCTCCAATAGCCCTCCGCGGCGGCAGACAGGCCGCCGAAGGGAAGGATGAACAGCAGTGCGCAGCCCGTGAGCAGGGCGGCGGTTTTCAGGATACGGGACAGGGCGGCGGCTTTCTTCATCATAACTGGCGGCTCCTTTCTGTCTGTCTATGTCTGTATTGTAGCGCAGCGGGGCGGGAAAAAGCCACCGAGTTTGATTACAAAGCCATTACAGATTTGCAATCCCCGCTTCCAATCTTTACAGGTTTGTCACCATTGCGGGAGGAAGTGTCCGGGCCGCCGGGCCGGACAGGCGGATCCCGGAGGCTTTCGTCCTTTTTAAGGGACTGTGTCTATTGTATCCTGGAGGAAACGGCTGTATAATTGGCCTAGGATCCTCTCTGCCCGGCCGGCTGGCCGGCCGGGCCGTAACGCCATCCATATTTAAAAAGAGGGGGAAACAAGATGAAACGGTATGTGAGGCTTGGAGCCTATCTTCTGACGGGGGTGCTGATGATGCATTTGACGGCGTGCCGTACCCATCCTGAAAGGGAGCCGGGGCAATCGGGGGCGGACGGCGCCGCCGTCCATGGCATCCGGTACACGGACCATACTCTGGACGATGCCTTCCTGGAGATGTGGGAAAACGAAAACGGGCTGAATAACGACGCCTGTATCACCCAGGGAATCGTGGTTTCCCCGTATTTTGAATTGACCGTCTGCGGAGAGCCTGTCCCGGTGTATATGGCACGCACAGCACGCGGCCCCCATTCTTTTGCCTATGTGGAGGTGCTGGATTGGGCCGGAGGCGGATTGGACGTGGAAATCGTTACCGACCGCAAACGGAAAAACCCGGTGGTACTCCCCGAAAGCGCCGGCGTATCCGCCGCGATAGACGGGAACCGGGTGACGGCCGATATCATGGCGTTTGGCTCCTATACCTTTACTTTTGACAAGGAAGGCAGTGACGATGGATCGTCGCTGCCGCTGACCTTGATGGTGAAGCCTCCGGAGGCCGTGGGAGATACAGCGGGCGCCGTCCATACCTTTGAGCCGGGTGAATATCCCGGGGAGGCCCTCAAGTTCACCGAGCCCGGGGCGGTTTATTATTTCAAGGCAGGCACGTATACCATCGACAGTATCGATATCCTTGCCGACAATGTCACGGTGTATTTTGAGCCGGGGGTTTTGCTCATCGCCAAGCCCCTGACCCTGCGGGAGGACGGGACGCCCGCGGCGGAAAACATTTTCAGCGCGCAGGCGAAGAACGGCGTGAGCATCATCGGCCATGCTGCGCTGGATCTGTCTTTTCGTGAGGCAGCGGCCGGAACGGGGGTGATTTTCTCCTTCACCTCCATGACCAACATGGTGTTTTCGGGACTGACGGTGCTGAACTCCTGCAACTGGACCTGCTGTTTCACCGGCTGTGAATCGGTGGAGATCCGGGATTTGCTGCTGCTGGGCTACCGCACATTTTCCGATGGCGTGATGCTGGCCGACTGCGCGGACGTCCGGGTGGACGGATGTTTCGTCCGCACGGGTGACGATGCCATGGAGGTCAAATCCGGCTCCGCCGGCACGGTGAGGACGAAGAACGTGGTATTCGAAAACAATGCGGTTTGGACGGACAAAGGGATCGCGTACGGCGCAGTGTACGAATCGGCGTTTGATCAAAGCGATGTTGTCTGGCGGAACAACAGCGTCGGATATGCGCTGGCCGACTGGTCGCGCCACCTGGGCTGCGTCACGGTGTCCATGGAGGGGCGGGACCCCACCGTACGGGACCATCATCTCTATTTTCAGGACATCGAGATTTACCGGTCCCATTGTCCGGTGATTACGGTCATGATGCATAACGGCGGCTATATCCACGATATTTACTTCCAATCCATCCATGCCAAGGAGGTGGTGCTCAACCGGGCGGTGTTCGGCAGTTGCATCGATCTGATCATCGGCAACGACGACGGCGGCCCGCTGACCGATTTTGTGCTCCGGGACCTGTATTTTGACGATATTACATATAATGGTGTCCGCCTTGCTCCGGACAATGCCGACCGCGAGATCCGCGGGAATTTTCCGGACGGCTTTGCGTTCGATCGGGATACGCTCCATATCAACACCCGGGAGGGCAGCGGGAGATAGCTGAGCGGCATACCGCAGGGTTTTAGCTGGAATGGCAGGGCTGAAATCGGCCGGCACTGGAGAGGGGAAATCTCCCCCAAAGCGGGATGAGATTGCCGGTTGTATCTTTGGAAAAGATGATGTATAATAAGATGTCGAATACTCGCTACATATTCGGCAGGAGGGACAAAGGCTTGGAGCAGGCTTATCTTGACAACAGCGCCACCACACCGGTCTGCCCGCAGGCCGTGGAGGCCGCGGTGCGGATGATGACCGCGTGCTTCGGAAACCCGTCCTCCCTGCATACGCTGGGGATCCAGGCGGAAAAAGAGCTGTCCGCCGCCAGGGAATCGGTGGCCCGTCTGATCGGGGCACCGGCCGGCCGCCTCGTCTTCACCTCGGGCGGAACCGAGGCGAACAATCTGGCGGTTCTTGGCGGCGGGGCCGCCCGTGCCCGCCAGGGACGGCATGCGGTGACGTCGGCGGTGGAACACGCCTCGGTTGCCGCCGCGTTCGACCAGCTCGAACGGGAGGGCTGGACCGTGGAGCGTGTCCGCCCGGAGCGGGACGGCACCTTGACCGTGGAACGGATTGCGGCCGCCTGCCGCGAGGATACGGCCCTCGTCAGCGTGATGCTGGTCAACAACGAAACCGGTGCCCGTCATCCTTTGGAAACCCTGGTTCCCGAGATCCGGCGGATATCCCCCCGGGCGCTGATCCATACCGACGCCGTGCAGGCGGCGGGGCGGATCCCTCTCTCCGCCGAGCGGATGGGGGTTGACCTGCTGACGGTCAGCGGTCACAAGCTCCATGCCCCCAAGGGGGTCGGCGCCCTGTATGTCCGAAAAGGCGTCCGTCTGCTTCCCCGCCAGATCGGCGGCGGGCAGGAAGACGGCCTGCGCTCCGGTACCGAGGCGGCGCCGGCGATCGCGGCTTTTGGAGCTGCTGCTGCGGCCGTCCCGCCCTTTCGGGAGCAGGAAGCCCTGTATCGCAGATTGCGGGACCGCCTGCTCGAGAGGTTGTCCCCGCTTGGAGTGTTCCATCTGCCGCCGGAGGGGGTGCCCTATATCGTCAGCCTCTCCCTGCCCGGCCTGCGCAGCGAAACCCTGCTGCATTTTCTCGCGGAGCGCGGCATTTATGTATCGGGCGGCTCCGCGTGCTCGAAGGGGAAAAGGAGCCCGGTCCTCACCGCGATGGGACTGCCCGCCGGTGAAATCGACTCCGCGTTGCGGGTCAGCTTTTCCTGGGACAATACCCTCGAAGAGGTGGACCGGCTGGCGGAAGCGCTCCGGCTCGCGGATCATACCCTTGTCCGCCGGCCCTGAACCGTCTGTCACACCCTGACACCGGGTGCGGATCCACCCGGCCCGATCCAAAAGGAGGTATTTGGGATGACGCCATACGACAACCGGTGGGATATGGCCGGCCAAGGTTCCGCCAATGAGGCACCGGCAGCGGTTGCGCCCCCGGAGGTGGCCAAACCGGCCGCACCTGCCCATTCCAAGAAAAAACGCAGCGCAAAAGACGTGTTCCTCGATCTGCTCGGCAGCGTCATTCCCAAGGCCGGCGACAGCGCGATGGAAATCGTGCGCAAATGCGTGTTCATGGTGGCGCTGCTGGTGCTGATCGGGTCGGTGTCCTATCTGCTCAACGACATGGTGATCCAGCCTGGGATATACGAGAACACCATGAAGAATATCCGGAATATTTACACTCCCGGCGTTCCCTCCGAGCTTCCCCCGGGCTCCGAAAACTACCCCTTTCCCGAGGGGATGAGCGACGATTTCAAGCGCCTGTATATGGAAAACAACGACCTGCGCGGCTATTTGATTTACCAGTCGTCGGCAGGGCTGTTCAATATCGAATATCCGGTGCTCCAGTCGAACGACAACGATTTTTATCTCAACCGGGACTTCTATAAAAAGACCAACAAGCAGGGCGCCCTGTTCTTCGATTACCGCAACAATATCACCCTGGGTGCCAAAAACAAGAACCTCATCATCTACGGCCACAACCTGAGCACCGGGCAGATGTTCACCTATCTCAACAAGCTCATCACCAAGCCGAACAAGAATTACGCCCGTTCGGCCCCCACCATGACGATGAACACCATCTATGAGCAGGCGACCTACAAGGTCTTTGCGGTCATGGTGGTCAACAACGACGCCGCCGACGGCGAGCCCTTCCGCTATCTGCGCACCGATTTCACCGACGACAACGATTTCCTCCGTTTCGTCGCCGAGATCCGCGCCCGGTCGGTTTACGATTACGACAGCGTGGACGTGCGGGCGGACGATGAGCTGCTCATGCTTTCCACCTGCAACGGTACCAGCCAGGTGCACTTCGACGATGGCCGGACCGTGGTCATCGCCCGCAAGGTGCGCCCGGGTGAGTCCACCTCGGTGGACACCAGCCGCATCAACCTTAACGACGACGTTATCATGCCTTACGCATGGTATGTTAACCAGGGGAAAGAACCCCACCCGTATTATACCGGCGGCTTCCAAATCCCCTATCCCGACGTGGAGCCCTCTGCCCCGGGGATCACCGATCCGGTTAACCCAGGCCCGGCGGATCCGGTGACGCCGCCCACTTCGGACAACACTGGCACCACGCCGCCGACTATGCCGCCGGTCACCGGCACCGCGCCGCCGACCGATCCGGGCCCCACCGATCCTGCGGGACCGCCGACCGATCCGACAACCTCGGGTGACACGACGGGGCCCGACGACACCACCGGGCCGGTTGATACGACGAACCCGGACGACACGACCGGCTCCGATGATTCTACCGGGCCGGACGATACGACGAATCCAGAGGATACCACCAGCCCGGACGGATCCACGACCGATCCGAACGCGTCTACGGATCCCACCACCGATCCGGCCGGCCCGACAGATCCCACCGATCCGACGTCCGGAGGCGAACCCGATCCCTCCGGCGCCGTTTAACAATCCCCGACGGGAGGAATGGCCCTTGACCGACGTGCAGGAGATCCTGCTGATCAAAAACGGAGAGTTGGCCCTCAAGGGGCTCAACCGGAGCACCTTTGAATCGGTGCTGCTCAAAAATCTGCGCCATCGTCTCCGTCCTTTGGGAGATTTCCGGCTGCGGACGGCCCAGTCCACCATCCTCATCGAACCCGCCTCTCCCGATATCGACCTGGAGGAGGCCTGCGCCCGTGTGAGCCGCGTGTTCGGGATTTCGGCTTTCTCCCGGGCCAGGGTGGCGCCCAAAAGCATGGACGCCATCCTCGCAGCGGCGCTGCCTTATCTGGAGTCCGCGCTGCAGGCGGCCAGAACCTTCAAGGTGGAGGCCAAACGCTCCGATAAATCCTTCCCGCTGACCTCCCCTCAAATCTGCCGTGTGGCCGGTGAGGCGATTCTTGCCCGGTTCCCCCACCTGCAGGTCGATGTCCATACGCCCGAGCTGACCGTCTGGATCGAAATACGGGACTTCGGGGCCTATATCCACGGCCCGCAGCTTCCGGGAGCCGGTGGTATGCCGGTGGGGACCGGCGGCCGTGCCGCCCTGCTCATCTCCGGGGGGATCGATTCCCCGGTGGCCGGCTATATGATGGCCAAGCGGGGAATCGAGCTGACCGCCGTGCATTTCGCTTCCCCGCCCTATACCAGCGAGCGGGCGGAGATGAAGGTGGAGGCCCTGCTCCGGCAGGTGGGCGCCTATGCCGGGCGGATCCGGCTGCACGCCGTGCCCTTCACCCATATCCAGGAGGAAATCGGGCGGGCCTGCCCGGAAGAGCTGTTCACCCTGGTGATGCGGCGGTTTATGATGAAGATCGCCACCCGGGTAGCCAAATCCGAGGATTGCGGGGCCCTGGTCACGGGGGAGAGTGTCGGTCAGGTCGCCAGCCAGACCATCCCGGCCCTCGCCTGCACCGACGCGGCCGCCGGTCTGCCGGTGTTCCGCCCGGTCATCGGGATGGACAAAGAGGAGATCATCGCCATCGCCCGGAAAATCGGCACGTTTGAAACCTCGATCCAGCCGTATGAGGATTGCTGCACCGTTTTCACCCCGCGGCATCCCCGCACGAAGCCCCGCCTCGCTATGCTCGAGGAGGCGGAGGCGGCTTTGGACGCCGAAGCCCTCATAGAGGAAGCCGTCGCGGGCGTCCGCCGGAAGGTCATATAGCGGGATTCCTGTAATCCGGAGTGTGTTCCGTCCCCGGACAGGAAAATCCGACGGTCCCGCCTGCCCGGCGGCACCGTTTCTGGAGGTTTTGTATGAACGCGGAGATCATCACCGTCGGTACCGAGCTGCTGTTGGGGGATATCGTCAATACCAACAGCCAGTTCCTGTCCCGTGAGCTTGCCGCTTACGGGATCGGGATGCTGTACCAATCCACGGTCGGAGACAATATCGACCGTTTGGGGGAGGTGCTGCGCCTGGCGATGGGCCGCAGCGACCTCGTGCTGCTGACCGGGGGACTGGGACCGACGCAGGACGATCTGACCCGTGAAACCGTGGCCGATGTCCTCGGCCTGCCGCTGGTACCCGATGAGGAGAGCCTGCGGCGCATCGAGGAGTATTTCCGAAACACCGGCCGCGAAATGACCGAAAACAACAAAAAGCAGGCGATGCTGCCCGAGGGCTGCATCGTATTCCCGAACGACCACGGCACCGCCCCGGGATGCGCGGTGGAGCGGTATGGGCAGAGCATCCTGCTCCTTCCTGGGCCGCCCCGGGAGCTCATCCCGATGTTCAACGATTATGTGGCGCCCTATCTCAGCCGTTTTTCGGGCGGCACGATCTATTCACAGACGGTGGGTGTGTTCGGCCTGTCCGAATCCGCCGTCGCTGAACGGCTGGCCGACCTCGTGTGCGGAGAAAACCCCACGGTCGCCCCTTACGCCAAGGAGGGCGAAGTGGTGCTCCGGGTGACGGCCCATGCCGAAAACCGGGAGGCCGCACGGGCGATGTGCGCGCCGGTGACGGAGGAAATCCGCAAGCGGCTCGGCGTCAACGTATATGGTGTGGATGCGGGCAGCCTGCAAAAAGCCGTGGTGTCCCTCTTAAAAGAGAAGGGGCTGCAGATCGCGACGGCGGAGTCCTGCACGGCCGGCCTCCTCTCCACCCGGATCACCGAGGTCCCGGGGGCGTCGGCGGTGTTCGAATGCGGGGTCGCGGCCTATTCCAAGGAAATCAAGCACAACGTGCTGGGTGTGCCGGAATCCCTGCTCGAGGAGCATGGAGCGGTCAGCCCCGAAGTGGCCTGCGCCATGGCCATGGGCGTCCGGCGGGTCAGCGGCGCGAAACTCGGTGTGGGTATCACCGGTGTCGCCGGGCCGGAGCCGAGTGAGGATAAACCGGTCGGGACCGTCTATATCGCCCTGGCGGATGAAAAGCGGGTATGGGTCAAGCAGATCGTGGCCGGCCGCGGCGAGGGGGACCGGGACTATATCCGGCACCTCGCCACATCCAATGCCCTCGATCTGGTACGCCGTTACTTGGAGGCCCTGCCCACGGTTATGGCCGGGGGTGAACTGATTGAAGAACCCGAGGCCGATATGCCGGCCGTCATCCCGTCGGCGGCCCCGGCCCCTGTCCATTCCAGGCGGCTGAAGATCGCGGGGATCGTGGTCGGAGCGGCCCTGGTGCTGACGACGCTCCTGCTCCTGCTGTATTTCTATGTGATCACGCCGTATCTCAACGAGCAGCAGTTCGCGCATCTGCGGGAGCTGTACGACCGTAGCGGCACGGGCAGCGACAATATCATCGCCTCGGGTGACTACCCCGAGGGCATGCTGGCAAAATTCGGGGCCCTGTACGATGCCAATGCGGATATCCGGGGCTGGATCCATATACCGGACACGGAAATCCACTACCCGGTAGTGCAAAGCCAGATCGACGGGTATTATAGCAGCCGGAATTTTTATAAAAAACCGTCATCGTACGGCGTGCCATACTTCAGCAACACCGCCAGGATCTATTCCCCTTCCGAAGTCAATCGGAACCTCGTGATCTTCGGGAATAATACCAACAACCGGCAGATGTTTTCCCAATTGACGGAGTATACCCATCTGGAGTTCCTGCAGGCCCATCCAATCGTCCAGATGGACACCCTTTATCGCAATGCGGACTGGAAGGTATTCGCTGTCATGGCGGTGAGTACCCTGGACGCCCATCCGGGCAATTTCGAATATGACGTGAACCGCTTCGATGACGAGACCGCTTTCCTGCGGTTTGTCAGCGAAATCCGGGACCGGTCGCTGTTCGACACCCCTACCACGGTCGGGGAGGGGGACAACCTGCTGATGCTGAGCACTGCGGCCGAGGAAGAATTCGGGTTCCCGGGCGCCCGGCTGGTGGTCGTGGCGCGGCAGACGCGCAGCGATGAAGAAGCGGGAAACGATCTGTCGGCGGCAAAAGTCAACCGAGACGTAGTCATGCCCGAAATATGGCGGCAGCTCAACGAGCCCGGGGTGACGGCCGCGCCGTCCACCGCTTCTGATCCGAGTCAGGTGACGACGACGGCCCAGAGCGATACGGCAGACACCACCGGCGACGGAACCAGTGAGGACAGTACCGCGTCCTTGGTCACGACGTCGGATACCCCTCCCTCCTCGACTGGAAACGGGGGCGGTACGACGACCACGACGACGCTGCCCCCCACCGCCACTGATCCGGGCGAGGTGACCATTCCCCCCGTCACCGAACCCACCGATCCGCCTGTTCCCCCTCCCCCCGTAGAAGAGGACGGCACGGTGGCGGGATCCTTGCCCGAATCCCTTTATATGGGCCGCTTCAAGGTCAGCGTGATGCAAGGAGGAGAGGAGTACGAGCGGCTCGAACCCACCACCCGGGAAGAGCTGCAGACGGCGCTCTCCCGTGTGGTCAAGCAGGAGCTCGGCTCCGCCTCCACCATGCAGGTCTCGACCGAGGCGCAGAAGGCGCAGGCCGTGGCCTCCTACAGCTTTGCCATCGCGTCCGGGGCGCCGCTCTCCATCCCATACAAGCCTTTTGACCCGGAGGCCGATCCTACCGATAAAAAAATCTATGACGCGGTGGGGGAGGTGCTGGGGGTCAAGATTCTCCGTGCCGGCCAGTCCGAGCTGGCCCAACAGGTGATCTCTACCCCGTATTTTGCCTTTTCCAGCGGCTATACCTCGAACAGCGACAAGGTGTGGGGCGGCTTCCTTCCCTGGTGCCGGTCGGTTGAAAGCCGGTACGACAATCCGGAATGGCTGGCGGGCCTTGGCAAAAGCTATACCTCGACCCTGACGATCCGCCGCGTCGACCTGTTCGAGAAGGTCAAGGGCTACATGATGACGGCCAAGAACGCCGACGAGGTCCCGGAGGCGCAGTTCCAGATCCCGGATGGACAGGCCCCGCTGCAGGTGCGCAGCACCGACGGCGACGGCGGGTATGTCTACGAAACGAATTTCTACTATGTCAAAGACGGCCAGACGCGCTATCTGACCGGCAACGATTTCCGCAACGCTATCGGCACCACCGTGATGCGGTCCCATAGCTTTGAGGTTACAAATTATACCAATGGAACCTTGACCCTGACGGTCAAGGGGCACGGCCATGGGGTGGGGCTGAGCCAGATGGGCGCCGTCGGCTATGCCAGCGAGGCCGGCTGGAATTACATCCAGATCCTGCACCATTATTATTCCATTACCGACGATTCGGAGCACCAGATCGTCCGGCCGGTGTGGTAGAGCCTTCCGCGGCGTCGGCCGGAGTCTCCCCGTCCTGAGACAGGTGGACGCTCACTTCCCCTGAACGCAGGGTCTGGCGTCCGGCTGGGGTCTCCACCACCAATCCGCCTTCGTCGTCGATCTCCAACGCCCGGGCGGAAAAGGTTTCGTTCCCCTTTGTAACCAGCACGTCCCGGCCTACTATCACCGACCGGCGGCGGCTTTCCTCCAGGAACCGGCAGGGGGGCGGTTCCCCGACCCCGGGCAGTTCCCGTTCCAGCTCGTCGAGCAGACAGGCCGCCAGGGCGCTGCGGGAAACCGGACGGCCGCATTCGTTGGATACGGAAGTCGCGGTCCGGTGCAGCTCCTCCGGAAACGAGATGGGCGCGGTGTTGATGCCGATGCCCAGCACCGCGTAATCGAGCAGGCCGCTTTCCAGATCGAGCGCAGCTTCGGTGAGGATCCCGCAGATTTTGCGGCCCCGGATATACAGGTCGTTGACCCATTTGATCCCCACCGTCCCGCCGGGGAGAGAGGCGGCCCGTTCCACCGCCCGGGCGGCAGCGACCGCCGCCGCCGAGGTGATCCGGGATGCCTGTTCCCCTGTCAGCCGGGGACGGAGGATCACGCTCAGATACAGCCCACTGCCCGGTGGGGAGAAGAAGGAGCGTCCCCGCCGTCCCTTTCCCGCGGACTGGCTGTCGGCGATGACGACGGTGCCGTCCACCGCGCCCGCATTCGCCAGTTCTTTGGCTTTGTCGTTGGTGGAGGTCAGCTCGGAATAAAGATGTATCTCGGTGCCGAGCCCTGTTCCGGTCAAAAGGCGGCGGATAGCCGGTTCACTCAGCCGGTCGTTGTCGGATATCAGCCGGTATCCCCGGTTGGGGCCCGCTTCGATGACGTACCCCTCCTCCCGCAGAAGTCCGGCAGCCTTCCATATGGCTGTACGGGATACCCCCAGCCGGGTGGCAAGCGCACTGCCCGACAAGCTCTCTCCCTCCGATTCCAAAAGCGCTTTCAGTAAGGCGTTTTTCAGCAGCATGGCGGCCTCTCCCTTCATTCGCGGGCAGTATAGCACGGCATGCCCGAATTGTCAACTTTATAAAGCACAATGGTTTACAATCTGGGCAAAAAACAGAAATGAACCGGCCGAATAGGGGATATAATGGCATAAAACCGAGAGAAAACCGGAGATTGAGGGGCATAAATTAAAATTTTGAGAAGTTCCTCTTGACACCTGTATGGGGATGTGGTATCATCGGGAAGCTGTGAAATCGAAAGAACCAAATAAGGAGGGAATCCGATGTCCACTTACATGGCAAAAGCCGGTCAGGTTGACCGGAAGTGGTATATCATCGACGCCGCCGGAAAGCCTCTCGGACGGGTCGCGGCACAAGCCGCCGTCCTGCTGCGCGGCAAGCACAAGCCCGAGTACACCCCCCATGTGGATTGCGGTGATCACGTCATCGTCATCAACTGCGCCAAGGCTGTGCTCACCGGCAAGAAGCTCGAGCAGAAAAAATGGTACCGGCATACCGGCTGGATCGGCCACCTCAAGGAGACCGATTACGGCACCTTGATGGAAAAACGGCCGGAAAAGGCGATGGAACTCGCGGTCAAGGGGATGATCCCGGACACCACCATCGGCCGTGCCGCCCGTCTGCGCCTGCGTGCCTTCGCGGGCAGCACGCACACCCATGCCGCCCAGAAGCCCGAGGCTTTTGAATTTTGAGGAAGGAGGCTGTTTTCATGGATTACAATAAACGACCCTATTTCTACGGCACCGGCCGCCGCAAAAAGTCGGTTGCCCGTGTGCGTCTGTATCAGGGCACCGGCAGCGTCAAAGTAAACGGCCGCGAGCTCGACGAGTATTTTGGCCTGGAAACCCTGAAGCTGATCGTCCGCCAGCCTCTGACCCTCACGGGTACGCTGGATAAATTCGATATCGAGTGCCGCGTCGCCGGCGGCGGCGTGACCGGCCAGGCCGGTGCCATCCGTCACGGCATCGCCCGTGCCCTTCTGCAGTACAACAGCGAAGAGCTGCGCCCCGCCCTCAAAAAGGCTGGTTTCCTCACCCGCGATCCGCGTATGAAGGAACGCAAGAAGTACGGCCTGAAAGCCGCGCGCCGCGCGCCTCAGTTCAGCAAGCGGTAAACGGCCCGGATATGTTCCGAAAACAAGCATCCCTGGAACCGTGCGGTTTCAGGGATGCTTTTGTATCGCCGTTTGACGGTATCGGTGCCAAGCCCGGATGCGGGCTATTCGGCTTCGGCCTGCAGCCAGTCCCGGCTGCGTTCCACCGCCCGATGCCACCGCGTGAGGAGCCTCGTCTGTTCCTCCGCCGCCATGGCGGGCTCGAACCGCCGCTCCACTCCCCAGGCCCTCCGCAGCTCATCGGTGCCGTCCCACATTCCGACCGCCAGCCCGGCCAGCAAGGCGGCTCCGAGGGCCGTTGTCTCAGTTACCCGGGGACGTAGGACCGGACAGCCCAGCATATCGGCCTGGAACTGCATGAGGAAGTTGTTCGCCGCCGCGCCGCCGTCCACTTTGAGGGCGGTGATACCGAGCCCGGTGTCGGCCCGCAGGGCGTCCATCAAATCCCGGGACTGGTAGGCGATGGATTCCAGGGCAGCCCGGATGATATGGCTGCGTCCGGCTCCACGGGTCAGCCCGAACAGACTGCCCCGGGCGTACATGTCCCAATAAGGTGCGCCGAGACCCGTAAAGGCGGGGACGACCACCACTCCGCCGCTGTCTGGAACCTGCGCGGCGAAAAACTCGCTGTCCGCCGCTTTCTCGATAAGCCCCAGCTCATCCCGCAGCCACTGGACCACCGCGCCGCCCACAAACACGCTGCCCTCCATCACATACCCCGGCCGGCCGTCGGTCCCCGCCGCCAATGTGGTGATCAGGCCGTTCCGGCTCAGGCAGAACTCCTGCCCGAGATGCATCAGCAGAAAACAGCCGGTGCCATAGGTGTTTTTCACGTCTCCCTTGTCGAAGCAGGCCTGCCCGAACAGCGCCGCTTGCTGATCCCCCGCGGCGGCGGCGATGGGGATTTCCGTCCCCTCCACTACCGTGGTACCGTAAATATGGGAAGAGGGATATACTTTTGGTAGCATACATCTTGGAATATCCAATTCGTATAAAATATTGTCATCCCAATCCAAGGTGCGGATGTTGAAGAGCATGGTACGGGAGGCGTTGGTGTAGTCGGTGGCATGGACCTTTCCACCGGTGAGCCGCCAAATCAGCCAAGTGTCCACTGTCCCAAACAGCAGCTCCCCCCGTTTTGCCCGGTCCCGGGCGCCCGGGATATTGTCGAGCAACCATTTGACCTTGGTGGCGGAAAAATAGGCGTCAATGAGCAGGCCGGTATTGTCCCGGACATAGCCTTCGCACCCGTCCTCTTTCATCTTCTCGCATTGGGGCGCGGTGCGGCGGCATTGCCAGACGATGGCGTTGTGGATGGGGCGGCCGGTCGCCTTGTCCCAGACGATGGTGGTTTCCCGCTGGTTGGTGATGCCGATGGCGGCCACCTCGGCGGCCGAAATACCGGTCTCCCGCAGGACCCGGCCCAACACCTCCCACTGGGAACCGTAGATTTCCTCGGCGTCGTGTTCCACCCAGCCGGCCTGGGGATAGATCTGGGTAAACTCCTTTTGCGCGCAGCCCACCACCTGCTGCCGTCGGTCGAACAGGATGGCACGGGAGCTGGTAGTGCCCTGATCCAGGGCTAGGATATACGGTTTCATCGGATAATCAGATCCTTTCCTGGCGTTGCCAGCCTTTCGATATGCTTGTGACGGCGGAGAGCCGTCCATCGGACTGGATATGCCCCCACGGGAGGCGGAGGGACAGGGGTTCACGGCTCCCGCCAGGCAGATGCCGCGTCCAGCAATTCTTCCATGTACGAATACGCGGTGAAGCGCCCCTCCCGGATCATCCGCTTTATCACCGCCGGAGACGCCCACATGGCGTCGCAGGTTTCCTCCGGCTGGAGTCTCACCGACGACAGGGCGCACTCGTGAGCGAAAACCCAAACCTCGATGAAGGCCGCCCCGTCCCCGCCGCTGTGCGGAAACGTATACCGGGTAAAAACACGCCCGCTTTCAGACCGCAGCGCGATCCCCAATTCTTCCCGGACCTCCCTCGCGGCTGCTTCCAACCCGTCGTCGCCGGCGATGGCGCCGCCTCCCGTCGTTTCCCACATACCGGGGGCGGTTTTGGCGGGTGCCCGCTTGGAAATCAAGAATTCCCCCTGCCGGTTGAGAATCCAGACGGAAACCGAGAGAGGGTATTCCCCTTTTTGCATGGGCCTGCCCCGTTCATGCAGCCGTCCGGTTTTGTTTCCGTTTTGGTCCACGATGTCCCACATCTCCGGCATGTCTTCACCTCCCGATACGCCCGCGTATAGGTGGCCTGTGTCTTTCTTTTTGTCGCGCTCGGTGGATGCCGGCGGGATTTTTACAAAAACCAGATCGCCGGGTCGGTGGAGGAGATGGCGGCCGCGCCCGCGTCCAGCGCCGCTATGACATCCTCCTTGTCATGGATCAGCCCTCCGGCGATCACCGGGACCGGGCTGAAGGCGGTGAGCTGGCGGAGCACTTTGGGCATGGCGCCAGGCAGGATCTCCACCACGTCGGGACGGAACTGCCGCTGCTCCGGGGCCAGCAGCCTGCGGACGTTGTGCAGGGCCAGGGAATCGATGAGGAAAAACCGCTGGACGGTGGACAGGCCCACCTCCCTGGCCCGGCGGATCAGGGAGGGCTTGGTAGAAATGATCCCGGCGGCACCGGTGTTTTCCCGAATGAAATCGACGGCCACTTCCCGGCCTGCCAAACCGTCCACCAGGTCGGCGTGGATGAAGAGGGCCTTGCCCCGTCCCGAAACCCTGGCCGCGAGCGGCCCGATGGTGCAGATGTCTCCGCATAGGAGGAAGATCACCCCGCAGTCGGAATCGAGGGCCCTGTCAAGGCCCTCCGGCTCCTTGACTGCGGCAATGATGGGATTGCCTGCCAGACTGTCGGCAAAGGAGAAAGCCGGCCGTTCCATATCGCGTGCCTCATTTCCTGTTTTCCACAAAATCCGCGGCGTTGCTCCGCCGCTTTCCATCAGTATAGCACAGACGCTTCCGTCCGGCAAGAAGCATAGGCCATACGGCCCTCCAGAAAATGGCGCTTTTTAAGGCGGCAGGGAAACCCGCTGAACCGTATCCTTCAGTGGGGACTGCCCTCTCCGCCCGGATGGACGGTTTTGCCCAGGCAAAATAGACGATTGACGCGGGACAGTGGGAATGGTATAGTGGACACGGGATAAACGAAGGGCGCCTGTGTAAATCCTTCATTTTTAAAAGGGACGGCCTTGGCCGGCTTTTAAGAGGCCTTCTCTTTGAGCGCCCTGAAACAGCGAAGAGGGCTTGTCCGCCTCCTATCCGAAGCCAGGGCATCCCTATCAGAAAAAGCGGCGGCACATGTGGCCCGCCGTCTGATGTATAACCTGTCCGGGACCGGACACCGTAATGGTGGAACCGGCCGAATTTCAAACCGAAAGGTGGGCCGCTTATGTCGGGTCATGAGAGCAAAACCATCGCCACCAACAAAAAGGCCTTCCACGATTATTTTGTGGAGGAGGCCCTAGAGGCCGGCATTGAGCTGTGCGGCACGGAGGTCAAATCCCTGCGGCAGGGTGGTGTCAACCTCAAGGATGCCTGGTGCGGCATCGACGACGGGGAGATTTTCGTCAACGGTATGCATATCAGCCCTTACGAAAAGGGAAATCTCTTTAACCGGGAACCGCTGCGCTCCCGCCGCCTGCTGCTCCATAAACGGGAAATTATGCGGCTTTTCGGTTTGATGAAGCAGCAGGGTTATACCCTGATCCCCCTGTCCATCTATTTCAAGGGATCCCTGGTCAAGGTGCAGCTCGGCCTCTGCCGGGGAAAAAAGCTCTATGACAAGCGGGAGGACGCGGCCCGCCGTGATATGAAGCGGGAAGCCGACCGCGCCCTCAAGGAACGCAATACCTGATTCAATGAAAAGGGAAGGCCGCCTGTATGATTACCTATGACGATATCCGCCACAATCCCGACGTACGCGCCCTGATCGAAGCGGGCAATCACGCACTGGGGGTGCTCGGGTTCACCGACCATGGCTACGCGCATGTGGGACTGACCTCCAATATCACCGGGAACATCCTCGAACAGCTCGGATATGATCCCCGCACCTGTGAGCTGGGCCGGATCGCGGGATATATGCACGATATCGGCAACGCGATCAACCGCAGCAACCACGCGCTGTCGGGCGCACTGCTGGCTTTTGATATCCTGCGGAAGCTGGACATGGACATTGCGGAGGTCACCGCCGTCATCACCGCTATCGGCAACCACGACGAGCACACTGCTGCGGCCGTCACGCCGATTTCCGCCGCGCTCATCCTTGCGGACAAGAGTGACGTGCGGCGCAGCCGGGTACGCACCTCGCCCGACAGCCCGGCCTTCGATATCCACGACCGGGTCAACTACGCCGTTGTGGACGCCTCCCTGACGGTCGCCCGGGAACGGAAGCGCATCACCCTCTGCCTGCGGATCGATACCGGCATCTGCGCGGTCATGGACTATTTCGAGATTTTTCTTACCCGCATGACTCTCTGCCGGTCCGCGGCCGCCCATCTGGGCCTTGATTTTGAATTGATCATCAATGAGACCCGGATGCTGTAGTCGGGTTGGACATATATACGGATAACGCAAGGGGGACATAAGACTGGATGCCTCCCTTTTGACCTAGTTGGATAAAGGCGGGCTGTCGGCAGAATGCGGACAGCCCGCCTTCCCCTTTGGCGGAAGAGGGAATACGCTATCCCCTTCAAGAAAGGCGGAGCACAGGGTTCATTTTCCTCTTGACAAACACGTATACTGTATATATACTATATATACAGTAAGCACAAAAGGGAGGGGATTGGGTGAACATCATCATACGCAACGAGGGGGACACCCCGATTTATGAGCAGATCGTCACCCAGATCAAGGGCGCTATCCTGGCGGGGGAACTGGCGGAGGGGGAAGGATTGCCCTCCATGCGGCTGCTCGCCCGGGAGCTGCGCATCAGCCTGATCACCACCAAACGCGCTTACGAGGAGCTCGAACGGGAAGGCTTTGTCGTCACGGTCCCGGGCCGGGGCAGCTTTGTCGCCGCGGCCAACTGGGAGCTGCTGCGGGAGGAGCATCGAAGGCGGATGGAGGAGCATCTGGCCGCCGCAGCCGCGTCCGCCCGGATGGGCGGCGTGTCCCGCAAGGAACTGATCGAGGTCGCCGGGCTGTTCTATGATGAATCCGGCCCGGCGGAAGGCTCTGCAGAACAGGAGGAAACGCCATGAGCGAAGTATTGCAGGTAACAGGACTGAAAAAACGGTACGGCGGTTTTCAGCTGGATATCCCGGACTTCCATGTGGAGGCGGGCACCGTCACCGGCCTGGTCGGCGCCAACGGCGCCGGCAAATCCACCACCATCAAACTCATTCTCGGCCTCATCCGCCGTGACGAGGGGACAATCCGGGTTTTCGGCCTGGACAATCGGAAGGATGAGAGCGCCGTCAAGCAGGAGATCGGCGTGGTGTTCGATGAACCCTGCTTTCACGAACTCCTCACCCCTCTTCAGATCGGCCGGACGCTGTCCTCCTGGTACGCAAAATGGGACGACGCCCTCTACCGCGACTATCTGCAGAAGTTCGGCCTGCCCGCCGGCAAGCCGTTCAAGGAATTCTCCCGCGGGATGAAAATGAAGCTCTCCATCGCCACCGCGATGTGCCATCATCCCCGGCTGCTCCTGCTCGACGAGCCCACAGGCGGCCTCGACCCTCTGGTGCGGGACGAGATCCTCGATATGTTCCTCGAATTCCTTCAGGAGGAGGACCATTCCATCATCCTGTCCTCCCACATCACCAGCGACCTGGATAAAATCGCCGATACCATCGCTTTGATCGACCACGGGAAGCTCCTGTTCCACGAGGAGAAGGACGCCCTGCGGGACGGCTATTCCCTGATTAAAGGGAGCGCGGAGCAGCTGGCGGAGCTGGACCGGCAGGAACTGGTCGGGGTGAGAGAAAACCGCTTCGGTTTCGAGGCCCTCTGCCGGCGGGAGATCGCCCGCCGGCATCCGGGGCTTGCCAGCGAAAGGCCGGATATCGAACAGATCATGCTGTTTTTCACCCGTCGTCCGTCGGCGTAAACCAACGGACCAATTCAGCCGGAAAGGACTGGTATGTGGATGAAAGGTCTTTTGTACAAGGATTTGGCGCTGATGGGCCGGCAGGCCAAGCTGATGCTGCTGTATATCCTGGTTTTCGGGGTGGTGTTCATGGGATTCATGGGAAACACCTCCTTCGCGTTGTCCTTTATCTCCCTGATGATGTTCATGTTTTCCATCAATTGCTTTGCCTATGACGAGCAGGCCTCCTTCGATAAATTGACGGCCGCCGCCCCGGTTCCGAAACGGGCGGTGGTGCTCGCCCGTTATCTGTCCTCGCTCATCATCTGGATCGCGGGCACGGCGGGAATCGCCCTGGTCGGCTTCGTCGCCCAGGGCGTCAAGGCGGGGGGCGCGCTTCCCGATTGGAGCGGGGAATGGCCGACCCTCGTGGCCAGCTTTGCGCTGGTGCTCCTGTTCATGGCGGTGCTGTTCCCCATCCTGTACCGCTTCGGCAGCACCAAAAGCCGGCTGGTGCTCATCCTGGTCTGCTGTGTGCCCGTCTTCGCGGTCGGAGCGGTCATCGGCGTGATCCAGGACGGGCAGACCACCCTGCCTGCCCTGCCTCCCGCGTTTCTGTCCACCCTCCCGTATTTTGCCGCGGCGATCCTGCTTTTAGGGCTCTTGCTGTCCTTTTCCCTGTCGGTGCGGATCCTCGAGCGGAAAGAATACTGATCCCACGCCGGAATACGCCCTGGCCCCCTTTACCACAAAGGGGGCCAGGGTGTTGTTTGTGACGCCGGCGAAGAGGAATGCGGCCCCGGCCGGTGAAATTCTAAAAAAGGCCCTTCTTAGCTATTGTGTTTGAAACAGTAGTGGTGTATAATAAGGCCGACGGTACGAACCACGACAGTGTAGGAGAGGATTCCATGACCAGAGAAGAATACCTGCGGGAGCTGCAGACCGGGCTGGAGGAACGCCTGACCAAGGAGGAAACCGCGGATATCGTGGCGGAATACGCCGGATTTTTCGAATCCGGCCGGGAGGAAGGGCGGTCAGAGGAAGACGTGGCCTCGGCTTTGGGGTCCCCCGCCGGGCTGGTGCGGATGCTGGCAGGGGAAAAGGCTGGGCAGGGGCCGGCGTTCCCGGTCTCGCCGCCTGCCGCGCCCGTCGTGTCGTCCCCCATCGCAGCGGCGTCTCCCGCCTCCGTCTTTCCACCGCGGGCCTCGTTCGGTCGGCGGGTGGGGGCCTATCTGATCGACCGGCTGGCCGTGTTTTTGATCGTGGCCCTGTTGATCGCGGCGGCCGTATGGCTGTCATCCCCGGGAACGGACACCGGTACAGGTGGGGCGGCCTCGCAGATCCAGGCGCATTTGGACGACGGCTCCGCCGTCCGGGCGGAGGCTCCTATGGTTATCGCTTTCGGGCCTCTGCTCCTGCTGCTGTCCATCCTGGCCCCACAATTGGGATTTCCGCTGATTCTGCTGTTTTTTCTGAGAAGCCCGATCAACCCCGAGACCTACAAGGCGGAGGCGGCCCTGCTCACCGGCGTGATGCTGGTCGGGCTGCTGCTCACCCTCCTGTACAAGCCGGTGCTGGAATGCCTCTGGAACGGCCGTACCCTGGGCAAGCGCCTGATGGGGATCCGGGTGGCGGCGCCGGACGGCGGGAAGGCAGGGGCTGGACGGATCTTCGTGCGGGAGCTGGTGGGGGATTTTCTGCTGGGCGGCATGACCGGCGGGATCACCACGATCGTCTCGATCTTCACCGCCTCCATCGGGCGGGAACACAAGAGCGTTCCGGACTATATCGCCTCCAGCATCGTCGTTACGGACAGGAAAACCCGCTGAAAGCCACGTGAGGCCGGGAGGAGAGGCGCCGATGGATACCCAACTGAAAAAAGGGGTGCTGGAGCTCGCGATCCTGTATCAGCTCCGGGAAGGGGAGGAATATGGCTACGAAATCATGAAACGGATACGGGAGGAATTCCCCGACGTGTACGAGGGCTCGGTTTACGCGATCCTGCGGCGGCTCGCCGCGGAAGGCGTGGCGGCCGTGTCGCGGCGGCCGTCCGGGATGGGGCCCCCGCGCAAATATTACAGCCTGACGCCGTCCGGCCGCGAGGCGCTCGCCGCCTCCCTGGCCGAATGGACGGCTCTTCGGGAGAGCCTCTCCCGCCTGGGGCTGCCGTAAAGCCGTCCGGCCGCGAGGCAGATTCCCCGCCGCGGACCAGACTTCCGACGCTCCATATGCCTGCGGCATTCCCGCCGTCAGTTGTCCGCCTGGATGCTTGAGGAGTGGAAAACGGAGGGGGTAAGGCAGGAATTTGGCATACATAAACGAATTTTATCCGAAAATTGTCGGCTTTCCCCTTGCGGAAGGGCAGGAGACCGTGTTACAATAGAGGATAATCATTTCACAATATACCGGAAGTAAATGAAGGAGGAGTACACCCTATGGTGAATACGGACGCGGCCTCAAAATTCCTCAAGGAAGGCCTGACCTTCGACGACGTGCTGCTCATCCCGGCCAAATCGGACATCCTGCCCAAGGAGGTGTCGGTGGCCACCCGCCTGACCCGTACCATCACCCTGAACACCCCCCTGATGACGGCGGCGATGGATACCGTTACCGAGGCCCGTATGGCCATTGCCATCGCCAGGGAGGGCGGTATCGGCGTAATCCACAAGAACATGTCTATCGAGGAGCAGGCCGACCAGGTCGACCGGGTCAAGCGTTCGGAAAACGGCGTGATCGTCAACCCCTTCTTTTTGTCTCCCGATCATCTCGTGGCGGACGCCAATGAGCTGATGGGCAAATACAAAATATCCGGCGTGCCTGTCTGCCGCGACGGCAAGCTCGTCGGGATCCTCACCAACCGCGACATGCGCTTCCTCACCGATTTCTCCCAGCGGATCGAAGAGGTCATGACCAAGGAAAATCTGGTCACGGCGCCGGTCGGCACCACTCTCGAGCAGGCGCAGGAGATCCTGCGGCAGCACCGGATCGAAAAGCTTCCCATCGTGGACGGGCAGGGGATGCTCAAGGGGCTCATTACCATCAAAGACATTGAAAAAGCGGTAAAGTATCCGAATTCCGCCCGCGACAAGGACGGACGGCTGCTCTGCGCCGCCGCCATCGGCGCCACCGCCGACGTATTGGAACGGGCGGGTGAGCTGGTAAAGGCCCAGGTGGATGCCCTGGTGCTCGACTCGGCGCACGGCCACAGCCAGAATATCCTGGGCGCGGTCAGCAAGGTCAAGGCGGCCTTCCCGGACGTCTCCCTCATCGCCGGCAACATCGCCACCGCCGATGCCGCGGCCGCCCTGATCGAAGCGGGTGCCGACGCCATCAAGGTGGGGATCGGCCCAGGCTCCATCTGTACCACACGGGTGGTGGCGGGCATCGGGGTACCCCAGATTACCGCGATTTACGACGCCGCCTGCATGGCGTCGAAATATGGGGTTCCGGTCATCGCGGACGGCGGTATTAAATATTCCGGCGACATTGTCAAAGCGGTCGCCGCCGGGGCCAACGCCATCATGATCGGGTCTTTGGTGGCCGGGTGCGAGGAATCCCCGGGGGACACCGAGATCTATCAGGGACGCCAGTTCAAGGTGTACCGGGGGATGGGCAGCCTCGGTGCCATGTCTCACGGCAGCAAGGACCGGTATTTCCAGGAGGATAACAAAAAGCTGGTGCCGGAAGGGGTCGAGGGCCGGGTGCCCTACAAGGGCCCCCTGTCCGATACGGTTTACCAGCTCATGGGCGGCCTGCGGGCCGGTATGGGTTACTGCGGCTGTGCCACACTGGCGGCCCTGCAGGAAAAGGGGCAGTTCATCCGGATCACCGGCGCCGGGCTCAAGGAGAGCCATCCCCATGATATTTCGATCACCAAAGAGGCGCCCAACTACTCAATCAGCCTGTAAAGGGATATATACATAGCGGTTCAAAGCTGTCTTTGAACCCTGTCCGTCGGAAAACAGAGCCTATCGCCCCGATAGGCTCTGTTTGTTTTACTGCGTATATCCGTGCTTCCCGAAACAAGGGCAAGCGAAACACCGGCTTCCCTATGGGAAGCCGGTGTTTTAATCGCATAACTTACTGGGCTTTTCTCTTTTTCGTGTACAGGACGGTTCCCGCCATCAGGCCGCTCGCCGCGAACAGCATCAGAACCACCAGAAGTTCGCTGTGGCTGCCGGTTTGGGGGTTGTCGCCCGTCGGTTCACTGGGTTCAGTGCTGGGCACGGACGGGGTGGACGAGGGTTCCTCCGAGGGTTGGCTGCCCGGTTCGCCGGTGGCCGGGATCACGGTGTCGGCCAGCGTGATTTCCTCGGTCAGGGCCTCATCGCTGAAGTACTTGCCGCAGTCCTCACAATACCAATAGGCGATGTTGCCGGCCTCGGTGCAGGTAGCGGCCTTAGCCTCGGTCTTCTCGGCGCTGTGGCCGGCGGCCGGAACAACGGTGTCGGCCAGCGTGATTTCCTCGGTCAGGGCCTCATCGCTGAAATACTTGCCGCAGTCCTCGCAATACCAATAGGCGATGTTGCCGGCCTCGGTGCAGGTGGCGGCCTTGGCCTCGGTCTTCTCGGCCGCATGGACGTGAGCCGGCTCGACGCTGACGAAATCGATAGTGTCCTCCAGGATCACGTCTCCGCCGTCGACCGCGACAATTTTGATGTTGACATCGAATTCACCGGCCTCCTTGAAGGTGACACGGAACTTGCTGGTGGCGTCCATCAAGGGGAATCCGGCGGCCGGCCCAAAGGAATCGCCGGTCAGCTCGTACCATTTGCCGTCCTGGGTTTCAAGGTACTCGAGCTTCTCAACCTTGGTGGCGTCATAGGTGAAGACACCCTTGACCATGGTGCCGGCCTTGCTGCCGCCGGTGGTGGAGACGGAGTATTCGGCAGCCTCACCGACGGTGAAGGTGTCGGGCTTGGTAACCGTCAGGGTGGGCGCGGCCTTGCTTACAAAGGAAACGGTGTCCTCCAGGATTACGGCGCCGCCGTCGACCGCGACAATCTGGATGTTGACATCAAATTCACCGGCCTCCTTGAAGGTGACACGGAACTTGCTGGTGGCGTCCATCAAGGGGAATCCGGCGGCCGGCCCAAAGGAATCGCCGGTCAGCTCGTACCATTTGCCGTCCTGGGTTTCAAGGTACTCGAGCTTCTCAACCTTGGTAGCGTCATAGGTGAAGACACCCTTGACCATGGTGCCGGCGTCGTCGCCGCCGGT
>CAKUFK010000009.1 GCA_934647945.1 uncultured Eubacteriales bacterium | reverse complement strand
GGATTCACGAATGGCAGGGAGAAACCCAGCGAGGGTTTCTCGAAAGGGCCGCCGGACACTTTACCGGTTCAGCGGCGAGGGCGCGGCCCTTAGAGCCGGAAACGTCACGATATGCGCATCTTCATCCACAATGGACATGGGGATTTCCGGGAGAAGCCCCTTCACGGTTTCGATAAAGAGATTGCTGTCTGCCCCGGGAGCCCCGCTGACGATATGCACGGCATTGGTCTTCCGGGCATGCACCGCTGCCGTCAGGGCCGCATCATCGTTGAAATAGACCGTCATCTCAGCGCCGAGCTTGCCTGAAATGTTGTAAAGCGTCTGCAGGGTTTCAGCGGTTTTTGCGGACACAAGCCCCTGCGGCAGCACACTGACGACCTTGACAGGGACTCCATATTGCTGGGCGATCTCGGCACCCGCACATATCAAACGCCGGCAAGCCGGCTGGCTGGTCACACACACTAATACATTGGCCTCGGTTCTGTCCATGATAGGCGATCATCCTTTCCAAAATAACGGGGTGTATCTGTACGTTTGAGAACCAAACTATACATATGATACCCTGGGCTTGTGTAAGAACCATAAACAAAAAATGTACAACTTCTTAAGAATTTGAAAACAGAAAATCGGTGAAAATACCAGAAAACCGCTTGTCCCTTGACATCCTGGCGATTTATGGTATACTGAAAGCGATTTATATATTCCTAGTTTTTTAGTATGAATATAGGGAATATATTTGAGGAGGGTCATCTATGGAAAAAAGAAAACTCAAGGCACCGCCAAAGGACAGTGTCCTGCGCCTGGTGCTCACGGCGATGTTTGCCGCCATCTGCTTTGTGGTGCTTATGTTCCGGATCCCGATCGCGGACCAGTTTGTCCATGCGGGCAATGCCGTCTGTATTCTGGCAGCTCTGCTGCTGGGCGGCTGGCAGGGGGGACTCGCGGGAGCCATCGGCATGGGCCTCAACGACCTGTTTTTCTATCCCTCCTCGGTGATCAAAACACTGGTTCTGAAACTCGGCATCGGCCTGTTTACCGGCCTGATTTTCCATTACGGCAGGACCCATCCCAACCGCAGCCCGCGGGTAGGGCTGGGTGTTGCGTCGGCTGTTTCGCTGGCAAGCGGGGCGGTAGTGCTGGGAATTTACCTCCAGAACGGCGATTACGGCAACAAACTGCTGATCCCCAGCATTTTTCTCCTAATACTCGGCGGCGTTCTGGCGGTGGTCCTGACCGTATCCTTTTTCGTATCTTCCTTTTCCCACGATATTTTATATGCGCTCTTCGGCGCCACCATCGGTGTGGCGTTCAATGTAGCGGGGGAATTCATCTGGAAATTTGTAGAAAATTTGCTGACCGGGCTGACCGTAGGAGGGGCCGTGGCCGCCACACTGGTAAAAATCCCGGCCACGTTCCTCAACGGCTCCTTTTCGGTGTTCCTCGCGGTGCTTCTGTATCTGCCGGTCCGCACGGCCCTGCAAAAAGCCAAGCTCGGCTCCATGCTTGCCTGACCATCCAGGCGTTGTCGTATACATAAAAAACATCGGAGAGGGGGAAGCCGTTGCTTCCCCCTCTCTGTTTTCCTGCGGGCCGTCTCCTCCCGCCGCTTTGAATTCCGCCCCGTTTCTGTGTAGCCCCGGGGGGACGGCATCCGGTCAGAGGCCGCGGCCGACTTTATCGAGCGGAAACGGCGGCTCCGCCAGCGGCTTGACCGCGATCGACATCAGCAGCGCGGGATTGTCGTCCGCCGCGATCCGGTTCGAGCTGAGCTTGCCGCACGACCGGCAGCGGTGGATAATCGCCCATTCCCCATTTTGGCGTACCCAAACGCCGATGGGATCCATCACCCCGCGGCAAAGGGAAGCACGGTCGCCCGGTTCGTTATCCACATGGAGGCTGGACAGGCAGCTCGGACAGTGGTTGCGGTGCCCGCTCCCGGCCCCCTCCGGCACGACCGGGGCCCCGCATACCCGGCAGGTAAACGGCTCGGCGCAGGGCGATTGACGGTAATCCGCCCGCTGCCGCTCCCTGTTTTGCCGCGCGATGTCCTTGAACTTCTGCTGTTTTTGCCGGCGATACGCCGCCTTGTCGTCGGCATAGCAGGCTTCGTCCTTCAGAGCCATATAGCTTTCCCACCGTTCCTGAGTAAGCCGCCCACCGGCGATGGCGGCCTTGACCGCGCATCCCGGCTCGCCCTGATGGCGGCAGTCGCGGAACCGGCATCCGCCGAGAACCGCCTCCACATCGGCAAAGGCTTCGGGCAGCCCGTCGCCGGCCTCCCCTATCCCGAGCTCCCGCATCCCCGGCGTGTCGATCAGCATCACGCCGCCGGGAAGCATCATCAGCTGGCGGTGGGTGGTGGTATGCCGCCCTTTTCCGTCGTCCTCGCGGATCTCCCGTACCGCCATAACGGGCTCTCCGGCCAGAGCATTCGCCAGGCTGGATTTGCCGACCCCCGACGACCCCAGGAGCACGATGGTTTTTCCCGGCCTCCGATAGGGGGACAGGGCGTCCATCCCCTCACCCGTCTTAACGCTGACAGCGAATACGTCGACACCCGCCGCCGTCTTTTGGGCCGCGCGGACATACCCGCCGGCATCCTCGGACAGATCCGCTTTTGTCAGCACCACCACCGGCACCCCACCCGACTGCCACGCCAGCGTTAGATAGCGTTCTAGCCGTTTGAGATTGAAGTCCGGGCCAAGGGCTTGCAGGATGAACACATAATCAAAATTGGCCGCGACCGCCTGTTCCCTGCGGCCGGGGGTGGGATCGCGCCGTGAAAAGAAAGTCCGGCGGGGCAGGGTGGCGAAGATCTGGCTGTCGCCGCCGGGATTGGCCCGCGTCAGGACAAAATCGCCGACCGTCGGGAATTCCTCCCGGCCGTCCCCGTAATACACGCCGGCTTTCAGGCGGCCGGATATTTCGCCGTGTTCACAGTATAGCGTATACCGATCCCGGTGGACAGCCGTTACCCGGGCCGGGATGCCATCGGCGTTTTCGGGCATCATCGAGGGCCGGAACCCGTAATCGATCAGATTTGGCATAAAAATTCTCCTTTGTTATGAGGGTTATCCAATAAATGTCACACACACGCATAACCACAACTCCTTTCTGAAATCAGGCGCAAAAAACCGCAGCAAGCACCTTTTGATCGGCACAAACTGCGGTTTTTGGCACAAAAATAACACACCCCCGGGTGTGCTATAACAAACCGTTATAGAATGCACGAAAGGATACTTGGATATGCCGCACAGCAGCAGGACGCTCGCGCCCGCCTTTGCACAGCTCTATTCGGTTTTAAAAAGCCGCCACCTTCACAAACACAAGCACCGACACAAACATACAGCTCCTTTCCTTCCACGCATCGTGGATGAACTGCCCTTATCGTAGCATACCCCGCATCAAAATGCAAGGCCTATCCAACATCGGCAATAAAAAAACCATATACCGAAACAAATCGCGGTTAAGCGCGCATGGCCGATATGGGGCGGAAGCCATCTTCGTTCTGTTTGCGGGCATCGCATCCCCTCTGTGAAAAAACGCTTGCCTAATCCAGTGCTCGGTTTGAATGGAAGGCGCCATATCCTGAGAAACCGCGGAACCCCGTTCGTTTAGTGCTGCCAGACGTGGAAATGGACGGAAGTTTCTCTTGCATTCCGCCTGTTCCGGCATTATAATAAGGAATACGGACGGCAACACTATGGAAAAGACGGCCGTCCGGCTGTCAAACAGAAAGGATGTGTTCGTTTTGGCGATTACAAAGGATACGCTGATCGGCGACATTTTGGATATGGACCGCACCACGGCGCCGTATTTCCTGGAAATGGGTATGCACTGCCTGGGCTGCCCGTCCGCCAGAGGGGAAACCCTGGAGCAAGCCTGCGAGGTCCACGGTGTCAACGCCGATGAGCTGGTGGCGAAAATCAACGCCCATCTGGAGAAGTAAAATCGGTCGAATGAGAAGGGCGGTTCCGGTCATCCGGATCCGCCCTTCCTGTATACCGGACGGGAGGCACCGCGGATGATCCAATTAAAGAAAATGCCGGGAGACCTGGAAGAGGCGGTCCGCCAGAGAGAACAGGAGGATGCCGGGACAGGCGGCATCCTCCTATACGGCAGCTCCCACTTCGCCGTCTGGAGGGAGGAGTGGCTGACCCGCCAGATGGCTCCCTACCGCCTGTACAACCGCGCGTTCGGCGGCAGCACGGCGGAAGAAGCGCTGTATTATTATCCCCGGCTGGTCCGGCCGGCCGCGCCCCGGGCGCTGCTCTACTACGAGGGAGACAACGACATCCCTATGGGCTACACGCCGGGGGAGGTCTGGGAACTGACCCGCCGGGTGCTCGCCTGGGCCCGGACCGACGCGGGCGGACGTCTGCCGGTGGTCCTCCTCGGGCTCAAGCATGCGCCGGCCCGGGCCGCTTTCCGTCCTTTCCAGGACGAGTACAACGCTAGGCTCCGCGCCGCCGCCGCGGAGGACCCGGATACCGTCTATGTCGACCAGGCCCCCTTCCTCGAGGATGAGGAGGGATGTGTGAGGACGGAGCTCTACAGCGACGACCAGCTGCATCTGAATGAGGCCGGTTACGCCTGTGTGGCGGAGGCTCTCAAAGAGGCGCTCGGGCGGCTGGGGGTCCGGCCGTAAACGGATTGGAAGGGATGGATAGGGAGATGCTCGACCCGCGTCTGCTCTGTGTGGCGAAGCACATCCGCCGTGGCTCGGTCCTGGCGGATATCGGCACCGATCACGCCCACCTGCCGGTCTATCTGGTGGAACGGGGCGTCTGCCCGCGGGCGATTGCCTCGGACCTGCGCCCGGGGCCGGCGGAGGCGGCGCGGAAAAGCATACGCGCCGCCGGGCTGACGGACATGGTCGAGGTGCGGATAGGGGACGGCCTCACGCCCGTCGCCGCCGGCGAAGTCGACGATATTGCGGTCGCGGGGATGGGCGGGGAAACCATCGCGGGGATTCTGGAGGCCTGCCCGTGGATCCGGGATCCCCGATACCGCCTTGTATTGCAGCCCATGACCCGGCCGGAAGAACTGCGCCGGTATTTATACACAGCGGGCTTCTCCATCCAGGAGGAAGAGATCGTCCGGGACGGGCACCGGCTCTATACCGTCATAGCCGCCGCCTATACCGGGGAATGCCTCGAACCCGGGCCCGCACTCCTGCACATAGGCCGGGTCTCCCGCGGGGAGACAGCCTATCTCAGCCGGATCCGCGACCGCCTGCTCAGGCAGGCGGCGGGGCTTTCCCGGGCGGAGGACCTTTCCAGGCGGCGGGAGGCGGAGGCGCTCCGCCGGACGGCCGGATGGATCGGCCGCTATATGGAGGGAACCTGGACGCCCGCGGCAGAAACGGCCATGACTGTTGACGTGGTACACGACGCAGCGGCTTTCCGGGAGGCCGTGTGGGAACTGCTGCTGGAGAACGAGGCGGAACACAATCTCCTCATCGACAGTGTACGGGCTGCGGTGGATCAGGGGGCGGCGATGGAGTGGATGGCGGTGGTCCGGGATGAAACGGCTGTCCGCCTGATCGCCCTGCGCCGCCCGCCGTACCACCTGGTGGCCTGCGAGCCGGCGGGGCCCTGCCCGGCGGCGTCCGAGGCGCTGTGCCGGTCTCTGGCGTCGGCATTTCCGGCAGCCGCCTTCCCCGGCGTCATCGCCCCGGCGGGACTGGCGGAGCGCCTGGCAAAGGGCATGGCCTCCCGCATCGGCCGGCAGCCCCGGCGCACGCATGAGATGAGCGTCCTGACGCTCCGTCAACCGGCGCCCCTGTCCGAACCGGATGGCCGGTTCCGGCAGGCGGCGGACTCCGACCGGCTCCTGCTGGCCGCCTGGCATACGGCGTTCGGGCGGGAATGCCGGGTGGGCGGACGGAACGCGGGGGCGTCCCTCGCTCACGTGGACGCCCTCCTGCGCGCCGGACGCCAGTTCGTATGGGAGAACGGAGCCGGGGTCCCCGTATCCATGGCCGAATACGGGCGGGATCTCCCCCACGGCATGGCGGTCGCAGCCGTGTACACGCCGCCGGAGGAGCGAGGCCGGGGCTACGCGACCGCCCTGGTGACGGCGCTTTGCCGCCGGGTGCTGGCCATGGGAAAAGCGTATGTCTGTCTGTTTGTGAACGACCGCAACCCGATATCCAACCACGTATATGAAAAAATCGGTTTCCGCCGGGCTGGCACGCAAGAGGAATGGGGCCTGGAGGAGCGGGACGGAGAGGAGGACGGTCCATGACCGTCGGAGAGGTTTGCACCTATTTGCAGGGCCGCGCGCCTTTTGAGACGGCGGAGGAATACGACAACGTCGGCCTGCTTGTCGGGTCGCCGGATATGCCGGCTTGCCGGATTCTTGTCACGTTGGATATCACCCCCGCCGCCGTACGGGCGGCGGAGGAGGCGGGGGCCGATTTGATCGTCAGCCATCACCCGGTGATCTTTTCCCCGCTGAAACGCCTAGACACAGGGAGTATCCCCTACCGTCTGGCCGGGGCGGGGATCGCCGCGATCTGTGTCCATACCAATCTCGACAGGGCGGCCGGCGGGGTCGGCGACCTTCTCGCCGTTCGCTTGGAGCTGGACGATATACAAACCGCGGCCGACGGCATCTGCCGGATCGGGCGCCCGACGGAGCCCCGGTCCCCACGGGATTTTGCCGCTTTTGTCGGCAAGCGTCTCGGCACACCCGTCCGGCTGCGGGCGGGGACCGGCCCGGTCAAACGTGTCGCGGTCTGCGGCGGCGCGGGTGGAGATTTTCTGCTCCCCCTCCTGAAAGAAGGCGGCGCGGACGCCGCGGTGACGGGGGAACTCAAGCATCATGAATGGCTGGCCCTGCCGCCGGGCGTCACCGTGGTCGAGGCAGGCCATTATCACACCGAGGCCTGTATGACGGAGGGGATGGCCCGCTGGCTGCGGGAGGCCTTTCCACAGGCCGAGGTCACGGCTTTTGAAGACGAGCCGCCGTATGTTACGGTCTGACCCGGTCCGAATCCCCGGATAACCCGACCTGAACCGATTATTGAAAGGACGGATGTCCCTATGGCACTGGACGGCGCGTTCCTGCGCTGTATCAAGGAGGAACTGGAGGGGTTTCTCTCCGACGCCCGGGTGGATAAAATCCATCAGCCGTCGAAAGAAGAGCTGATCCTCACCCTCCGGCAGCGCAGCGGCGCTTATAAGCTCTATATATCCACGCGGGCGGCCTCTCCCCGCCTCCATTTCACCGGCATATCCCTCGAGAATCCCCCGTCCCCCCCCATGTTCTGCATGCTGCTGCGCAAACGGATCACCGGCGGGCGGTTGGCGGGTATCCGGCAGGAAGGGCTCGAACGGGCCCTGTATCTCGACCTCGACTGCCTCGACGAGCTGGGGGACGTGGTGCGCCTGACCCTGGCGGTGGAAATCATGGGCCGCCACAGCAACGTCATCCTGATCGACAGGGAGGGGAAAATCGTCGACGCGGTCAAACGGGTGGACCTCGAGATGTCCTCCGTCCGCCCGGTCCTGCCGGGGCTGCGCTACGCGCCCCCGCCGGCCGAGGCCGGCCGGCTGGACCTTTCCCTCTGCCGTCCGGAGGATTTTATGGAGGCGCTCGCCCGGGGGAAGGATGCCCCGCTCGAACGGGCGCTGCTCGGCTGCGCCCACGGGCTCTCGCCGCTCGTCTGCCGGGAGGTAGCCCATCTCGCCCTGCGGGGACGGGAGACCCTCGTGAGCGAATTAACGCCGGAAGACCGCGACCGGCTCGTCTTTTTTCTCTCCCGGATCCAGGAGACCATCCTGACCGGGGAACGGCGCGTCCCGTACATGCTCATGAAGCCGGACGGCACGCCTCTCGATTTCAGTTTCTTCCCCATCACCCAATACGGCCTGTCCGCGACGGGGCGGGACATGGAGAGCTTCTCCGCCCTGCTCGACGCCTTCTACGCGCAAAAGGACGCGGCGCAGCGGATGAAACAGCGCTCGCACGATATCCTGCGGGTGCTGACCAACGCGGCCGAGCGCACCTCCCGGAAACTTATGAATCAACGGCGGGAGCTGGCAGGGGCCGGGCGGCGGGAGGAAAAACGCATCTGGGCCGACCTTATCAACGCCAACCTGTCCATCATCCCAAAGGGCGCGGCCTCGGCCGAGCTGGTTAATTATTTCGATCCGGAATGCGGGATGGTCCGGGTTCCCCTCGACCCCTCCCTCTCCCCGGCCGCGAACGCGCAGAAATATTATAAGGACTACCGCAAGGCCCGCACCGCGGAAACCGTCCTCGCGGAACAGATCGCCGCCGGAGAAGAGGAATTGCGGTATATCGATACCGTGTTCGACGCGCTTTCCCGGGCGGGCGGTATGCGGGAGCTCGCCGAGCTCCGGGAGGAACTGGCCGCCGGCGGGTATCTGCGGCTCCAGCGGGGCCGGCAGAAGCCGCCGCCCCCCATGGGGCCCCTCGCCTTCCGCTCGGATGACGGGTTCGAGATCCTCGTCGGCCGCAACAACGTCCAAAACGACCGCCTGACCACCAAAATGGCGCGGGGCGGGGATATCTGGATGCATACCAAAAACATTCCGGGTTCCCATGTGCTGGTAATCACCGGGGGCAAAACGCCGCCCCCTTCCACCCTCGAACAGGCGGCGGTCCTCGCCGCGCTCCATTCCCGGGCGGCGGATTCCACCCAGGTGCCGGTGGACTATACCGAGGCGAGGCATGTCAAAAAACCGGCCGGGGCCAAGCCGGGAATGGTCGTCTATGAGACCAACCGCACCGTTTACGTCACCCCCGACCCCCTCCTCGCGGCCCGGCTCCGGCAGGAGTGACCCGCGACCTTGAATTTCCAAAATTTTCTTGAAATTGGACATAAAACGCGGTATACTGGAGCCAGGGTACGCGAAGGCGCGCTCAATTTGTGGAAAGAAGGAGATTTGTGATGAAAGAATTGAAAGGTTCCAAGACCGAAGCCAACCTGCTGGCAGCGTTTGCGGGTGAATCCCAAGCGCGCAACAAATATACGTACTATGCCTCCAAGGCCAAAAAGGACGGTTATGAGCAAATCGCCGAACTGTTCACCGAGACGGCCAACAACGAAAAGGAGCATGCCAAGATTTGGTTCAAGCTGCTCCACGGCGGGATCGGCAGCACGCCGGACAATCTCAAGGACGCGGCGGCGGGCGAAAATTACGAATGGACCGATATGTATGCCGGCTTCGCCAAGGAGGCCCGGGAAGAGGGCTTCACCGAAATTGCGGCTCTCTTCGAAGCGGTGGCCAAGATCGAAAAGGAGCACGAGGAGCGCTACCTCAAGCTGGCGCAGAACATCGAGGACGGTACCGTCTTCGAACGTCCGGATATCGTCATCTGGAAATGCGCCAACTGCGGCCATATCCATGTCGGAACCAGCGCGCCCGAGGTTTGCCCGGTCTGTGCCCATCCGAAAGCCTATTTCCAGCTCAAGGCCGAAAATTACTGATTCCCCCAGGCAAACAAACAGCAGCCCCGCTCCGGATTTCGGAGCGGGGCTTTTCATATTATCCCCCCGCGAGGCTGCGTCTTTGCGACGGGTTCTGAAAGCCTGTTGTGAAATGCATATCAGCGGCATATCGGGCGGTCGGTTCATAGAAACGGCGGCTGGAATCGGCCGGGCGCTTTTGCCCTTGAACCACAGCCCGCCGTATCCGTCGGGCTGTTCGGGACTACATCCAACCGGCATAGGATGAATTTGTTTTAAAACCCACGGGAACTGCCGCCTCCACCGAAGCTGCCGCCCCCGCCGCGAAACCCTCCGCCTCCGCCGAAACCACCCCCGGTGAATCCGCCGAAGCCGCCTCCGCGCCCGTGCGGACCGCGAGGCCCGCCCAGGAAAAGGAATAATCCACCGCGGCTCAGAGCCGCCACCACGGCGAGTACGGCGACCACAACAATAATCTCAAGGAAAAGGGAACCGCCTTGCTGTTCATCCGGAAGCGGCGTGTAGCCGGATTCGGGCGAGAGGCCGAACTCGATATAGACCTCGTTTACCAGAACGCTGTAGGCTTTTTCCATGCCGGCGGAAAAGGCGTTTTGACGAAAAAGGGGGCGGGCGTATTCGTCGAGGATTACACCGGTTTTCGCATCGGTAAGGATGCCTTCCAGCCCGTATCCCACCTCAATACGCACCTGCCGTTCTTCCAAGGCGAGGATCAACACCACGCCGGTGTCTTTCTCCTTTTCCCCGACGCCCCATTCACGGCCCAGCTGTACGCCGAAGTCGCGGATATCCATACCCTCAAGGGAGGGAACCGTCACCGCCACCACCTGCGCCTTGGTTTTTTCAAATAGCTGCACGCCCGCTTGATAGATCCGCTCTTCGTCCTCCGCTGAAATCACGTCGGCAAAATCGTTGACGAAAAAACGGTCGGTGGGAGTCCAGGGAATGGCTGCGGATGCCGGCACACAAAACAGCATCACGCACCACAGCACGCCACAGAAGGCGGCGGCCGCTTTTTTCATACACACATCGATCCTTTCGCGGATGCCGGGATTTCAGCATAAAGCGAATCCCCTTTACCATATGGCCGGCAGCCGGCCGGTCTTCTCAAGGATGCCTACAGGCTCAAAAACTGACGGCGGGGCTGCTCGCCGCCCCCTCGCTCGCTCTGAACCCTTCGGCCTTTTCAAAACCGAACATGCCCGCGATGATCGAATTGGGGAAACGGCGGAGCATGGTGTTGTACGCCTGCACCGCCTCATTGTAATCCACACGGGCGACCTTCAGGCGGTTTTCCGTTCCCTCCAGCTGATCCTGCAGCATACGGAAATTCTCACTGGCTTTCAGGTCGGGATAGTTTTCCACCACGACCCGGAGCTGGCCCAAAGCCCGGGTCAGCTCGTTGTCCGCCTCGATCCGGTCCTCCAGGGATGTGCTGCCGGCCAGCCTGGCGCGCGCCTCGGTCACGGCAGTGAGGACCTCTTCCTCGTGAGCCGCATAGCCTTTGACCGTATTGACGAGGTTCGGCACCAGATCGGCCCGCCGGGTCAGGTCGGCATCGATATTGGACGCCTTGGCCTGTACGGTCTCATCCGCCGCAACCAAATTGTTGTATGCCGAAAATCCCCACCCGACTACGCCGATCACCAGCACCACCACGACGGCCAGGATGCCGAGCCCAATTATTGTGCCTTTTTTCAAAATCATCGCAACCTTTCTGTAAGGGAGATAAAACCCTGCAGTATTATAGTATGCCGCCTTGGTGCGCAAGTATTTCGTTAATATTTTGTCATCAATTGACGTTCAGCTGGAATTCCGGACAAAGGGGGCTGTTTCCGTTGCCGGTCCGAAATAAAGAAAAAAGCGGGATCCCTCCCGCTTCGGCAGGATCCGACCGGTTGCGCGGCTATAATAGGAGTATGGACGAGACGGGAGGGGACGGGATGCCGGTCATATATCTGGATGTGTTGGTCGTGCTGAATTGGTTTATCGATTTTCTGCTCCTGTCTTCCACCTCCCGGATTCTGCGTTTGCCGTTCAAGCGCTGGCGGCTGGTGTTGGGAGCTTTGCTCGGCGGGATCAGTTCCTGCCTCATTTTTTTGCCGGCCATGCCGTTTTACCTGTCCATGCTGGTCAAGCTGGCGGCGGGCAGCCTGATCGTTCTGGCGTCCTTCCCCTGGCTCGGTATCCGAGCCTACGGGAAACAGATGCTGGTTTTCCTGGTCATTTCTGCCGCCTTTGCCGGAATCGCGACAGCTATATGGTTTTTTGCCGCTCCGGCGGGTTTCCTGGTGGCAAACGGGGTGGTCTATTTTGACGTTCCCCCGCTGCTGCTGGTGGGTCTGACGGTGCTGAGCTATGCCGGCATCCGGCTTTACGACCGCTTTATCCGCAAGAAAGCACCGCTCAACCGCGAATACAGGCTGACACTGGATGGGGGCAAAGGAGAGGTGGTGCTCCGCGCGCTGTGTGACACCGGCCTGCATCTGACGGAGCCCTTCTCCGGCTGTCCGGTCATTGTGGTTCGTCAGTCGGCTCTCTATCCTCACCTGCCGCCCGCTTTGCAGGAGGCGCTGTCTCTTCGGGATCAGCCGGGAAGCTTCACGTATCCTTCCGGTACCGGGGCGGTACAGGCCGTAGAATCCCGTTTGCGGGTAGTCCCCTATCAGACAGTAGGGGGAAAGGGGCTATTGCCAGCGTTCCAGGTGAAAAAAGCGAGGATATCCGCTCCGGGACGGCCGGACAGGGATATCACCGGTGTATACATAGCCTTGACCCCGGAGCTCGGAAGAGGGGAATATGAGGCGCTGTTCGGATGCGACATCGGCGAATTTCTGACATGAAAGGCGCGCCGGGCCGCCCTCCGGACGGTCCGCGGCCCGTGAGTATCCGGCTGGGCTTGGACAGAGAAAGGTTGAGGTATATGACAGGCATGATATGGCGCAATATCCTTTTGCGTGCCGTTTTATGGTGGGAACGGCTCCGGGCGCGCAGACATGGAGAGGGCATTTATTACATCAACGGAGCTGACACGCTCCCGCCGCCGCTCTCTCCGGCCGAGGAGGCCGACGCGATCCACCGCGCGGCAGAGGGGGACGGTGATGCGCGCGATTTGCTGATTACCCATAATTTACGGCTGGTGGTGTACATCGCCCGCAAATTCGAAAGCTCGGGGGTGGGGATCGAGGACCTGATCTCCATCGGGACAATCGGTCTGATCAAGGCGATCAACACCTTCTGTCCCGGCCGCAATATCAAGCTCGCCACCTATTCCTCCCGCTGTATCGAAAACGAAATTTTGATGTATCTGCGCAAGAATACCCAGCTGCGAAACGAGCTTTCCATCGATGAGCCCCTCAACGTGGACTGGGACGGCAATGAACTCCTGCTGTCGGATATCCTGGGCAGCGATCCGGACCTGGTCAACCGGAACATCGAGCAGGAGGCAGAACGGGACCTGCTGCTCGAATGCGTATCCCGGCTGTCGGAGCGTGAGCAGCTCATCATGCAGCTGCGTTTCGGTATCAACGGAAACCAGGAGCATACCCAGAAGGAGGTGGCCGATCTCCTTGGCATCTCGCAGTCCTACATATCCCGGCTGGAAAAAAAGATCATCAAACGGCTCAAAAAGGACATCGAACGAGCGGAATAACGGCCGGTTCCCTCATCCTTGTATTGTAAACAGAAACGGGCTTTCTCTAATGAGAAAGCCCGTTTCTGTTCCAGCCCCTGGGACGGGGGCCGGTTTTATCTATTCGTCTTTCGCGATAAAGGCGATACCCGCGCAGCCGGGGCCGGCATGGGTCCCCACGACCGGGCCAATACTGCTGCGATGGACCGGTGCACCCTCCAAGAGGCCGGATGCCGCTGCAGCGAGCTCCTCCATCAGGGCGGGGGCATCAGAATGGCCGAGGTATATCCGCCGACCGGTATCCGCTTCCTTCTGGACCCGCTCCAGGATACTCGCGTAGCCCGCCTTCAGGCCCCTCACCTTCTGGACGCACACCACCTTGCCGTCCTCGATACTGATAACCGGCTTGACACCGAGCAGGGTTCCGACCACGGCACCGGCCGACGACAGCCGGCCGCCCATGCGCAGGTATTTGAGATCATCCACCACCGCATAGAGCCGGATGCGGCCGGACAGGGCCTCCATCGCCCGCGCGACCGACGCGGCATCCGCCCCTGCGTCCCGCATGGCGGCAGCTTCCTGTACCATCAGGGCAAGGCCAAACGTCACCTGCCTGGTATCGACGACCCTCACCCGGCCTTCGGGAAACTGCGCGGCGGCGGCCACCGCATTCCCATAGGTGCCGCTGAGCTCCTTTGACAGCGGCAGCACGACGATATCGTCCCCCGCCTCGATATGGGGACGGAACCGTTCTTCAAACTCCAGCGGAGTGATTTGAGCGGTCTTGGGCAGCTCGGCCGCTTCGGACAGCATACCGTAAAACTGCGCGACCGTCATGTTTTCTCCTTCCAGATAGGCGTCCTCACCAAAAAACACGCGGATGCCGATAACCTCCACCCGCAGACGCCGGCGCTCCGCTGCGTCGAGATCGCTGGCGCTGTCGGTGATGATAACCACGGACATAATAGGCCTCCTTCGCCAGATACTTTGATTGTCAAACTATTTTGGCGGAGATAAGTATACCACGACGGACGGAAAATGTCAAATCGGCGCGAGCGAAAGCGTCGGATTCCAGCCCCACTTTTCCGGCCTGCGACACAAACCCTCCCCAAAAAATTTGTTTTCCATTCACAATTCTCCCGGCTCCTTCTGTTACAATAAAAAATAATAGAATTGTGACAGCAAGTGACAGAGCGTGAAATAGTGCGAACCCGCATGAATATTGTACTTTTACAGATTTTTCGGTTTCTATATAAGAAGATTTAAAATGTTGTTTGTCGTTTTTTGACGACCGAACTTAGCGGGGACTTATAAAGAGGAATAAACCGGTATAAGAATCATTCTCTTTTCAGAATGCGATTGTCTTTATCAGTAATTCAACGGACGCATGAAATTATCCGTTTCCGTTCTTTTCCTTTTCTGTTTTTGTGGTGAAGAAATTGAAGAGCAAGCATAGGAAGAGGGTACCCTCTTCCGTGAAACTGCTTATCAGGAAATATCCCAACCCCTCTGTTGCTTTCTCGAATGGGTACCCATTCGAATGTATCGTCAAGTTCGCAAGAATGTGGTAAAATAAATTTGATCAGGTGCGATTGTTACTAGTTGTGACAGCAAGCTAATTTATATTTTGTTGGAGGTGTCTATTATGATAAAAAACGGGGTATATATAGGAAAAGATATTGAACTTGTAGTTACTGATAAATATGTAATTTCATATAGAAGAAACACACAAATGGACATGCTTGAATCCAGATTGTTCAAAAGAAGCGGAAATGATTTTTCATGTATTGGTATTTGCCAATCAAGCCCAACTGAAACGGAGCAATACAAACCACCGCTGTTATGGAAAACGGCATTTATTTATAATGGTAATGCGAAAGGAGAAATCCAAACCTATCAAAAAAATCAAATAATGAGTTGTGACACTCCACCTACATACTTAAAAAATCATGATGAGAATATGAAGTCCTACCTAGGAACTGCATTTACTATTTACGATTATGCAAATAAAATAGAACTTCAATTTGACGACAATATCATTTATTCAGCCGCTTATGATGAAATTTTTGATGACAAGACCCTTTTGCCGGACTTGCCTTTTGCTTGCGATAATACTATTGGCGAATGCCTTCGTCTATGGAATGCAGGACTACGTGAAGAATACATATCGATAGATGGGATATCAACCTTTATTGGTGTCACAATTAATACAAACAAACACATGTATATATTCGAAATGACTCCAAGCTCTATTTATTGCCGTGCTGCACGTTTTGTCGCAACCAACAAAGGGATTGTGTTCAATCAGAATTTTCGGCAGGGATTTGAAGCCTATATGATAAAAGATAATTCAGAGGCTCAATTCCCACTATCTTTTGACGAGGCTCTTTTTTCAAGCAATTCGTGCGCTTGGAATGATCGAAGTGTATACTGGTCTTTATCGTCTTACAATGAAAATGAAATAGTATTACATGGCTGTCAGGGAGACATATACCATTTTAATAAACCCAAACGATAATTCTTAAAAACCTAAAATGCGTTCGAACATCGTAGCATAACATTTTTTGACGCTTTTGTGACATTCGAACATACAGAGAGACAATAAGAGATATGGCAAGTGTTAAGCAAAAACGACGAAAAGTTCCATTCTGTAAGGGTTTTACCGTTTTCCTATAAAGGCTTATAAGAAGCAGCGGCGGGGATTCCCGCCTTTCCAACAAGGAGGCCGCGGATATGGACCGTTTTGTGGAGTTTCAGGACGTATGTAAATATTATCAGATGGGCAGCCAGCGGATTGCCGCCGCCGACCACGTGAGTTTCGAGATCGCCAGAGGGGAATTCACCATCATCGTCGGCCCCAGCGGCGCTGGCAAAACCACCGTGCTCAACATGCTCGGCGGTATGGATGCCTGCGACGAGGGGACGATCCGTCTCGACGGAAACGAAATCAGCCGCTACAGCCGCAAGCAGCTCACCGAATACCGCCGATACGACGTGGGGTTCGTCTTCCAGTTCTACAATCTGGTCCAAAACCTGACCGCGCTGGAGAACGTGGAGCTGGCCTCCGAAATCTGCCGGGAGCATCTGGACGCCCGTGAAACGCTGCGGGAGGTGGGGCTAGAAGAGCGGATGGGCAATTTCCCCGCTCAGCTTTCGGGCGGGGAACAGCAGCGGGTGGCCATCGCCCGGGCCCTGGCTAAAAACCCCAAGATCCTGCTGTGTGACGAGCCGACCGGCGCCCTGGATTACAAAACCGGCAAAAGTGTGCTGAAGCTGCTGCAGGACACCTGCCGCCATACCGGCCGGACCGTCATCGTCATCACCCACAACCAGGCCCTCACCGCCATGGCCGACCGCGTGATCCGGATCAAGTCCGGTACCGTCCTGTCCTCGCAGGTCAACCCGCATCCCACCCCGGTGGAAGAGATCGAGTGGTAACGCCTGCCGGCCATGGGCGGAACAACGGGTTGCGAAGCGGGGGTTCCCCCCGCAGGGAAGGACGGGACAGGACACGTGAAGAAATCGTATCGTAAACTGATTATCCGGGAGGTAACCCATTCCCTCTCCCGGTTTTTGGCTATTTTCGGCATCGTTGCACTGGGGGTCGGCTTTTTGGCCGGTCTGCTGGCCACCACCCCGGATATGCGGGTGTCCGTCGACCGGTATTACGACGAGACCCGGATGTTCGACATCCGGGTGGTCTCAACTCTCGGCCTGACCGAGGCGGATGCCGCCGCCATCCGGAATACCGGCGGGGTAAAGGGCGTAATGCCCTCCCGCACCGCCGACGCCCTGGTGCGGATCCCACAGGGGGACGACCTGGTCGCCCGCATCCAGTCCCTCCCCCTCGCCCTGCTTCAGGAGGATTCCCCCGGCTATCAGAACCGGGTCTCCCTTCTCGAGGGGCGGATGCCCGCCGGGCCGGGGGAATGCGTGCTCGACGTTTCCAAAATCGCCGACCAGGGGGTCGAGGTCGGGGATGTCCTCACCCTGTCCCCCGACAACGCCGATTTATCGGATACCCTGGCCTTGTCGGCCTTCACCGTCGTGGGCAAGGTCGAGAGCGCGACGTACTTTTCCATCGAAAGGGAACCGAGCACGGTCGGGAACGGTACGGTCTCCCTGATTTTTTATACCGGGGACGACGCCTTTTCCCTCGATGTGTACACCGATTTGTATATTCTGGTAGATGGGGCGGATGCCCAAACCGCCTTTACCGACGGGTATGAGGATGCGGTCCGCCCGGTCATGGACACTCTGGAAACGCTCGGCATCGAGCGCTCCGCCATCCGTTTGGGCGAGGTCAAAGAGGAGGCGCAACGGGAGCTCGACGATGCCCGGACCGCGTACGAGGACAAAAAGGCCGAGGCGGAAGCCGAACTGGCGGACGCTCAGAGGCAGCTCGACGATGCCAGGGCGGAGATTGCCGACGCCGAACGGGAGCTCGCAGAAAACCGCCGGGCCCTTGAAGAAGGCGAAGCACAGCTGGAGGACGGCCGGCGCGACTATGCGCAGGGGCTCGATGAGTATAACGAAGGGCTGGCGTCCTGGCAGGACGGCGTCCGCGGGCTAGAGGCGCAGCGCACGGAGTACCAAGCGGCCATGGCGGGCAAGGAACAGGAGCTCGAAGACGGGAAAGCCGCCCTTGCCGCGGCCCGCGAAGCGCTGGCGGATACAAAACGGACGCTCGACGAGAGCCGCGCGACGCTGGACGCGGCGCGGCAGCGGATCGAGGAGTCTCTCGCCGCGGGTCTGCTCTCGCCGGAGCAGGCCGAAGCGGAGCGCGCCAAGCTGGCGCCTCAGGAAGAGGCATACGCGCAGGGGGTTGCCGGCTATGAAGCCGGGGTCAAGCTCGCGGACGGGCAGGAGCGGGAGCTTCTGGAGGCTGAAAAGGTCCTCGCCGCCGGCAAGCAGGCCGCGCTGGCGGAATTTGCCGCCGCACAGGCGCAGTTGGATAGTGTTAAAACCGAACTGGACAGCGCGAAAGCCGCTTTTGACAAGGCCGCCCGGGACATTGCCGAGAGTGAGGTTAGGCTTGCAGACGGCCGTCGGCAGCTGGAGGACGGCGAAGCCGCGCTCGAGGACGCGAGGGCGCAACTCGAGCAGGGGGAAGCCGACTACGAACAGGGGCGGAGGGACGCCGACGAGCAGCTTGAGGATGCCAAACGGCAGCTCGACGACGCACAGCGCGACATCGACGGCCTCGGCGAGCCGGAGTGGATGGTCCTGGACCGTTCTTCCAACGCCGGATACGTCAGTTTCGAAGGCAATGCGGAAAAAGTCGCCGCCATCGCTCAGGTTTTCCCCATTTTCTTTTTCTTGGTCGCGGCGCTGGTCGCCCTGACCACCATGACCCGTATGGTCGAAGAGGAACGCACCCAGATCGGCACCTTGAAAGCCCTCGGCTACAGCCGCGGTGCAATCATGGTCAAATATCTGCTCTACGCCGGAGCTGCCACGGTCTGCGGCTGTGTGTTCGGCCTGCTGGTCGGGTTCCGGGTCTTCCCCACCGTCATCTGGGGCGCCTACGAAATCATGTACGACCTTCCCCCGCTCGTAGCCTCCTTCAATGTGAAATACGCGGCCCTGTCGTCGTCGGCCGCGATTCTATGCACCATGCTCGCCACCCTGTCGGCCTGCGCCGGCACCCTGCGGGAAAATCCGGCCCGCCTGATGCTTCCGAAGGCCCCCAAGGCGGGCAAGCGGGTTTTCCTGGAGCGGATCCCCCTGATCTGGAACCATCTCACCTTCACCCACAAGGTGACAGCGCGCAACCTCATACGGTATAAAAAGCGCTTTTTCATGACCGTGATCGGCATCGCGGGATGCACGGCCCTGCTGCTGACCGGCTTCGGCCTGCGGGATTCCATTTCAGACATCGTTGACAAGCAATTTGGGGAAATCGCCCATTACAACCTGATGGCCGGCCTCAAGACCGACCGAGATGACGACGGCCTGGCCGAAACGCTCGCCTCGTCCGCGTCGGAGTCCCTGTATGTCCAGCAGACGAACGTGGACGCGACCGGAAGCGGCGGCACCCTGTCCGCCTATCTGTATGTGCCGGAAGAGGCCGCGCGTCTCGGGGATTTCATCACCTTGCGGGAGCGCAAGAGCGGCAAAGCCGTACCTTTCTCGGAAGACAGCGTCCTCCTGACCGAAAAGCTGGCCGCGAAGCTCGGCGTCGGGGCCGGGGATCCCCTCACCCTGCGGGACGGTGACGGCCGGACGGCCCGGGTGACGGTTGGCGGTATCACGGAAAACTATGTGTACAATTATATATACATGGCGCCGTCCCTCTACCGCTCCTCCTTCGGCGCCGAGCCGGACTATAACCTCGTCACCGCCAAGGTGGCGGACGAGTCGGACGCCAACCAGGACGCGGTGGCCACCGCGCTGTTAGGGGTGGACGGCGTGGCGTCGGTGTCCTTCACCACCGATGTCAGCCGTTCCTTCGCCGATATCGTCAAAAATATCGATTATATCGTCATCGTCCTCATTGTATCGGCGGGCCTGCTCGCCTTTGTGGTGCTGTACAACCTGACCAACATCAACATCACCGAGCGGCAGAAGGAGATCGCCACCATCAAGGTGCTCGGTTTTTATGACCGGGAGGTCAACGCCTACATCTTCCGGGAAACCGGTATCCTCAGCATCATCGGAACCGGTGTGGGGCTGATCCTCGGGATCTTCCTACACGCGTTCGTGGTCCGCACCGCCGAGGTGGAGATCGTGATGTTCGGCCGGGACATCTACGCCATGAGCTTCCTTCTCGCCGCGGCGCTCACCCTGGCCTTCTCGGCCTTGGTGGATGTGGTGATGGCCCGCAAGCTGCGCCGGATCGACATGGTCGAATCCATGAAGGCGGGAGAATGAGCTACAAGGTCCGGGCAGGTTTATCGCGGCAGAACAAGGATATTTCGAGCCTTATATATGAGAAATGAGAGAGAGGGGATTGAACCTGACCGGCACTTGATTGACGTACTATAACGTGTTATAACAAAAGCGGAATTGGAGGTGAAGCAAAATGTATCGACATAGACGCATCCTCTTCAAACGCAACTCCATACAGAACCGTTCGTTTGGTTAATGGCATTTGTATGGAGTAAATTACGCCATTAACAACCTTACTGGTTCTGTATTTACGGAAAAAATATAAATACAGGAGTCAGTAAAAATGACAAAAAACATTGCGCGGTATTTCGATGAAAGAATTATGCCTTTGATCCGCAGCCGACACCGTGATATCGTATCGGAAGCAAGTATCATGATCCTTGGCTCTGTGGGCTTGCATATTGATGATGCGTTTTCTGACATGGAGGCGGTGCTCTATCTTCCTGATCCCATCTGGAAGCAAAATGGGGTGCTGCAAATAGAGCTGGAAGAGGTTCTGAAAGAGACCAACCCTTGGAAACAAGAGGGTATGGTCAACGGCTCGATCATCAGCGTGCACCCTTTATCGTGGATGCTTGAATATCAGGGGGAGAAAATTCTTGCCAGCGGCTGTGTCAATTGGGGGAAATTGTCGTTTGAAGCTCTGTTTACCATACAGGAAAACGTGATTTATTACGACCCGGAGGACAGGCTCGGTCGTCTTCGCCGACTGACGGCAGCCGAGAAGATGCCGGATATCTTTTGGAAAAAGGCTATCTATAACAAATTGAAGGACTTTGTAGAGAATGGTGTCCGGGCCATACAGATCAGTGTGAATCGCCATCTGTTTTCGACTGCCAATATCCAATTCGGGCACACCGTTCAAACCTTATATGAACTGGGATTTTTGATTTGCCATCAGTACTATCCTTATCTTAAGCATTTGCGATGGGCTTTCGGCAGGTTGCCCGAACCGATTTCGGAGTTAAACGCCTATTTTGATATGCTTTCAGCCACTTCGGATTGGTGTAAAAGACTGACGATGCTGGAAACCATATACGAGGCATATAAGACATTTGTCGTTTCGAAATCCATTTTTCCGGAAATGGATTTCGATCGTATTGATTTGCACGATATGCGCATACATACGGATTTGGGTCATGCCGGTTGGTTTAAAGCTTGGGAAAATCCGGATTGGCGGGGAAGCCTGAATGCCCTTAAGGAAAAGACGGTGCAACTAGGCTATGCCCCGGATATGTGGTGGATCGTTGATTGGTATAACTTAGGTTAACCGGATAAACCCCCACCTCCTATTCACAGTGGCCTTTCTGTTTACGCTCTATACCGGCTCCATTGGGGGCCGGTATTCTTTTGAGCTGAAGCAAATAGTGGCTGACAGCTCGGATAGGCCATCCACCATGTCCTTATGCCGCCGGTCCATTTGAACCCGGGCTTTGTTCATTCCCCTCATCCGTTCAGACCGGCAGCACCAAATACGTCCAACCGTCCGCCTGGCCGCCTTCCTCAAACCCGAAATGCCGGAAGGCCGCGCAGCCGTCGGAGCCGGTTTCCTGTGGTGAGATCAGGATGGAAACGCCCATCCTCCGGCATTGGCGCCTCATCTCCTCCAGCAGCCTCTCCATCAGCCGGTCCCCGTCCCCGCCGGTGAGGACGAACCGGTTGTCGAACAAGAACCCGGCCGGGATCCAGTACGGCTTGTCCATCGGCAGGGACATCACCACCCTGCCGTCCACCTGGGCGACCAGATGGATGCCCTCCCGGCGTTTTTCTTTTTCCACCGCCGGGAGGATCACGTTCTCGGTGATCTGCCGCGGCGTCATGGCGCTGGGAGGACAGCCGACCCGGTTCCCAAACGCCTTCGTAAACCCCGCGTGGGTGTCGAACCCGACCGACAATGCCGTTTCCATCACCGTTTTTCCCTGCCGGAGCCGTTCCGCCGCCGCGTCGATCCGCTTGTCCCGGACATACTCCATCACCGAACGGCCGGTGGCTTTCCGGAAGAGGCGGGCGAAGTGGTACGGGGAATAGCCGGCCTCGCGCGCCAGGGTTTCGAGGCTCCATTCCTCGGTCAGATGCGTCTCGATAAACGCCACGGCCTTCTCGATGCTCTCCTGTTCCATGAGTTCCCCCCTTCCTTGTCTTCCGATCGGTAGCTATAGTATATCCCCTGGGACGGCGGTTGTCTTTTCCTTCCGTGCTCTGTTGCATAAAAAAAGGCCCCGGATGCGCGCATCCGGGGCCTTTTTTTATGCAGGTGCGGTCAGGAGGCCGCATCCTTGTCCTTCTCCTTGTCCTTCTCTTTGTCCTTGTTGTCCCGGTTCCGCTTTTCCCGGCCGGAGGGTTCCTCCGGTTCTGGCTCCTCCGGGGGCGGCGTGACCTCGATGTGTACCCGGTCGATCCGCCGGTCGTCCATTTTGAGGACGGTGAAGGTCACGTTTTCATAAGTGACGGCAGGCTGTTCGTCCTCGCCCGGGATCCGGCCCAGCTCATCCATGATATACCCACCCAGGGTGTCGTAGTCCCCCTCGGGGAGTTTCCGGCCGAGCAGCTCGCCCAGCTCCTCCATATCGATGGAACCGTCCACGTCGAAGGTATTGTCCCCAAGCGTGGTGACTTCCTCCTCCTCGTGGTCGAATTCATCCTGGATATTGCCCACAATGGACTCGAGCAGATCCTCCATGGTGACGATGCCGGCCAAGCCGCCGTATTCGTCCACCACCATGGCCATCTGGATGTGCTTCTCGGTCATTTCCGAGAACAGCTCGCCGCACCGCTTGGTGCCCGGCACGAAATAGGTTTCCCTGACCAGGTGGCGCAGGGAGACATCCCCCGGCAGCTCCTGCCCCACATAAGGAAGCAGGTCCTTGATATAGAGCACGCCGATGACGTGGTCGATATCCTCTTCATACACCGGGACACGGGAATACCCTTCGTCCACCCCGATGCGCAACGCCTCTTCGATGGTGTCGTCCGCCTCGAGGGCTTCCACATCGGTGCGGGGGGTCATAATATCCTCGGCGGTGATATCGTCAAACTCGAAGATATTGTTGATCATATCCTTCTGGACGCCCTCGATGACGCCCTTTTCCTCGCCCACGTCCACCATCATCCGGATCTCTTCCTCGGTGACGTTCTCCTCATCCGCATGGGGATCCACGCCGAACAGGCGGACGACCAAGTTGGTGGACACGGACAGCAGCTTGACAAAGGGGCGCGTCACCACCGCAACCACCCGCAAAACGCCGATGAAGGCAAAGGACAGCGCTTCGGCTTTCTGCATGGCGATCCGTTTGGGTACCAGCTCACCGAACACCAGCGAAAAATAGGACATGACCAGGGTGATAACCACCGTGCTGACACCGGTAACGGTGCCGAGATACGGCTGCATGGACGGGGCCAGGCCGACAAACCAGTTCGCCAGCGGCTCCGCCAGAGACTGGGCCGCCGTGGCCGAGGTCAGGAACCCGGCCAGGGTGACGCCGATCTGGATGGTGGCCAGGAAATTCGAGGAATCTGCGGTCAGCTTCAGCACCTGCCGTGCTTTCTTATGTCCTTCCTCCGCCATCTTCCGGATTTTGTTGTCGTTAAGGGTGATAATGGCGATTTCCGAGGCGGCAAAGAAGGCGTTGCACAGGATCAGGACGATCAAAAGCAAGAGCTGAAGCCACAGACTGCCGGATTGCGCAGGGCTAGGGTCAGGCATGAGAAACGATGTCCCCTTTCGTATACGGCGGTAAGCCGTTCATTGGATAGTGCGGACCGATACACCGACCCTCCTGAAAGGGCGGATTTTCGATACTTTCATAATACCGGGTTTTTTGTCCACTGTCAAACGCCCCTTTTGTTCGCCTAGAGGCAAGGAAGGCCAAAAAAGCCTTATACACTGCGATTTAGCCCGCCACCGGGCCCGCAGCCCCGGATGCCCCGGTTTTTGCCCCGTTTCGCCGCTTTTTGAAACAGCACCAAAAGGAACGGGAAAAAATCCTCGTTTTTCTATGGTTTTCGCCTTTACATGCTGGGACAAAAGTGATAGACTTAACCGTGGTGCATGTCAAAGATTTGTCGAAGAACCTGCGCCATCAATTTTATTCCAAGTATTCCTTAAGGAGGATATGGTATGGCAAGAAAGTTTAAAACCATGGATGGCAACAACGCCGCCGCGCATGTAGCCTATGCGTTCACCGACGTTGCCGCCATCTACCCCATCACCCCTTCGTCGGTGATGGCGGAAGTGACGGATGTGTGGAGCGCCGCGGGGCAGCAGAACCTGTTCGGCCGGCCGGTCAAGCTGGCGGAAATGCAGTCTGAGGCCGGCGCCGCGGGCGCGGTGCACGGTTCCCTGCAGGCCGGCGCCCTGACCACCACCTACACCGCCTCCCAGGGCCTTTTGCTGATGATCCCCAACATGTATAAGATCGCCGGCGAGCTGCTGCCGAACGTCATCCATGTGTCGGCGCGCGCGCTGGCCTCCCATGCCCTCTCGATTTTCGGCGACCACTCCGACGTGTACGCCTGCCGCCAGACCGGTTATGCTATGCTCTGTTCCTCCAGCGTGCAGGAGGTCATGGATCTCGGCGCCGTCGCCCATCTGTCCACCATCAAGGGCCGGGTGCCGTTCCTGCATTTCTTCGACGGCTTCCGCACCTCCCATGAGATCCAGAAAATTGAGGTGTGGGACAACAAGGATCTCGCTGAGATGCTGGATTGGGACGCCGTGGACCGCTTCCGCCGGAACGCGCTGAACCCGGAGCATCCGGTCCAGCGCGGCACCGCCCAGAACCCCGACATCTTCTTCCAGGCCCGCGAGGCCTCCAACACCTATTATGAGGCGATCCCGGGTGTTGTGGAAGAGTATATGGACAAGGTCAACGAGAAGATCGGCACCAACTACAAGCTGTTCAATTATTACGGCCCCCGGGATGCGAAGCGGGTCATCATCGCGATGGGTTCCGCCTGCGAGGCCATCGAGGAGACCGTCGACCATCTCAACGCGGCCGGCGACAAGGTTGGCCTGGTCAAGGTCCGCCTCTACCGCCCCTTCTCCGCGAAGCACCTGATCGCCGCCCTGCCGAAGAGCGTCGAGGCCATCAGCGTCCTCGACCGCACCAAGGAGCCCGGCTCGGTTGGTGAGCCGCTCTATCTCGATGTCTGCGCCGCCCTCAAGGGCTCAGCGTTCGAAACGGTGCCGGTTTACACCGGCCGGTATGGCCTGGGCTCCAAGGACACCACCCCCGGCCAAATCGTGGCCGTCTATCGCAACATGGAAGCCCGCCGGCCCAAGAAGCGCTTCACCATCGGTATCAACGACGATGTGACCCATCTCTCCCTGAAGGTCAAGGAAAACCTGGACACCACCCCGCGGGGCACCCGTTCCTGCAAATTCTGGGGCTTGGGCTCGGATGGCACCGTCGGTGCGAACAAAAACTCCATCAAGATTATCGGCGACCATACCGATATGTATGCGCAGGGCTATTTCGCCTATGACTCCAAAAAGTCGGGCGGCGTGACGATTTCCCACCTGCGCTTCGGCAAGAAGCCGATCAAATCCACCTATTTCGTCAGCAAGGCGGATTTCGTCGCCTGCCACAACCCCTCCTATGTCGACAAGTACGACATGGTGTCCGATGTCAAGCCGGGCGGCATTTTCCTGCTCAACTGTTCCTGGGACGGCAAAGAGCTTGAGGAACGCCTGCCCGCCGCCATGAAGCGGACCATCGCCAAAAACGGGATTAAATTCTACACCATCGACGCCACCCACATCGCCAAGGAGCTCGGCCTGGGCAACCGCACCAACACCATCCTGCAGGCTGCGTTCTTTAAACTCGCCCGGGTCATCCCGGCCGAGGATGCCGTCCAGTTCATGAAGGACGCCGCGACAAAGTCCTATTCCAAGAAGGGCGAAGCCATCGTCAAAATGAACCACGACGCCATCGAACGGGGCGTTAAGGAAGTCAAGAAGGTCCGGGTGCCCAAAGAATGGGCCCGCGCCGTCGACAATACCGTGCAGGCGGAGGCCAAGGGCGGCCGGCCTGAAATCAAGGGCTATATCGACAACGTCCTGACCCATGTCAACGCGCAGCAGGGCGACAAGCTGCCGGTTTCCACCTTCGTGGAGGACGCGGACGGCACCGTGCCGCTGGGTTCCGCCGCCTATGAGAAGCGGGGCATCGCCGTGGATGTGCCCACCTGGATCCCCGAAAACTGCATCCAGTGCAACTTCTGCTCCTATGTCTGCCCCCACGCGGTCATCCGCCCCGCCGTCATGACGGAAGAAGAGGCGAAGAACGCGCCGGACGGCATGAAGATGAAACCCGCCACCGGCCTCGCGGGTTATCAGTTCGGCATCACCATCTCGGTCCTCGACTGCACGGGCTGCGGCTCCTGCGCGTCGGTCTGCCCCGGCATGAAGGGCAACAAGGCCCTGGTGATGAACCCCCTCGACACCCAGCGGGAGGAAGAAGAGAAGTTCCTGTACGGCTATTCCCTGCCCGTCAAGCCGGAGGTCGCCGCGAAGTTCAAAACCTCCACGGTCAAGGGCAGCCAGTTCCGCCAGCCCCTGCTCGAGTTCTCGGGCGCCTGCGCGGGCTGCGGCGAGACCCCCTATGCCAAGCTGATCACCCAGCTCTTTGGGGACCGGATGTATATCGCCAACGCCACCGGCTGCTCCTCCATCTGGGGCGGCTCCTCCCCCTCTACCCCCTACACCGTCAATCAGGACGGCCACGGACCGGCCTGGGCCAACTCCCTGTTTGAGGACAACGCCGAATACGGCTACGGTATGTTCCTGGGCGTCACCGCCCGGCGGAACCGCCTGGCCGATATCCTGAAGACCTTTGCCGAGGCGGACCTTCCCGCTGAGTGGGGCCTGAAGGAAGCCGCCGCCGAGTGGCTGGCCGGCAAGGACGACGCCGAGGCTTCCAAGGCCGCTGCTCCCAAGGTGGTCGCCGCCCTCGAAAAGGCTGACGCCGCCTGCGGCAGCTGCGGCTGCGAGTTCGACGCCCTGTACAAGGAGGCCCTGAAGAACGCCGACATGCTGGTGAAAAAATCCTTCTGGATGTTCGGCGGCGACGGCTGGGCTTACGACATCGGCTTCGGCGGTGTGGACCATGTCTTGGCGTCGGGTGAGGATGTCAACGTCATGGTGTTCGATACCGAGGTCTATTCCAACACCGGCGGCCAGTCCTCCAAAGCCACCCCGACCGGCGCCGTTGCCCAGTTCGCGGCGGCCGGCAAGGCAGTCAAGAAAAAGGATCTCGGCGCCATCGCCATGAGCTACGGCTATGTCTATGTCGCGCAGATCGCCATGGGTGCCGACATGAACCAGACCCTCAAGGCCATCCAGGAGGCCGAGGCCTATCCGGGCCCGTCCCTGATCATCGCCTACGCGCCCTGTATCAACCACGGCATCAAGGGCGGCATGGGGATTTCCCAGCTCGAGGAGAAGAAGGCGGTGGAGGCCGGCTACTGGCACACCTACCGCTTCGATCCCCGCAAGGAGGAAAACGCCTTTACGCTGGACAGCAAGGCGCCTTCCGCCTCCTACCGCGACTTCATCATGGGTGAGGTACGGTACAACTCGCTGACCCGCTCCTTCCCGGACCGCGCCGAGGCGCTCTTTGCCAAGGCCGAACAGAACGCGGCCGACCGGTACGAGCACCTGCTCCGCCTGGGCAGCCTGTACGGCAAGAAATAAGCTTTCAAATGGGAACCGGGTGCCCGACGGGTGCCCGGTTTTCCATTTGCCTTTTTCCTCTTTTCGCGGTATAGTAAAAGAAAAGTCCCTGTCAAAGGAGAATGCGCATGAAACCTCTCTCCAGGGCCATCATCGGCGGCATAACCGCCTTAACCCTATCCCTTATCCTTTCCGGATGCGCGGACCGGCCGGGCGAGCCGGAAATCAGCCGCACGGCGTCTGTCCCGGCCCCCACGACGGCGGCACCCCTGCCGCCCCTCGATGCGGAGGAAGCCGCCCGTGCCTATGCCGATGCCCTCGCGCGTTTTGACAGCGCGGAGTCGCTCTCCTATCTTTGCCATACCAAGATAGGATTGGACGACGGACGGGGTTTTGCATACGTCACGATGGAGACCCTGCTTTCCCTGAAAAGGCAGGACGGCGCCCTGCGGCAGCTGGACGCCACGATGTCGTTCGGCTCCGACGCCGGTTCCCGTCTCCTGGTCCGTCATTACGATGCGGCCTCCGGCCGTATCGAGGACCGAGAGGGTGCCGAAACGACCGGCTATCAGGCGCTGGATGCCCGCCAGGCGACGGCGGGAATGGGGATCCTGTTCCCCTATCGGCTGTCCGCTGACGCCATCCGGGATATGACCTGCACACGGCAGGAGGACGGTTCGATCCTTCTGCAAGGCGTCGTACCCTCCAGCCGGTTAGGAGAGGAACGCGCCGAAGAGTTCCTCGACGCGGCGTTCAGCGCATTTGATTTATCGGAGGATTTTCTCGGTGACTACACGCTGAAGGCCGCCACCGTTTCCGCTACCATCAACGAGGAAGGACAGCTCACCGCCTTTTCCTCCTCCTACGAAGCCACCATCCCCGGGGCCGCCGGCGACCTGCCGATGCGCTTTGAAGGCCGCATCAGCTGATCAGCCATCCGGTCCCTCTGCGCCAGAGAGATGGGGCTCCGGAACGATATAAAAGAAGAGCCGTGCGGCATGGCTCTTCCTGCCGGGTCGGCAGCGGGCTGCCCTTTTAGGGCGGCCCGCTGTTTTCCACGTCCACGCGGACGCGGCCCCGGTGCCGTACATGCCGCGGGAAACGGTAGGTACCAACACGGTCACCGGCAGCTTATCCAAAAATCCCTGCCGGGCAGTTGTGAATTTTTCGTCAATTGCAGCCCTTGGCCCTTGCGTTTGGAGGCGATTTTTTGTATAATAACCCTTAGCGTGTAAAGCCAAAGGTCATCGAAGCCGAAAGGAGCAGCAATATGAAGTATTCCCATGAAGTCGAGCAGATGTGCGTGGTGAAAAAAGGGCCCCACCACGGTCCGGCCCCCATTCCGGAAGAGGGCCGGTGGGTGGAATCCAAGGAGATCGGCGACATCTCCGGCCTGTCCCACGGCGTGGGCTGGTGCGCCCCTCAGCAGGGCACCTGCAAACTGACCCTGAACGTGAAAAACGGTATTGTCGAGGAGGCCCTGGTGGAGACTATCGGGTGTTCCGGCATGACCCATTCCGCGGCCATGGCGGCGGAGATCCTGCCCGGCAAGACCCTTCTCGAATGCCTGAACACCGATCTCGTGTGCGACGCAATCAATGTTGCCATGCGGGAACTGTTCCTCCAGCTGGCCTACGGCCGCTCCCAGTCGGCGTTTTCCGAGGACGGCCTCTCGATCGGCGCGGGGCTCGAGGATTTGGGCAAGGGCCTGCGCTCCCAGGTCGGCACCATGTATTCCACCAAGGCCAAGGGCGTCCGGTATCTGGAAATGGCCGAGGGCTATGTGACCAAGATCGCCCTCGACAGCGACGGCGAGGTCACCGGCTATCAGTTCGTCCGCCTCGGCAAGATGCTGGAGGATATCCGCCACGGCGTGGAGCCGAACGAGGCGTATCAGAAGAACATCGGACAGTACGGGCGCTTTGACGGAGCCGCCAAGTACATCGATCCGCGCGAAGAATAAGGAGGACACGCAAATGGCAAACGATGTGAAATTCGAAGGCAAGGACCGGCGGATCGAGAAAATCGAACAGTTCCTCGCTCAGAATGATCTGGGCAGCCTGGAGGCTTGCCGGGAGCTGTGCCTGTCCAAAGGGGTCGACGTCGACGCCATCGTCAAAGGCGTGCAGCCCATCGCATTTGAAAATGCCGTGTGGGCGTATACCCTGGGTGTCGCGCTGGCGCTCAAGCGTGGCGTCACGGACGCGGCCGAAGCCTCCGCCGTCATCGGCGAAGGCCTGCAGGCGTTCTGTGTGCCCGGCTCGGTGGCAGAACAGCGCAAGGTCGGGCTCGGCCACGGCAATCTCGGCAAGATGCTGCTCAGCGAGGAAACCGGCTGCTTCGCGTTCCTGGCGGGCCATGAGTCTTTTGCGGCCGCGGAAGGCGCGATCGGCATCGCCCGCACCGCCAACAAGGTGCGGAAGACCCCCCTGCGCGTCATCCTGAACGGCTTGGGCAAGGACGCGGCGTATATCATCAGCCGGATCAACGGCTTCACCTATGTGGAAACCTCCTATGATTTCCATGCCGACAAGCTGAAAATCGTTGAGGAAAAGGCGTTTTCGGACGGCGAACGGGCTAAGGTCAAGTGCTACGGTGCCAACGATGTGCTCGAGGGCGTGGCGATCATGCAGCATGAGAGCGTCGAGGTCTCCATCACCGGTAACTCCACCAATCCCACCCGGTTCCAGCATCTGGTGGCCGGTACCTATAAGAAGTGGGCGATCGAAAACGGTAAAAAATATTTCTCGGTTGCCTCGGGCGGCGGCACCGGCCGCACCCTGCATCCCGATAACGTGGCTGCCGGCCCGGCTTCCTATGGCCTGACCGATTCCATGGGCCGGATGCACGGCGACGCGCAATTCGCGGGTTCTTCCTCCGTACCGGCCCATGTAGAAATGATGGGCCTAATCGGCATGGGCAACAACCCCATGGTTGGGGCTACTGTTGCGTGTGCCGTGGCGGTGCAGGAGAGCTTTAAATAAGCCGCGAAGGCGCATGAATACTAGGTTTTCTGTGAATGGGACATTTGGTGTGACTTACACCAAATGTCCCATTTTCTCGTCTAAAATCCGTTATTGCCAACCATTTGCCAACGCCGAAACGAGAGGTTGGCAAAATCAATCGTTTTAGGCTTTCTTTTGATACATACTTTTCAGTATTTTCGTACCTTTACCGCTCATCTGGTCGGTGAGATGCAGATAGTATTTCATCGTCACCTGTAAGTCCTTGTGGCCGAGCCGTTCCTGCAGGTATTTCGGAGGCGCGTCATTTTTCGCCAACATTGTCACGTGGGTGTGCCGCAGGGAGTGGAAATCGAATTCCGGGTAGTCCAGTTCCTTGTGGATGACCTGCGACGTATGCTGCATGCTTCGCGGGATAATAAACGCGCCGTTCCCCGCACGGCAATCAGATGGATTTCCTCGCCTGCACTTGTCGCATTTAACTGCCGCTTCTCATTGACATACAGCCGGGTATTCCACGGACCGGGGAGCGTCCACGAGGACACCGGCCGGATATGCCGGATGAAGCGGATTCGGCCGGCGCGATACGTATATAAAGAGATGTGCCGCTCTCTGATGGATAAGCCGTGGAGAGGAGAATTTGCGATCCCAAACGTTTATCGGGACATTGAGCGCGCGAGAAACGGGTACGGCCCGAAACCCTATGAGGCAGACAAATTTACGATGTCAAAGAAAAGCCTTGGAAGGAAACGGATGAAGGAACTGATGGGGCCGGCGCAGTCCGGCTGGAGATTCGAACACTGCCGGGAACTGGCGGCGCACTTTGCCTGGATTTGGGGCAAGGATGCCGGAGGGGAAGAGGAAGAAATTTGGGAACGGCTGCTGGAGCTCAATAGATATTTTCATAAGTCCCTTTGTAAACAGGAATTATTCCGTACAGCAAAAGTCAACGGAAAAAGCTACAAACATACCAATGAACGGATCCGCTTTGACTTGGGACTGGATGGATCGGGGGGGTATTTCAGCGGACGGCCTTCGCGGAAATACAAGGATCGGGCCGGCAAGACCCGCTTACATAAAAAGCTGATAGCCACCCTCATCTTAGCCGGCAAGAGAATTTGGAAAATCACGCAGGAGCTCCGCTTGAGTATTTCCCTTGTTAAGAGCTGCCGTACGGAAATGAATAAGGCGAAAGGCTTCACGTTCTGGGCGGATGCCTCCGTTTGCCGAATATACAAGCGAATAGAAAGAAAACAGACCGTCGTAAAAGGCTACGACAGTCTGTTCTGTCTGGTTACGGGCGGGAAACGCCTCAAACTATAGCTTTTGCAAATAAATATAAAAATCAGACATGCTGGGGACGACGCGCTGATAGAGTGTACGTGTATAATGAGCTAGACGGCTATATATATGGGGGTCATGATCTTCCGTTGCTTTAAATGCAAGTGAATAACATATATGACAGGATTCGACCACTTCATTTAGTACGTTAATAAGCTTATCGGCGTCGATTTTTTGCTTTGCGCTAAAGATGCGTAACCGCTTTATGTAAAGACGATAATATTCATAAAGTCGGCCAAACGATGTACAGATGCTTTTTTGCACCAGAGAGTCTTGGGCTATTTCTTCACCGCATAGGTCTAAATAATTCGCAAATGACATCAGGACAGAACAGCCCGTTGAAGAATTGGGCATACCCTTCAATTCACGTTGTACAACTGTTAGCCAGCCGGGTATCGACGGATCAGACAGTGGGTGAGGTCGATTCTGCATGGTTTTAAAGAAAAAGTAGTGTTTTGCTTCGCTATGTTCCAATTTCGAGCAATAGTGCTTCATAATATGGTTCGTGGAGACTAGAAATTCCGCAAAAGGAAGGATGCTTTCTCGCATCTTTCCGTTGTTTGGATCCAATTGGGGCGTATAGAATATCCGTGCCGCTGAATCATAACCATAGAAAAGTATCTCAATGGGAGGCGAATATCGATTCCGCAGAATATCTCGATAGGCATAATTGCAGAGTATATACTTTTTTTCGGTGATGCAGGCAATAACCTGATCTATAGTCTGCTCCGCGTGCGCCCACCGATTCTCAAAATAAAATAAGGAACTGTATGGGCCGTTATTCCAATTGCGCGAGCTGTCTTCAATTACAACGTTATGACTGGTATCTAAACAGATAACAGGATGGGTTTGAATCCATGATTCATAACGCTTGATATCGGCTTGAGCTACAGCTAAGCGATTGAAAACGGTACACTGAGTCGTAATATCAGTCTGATAACACAAAGGTAAGCGGTAAATACTCATATACTCATAATACCCTTCTGCGGCGGTAAACCAGCTTTTAGGACCATTCGTTTATTTCATTGGTCCTTCCGCATAACGAATGACATCGGCTTCGAAAAGTGGGGTAATTTCTTCCAGTGAAAGGGCGGCCAGTTGTTCAATATCCGCAATAATGGCTTGCAGCTTACGATAGGTATCGGAGCTTTCGGAGCATTGATACGTATTTACAGCATACCGGTGAATATGGATGACTGATTTGGGAGGCGCGCCTTGGAAAATGGTATCAAACACGGCAAGCAACAATAGGAATGATTCATAATCAACTAAATGATGCTTAAATTCCCGGTATGGTAAACCAACGCTTTTCATTAAATTAACAAATAAAGCATCATCGTTGCGTAAGGCGCAGGTATACCGTTGCGCTAAAAATGGTCGTACGTATTCACCGCCATATCGTCGAAACCATGGTTTCGACGATTCGATGGCCCCGGTCTCCTGCAACACGATTGAATAGGACAACTCTTCGATAATATGATATTGGATCAGTGATGAGATATAGTCGTTTATTGTTAGAACTTTGTGCAACAAAGAGGCGTCCCTGTATGGAATCCCAATTATTCCGCCCTGGAAATGACGTTTGTCCAGGCGGATCCTATAATCCGCCCGATCTCCTTTTAAAAAGATTTGACGTATCGGCTCGTCCACCGCTTTATTTTTTGTTTGTGGATTATATGGACTGAGAAGCAGCTCATGTAATAACAATCCTTGCTGATACATAATGCGACGCCCTTCATCCATCCACTCAAACAGAACCGACAAATCCTGCAAAACTATCATGTTGGCGGCAATAAACAGGGCATTTTCCTGATATTTGGAATAGTAGTATTGCAACGCCTTAATACGCAGGCGATAAACATACCGATACGGCCCCAGCCAGTTTTCAGTGATAGCCTTACTAATCGGTTCTATTATAATGGGCATCCCTAAACGCATCTTCACGATAGAGGCAACAAGCTTGAATTCTTCCGGCATATCCGTGATAACTACAAATCGATAGTTTTCGATATCACAGCAAACTTCTGCAACATTCAGGATGGAATATAAGACTTCATTCACGAGAGTTCGCTTATGAATGGCACAGTATACAATCGTTTTCATTTTATACCTCATGGGTGTATAGATGCATTTTTCTTATTTTCTGTTCAAATTCATAATAACGCTCAATGTCCAAAAACTGATTTTCATTTATGATAATTTCTTTATATTGATCATAAAAATAATATCGTGAATCGCGTATCCAAAATTCTTGGATACGAATAAAAATATAAAAAAAGATAATCTCGTCATACGTCCAGTTATTTTGACAAAAGATTTTACCATCGATTTTATATTTTAATAATTCGGACTTAAGGAGGTCTCTGGCTTTGTTATCCAGCAGACCATAGTAGTGAGCGCTCATATATCGCATGATCTTCGCTTTACAATAATGGATAAGATATGTATATGCCTGCATGACCTTACCATATTTTTGAAAGTTAATACCAAAAGCCGTTTCCTCTCCTATTTTATTCTCTATAAGATATTTGTTTACAGCATCACAGGTTTTTTCGATTTCCTTTATTAACGGCAAATCGGAATGTCTCACCCCGATTGCTCCCGAGTTATAGTGGACAAAGTCCAATGGAATATCCAGTCGTACGCGTCCATTATCAAGAATCAGATTATTTTGGTTAACGAAAGGTCTGCATGGTGCAAATTTAGGGGTGCCGAAAATGCTGTCGTAGTATGAAACATATTTTGTTTCATAGAGATAGCGAACGCCGCCGGCCACATTAAGAAATAGGTTGCAAACATCCTTGAGAAACATCGTATCGCTGTCCACAAACAGAACATCTGTATTATAAATCTTTAAAAACCACTCGATTGCTTTAATTTTCAGACGCGGAAAAAATCCCTTTGCCCAAACGCTTACCGTATATTCATCGATGTTGTGAAAGCTTATTCTTGACCATACTTCATCCGTTAATTTGGCTTTATAAGTAACAAATTCATCATATAAATTCGTAATTACCAAAACACCGTAAGAATCACGGTCTTTTACCTTGTCAAAAAAGGACAGAATAGAACAAAGGGTTTCCAAAACCAGGGTTTTTGATTGTACCGCGCAATATAAAATATACTCCATGAGCGGCGAGACCTACTGATGCTGACAAACAATTAAGCTGTCGATATAGTTTTGAATCTCCAGTAAATTTTCATATTTATCGATGCTTAAGTCTGTGTCATCAAATACAACTTGAAATTCTTTTTCAAGTTGAACGACAAGTTTAATAAAAATAATTGAATTGATTCCAAGCTGTTCGAGCCCTTTGTCCATATCTTCAGGGCCGATTTCAGTCGCCAATACGTCGGTGACAACCGCACGCAGCCGGGCGAGAGAGTGTTCTCTATCCATACGTTAACTCCACCTTTCTTTAAATAAGCGTTCCAATTTAGGGGACCGGCAGTTCAGCTTGCCATTGGATAAATAATCGAAGGATGCAATTTGAATATAGCAGACAGGAACCATATATTTCGGCAGACGGTTTCCTATATGTTTGCGAATGTCATCTGCGTTTAAGCTGTATTTTGAAGTGTAAAAAAGGCATAGGGTACTTTCACCTGAGGGACGTTTATATATGTTGGCAACGGTGTTATCGACCCCAGCCATATCGGCAGCTACGTGTTCGATTTCAGATAAATGGATTCGATATCCACGGAGTTTGATTTGCCGATCCTGCCTTCCTAAAAATTCTATATCGCCCGACTCATGAAGCAACCCCATATCCCCGGTATTGTATAATTTTTTTTCATGATAAATGAGTAAATCTTTATCCTCTTGCGTGTCCAGGCGAGTTTCATACAAACTTATTCCTGAAATATAGATGTGTCCGGTTTTACCACACTCTACAGGTTGATTGTTTTCATCCAAAATATAAATTTGATTGCCAGGCAGAGCAGTCCCAATCAATGGTGCCTCCCCATACTTCAGTTTACAAAAAGTGGAATAAATCGTTGTTTCTGTCAATCCATAGGCATTATAAATATCCACATTCAAATGTTCAAATAAGGAACAGAGAAGCGTTTTGCTTAGATTCTCGCCTGCCAGAATAATTTTTTTTAGGGTTAGGAGAGATTCAAAATGCGGATCACAGTTGACGAGCATTTGAAGTGTGGAAGGAACAAAATGGCCGATGGAAACGCTGTTGTCGCGAATTAGCTTTAACATTCGGCGAACCGTCTGAAATATTCGCATAAATATTTTTTTTGTAGAAGTCTTCCAAACATAAATACATCTCGCCTTCAAGGCCGACATGGACATCAGTCAATATAAAACCGCAGCCTTTCAGAAACCGATTATCCAGCCGCACATTATTATAATAATGATTTTTTAGTATGCCGCATCTATCAAAAGAAGGGATTGCCGTGATTCCTGCCAATGGAAATCGCTCTTCAATGGCAGATGCTTCGGCAAGCTGCTCCTCTTTCGTCCCCTGAATGGAAATGATGACTTTGAATCCCATATCAATCGCACTCTGGATATGGTGCAGAATACGCTCGGGATGATGATAACCTGTACGAAGAATAAAGGTATTTCTATCGGCCGACGGAAGATTAAAATAGATTGTTTTGACTATGCGGCTTTTTGCCAAAAATTCTAAAACGGGCTTTGTCAAGCCTGACCCATTAGTAAACAGAGCCAATTTCAAGTTGTAGGCAGCGATGATGGATATTCTATCAATGAAATGGGGATCGATCGTAGGCTCGTTGTATCCATGCAGAGATACGTACCGGATATGACCATATTCGGAAGCTTTTCTGATAATCTCCTTAAATAGCTCCAGGCTTTGATATTTACGTTGGCGTTTATGATAGGTATGTGGACAGTATTGACAATTCCAATTGCATACCGTGCTGGTCTCAATTTCAATTAACGTAGCGCAATTTTCCTCCCAAACGGTGTGATAGGGAAGTAAAAGTTTTTTTTGAATCCACCGGTCGACAACAACCGTGCCAAACGATTCAAGAAAAAATGATATATGGTGCGGGGAATGACGAGAATGCAGCAATTCCACTTCGTTGTTACCTAAGGCAACAGCGCGTGCGGTTAAATGGTTTATCAAAACTGAGCGATTATTACCTGTTTTTTCATTGGTGCTTAAATAGGGCGAACAGATATATAGATCTTCCATGGGCCCTCCATCCAATAGCCTTATGTTGTACTGGTTTTTTAATCTGTGCACCAGGTGGTCTCATATTCTTGGAGATTGCGCTGCATAAAAACGCAGCGACGGCACATAAAATCGTTCGGAGCGGGTCTACCGCCGAATATAGTGCTGCGAAGTCCGACGGCCTTGGGTCCTTCCATCATATCTTTAATGGATGTTGAATAAATATTCCCATACGTATATTGAAGGAGTAAGCCATCGTTAATACAGGGAAAGCATAGGCCGTCCACTGATACATACAGGATTTGGCTGAAATAAAAACAGCCGGACAAGTGGGAACAGCGGATGTTTATTTGGTTGCCATATTGCGGATGGATTAAGGTACCGGCCCTATCCTGAACGGGTATCCGACTAATGACGGCCTGTGGAAACAAGTCTTGCATCTGAAGTTTCTCTTGTGCCCATTCTTGTTTCGCGGCATGAACGCTGATATGCACCGGCAATCCCTGACGGCAAGCGTTTTGTATATTGGTCGTCGATCTGTAAAAATCGGATGAATGAGTAAGTTGGTGGAACGTACGTTGACAAGAGGAGGGATAATGGCATACCACTTTTTTAACGTTACCCAGTGATTTGAGAAGAAGAATTTTGTTGTTATCCAAATGGCTGGCATTGGTAAACAGCTCCAAATGGAAACCAAATCGTGCAATTTCGGTTATGCGTTCGTTAAAAAAAGAATCGATGGTAGGCTCGCTGTATACATGCAGGCATATGGTGGAGATGCTTCCGTATTCCATGCACTTTTTCAGGATGATATGGAAATGCTCCATATCCATAACCCTTCTGCTTCTTTTTACAGTTGCGCTCGGACAATAGGCGCATTGCCAATTGCAATAAGAGTTTACCTCGATTTCAGCCCGTCTCAAGCTATGGTACTGCCATAAACGGCTGGCATCCAACAGACGCTTTCCCTCTATTTCCTTAAGATACGGCCAGGCGGACGTGTCGACATGGGTTTGTGTTCTCAGATGCTTGAGAAGTTTATACTGTCCGGGTGTGACAATATCAATTTTATCCGTGAGATAATTAGTAAAAATATAACGGTGGTTTGTTTTTCTTTTCAGCCGTAGATAGGGTGAAGTTACTACCCTCATATCATTATTCCTTCCGTTGGAAAAGCGGCTCGAATATCTGTCATTTAAACGAACAGCCGGATAGCCGCTTATGTCGCTGTGGATTCCATCATTCAGCTTCCGCCGCCCCCCCTTATTTATTAAATCGGTTTGCTTGCAACCCTGTAAAGATATGAAAACAAACGGAGGTGTGCAGCACATGGCAGATTTGAGGCTGATATGTGTCGAGACCGTCCAGAAACTGTGTCACGCCCGATTCCGTTCCATAATCATGCCAGCAGACGATACCTCTGCCTCGCAAAATGCTATAGGCCAGTTCGGTATCGTATGCAACGCCCGAAGCAGAGTGATCACCGTCGATAAAAATAAAATCGGCTCCGCGTAACTTCTGAGGCGAGAGGTCCCTGGTTCCCCTCGGCCGTAATGTCAGATGAAAGCGGTTATCGTCCATTGCATGGCGACCGGCATTGCTCGGAATCTCATTTTGTTGATGAGCAAGAGGAACCGTGCCGCCTTTCGTGATATCCACACCTTCATATTGCTGAATATGTGAAAACTGGGTTAACAATATCTTGGCTGTTAAACCGGCTTGGACGCCAAATTCCACAATGAATCGGGAACGGAAAACATGGACTAGTGTCAAAATGATATCCAGGTCGTCTTTACATGTATACACCGTATATTCATTATTTTCTTGACTGAAATCAACCGCCAGATCAACGTATCCAAACAACTGGTGAAAATAACGCTTCGTTATCGATATCATAAATAATCCTTTACAAAAGAAATCATGCATTAAACAATCGACAGTGGGTTAAATAAACAGGCAATCGTCACAAACGCGGATCATCTGCGCTATATATCCGTCGGATGTTTAGTCCGTTAAGGCTGTCCCGATACGTAAGGGGACGATCCGGCCATTGTATTTGTCCGTTGTGAATTTGGCATAGTACCTGAAAAGCTATGTCGGGCGGTACATATTTGGTATTTTCATCGATTTCCATGCTGAAATTTTTCCATAATGGCCGTAGACTCAGCGGGGTATCGCCTTTTTTAAACATAGTTGTCGTCTGATATCGGTTCCAGATGGTTATATTTGGTATGCGGAAAAAAGAGGCGGCATGACCGCAGCAGCTGTCGATACCAACAAAATAATCCATTTGGGAAAGTAAATACAGCATACCAAATAAGGAGAGAAAATCGGCTTGTACCATATTTGCCAAGGTATTGCGATAAGCCGGGGGTGAGGGGGTCAGGCAAAACAAAGTAAAGGCTCCTTGACAGAGATCACTAAATTGGGCCACTGGCTCTGGGGGCCATGAACGTGTGGAATCTTGTGCAGAAGGTCCAGTCCAAAATTGGAAACCAACGTTTGGATGGGAGGAATGCTCCAATTGGTACGTAATCCATGGTTTTTCTACCGGCGGTACGGCATCAAAAATTTTGTGTCTCACCCAATCGAAATCGATGGACTTTGAGAATTTTTGATGTCCAAATAGTTCCGTTCGATAAATATCATACTGGTGCATTCCAATATCGAACGGCACCTGAGCCTTATCGCTGGTAGTAAGATAATAACAATTGGAAAAGCAACCGGTTTGGAGACAGGCCTCATAATATGTTTCCATCATATATAAGTTGTCGACTTCGTAAAATTGAATGGTGGGCCTATAGGATCGGGACAACAGAAGCCGCAGCAGAGGAGCAGCAGGCAGGCCGACCGGCGTTATGATATAAACGGTTTTGCTGTCGGTAATTGTCAGCCATTCGTCAAGTAGTTCGAAAAGAATAAAAAAATCTCCGATTCCATCAGCAAAAAACAAAGCCGCGGGCTTAACGGAAGGGATAAATGAGCGCTTGTGCATATCGTTAGTAAATACCATAGTGGGCTTGCCCTTTGAAAAATACATACTGAATCGCCAATATCCGGGCGGTACCAACAATTCCTGCGCAAATATTTGTTCCAGCGAATGGAAATTTGCATTATCGCAACCCAGCCAGGAAAACAGGACAGCCGCATAGGGATTGCATATCTGACTCGCCGAATATACCACACCGGCAGGGGAATCACTGTCCAACGACTGGAAAAAATTTTTTGTGTTGCGCAAAAGAAAGGTGCTTTCAACCAGAGTATAACCAGCCGGCAGATCTTTCTTTGGATCGATCGGATGCAGTATATACCAGTTTGATACCCATAATTTGATTGCCTGAATGACGGCCTCTATGTCGTTGTAGCTGCAACAAAGAATAAGGATTTTGTGACGCAGAGAGGATGCATACATTTTTATTTGGTTCACTGCTTTACCCTCACACTATAAAAAACACCTTGTTTTTTTTGAGAATCTTCATATGTCATGCTGTCACATAACGGGATTTTCTTATGCATCATTTTATTTACCACATCGAATACGAGAGAGGCGTCTATGGGTGTGTCCGGCGGATCGGGTACGATACTGATATTATTTCGAAGAGGGCGAAAGCTGATAAACAGATTTTGCGCGTATATCTCCAGAGGGGATTGGTACCGGCTCCATAGCGTAACGCTGCCGATGCCCAGCAATGAGGCCGCATGGCCCATACAACTGTCAATTCCCATAAACATTCGCGCGTGAGAAACCAGGTACAGGGCGCCCATCAAAGACAATCCATCCGTCTGAATACAACCGGGCAGTGTGTATCGCCCGGTTGGATAGGGAGTGGTATTCGCCAGCCGATATCCTGCATGCTGACATAACCGGCATAGCTCGTATGCCATATGGGGGTCGGCAGCTCTCGGGTTATCCTTGTCAAGCGGTCCCGTCCATACCTGCAAAGCGATAAAATCCTCCTGCCCTTCCATCAGACTGTTTATCCGCCGCTTTTCTGATGTTTGCGTACTTGTTGTGATTACATGACGGAACCAGCTTGCCACCTCGTCAAAATCAATGGGCTCGTGAATGCCGGTTTGTTTTTTAAAAATTTCATAGGCGTGCATGTGGTTTGCAAAATGCCGGCTTGTTGTCCCATTAAGCTGCAAATTAAAAACATCCGCAAATAGGCCCGACAGCAGGCACCATCGGTGATACAGAGATAGATGATGCCAATCAGGAACGTAAACATATCGAATGGATGGGAAAAAACAGTTGATTATGGATTTGACCAGGCAGTTTTCTGCCAGCAGCAGAAAAATTTGCCGCCCATTTTGTTCCAGGCGACGAATGAGCCGTCTGAGTAATGGTAATAGTATAAAAAAATCTCCGATGCCATCGCCCAGAATAATCATAGCAGCTCGGTTCTGAAAAACGGAAGAATTTGAGAGGCGATAGGTGGGTCTAGCACTGAATATCGGTATGATATACTTATCGTTCAGGATAAAATCGGATAGTATGAGTTTATGCAATAGAACCGCATCCAAATAAAATAAATCATACATGCCTATGTATGGATCGCAGTTATGAACACGATACCAAATAACAGCGTCGTCATTATCGACGCTCGGCGCGGCATCGCTTTTATCAAGCATAGATTCCGCATGTGGCAGAATATACGGCTTTATCCGACTGACGTCATCTTTTAAATCGATTATTGTGCAATTGCCGTTATTATGTAAAGAATGCAGCAATGATGCATCGATACCCGTAAGTAGACAAAAACGAATGTGGGCCGACAACAAGACGCTACAAATTTGTTTGCGCATCGAATGTGAATAGAAGGCGACAAACAACTGTTTTTTTGTACGTGCAAACATATGCGCAAGGCGTTTTGATTCATCATCCATTGTCAAGTTCCCGTGTGGTCAAAGGCCGTTGTATTGCGGTTCACCAGGGTCTGGACCAGCTGGTTATAATTTAGCCCCGTTATGCAAAACAAAGGGGTGCGCAAAAAATATTGTTTGACTGCCACGCCTGGTGTCATAATCACCACCGCATCAATCGGGTAATCCACATTCCAAATATCATCAGCCGATAAACAATAGGTTTCTGGTGTCAATGCATCTTGATTGATAAGTATAATACCCCGGCGGTTACCGTATGATTCGCGCGGCTTGCTGGATATTTCCACCACAATTTCACTATTGGCCCCCTGATTGGTTATATAACCGAAACGGCGGAAGGTCTCAATTAAAGGACGGATAAAGTCTTCCGGCGAGGGCATTCCGCATTTATCAATAACAGAAAAGCAATGCATCTTTAATTCTCCACGTTTAACATGTTTTGTATGCCGGACAGGCGGTCGCGGAAATCCGGCGGAATTGCAGCGGTACCCATATGCATGGATTCAGGGGACCATATGCGGTATATCGTGTTTTCAATAAAGGATAAATCGAGGAAAAACAGCTCCTGGGCAGCTTTTACAGCCACGCTGTTCGCGCTCCGGTCAGCCAGGTCAAAGCATTGATGTATAAGCGGGCGTATAGTTTCGCTCCATGCGGATATAAAGGTATAAATTATTTCCGTCCGCGGATCGATAAAGCGATATCCCCGTATGTTATCTGCTTGCAAATGATGTTGTTGTACATAGGCATACAAGGGAGTACCAATGGATGCTATTGCGGTACTATTCACGGATATCGGCTTAATTACATGGCGAGCCGTCTGATAAAATTTAATTCGGCGTAATACCTGGACAAATTCCAGTAATGTATCGGGAGTCGTTGTGGGATTGAACAGCATGATCCCTAGATCGTAATCGATTGATAACCGTTCAACAATGTCCAAAGCCTTTATGTTTTCCTCGACCGTTATATCTTTGTGGTAAAAATCCAAATCGGACTGAACAAGGCTCTCAATTCCTATAAACAAGCGATTAAGCCCGATTTCGCAGAACAAGGAAATTAAATCGGGAGCCGCTACTATTTCGTTGGCCCGCATATAGCAGGAATAGGATACTTGCAGTCGTTTGTTTTTATTGATGGTATAAAACCGATTGAACCAATTTCGACCGGACTGTGAGGCTATGTGAAAATTCCCGTCGGAAAACTGGATATGCTTGACGGCGTGGCTGCTTCTTAGTTCCACTATCTCATCTATAACATTTTCCGGGCTGCGCCTACGGTATAAACAGCCGTTGGACAGACGATAAAATTCATTGAGGCCGCAATAGTTACATCTTCCGTAGCATCCGCGTGAGGTGATCATAGGAAATGTGTCAAAATCTCCGGCTTCCCGATAGGGAAAAGGGAGAGAATCCAAATTGGGGATCAAATCCCTTTTCGCAGTACGGTATGGCACACCGTTTTTTACATACATCAACCCGGCAACCGCTTTCCAATCACCGCCGTTTTTCAATACGAGTGCCAGTTCGAGGAGGGTTTGTTCGCTTTCTCCCACAATGACGCACTGTAAATGCTTTAATTTACGAAAATACTCGATGGAAAGTGATGACAAAAAACCGCCGACAAAGAAGAAAGCGTCGGGATTTTTCCGGTGAACCGTGTTCATGATGCGCGCCAACTGAATTTGGCTGTAGTAATATGAAGGAAAGCCAATCATCGTATATCCTTTATTTTCTATTTCCTGACATATGGCGGTACAGTTGATTGACTCCGTATCAAAATACAGTATATCGGCCTGCAAACCATGATGGCGTAATAATGAGACCGCATATGCAATTCCTAGATATTCATTTAGCGAAGTGAAGGAAGACGTGCGTTTGTTCTTATACCTTTGCGGGGGGCTTAAAAAACAGATTCGCATAATTAACGGCACCTCTCAAATACGATTTGCTTTAAAAAACGACACGTGTGAGATCATCCAGATAGCTGGTCCCCGCTCTGGCAGCTTCTATGAACAAATTGTTTTTCAGTTCATGCATGGAATCAGCCGTTTTTTTAAGTCGATCGGATAAAAGCAACTCGTTTGACATGGCTGTAATTTCCGGGTTGGAACGGTCTTGTTCAATAAAATCTAGCAGGCGCTCATACCAGACGGCTACGATTTCATTTATAATATCGATTTGCTGATGGATTTGGTGATCAAAGGATTGGATGGGAGCTGTAAGAGGCCCTACATGCCCATATTTTCGTTTGAAATAATGAAATAGAGTCATAAAATCGTTCGCCAAATAGCTGACGGCATTCAGATTGCGATTATAATGATCGGGGATGAGTGCTATATAGGTCTGTAAAAATTCAACGAGCTTTTCAACGGCAGAGTTTACAAAATTATAACCGTTTTCTCTGAATTCCCCTTTTTTTATCAAACCGTCGTGTTGCAGTTTTTTATGAATAGCAGTACCTTGAAATATGGAAAGCTGATTGAGAAACATCGAACGGTTGCACAACATTTTATATTGCTTCAAACTACGAATGTTTTGGCGGAGGCCGTCGAGGGTAGTATATGGGTTGATATTGATAAAGCCTGGTTGGATATGTATATCAAATTGACGAAATAATTTGATAATGCGGTGATTATCTTCCGCAGTTGCGATTTTCCCATACAGCTTTAGATCGTCGTCGTTAAAAGACTCGAGTCCAATACAAGCTCCGCACAGACCGGCCGAAACCAAAGAACGCATCAATTCTGGAGAAGCGGTACGTACAAAATCGGCTCGGAAATTAGCAAAAAAATAAATTTTTAATTTCCTATGCAGTATTTCATTTATTAAATCCCATAAACGTTTTTTGCCTCCGTCCGGATCCTCCAAGCTGCTGTCGATGAAATAAAAAGCATCGATACCGTATAGCTTCTGTATTTCCTCGATCTCCTTTACGACGTTGGCGACACTGCGTCCACGCCACTTTGCCCAAAATAACTGTTTAGCACAAAAAGTACAATGGCCAGTACAACCGCGTGAAGTGGAAATTTGCGCAACGCGCAGTTTGTTGCGCTTAAGAATGTCCCGCGATTCAAAAGGCAAGGCATCTAGATTCTCTATAAGCTGAGCGGGTTTATTGACCTGAATGGATTCGCCGCGCCGATAGGTGACGTTAGGAACGTCGGAGATGTCCGAATAGCCGGAATAAGCTTGAACCAAATCCGCAAATGCCGCCTCGCCCTCGCCCCATATGGCCGCATTGATTTCAGGACACTCTTGTAAAATCGCGATATGGTTGTAACTGGGGTAAATACCTCCTGCAATGAAAATGGCATCCGGCAGGTAGGCTTTTAATCTCCGGCATACCCGATAGACGGATTCCTTGGAGACCTTATATACACTAAATCCGATAATAAAAGGCTTGAAGTCAATTATTTCCTGAAAGCTAACAGAGGTTTCCTGTTCAGATAACAGCAGAACGTCAAATCCTTTAGAGCGCATTGTGGCGGCGATGGATGACGGCCCATAATCCTCGTACATTCCTCGCATGTTTTGGTTTATAATAGATAGTAAGACTATCTTATTTTTCATAGCGCACTCCTTTTGTGCCGGTTTAGCTCATCGATGATAATATATTCTTAAAAAATTTTTTTTGGAGAGCAGCGGCATGCAGCCCGCTGCTCATGGCTTTATCGGCCTCGTTTAAAAGCTTTTCCGGTTGAATCGACAAGCAACGTAAGAAGAAGGCTTTCCACTCTTGTTCCAGGATGCCGATATCATGCACAATTTGATTTTGTGCATCCGGAGCTAACCCTAGATAATGAACAGCCGCCCCTTTTACATAGCTTAAAGCCGATGTAAAATACGCTTTCATCAGGAAGACCAGGGCAATCATATTTTCGTAATAATCCTGTTTATACATATGCATCAGTTGTATTAGGCCTCTCAGTATTTGCTCTAAGGCGACGTGCCCCCCTTCATGACCGGGGCGCTCACTCAAATAATTGACAAGCGAATGCTTAAAAAGGGTTACTATGGTCTTTGGTCCGGGTTCGCGGTCTTTATCATAATTTGAAAAATAGCAGAGGCCTAGGGCATAGGCTTGCAGCCTTTCCATATGGATGGTTCCTGTGGCGACTCTGACGTCACCGGATGCATCCAAAACATAGGAATCGACAAAAGTTATATCGTTATGGTCCGGATCCACGCCATTGAGAATAATGGTATGAGCCCCAAGATTAGACAGAGGGTTTTCCAATATATGATAATTAAGTATAGAGGAATCAACAAAAGCGAGAACCGGATGTTTTGTTTTTAGAACTTCAATGCAATAACACCAATCGATCAGTCTATCCTCATCCATACGTAACGATAAGGATAAGTGCTTTTTGCATCGTTTTATCTGCTCACGATAATCAACATGTATAAAATCAAGTATGTTGCTTATAAAATTTTCGGATTCGTTCTTGTGGAACCGAAAGGATAATCCATCGCACATAATAAAATAGTCGTGTTCACAAAGCCCGCTGCCCCAGCTTTTAAATAAGTTATATAGGGAACCATACAGACAGTGCCTTCCAGGGTAGTAATGTACCAGATTCTTTTCTTCAAAAGGCATGTTTATCACGATCCAAATAATCGATACATCGACGGGCGTTCCGGAATGCGGTTAAAAATCTTTGCTCCATAAAAATAAGATCATCGTTGTCAAGCATCATGTTTGGATACAATCGAAGAAGCGGGGCCGTCAAGATCCCGGTTCGACGTAAATACTGGCGTATCAAATGATTATTTCGCTGTATTCTCTTAGTACATTCATCGTAATGGCGAATTGGCGTTTTCGAGCAATTAAGAACAAGGCAATTGGGGCCTCCCTGTATTACCATTTCTAAATTGCATTCGTTGGCGGCATGTAAAATAATGGTTTGAAGCCTTTCCACCTTTTCTTCTAAGGCGGTATAGGCCTGTGGCTGTCGGACTAAGGAGGAAAAGGTCGATCGGATAGCAGCCAGCCCCAGAACATGTCCGTTAAAGGTACCTCCGTGCACCAACTGCCTTTTTTCGTATAAGCTCATAATCGACCGTTTGCCGACCAAAACGGTTATCGGTATACCATTTCCTATGCTTTTGCCAAACAGGCTGAGATCGGGTGTAACAGACGTGTTTTTTTGTATTCCACCCAGTCCCGTTCTGACCCCGGTAATAATCTCATCGAAAATAAGCAAGGAACCGAACCGGTTGCATAATTCGCGTGTTTTTTCCAGATAACCTGCGAGGGGTTCAATGCCCCAACCGTTAATGCAGATGGGTTCCATAATGATGGCTGCAACGGGATAATTACGCAGACAACTCTCCAATTTATCAGCATCGTTCCATGGCAGTTCAATAACCGTTGAGTTTTGACTGGTTCGATTTTTAATATTATTGGGTAGCATGCTGTCGCTGGATCCATGATAATGCCCTTGGAACCGGATAATAATCTCCCGTCCAGTAAAGGCCCGGGCCAGACGCAGGGCATTTGTCACCATTTCGGTTCCGCTGAGGCCAAACCGCACTTGTTCACAACAGGGAATGGCTTCTGCCAGGTATTGTGCGGTTTCCCATTCGAGTTCACTCTGCCGTGGTATAAGGTTTTGATCGATACAATGCCTCAAAGATGATATGAAGTCCGGATAACCGTACCCGAGGAATACCGATCCGGAGCCATTATATAGATCCACGTATTCATTGCCGTCTAAATCGACACAACGACTTCCCCTTATTTGTCTGAAATGTAATCGGTTTGAGGTATCATGAAAAAAATTCGAATGTTCTCCGCCGGGCAGATAACGACTGATTTTTTTATTAAATATGAAGGAATGTGTTATTACATATGGTTCCACTATGTTCATTCTCCTCTATAGTACGAGGCTTATATAGCAATTGTTTTCTTCAAAAAGCAATTGCTTGTCGCACAAATATTTGATTTGCCCCAAGGCGGTTTCGACCGAAATCCCCATATACTTACTGATTTCCTCTAAGCTGTGCGGCTGTTCGAGATAGTCCAAGATGTCAATCTGTTTTTCCATCAAGGTATAGGACTGAATGGATGTACGATTATCGTATATGGTGTCTTCGTCCCTGTATAAATTTGGAAGATTTTTTTTATCAACACGCCATGCTGATTTCCATATCTCGGCGGAGGCGATCATTCGATTGATCATCACCAGATGCTGTCGATTGTGCAGGGAATCCTTCTCATCGATGCGTGTTTTAAAATAGGTAAGCGCTTGCAATGCTTTTTCGAGAAATGGATAGACGTAGGACAAGCTTTCTGTCAGTGGGGATAACTGAATTTGAAATTGCGACGGATTGTCAGCATACCGACAATTCCCTTGAAAACTGACCAGCCACACGCCTTTTGGTGGATACAGATGTGTCAAAGCTTGCATCGTCCGCCAGGTTTGTTTTAGCATATCAATCGTTTCCCCGGGAATGTTTACTAGTATATTCCAACTGATTTCCAAGCCGTATCGGCGGCAGTTTTTCATGAACGCAATATTGTCAAATGCGGTGGTCCCCTTATTCAGCAAGGCTAAGGCATCGCTTGAAAAGGATTCAATACCGGCCAGGAGCAGATGGATACGGTACGATGCCAATCGTCTGAGCTGATCCCGCGTCAGAGTGACGCGGACGTCATACAGGATGCTAACATGGCTGGGTATCGTGACATAGGGGAAAACCGTATCGAGATACCTTGGCGCAAGGCAGCTGTCTACAGCAATAAAATACTTGCAGCGATCAGAATACCGCGCAAACATCGTATTTAGATAAGCAATCATAACCGATGGATGCATGGGTGAAAAATGCTTTCGATAGCCGTCGTATGCACAGAAATTGCAACGGTGACGAACACCCCAATAACAGCCCCGTGATGTTTCAAAAAACAAAACCGGCTCCACAACACAGTCTTTAAAATGCTGATCCAAAGATTCGAAATAGGACGTATAATCAGGCGGGGATACCGTATCAATTGGCTCTTCTTCGCTCTCTTCCAGTGGATTATAAGGCTTACCGCAAGTTAAGCTTTTTCTATATTTTTCATATGTGTACACTCCGGGAATGGTCTGAACCCGATCGAGTCTTCCTTGCTGGATGAACGAAATAAAACGCCGAAAACCAATTAAAAACCGACGGCCTGAAAAAAAGAACTGAATACTACTCTTTTGCTTGGCTAATTCCGCCCCATATGGCGGCTCACATCCGGGACCGCCCATAGCGGTTATAACGGAGGGGTTGTGCTGTCTACACAACCGGGCCATGGCCATCGCTGCCGTTTGCTGATGAAACTTGGAAGTAAAGGCGACGACATCGTATCGATTCAGATTGTAAGTGCGGTAGAGACTGTCGAGGTGATCGTCCACCTGATTTCTCAGCCGGCGTACAGCCGTTTGCAAATCAGGAGAATGCGGGAAGTATTGTTGCAGATAATCCTCTGTATCATCTTTTTTTTCGGGAAATGCCGCCTTGCTGAAAATCCAGTTGCCGAGTTCTGCTCCATTGTATTCGACATCCAATCCGGATTTCTGATGTTCTTCAATCATATAGTGGTAGTTGTCTTCGAACCTGTAATAACCATAGAAATCGCCGTTAACAAAGCGGAAGATATCCTCCCCGGCTATCTGATAAAAGGCGTGATTCAAATACAATAGATCACAGTGGACGCTGCCCGCCAAGTGCAGCGTCAAATCGTCTTTTATTTGAGTGAGGCCAAATGCGGGGCATTCTTTAAGAGCGAAAGGCATATCGATCAAGGCGACGTTAATCAAAGAAATCCCCCTTTTTTTCGCAGCTTTGCGGCTAGCTCATCAAGACCAATCCCCAGTGTGAGCTCTTGACTGAAAACCGACTGTAATGAATAACGGAGCTCATCCTGCAGTGTTTTTTTGTTTTGCTTTTCGGAATAAGCAAGGCGCATCAAATTTTGCAGGATGTTTTCCCATTCATATATGATTGTGTGCAGGTACCGCCTGGCAGATTGAAACATATCTTTATTAAAGACGGAAGCTTGTTCAAGATAATAGTCTAAAAGGATTTTCTTTTGTACCTGTGGGAAAAGCTGCCGATATAAGTAAGAGAAAAGAGAAACGCGCGGCGGGTTCTGCGAATTATCCAGAATCGTTTTTAATAAATTCTGGAGAGCGCCTTGACCGTGACAGGGTTGCTCACAGGAAAAATATTGATTATGAATAGCGTCAATGGTTGAAATGACCTGCTTGTAGCCACCGGAAGGAATCCCTTCTGATAGAACAAGGGAAGCACATTTAAGTTCTCTTCCGCTGTTTATATTGCCGTTCCAGGCGTTATCGGAAAGTCTCGCTTTACGCAGATCGATATAACAGACGGGCCCTATATAAAATTCATCCGGATACCAGTCTACGATGAAGGCTTTTTTTGTATTTTCCGCATATCCAAACAGCAGTGCCGCGTGGGCGCCGTGACGTCGGCTAAAATCAGCGGCATAGGGAAGATAATACCTGTCCAATGCAATAATAACCGGTCTCCCCGTATTTAAGATCCGGCAGTTTTCTTGCCAAGCCTTCTCATAGTCGTCATGAAAGGTGAATTGGTACCATGGGGAGCAATCATCAAGAAGCGGAGTGCTGTCGCTGGAAATAGAAAAGCCATACGGCCGGCTGGTGTCGTAATCAACCGAACAATCCCATACGCAGTTCAAATATAGTCCCCTGTTTTCCACCCCGTCGTATCCCATCAGTTGATGGCAGCTATTATGTACACAAAAAAAGCGATAATGAGCATCATAGCTCCAGCTGTACCTATATATTTTTTCAATGAGAATCATGGTTTGTGACAACCTCGTTTATAATCGCTATGGCTTCCTTCTCCTTATGGTCTAGATCAATAGCAACGGCATACCTTTCGGTTGCTTTCCCTGCGTCGGCCAATCTATCCAAACATTGATACGATTGTTTATAAAGGCAAATTGCTTTCCTCAGTTTTCGCATATTACCGGAGGTTTGGTTGACCGACAACAATCGATTTAAAAAATTGACGGCCTCCCTGCGGCATACCGACAAAAAGCGCGCGTGACGCCGCAAGACAGCCAGAGATAAATCCATATCACAAAACAGGTGCTGAAATAATAGTTCTTCCACGGCTGGGTCCGGGTTGTGTGGAACGGCGTTAATCAGAAAAAATGCAGCGGTTACGGAATATCGGGCTATCTGTAAAAGAGTGTCGATTGTAAACGTTGCCGGATGCGAAGAAACCGGCCGGCCTATCAGGAATATACCGTCCAGCCGCTCATAGCAGTCATCCATATGGATGGGGGGAGCATTTCGCCCTGCCAGGAGGCAGCCCGTTTGCTCATCAGCGCCGGTAACGCACAATACGTCGTTCTCAGGCGAGGAGGGCAGCAATAAGGATGGCAGCCCGAGACGGAGATGTTCAATAATACGGCGCCAAAAATACTCTCGTGTATACACGCCTCCCCATTTACGGGCGATTTCATAATCATATCCGGCCATATGAAACAACCGATCTATGGAAGCAATGAAGTTTGACGGCAGAGAGGAAATATCATATATGGCTTTCAAATCCCGGTCATACCAAAGATTTGAAAACAACAAGCCGGCAGCTCCATATAAAACATCCTGCGGCAGCAATTTACGGCCGTCGGCTGCTGCTTGCAAACAAAATATTACCGCTGGAAGGATATGGGTGGAAGGCGATGGAGGCGAGCCAGATCGGTATATGACATCATATATACGTACGTCCATTATGATTCTTTCGCCTGCAGCTTAGACTCTATATATTTGGCCAGCTCCTGTATGGTTTTAAAGTTTTCGATATCAATTTTATCCACATCAAATTGAATCCCAAATTCATCCTCTAACGCAACAATTACTTTTGATTCTGACAGCGCCCTAGAAAAACGCTGCTCAGTTCATAAGACTGCCGATAATAATGCAGGATCTCAACACGCATACCTCGCTGGATGTAGATATCTGTAAATTTTTGAAGCAACGGGAGCGTTGTCAGGGCGTCGCCATAACCACACGATTTTTCGACAATAAGAATGGATTTAGACTGCGGGTCCGTAGGGGGACTGCCGTAAACGGGAAATTTGCGTTGTTCGTTTTCCTTGGTATGGTAAGAGTATTTATACACATAGCTTTTTGGTATAAGATGATCGATAGTCAACTCAGCAGCAATAAAGATATGATCGTTCAGGCGCGTGCATGTTCGAACCAGAAACCCATATGTAATGGATTCCGGTAACTGGTCGACGGCATCAATTCTCATCGGATTATGTATTTGGTCGGAAGCAAACATACCGAATATAGGAACTTTGTTAATCAATGCTTGAAAAAGGTCGAGCGGCTTCCTGCATATCTGAAGAATGGAAAAATGTACAAGTTGGGTTTTGAATGACTTATAAGCGTCGTCGGCTGTTTCACTGACACAGAAATATATAGAAAGATTTTGATATCTGCCAATACGTGTGCTGATTGCGATTTCCCCCTCTATTTTATAATTCGATTGCGTTTTATACTGAAACCCCCAGAACAAAGCAAAAACATCCAGATAATTTTTTCCGAAATTACAAATCACAGAATAAGTGGTGGAAGCTAGGCAATCACATTGGGCTTTTTTCCCGTTCTCCGGTAACCTAAGGCGGATCATGAGCCATCTCCCTCACCCGATAGCTGTACAATTTTTTGATAAACCATTTGAATAAAATCATCAATGGATTTGTATTTTTCAAGCTGTAAGTCCTGATTATCAAATTCTAGGTCATATTCATCCTCCAAACAAATGACAATTTTAATGAACTGGATGGAATCGCGGATATAGCTGCTGAAATGAAGTTTTGTATCGATTTCAGAATTGGTATCGGCGTTTTCTTCAAGAAGCTGCTTTGTTTTTTGATAAATGTCGGATAGGGTGGTCATATACAGATTTTTCTCCTTATTCTAAAAATATGTTGAAAAATAAATAAAATTTATTTACAATTATCCCCTTATATGGTAGAATAACAGCAAATGAGTAGGAGGGGAAATATGCATTTCGATTTGAATCAAGAGATTTTTGAAAATAAAACAAAAAAAGCGATTTGGCTGTTTGGAAGAGATCTGGTACCTTTGGAAGTTTCTTTGGCGAATATTCCGGATGAACGTGATAAAGAGGGTTATACGCAGGTATATCGATATACGCACAACTTGTTTTCCGATATGTATGAGAATCCGAACGAGTACAGGCTCTATCCGCCTGAAAATGTTATGTTTTATGGTGTGGCTTATTACGGAAACCTTCTCATTGATATTGTGAAAAGCAGTGAATTGATGGAGGACGGAACCCTAATGATGGCGGCATCCGTATATCATAAAATGCTGAAAAAGGGAGTACGAAAAAAAGATAAATCAAAATTCAATCGGATGAGTTGCTTGTCGCGTTTGGGAATCGATGTACGTGAAGGAATGGCCAGTACGGTTTTTGAAAGTCAACGGTACCCTTTGTTGCTCGAATACTATACCCGGTTACAAAAACAAAGCCAGAGATATAAACTCAATTGCAATTCTTATGTACTTTCCTGCGATTTTCGGATTTTCACCAAGGGATATCGACATACCATACAAAATATTTTGGATGTTCTTCCGGAGCGAGACCGGGTATACGCGCGGGCAATGCACGAATATGCCATAGAAAAAAATTTGAAAGTACTGCCGTGTCAGTACTACCATCGTGTTAGTTATCGATATAAAGGTAACTATGCGATGGAGTTCAATGTATTCTTGCGCTTTGATATGTGTATCCAGCTAAAGCATGCCGCTTACCCGGAAAGCACTGAATTTGACCGCTTTCTAGAACTTGTGCGAAACCAACCCAATGCTGAAGAGTTAATGGAATATTGTGTGCATAATCTGAACTATTGTAATTGTTGCTTTCACTCCAAGACGAAACAACAGCGTTGTGGTAAGTGGCGTGACATTTATGGCCACCGTCGTTTGGTATGCGGCGCGTCGATCAGTAAGCAAAAAGGACCGGAAATAAATTGCCGTTATACGGATAAAGATATTCCATTTTTAAAGCAGCTTTTGGATTTGCGGTTACAAGTCATTGACGAAATGGATTCCTGATAAAGCCGTAATTTCGGTTATAGGTTTTTATCATCAGCTATTTTTATAAATAACATAACGAGGTTTTATTTTACCTAAAACGGATGGTGATTTTGGGGATTTCTCATTAAAATGGAATTTTTTCAAAATCTCGATAATAGTTGGTTGGGGTGAATATAAAATTAAGGTGATTTGTCTTTGATAAACTTTTAGAGAATCTTGAAGCAAACATAAAAAATATATGAATAATCGGTAATTGAATGGGTTGTATAAGTAAAAGACGTTCATGGAATTTACTATTTTCAAGTTTACGACATTATCTCTAATGAACGTTATATCGGAATGGTGTCTGTTATTGTATGTCGTTAAGTTTTTGAGGGATATGGAATACATTTCCTCATTTAATTCTATACCGGTTGTTTTTATGCAACCTTTATATGCAATCCAAAAAACAGCCCGGCCGGTTCCGCTGCCTATATCGACGAAATAATCGCTTGGCGAAACTTCTTTTTGTATTTGAAAAAGGTCACTGTAATGCACAGGGTGATAATTCTTAATATTGTAAGCAATCTGGCTTTTTGGCTTCTAAAGGTGCGAATATGCAGTTTCCTATCACAAAACAAATCGATTACTATATCGAAGAGAAATCGTATTTTATGCAACATAATCTTACATCGTTTATAAATAAGTAAATAGGCCGGATGGATTCATCACATAAAGTTTTTGTGTGTGTACTGTTGACAGGCTATCAACTGGGTAATCTCGTTATTGATCGCAACAGCTCTGCAATTGATCGGACAAGTATTGTCGATATACACCTTGTCCCTGCGGTCGAGTGCCGTATCCAATATAGAGAGGGCTTCACCGCTTGGCGCCGCCAATAAAAATTTTTTATTCCCTATATGATGGCAGCATTGATATAAATTGCCGTCAGCACTCAGACAGGGGCAAAAATAATGATAATGACAGGGGGTGGCTAAGTTGCCGTTCGCTTTATTGAGACGTGTGATTAGTTTGACCGAACGGGTACTTTTCTCCGCGTCATGGATTCGGGAATAGGCGTTTTCGAGAAGGTCTTCGTTTAATGTGCTGCCCTCTGAATTGACTACCGGCCTAAAGTATATATAGTCGACAGGATATTGGGTTACCCAGCTTTTGAGGCAATTGAGATCGTTAAGATTGTTTTCTCGCAGTACAAAGGAAATACCAATGCATGTATTTATACCACGTTCTTTTTTGAGATGGATTAAGTGCTGAAGGGTTTTCATTACGCGTAAGTAATCATCGGTTTTGCGTATCGATTTATATGTCGTCTCTGTAAATGCGTCCAAACTGATACGAATGAATTCAAATTTATCCAAGATATAATCTGAAAGCTCGTCGTTCAAACAACTGCCGTTGGTATACAGGCCCTGCTGCAACGCAAGGCTGGCGGCATATTGCGCAATATCTAGAAAACGCTTGTTGGTTAGTTTGCACTTGTAGCTACAAGGTTCGCCGCCGCCGCTCCACAATATTGATTTACCTTGTAATTGAGAAAACCGTTTGAGAACTTTAAACAATTCCGGTGCAGGTAAATACTGTTTGGGATGATGTAAACGATAAGGGCTGCTGGTGCAATCCGTGCAGTTATGAGTACAGTAGTTAGTGGGATGTATCTCAAGGCAGAAAGAGTGCCATGGTTTATTTTTTACAATCATGTTTAGGGTGTCCAGATGGGCATATAGTTTATTTTTCATATTATATGGATCGTTCATGTTTTCCTCACATCGTATAGAAGACTGACTGATGTTATTCTCTTTTCATTTAAAATATAGGCAATTAAATCGTGATTGAAAACCCGTAATAGTACGTATTTAGTAATGCTGGGTAAAATTATTAGGGAGGTTTTGAAAATTAACCAGAAAATCGAATTCGCATACCCGTTTTGTGCATTCAGCCGTCTAAATTTTATTAACTGCTATGCAAGCGTAATAATGCTGTTGGAAAATATTCATGGTAAGGATGATTACAATTGTGAAATGAAAACAAGCGGGAATTGTACGGACTGTGGAAATTGCCGCAAATCAACAGTAAAATTACAAGAAGATATTTTTTTCCTTTTTGACACATTAAGTGGAAGATCATCACTTCGCCCATCTTTTACAGATGACGGTGCAAATCAAAATTTTGAAAATTCCCCCGAAGTGATTGATTTTTTGTTTGGGTTAACCGGTTATCAATACACCATATTAAAAACCGGTTTTCCTGATGCGATTCAGTGCTCGCTGAATCGGGGAATACCCATCCTCGCCCGGATAAAAGGGAATCAACTTGATCCGTTTCGCGTGATAATTGGCTGTGAAGACGAAAAGCTGATGATGGCGGATAAGGCAAACGCGCAGGGGGATCCCCAAGTGCCTTCCTATGAGGAAATTGATGAGTTATTTATAATCGGAGAAAAAAACGAGTGTACTTATACCCTGGTAGATGGACTTATGAGGATTCAAAAAATAATGTTACAGAATCAGTCCAACGCGGTTTGGGATACTTATATACAAAAATTTCGGTACTGGGATGAAAAGCTGTATGATGTCGATCTGGATATCATTAAGAATAGGACGAAACGAATTTGTGATATAGCATGGCATAATTTTAACTGTCACAATTTCGCTGAAGTTTTTCGGCACAAGATTTGGCTTCCCATGCAGAATGATAGCTTAAACGGCATATGCCACCGGATTAGTGTAAATTACGACCTTTCTCATACCAAAAATTGGCAAATAATAGGCTTGTATGAATGTCGGGACTGGACGGCTCGCCGGTATAACGAATTGGAATGGGGTTATTGCACAAGCATTATGGATTGTCTCGAGAATTTAAAAAGATATGATGAAGAGGTTCTCAATGCAATCGGTCAAGCAATTCAAACGCTCCAATAATGGTTATATCAGGATGGGCAACAACCCCATGGTGGGTGCTACCGTGGCATGTGCCGTGGCGGTGAGCGAAGCGAAATAATATGCCGCTAGGCCGCTTGAATACTGGATTTTCCAAAAGCACCGCCCTTACGAATGTAATTCGTAAGGGCGGTGTTTTTGGTCTTTTTAATATGAATTGCGACTTGGGTTACACATGACGACGCAAGCTTCATGTCGCGCGATGAATTTCAAAAAAATTCGTCGCAGGCGATATACAGGTCGCTTTAACTTATAATTTTCTTCTTCATATTTTTGAATTCTTCTTGTGTTATGATTCCATCATCTAGCAATTGTTGATATTTGCGGATTTCATCTGCAACGTTATTCGTGTTTTGATTGCAAGTGTCTTTTTTGGACAAAACATCTTCAACATACTTTTTTATGCGAATAGCATAGTTGAGTTCGCTTTTATCAAAAATAATTGTATTTTCATCTGTTGTAGCTGAACTCATACCACGGTTACTCTCAATGCTTCCAGGAAGTGTGAATTGAATATATCCCCACCCAATCCCCGGCTCTTTAAATTGAACGGCCATTATATCAGCAATTCTAATTCTCTTTTCTCCTGCTATTCCGTGAGCTAAAGCGTTGAGCGCGCCTTCTCTGGCAATTACAATGTATCCGTCATCCAAAATGACAGTGGTTTTATGGTAAAAAGAAAATGCAAATTTCATCATAGCACTGACATCTTCAATATGAGGAATATCAACCATAGCTTTGTGTGTTTCGCAATTTTTACAAAAGAGATTATAGAGATTTACAAAATCATTAAAGTTGTATTGTGAAAAATGAAAAAAATAGCTTCTCTTTTTCGTTGTAATCTTTAGACTACCTCGCTTTTTCTCGTTTTTGAGTTCTAAATCATAATCAACAATGTCACACCATCTGCATTCTTCATGAAAAACGCACTGTATTTTTATAACATTTTCTTCAATGATAATCTTGTGCGAACTATTGCTGACAAATTCTTTCACTCAAACTCCTTCTTCCGCAAATATAAAGTATCTTAATTGTACCACAATACGCGAAAGAAGTCGACCGCCTTACAGCAATCGACTTCTTTCTACATTGGAGCTGGTGGACGGACTTGAACCCCCGACCTGCGCATTACAAGTGCGCTGCTCTACCAACTGAGCTACACCAGCGAATTGAATGCACGGTGCAGCCCTATTAGTGAGCATACACCGGCACAACCTAAATAAGAGTACCGGTTTGCCGGACGTACCGGCCCGCGGCGCCGTTAAAACTATAACACAAGGGGAGGGAGTGTGTCAAGACGGAACCCGTCCGGTTCCCGTATCGCGGATCCGCGCAGAAAGTGCTCCGGCGTCCGCCCCTGGCAGCGTCGGTTTCAGCCGCAGCAAGCGCATCTGCCCGAGAAAAGGGTATGAGAAAAGCGGCCCGGGAATACCGGGCCGCTTCGAGGAATCAAAATCCTCAGCCTTCGCCTCTCATGCTGGCGAAGCACTCGCTGCAGTAAACGGGGCGATCCTCGCGGGGCTTGAAGGGAACCTTCGCTTCCTTCCCGCAATTCGCGCAGATAGCCGTATGCATCTCGCGCTCCGGCTTCGCGGCGTTTTTGCGGGCGTCGCGGCAGTTCTTGCAGCGCTGCGGCTCATTCACAAAGCCTTTTTCCGCATAGAATTCCTGCTCACCGGCGGTGAACACGAATTCCGCGCCACATTCCTTGCAGATCAGAGTCTTGTCTTCGTACATGGATGTTACCTCGCTTTAGAAAAAATTTGCCCTGCGACGGATTCGGACCGACACCTTTGAAAACCAACGCTCTTCTTAAGCTACCCGGGCATATAGTAACGGCAAAAGCCGTTATCTACTTTAGGAACCCCCTTACACGGAAGGAAGGGGGGATTTGGACAATTTCCGGCGGATACGCTGAAGGGCATTGTCCACAGTCTTGGGCCCAATCTCCAATTTTTGCGCAATTTCCTCATAGGAATACGCGCTCAGATGATAAAACAACACCCGCTTTTCCAGCGGAGTCAGAATATGTTCGAGCCATTTCTGCAGCCGGAGGGTCTCCTCCCGCTGCATCACCAGCAGCGCAGGATCCACACCGCCCTGCCCATCGGCAACCCCCGCGGCGCCTGCCTCCTCTTCCGGATCAAATCCCGGAACCGGCGGTTCCCCGCCAGCCCGCCTGACGGCCGAGACCATACGGTGGCGGATACAGACCGAGGCATACGTGCGGAACGAGGTCTTCTTTGTTTCACGATATGTTTGGACGGCTGACAAGAGGCCTAAAAACCCCTCCTGCGCCATATCCTCCGCATCGAGATGGGTGCCGCGATAACGCCGGGCCTGTGCCTGGATCATGGACGAGCAGCGCCCGACGAGCAGGGAGAAGGCCTCCTCGCTTCCTGCTTCCGCCAGTCCTGCCAGTTGTTCATCGCTCAGGGTTTCCAACGGCAGCCCCGCGGAATCTGCGCTCAACGCCACCACCTCAAACGCCCTACGATCACCCACACATGTGAATACGATCTTCAGTTTACCCTACTCAAACGGAAATGTCAAGAAAATTTTGAAAAAAATTATTCAACTTGTTAAAAAAGTGCAGGTGGGCATCTAAGATTTTTTGTCTTTCTACTAAATCGCCAATCGTTCGACATCAAAATCTTACGGCAAAAAACGGGAAGACGGGAATCCGAACCACCATATATAGCGGTGGCCGGACCCGTCTTCCTTTTTTCGGTCAGGCTTTTGAGAGATAGGCGTCAATCGACGCGGCAGCCCGTTTTCCGGCCCCCATCGCCAGGATGACCGTGGCCGCGCCCGTCACCGCGTCGCCTCCGGCATAGACGCCCTCGCGCGTGGTCCGCAGGCTGTCCTCTTCCACGATCAGGCAGCCGCGCCGGTTGGCCTCCAGGCCCGGGGTGGTGGTCCGGATCAGCGGGTTAGGAGTGTTTCCGATCGCCGCAATGACCATATCCGCCTGAATCGCATGCTCACTCCCCGGGATCGGACTGGGGCGGCGCCTCCCGGAGGCATCCGGTTCGCCGAGCTCCATGGAAACGCAGGAAATCGCGGTCACCTCTCCCTTCTCGTCTCCGCAGATCTCGACCGGCGCGGTCAGGAATTCAAATGAGACCCCTTCCTCTTTGGCATGATGGATTTCCTCGAGCCGGGCGGGCATTTCCTCTTCCCCCCGCCGGTAGATGACCGTCACGCTTTCGGCGCCCAGGCGTTTCGCGCAGCGGGCGGCGTCCATGGCCACGTTGCCTCCCCCCACGACGACGACATGCCGCGCATGCTTGACAGGGGTGTCATACTCCTCCCGGTAAGCCTTCATCAGGTTGACCCGGGTGAGGAACTCGTTGGCGGACAGGACACCCAGCAGCCCTTCGCCAGGGATGCCGAGAAAGCTCGGCAGGCCGGCGCCGCTGCCGATGAATACGGCATCGAACCCCTCGTCGAACAACTCGTCCAGCGATAGGGTTTTGCCGATGACCATATTGGTCCGGATATCCACACCGGCGGATTTCAACGCATCGATTTCCTCCTGCACGATCGATTTGGGCAGGCGGAATTCCGGGATTCCATACATCAGCACGCCGCCCGCGGTGTGAAACGCCTCAAATACCGTCACCGCGTATCCCAGGCGGCACAGATCCCCCGCGCAGGTCAGGCCGGCGGGACCGGAGCCGATCACCGCCACCCGGCGGCCGCTTTGCACCGCCGGGGACGCGGCCGGCCCGGCTGTATTCTGCCGGTGGGTATCGGCGGCGAACCGCTCCAGCCGGCCGATGGCGACCGGCTCCCCCTTGAGGCCCCGCACACATTTGGATTCGCATTGATTCTCCTGCGGACATACCCGGCCGCAGACCGCGGGCAGGGCGTTGGTCTCCCGGATCGTCTGATACGCCCCTTCGAAATCCCCTTCGGCGATCTTGGCGATGAAGTCCGGGATCTGCACGTTCACCGGGCAGCCCGTAACGCAGGGGCGGTTTTTGCAGTGGAGGCAGCGGGCCGCCTCATTGAGCGCCATTTCCGCCGTATAACCGAGGGCCACCTCGTCGAAATTCGCGGCTCTCTCCAATGCCGGCTGTTCGGGCATCGGGGTTTTTTCCGTTTGTTTGTTCACTGCCATAATCAGTCCATGTCCTTTCCGGATTTAGCGGTCTGCCGCTTCCGTATCGTGGAAAGCGGCCGGATGTCGGTAAAAAGTGCGCCGCGCTCATGGTGCCGGCCTCAAGCCTCCCCTGTGAATCGCAGCCGGCAGGCGTGCTCCTCCTCGCGGTACTGGGTCAAGCGCTTCATCGCCTCGTCCCAGTCGACCTGATGCGCGTCGAACTCCGGGCCGTCGACACAGGCGAACTTGGTTTCACCTCCGACGGTCAGGCGGCAGCCCCCACACATCCCCGTTCCGTCGATCATGATCGGATTCATGGACACCAGAGTCTTGATCCCATAGGGTTTGGTCACGCCGGCCACCGCCCGCATCATGGGCAGGGGGCCGATGGCGATTACCAGGTCGTAGGTCTCGCCCGCGTCCAGCAGCTCCTGCAGTTTGACCGTGACAAACCCCTTTTCACCGTACGAACCGTCGTCCGTCATTATATACAGGCGGTCGCTCACCGTCCGGAACTCGTCTTCGAGCATAACGATGTCCCGGTTGCGGAAACCGGCGATCATATCCACCTGCGCGCCGGCCTGATGGGCGGCTTTGGCCTCGGGATAAGCGATGGCGCAGCCCACGCCCCCACCGACGACCGCCACCCGGCGGCAGCCCTCGAGTTCGGTCGCCCGGCCGAGCGGGCCCACTACATCGAGAATGGCGTCCCCGGCGGCGAGCGTATCCAGAAGCAGGGTGGTTTTCCCCACCTTCTGATACATGATGGTGATGGTCCCCCGTTCGGTATCGTGATCGGCGATGGTTAAGGGGATCCGCTCGCCGGTTTCGTTTACCCGCAGGATGATGAACTGTCCCGCCCGGGCCTTCCGGGCGATATAGGGAGCTTCCACCTCCATCAGGGAGACGGATGCATTCAATGCGCGTTTATGTAGGATCGGAAACATGGGCGGCTCTCCTCTGTTCAAACTGGAGTTCCGGATAGAACTCCCCTTTTTAAAAGTATCTATAAGCATATCACGCCTATCCGTTCAAATCAAGAGGAAAGTTCCGGCCCTCTTTTTTTGATCTATGATCGCCGGATCGATTCTGGCAACGTTTCTAGCCGCGTTCTGCCCGGCCCTTTTGCGCCGAGAAAGGGGTGGCCCGCAAGGCCAGACCCGTTTTTGCGGGGCGTGTTGGAGTTTGTCCGAGCTTCAGCTCGTAGCAACAAAAGGGGGCAAAAACGCCGCCGGGGGTCCCCCGGACCCCAGATTGCTGGCCGATTTTCTTTTTATGAAAATCGGCGTAAACTACAGAGAGGGGGCCCGGGGCTCCCAGGGGTCTGGGTGATCATCGTTTTATGATATTAAGACCAAAAAAACACCTGGGGCCGCAGCCCCTATTTGTATGGTAAGAAAACCGGCAGATGATCCTGCGTCTTTGCCTCCTTTCTCCGCACAGAGAAAGGAGGTGCCAAAGCACAGCATGTGCTTTATGGCATGAGCGAATAAAAGACTGGCAAGTGATGGCAAGGTTTGGCCTGCGGGCCACCCCCTTTCTTGACGACGAACGCCGTCGAAATCATACGTGGCCTGCCCCGGCCCTCGCAAATGCTTCCGCATTTGCCCGAGGCTAATCGAGTAGGAACGGGGAAAGAGGCGCCAAGGGGGGCCCCCTGGACCCCCCAGGTAATTTGATTTTTAGGGCCATTGTGGGACATCACAATGGCGGGTGACCGGCCCCAGTGCCCGCCAGTATAGAGAGCCTTCAGGGGCGAGGCCGGAGTTCTTTTTGGGAAAGTCGGCGGGTACGTAGATTCCCAAACCAACGATTTTAGATAAAGGGCTGCGGTCCAGGTTCGTTTCCCGGCAGAGTGCTTTTTATCCTACTCCATCCATTCGGGCGTTTCATTTGCAACGGCCGGCCCCCCTTTTCACCCGCGTTTGGCTCAGGGCACGAGAGGATGGCGGGTTTTAGCCGGCTGAGCATCCGGGGGCCAGGGCGTCCTGGCGAAATAGACCTTGTGGCAGCCAGGAAAAGAGGGCGCCGTCCCTCATGAAAAACACCGGCTTTTCCGGTTCAGGGGATCATTCCACCGTCACGCTCTTGGCGAGGTTGCGGGGTTTATCGATGTCGCATTTGCGCGCCAGGGCGATGTAATACCCGAGAAGCTGCATGGGCACTACCTCGAGGGAGGGCATGAGCAGGTCGTTTGTTTTGGGAATGTAGAGGATGTGGTCCGCCTCCTCCGTGACATCCCGGTTATCGTCGGTGGTCACCAGGAGCACCTCGGCGCCTCGTGCCCGCACTTCCTTGACATTTGAGAGGGTCTTTTCCGTCACCTTGTCGGTGCAGGCCAGGGCCACAACAAACGTCCCCTCCTCAATGAGGGAGATGGTGCCGTGTTTGAGCTCTCCCGCGGCGTATGCCTCGGAATGGATGTAGCTGATCTCCTTGAGCTTGAGGGAGGCCTCCAGCGCCACCGCATAATCGAGGTTCCGCCCGATGAAATACGCATGCTCGAGATAGGCATACCGCTGGGCCAATTGCTCGATTTCGGAAGCCTGACGGAGAATTCCCGACACCATGTCCGGCAGCCGTACCAGAGCGCTGAGCAGGCGGCGGAGATCCCGGTCGTCGATGTGTCCGAGCTTCTCCGCAATATAAAAAGCGATGAGGTACAGCATGGTCAGCTGAGTCGAATACGCCTTGGTCGTAGCGACCGAAATTTCCGGCCCCGCCCAGGTGTACAACACGTCGTCGCTCTCCGAGGCGATCGAGCTGCCCACCACATTGACGATGGACAGGACCCGGGCCCCCCGTTTTTTCGCCTCCCGCAAAGCGGCGAGGGTATCCGCCGTCTCGCCCGACTGGCTGATGATCAGCACCAGCGTTCTGGAATCCACGATCGGGTCCCGATACCGGAATTCCGACGCCAGGTCCACCTCCACCGGGATACGGGTCAGCTTTTCGAGCACGTATTTGCCCACCACCCCCGCGTGATACGCGGAGCCGCAGGCCACGATATAGATGCGGCTGACTTTCTTCAGCTGCGCGGCGGTCAGGGAAATCCCATCCAGCACGATCCGTCCTTCCGGGCTGATCCGGGGCGAAATCGTGGCCGACAGGGCCTGGGGCTGCTCCATGATCTCCTTAATCATGAAATGGGGATAGCCCCCTTTTTCCGCGCTGGAGACGTCCCAGGTGACCTGCATCTCCACCTTTTGAACAGGGCGGCCCGCCCCGTCGAACACCGTCACCCCATCCCGCCGCAGCACCGCCGTTTCGCCGTCCGCAAGCTGATAAAACCGGCGGGTATGGGAAAGAACGGCGGGCACGTCGGAAGCGATGAAGTTCCCCTCCTTCGCCAGGCCGACCACCAGGGGACTGGACCGCCGTACCGCAATCAGCTCATCCGGATGCTCGCTGCAGAGCACCCCCAGGGCGTAGGAGCCCTCCAGCCGGGCGACGGCCGCCCGCACGGCCGACAGGAAGTCGCCGGCGTAGGCCTTTTCAATCAGGTGGGCGATCACCTCGGTATCGGTTTCGGACAGGAAAACGACGCCCTCCTCCTGCATCTCCTTTTTGAGCGCCGCATAGTTTTCAATGATACCGTTGTGTACCACAGCGAACCGGCCGCTTGCGCTGCGGTGGGGATGGGAGTTCTCGTCGCTGGGCTTTCCGTGGGTCGCCCAACGGGTATGCCCAATCCCCGCCGTTTCGGGCAGGCCGGCACCATCCCCGATCATCTCCCGCAGCACGCCGAGGCGTCCTTTCGCCTTGTGAATCACCACGCCGTTCTCTCCTGCCAGCGCGATGCCGGCTGAATCATAACCGCGGTATTCGAGCTTGGCCAGTCCCTCGAGCAGGAGGGGCGCAGCCGGTTTACAGCCGATGAATCCCACAATACCACACATAGGATCGTTGCTCCTTATACCGGGAGAAGGGCCCCACGGCCCGTCTCCGTTTCAATTAGCCGCCGCCTTTCCCACAAGGCCGCCGACATCTTATTTTATCCCAGTGCCACTGCGGAATCAAGCGTTTTTTGCATTTCTCTGTGTTAAATTTAACAATTCCAATCATTTTTGGGTGTGTATTTGCTTTTTCCTGCAAGTTCGCCAAGCCAGACATGCAGACACCTCCCAATCCTTTGCCGAGTATCACGGCGAAAAAAATCCCTCTTGATTATTTGGGATATCGGTGGTATACTATATAAAATATTATCAACGCCATGAAGGAGAAAGTAGGCCAATCCCCTGCCGCGCCAGAGAGGGACGTCACCGGCTGTAAGCGTCCCGCGGAAAGAGTTGGAGGAAGTTCGCTCCTGAGCGGCGGTGCCGAACCCCGGCCATCGAATCTGGGCAGTAGGTGCTGACGGACGGCCCCGATATCGGCCATAGAGTGCCTGCGCGTCTCGGCGCGGGAAACTGGGTGGTACCACGGAGACTGTCGCCTTCGTCCCTTTTGGGGACGGGGGCGTTTTCTTTTCCCTTGTCTTACCCTGTATGAAAGGACTGGTCAACCGATGAAAGAGAAGCTACAAGCCCTGCGGGAACAGGCCCTGCATGAGCTCGGGGAGCTCCACGCCCCGAAAGAGCTGGAGGACTTCCGCGTGCGCTATATGGGCAAAAAAGGCGAGCTCACCGGCCTGCTGCGGGGCATGGGCGCCCTGCCGGCGGAGGAACGGCCCGCCATGGGCCAGCTGGTCAACGAGCTGCGCTCCCGACTGGAGTCGGCGGTGGAGGAGCGGGCCTCCGCTATCCGCGCCGCCCTGCAGGAAAAACGCCTGAAGGACGAAACCATCGACGTCACCCTGCCGGGCAAAAAGGTGCCCGCCGGCGGCCTCCATCCCCTCAACCTGGTCCTCGAAGAGCTGGTGGGGATCTTCCAATCCATGGGCTTCGACGTGGTGGACGGCCCGGAGGTGGAGACGGAGCACTACTGCTTCGAGGCGCTCAACCTTCCTAAAGACCATCCCGCCCGGGATATGCAGGATACCTTCTACCTCGCGGAGAACCTGCTGCTGCGCAGCCAGACCTCCGCGGCCCAGATCCGGGTCATGGAACAGCGCCGTCCCCCCATCCGGATGATCTGTCCCGGACGGGTCTACCGGGCCGACGAGGTGGACGCCACCCATTCCCCCGTCTTCCATCAGGTGGAGGGCCTTGTCGTGGACAAGGGCATCACCCTGTGCGACCTGAAAGGGGTTCTCGAGGAATTCGCCCATGAGATATACGGGCCGGAAACCAAGGTCCGGTTCCGCCCCTCCTTCTTCCCCTTCACCGAGCCCAGCGTGGAAGTGGACGTTTCCTGCTCGGCCTGCGGCGGCAAGGGCTGCCGGGTCTGCAAAGGCGCCGGCTGGATCGAAATCCTCGGCGCGGGCATGGTCCATCCCAACGTCCTCTCCGGCTGCGGCATCGATCCGGAGATCTATTCCGGCTTTGCCTTCGGCATCGGCCTGGACCGCCTGACCACCACAAGGCACAAGATCAGCGACATCCGCCTCCTGTTCGAGAACGACGTGCGGTTCCTCGAACAATTCGCCTGACATTACGGAAGAAAGGGCTGAACCCGATGAAAATATCCCTCAATTGGCTCAGACGCTACGTCGATATCCCGGTTACGGTCGAGGAACTGTGCGACCGGATGGTCATGGCGGGTTTCGAAGTGGAAGATATCGAGGACCTGTCGCAGTCCATGGAAAACGTGGTCGCCGCCCGGATCCTCCGGCTCCGGAAGCATCCCGACGCCGATAAGCTGCAACTGTGCGGCATGGATGTGGGCAGCGGCACCCCCATCCAGATCATCACCGGCGCCGACAATGTGTTTGAGGGGGCGCTGGTCCCCGCCGCCCTGCACGATTCCCGGCTGCCGAACGGCACCCATATCAAGCGCGGCAAACTGCGGGGCCTGCCCTCCGAGGGGATGCTCTGCTCCGGGGAGGAGCTGTGCCTGGGGGAGGCCGACTACCCCGGCGCGGAGGTCGACGGCATCCTCATCCTGCGGGAGGACGCCGCCCCCGGTACCGATATGCGGGAGATCCTGGGCCTTGACGATGTGATCATCGATTTCAAGATTACCGCCAACCGCCCCGACTGCCAGAGCGTCCTGGGTGTCGCCCGGGAGGTCTCGGTGGCCCTGCGCACCGATTTTCATCCTCCTGTCCCGGCCTACCGCACCAAGGGCGGAGACATCCGGGAACACATCGGCATCACGGTAGAGGATTACGACCTCTGTCCCCGCTACCTCGGCAGGGTGGTGAAGAACCTGCGGATCGCCCCCTCCCCGAAATGGATGCAGGCATCCCTGCGGGCGGCGGGGATGCGGCCCATCAACAACATCGTGGACATCACCAACTTCGTCATGCTGGAGACCGGCCAGCCCATGCACGCCTTCGATCTGAGGGACGTGCGGGGCGCGCGGATCATCGTCCGCCGCGCCCGGCCGGGGGAACCCATCACCACCCTGGATGGCCGGAAGCATACCCTGACGAACGACATGCTGGTCATCGCCGACGCCGATGCCCCCTCCTGTCTGGCCGGGATTATGGGCGGGCTGGACAGTGAAATCAAGGACGACACCCGGGATCTCTTCCTCGAATGCGCCAAATTCCGGCGGGACAGCGTCCGCCGCACCGCCCGGGCCCTGGGCATCCGTACCGAATCCTCCGCCCGGTTCGAAAAGGGCGTGGATATCAAGGGGGTGGAGTACGCCATGGAGCGGGCCCTCCAGCTTTTCGACGAGCTGGACGCCGGCGATATCGTGGAGGGTGCCATCGACCGCCATCAGGGCCTGCCGGAGGACCGCTCTCTCACCGTCCCGGCCTCCCGGATTACCGCGCTGCTGGGGGTGGATGTGCCGGAAGAGGCCATGGCCGATATCCTGAACCGTCTCTCCATCCGGACGACGCTCAAGGATCATATCCTTTCCTGCCGCATCCCCTCCTTCCGGGACGACGTGGAAGGGCGGGCCGATCTGGCCGAGGAGGTCATGCGGGTTTACGGCTACGACCACATCGTTTCCACCCCTATGGAGGGCGCGGTCACCCGGGGCAAAAAGCTGCCTCTGCTGCGGAGCACCGATACCCTCAAGGCCACGCTCGTGGCCCAGGGGCTGCGGGAGATTACCACCTATTCCTTCATCAGCGCCAAAGCCCTCGATCTGCTCGCTCTTCCGGAGGGGGATCCCCGCCGCCGGGTAATCCCGCTTATCAATCCGCTGGGGGAGGAATACGCCGTCCTGCGCACCCAGCTCATCACCAGCATGCTCACCGTGCTTTCCACCAACAAAAACCGCAAAAACCCGGGCGCCCGGCTGTTTGAGGTGGGCAAGCTATTTGAAGCCAAATCCCTGCCCCTGACCGAGCAGCCCGACGAGGTGCCGGCCCTGTGCATCGGCCTGTATGGGCCGGGAGAGGACTTTTTCACTCTCAAAGGGATCGTGGAGGCCCTGCTCGCCCGTTTCGGCGCGGACGCCTCCTTTATCCGCAGCGCCGAGCCCTATCTCCATCCCGGCCGGCAGGCCGAGATCCGGCTCGCGGAGGGCGACACGCCGCTGGGCGTGCTCGGGGAGCTGCATCCCGATACGGCGGAGCGCTTCGGCCTGGACACCCGGGTCTATGCGGCCGAGCTGCGGCTGCCCCCGCTCTTCGCTTCTGCGGGGGACAAACGGGTGATCTACCGGCCTCTGCCCCGCTATCCGGCGGTGGAGCGGGATCTGGCCCTCGTCTGTGATGAGGCGCTGCCGGTCGCCGAGATAAAGGACACCATCTGCCGTTCGGGCGGACGCCATCTCGAAAGTGTGGAACTTTTCGATGTCTATCAGGGTGCCCAGATCGAGCAGGGCAAAAAGAGCGTGGCTTTCAGCCTGCGCTTCCGCGGCACCGACGGAACCCTCTCGGATGGGGACATCGAACCCGCCCTTCAAAAAATCTTTCGGAATTTGCAAGAAAAAGGATGCATTCTGCGGTCATAAGCCCCTTGAAAAATGGGCCGCGATGCCGTATAATAAGGATACCGCAAAAATGCTGTGATCTCCCTTCACGGCGGCAGCGGAAAGGAGGGACGCGCCATGTTGGATAAAACCATGACCTTCTCCCTGGGCGAGGATAAGGAACAGGAAATGAAGCAAGTACTCACCACGGTGTACGATGCTTTGCGTGAAAAGGGATATAATCCGATCAATCAGATTGTCGGCTATCTGCTCTCCGAGGATCCGACCTATATCACCACCCACAACAACGCCCGCAGCCTGATCCGCAAGCTCGACCGGGACGAACTGCTGCGCGCCCTGGTCCGCTCCTATCTCAATCAGTGACGCAACGGCCTGCGGCAAGGCCGGATCGGGGAGTCATCCCCTCCCCGGCTTCAAATGAAATGGTTTTGGCGGACGGGCGCCCTTTTGGGCGGCCCGCCTGCCCGTTTTAGGAAAGGATGCGAAAACATGGCGGATAAGGCCAAAAAGCCCGATTTCCTGATGTACAAAGGAAAACCTCTCGTGCGCAGCGGAAACACGCTGTATTATGGCAACATGGCGGACAAATGCGTGGTGATGCTCCAGATTCTCTCCACCAAAACCGTCGGCGACATGACGATGGCGGACAAGGTGCAGGTGCAGCTCCTCTCCACCGACCCGGAACTGCGCATGAAGGAACGGATCCTGAAAAAGAGCGAGAAAACCGGCTTGTACAACGCCATGGACATCGGCAGCGTCTGGCTGGAGCGTGCGCTGGAAAACTAAAACCAATGCAAAAAGCCGGGAGAAAATCCCGGCTTTTTGTTTATGGAAAACAAAGAAGGGCTGAGCTTTTTGAAAAGCGGTTGGGGCTTTAAAGAGAGAAAGGGGCCCTCACCTCATATTGGGGAATTCCAGGATCCTTGACCACTCTATTTTTTATAATGGATATTAATGACAGATTTTTCAAAAACATATGCTCTTAAAGTTCCCAGGGCCGGGGCCCGGGGGTGGATGGTCGTGAAACGATCGTTTTCAGTCGGCGTCAGGCTCCCTGCGGCCGACGGGGATCCAAATTTCGCCCATGGAATGCCCGGCCATACCGTAATACATCTCGAATTGCGGCCCCGGAGCCTGCTCGTACTCGGAAGTCGGGAACCACTCCGTCCAGATCCGGTTCCACAGCGCCTGCATCTTGCCGGAGTCGGGCTCCGGGAAGACGGCCCATGTGGAGGCGGGGACCGGAAGGACCGTGAACTTCGGCGGGATGTCCAACCCCTCCGGTTTGTTGTAGCAGATCATGTACTTGAAGGCGGTGTCCGTGTAGTCGAACAGGGCAGCATGCAGCGAGGTATCGTGGAATCGGCCCAATATGGCGTTCATCCCGTCGACGCTCCCATCGGCGTCGCATTGTCTGCAAAAGCGCGGCACCTCCTCAAAGGCTTTGTCCCGGTCGGTGCTGATTTCCCCGTAGATCCCGAATACGTCAAAGGCTTCCCTGGTTTCGATGCGATATTTCATCTCGATATCTCCTTTGATCGATAGTTGAAAGGCCATGCGGGGATAGGCTTTCAGGGACGCCCCGACGCGGCGTGCCGCCGCCGGGCTGATCCCGTGCAGGCTTTTAAACGCCCGCGTGAAGGATTCCGGGGACTCATACCCGTATTTTAAGGCCACGTCGATGACCTTGCAGCCGGCCGTCTGCAGGTCAAACGCGGCCAGCGTCAGCCTTCTGCGCCGGATATACTCCGACAGCGGCACGCCGGTGATGAAGGGGAACATCCGCTGGAAGTGATAGCTGGAGCAGCAGGCCTTCCTGGCGATTTCCTCATAGGATATCTCGTCCGCCAGATGGGTTTCCATGTAATCCATCGCGCGGTTCATCCTGTCAAGCCAATCCATCGCGTTTCCTCCTTTCGAGATGAGTATACCGCGGCCCGGGCGGCTCCGCCGTGCATTTGCTGCACCAAAATGGCAGCCCGGGCCCTACAGCGCGGATTCGCTGTACCTGACCGCGCGGTAGGTGGTCACGCCGATATCGATCAGGGTGGCGGCGGTGATGACGGCAAGGAGGATGTTGGGAATCAGCGCCGTATCCCAATGTGAGAGAAGATCGCCGGGGGAAAACGAGCTCCAGCCATAGGCGGCACGCAAATCACCGGCAAAATCCGGGTTCAAAAAGGGCAGGAATTTGAGCAGGATGACCGCGATAAAGAGATTCGCCAGGCCCGAAACCGCGTTGAAAAGCGCCACGGCCAGGGTATACCGCCCGGTAATGAGCTTGGTGATTTCCTCCACCAGGGCGATGCCAAGGCCCAACAGCATCAGGGGCATGGTGATGTGCCAGATATCCAGATTGAACAACGGAATGGCCCGTATCTCCTCCCCTTCCTTGACCCACGCCCCGAACACCTGGGGCGCGAAGATGAGCAGCCCGCCGAAGATCAGCATGAAGACGATCCCCACAACGGAATCGCTGCGTTTGATGAGGGCGCGCCGGTCGGGCACGGGGGGCAGGGAAAACGGGTTCCAGACGGCGTCCTTCTGTTCAATCCGGACCTTCCGCCGGTCCAGGACGGCGAAGATCAGGGTGACGAAACCATAGGCGGCGACAAGCGAGAGGACACCGTCGGCGAGGGTTTCGGAAACCAGGCGGATGCCGTCCTTCAGGCTGCCTACAGTCCCGTTGGCCAGCCACCCCACGGCCGCGGAGACGGCGATCCCCACCCCCACGCAGATCAGCACGATCTTGAGCACGAGCCGGTAGGTCTCGTAATTCTCCGGCCCCACCACGCAAGGCTCGGATTCCCGGTATCGGCGCGCCAGGTCGGCGGGCTTCCCGAGGTTTTGCAGAACACCCGCGACCTCGGATTCCTCCGCGGCCCCGCCCAGCATATCGTCGATGAGGGCACGCAGCTCGAGTTCTATATCCTTCCTCTGGTCTTTGGGCAGGCGGCGCACCACGTCATATATATAGCGGTCGATCAAGGGGCTCGGACTGGTTGTTCCCGTCATGGCGTTTCCTCCTCCAACAGGCGGTCGAGTTCCGCGGCCATCTGCCTCCATTGGGCCCGAAGCTGCTCATATACGGCGTCGCCGTACGGGGTGCGCCGATAGTATTTGCGGGGCTTGCTGTCGCTGGTATCCCATACGCTGGCGAGCAGGCCCTGCTTTTCCAGACGCCGCAGCAAGGGATACAGGGTGCTGGGATCGATCGGCACCCCGCAGCTCTCCAATTTCTGTACCAGGGCATACCCATAACGGGATTCTCTCAGCTGGCTGAGAACACTGAGCACCAGGGTTCCCCTGCGCAGTTCCAGTGCCAGGGAAGCCATCACGTCCCGTTCGTCTTCCATGTATACACCACCTTCCCTGTTATTATACTGTACGATATACAGTATTGTCAATATAATATTATAGGTTGCTGAAATATGTCGTGCGGCGATGGCGATCCCATAAAAAAGGCCGGCCAAGCCGGCCGGCTTCAGGAGCCCTCGGGAACGTCCCGCCATTGCCCGGTCCGTCCATACTCGTCGGCACGGGCTTTGGCGCGGCCGCTGAATCCAGGATCGAATCCCAGGATGGTCAACAAGCGGATGGCGTTGCGGGTATGGGCGGCCCCCGGCCGGAGCCGGTAATCGAACACCATGCCGTCCTGAGTAAGGGTTTCCTCGAAATGCGCCAGGGTGTAGGAGGCTTCCAGCAGCGTGCAGAGCTCGCCGTCGTGCGTCGCGGCGAGGCACAAGGCGCCGGAACCGGCCAGCGCTTCGAGCAGCACGCTCGAGGCCGCGATCCGCTCCACTGTGTTCGTCCCCCGCAGCACCTCGTCGACGGCGCACAGAACCCGCTCGCCCCGCCCGGCCGCCTCCAGGATACGCCGGAACGCTTTGAGCTCGGTGACGAAATAGCTGTCCCCGGACAAAAGCTCATCGGAAACCGCCATAGAGGTATAGAGGCGGAAGGCTGTGGCGGAGTAGGCCGAGCAGGGGGCCGTACAGATTCCCTGGGCCATCACGGCGGCGAGGACAGCCGCTTTGAGCAGGGTGGATTTGCCCGACGCGTTGGAACCGGTGAGCAGCAGCGGACCGTCCAATTCCAGGGTGTTTCCGACCGGGCGGCGCAGCAGGGGATGCACGAGATCCACGGCGGTCAGGCGGGGAGGCTCCTCCCTTCCGAACCGGAGCTCCGGATCGCAGACGGTGCCGGCGCCGGCCCGATACGACGCCACGGCGATCGCCGCGTCCACCGAGCCGACGGCCTCATGGATGGCCGACACAGCTTCCCGCCGGCCGTAAAGGCGGACCTTCAGCCACTCATACAGGATCAGGTCGAACAGGAACAGGCCATTCAAAAGCTGCATGACCTCATGGTTGGCCGTAAAGGATACCCCGCCCATACGGGCGAGGCGGTGGGTCTGGCGTCCCGCCGCCTCATAGGGCCGCAGGCAGGCGGACAGGCCCGGATCCCCCAGAGCGAGGATGCGCTGGAAGGCCGCGGCCAGGGCCACGGAGCTATTGACGGCGGGAAGATGCGCGTCCAGCCGCCGGACCATGGCGATATGGTAGAGCGGATTGAGGCAGAGCAGCGCCACAAACACCGGCAGGCAAGCCGGCGTAAGCATCAGGCCGAGCCCCGCCGCAGCCAGCCCGCCGGACAACAGCAGTGCGGCGGCCAAGCGGCGTTTTCCATGTGCCCCGGGCGCGAAGGTCTCGGCCGTCCGGGCGGCGCGGCTTTTGCCGATCTTCGACAGGATGAGCTGGAGCTTCAGGCGCAGGTCGGGATCGGCTTCCACCGCCCGGATCAGCGCCCGCCGCCGTCCATATTCCGCCGCCTCCATCGCCGGGCAGCGCAGCCAGGCGTACAGCACCTGCTCGCCCGCGGCGCTGTCCGTGCCGCAGATCCGCTCGAAAACCGTGTCCATCGACAGGTCGGCCCAGGTGATCTCGTCGAGGGCGAACAAAGCGGGGTCGGCCTGGATACGGCTGTCCGCATACGCCCGGATCTCCCGCAGGTCCTCCTCCTCGTACCGCGTCCCAGGATCTTTCCCGTACCGGGCCTGTATGCGGCGGATGCGTTTTTTGCCGAACACGGCGGACTCCCCTTTCTCGTGTACGGACCGGGTCAGATAGGCAGGTCCTTGCGGTTGAAAACATGGATCCCCGCAGCGTATAAAACCAGGCCGATCAGCCCCAGCAGGATAAAGGGCAGAACAACCCCCTCGCCTGCCAGGATGTCGTCGGGACTGAAGAGGGTGTTCAGGGAGAGATACCGGCAGAATTCGAGGTCCTCCGACAGCTCGGACATCATTTGGAACAGAAAAAACGCCAGAGGCAGCCCGGCGCCGACGGCGAAGGAATGCCGGGAAAGGTTGAAAACGCAGGACGCGGCGTAGCAGATGCCGCTGGTGGCAAAGGCGAGAAGGAAGGCGCCCAGATCGAACAGCAGGAAAGCCCCTACATCCAGCGTGCCTGGCTGGAAAACCATGCACATCGCGACGCCGAAGCCCGCCAGGAACCCGAACATCAGAAGCAGGGACAGGATGAAATAGAGGGCGTAGGTGACGGTGATCCGGCTGCGTTTGATGGGAGCGGAGAGCAGGCAGGCCATCGAGCCGCTGTCCACCTTGGCCGCGACCAGGCGGTTGCCGGTGATGATGCAGTAGATCATGGGAAAGAGCACCGCGATCAGGCCGAAGTACATCTGCCCGATGAAGCCGGTGACGCTGTTCATATCCCCGAGCATGTTGCCCATCGCGCCCAGGCTGTCGACGAGTCCCCCCATCTCCCCGAGCGCCTGCGGGGTGAAGACCGCGCAGACGGCCGCCAGATACAGGCAGAGCACCGCGAGGAAAATCAGAAAAATTTTGTAGTTGGAGCGGACGGCCTGCTTGAACAGGGCTTTACTGAACATGTCCGTCACCTCCGTAATACTCCAGGAAAACATCCTCGAGCGTCCGCTTGACCTCGGAGAGATACAGCAGATCGTATCCGGATAACAGCCGGATGAAGGCGTTGATGTCCTCGTCCCGCACCGCGACCTTGGCCTGGCGCTTGTCGGGGCGGAGCTCGGCAAAGGCGAGGGGCTCGGCCCTGAAAGCGGCGAACTGCCTGTCGTCGGCGAGCTCGAGCTTATACACCTTCTGCCGGGCGTGGCGCAGCTCGTCGGTCCCCATGGCGGAGACCAGTCGCCCCTGCTTGATGATGGCGACCCGGTCACAGGTACGCTCCACCTCGTCGAACATGTGGGAGGACATCAGGATAGTTTTGCCCGCGGCCTTTTCCTCGTCAATGAGCTCGACGAAGGTATGCTGCATCAGGGGATCCAAGCCGCTGGTCGGCTCATCGAGGACAAGGATGGCCGGGTCGTGCATGAACGCGCAGACCAGCCCAATTTTCTGTTTCATTCCCTTGGACATCCGCCTGAGCCGGCCGGAGGGGTCGAGCTCGAACCGGGCGATGAGGCTTTCCGCCCGGCGCATATCCCGCAGTCCCCGCAGCTCCGCTATCAGGCGGATGAAGGCGGTGCCGGTCATGTCGCCGGGAAAGGCGATTTCCCCTGGCAGATACCCGAGTCTCCGTTGGATCTGATCCGGACAGCGCCAGCAGTCCAGGCCGTCCACCTCGGCGCGCCCCTCCTGGGGCTTAATAAAGCCGAGGATATGCCGGATGGTGGTGGTCTTCCCCGCCCCGTTGGGGCCGAGGAACCCGAACACCTCCCCCTTTTCGATAGAGAAGGACAGGTCGAAAATCCCTTTCCCTCCCCCGTAATCCTTGGTCAGGTGCTCTACCTGGAGGATCGCCATGGCCGTCACTCCTTTCCTGTCACGCCAGCAGCTCGGCGAGCTGTTCCGGAGACAGGGAGAACAGGGAGCCTCCCTGCCGGATCACCGCGTCCGCGAGCTCTTTTTTGCTTTCCTGCAAACGCAGGATTTTTTCCTCAATGGTGTCCTTGGCGATCAACTTGTAAACCTGCACGCTGTTTTTCTGGCCGATGCGGTGGGCCCGGTCGGTCGCCTGCTCCTGGGCGGAGAGGTTCCACCAGGGATCGTAATGGATCACCACGTCGGCGCCGGTCAGATTGAGGCCGGTGCCGCCCGCCTTCAAGGAGATGAGAAAAACCTGGGTGGCGTCCCGGTTGAAGGCCTCCACCAGGGCGGCTCGTTTTTCCTTGGAGGTCGAGCCCTGCAGGGTGTAGAAGGTGATCCCCTCCCCCCGCAGCCGCTCCTCCAGAATGGCGAGCATCGAGGTGAACTGGGAAAAGAGGAGCACCTTGTGCCCGCCGTCGGCGGCCTCCCGCAGCAGCTCGAGACAGCTTTCCAGCTTGGCGGAACCGCCCGTGTAGTCCTCATAGCACAGGGCGGGGTCACAGCAGAGCTGGCGCAGGCGGGTCAGCAGGGCGAGCAGGACCATCCGGCCGCTCTCCGCGTTCCCGGACGTGAGGTCGGCGAGCCGTTCCCGGGCCTTGAGGACGTTCCCGAGATAGAGAGCGCGCTGTTCCTCCCCCATGACGGAGGTGCGGATAGTCTCGGTCTTCTCAGGCAGGTCGTGCAGGACGTCCCGCTTCAGACGGCGGAGGATGAAGGGGGCGGTCATGCGGTGGAGACGGTCGAGCGCCTCGGCGTCGGCGTTTTTGACGATGGGCAGCTCGAACGAATCCCGGAACCGGTTGTAGCTGTACAGGAATCCCGGCATCAGGAAATCGAAGATGCTCCACAGCTCGCTCAGGCGGTTTTCGATGGGGGTGCCGGTCAGGGCGAACCGCTGGCGGCTGCGCAGCGCCTTGACCGCCTTGGCGTTCTGGGTGGCGTGATTTTTGATATACTGCGCTTCATCGAGGACAAGGTAGCGGAATTCGGTTTCCCCATACAGGGCGATATCCCGTTTGAGCAGGTCGTAGGAGGTGACCGCCACGTCGTATCGGCCGATCCCGGCGATGGCCTGCTCCCGCTGTTCGGCGTTACCGAGGATGGGCAGGACGGTCAGGGCGGGGGCAAACCGGCGGATCTCGTTTTCCCAATTGAAAATCAGCGAGGCGGGACAGACCACCAAAGAGGGGCCGGGCTGTCCCGCTTCCTTGGCGTCGAGCAGCAGGGAAATGAGCTCCAGGGTTTTGCCCAGGCCCATATCGTCGGCGAGGATGCCGCCGAAACCGTACCGCTCCATGGTTTTCAGCCAGCGGTAACCGGTTTTCTGATAGGGGCGCAGCACCTCCTCTAAAGAAGCGGGCAGGCGGTAATTCGCATCGGCGGCGTTCCGGAGGGCACCGGTCAGCTCGCGGAACCGGACGTCCCGCCGGAAATCGGCGGTGGCGCTGTCCCGCAGCACACGGTCGAGATACAGGGCCCGATAGGTGGGCAGCCGGGCATGCCCCGCGGCGAGCTCCCCCGCCCCGAGCTCGAGCCCGTCGGCCAGCCGTGCGAATTCCGCGAGCGCGCCCTCCAAGGGAAGGAACCGGCCGTTTTTCAGACGATGATAGGGCTGGCGGCGGCGGTAGCTTTCCACCACCCGGGTCAGCTCGCCCGCGTCGAGCCCCTCGGTTTCGAACTCGAAATCGAGCAGCCCGCCCGACAGGCCCACCCCGACCGACAGGCGGGGCGGCGGGGCGAGATCCATGGTCCGGAACGCATCGGAAAGGGCGACGGTGCCGACCCCCTGCAGCTCCGCGAGCCCCTCGGTGAGAAGGCGGTAGAACCCGTCGTCGTCCACCCGGCTGACCATCAGCCCGGTGGAGGGGATATAGTTCGGAAAATACTGCTGGATCACCAGCCGGGAGCGGAGCTCCTCCAACCGGTTGCGCCGAGGCCCCCCTTCCGTCCGATGGGCGTCGTCCGTGTCGAGAAGCGGGACCTTTTCCCCGCCGTAGCAGCAGAGCACCCGGGCGGTGACGAGCCCCGGCTCGGGAGAATCGAGCGTGATTTCGATATCGGGATCCTCAGGAAGATAGGGCTCCAGCCGTTCGGCCTGGCCGGTCAGTTCCATGAACCGCCCGACGGCGGGCAGCACGCTGCCGCAGAAATCCGGCATGTCCCCGTCCGCGATGAACAGGGTATGCCCGGCGGCCTGCAGGGCAGGCAGGAAATCCCGCATCTGCTCCGCATATTCCTGCGTGCAGCGATACAATACGCCATCCTTGGCCACATACAGGCAGCCGGTCCCGCACAGGGCCGAAAAGAGCTCGCCGGAGAGCTGGAAGCCCTCCTTGACGTCGGAACGCTGGACATCGAGTGTGAGGGCGGGATCGCCGCTTTTTAAGAACAGGGGCCGGAGCTCCTTTTCCTGCGGGGAATCGGACCGCAGGGCAATCTCCTTCCCCTCGCACACGGCAAAAAAGCGGTCGAGAGCGGCGGGGCTGAGCAGCAGCTCCCGGCCGATGCGGGGATGCAGGGACCCGATGGTGCCCCGCTGGGGATGGGCGATGTCCTCATAGGTATCGAGCAGAAAGGCAAGCAGGCCGCGGCAGGCCGGATCGAAGCTGTCGGGGTGGTGGAGGAAGCGCAGCTGTTTGCCGTATTCCACGGTTTCCCGTTTTTTCACGTCCTCGCAGAACTTGCCGATGTCCTTGAGCACATAGGGCCGCCGGCGTCCAAGGGTAAAGCTGAGCTCAGCCTGCCGCGGCCCGAGGCGCAGGACGGGAGAGAGCAGAACCGGCTCCTGCCCGGCCGCGGAATGGGCGACCAAATCCACCGCCTGGCGGGAGAGGTAGCGGTTCATCATCCGGCGGGCCGTTTCATCGGTCCGCGTGGCCAGCCGTTCCTTCTCCCTGGCGGAGGGCGGGGCGGACAGGCCGGTGAGCATATCGGCATAGTATTTATGGACCATAACAGCCACGATATGCTGGCAGGCGCCGGTTCCCTGGCGGTAGGCCTCGCAGCCGCAGTCGTAAAAATCGGCGTCCCCCTGACGGCCAAAGCCGACCTCGACGTGAAACACGCCGTCCCGGGTGTTGTTTTCCACGTCGGCGCTCAAATATTCTTCATAAAAATCGTCCCGGTCCCGGACGACGCGGCCGACCTTGCCGGCGTTGTAGCAGGCGACGCCGCGCAGGTAGGTCTGCCGGTTTTCGGCTTCCCCGGCAATGCGCTTGAGCGAAAACAGAGCCATGGGGCCGCGCCTCCCTTCCATTGTGCTAGCTATTTATTATACCGCGAAAAAGGCTCTCTGGCAAGAAAAACAGGCCGGTCAACAAGACGGCTCCCTATGGCCGGATTCCGGGCCGTCCCGACAGTGTTTCAAAACGGAGCGGGCTTTTCGCTCCGTCTTTTCTCAACGCCTCTTGACAACCGGCGAAAGGCTGTGGTATACTAGCACACGCATTCTGAACAGGCGGCTTTAGCTCATCTGGTAGAGCGCCACCTTGCCAAGGTGGAGGTAGCGAGTTCGAGCCTCGTAAGCCGCTCCATATCCCCCCTGCCGAAAAAGCGGAAATTGCTTTCGGCAGGGTTCTGTTTATATTGAAAAGGCAGGCTTATCTTTGTGGGGGATATAAACGATGAATAGCTGCAACGATCCGGTTTGTGTCCCCGTCTGTGATTTTTGCCGGTTCTGTGTGCATAGCGAATAGGACTCCCTATCCGTATACGCTACAAACCATGTTGAGGATTTTGACGGTGCAGGCGGATGCTGCGATGATTTTACATGTCGGCTGCATGAAAAATCGTACAGCAATTTTCCGGGATGATTCCTTTTATCCTATATCCGTATATCCGGCAGCGGCTTCCCCGGCCGAAAGGCCAGGGGAATTTCTATTGGGTTCGCGCGTTTTCCCCGGCACATACAAAAAAGGCGGATGCCCGGCCCGGGCATCCGCTCTTTGTATCCGTTTGTCAGCGGGAAGTGGTTTCGAGCGCCCTTTGCGCGGGATCGTTGAGCAGCCGGCCAGTGTAGTCGAAGCGGGAACCATGGCAGGGGCAGTCCCAGGATCGTTCATCCCGGTTCCACTGCAGCACGCAGCCCATATGGGGGCAGATGGGCCGGACGGTATGGAGGACATCCTGATCGTCTTTATACACCCCGACCCGTTTGCCGCCGACGGTGATCACCTTCCCCTCCCCTCTCCGGATAGAGGCGGAGGTGGCGTCCGGCAGATGAAGGTACGGCCCGATCAAGCTTCCCACCATGTCGCTGCTTTCGATGAAAAAGCTTTTCGCCTTCAGCCCCGGATCGAAACGGGAGGGAGAAAAAACATCACGGCAGGGATGATCCCGCCCGAGGATGGACTCGCTGAGGATATCGGCCGCCGCCATGCTGGTGGTCATGCCCCATTTGTTGAAGCCGGTGGCCAGAAAAACCCGGCCGGCCAGCTTTCCATCGAGCTGGCGGTATCGGCCGATATAGGGTACGCTGTCGTGGGTCATCCCGTCCTGCGCCGACCATCGCCCGGCCACCCGCATGTCGGGATACCAGGACCTGGCCGCTGTCCGCAGGGCCTCGTAATGGTAGCGTGTCCCCTCGTGCCCGGTTTTGTGGCTTTTCCCGCCGAGAAGGAGCCCCTGTACCTCCCCGCCGCCCGCTGTCCACGAGGCCGGGCGGAAGGAAAAGCCGCTTTCCCCGGGTGCCCAGTAGAGATGCTCCATCGGGGGCACACGGGTCAGGGCCAGGACATAGGAGCGCTCCTGCCAGATCCGGGCAAAATATAGGCCGCTTTTATCCATGAAAGGGTAATGGGTGGCGAGAACGACCGTGTCCGCATGCAGGGTGCCCCGGTTGGTCCGGATATCCCCGGGCGCCTGGTCCGCTTCGGAGGGATAGGCGCGGGTGTGGGTATAGATCCGGACTCCCTTTTCCACCAGCCATCGGGCCAGCGCATCCGCGAAACGCAGGGGATGGATGCGGGCCTGCCCGTCCATGCGCACCGCCGTCAGGACCGGAAAGGGCAGCTCGGTTTCCACCGTGACGGAGACAGGCAGGTCGAGCAGGCGGCAGGCTTCCGCCTCCTGTTCGAGACGCTCCACATAGGCCGGGTCATCGGTATAGAGGTAGGAGGCGCAGCGCTTCAGCTCGTCCCGCAGGCCGAGCTGTTCCATTACGGCGGCGTACTCCCCGACTGCGCTTTGATTCGCCTTGGCGTACTGGCCGGCCTTTTCCTCTCCCAGCCCCTTGCGCAGGCCAGCGTACAATAGGCCGTGCTGCGCGGTCACTTTAGCGGTGGTATGGGCGCTGGTGCCCCCGGCGATTTCCCCGGCCTCGAGGACCGCCATGGCACGGACGCCTTTTTCATATAAACGGAAAGCGGTGAGAAGCCCGCACAGGCCTCCGCCCAGGATCAGCACTTCAAGCGGGGCGGTATCCACACGGCCCTCGGGCGGGGGGACGGCAGGGGTGCGCCCCGCCATCCAGACGGACGGATGATCCATAGATAACCATGCCTTTCTCTGTTCGACAGTTTTGGAACCGGCGGCGCTTCATCTGAGGGATTCTGGTCAGCTGGTATAATCCTCCAGCCAGCCGGCCAGTTCCTCCTCGCTCCCTACGGCAATACCCTGCCGCAGGCGATCCTGCTCTTCTTTCGGGAGGGTCTGGACATAGACGTCATATACTTCGTCGGGGCTCTCCCGCCCCTCGGTGAACAGGGCGAGTTTCCCCTCCCAGATCCCGAGCAGACGCCGTGCGGCAGGCGGCGCGCTCTCCTCTGCCGACACGGAACTGGAAGATGAGACCGGGCGGTTGTTTGCCGGGGGAGCGGAGACAGGGTCCGGGCCAGAGGGGCGCAGCAGGGCGCTGCCCCAGAAAAGAAGGCCGCTGAGGATCAATATGGCAAGGGCAAACCCGAAAAATACGGGGGAAAAGGCGCGTTTCCTCCCGGCTTCGGGCTGGCCCGGCGAGGGCTCCTCCGGTGGACGCGGGTTCGGATTTTCCTGCATAAACGCCCTCCTTTCGGTCAACGATACGTTTGAAACGGGCCTGTTACACCAGACTTAGTATGGGCGGGACCGGTACGGTTTATGCGTTTGCGGGCTCCACGGCCGCGACGGTTACAAAGGGTTAAGAAACTCTTACAGTTTTGATATTTGACTTTTTTCCCGCGCTGCTATAAGATAGGAACGTATCTTTTTCGGCCGGTTCAGCACCGGCCACCCTAAAGTAAGGAGGCGAATGACTGATGGCCAAGAAACCGGAATGGCGGAAAAAACCGGCGGTGAAAATGACCTTGAAAGTCATATCCGCCATATCCAAATGCCTGCTGACCATCGTCCTCATCGGCGCCATCACCGGCAGTATCGTGGGCTGTGTCCTGGCGGTATACGTGGTAACGAATTTCAGCGGCTCCACCGGCATCCCCGACCTGAGCCAGATCAACGAGCATCAGACGAGCATCGTCATGGTCAAGGATCCGAACACCGGCGAATATGTCGAGGGGCAGCGGCTCCAGGGCGTCAAGCAGATTTGGAAAAACCTTGACGAGATATCCCCCCATATGCAGAACGCGGTCATCGCCATCGAGGATGAGCGGTTCGAAACCCACTACGGCGTGGACTGGAAGCGGACCATCGCCGCCTTCGCCAACCTGGTCCTACATTTCTCGTCGAACGAATTCGGCGGCTCCACCATCACCCAGCAGCTCATCAAGGTCCTCACCGAAGAGGATGACCACCGCATCGAGCGGAAAATCACCGAGATCCTGCGCGCCATTGAGATGGAGAAACAGTACACCAAGGACGAGATCATCCAGGCATACCTCAACGTCCTGCCGCTGAGCAGCGGTATCAAGGGTGTCGGCGCAGCAGCTAACTACTATTTCGGCGTGGAAGCCGAAGATTTGACTATCGCACAGTGTGCGGTGATCGCCAGCATCACCCAGAACCCGTCGAAATACGATCCCTACCGGCATCCGGAAAACGTGCGCAACCGGCAACGGACCGTGCTGTACAAGATGCATCAGCTCGGCTTCATCAGCGACGACGAATATGTCCAGGCCTGCGGCGAGGAACTCATCTTCAAAAGCAGCGCCAAGGTCGTGGACGTGCAGGACTACTACATGGACACCCTCATCGACGATGTGATCCATGATCTGATGGAGGCGTATGGGTATGCGGAAAACTACGCGGAAAACCTGGTGTATTTCGGGGGCCTGACCATCTATTCCTGTGAAAACGAAAAGCTGCAGGCCGAGGTGGAGGCTATTTACGCCAACGACGCCAATTTCCCCGCCGCGCGCAGCGGGGAAGACACGCCGTTCCAGGCGGCGCTGTACGTCACCGATTACGACGGGAAAATGGTGGCCGTGGTCGGCGGACGGGGCGAGAAAACCGCCAACCGGATCCAGAACCGGGCGACCAGCTCCAAGCGGCAGCCCGGGTCCTCCATCAAGCCGCTCAGCGTGTACGCCCAGGCGATCCAGTACAATACCATCCATTTTTCCTCCCAGGTACAGGACTGCTACATCACCCTGCGGGACGGAACCAAATGGCCGCGGAACGTCGGGCAGAAGACGCCGACCGACAACGGCACGACTCTGGTGGACAAGGCGCTGCAGCAATCGATGAACACGGTTGCCGCCCGCCTGGCTCAGACGCTGACTGCGCAGCGGTGTTTCGACTTCATGACTAACCAGCTCCATTTCTCCAGCCTGGTCAAATCGGACGGCAAGGGCCACACCGATATCGATCTGTCCCCCATGGCGCTCGGCGGGCTGACCTATGGCGTCTACGCCCGGGAGATGGCCGCGGCCTACCAAATTTTCGGGAACGGCGGCATCTACAACGAGCCGTATTCTTATGAAAAGGTGGAAATGGCCGGCAACACGATCCTGCCCAAGCGTGAGAGGCTGACCAACCGGGCGCTCGATGAAGATTCCGCCTACGTGATGAACCGGCTGCTCCAGCACGTCATCACCGGCCGCACCGGTGCCACCGGCGCCAACGGGGCGGCGGGCCGGCAGCTCAAAAAGGATTGGGCCGGTTGGGAGGTTTTTGCGAAAACCGGTACTACCCAGGAAAACAACGATGCCTATTTCGTGGCCGGCACCCCCTATTACGTAGCGGCGAGCTGGGTGGGCTACGATTACAACAAATCGCTGTCCGATACGCAGAAAACCTATGCCAGGAGCCTGTGGAACCAGGCGATGAAGGTGGTTCACCAAGGGCTCTCCCCCACCCCCTTCACCAAGAAGGGCAACACCGTCGAACGGTACTACTGCATGACCACGGGCGAGCTTGCCACCGACGCCTGCCCGGATAAGGAACTGGGGGTTTACAAGCCCGACTTCATGCCGGGCGAGTGCACGGCCCATGGTGCGCCGAAACCCACCCCAACCGAGCCTCCTGCCGCGAATGAAACGCCGACGGCCCCCGCCTCTACCCCGGCTGCCGAACCTCCCGCGGCGACGGAGCCGGACAGCTCCCTTTCCCCGGCGGCCTGACCGTTGCCCGTATTCCGAACCTAAAGAGGCGTTGACTTGAAAAAGTCGGCGCCTCTTGTTTTGGCGCGGAAAAGGCCGGGGCCCACGTTTGCCCCGGCCGGGTCACTTCCACAAATGGATTTTCCCCTCTTTCTGCAATTGGACCGATACCATGGCCAGGACGGGAAAAAGCAGCATCCCCGCCAGGCCCAGGATTTGCAGCCCCACATACATGAAAAAGAGGGTGGCAAGAGGATGCAGGCCGATCTGGTGGCTGACCAGACGGGGCTCGAGGATATTGCGCACCAGGGCGATGACGGCGTACATCACCAAAAGCCCGATGAACAGGCGGTGCTGCCCCTGCAGCAGCGCGAATGCCGCCCAGGGCAGCACGACGGTGCCGGTCCCGAGAACCGGGAGAATATCCACAACCGCGATGAGCGCCGCGACCAGAATCGCGTTCGGGATGCCCAGCAGCAGCAGGCCGGCCGACAGCTCCGCGAATGTCAGGAGCATGAGCAGGCCGTATGCCCGCAGCAGTTTGCGGCCGGTGCCACCGCACAGCTCCTTGACATCCCGCAGCAGTCCTTGGAACCGCTCGGGCACCTGCCGCACCAGAAAGGCTTTGACCCCCTGGTAATGGATCGACATGAGGATCGACGCCACGACCCAGATGACGAAGCCGATGGCGATCCGGGGAAGGGACTGTGTGGCAAACCGCATGACCCATCCCGCCGCCCCTGCGAAAAATCCGGACAAGGCCTCGCTGAGCCTTTGAGAGATGCCCGCGACGGCGTTATTGACGGTTTCGAGGGCCTCCGGGGAGAGACGGTCGGACAGCTTCTCGAGGAGATCCTGGACAGTGGCGGTAAGGCTGCCGATCCACGTCTCGATCGCCCGCAGATTCTCCTCGTTCGTCAGAAAATTGGTCACCCAGACAGCCAGGCTCCACCCGAGGAAGAGCAGCAGCCCGGCCAGAAGCAGAATCATCAGGACCAGCAGTGCCACCGAAAAGAACTGGCGCTTGACCCCCGTTTTGCCTACCAGCCAGCGGATCGGCCTTTGGAAGAGCGCCGCCACGGCGAACGCCAGGAGGAAAGGCAGCGCCCATTTGACCGCGCAGGCCACGGCAAGGACCAAAAACGCGATCCAGACCCCCGTATACAACAGGTCGATGAGAAAACGGCGGCGCCCTTCGGTGCGGGCGGAAAGCTCCGTGCGGAACGGTTTGGGCATGGCGATGGACCTCCTCTTCACCCGGTGTTTCCCTTTAGTATGTCCCCCAAAATCCAAAATCGGCGGCGGTGCTTCGGAAAAATACCCGAAGAAAAACCGGAGACGGGGAGGAAGTTCGTGTAATCCGTGGAAAAACGAAAAACAGAGATATCCGGAGCATATCGAAGCATGTGTGATGTAAAGTCTATAAAACCGGAAAATCCAATCGATTTTCGGATCACCATTTCTTGAATCGTGCGTAAAGTAATGGTATAGTGTATTTCACAGCGAAACAGACGTGCATGGGTGGTGGACACTATGGAAGGCCCGGAAAGCCGCGATCTCGTGCTGGTAGACCAGCAGGTGCTGCCGGAGGTCTTTGTGCGGGTGCTCGAAGCCAAGCGGAGCCTGCTCTCCGGAGAAGCGTCCTCGGCCGCGGAGGCTGCGAGACGGGCCGGCCTGTCCCGCAGCGCGTTTTACAAGTATAAGGACGCGGTCTTTCCCTATGACGCCGGGCGGACCGGTTATATCCTGACCGTCCATTCCGTCCTCCGTGACCGGCCGGGGGTCCTGTCGAGCATGCTGGCCGCTTTCGCCGACGCCGGGGCCAATATCCTCACCGTCAACCAAAATATCCCGGCCGGGGGCAAGGCGGCGGTCTCCATCTCCGCTAGAACCGACCGGCTGGAAATGCCGGTGGATGCCTTCGTGCGGTCCCTGGGGGAGCTGCCGGGGGTGGATCGGATCACCCGGGTATCCAATGAACTGATCAAATAGAGGACTATACAGGAGGTTGTCATGATCCAGGTAGCGATTTTAGGCCACGGCGTGGTGGGTTCGGGCGTGGCGGAGGTGCTGCGTAAAAACGCGGCGGGCATTGCCCACAAGGCGGGCGATGCCATTGAGATAAAACGGATCCTCGACCTGCGCGAGTTTCCGGAGACCCCCTATGCCGATCTATTCACTAAGAATTTCGACGATATCCTGCACGACGCGGATATCCGCATCGTGGTGGAGACCATGGGCGGCCTCCATCCGGCCTATGAATTCGTCAAAAGCTGCCTGCAGGCGGGCAAAAGCGTCGTCACCTCCAACAAGGAACTGGTGGCGGCCAAGGGGGACGAGCTGCTGGAGATCGCGAAAAACCGCAACCTCAACTTCCTGTTCGAGGCGAGCGTGGGCGGCGGCATCCCGATCCTGCGCCCGATCGACCAGTGCCTCGCGGCCAACGAGGTGTATGAGATCGCCGGTATCCTCAACGGCACCACCAACTTCATGCTCACCAAGATGATCGAGGAGGGCATGGGCTTCGAGGACGCTTTAGCCCTGGCTCAGAAGCTCGGCTATGCCGAACGGGATCCCTCCGCCGATATCGACGGGCACGACGCCTGCCGCAAAATCTGTATCCTCGCGTCCCTGGCCTTCGGCCGGCATGTGTACCCCGACCAAGTCCACACCGAGGGGATCTCCCGGGTCAGTGCCGCCGACGTGCAGTACGCCGCCGCCTGGGGCGGCGCGGTCAAGCTGATCGGCCGGGCGGTCCGGCAGGCGGACGGACGGCTCTACGCCGTCGTCTCCCCCATGCTGCTGAAAAAGTCCAGCCTGCTCGCGGACGTCAGCGGCGTGTTCAACGGGATCATGGTGCGGGGCGACGCCATCGGCGATGTGGTGTTCTATGGCCAGGGCGCCGGCAAGCTGCCTACCGCCTCCGCCGTGGTGGCCGACGTCATCGACGAGGTCAAGCACCTGGGCGCCCGCAAATATCTCTTCTGGGAGCGCGGCTCCGCCGACTATGTTGTAGACTACCGCGAGGAGGCGCTCCCGGTCTTCCTCCGCCTGGCCTCGCCCGATCTTCAGGCCGCGCGCAACCAGGTGCAGGCGGCCTTCGGGCCGGTAGGGTATATCGCCTGTCCCAAGGCCCCGGACGGCGAGCTGGCATTCATCTCTCCCCGGATGAAAGAAAAAGACCTAGACGCTGCCCTCGCGGCAATGCAGGGCGTCACGGTGCGCAGCCGTATCCGGGTGGCTGATCTGTAAGGACAAAATTTCCCCGCGGAAGGGCGGATGAGGATGCTGAAAATCACGGTGCCGGCGTCGAGCGCCAACCTGGGGGCCGGCTTTGATGCTCTGGGGCTCGCGCTGACGCTCTACAACCGGGTGTGGATGGAAGAGGCGGACGGCTGCCATATCGAATCGGCCGACGGTGTCCCCATCCCGACGGACGAAACCAACCTGATCTATCACACCGCCCGGGTGCTCTACCGGCGGTGCGGACGGCCTTTCCGCGGACTGCATATCCGACAGGAAAACAACATCCCCATGGCCAGGGGGCTGGGCAGTTCATCGGCCTGTCTGGTCGCGGGCCTTCTCGGGGCGAACACCCTGCTCGGCAGCCCTCTCGGCCCGGAGGACGTGGCCGACCTCGCGGCCGAGCTGGAGGGCCATCCCGACAACGTGGCTCCCGCGCTGCTCGGCGGCCTGGTCACCGCCGTTATGGACGGCGGACGGGTCCACACCGTCAGCGTACCGGTGTCGGAACGCATCCGCTTCGCTGTTTTCATCCCGGATTTCGAGCTGAAAACCGAAGCTGCCCGGGCGGCCCTCCCCACCGAAGTCACAAGGCAGGATGCCGTGTACAATCTCTCCCGTGCCGCGCTGATGACGGCCTCCCTTTTCTCGGGAAGCCTGCAGAACCTGCGGGTGGCGGTGCAGGACCGCCTGCATCAGCCTTATCGCTTCCCCATGATCCCGGGAGCCGAGCCGATTTTTTACACTGCCTACGAGCTCGGCGCCTATGCCGTGGCTATCAGCGGCGCAGGGCCGTCCATCCTTGCGATCCTGGACCGGGAAAACACGGCCTTTCCCGCTCTGGCGGAAGAACGGCTCGTCCGCGCAGGGCTGGCGGGCTGGACGGTACGAGTATACGATTGTGCGAACAAGGGCGCCGAGGTGGCGTTCGACTGACAGGGCCCCAGGCCCGATCCTATCAACAGAACCGGAGGAATAGCGATGCTGGTAGTGCAGAAGTTCGGCGGCAGCTCGGTCGCCGACGCGGCGCGGGTGCGCAATGTCGCGAAGATCGTGACCGATACATATAAAGCGGGCAACGACGTGGTGGTGGTGGTCTCCGCCCAGGGAGACACCACCGACGACCTGATCGAAAAGGCCAGGGAACTCAATCCCCGGGCGAGCAAGCGGGAGATGGATATGCTCCTGTCGGCGGGGGAACAAATCTCGATCTCCCTATTGGCCATGGCGATTGAGAGCATCGGCTGCCCGGTGATTTCCCTGCTCGGATGGCAGGCCGGCTTCAAGACCAATTCCACCTATTCCTCCGCCCGTATCAAGCGGGTGGACCCGGAACGGATCAAGGCCGCGCTGGATAAGCGGAAGATCGTGGTGGTGGCCGGGTTCCAGGGCCTCAACAAATATGAGGATATCACCACCCTCGGCCGGGGTGGGTCGGACACCAGCGCGGTGGCCATCGCCGCCTCCATGCACGCAAATCTCTGCCAGATTTACACCGACGTCGAAGGGGTGTATACCGCTGATCCCCGTAAAGTGCCCGGCGCCCGCAAGTTACAGGAGATTACCTACGACGAAATGCTCGAGCTCGCCACCCTCGGCGCGCAGGTGCTCAACAACCGCTCGGTGGAAATGGCCAAAAAATACAACGTCGAGCTGGAGGTCCTCTCCAGCCTCCATCCTGTCCCCGGCACCAAAGTCAAGGAGGTCTCGAAAATGGAAGAAATGCTGATCAAAGGTGTCGCGAAGGACACCAATGTCGCTCGGGTCATGATCGTCGGTGTGCCGGATGAGCCGGGCATCGCGTTCAAAATTTTCTCCCGCGTGGCCAAGGCCCATGCGAATGTGGACATCATCCTGCAGTCGATCGGCCGGGACGGCACCAAGGACATCACCTTCACCGTGCCGGAAGACAAGGGCGAGGACGCTGTCGCGGCCTTAAAGGATTACTGCGATATGGTGGGGGCCAAAAGCCTGACCTTCGATACCGGGGTTGCCAAGGTGTCGATCGTCGGCGCCGGTATGGAAACCCACGAGGGCACCGCTGCCCTGATGTTCGAGGCACTGGCCGCCGCCAACGTCAATATCCAGATGATTTCGACGAGTGAGATCAAGGTGTCGGTTCTGATCGCGGAAGAGGACGCTGACCGCGCCGTCGCCGCCGTTCACAAGGCGTTTTACGAGGAATAAGCCTGCCGAAAATGATAGCCGCCGGGGCCTACAGGCCCACGGCGGCTGTTGCTCAGAAACGGAAAGGATGTGGAGGGATGGCGACGGCGCGGATACGGGCGGCGTTCGATTGCCCTATTGAGACCGTGTGGGCGGTCGTCACTTCGCTGGGGGACATCTCCTGGAGGAGCGATATCACGGGGATCGACATCCCCGAACCCGGCAAAACCTTTGTGGAACACACCCCGGACGGGACCGCCACCACCTTTACGATCACGGCCTTCGAGCCCTGCGCGCGGTATGCCTTCGATATGGAAAACGGCCATATGAAGGGCCGTTGGACCGGCCTGTTTTCAGAAGAGGACGGTCTGACCGTCATCGATTTCACTGAGGATGTCCAGGCGAAAAAGTGGTATATGAAGCCGTTCCTGGGCAGATATCTGAAAAAACAGCAAGCGGTTTATCTGCAGGATCTGCGCTGCCGGCTGCGGACGCTCGGATCCCCCGCGGTTTGACCCCTGTCTGGAAGGAGGGCCTCCCATGCCGATCGGGTTATATATCCACGTGCCCTTCTGCCTGTCCAAATGCCCTTATTGCGACTTTTACTCCCTTCCCCTGGCGGGGGACGACGGCCTGCTCGACCGTTACACCGCCTCGGTGGAACAGGCGCTGGACCGGTGGGCGGACCGCCTCCGCACCCCGGCCGATACCCTGTATTTCGGCGGGGGGACCCCGTCCCTGCTGGGGGGAAAGCGCCTGGCGCGGCTGATCGGCAGGGCGGAGCGGTGCTTTTCCCTGGACGACGCGGAGATCACCCTCGAGGCCAATCCCGCCGACGCGGATGAGGAAGGCGGGCTTTCGGAAACCCTGAAGGCCTTTGCCGATGCCGGGGGAACCCGGCTGTCCTTGGGAATGCAGTCCGCTTCGGAAGCCGAGCTGCACCGCCTGGGACGGCGGCACGGTCCGGCCGCCGTCTGGCGGGCGGTGGAGGCCGCCAGACGGGCGGGGATCGCGGACATCTCTCTCGACCTGATGCTGGCCGTCGAGGGGCAGAACGAAACCTCGGTACGCCGTTCGGCCTCCCTTTGCGGGGAGCTGGGAGCCGGACACGTCTCGGCCTACCTCCTCAAAATCGAGGATAACACTCCATTCGGGCGGAACAGGCACGCCCTTGCGCTGCCCGGAGAGGACGAGGCCGCCTCCCTCTATCTCGCCGCCTGTGAAACGCTCGAAGAGCACGGCTTCCACCAGTATGAAATCTCAAATTTCGCGCTGCCCGGCCGGGAAAGCCGCCACAACCTGAAATATTGGACCGGCGAGCCCTATCTCGGTCTCGGCCCCGCGGCCCATTCCTGTATCGGCGGGCGGCGGTTCGCCTATCCCCGGGATCTCGCCGCGTTTCTCGCGGGGAAAGACCCGCTGCCTGAACCCGAAGGGGCGATCCGAACGGGATCCCAGGAGGAATTCCTCCTGCTCCGCCTGCGTTTGGCTGAGGGCCTGACCGAACGCGCCTACGCCGTCCGTTTCGGCGTCCCCATCCCGGAGGACTGGCGGAAACGAGCCGCTTCCCTTCCCCGGCGTCTGGTCATCTGCGACGCCGAAGGGATCCGCCTGACAAGGGAGGGCTTCCTGGTCTCCAACGCGATTTTGGCCGAGCTGCTGTGAGGCCGGGACGGCGTTGAGACGACCCCATTGGATGAAAAACGGCCGCCCTCAGAGAAGGCGGCCGTTTTGAACTTGACAGCGGGTATTCTGCCTGGTTACCGATGGGTTCCCATGAAAAACAGCGCGATGGTACCGGGGCCGGAATGACTTCCGATCACCGTGCCGATATTGTGAATCATGACCTTCTGCACCCCGAGCTGGTCCTTGACGTACTGGGCGGTTTTCTCCGCGTCCTCTTTGGCGTCGCCATGAGAGATGAAAACCATCTGGTCCCGGACATTGGACAGCGCCGTCTCTTTCATCTTGCCCACGAGCGCTTTCAGCGACGCATCCCGTCCCCGCACCTTGCTCATCAGGATTAAGTGCCCCTCGTCGTCCACGTGGAGGACCGGCTTGATCCCCAGCAGGGAGCCGAACACGGCGGAGGTTTTGGATACACGGCCGCCCCGGTGCAGATGCATCAGGTCGTCCACCGTGAACCAATGGCAGAGATGCAGCTTATTTTCCTCCAGCCACTTGGCATTGTCGTCGAGGCTCATCCCCGCCTTCCGGTTTTCATCCGCATAATACACCAGCAGGCCCTCGCCCATGGACGCGGCCAGAGAATCCACCACCACGATCTTCCGGTCGGGATATTTGGCCCTGAGTTCCTCCGCCCCCCGGGCACAGGATTCATAGGTGCCGGACAGCCCGCTCGAAAACGCGATGTGCAGTACATCTTCGCCGGCGGCCAGGAAGGGCTCGGCAAAATCGATGAATTCGTAGGTATTGACCTGCACCGTCGAGGCCGGTGTGCCCGCACGAAGCTGGTCATAAAACTCCTTGGACGTCATTTTGAGATCGGGGCCTTCCCGGTATTCTTCCCCGCCGATCTGAAACGCCAAACCGACATACGCGATCCCGCGTTCGTTCAGAAATTCCTGCGGCAAATCGGCCGTGGAATCGGTCGTAATACGATAACTCATATCGTTCCTCCTGCGCCAATCTGGTTTTCAACACTATGTTACATTATTTTACCCGACATGTCAAGGCGTCTCACAAAAATTTTCCAATTCCTAGTCTGCCCGGCGGAAAAGCCCCTTATACGAAGGCGCTTCCTCTTTTCAAGCAGCTGACGATATCCGCCCGGATGACCGGCTCCCGGGCAAGTCATGAGTACGCCTAAGAGGTGTGGCATGAGGTGTGGCCTATAAGGCCGAAAGAAAGGCCAGCGCCTAAAAAGCGCTGGCTTTCACTTCGCTCAAGCCACCGTGGAAAATTGCCATAGCTGTAATTTCCCTTTGAATAGCTCGATGGACTTTTGCTCTGGTGGGCGATCACGGGAATACAAGAACCGCGCTGGTAAGACCCGCCTCCCCAAAAAGCTCCCGCCGGGCCGCTTCCGCACAGGCTGGAACGGGCACCCCCTTATTCCAAGGCCTATTCCTTCACCCGGCAGGCGTTTGAGACAGGGCAGACGAGGACGCTATGGCCGGATCAGATTGCCCCGGCGGAGCCGCTCGCACAGCTCATACAGGGCGTTTTTCTGGTCATGGAACATCACCCGACGTTCGGCTTCCTCATAGGGCAGCCAGACGATCTCCGTGTGCTCGCTTGAGAGGGTGATGTCCCCGTCACAGGGCATGGCGAAGAAGGCCATCGGCACGACCACGACATCCTGTCCCCAGGCCTCCTGCGCCCGTTTGTCGAACACACAGGCGGGGACATAACTAACGGAGTCGAGGCGGTATAGGGGCCGGGGGCCGGCGATCCCCTCCTCCTCAAAAAGCTCCCGCCGGGCGCCCTCCTCCAGGGTTTCGCCGTCTTCCAGCCCACCGCACACCCCCTGCCAGCAATCCGGATTATCGCTGCGCTGGAAGACGGCGAATTCCCATTCCGCTCGTCCATTTTCACGGTAGAGCCAGATATGCACCTGCTGCGGCTGCCTGGACATACGTGTCCCCTCCTCGTTTCATTCCGTAATTTGACGAATGAGGAACCGGCGGAGCCCCTCCAGCTCCTCCGGGGGGAAGGGGGGCAGCTCCCCGCCGCCGTACCAGACCTCCCGCGCCTGTTCCATCACCGGCCGATACCGGTCCGGCAGCCGGCTGGCCGTCCATCCCCCCGCCTCGTATTTGGACAGGATCCGCCGTTCCTGCCGGTAGGACCAGATCCGTCCCAGAGTCAGGATCTGGCTGGGTACCGTCCGGGAGCCATAGTCCTCAAAATCGAATTCCTCCACCCCCCGGCAAAGAGAATCCCAGAAATCCGCCTCCGGGACGTCCGGGAACACCTCCGCCACCGGCTCGCCGTACAGGAGGACGCCGCTTTCCCGGGTCAGCCGGACGTGACAGGCGATGTCGGGATCCTCGAAATCCGTATCCACCAGAAAGCAGGCGCCCTGCCGGCCGGACAGCAGCTTCCGATATGTCCCGGCCCAGACGGCGCTGTAGTGGAACTGGCAGCGGACAGGGTGCCGCCAGGGATGGAGGTCCCCCCGGTACAGGGCCGACAGCTCCAGGGAGCAGGGCTGCCGGTCCAGGGCGAGGAGTGCGCCCGCCAGTTCCAGCCGTATGCCCCGCGGCAGGCGTTCTGCCGTCACCACCAGCAGATCCAGGTCGCTTACCCCTTCCGCGAAGGCGCCCAGCACCAGCGACCCGTGCAGATACACCCCCGTCAGGGCGTCCCCCAGCCGCTCTTTAAAGACAGCCGCGACCTCCTCGCCCTGCCGATGGACTGCGGCAGGCGCGGTATCCCATGTATGCAAACGGTTCCGATTCTTCATCGCTTGTCCTCCTTTATCACAGACTCCACAAGGTGGTCTGCCGCCCCGGATCCGGCGGCACCCGGTCGTCGGGGCCGACCGTCCCCGCCAGCAGAGGGCTGTCCGGCCGGTGTTCAGCGGAAAAAGCCGGGCCGGCCGCGTAGCAGTAGGCACAGCCATGGGAGCAGGTGCCGTAGGCACCGATGTCCACGCTCCGCGCGCAGCCGCAGCCCGGCCGCTGTCCCGGATCCCGGGAGGCGTTGACCGGGCGCCCCGCGATCTCCCCGATCCGCTCCGGATCGACACAGGCGGCCTGCCCGATCCCGAACCGGGCAAAGTCCCCCTCCTCGCAGCAGGTGTGCAGCCGGATTCCCGCGTCCTGTGCACGCAGGGCGAACCCCGCCGCCAGCCGGTCCATGTCCGCGGCGGTGACGGGCCGGAGGCGGGGCATGGCGCGGCGGGTTTTGGCATACAAGTCGACAAAGCTGAAAACACCGGTGTCGGTAGCCCCGGAAAACAAACGGCAATACCGGCCGAAGGCGTCCAAATGCCATGCCGTGGTATAGGGACCGTATACCAGCACCGGATCATACCGCCAGACGAGGCGGCGGGGGCCGATCCGCCGGCCGAGCTCCCGGAACCCGTCCGCGAGACGCCCTTTGTCCGGCACTCCCGGCTCCAGATCGGCCCCGTATCCGGTCAGGGTCCACTGGACATAAAAGGGGATCCCGAATCCCTCCAGTTCATCCAGATGCCGGAGGAGCTCCCGCCCATCCTTGGTCCAGAACACAAGGCAGTCGGTCTCCTCCCGGTTCAGAGGCACGCGGCGGAGCTGCCGGGGGTTATGGGGATTGCGGGTAAGGGCAAATCCCTCCCGCAGCCTTGTTAGCATCCAGGGCAGGTAAAACGCCGGAATATCCGTCCGGCGGCTGGCGCTGACGATCATACGCCCGCCCCCTTTCCGTCTCAGTATAGCAGACGGGCGGGGGTGTAGCAAGGCTAGCGTGTTTTCCACACCCGCAGCGTCTGGGAACGGTACCGCCGGTAGGCCCTGGTGCACAGGGCGAACACCACGAAGTTGCACAGGGTGCCGACGATGGCCCCTTCAAAGCCAAAGGGCTTGCCGAGCCCGTAGTTCCACACGAGGGTGGAGACCAGCCCGGCCAGCAGGGCGTAGCGGAAGGCCCGGCCGTTGGATTTTACCCCCAGCAGCGCCGCCGCGAGGGGGACGAGGATCAGCGGGCTCCAGAAGGAATAGGCCAGGACCAGGATGCTGAACACGTCGGGGACGAGAAAGGCCAGGCAGACCGCCGCCAGCCCAGTAGCGACATTGATCCCCCGCAACCAGCGGAGCTGGGCTTTATCGGACAGCCCCGGCTTCAGCGGCATGAGCGCGTCACAGACGAAGCTGACCGCCGCTCCGTTCAAAAACCCATCCGCCGCCGACAGGATGATGGAGACCATCGCCGCCATCATTATCCCCCGGATGCCGACGGGAAGGACGGCCTGGATCAGGGCCGGCATGGCCGAGGCTGACTCATTTGTCACATGCAAGGCATAGGCCGTAAGCCCGATGCCGCCGGTGACGAAAAAGAAAGGGACGGAAAACAGGCCGCTGAGGATGGTGCCCCGGGCGGTTCCCTTGGCGTTGCGGCCGATGAGAAGCCGCTGGGTGTAGGGGGGTGCCAGGGCCTCCCCCAGCATCATGGACAGGAACAGGGAGACGAATCCCGCCGCGGTGGTGCCGTTGAAAGGATCGAAATAGGAGGCGGGCAGCGCTTCCAGCACAGGGCCAGGCCCCCCCGCCTTGAGCAGGGCCAGGATCAGCAGCACCGGCATGCCGCCTGCGAGCAATACGAATTGTAATATATCCGCGAATATAACGGATTGTAAACCGCCAAAAGTGGTATACAGCAGAACGATGCCGCAGCCCAGGAGGACCCCCATGTGATGCTCCACCCCCAGAAGGACGTGGAACACCATCCCAATGGATTCCATCTGGGCCCCGACCACGCCGGCGCAGCAAAGGAAAGAGAAAAGCCCGGTGAGCACCCGCGCCCGCTTTCCATAGGCCTCCCCCACGATGCCGCCGACGGTGACGGCGCCGGGAAAACGGGCGACGCCGGGGACCAGGAATTTACCGATGAGCACCATAGCGAGGCTGAACCCCAACAGGGTCAGGGTGGTGCTGATTCCGGCGGAAAAGGCCTTGGCCGCGTTGCCGGAGGAATAGCCGCCCCCCACATAGGAGGCGGACAGGGTGGCGAAGATCACGGCGGTGCCGTACCGTCCCCCCGAGGCGGTAAAATCCGCCGCATTTTTCACCCCTTTGCCGCCCCGCAGGCCGATGCCCACCAGCAGCAGGATGTACCCCAGCACGATAGCCGTATCGATCCACATGCCGATTCCCTCCCGTCCGTTCATCCTATGCCGGAAGCGGGTGGGTTATGTGTCCAGGAGATGCGCGGCGCAGGCGGGGTAGCTGCCGCCGGTATTTTGCGGGCCGGGTTTACCGAGGCCCATGTATATGGTATACTGTCCGCAATCGAAGGGGGAGGCTGTATGATGCGGGATACGCTGGGTCAGAACAAAGCCAGTTGGGACGCCATGGCCGATACATGGTTTGGTACAACGGCGCTGCCGACATACGGATGCCTCAGCCCAACAGAAGACGAGCTGCACCTCTTCCCGGATATATCCGCGCACCCATTCCCTATTTTCCGGCGGAGTCCGTGTATAAGCGCCGGAAGGCACTTCTTTACAAAAGCCCGCGCCTGGCCAGCCGGTGGCGCACGGGATAGCCGACCGCCGTGGCCAGCGCGATTTTGAGGATGTCGAACGGAATGAACGGGAACACGCAGGCGACGAGCGCCGCCCAAAGTGTGCCTTTTCCCACGATCAGGAACCACACGGTCCCGAGGAGGTAGAGCAGCACCGTCCCCAGCATCATGGCCAGCGGATAGACCCACCAGGTGTGGGGGAAACGGTCGATGAGGAATCCGGCTGCCAGCGCACAGAGGACATACCCGGCCAGATATCCGCCCGTCAGCCCGATCAGCTTTTGCACCCCGCCCGCAAATCCGGAGAATACCGGCACCCCTACCGCGCCGATGAGGATATACAGCAGCACGCTGAGCGTGCCGCGCCGCATCCCCGTGACAGCGGCGCACAGGTATACCGCCAGGGTGGCGAGGGTGAAGGGGACCGGCCCGGCAGGGATCGCCAAGGGTGCCAGCACACAGAGAAGCGCGGCGTCGAGCGCGATGATGGCCATATCCTGTATACGAAATCCGGTTTTCATGGGGGACATCCTCCTATTTTGAACGATCTATCAGTTTACGGGTCTGTTCAAAAGCGGTTTTTGGGGACCTAAGCTTTTTCCAGCGGCTCCAGCACCTTCACAATTTCCCCGACAAACATCCGGTGGTAGTCCCCATCCTTGTAACTGCCCGCGATGGCCGGGTCCAAAAACGCCGCCGGATCGAGGTCATGGGTGTAGAGCTTGCGGCAGATCAGCACCAGACGGGCCTGTTCGAAATATGGGGCCGGCTGGTCGAAGAGCGGCGTCAGCCCGGTCTCCTTCACCTTGTCGATGTCCCGGCCGGATTTGGAACCGCAAACCTGCAGCGTCCTCCGGTCATCCGGCCCGAGGAAGGAGAGGGAATATTCCCGCTCCCGTTCGATAAATTCGTAGGTGTAGCGGGAAGGGCGGACGAAGATCATGCTCACCGGCGCGTTCCAGAGCACACCCAGCCCTCCCCAGCTCGCGGTCATGGTGTTGAAGGAGCGTTCCTTCCCGGCCGTCACCAGCATCCAGTCCCGCCCGATCAGGCGGAACACATTCCCGGTCAGCTCATGAGGATCGGTCTCGATAAAACGTTTCATGGAAATGACCTCCTAAAATCCAATATATTCCCATTATAGCACATGCGGTCAAAAACATGACCGCCTTTTTTTCCGACCCTCCCGCCGTCACAGTTTCCCGAAAAAAGTTTAAAATACTGTTCATACAAGTTTGCCGAAATCTGATAAACTGTATAGTAGGATGTTTCCAATCCCATCGTTTGGATTCCGCGGCCGCCGCGGAGGATGGAATAAAAGGAGGACCGATCCATGGCGAACAGCAAAATTATGGTGGTGGATGACGACGCCAACATCTGCGAACTGCTGCGTCTGTATCTCGAAAAGGAAGGCTTTGACCCGGTCATCGCGCCGAACGGCGTGAAAGCCCTTGAACTGTTTGACTCCGAAAAGCCGGATCTGATCCTGCTCGACGTGATGATGCCGCAGCTCGACGGCTGGCAGGTCTGCCGCGAAATCCGCAAAAAATCCCAATGCCCCATCATCATGCTCACCGCCAAGGGCGAGGTGTTCGACAAGGTGCTCGGCCTCGAGCTGGGGGCGGACGATTATGTGGTAAAACCCTTCGAGGCCAAGGAGGTTATCGCCCGGGTCAAGGCGGTGCTGCGCCGCAGCGGGGTCCAGAATCAGAAAAAGGCCAAGGAGGTCAGCTACGACGGCCTCTATATCAATATGGAGAATTACGAGCTGCGGGTACGGGGCAAGCAGATCGACACCCCGCCGAAGGAGATGGAGCTGATCTATCACCTCGCCAGCAATCCCAACCGGGTCTATACCCGGGATCAGCTCCTCGACGAGGTCTGGGGGTTCGAATATTACGGGGACAGCCGGACGGTGGACGTGCATGTCAAGCGTCTGCGGGAAAAGCTCGACGGGGTCTCCGACCAATGGACGCTCAAAACGGTTTGGGGCGTCGGGTATAAATTCGAGGTCAAGGATCCGAACGCCGGATGAGGGGTGCGCCGATGTTTAAGAGTATCTTCTCCAAACATTTCACCGTCATGTCCCTGGTGATCGTGGTCAGCTTTGTGGCCATGGGCGGGATGCAGATGCTCTTTTCCACCCGGTATTGGGTGTCCGAGAAAAGGGCCCTGCTCACCGAAAATGCCCGGAATGTGGCGGAGTTCACCGTTTCCAATGCGGTGCAGAACCCCGCCGATCCCACCAGTTATATCCTCTCCGGCGGGACCGAGCCGATCCTGCGGATGCTCTCCACCGCCGTGGACGGTACGGCGGTGGTGGTGGACAACGACTACAAGGTCGTCGCCAGCTCGGTCCGTTCCCTGGTGGGGCAGACACTCCATGAATCGGTCCGGGACAAAATCACCGGGGCCAAGGGGGAGTATTTTTCGGTCGACAACTTTGGCGGACTGTACACGTCCCGCCAGTACACCGTCGGTGTTCCCATGGAGAGCGGGGATGTCCGGCTCGGATATGTGTTCATGTCCACCTCGGCACAGAGCATGAACGCCTATGTCACCGACAATTTACAGGTATTTTTCCTCTCCGCGCTCGGGGTCCTCACCCTGACCTTCATCGTGCTGTACGCCTTGACCTACCGTATGGTCCGCCCGCTGCGTCAGATGGCGGCGGCCACCCGTGCTTTTGGGGAGGGCGATTTCAGCGTCCGCGTTCCGGTCGAGGGCAAGGACGAGGTGGCCGAGCTGGCCGCCGCGCTCAACAGCATGGCGGTTTCCCTCTCGTCCGTAGAGGGGATGCGCCGCAGCTTTGTGGCTAACGTATCCCACGAGCTCAAGACCCCGATGACCACCATCGCCGGCTTCATCGACGGCATCCTCGACGGCACCATTCCAGGCGAAAAACGGGATTACTATCTAAAAATCGTCTCGGACGAGGTCAAGCGGCTTTCCCGTCTGGTCAAGTCGATGCTCGACCTTTCCCGTATCGACAACGGACAGCTCAAGCTCACCCCCGTGCAGTTCGATCTGACCGAGGTGGCCTGCAACACCCTGCTGTCCTTTGAGCAGCGCATCGAAAACAAAAAAATCACCGTCGTCGATCTTGAGGATTGCCAGCGGGAGGACGTGACGGCCGACTACGACCTGATCGGTCAGGTGGTTTACAACCTGCTCGACAATGCGGTGAAGTTCACCAACGAGGGCGGGACGATTTCGCTGCGGGTTTACCGGGAGCCCGGGCGGGTGGTCTGTGCCGTGCGCAACAGCGGCATCGGTATCTCGGCGCGGGAAATGCCCCACATTTTCGAGCGTTTCTATAAAAGCGACACCTCCCGCGGCCTCGATAAAAACGGCGTCGGCCTGGGGCTGTACATCGTCAAAACCGTCATCAGCCTGCATCACGGGGAAATCAAGGTGCGCTCGGTAGAGGGGGAATACTGTGAGTTCTCCTTCTGGCTTCCCGACAGTTCCGCAGACAAAGTGCCCTCCGACAAATCCGGCCGCTTCCACGAATGAGCGCCGCCCGGACCCGCCGCGGGCTCGGCAGGCCCGTCCGAAAAGGTGGTTTTTCCGCCGGATTTCCGCATTGTTTATGAAAAACAAGGTTTTTCTTCAAGAAATGAACACATTTCCGGGTTACAATAGGGATGAATACAGTCGGGAAGGCCGCGCAGGGCCGCAGCCCGGCGGTTTGAAAATCCGTGAAAGGCGTGACATATATGGCAGATTGGTTTGAAAGCAATTCCGCCGGGGGATCCGGCGGCGAAACAGGCGGGAAGCCCGAGAGCGGGAGTCCCGAGACACCGGCCTCCCCGGCCGGGCAGGAATCCGGCGGGTGGTCTTCCCCGGCCCCCGACGCGCAGACGGGAAGCACGGCCTCTTCTGGCGGAGACGGTGCGGACGCGCCCTATTCCCCCTGGCCGTCCGCCGGGACACCCTCTTCGGCCCAGTCCCCGTCCGGCGGCTGGCAGGCGGCGCCGCAGCGCCCCGCCCCTTCCTATAATCCGTACGGGTGGCAGCCTCCGGCTTACACCCCCGCCCCTATGCCTGGAAATTCCTCAAAACCGCCAAAAAAGAAAAGGAACGGCCCTGGCATCCTCATCGGTGTACTGGGCGGGCTGTGCGCGGTGACCATCATCGCGCTGTCTGTCCTGCTCGCCCTAGCCTGGGACGGCGGAATCAATCTTTCGGCCGCTGGCGGCAACAGCACGGGCGGCGGGAACCCTGCGTCCTCTTTCCACAACGGCGACGCCCCCAAAATCCAGATCAACGAACTCGATGAGGATACGCAGGGAAAAAGCACCCGGGAAATCGTCAAAATGAACCTGGAGTCCACCGTCATCCTATCGATGTACATGAACCAAAGCGGTTATGGCATCGGGGAGCAGCAAGCGGGCGAAGCGTCGGGTATCGTCATGACGGCCGACGGGTATATCATCACCAACTGGCACTGTGTCGTCAACGAGGACAGCGGCCAGCCCTACAGCCGTATCGCCGTGACTATGCACGACGGCACGACGTTCGACGAGGCGCAGATCATCGGGTATGACCAGTCCACTGACCTCGCGGTCATCCGGGTGGCGGCGATGAATCTGAAGCCGGCCGAGTTCGGCGATTCCAGCCAGCTCGACATCGGGGATAAGGTGGTTGCCCTCGGCAACGCCGGCGGGCTTGCCTGGACTGCGACCCAGGGAATCGTGTCGGGACTGGCCAGGGATGTCTACGAGGACACCGGCTATGCGATCAAATGCCTGCAGGTCGACGCCGCTATCAACCCCGGAAATTCGGGTGGGCCGCTGATGAACGCCGCCGGGCAGGTCGTGGCCGTCAACTCCGCAAAAATCGCGATCGCCGGGTATGAGGGGCTGGGCTTCTCCATCCCGATCACCGAGGCGCAGGACATCGTCAACGACCTCATCCAGTACGGGTATGTAACCGGCCGTGTGTCCTTGGGTATCAAAGGGTATACCGTCAACCAGGCCAACTACAAAGGTTTTCTCATCGACTCGATCGTGTCCGGCTCCCCGCTGGAGGGCACAGGTGCCCAGAAGGGGGACCTGATCACCCACGTTGACGGCGTGCGTGTCAACAGCTATGGCGAATTGCGGGGCGAGCTCTCCAAGCACAGCGTAGGAGATACCGTCACGCTGACCATCCTGCGGGTGGAAAACCGGCGGGACAGCACCTTTACGATACAGATCAAGCTTGCCGAAGACAAGGGGCGGTAACCGCCTTTTATAAAAACACAAGCAAAACGGCGGAGGCTCCCGAATGGCCTCCGCCGTTTTGCCGCGTGTATGGGCCGGAAAGCAAATACAAAATAATCCAGCCCGGCATTCAAAAATTTTCCGTATAAATTTTGGCGCGAAACAAACACTATGCATGAAATGGTCCGTGCCGTGCACGTTACTGGTTTCGACAAAATCATACGGAGGAAAGAGCCAATGAAAGCTACCGGAATCGTGAGAAGAATCGACGACCTCGGTCGTGTGGTCATACCGAAAGAAATCCGCCGCACCATGCGCATACGCGAAGGCGATCCGCTGGAAATTTTCACCGACAATGACGGGGAAGTGGTCTTCAAAAAGTATTCGCCTGTGGGGGAGATGTCCCCGTTTGCCAACCAATACGCCGACGTCATGTCCCGGGCATGCGGCCTGCCCGTTGTTATCAGCGACCGAGACCACGTCGTGGCGGTCGCTGGGCTGCCGAAAAAGGATTACTATGAGCGGCGGGTATCCGCTCAGCTCGAGGAGCTGATGGAACAACGTCAGACCCACATTGCCAAGGCCGGGGACCAGAAACGGCTCCAGCCGGTCGAAAGCATGGAGCGGTACGCCTCGGTCGCGGTGCCGATCATCGCTTCGGGCGACGTGACCGGCTCCGTCTGCCTGATCCTGCCCGAGAGCGGCGCCGTGCCCTCCGAGGGCGATGTCAAGCTCACCCAGGTCGCCGCCGCGTTCCTGGGCCGTCAGATGGAAGAATAACCGCCCCCCGCCGTTTCAAAAAGATGCGGCGGGGCTTTTTATGAAAAGCGAGGCCGGCATCCGGGTGAAAAACAGCTGTATATTCCCGGCGTAAATTGGAAAACTAAAATTGAAATCTAGATGAGGAGGCAGGATATCCATGACGACAAAAGAACTGTTGTATGTGGAAGACGCACTGGGGCATGAACAATATTTTCAGACCAAATGCAAAGAGACGGCGAACCAGATCCAGGATGCCGAGCTGAAGGCTTACGTCGAGCAGATGGCGCAAAAGCATCAGCAGATTTTCCAGAACTTTTACAGCCTGCTCGGTTAATGGAGGGAGACATGAAAAATGGACGATAAGAATCTGATGGAGAACATCCTCCTGTTGGAAAAAGGCGTCTGCGACCTGTTTATGCATGGGGCGATCGAGTCCCCGACGGACAATGTGCACCAGACGTTCAGCACCGCCCTCAACGACGCGCTGTGTATGCAGGATACCATTTATGACAAAATGGCCGCCAAAGGCTGGTATCCCACCGAACAAGCCGAACAAAACAAAGTGAATTCCGTCAAACAGAAATTCAGCGCACAAAGCATGCAATAAACATGGATACCGAACCCGCAGGCCCGGCGAATGCCGGGCCTGCGGGTTTCTGAGTTCAGTGGCATCCCCAGGCGACAGAGGGGGCCGATGCCGATTTTCGCAGAGGGAAAGCCGGCAGGAGCGTGGATACCCGAACCAACCATAGGCGATAAAGGGCTGCAGCCTTAGGAATTCTGGTGGTCATCCTATTTGATAAGCGCCGGAAAAGAGAGCCCTATCCCCCATATTCCTCCGTCCGGCACGGCGGCAAAGGGGACAGCGACACCGCGAAGGCAAAGGCTTTTTCCTCCAGGCGGTAAGCCGGCGCCAGCGCCGGCCCGCAGCTATTCGAGCCAATTCCGCTCTGCCGGTAATCGAGACAGAGCACCGGCCCGGAAGACGGGGGCAGATCCTGCCGGTGGGGTGCCGCTTCCAGTTCTTCCGCCGTATAAGGCAGGAGGGAAAAATCGAAACGCGGCCGGCCCTCGGCCCGCAGGCCCCATCCGGTCCCGTCCGTCACCTCCGCGTAGACGCACGCGTGGCGGTTGCCGTGCTCCTGGGGGCGGATATACGGGACATACCCGTCCCGCACCGTAGTGTGGAAGCGGCCCATATGGGAGGCGCGATGGGCGTCGACATAGCTTTCATGCGGCCCATAGCCGAAATAGGCGGCCTTTTCCAGCCCGGCGTCCAAAAAGAGCCGGATCCCGAACCGGGGCAGGAAGGGGGCGGCTTCTTCCACCCTCACCCGGGTTTCCAAGCTAAGGCTTCCGTCCGGCCCGACACTCCACCGGACATCCATCCGGATCATGGGGGCGAGCATTTGATCGGGAACCAGGGCGACCTCGCTTTCGATGACGCAGCCGCCGTCCCCCTCCCGCAGGGCGGTACGGTATACCCGCGGCCGCAGCCGGTCGTATCCCGCCCCCCGCCAGGCAGCCTGCACATTTTGGTCGTTGTCGGTGGGCGCCCGCCAGACCTGGAAGGTCATCGGCTGCCGGAAAAGCGCCTTTCCATGAACCGTCCAACTGCGGAACAGGGCCGTCTGCCTATCGTAGGCCATACGCCATCCTTCTCCCGAGAGCCACAGCGTCTCTCCCTCCCACCGGCAGTCCACCCGGCCTTTTGGTCTTGGCTTCGGCGCGGCGCCATGCCCGGATACCGGCAGCGGAAGCTGGACGAACGCCGCCTCGCTTCCGGCAGGCAACCCGTCCACCGGCTCACGCAGGGTGAAACGGAGGTTCAGGAAACAGCGCCCGTCCTCCGGCAAGGGAAAGGAAAGCTGTATCTCCTCGGTCCCGCGGGGAGAGATGTCCAGACGGGGCAGCGGTCCCCGCGCGGCCGTCTCACCGTCCCTTGTGATCTCCCAGTTTCCCTCGAGATAAGCGAGGGTTCGGAAATCCAGGCGGTTCGTCACTGCGATCCGGCCCTCCTCCAGGCACACCGGCCGGACCCCGACCGGCTGCCATACCGCTTTTGCCTCCAGCAGGCCGGTGGAGGGGCTGCGGTCGGGCAGTACCAGGCCGTCCACACAGAAGTGGCCGTCGTGGCGGCGTTCCCCGAAATCCCCGCCATACAGGTAGCGGGGGGTCCCATCCGCCGTCACCCCTTCCTGCACGGCGTGATCACACCATTCCCATATAAACCCGCCGGCAAAGTTGGGGTATCCCTCCAACGCGTCCCAGTAATCCCCGATATCGCCGGGGCCGTTCCCCATGGCATGGCAGAATTCGCACAGCACCAGGGGACGGGGATCCCGCCGGCTCTCGCAATAGTCCCGGCACCAGCTGATTTCCGGATACATGCGGCTGGTCACGTCGGGGCCGGGCTGCGTGTCGCCCGGATATCCGCCGACATTGGACGCCCCCTCATAATGCACCGGCCGGGTATCGTCCCGTTCATGGATCCAGCGCAGCGCCTCTTTAAAATTGCAGCCCCAGCCGCTTTCGTTGCCCATGGACCACATCACCACGCAGGGACGGTTTTTGTCCCGTTCCACCAGGGCAACCTGCCGCTCGAGGAACAGCTCCCGCCAGGCCGGATCGTCGGCCAGCCGGTCGAAGCCCTCTTCATAGCTTCCAAGCCCCGTCATGGTCACGCCATGGCATTCGAGATCCGCCTCGTCGATGACATAAAAACCCAGACGGTCGCACATCTCGTAAAAACGTGGATCGTTCGGATAGTGGGAGGTGCGGACGGCGTTGATATGATGTGCCTTCATCAGGCGCAGATCCCGTTCCATCGCCTCCTCGGTAACCGCGTAGCCGGTCACGGGATCGCTGTCGTGCCGGTTGACCCCGCGGAAACGCACCGGGGAGCCGTTGAGCCGGAACTCACCGCCCTCGATCCGGATCTCCCGCAGTCCGACCGCCTCGGAGATGTATTCCCCGGCGGCTTCGATTTGCAGCGTGTACAAAACCGGCTCCTCCGCATTCCACAGGCGGGGATGATCCACCGTGAAGACGCACCGCCCCATCCCATCCGGCGTCTGTTCCGCCAGCATCGCGCCGGCGGGATCCAGCAGGCGGACGCAGGCGCCTTCCGGAACCGAGCCCGGGATATCCAGCAGCACTTCCGCCGTGCCCCCGGGACGCAGGCACGTCCGGACGGTGTAGTCGGCCAAATGGCCTTCCGGACGGTCGAGCAGATACACGTCCCGGAATATCCCGGATAGGCGGATCTTGTCCTGGTCATCCAGATATGTGCCTTTGCACCACTTGAGTACAGCGGCATGGATCTGGTTCTCCCCCTCCCGCAGGTAAGGGGTAATGTCGAATTCCGCCGTGGAATGGGGGATTTCACTGTATCCGGCGAACTCCCCGTTGACGAACAGGTAAAACGCGGCGTCCACCCCTTCCAATACGAGGTAGGCGCGCCGTCCCTCCCGCACCCGCCAGGAAAAGGAGCGTGTATACAGCCCCGTGGGATTCTCTACCGGCACATAAGGAGGATCAAAGGGGATGGGGTACGCGATATTGGTATACTGCGGCCGATCAATCCCCGGCATGTCTGCCTTGGCCAGCTGCCAATTGGAGGGCACGGCGATGGACGTCTCCGCCGGGGGAAGGCCCTCGTCCCGAAGCTGCCGCTCGAAAGAGGAAAAGGAGGCGAAATACCGGAAACCCCATTCCCCGCATAAGCTGTGAAAAAGCGCCGAGTTCTCCCGCTTTTCATCGGCAGCCACCGGCCGATCGAAGGGAATATAATACGAGCGCGGCGGCTGGCAGCCGCGTTTTACAACCGCCATATCCTCATGGCATGCGATCCATTCCATTGACAGCACCTCCGGTCAATCATCCAGGCGGAACCACCCGGTACCCCCATCGTACAGGCCGGCCGCCGTCCTGTCAAGGCCGTATTTCTTTCCGCCGCCTTCTTGCCAATTTCAGCCCGCCGTGATATAGTATATATGGTTTATGCGGGAGTGGCGGAATGGCAGACGCGCCGGTCTTAGGAGCCGGTTCCTATGGAGTGTGGGTTCAAGTCCCATCTCCCGCACCAGTGTCGAAAGTAGTCGATTGCTGCAAAGCGATCGGCTTCTTTTGATTTTTATTGGATAAATAGATAATGCCGAGAACAATTTGCCAGGCTTTAGTTCATGCTCCCAACATGTCAAACAGCATATCACAACGATAAAACATGGATGTTAATATGCGTTGCTTGTAGCAACGGGCAGTTCCTCATATAATAGTGATAACGAATTAAAGAAATGAGGTTATCCTTAATGTTACACGAAAACATAAAAGCAATCAGAAAATCAAAAGGGCTCTCGCAAGAAGAACTTGCTATCAAGCTGAATGTGGTGCGACAAACAATCTCTAAATGGGAGCAAGGGGTTTCACTTAGATAAAGATACCACACCATTCCCACGCTGACTTTTGCTCAACCGATACAGCCGGAGGGCTGGA
>CAKUFK010000008.1 GCA_934647945.1 uncultured Eubacteriales bacterium | reverse complement strand
GCTGCATGTGTAAGGGCGGTGACGTCTTTAGCTTGGCAGTACTAATAGACCGAGGGCTTGACCTTGTTTTTCGGGTGGTCCCATCCTTCCCTGGATGTCCCACCCCACGCTCGTCATCTCTCCTCTTCTTCTCTCTCTATTCAGTTCTCAGGGCTCTTTCCCTGAACTTGCAGATTGATATGACACGTCCGGAGCCTTGGCCTCCGGACGTGTTTTTTGCCTGTATAAGTAATATTTTAGCCGTCATCAGGTGGCAAGTGGTCTAATTTTCGCCCCGCCAAAATCCAGGAAATCCGTTTGCGGGAGGCGCCCTCATCAGCCAGCAAAGGGAGTCTTTACGCGACTTTACAAACGTCTCGCAGGTGGTACGACTAAAATTAATCAAGTGGTATGAAATCTACCCGATAAACGAGGAGTTGACAGATACGAATTACGCTCAATTGGCAAATAATTGGTCTATTTTTGCTTTATCGTACTGAAGAATCCACTCGTTGTATTTCTGGTATAAAGGCAACAAAGAATACTTATCATTCGCAACAATATCAACACCTCTATCATCATACAAATGATAGAGTATAGCACATTTGGCATTCAGAAAATACACATTGGAGCATAAACAGGAAAAACCGCCAATATCGCCTTTTATAATTTCTAAAAGCAATTTGTCAATTTGACAATTATTTTTTGCCAAATCCCAGTATAAATGTTCTTGAAAAAAGCAGGCCCCTTCATCAATACGTTTTTCCTTGATTGTTTCATCTGGAGCAGGTAACCCTACCTGTGAAAGTGTTTGTAGAGTGATCCTATCTGCTTCTTCCGGATAGTTGTCTATCCTAAGAAGGACGGGGCGGCATGGCAAACCATCAAATAATGTTTTTGCACGATAAAAGGCATTTTTCACATAAATTAGGTTCAATCCCTTATCATCAGGCAAATATACGTTTTCTTTACCTCCGATTTCAAACCGTATACCAATGGGAGCACTATTAAAAAATGCTCCCGGAAGCTCTGCATGTGTAAAACCAATCTTAGTAATCGTGTTTTCAAAGCACTCGTGAAGTTTTCCCATCCTATACCGCCCCCTACTATGAAGCTATCTTACCGAAGGCGAACAAATACTATCTTCAGACATCAATGGTGCTCTCTCTTTATTCCACCCGGAGCATTCGGTATCCCACGCCGATATGGGTCTGGATATATTGGGGCGAGTTGGGATCGCGTTCGATCTTTTTGCGCAGTGTTGCCATGAACACCCGCAGAGACGCCACGTCGTTGTCCACATGGTTTCCCCAGATGGAATCGGTGATATAGGAATGGGTCAGCACCTTGCCGACATGTTTGGCAAGCAGGCAAAGCAGCTTGTATTCAATAGGGGTCAGATGCAGTTCCTGGTCGTTCAGATAGACACAGCCGGCCGCATAATCGATTTTCAGCTGCCCATTGACAAATACCGACGTTTCGTGGGCCGCGCCCTGCTGCGCGGCCAGCCGCCTCTGAGTGACCCGCAGACGGGCCAGCAGCTCTTCCACGGAAAAAGGCTTGGTCAGGTAATCGTCCGCGCCGGCGTCCAGAGCTTTAATTTTATCCGTGTCCTCGCTGCGGGCGCTGATGACAATGATCGGCACACCCGACCACTGCCGGATGGCCTGGATGATGTCCACGCCGTCCATATCCGGCAATCCCAGATCCAGCAGGATGATGTCCGGGTTGTGAGAGGACGCCTCCAGCAAGGCACTCCGGCCGTCCCGTGCGGTCAAATAGTTGTAATCGTGGGTTTTCAGGGTGGTGGAGATCAGCGAACGTATAGCGGCGTCGTCCTCCACAGCCAAAATCGTCGGCTTATTCATGCAAATCAACCTCCTCGGCCTGTAAAGTAAAGGTGAAAACAGCTCCGTGGGGCTTGTTGTCCGAAACCGAAAGGGTGCCGCCGTGGGCGTCAATGATGGACTTGCACAGCGCCAGCCCCAATCCCAGGCTGCGCCGGCTGTCAGCGATTTTGCCTGCTCCGGTGTAAAACATATCAAAAATCCGTGGCTTAGCCTCATCGGGAACACCCGGACCGTCGTCCGCAATTTTGACAACGACTTTATCTTGTCTTTTTTCTGTGGAAATGGTGATGGTAGAACCGGGCGGTGTGTATTTGATGGCATTATCCACGATATTGATCACTACCTGTACCATGAGCTTGGCGTCTATTTTCGCCAGGATGAGATCATCCGAGCTTATCACACGGATGGTATGCTCCGCGCTTTGTCGGCCAACGTGCCGCAGAGCTTCCGCAACCACTTCATCCATCAGCTCCGCCGTCAGATGCAGCTGGATTTCCCCTTTGGTAATACGGGTGACGGACAGGAGGTTTTCCACCAGATTGATCAGCCACAGGGAATCGTTGTAGATATCCCTGTAGATTTGATGCCGGGTGGCCTTATCGAAGCTCTCTTCATTAGCCAGCAGGTTGCTGGCGTTGCCGGAAATCGAGGTCAAGGGCGTCCGCAGGTCATGGGAAATCGCCCGAAGCAGGTTGGCGCGCAGTTGTTCGTTTTTGGCCAGCACCGCCGCTTCTTCCTTTTCGACCGCCATTTGTTCGCTTTCCAGAGCCAGTGCGCATTCGCCGAGAATGGAGAGGACAATATTATTCTCAAAAGCGTCCAGCGGCGTTTCACCCACCACGATGCCCGCCACGCCATACACTGTGCCGGCCACCCGGACGGCCAGATAATAGCATTTGGCGTCTCCCAAGGTGGCGGTGGTGGCGCCGGCCCGCTTATTGTTTTTCAAAACCCATGCCGCCACAGCCTTTTCGTTTTCCGATATATAGGCCGGATCAGGAGCGCCCGCGCCGTCCATGAAGACGTCGGGCTCGCCCAGTCTGTCCCGTTCCGCCAGATAAAAGACGATGTCCCGATGCAGCAGCTTCATCAGCTGTCCGGCTGTGACCTGGACGATATCCGCTTTTCCCCCGGCTTTTTGCAGCATCTGGTTGGTGTCCAGCAGGATTTTTGTGCGGTAGGCGGCAACCGCCGACTGCCGGGCATTTTTCTGAATCCTTACCGCCAGGGAACTGGAGATGAAAGCGGACAAAAACATGATGACGAAGGTCGCCGGATACCCGCTGTCATAGGCCATCAGGGAATAGTGAGGGGCTGTGAAAAAGAAATTGAAGATCAGTACGCCGACAAGGGAAGATGCCAGGCTGTAAATCCTCCGGCTGGTAATCACCGACGTGATGAGGACGCTCAGAATATAGACCGTGATGATATTGCTTTCGCTGAATCCCAGCATTTGAAAACCGAAGCCGATGAAGGTCGCGGCGGCCAGGACGAACAGCGTTTTCAGAATATCCGCCGGCAGCAGCTTCTGACGCTCCCGGTGCCGGCGCTCCCTCTCCCGGTAAATCCGCGCCGTACTGTCCGGAATGACATAGACATCCAGATTCGGCGAATAGGCGATCAGCTTTTCGGTCAGGGTGGGCTTGCTGAAAAGGAAGCGTTTTTGGGCGTTGTTACGGCCGATGACGATTTTGGATACCCCGGACAGCCGGGCGAATTCCGCAATCTGCAGCGCCACATCGTCGCCGTAGGTGGTTTCGATGGTGGCACCCAGCTGTTCGGCCAGGTGGATATTGTTCCGCAGCCGGTTCTTATCCTCGTCGGACATAGTGGGAAACGCCGGAGTTTCGACAAACAGGGCGGTGAAGCTGCCGTTGAAAGCCCGGGCCATGCGGGCCGCCGTGCGGATGAGCTTGGCGTTGGAGGGAGAGGGGGAGAGGCAGACCAAAATATGCTCGTCGGTGTAATAGTCGCCCTTGCTCTTGATCCGGGCGTTCTCCGACAGCTGGTTTACCCGGTCGGCACACCGGCGCAAGGCGATCTCCCGCAGTGCCGTCAAGTTCTCGATGCTGAAAAAGTTGGTGGCCGCCCGCTGGGCCTGCGCCTCCCGGTAGATCTTGCCTTCGCTGAGCCTGTCCAGCAGCTCTTGGGGCTCGATATCCACTAGCTTGACTTGATCGGCACTGTCGAACACCTTGTCGGGGATACGTTCCTGTACAATGACGCCGGTGATCGACGCCACCATGTTGTTGAGACTCTCGATATGCTGGACGTTTACTGTAGTGTAGACGTCGATGCCGGCGGCCAGCAGCTCTTCCACGTCCTGGTATCGCTTTTTATGCCGGCAGCCGTCTGCGTTGGTATGGGCCAGTTCATCCACCAGGATAAGCCCGGGTTTCCGCTTGAGCGCCGCGTCCAGGTCGAATTCCCGCAGCGTGATGTTGTGATGAGGGCAGTCCTTTACCGGCAGGGCCTCCAGCCCTTCCAGCAGCGCCGTGGTCTGAGGACGCATGTGGGGCTCGACATAGCCCACCACCACGTCGATTCCCTGCCGTTTGGCCGCGTGAGCGGCCGTCAGCATGGCATAGGTTTTCCCTACCCCGGCCGCATACCCGAAAAAAATGCAGAGATGCCCCCGGCCTTTGCGTCTCTCCTCATGATGGATGACCCGGAGCAGCTCGTCGGGATCGAGACGTGTTTCGTCCATAGGATTCCCGCCTTCTGAATTTGTATCTAATCTCATTGTAAAACAAACGGGATAAAGATGGCGTTTGCATATCCGCCGCCGCATTAAGATTGCATAAAGAAATCCGTTATTCGTCTGTCAGACGGTATCCTACACCGATTTCAGTCAGGATATACCGCGGCTTGGCCGGGTTTTTTTCCAGCTTGCGGCGCAGCCCCGCCATCAGCGCCCGGAGCGCCTGAGTATCGTTTCCGTATCCGGGGCCCCAGATTTCCCGGATAATCACGGCGGTGGTCAGCACCTTTCCCTGGTTTTTGAACAGAAGGGTCAGCAGGGAGTACTCCATCGGTGTGACATGGATCTCCTCCCCCCGGAGAAACACCCGGCGCTTTTCCGCGTCCAGCTGAAGCTCACCCACCTGAAACAGGGTTTGGGTTTTGCCGCCGCCCTGCTTGTACATATGCCGCAGCGCCACACGGATGCGGGCCAGCAGCTCGGTCGAGGAGAAGGGCTTTGTCAGATAGTCGTCGGCCCCCATATCCAGCGCCAGCGCCTTCTCTTTATCCTGGTCCCGGGCCGACACCACGATAATAGGGATCTCCGACCATTCCCGTACTTTTTTTATGATATCCATGCCGTCGACATCCGGCAGCCCTAAATCCAGCAGCATCAGGTCAATGGGCCGAGAGACCAGCATCTGCATAGCGGTCTTTCCATTGGGAGCCGTTTCATAGGCATAATCTTCGCTGTGCAGGGTAAAGCTGATAAAATTCCGGATCTGCGCGTCGTCCTCGACAATCAGAATGGTTTCTCGAAGGTTACGCATTTTCGGCCACCTCCATGGGTAAGGTGAAACGGAACAGCGCGCCGCCGTCCGTCCGGTTTTCCGCCCGGATGGTCCCTCCGTGCGCCTTGACGATGGCGTCGCAGATGGCCAGGCCCAGGCCGATCCCCCGTTTGGCGTCGGCCCGGTTGTGCCGTGACGTATAGAAGGTCCGGAAAATATACGGCAAATCCTCCGGGGAGATCCCATCGCCCCGGTCGGCCACACAGAAAACGGCGTCGGTCCCGTCCCGCTGTACTGCAATGCGGATCTCCCGCTCCGGTGCCGTATGCTTGATCGCATTGTCCAGCAGGTTCACCAGCACCTGCACGATCAGCCTGGCGTCCATGGGAACGAGCAGCAGGTCTTCCGGGATATCCACGCCGATTTCCCGCTCCGGCGCCCGTTTGGCGATATGCTCCAGCGCGTTTGCGATGATTTCCTCCACGGCCTCCGGCTGTTTTTGCAGCACTAGCCGCCCATCCTCCAGACGGGTGAGATTCAGGATGTTCTCCACCAGAGAACGCAGCCAGTCGGCGTCGTCCCAGATCCCCTGGGCCAACGCGTGACGGGGATCGTCCTCCCGTGACATGTCCCGGATCATCTCGCTGGTTCCCATAATGCCGGACAGAGGGGTGCGCAGGTCATGGGAAATCGCCCGAAGCAGGTTGCCCCGGTACCGTTCGTGTTCCGACTCCTCCCGATACCGCAGCCGTTCCTGCGCCGCCCGGAACTGATCGACGGCGAGGGCCGCGCATTCCAGCATGGACCACAGGAGCTTTTTTTGATTTTTTCCAAGCTGCTGTCCCGCCTCCGCCGGAATCCGCAAAAGACCGAGCCGGCTTTCACGGCCGTTGATCGGCCATATACAGTTTTCGCCGTCAGTGAGGCAGTCGCCGTCGGTGTCCTCCAGCCGCTGCATCAGGGCTGTTTCCGAAATGCCGGAATCGTCAAACCAGATCAGCTCCGCGCGCGTCTGGAACACGTCGCGGATGCTCTCGACGGTCACCCGGGCGATTTCCTCCGTGCTTTCTGTTTCCGACAGGCGGTTGGTCAGAACATACAACGCCTGGGTTTCCTTTTCCCGCAGGGCGATCTCCAGCACGCTTTTCTTCACACGGGAGGTCAGGGCACTGGTGAGGAGGGAGACGGTGGTCATGACGGCAAACGTCACCAGATAATCCGGATCGTACACCTGAAGGGAATGATATGGCGCGGTAAAGAAGAAATTGAAAGCCGCCGTGGCTATCACCGAAACCGCCAGGCCGTAGACAAAGCCGGTGGTAAACCGCGCGCACAGCAGTACCGCGAGCATGTAAATGATGACGATATTGGTTTCCGGGAATCCTGCCGCCCGGAACAAGGTTCCCACCGCCGTAGCCGCCGCAATCAAGACGATGCTGAGCAGCGCGCTGTACAGATGGCGGATCATCCGCTGTTTTCGATCTTTGCGCATATCATCCCCTCCTTTATACGGCGGCGTCCATCTGGCGGTTTGTCTGCGGTGCCCGGGACCATCCACATAAACCCGAATTTGCACGTTCCCGGAATACGGCCCTCATCGCAAAGCTTCTGCACCCGGCGGACGGTTATCTTCCACTTTTCAGCGGCTGTTTTTGCTTCGATAAAGGCATTCATTATTCGCACCTCCGAATGATGCATCTATAGTATACTCGAAAGCGCCGATAAAAACAATTCTTTCCCATTAAAAAGGCAGGGGCGGCAATCTGCCGCCCCGCTGGGGTTTCCTGTGTCTTATGCCACTGTCCCTGCATGCCATTTCGCCGTTTCGGTGTGGTGCTCGTCTTCCACCGTACAGTCGCTTTCGTCATACGCGTCCACGCGCTCGACAGCGGAAAAGCGGCCGTATTGCTCCATATTGAACCGGGCGGGGAGATAGGTCGGATCCAAGGCCCAGGCGGCGCGAAAATGCTTCATGGCGCCGATATGGTCGTTTTCATTTTCCAATATAATCCCCATCAGGTTGTGGGGTTCGGGCGCATGAGGGGCTTCGCTCATGGCTCTGGCGGCCTCCCGCTCGGCTTTATCAAACGCGCCGTTTTCCACCAGGCGACGGATGACATCGCAAAGCGGAACGGTTTTGCCGGTCTCGGCAATCTGTCTGATCATATAGATGACCTCCTTGAAACGCTTGTTTCTTTTGACATCTATATCATAGCAGCTATCCTGTGAGAGGAGTGTGAGGATCCCGGCTCCGGTGTGAGAATTCCGTGAGAATGCGCTTGCCTGCGCCCAAAGCAGAGCGTCCTCTGCGGCCGTACCCTTGGTACCGCAGCGCAGAGGGCGCTAAACCAGGATTATTTCAGGATACCGTCCAGCCGGAGGTTGAACTCCAGCACATTGACGGTTTCCTCACCGAAGACGCCAAGGAATTTGCCGTCGGTGCATGTCTTGATGATATCACGGATTTCGTCCTCCGTCCTGTCGTTGGCCTTGGCCAACCGCGCTACCTGGTATTCAGCGGCGGCAGGGGAAATGTGCGGGTCAAGTCCGCTGCCGGAACAGGTGATCAGATCCACCGGAATGGCGGTGTCTCCCATATCCGGATTGGCCGCGCGGAGCTTTTCCACACGTTCGGCCACCAGGGCTTCCAGCTCCTCGCCGGCCGGGGTCTTGTTGGAAGGCCCGGCGTACAGCACGGGATTTCCATCCTTATCGGTATAGGTGCCGACGTCGATGTTCATGATACGGCCCCACATATGGGCGTCGTCGGTGTATTGCTGGCCCAGCAGGGCGCTGCCATATTTCTTGCCGTCGATTTCAATGATGCTGCCGCCGGCCTGATTCGGGAAAAACAGTTGGGCGATTCCGGTGACGACACCGGTATAGACGAGGCCGGTAAGGATGGCGAAAATCACAAATATGATGGCTGCCCGCGGCAAGACCTCTTTCAATGTTTTCATATAAAAACCTCCTTAAAGTCGGATCATATGGCGGATCCCGCAGAGGACGGGCGATATGACAGCCGTTCAGAAGCTGTGTATGCATACGCCGCCGCTGTCATACCGCCTCCTTCTTACGCCAGCCCCAGCGCCACGAGCAGCATGTCGATCAGTTTGATGAAGATAAACGGAGCGACCAGGCCGCCGAGGCCGTAGATCAGCAGGTTGCGGGAAAGCAGCTTGCCGGAGGATACCTCCCGATACTTGACGCCCTTGAGGGCCAGCGGAATCAGGGCCACGATAATCAGCGCGTTGTAAATGATGGCGGAGAGCACCGCGCTTTGAGGGGAATGCAGGCTCATGATGTTCAGTGCCGACAGCCCGGGATACAGCCCCATGAACAGCGCCGGAATGATGGCAAAGTATTTCGCTACGTCGTTGGCGATGGAGAAGGTGGTCAGGCTGCCCCGGGTCATGAGGAGCTGCTTGCCGATGCGCACGATGTCGATCAGCTTGGTGGGGGAGGAGTCCAGATCCACCATGTTGCCGGCCTCTTTGGCCGCCTGGGTGCCGGTATTCATGGCCACAGCCACGTCCGCCTGAGCCAGGGCCGGGGCGTCGTTGGTGCCGTCGCCGGTCATGGCGACCATATGGCCCTTGGCCTGCAGGTCCCGGATCATTTGGAGTTTCCCTTCCGGCGTCGCTTCGGCCAGGAAATCGTCCACTCCGGCTTCCGCCGCGATGGCGGCCGCGGTGAGCGGATTGTCGCCGGTGATCATGACGGTTTTGATCCCCATTTTGCGCAGGTCGGCGAACTTTTCCTTGACGCCGTCCTTGATGATGTCCTTCAGGTGGATGACGCCCAGAATTTTATGGTTTTTCGCCACCACCAGGGGTGTGCCGCCCTGGTTGGAGATGGCCTTGACCACATCGTCGCATTCGGCGCTGTAGGAGCCGCCGTACTGGGTTACATACTTCTGCATAGCGTCCGCGGCGCCCTTGCGGATCTCGTTGCCGTCAAAGTCCACGCCGCTCATGCGGGTGGCGGCTGTGAAGGGAATGAAGGTCATCCCCTTGTCCTGCAGCGTCCGTTCGCGGATGCCGAACGTCTCTTTGGCCAGCACCACAACGCTGCGGCCTTCCGGCGTCTCGTCGGAGAGAGAAGCAAGCTGGGCGGCGTCGGCCAGTTCCTGGGCGGAAGCCCCGTCCACCGGAATAAAATCGCAGGCCTGCCGGTTGCCCAGGGTGATGGTGCCGGTTTTGTCCAGCATCAGGATGTCCACGTCGCCGGCCGCCTCGATGGCGCGGCCGCTCATGGCCAGGACGTTGGCCTGATTCAGCCGGCTCATGCCGGCGATGCCGATGGCGGAGAGCAGAGCGCCGATGGTGGTGGGCGCCAGGCAGACCAGCAGCGCCACCAGGGTGGTGATGGAGGTCGGATTGGGCATATCCGCCTGCTCCGCCGAGAAGATGGAGTAGGTGTACAGGGACACCGTCACCAGGATGAAGATGATGGACAGGGCCACCAGGAAAATCTGCAGGGCGATTTCATTGGGGGTCTTTTTCCGGGCCGCGCCCTCGACCATCGCGATCATCTTGTCGAGGAAGCTTTCGCCCGGCTCGCTGGTGATCCTCACCACGATCCAGTCGGACAGCACGGTGGTGCCGCCGGTAACCGCGCTGCGGTCACCGCCCGCTTCCCGGATGACCGGGGCGGATTCCCCGGTGATGGCGCTTTCGTCCACCGAGGCGGCCCCTTCGATGACATCGCCGTCGCCGGGGATTTGCTCTCCGGTGCGGACGATCACAATGTCGCCCTTGCGAAGCTGTGCCGAGGGAATAGCGGTGATGGTCTCTTTTTCCGCAGCCGAGGGGATCTTGTGGGCTTCCACATCTTTACGGGAAGCCCGCAGGGAGTCCGCCTGGGCTTTGCCGCGGCCTTCGGAGATGGCCTCGGCAAAGTTGGCGAACAGGCAGGTCAGCCACAGAATGACGGCGATTGCCAGGATATAACCGGAGGACGCATCCGCGTCCTTGATGCCGAACAGGGACGCCATCCACAGCAGGGTGGTCAGGATAGCGGATACAAATACCAGAAACATGACCGGGTTCCCGATCTGTGTTTTCGGATGGAGTTTGATAAAGGAATCCTTGACGGCTCTGCCGAGCATCTTTTTGTCGGCAAACGCACTTTTTGTTTTCGATGCCATAACAGAAACCTCCTTTACACGACAAAGCTGAAGAACTCAGCGATCGGGCCCAGGGCAAGAGCCGGGAAGAAGCTCAGCGCGCCGACGAGCAGCACGATGACGATGAGCAGGAACACAAACATGGCATTCGTTGTGGACAAGGTCCCCGCTGTAGTGGCGATCTTCTTCTTAGCCGCCAGGCTGCCGGCGATGGCCATGGTGCCGATGATAGGCAGGAACCGTACAAACAGCATCACAAAGCCAAGGGTTAGGTTGAGGAATACCGTATTGGCGTTAAAGCCCGCGAACGCCGACCCGTTGTTGCCGCCGGCTGAGGAATACGCGTATAGGATCTCGGACAGGCCGTGAGCACCGGGGTTGTTCAAGCTGTCGCTCACACCGGGCCAGACCACCGCGAGCCCGCTGCCCACCAGAATGGCGATCGGGGTGGCCAGACAGACCAGCACCGCCCACTTCATCTCATAGGGTTCGATCTTCTTGCCGAGGAATTCCGGGGTGCGTCCGACCATTAATCCGGCGATGAACACCGTCAGAATGGCGAAGGCCAGCATGCCATAGAGTCCGCAGCCCGTGCCGCCGAAGATGACCTCGCCGAGCTGCATCAGCAGCATCGGGATCATACCGCCGAGCGGCGTATAGCTGTCGTGCATCGAGTTGACCGAGCCGTTGGAGGCAGCAGTCGTAAAGGTTGCCCAGGTCGCGGATGTCGCAATACCGAACCGGGTTTCCTTGCCCTCCATATTGCCGCCGGCTTGGTCCACCATGGAGAGGTCCACCGCGCCGTTCTGCGCCAGCTGAGGCGTAGCGATCTGCTCAGTGTAAGCCACGATCCCCAAAGCCAGGACCAGGACAATGAACATGGACATGAAGATGGCAATTCCCTGTTTCTTGTTCTTTACCGCTTTACCAAAGGTGAAGCAGAGGGCCACCGGAATGAGCAACAGGGAAATCATTTCCAGGATATTGGTGAAGGGATTGGCATTCTCGAGCGGGTGCGCCGAGTTGACTCCCATGTAACCGCCGCCGTTGGTGCCCGTCTGTTTGATCGCCACCTGGCTGGCCGCCGGACCCATGGGGACAAACTGCTCGGTGACGAGACTTACCGCCATGGTCTGGCCCGCAAAGGTAATCGTAGCCTTATGCTCATCCAGGGAAACATCGCCAATTTCGGCGCCGGGCAGTACATCGCTGTTCAGAACCGTGCTGTCCTGCTTGAAGCTGCCCAGGACATCACCAGCCAGGACGACGGTGGCGTTTTCCACCGTTTTGCCGTCAACGGTAACCGTCCCGGTTCCCTCCTCGATGACGGCGTTTTCGATCCTCTGCTGATTTTCGTCTACCGCGAAGGTTTCGGTGCTCACCGCGACGGGCTCCAACAGGGAAACCGTCTCAGCCGGTTTCAGATTCTGAATGACACCGCCTCCCACCAGGGCGACGGCGATGACCAGATTGAGCGGGATGAGGATGTGGATGACGATTCTCGTCATATCCACCCAGAAGCTGCCCAGCCCGTCGGTCTTGACCTTGATAAAGCCCCGGATCAAAGCGAATAATACCGCGATGCCGGTGGCGGCGGAGACGAAATTCTGCACCGTCAGGCCCAGCGCCTGGGTCAGATAGCTCAGGGTATTCTCACCGCTGTACGCCTGCCAGTTGGTGTTGGTGACGAAGCTGACCGCCGTGTTGAAGGATAGATCCCATTTGACGCCGGGCAGCCCCTGCGGGTTGCCCGGCAGGACGCCCTGGAGCAACTGCAGCAGGAAGAGAAATACCAGCCCGATACCATTGAACAGCAGCACGCTGAGCAGGTATTTCTTCCAGTTCATCTGCTCGTCTTTTTTGACGCGCATCGCTTTGTACACGAGATTTTCACACGGCGTCAGAACCCTTGAAAGGAAGGTCTTTTCGCCATCCATGACTTTTTTTATGTATGCACCCAGCGGAATGCCCAATAGGACCAGAACCGCCAGATACAGGCCATACTGCAATACCGCTCCCATATTACTGCGCATCCCCCTTCATTAAGATATAAAAATAGTAGACCAGTAAAGCCGCGGCGCATACGCCGACGATTCCGATTATGATGCCCATAATCGCAAGCACCTCCTTACCCTGTCAAGGGTATCACTTGGCCAATAAAAATGGTGTTAGGATTCCGGAGCTGATGTTAAGATTCCATTAGGATGCAGGATTTCAGTGGTTCTTCCGCCACAAAAGGGTGTCCGGTGCCCGTTTGACCGTCACCGTACCAATCCGTTTGCCCGGCTGTGCCAAGCCATACCGCGCCATACAGGCGAGAAGCTGTTCCGCCGCTGCCGCGTCCATATCGCACAAGGGCAGCCGGCACTTGCCCACCTCAAAGCCCATGTTGTTCAACGCCTGTTTGACCGGGATGGGGTTGACATCGCGGAACAGGTTTTCAATCAGCTCCAGATATGTAAGCTGCAGGGTATCGCTCCTGGCGGAATCTCCGTCGAAATAGCTCTGGCAGATGTCGTGGGTAGCCTCCGGCACAATATTGGCCAGTACCGAAATGACCCCTTTGGCGCCGATGGCCAGCGCCGAAGTGATTTGGTCGTCGTTGCCGGAATAGAGCGTCAGGTCATCCCCGCAGAGGGCGGAGATTTTGGCCATCTGGGAAAAGTTACCGCTGGCTTCCTTAGCCGCCACGATGTTACTGATCCGCGACAGCTTGAGATAGGTCTCCGGCAGGATGTTCATACCCGTCCGGGTGGGAACATTATAGAGAATGACCGGCAGCCGGGTTGCTTCCGCGCAGGCCTTGAAATGTAAATACAAACCGGTCTGAGACGTTTTGTTGTAATAGGGGGTTACATGCAGCAGCGCGTCCGCGCCCGCTTCGGCCGCCGCCTTGGATAGTTCGACAGCGTGAGCGGTATTGTTGCTTCCCGCGCCGGCGATCAACGGCAGCCGCCCGTGCAGCTTTTTCGCGCAAAAGGCGATGACCTCAATATGTTCCTTGTCGGTCAGGGTGGCGGATTCCCCCGTTGTGCCTACCGCGACGACGGCATCCGTCTTATTCTCCAGATGGAAATCCAGCAGACGGTCCAACTCGTCATAATTGACGGAAAAGTCGTCCTTCATGGGCGTGACCAACGCCACGGCGGATCCCTCAAATATCAGCGGCTTCATACATGTTGCATCCTTTCCCTGATTGAGAATCGTTTGGTGCCTTTCTCTGCACCGGTTTCAGCATAACATGAAGAAGATAAAGTTGGTGTTAGCATTCGCCGTTTCCCATTAAGGCTCCATAAAGATTGGAAACGTCGGGTTTCCGGCAGAGGCAGCGCGATAGGGAGAGTCTCTCCCCGCGAGAAAAATCCCGCGGGACAAGTTATATAACAAAAACATATTATAAAATATAGAAATAAATATTGTAGTATTTGGGAGAATTATGGTATCTTATAAGAAAGAGTACAACGTCCAGAGGAGAAAAATGCCAAAAGTGGCCTGTATTTGCCGTTGCTGAAAGCCAGGCGGCCCGGAGGAGGATGGACGTATGGATATAGCGCCCCCAGCCCATGCTTACGCGCATGTCAGCGAGGATGGTACACGTACCCAGACCGTATACGAGCATCTGCATAACACGGCGGTGCTGGCGGCAGGTTTTGGGAAAGCTTTTGGCGCGGCGGAGCAGGCATATCTGGCCGGAATGCTGCATGACATCGGGAAATACAGTGCGGCTTTCCAACGGCGGTTGGCCGGCAGCACGGAGAGGGTGGACCACTCCACCGCCGGAGCGAAAGAGGCTTTTGCAAGACGGCAGCCGGAGGTGGCCTTTGCCGTTGCGGGGCATCATGCCGGCCTGCCCGACGGCGGCAGTCCGCGCGATACCGCCGACCGGACCACTCTGACCGGCCGGGTACATCTTCCGGTAGATCCCTGCGACCGCTGGCGTACCGAGATGTCATTGCCCACGGCTTCTCCGCCGGATGGATTGCCTCCGGATTCCTTTACCCGCGCATTTTATACCAGAATGCTGTATTCCTGCCTGGTAGACGCCGATTACTTGGATACCGAGGCCTTTATGAACGGGGCGCCGGTCCCGCGCGGCGGATATGAACCGCCGCAGCGCCTGCTCCAGAAGCTGGAGGCGTATGTATCCCCCTGGTGGGAGGCCAAAACCGATTTGAACCGGAGGCGGTGCGCTATTCTGCGCGCCTGCCTGGCCGCTGGGCGGAACGCGGAAAAGGGCCTGTTCACCTTGACGGTACCCACCGGGGGCGGCAAGACGGTGTCGTCGCTGGCGTTCGCCTTGTCCATGGCAGCCGCGCAGCGGATGGAGCGGATCATTTATGTGATCCCTTATACCTCCATCATCGACCAGAACGCTGCGGTATTCACTGAAATTTTAGGGACGGAAAATGTGCTGGAGCATCATGCGGGAGCGGAGTATGCCACGGGGGAAGGGGACGGCCCGGCGGAATATCGAAAGGCGCTCGCCGCCGAAAATTGGGACGTGCCGGTGGTGGTGACGACGGCGGTGCAGTTTTTTGAGTCGCTGTACGCCAACCGCCCTTCCCGCTGCCGGAAACTGCACAATATGGCTGGCAGCGTCCTTGTATTCGACGAGGCCCAGACGCTGCCGGTGCCCTATCTGCGCCCCTGTGTGGCGGCTATTGTCCAGCTGGTGCGCCATTATGGTGCGGCGGCAGTGCTCTGCACCGCCACCCAGCCCGCACTGGAACCGCTGTTTGGGGATCTGGCCCCCGATCTGCCGATCCGCGAAATTTGTCCGGCGCCAGAACGGCAGGCGGCTGTTTTCCGCCGTACCTGCCTGCGGGATTTGGGGGAGCTGACCCGGGAGGCTATGGCCGGCCGGCTAAACGCCGCGCGGCAGGTTCTGTGCGTGCTCAACCGCCGCAAAACGGTACAGGAGCTGTACACAGCCCTGGAAGAAGAGGGGCGATATTGCCTGACCACCCTGCTGTATCCTGCTCATCGGAAACGGCTGCTGGATGAAATCCGAGCGCGGCTGAAGGCGGGGCTGCCTTGCCGGGTGGTTTCCACCTCATTGGTGGAGGCGGGGGTCGATCTGGATTTCCCAGAGGCTTATCGGGAACTGGCGGGGCTGGATTCCATTTTGCAAACCGCCGGCCGCTGCAACCGGGAGGGAGGGCGGACGGCGGAGGAGAGCCCGGTTTACGTTTTTCGCCTGGAAAAAGAGCCGCCCATGCCGATGCTTGCCCAGAACATCGCCTCTGCCCGGCGGGTACTGCGCGATTTTGACGACCCGGCCGGAGCAGAGGCGATTGAACGCTATTTTACCTTTTACCGGACACTGAAGGGGGAAGCGGCGCTGGACGAGAAGGGCATTGTGGATGGGTTTGCGCGCGGGTTGGACAATCGTCTTTTTCCCTTTGCCACGGCGGCCAGGCGCTTTCAGCTGATCGAAACGCCGGCCGTCACGGTATATATCCCATTGGACGAAGGGGCGGCCTTGGTGGAGGAACTGCGGCAGGGACGGCGCAGCCGTGCGCTTTTCCGCCGGCTGGGCCGGTATGGGGTGAATGTCTATCCGGATCACCGGCAGGCCCTGGAAAAGGCGGGGCTGCTGGAACGGCTCGACGAAGAGGTGCTCGTGCTGGCCGATCCCCGCTGCTACGATACCCATACCGGGCTTCCCCTGGATGTTGGGATGGGAATCGGGTTTTTCGCGTAATCCGGAAATTCAAGACAGAAAGGGGAGAATGCCTGTGATCCAATTGGAAGTGTGGGGGCGGTATGCCTGCTTTTCGAGGCCGGAACTGCACGTGGAGCGATTTTCGTACGATGTCCCTACCCCTTCCGCTGCGAGAGGAATGGTGGAAGCGGTTTTTTATCACCCTGGCCTGAAGTGGCGTATCCGCAGAATCCATGTGTTGTCGCCCATCCGCTTCACCAACATCCGCCGCAACGAGATCAAAAGCAAGGCGCCGTACAGGGCGGCACGCAACGCCATGCAGGGGGAGGGCCGGGAACTGTACATAGCCGCGTCCCAGGATATGACCCAGCGGGCCGCGCTCATTTTACAAGATGTCCATTATGTCATCGAGGCGCATTTCGAGATGACCGACCGCGCCGCTCCAGGCGATAATCCGGGCAAGTTTCAGGATATCGTCACCAGGCGGATGGAAAGGGGACAGTGTTACCACACCCCGTATTTGGGATGCCGGGAATTCCCGGCCTATTTCCGCCGGTGGCCTGGAGGCCCGGTCCCCGCCATTGAGGAAAGCCGGGAGCTGGGTCTTATGCTGTATGACATGGATTACACCGATCCGGCCGGTGTCACGCCTTTGTTCTTCCGGGCCCGGCTCGAGAACGGCGTGCTCGAGACGGAGGACTGCGAGGTGTTCCGATGATCCTGCAGGCTTTGGTACAGCACTATGAGGATCTGCTGGCGGCCGGTGAGGTTGTCCGGCCCGGTTGGGCGCGGGCGAAGGTCTCCTATGGGCTGGACCTGTCGGGGGACGGCAGGCTGCTGGGCCTGCTGCCGCTGCAAACGGAACAGGTGCGGGGAAAGAAGGCGGTGATGGCTCCCCGGATGATGGAGGTCCCCATGCCGGGTAAGCACGCGTCGGGGATATCGGCCAATTTTCTGTTTCACAACAGCGGGTATTTGCTCGGCGCGGACGGCAAGGGCAAGCCCCAGCGCACCGCCGCCTGTTTTGCCGCAAGCAAAGCGCTGCATCTGGAACTGCTTGACGGGGCTTCCTCCCCGGCTGCCCGGGCGGTGGCGGCATTCTTTGAAAACTGGGATCCGGCTGCAGCCGCCTCTCATCCGGCGCTGGCCGAAGCCTGGGAAGAACTGATGAAAGGGGCAAACCTGATTTTTTGGTATAAGGATGCCCCGGTGTGCAGCGATCCGGAAGTGCGTTCTCGTTGGCAGGCCCGTTACGATCAGACGGACGGCGCCCCCGCCGGCCGGTGCCTGGTTACGGGACAGAGGACGGCGCTGGCCAGGCTGCACCCGAATATACAGGGGGTGCAGGATGCTCATTCGGCCGGCGCTCCCTTGGTCTCTTTCAATGCGGACGCCTTCTGCTCGTATGGACATGAACAGGGGGCCAACGCGCCGGTGGGCACCTACGCCGCCTTCGCTTACACCACGGCGCTCAACCACCTGCTCACCGACCGGGAGCACGTGCAGCACATCGGGGATAGCACCGTGGTCTGCTGGGCCGCGGGAGGGCAAAGCGCCTACCAGGACTTGGGCATGGCCGCCCTGTACGGCGATTCCCTGCCGCAGCGCGATCTGCAGGCGGTTCTCGGCAAGCTGGCCCGCGGGGAGGCGGTGGAATGGGATGATACCACGCTGGATCCGGAGGTGCGGTTTTACGTGCTGGGGCTGGCGCCCAATGCGGCCCGCCTCTCGGTGCGGTTCTTTTGGCAGAACCGTTTTGGAGACTTTGCCGGCAACCTGCGGGCGCATTATGAACGCCTGCGGATCGTGCGGCCTTCCTTCGATAAACGCGAAACCCTGTCGGTCCGGAGCCTGCTGTGGGAAACGGTCAACCGGAACTCCAGGGACGGCAGGCCCATGCCCCAAATGGCCGGCGATGTCCTGCGGGCGGTGCTGACAAACACGCCGTATCCCGCCACTCTCCTGCACGGCGTCACGCTGCGTATCCGCGCGGAACGGGACATTACGCGCGGCCGCGCGGCCATTCTCAAAGCGTACTACTGCCAGAACAAAAACGACGGATGTCCCGAGGAGGTTTTGACTGTGGAGCTCAACGAACAAAGCCGGTATCTGCCCTATGTGCTGGGCCAGCTGTTCTCTGTACTGGAGGCGGTGCAGAACGCCGCCAATCCCGATATCACCGTCACGATCAAGGATACATATTTCAGCTCGGCGTCGTCTACGCCGGCAGTGGTATTCCCGCGGCTTTTGAGCCTGGCGCAGAAGCATCTGCGCAAATTGAAGTCCGATAAGTCGGTGTATTTCGATAAACAGATCGGGTCCTTGATGGAGAAGATCCGGGAACCCTATCCGGCCCGTCTGTCCCTGCCGGAGCAGGGTGCCTTTCAGATCGGGTATTACCATCAGACGCAAAAGCGTTATACCAAAAAGGAGGAACAGTGATATGACAGGACCTATCCAGAACCGCTATGATTTCGTGATTTTCTTCGATGTCCAGAACGGCAATCCCAACGGGGATCCCGACGCGGGCAACATGCCCCGCATAGATCCAGAGTCCGGCTGCGGCCTGGTCACCGACGTATGTCTTAAGCGCAAAATCCGCAACTATGTCGAAACGGTGATGGAAGACGCGCCCGGCTACCGCATCTACATCAAGGAACAGGTTCCCCTCAACCGGAGCGACGCCGAAGCCCTCGATAAGCTGGGCGTCACCGGCGACCTGAAGGCAGCCAGGAAGGGCGATCCCGACCTCGATTGTAAAATCCGCGACTATATGTGCCGCGAATTCTTCGATATCCGGTCCTTCGGCGCGGTGATGACCACGTTTGTTAAGGGGAATCTCAATTGCGGACAGGTGCGCGGACCTGTGCAGCTGGGCTTTGCGCAATCGGTGGAGCCGATCACCCCGCAAGAGGTGACGATCACCCGTGTTGCGATCACCACTGAGGCTGACGCGGAAAAAAAGAATACCGAAATGGGGCATAAATACATCGTTCCTTACGGCCTCTACCGCGCCGAAGGCTATGTGTCGGCCAATTTGGCGCGCAAAACCACCGGGTTCTCCGAAGAGGATCTGGCCCTGCTCTGGCGGGCGATTCTCAATATGTTTGAAAACGACCGCAGCGCAGCCCGTGGTAAGATGGCTGTGCGGGAGCTGATCGTGTTCCGCCACGATTCCGAGCTCGGCAATGCCCCGGCTTACAAGCTGTTTGAGGCGGTCAAGGTGGAACGCAGGCCGGAGATTTCGCTGCCGCGCGCCTTTGCGGATTATACCGTCACGGTGTCGGAGCTGCCGGCAGGGGTCACCTGTGAAAGGATGGCCTGATGGCGGCCGGCACGGAAGACTATCTGCTGCTTTCGGGTATCCAGCATTTTTGTTTTTGCCGCCGTCAATGGGCCCTCATCCACGTGGAGCAGCAGTGGAGTGAAAACCTCCATACCGCCGAGGGGCGGCTGGAACACGCCCGCTGCCATGACGATACATTGTCTGAAAAACGGAGGGACCGGCTCCTGGTGCGCGGAATGCAGGTCGTCTCCCACCGGCTGCGGCTGTCCGGCGTTTGCGATGTGGTGGAATTCCGGGCCGATCCCGCCGGGGTCTCGTTATGGGGCCGTGAGGGCCTGTGGATGCCGCTGCCGGTGGAGTATAAGCACGGCCGAACCAAGGAAAGCGATGCCGACAGGCTCCAGCTTTGCGCGCAGGCCATGGCTTTGGAGGAGATGCTGGTCTGCGAAATCCCCGCCGGTGCGCTGTTTTATGAAGAAACAAGACGCAGGGAGCCAGTTCCTTTCACGCCGGAGCTGCGCCGGGCGGCGCAGGATATGGCGGATGAGATGCACCGCTTCTTCGCGCGCGGATATACGCCGAAAGTGCGCACAGGAAAGCACTGCAAGGCCTGCTCTCTCAGGGGGCTGTGCCTGCCTGGGCTGGACAGGCGGGCGGACGCGGCAGCGTATATCCACGGACATGTGGACGAGGTGGCGGTGCCGGAGGGAGAGGTGGGGCTGCCATGAGACATCTGCTCAATACGCTGTTTGTTTTGACAGAGGACTGCTACCTGACCCTGGATGGGGAAAATGTCGTCGTCAGCCGTGAAAAGGCCGAGACCGCGCGTTTTCCACTGCATACGCTGGAGAGCATCCTCTGTTTTACCTATCCCGGCGCCAGCCCGTCCCTGATGGGGGCTTGTGCCGGACACGGAATCGATTTATGCTTTTTTTCGCCTCGCGGCCGTTTTCTGGCCCGTGCAGTTGGGGAAGAACGGGGGAATGTGCTGCTGCGCAGGCAGCAGCATCGAGTGGCGGACAGTGGGGAAGGCAGCTGCCGGTATGCCCGGGGATTCATTCTGGGAAAAGTGTACAACAGCCGCTGGATATTGGAGCGCGCTACCCGTGACCATCCGCAGAGGGTGCCGGCAGATAAGCTCAAACGGCTTTCGGCCCAGATGGCGGCTGCGTTGCCGCTTATCGAAACATGCGAGGATTTAAGCCAGCTGCTCGGGTTGGAGGGGGAAGCGGCCCAGCGGTATTTTGACGGGTTTGGCGAACTGATCCTGCAGCAGAGGGAGGCGTTTGCCTTTACTGTGCGCAGCCGCCGGCCGCCGCTCGACAATATTAACGCATTGCTCTCGTTTGCCTATACCCTGCTGGCACACGATTGTACCGCCGCATTGGAGGGGGTGGGGCTGGATCCGTACGTGGGCTTTTTACATCGGCTGCGTCCCGGCCGCCGCAGTCTGGCGTTGGATTTGATGGAGGAATTGCGGCCGGTTTTTGCCGACCGTTTTGTGCTGTCCTGCGTCAACCAAAAAAGGCTGACTGCCAAACATCTGCATAAGCAGGAAAACGGCGCGGTACTTCTGACAGACGAGGGCCGCCGGGAATTTTTGTCCGCTTGGCAGACGAGGAAGCAGGAGCCGATTACTCATCCGTTCCTGGGAGAAAAGCTGCCTTGGGGTCTGGTTCCTCACGTACAGGCGCTTCTTCTGGCCCGCACGCTGCGTGGGGATCTCGATTCGTACCCACCGTTTTTTTGGAAATAAAAGCAAGCAAACGGAATATGCAGGACAGACGCTGGGAAGCAGGAGGGACGTGATGCTGGTTTTAGTCACGTATGACGTGAACACCGAGACTGCAGCAGGACGCAGACGCCTCCGTCAGGTGGCCAAATCGTGCGTCAATCATGGACAGAGGGTACAGAATTCGGTTTTTGAATGCTTGTTGGATGCCGCGCAGTTTGCTGTATTTAAGGCTGGGCTTTCCGCCATGATCGATCCGGAGGAAGACAGTCTTCGCTTTTATCAATTGGGTAATAATTATAAGAATAGGGTCGAACACGTGGGGCGGCATCCGCGTTATCAGCAGGATGATGTCCTGATTTTATAGGCCCTGCCAATTCGACGCATATGTTTTCTATTCTGTGCGACATATAAGCAGACAGAAAAAGACAGGAAGCTTCGCACCCCGTGTATCTCTGAATATGGGCATTTTTATATATGGAATAGCGTGGATTTATCGTTTATACAGTAATGGGACTGACAGTTTTGTCATTTCCATGCAAAAATAGGTGAGAGGTTTATTTGTTTTTGCTGTCGCTCCCCGCGAGGGGAGCGTGGATAGAAATACTCCTTATCATCATCGACTACAAATTCGCCGCATGTCGCTCCCCGCGAGGGGAGCGTGGATAGAAATAAAATGCTCTGCCACGTCCCTACTGTTTGCCGTCAAGTCGCTCCCCGCGAGGGGAGCGTGGATAGAAATTTCGGGAAACGCAAAAGTCGAGTTTATCTCGGAGGCGTCGCTCCCCGCGAGGGGAGCGTGGATAGAAATGTTGTGATATATCTTACCATCGATTTCTAGCAAAAGTCGCTCCCCGCGAGGGGAGCGTGGATAGAAATTTTTGCCTCTTGGCAAGTTGTAATGTCTAAAAATGTCGCTCCCCGCGAGGGGAGCGTGGATAGAAATACCGGAGACTTTTCCGGATTTGCTGACCTCGGATTGTCGCTCCCCGCGAGGGGAGCGTGGATAGAAATAAGCAGTGTCTTTGCTCGTTTGTGGGATGTGGTGATAGTCGCTCCCCGCGAGGGGAGCGTGGATAGAAATTCTGTGAGTCGGTGGCCGAACGGCTGCGGGCCCTGTCGCTCCCCGCGAGGGGAGCGTGGATAGAAATCATCATTAATCGAACGCCTAGTTGAAAGCCTTTTGTCGCTCCCCGCGAGGGGAGCGTGGATAGAAATATTTTACATCCCTCTTTTTTTGTCAAAAATGGTGTCGCTCCCCGCGAGGGGAGCGTGGATAGAAATTCACCATGATTATTGAAAATCCCCTCATTGCTTGTCGCTCCCCGCGAGGGGAGTGTGGATAGAAATAAAGTCAATATTCAGAGAAGCGACACGTCTTGGTACTCCCCACGGGGAGCACCAGTCCGCCGGGCCGCAAAGCAGCTCCGTTGACGAAGAGGCCGTTTAATGGAAGAAGCCTGCCCTCTTGGGGACAGGCTTCTTCCATTGGGCAGGCTTCAATAGAAGATGACGGCCGGTTCCGGATCGGATGTCAAAAAGCGTGTGGGATACCCCAAAAAAGAAAAAACCTCCGTCATCGGCAAGACTGACGGAGGTTTTTGCAATTTGCGACTTATTCGTCGCCCAGCTTCTTCGAGATTTCCTCGATACAGGCCGGACAGATATTGCGTCCCTTATAGGTGACGACATCCTTTGCGTTGCCGCAGAAGATACAGGCCGGCTGATACTTCTTGAGAATGATGGTGTTATCCTCAATAAAGATTTCGAGTGGATCCCGTTCGCTGACCTCGAGTGTGCGGCGCAGTTCAATGGGCAGGACGATACGGCCGAGGTCATCGATTTTGCGGACGATACCGGTGGATTTCAAGGCGGATTCCTCCTTTTTGTCGGGGTTTGTCGGTTTTCTTCCTTTCCAGACCAATAATACCAAAAAATGTATTTTTTGTCAACATTTCGCCTTGTGAAAAGTTGTGGAATATTGTGAAAAAATTTCGAATGGGATTTGGGGAACTTACCGATGGTACAAAAGGGTCAAAAGGTGTTGTTTTTCGCGTTGACGTGTTATGGCCCTTGTGCTAAACTTTATATATATAAACGGTGGCAAAAACGGGGGAATTGCTTTGAAAAAAACGGTAAATGACATGGCCATAGGAGAAACGGCCGTGGTGACGGGGCTCGGCTGTGCGGGTGCGCTTCGCCGCCGGATCATCGATATGGGAATCACTCCCGGTGCGACGGTGATCCTGCGTAAGGCGGCGCCGATGGGCGATCCGCTGGAAATCAACGTGCGGGGATATGAGCTGAGCATCCGACGGTCGGAGGCCAGGGAAATCACGGTGGAAATACAGGAAACGTCGCCCCGGATATGAAACAGCGTAATACGATATTACCAAAAGAGAGGCCTCGATAACAATGAGCAAACACGTATATGCGCTGGCCGGAAACCCAAATTGCGGAAAAACTACGCTGTTCAATGAGCTGACCGGCTCCAACCAGTATGTAGGTAACTGGCCGGGTGTGACGGTGGAAAAGAAGGAGGGACGCCTGAAAACCCATGGAGAAGATGTTACCGTGGTGGATCTCCCGGGCATCTATTCCCTCTCTCCCTATTCGGCGGAGGAAATGGTCACGCGGAATTTCGTCATCAACGATAACCCGGACGTGATCGTGGACGTGGTGGACGCCACCAATATTGAACGGAACCTGTATCTCACCCTTCAGCTCGCGGAGTTGGGGCGGCCCATGGTGATCGCTCTGAATATGATGGATATGCTGAAGAGCCGGGGGATAGAGATCGATGTGCAGAAGCTTGAACACCATCTGGGTATCCCGGTCATCCCGGTGGCGGCCAGCCGGGGACGGGGGATCAAGGAATTGATCGACCGGGCCCACCATACCGGCGAAAACCAGGCGGGCGCCGTGCTCGCCCCCTTTGACGAACAGCGCCTGGCGGAACGGATCAACGACAAGTACGGGATGAATCCCTATATCAGCCACCAGCTGCATGAACGGCGGGAACATCATGGCAGCGAATACCGTTCCACCTATGTGATCGACGAAATTTATACCGGCCGGGTTCTCGAGGCGATCCTCCGCATCGAGGACATTATCGAGCCCAAGTGTATGGAAAAAGGGATGGCCTTGCGCTGGTCGGCGGTCAAGCTGATCGATGACGATACCCCCACCATTGAGGCGCTCGAGCTCAGCGACGGCGAGGCGCACCTGATCGACGAGATCGTACGCTCCCTGGAAAGCCACTACGGGGAACGGGACATGATTATAGCGGACCAGAAATACCGCTTCATCTGCAAGATCTGCGAGGAATGCGTCACCCGCCTGAAAGCACCGGGGGAACTGACTCTGTCGGACAAGGTGGACGCGGTCGTCACCAACAAATATCTGGCCCTGCCCCTGTTTGTCGGCGTCATGGCCCTGGTGTTCTTCATCACCTTCGGGCCCCTCGGAAGCTGGATGACGGAAGGACTGGACGCGCTGATCACCGACCGCTTCACACCCTTTGTGCGGGCCGGTCTCGAGAGTGTGCACGCGTCGGGATGGGCGGTCAGCCTGGTCTGCGACGGGGTGATCAAAGGCGTCGGCTCGATCGTTTCCTTCTTTCCCCAGATCCTGCTGCTGTTTTTGTTCCTGTCCATCCTGGAGGACAGCGGATATATGGCCCGCGCCGCTTTCATCATGGATAAGCTGCTACATAAAACCGGCCTGTCTGGCCGCTCGTTTGTCCCCATGCTCATGGGGTTCGGCTGCTCGGTCCCGGCTATTATGGCGGCCAGAACGCTGGAAAACGAGCGGGACCGCCGCATGACCATGATGCTGACGCCGTTCATGTCCTGCTCGGCCAAGATGCCGGTCTATGGGCTGTTCATCGCCGCGTTTTTCCCCGCCTATAAGGGGTTGGTGGTTTTTGGGATTTACGCGGCTGGGCTGATTGTGGCCATCGTCTGTGCCATGTTTCTGAAAAAAACGGTCCTCAAAGGCGGGCATGCGCCGTTCGTCATGGAGCTGCCGCCTTACCGCCTGCCCACGCTCAAGACGCTGTGGCGGCACCTGTATGAGCGGATCAAGGATTTCGCCGTACGGGCGGGGACGATCCTCCTCGCCGCGTCGGTGGTGATCTGGTTTTTGCAGTCTTTCAGTCCCGGCCTCCGGATGCTGCCGCCCGACCAAACCGGGGACAGTATCCTCGCGGCCATCGGCAAAACCATCGCGCCCGTTTTCGCGCCTCTCGGCTTTGGATTCTGGCAGGCCTCGGTCGCGCTCGTGTCGGGCTTCGTCGCTAAGGAAGCGGTGGTGGGAACCCTGACGATCCTCTATCTGCCCACCGGCATGGAGATGACGGCGGTGCTCCAGGAGGTGTTCGCCACTCCGGTGGCCGCCCTGTCCTTTATGGTGTTCGTGCTCCTGTACATGCCCTGTGTCGCCGCGTTTTCAGCCATGCGGCGGGAGATGAATTCCTGGAAATGGGCGATTGGGACAGTCGCGTTCCAGACCGGCGTGGCCTGGGTGGCCTCTTTTATCGTGTATCAGTTCGGCACCCTGGCGTTCAATATTGCGGGGTTGTTCTGAGAGGGGCCATTTATATACAGCGGAAAAACACCGAGGGTGAAAGCCACAGCTTTCACCCTCGGTGTTTTTGTCCGGTGATCTTGCAGATACCGGAACGGATCAAACCGCAGGGTAGGATCCTCCATTGGAAAATCCCGGATACCCCGCACGGCCTTTTCTTCCCACCGGCACAGTGCCGCAATCGTCCGCACCTATGGCCAAGGTCCCAGTTTCGGGTCGGCGAAAGACGAAGGTGGCGTGCGGACGTATCGAGAGACTTCATCCTCAGCTCAAAAGCGGTCGTCGTCACCGGATAGGCGCCCTCGCCGCCCTTTATCCCTCTGCACGGCGTTTTCTGGCTGCCTGAAACGCAGGCCTCGCCGGACACAGGCTGCCGGGGAAAAGGGGCCCGAAAGGCAAAAAGCGGAACCCTCCTATGAGTTTCAAGAGGGTTCGACTTCGTTGATATTGTCCCGCACATAAATCTCCTCCGGCAGATCCCGCAGTTCGATCCGCAGATAGGGGGGATAAAGCGCATGATCGTGAGAGGCGCAGACCGCATATCCGCTCTCCGGAGAAGCGGCTTTGAGCAGCAAGCCCTTCGATTCCGTCATCCAGGTCGGGTCGGCGAAACAGGCCTTTGCAAAATCGGTCAGGTCGAATACCAGCTCTCCGGTTCCGGAGGGCCTGGCCTCGGCCGCCAGATCGCCCGGGGGCAGGCGGGTGTTCCAGGTCAGGCCGGTGCTGGACCAGTTTGTTTCCATTTTATATAGGCCGAGCTCCTCGAGCCCGCTGCCGGAAAAGACCCGCAAATGATACGAGGCAGAGAGGATATCCTCCGGATTCAGCTTGCAAAAGTACTGCAGCCGGAACCGGATATACTGGACGCCGGTACCCCACTGCGCGTGGCTGCCGACCAGGCTGACGGGGCTGAGATAGGCGTTGGTATCGGGATAAGCGGATACGGCGCCGGTGTCGGGGAGCTTGTTTTCGTAAAGATCGAAGGAGAGGAGGGCGGTCAGCGGCCCTTCCCGGGCCCTGTCCTCCGGCAGGATGAAGGTGAAGCACCCCTGGGACGAATCCTCGATCCGAATGCCCCCGGCGATATCCCACCGCGGCGTTTCCTCTCCCGGAGAGAAAAGCAGCGGATGGGTGATTACGGCGCCGATTTGACCGTTTTTCCGGAACACCAGCGTGCCGTTTCCGCCGTAGGTCTGGACGGTATCGCTGGAGGTGATCTGCACGGGGATGTCCGCGGCCTTCGCGGCATCGTCCCAGGTGACCTCGAGGTGGAAACCGGTACGGGTCGGATAAACCGCCATGCTCCGGCCCTCCTGCTCATAGATGGCGGCGTCGGCCGGTTCCCCGGCGAACGTGGACACCGCCGCTTTTTTGGCCGGCTCGGCGGGAAGAGCGCCGTCCCGGAACCGGAGTTCCAAAAACGTCTCGCCGCGCTCGATCCGGAACGCGCCGTCCGCTTTGTCCGGGAAAGAGGTCTTGACGGCGTTGGCCTTGTTTTCAAAGGCGATCCCCTCTCTCGAGGATTCGACGAGGGTGGGATCGATCAGGGAATAGCGTCCGTCGCCTTCCGAAAACTGGACGGGTGACGCGAACACAAACATCGTATACGTGTCGTCGGCATTTTTCAGGTACAGGGTATAGGGGGAATCGTATGTATGGAGCTGTTCGCTTTTCCGGGATTCGATTTTCGCGTATGTGAAAAGTGCGTTTTCACGTGAACCGGAAAGGGAACAGCCGGACAGAAACAAAACGAAAAGTATGGCGATCCATGCGGGCGTTTTTTTCATCATTTTACACCTGTTCCCATACGTGAAGGCGGGTAAGATCCCTTACCCGCCTTAAATCGTTGCCTGCGATTCTACCGGCGTTTGCCGCGGCCGGATTTATCTTTGCGAAAAAGGCCGGTCAAGTCGCATACGTCGGACAGCTTTCGTATGCCGAGCATGATCAACACAATCACACAGAGTGAGATCAGCACCATTTTGATGAATTCAAGCACAATAAGCCTCCCCGCAGCTTTACAGGCGAATATGAAGACAAAAAATTTATTTATAATGCCGGATATACCAGTAATTGGTTCCTTCTATTTTTGAACTATTCGTGCGGAACAGACCGATACCGGCAATGACGATATAGGCTCCCACATGAATGGTGGAATCCATTCGGATGGTGGTTTGGTCAGACAATATTTGACAGTGGATATAATCTTTGCTGTCGATTTTATGCTTTGTGCCAATTACGACAGAGCCCTCGGATATGCTGACATCTCCGCCGGTTACTAGGGTCCATTTGCCACGGTCATAATTGGCGGAGCAAGAGTATGTGAGGGAGTATGTTGAACTTATTTGATTTGTATCAGATAATCGAATGTTTCCGGAACCCATACCAATACCACGCGGAGAAATGGATGGCGTTCTATCCATTTGTAGTTCAGGTTCATTCATACTATATGCAGATTGTATAGTTTCTATGTTGATAAGAATAGACTCAAGTTCTCCAACTGTTGATATACTTTGCGTCTCCGTACTGTCGGTTTGATCCAAAGGAAGGATCGTCTGTTCATCTAGCCCCAAATAGCGAAACACTTGAGTAAGGTTAGCCGAAGTGATCACCGTGTCCGGGGGCAGGGCGCAGGATTCGTCTTTCACGCGGGGCTCCCCGACGGGTTCGATGGTGACGGTGCCGGAGGAGACGACGCGGGCGGGAATACGCGGCGCGGCGAGACGGTTCTCCTCCTGGGGGGCGGCTCCCGCGTTCACGCCGGCCGAGGCACCGACCAGCAGGGTCAGCGCCGAGAGAAGGCTGACGATTTTGAGCTTTTTTCTATTCATGTCTGCTCCTTTCCAGATGGTCCCTTGTGTCTATTCGGATGGATGGATCCCTGTTTCCCCTTTTTGTTCGTTTCAGTCCGGCTGTCCCCTCACCATGGGAGAGAAAGAACCGGGTACTGACTGTATGCCGAAAAACGATTGAATAGAAAACAGACGGATTTGTGAATATAATTAAATATTAAAAATTTATAAATTTTAATTATTAATTTTTGTTTTATTGTAATCCTTATAAATAAAAATGTCAACATAATTTTTTAAAATATATGGTAGTAACACAGAAACGGGGTAGGAGCCAACCGAGATTCGGAAATTTTCTTGTGAAACTCTTGACAAAAGGAGAAAAAGATGTATTATTGTATTAAGCGCTTAATACAATAGAGAGGGGGCGGCTGTTTGCAAGAGACGGTTTACGACACAAACGTGCCGATTTATCTCCAGCTCATTGAAAAAATCCAGCGGATGATCGTCACGGGAGAATGGCGGGCGGGAGAACGGATCCCGGCCGTGCGGGAGCTGGCGCTGGCATTCGGGGTAAACCCGAACACGATGCAGCGGGCACTCGCTGAGCTGGAGCGGGACGGCCTGCTCTACAGCGAACGGACGTCCGGCCGGTTCGTCACCGAGGACCAGGCCCATATCCTGCGGCTGCGCGACAGCCTGGCGGGGGCCGTCCTGCGGGAGTTTTTGTCCCGTATGGAAGGCCTGGGCTGCAACCGGGAAGAGATCCTGCCCCTGTTGCGGCGGGAACTGGAAGGAACCGGCGGCCACAGCGGAACCAACGAGAGAAAAGAGGGAGAATCATGAGCAAGCTTGTAGAATTGCGGGGGATCGGCAAACGCTATGACGCCCGGCCGGTTTTGCAGGATTTTCATTTGACGGTTGACAGTGGGAGGATCGTCGGTGTCGTGGGGCCGAACGGCTGCGGGAAAACCACGCTGTTCAAAATCCTCACCGGACTGATCACCGATTACGCGGGCGAGGTCCGCATCGATGGGCAGGCCCCGGGGGTGTACACGAAATCGATCGTATCCTATCTGCCGGAGAAAACCTATCTTAGCGACTGGATGAGGGCCCGGGATGCCCTCGCCATGTTCGCGGATTTCTATCGGGACTTTGACCGGAAGAAAGCGGAAGAGCTGCTGCGGCAGTTCCGTCTCGAACCCGCCATGCGTCTGAAAACCATGTCCAAAGGGATGCAGGAAAAGCTGCAGCTGATCCTGGTGATGTCCCGGGCCGCGAAGCTGTACATCCTGGACGAACCGCTCAGCGGAATCGATCCGGCCGCCCGGGATTCGATTCTGGATATCATCCTCAAAAACTATACGGAGGATTCGACCGTGCTGCTGTCCACCCATCTGATCTACGACGTCGAGCGGATATTCGATGACGTGGTCATGATGGATTACGGCCGTCTGATCGCGGCGGACAGTGCCGACGCCCTGCGGGAAAAGGCGGGGAAATCGCTCGACGCGTATTTCCGGGAGGTGTTCAAATGTTAGGGAAACTGCTCAAATATGAAGTCAAAGCGGCAGGGAAAGTGATGCCCGCGCTGTATCTCGGCATTGGCTTGTCCTATCTTCTCGGCAAACTGACGGAGGCGCTCCATATCCATCAGATGAAAATTGGACTGGCCATCGCCTGCATCGGCATCGGCATCGCATCGATGGTGCTGGCGCTGATCCTGACCGTCATGCGGTATGCGAAGGGGCTTTTCGGGGCCGAAGGGTATCTGACGCAGACTCTGCCCGTTGGAAAAGGAACGCTGCTCGCGTCCAAGGTGATCACCGGCTATCTGCTGATCCTGCTCGGCGTGGTCGGATTCCTGTTAGGGCTGTTTGGTATGTTCGACCTGCTGCAAATCGAGGGGATCCTGGAAATACTGAAGGCCGGGTTGGGGAACGCGGCCTTGTCTTTGCTCCTCCTTTTCCTGGTGTTTGCCTCTGTCCAGCTGTTTTCTTCCCTTTCGGCGGTGTATTTTTCCATCACGCTGTCCAATACCCGTCCGTTTTTGAGCAACAATTTCCTGTTCGCCGTCGTTTTTTACCTGGCGGGCAGCACGGTGATCGGCCTGCTCGAAATCGTGTTTATGTTGCTGCTGCCCATTGGCGTTCGTGTGGGGGAAAGCGGAGGACTGCATTTGGTCTTCGATAGCATGCTGCTGGATCTGCTGAAACATCCGGAGCTGATCGGGTCGAATCAGGATCCCGCGGTTTTAACCCAGATGAGCCTGGGGGTAGGGTCGGTCATTGTCGACCTGGCGGCCGGAATGGTGCTGCTGTTCGTCACGCGCTGGCTCCTGACCCGGAAAATCTCGGTCAAGTAGTCGATAATCAACAGACCGGCCCAAGCCATCGGCTTTGAAGTGGTATAGTGATATAAAGATAGGAGACACGGTTTTTCGTGTCTCCTATCTTTATATATTTCCATATGGCTATCCCATTCCTACGGTTTTTATAAGATATTATCGAAGCTGGGGAGTTCGAGCTCTCCGAGCTTATCGAGCTGGTTGCGGCAGCGAGCGAGTTCGGCTGGAAAATGCTCGTGGTCTCCGGCTTCCAAGAGGATAGGGAGGGTGATGACGTTTTCCTCGATTTTGGAGACGTCGGAATGCCGCATGAAAAAAGTGAAATGTTTGGTGCGTTTGGTAAATTCCTCGGTGAACTCTTCGGTAAGCGTTAACGCCCGGTCGAATTCTTCCGCATCGAAAGCCTCCTCGATGCGGTCGGTCATATCGATGAGAAGGTCGGTCGTACGCTTTTCGGTCATGATTGAGAGAACACAGCCCGCCGCCACGGCGGCCAGCAATGCAAAAGCCAATAACACGCGTTTCATGAGGCCGCTCCTTTTTTCTCCTTGAGCTGCTGGTTCCGGAGTACGAAATATTGCCGGCTTTTATCCGCCGTCATCAAGAAAACGTCATCCAGGGGACAATCGTCCTTTTTCAGGGTGGAACGCACCCAGTCTTCATCCAGGCCGCTCATTTTCAGGCCCCAGTCCACCAGTTTGCCATCGCTGACGACCACGATGGGGACGCCGGTGTCCTTGGAAGCGGCCTTGACGTCTCCCGCGGTGACGGGACGGGAGGCCGGCTTCATGAACAGGCTGATTTTTCCATTGGTTTCGGCGATCGCGTATTCGATCTCCCGGATATCGAAGGCGTTTTGCTGCCGCAGGGTCTCCATCAGATCCTCCACGGTCAGCCGCAGGCGTTTGAGGGCTTTTTGATCCAGTTTGCCGTCCCGGATGATGACGATGGGGTTGCCACTGATCAGCTTGGAGAATCCGGAGGACTTGAGCATCAGTCCCGAGAGCAGCAGCTCCAGCGCGACGAGCACCACAATGGGGATCAGGCCGTTGAGCAGCGGCATGCCGCTTTCCTGCATGGGGACCGCCGCCAGATCGGAAATGAGCAGCGTCACCACCAGCTCGACCGGCTGCAGCTCCCCGAGCTGCCGTTTGCCCATGATCCGCATGGCCGCGATAATGAATATGTAGATTATCACGGTGCGGATAGCCGAGATCGCCATGATATGACCCTTCCTTTCACTTGACGCTGGAAGCCGCGCGCCTGAGCGCGGCTCCTTCGTCTGTGTTTTGCCCGCTTCTAAATAAGCGCTGAATACATCACGCCTGACGGCTCAGTGGCGGCTTGGTAGGAGAAATTTCCCACATCTGCGTCAAAAATCCTCGGAATACGGCACGCTTTTCAAAGATTTTTAACGCAGACGGAGATAAATGTTGCCGAAAAGATGCCGTGACCGATTCGGTCATTGCTTACCTAGTATGGACGGAGAAGCGCCGGTTATGCACGCGGAAAAACGGATATTCCGCGTCCGGCGGGATAAACTGGAAAGAGTGTTCTCTGTATCCCTTTTAGAGAGAAAGGCAAGGTCAAAAACATGAAAAATAAGGAAGAAAAACCGGAAATGCCGCCCGTTTCCCTGACGGATAACCTGCTGGATAATCTGGTGGAGCTGCGTGCTCTCTTTGGGGGAAGCGCGGATCTGACCATCCGGAGGATGACCGTCTGCTCACGGGAGATCGCCCTGGTCACGGTCGAGGGGATGGTGGACCGCCATTTGATGGCGGATGCCGTCATCCTGCCCATGGCCCGGATGACGGGGGAGAGTGCGTCGGCTGAGACGCTGATTTCCCGGATCCGGGACGAGGTGCTCGGCTTTGTGGATATGCAGCAGGTGACCACCTTCGGAGAGCTGGCCAATCTGATTACCTCCGGCTTCGCCGCCGTATTGGTGGAGGGGGTGCCCTACGCTGTTTTGGGCGGGCTGCAGGGGTTTATGATCCGCGGTATCAGCGAACCCTCTACCGAAGTGACGGTCCGGGGCTCCCGCGAGGGGTTCACCGAGGCGATCCGGGTGAATATTTCGATGGTGCGCCGCCGGCTCAAGTCCCCGGCGCTTGCCTTTGAGATGCTTACCGCCGGCAAAACCACCCAGACGGCCGTCTGCCTGTGCTATATGCAGGACCGGGTATCCCGGCGCCTGCTCGACGATATCCGCGCGCGCATCCAAGACTGTCCGCTCGAGGCTGTTCTCGAATCGGGATATATCCAGCCTTTCCTGGAAAACAAGCGGCGCTCCCTTTTCACCAGCGTTGAGGCGACCGAACGGCCCGATACCCTGTGCGGCAAGGTGATTGAGGGCCGGATCGGCGTGCTGGTGGACGGCACCCCCTTTGTCCTGGTGGTTCCCACCCTGTTTGTGGAACATTTTCAGTCGATGGACGATTACACCCAGCATCCGGTATATGCGAGCTTCATCCGCATCATCAAATACGTCTCCTTTTTCATCAGCCTGTTCCTGCCCGGGCTGTATGTGGCGATCGGCACCCATCATCCCGAGATGTTCCCGCCGGTGCTGCTGATGACCTTCCTCAACTCGGAGCACGCCACCCCGTTCCCCCTGACCGTGGAGGCGCTTCTCATCCATTTCCTGTTTGAAATCATGCGGGAGGCGGGGCTGCGCTTTCCCAAGGCGGTGGGGCACGCGGTCAGCATCGTGGGGGCACTCGTCATCGGCGAAAGCGCGGTGCGGGCCGGTATCATTGGCGCGCCGATGGTCATCATCGTGGCCTTGACGGCCATGAGCTCCTTTGTCCTGCCCTCCCTGTACGGCGCCATCGCGATCCTGCGCTTTGTCTTTATCGTGCTGGGCGGGGCCCTCGGCCTGTATGGGGTGATGCTCGGCGCGGTGCTGCTTTTGTGCAGCATCTGCGCGCTGAACGTGCAGAGCATCCCGTTCATGGCGCCGATTTCCCCCTTCAGCTTTGGGGCGATGCGGGACGTGTTCATCCGCGCCGATTGGCGGAAGCTCTCGAAAAAGCGCTTTCTGATCCAAAATGTCCGGGGATCCAAAATCAAAGATGGAGACGAGGAGGAAGAGACGTGACCAAGGTTTCACAGATCAGCCCGGGACAGCTGACCGCCCTGCTGCTGACGGGACGGATCGCGATCTCCATGTCCTTTGCTCCCACGATGCATCAAGTGTCCAACGGGACGGACTTCTTTCTGTCGGCTCTGCTGCATGGAGGATTTATTCTGCTCTGTATCCTGCCGGTGCTGTGGTTCGGGAGACGGTCGGGCGGGGCCGGTACCCTCGACTATGCCTATGTCCTGTGGGGAAAAGGCGGGGGAACCGCCGTAGCCTCGGGCTACGCCCTGCTCTGTCTGCTCATTCAAACAATGGATCTGCTCCGCTTCAATCAGTTCGTGTCCACGACGCTGACGCCGGGACTCTCCCGCGTCGTGCTCTGCGCGGCGCTCGTCGCGGTGGCGTTCGGGGCGGCTTTCTATGGGATCCAGGCGGTCGGCCGCGCGGCCTCGATCGTCTTTTTCGCCGTGGTCGTCGCCGTTGTCGGCATCGCCCTGGCACTGCTCCCCGAAATGGAATGGATCCATTTCCCCCCGTTTTTGTATGACGGGATGAGTCCGGTTCTTTCAGGAGCGCTCGAGGAATTGCCCCGTACGCTCGAAATCGCGCTTTTGGGGCTGGCGCTCCCTTATGTGGCCGGCAAAAACGGGACGGCCAAGGCCGGTGCGCTGTTTGCGGCGGGGGTGGTGATCCTCTCCTCCCTGATCCAGGCGACCTCGGTGGGGGTGCTGGGCGATTTCAGCGGAATGGTCCTGTTCCCGTATTACACCGCCGTCACGGCGGCGCAGGTGAGCATCCTCCAGCGTCTGGATATCGTCGCCGCGGCGGTCTGGCTGGCGGCGCTGCTGATAAAGACCGCATTCATCGGCGTCCTATACCTCCACTGCGTTGGCAGGATGCTGGGGGATAAGGCTCGTCTGCCCGCGGCGGTGGCCGGCGGCGCGGCGGTTACAGTGGCCGGCTTGTTTCTGGGCGGGTTTATCCTGCAGCAGGAACGCTGGTTCATCTGGATCGTGTCGGCTGTGTTGCTGGGGATTTTCGCCGTGCTGCTGCCGCTCATCCTGACCGCGGCGGGCCGGCGGCGGCGTATCCGTATCGAGCGGGCGCGGACAGAGGAGGCGTCGGTATGAGAAAAGGGAGCCGAGTCGGATCCATCGGCCTGCTGTTCGTCCTCATCATCGCCGTGGCGCTGCTGCCGAGCTGCCGGGAAAAGACCCAGATCAACAACCGGGTGGTGGTCACGGCCATCGGGATCGACGATAAGGAAGGGGAATGCGGCGTTTCCATTCAGGCGATCGAGGTGCTGAAAACCTCCGGCAGCCTGACCGAACAGGAAAAAAACGCCACGTCCGTGTATACGGTTGAGGGACAGTCGGTAGCCGGGGCTCTGAAGGCCTTTGTGGCGGATTCGGGGCGAAGCACCTACATCCTGCACAACAAAGTGATCGCGCTCGGCCTGACGCAGATCGAGAAGGCCCCGCTTGAGACCCTTTTGGATTACTTTATCCGCAACCACGAGGGGCGTCCGCTCGTGGATATGGTGGTCTGCCGCGGAGAGGCGGCCAAGCTGCTGGAGGTTCCGTCGGAGAGCGCCGCCATCCCGGCCGAACACATCGCACGCCTTCTGGAGGAAGGATACGAGTGGGGCTACGCGGTGAGGACGCGGCTGCTGGATGTGGAACGGGCCCTCAGCGGTATGTACGATGCCGCGATGCCGATCGTCCGGGTGGAAGGGGAGGAAGAGGAGATGAGCGTCCATCTCGACGGCACGGCGCTGTTCCGTTCCGGCGCTTTCGCGGGGGAACTCGACGAAAGCGAAACCCGCGGACTGCTCTATGCCCGCGGGGATTTCAGGCAGGGGGTGTATGTGCTGCCCGCCGCCGGACGGCCGGAAGGGGAGAAGATCACCTTGTCCGTCCGGAACGCCTCCACCAAGGTGGAGATACAGCCGCAGGGGGATGCCGCGGGATACCGTTTTCGGATTTCCTGCGAGGCCGAGATTCTGGAGGAATTTTTACCGGGCAACCTGTCGGCAGAGGAGATCCGCGAGGCCGAAAGGCAACTGGCCGATGTGATCCGCGGAGAAACGGAAAGGGCGATCGCCGTTTCGACCGGCTACGGCTGTGATGCGGCTGGGCTGGGGCGGCTGACGCAGAAGCGCTGTCCGGAGCTCATCCGGGGACGGGAAGAGGATTGGGCCGAACAGCTGAAGGATTGCGAATTCGAGGTGGAGGCGGAGGTGCGGATCACCAAAATCGGAGCGGAATCGGGGGAGGCGCCCCGGCCGGTCGTGTAAAGAAAGATCCTGCCCGTGTATGTCGGCGTGGAGACGGGAAGGGTCCGCGCGCTTGGCGGCCGGATCGGGTTAATGGCGCATTGTATGCGCGGACACGCCGCAACGGGAGTCTGGGCTGCCCCCCTTTCTTGCCGGCAAGAAAGGAGGGAGATGAGTCGGGGGGCCGGAACTCCCGGGGGATCCTGTCGATTTTCTCTCAATAAAAATCGGCTCGAACGACAGTGTCCCCATCCCCATAATGAAGGGATGCGGCCATGAGGCTTTGAGGGCCTGTAATTTCATAAATTGGGATTTACGTTAATTTCATGGTCTTCGGAGTCGGAAAAAGACGCCGAAGCGGCGCTTTGCTGAAAGCCCTTGACAAATCCGTTTGTCCGTCCTATACTTTATTTACATTGTGATATTGCCAAGGACACTGACGGGAAAAACCTGCCAAAACCGGCGTTTTCAGAGAGGACGGCTACGCGGCAACTGCCGTGGGCTGGAAGGCCGTCCATCCGTGCGGTGCAGGGGGCCGTCCCCGAGTCACGCCGTGAGGAGCGGCGCGTCCCCCCGCGTTAAGGGGTTCAAGCGGCATCGCGTCGGCGATGCAAGTTGGGTGGTACCACGGAAGCCTCCGTCCCATATCAGGACGGGGGATTTTTTTATGGAAAGGACGACAGGAAAATGAAATGGACCGGACTCAACGACCTGCGGGAGACGTTTCTCGCATTTTATGAGAGCAAGGGGCATCTGCGCCTGCCCAGCTTTTCGCTGGTGCCGCAGAACGACAAATCCCTGCTGCTGATCAATTCCGGTATGGCGCCGATGAAAAAGTTTTTCACCGGCGAGGTCACGCCTCCCCGCAAGCGGGTGACCACCTGCCAGAAGTGCATCCGGACCCCCGATATCGAACGGGTGGGAAAAACCGCCCGCCACGGCACCTACTTCGAGATGCTGGGCAATTTCAGCTTCGGCGATTATTTCAAGCACGAGGCGACGGCCTGGGCATGGGAATTCTGCACGCAGGTGCTGGAACTGCCGGTGGACCGCCTCTGGGTCTCGATTTATGAGGACGACGATCAGGCGTTCGACATCTGGACGAAGGAGGTGGGCGTGGATCCCGCCCGGATCGTCCGCCTGGGCAAGGAGGACAATTTCTGGGAGCACGGGTCCGGCCCCTGCGGCCCCTGCTCGGAAATCTATTTTGACCGGGGCGAGGCCTACGGCTGCGGGTCCCCGACCTGCGGCGTAGGCTGCGACTGCGACCGCTATGTCGAGTTCTGGAACCTGGTGTTCACCCAGTTCGACAACGACGGCAAAGGGAATTACACCCCCCTGGAGCATCCCAACATCGACACCGGCATGGGTCTGGAACGCCTGGCCTGCATCATGCAGGGGGTGAACAACCTCTTTGAGGTGGATACGGTCCAGAACATCATGAAGCACGTCAGCCGGATCACCGGCGTGGCGTATGGCGAATCCGAACGCAGCGATGTATCCCTGCGGGTCATTACCGACCATATCCGCTCGACCACTTTCATGATCGGGGACGGGGTGATGCCCTCCAACGAGGGACGGGGCTATGTGCTCCGCCGCCTGCTCCGCCGCGCCGCCCGGCATGGGCGTCTGCTCGGGGTCCACGGGCCTTTCCTCTATCAGGTGTGCGAGACAGTTGTCGCGGAGAACCAGGGCGCCTATCCAGAGCTCGGGGAGAAGCAGGATTTCATCGTCAAGGTGATCCGCAACGAGGAGGAGGCCTTCGAAAAAACCATCGACAGCGGCCTCAGCTTGCTCGAGGACATGCTGGCGGGGATGCCGGACAAGATCCTGTCCGGCGCCGACGCGTTCCGGCTGTACGATACCTACGGCTTCCCGGTCGACCTGACCCGGGATATCCTGGAGGAAAAGGGCTTACAGGTGGACGAAGAGCAGTTCAACCGGCTGATGGCCGAGCAGCGCCAGCGGGCCAGGGCGGCGCGGAAAAAGGCCGGGGAGGATGCCTGGAAGGCGGGCGTGGGGGTCCTCGAACAGCTCATGGCCGGTGGCTTCGTAGGATATGACATGCTCTCTACCACCGCCCGCATCGCCGCCATCGTCCGGGACAATGAGCCGGCGGAAACGGTGAACGAAGGGGATGAGGCCGTGCTGGTGCTGGACGTCACCTCGTTCTATGGGGAAAGCGGCGGCCAGGCGGGAGATACCGGCGTGATTACGGCAGGCGACGCCCTCTTCCGGGTCAAAGACACGCAAAAATCCGCCGGTGGCGTGATCCTGCATATCGGCGTTATGGAGAAGGGTTCCCTCAACGCGGGCAATCCGGTGACCGTGCAGGTGGATGAGGCCGCCCGTCTGTCCACCATGCGGAACCACTCCGCCGCTCATCTGCTGCAGGCGGCGCTGCGTCAGGTGCTCGGCACCCACGTGCAACAGGCCGGGCAGCTGGTGAATCCCCAGCGGATGCGGTTCGATTTCACTCATTTCTCGGCGTTGACACAGGAGGAGCTCGCGGCGGTGGAGGATCAGGTCAACGCCTGGATCCTGGCTGCGCTGCCGGTCACGGTCCAGGAAATGCCGATCGAGGAAGCCCGGAGCCAGGGGGCGATGGCCCTGTTTGGGGAGAAGTATGGGGATCTGGTCCGGGTGGTCCGGATGGGGACCGTCTCCATGGAGCTGTGCGGCGGGACCCATGTGGACAATACGGGTAAGCTGGGGCTGTTCCATATTCTCAGCGAATCTTCCGTTGCGTCTGGGATCCGCCGGATCGAGGCGGTGACGGGCACGGGCGTATTGGACCGGATCCGGGAGACACAGGAGCTCCTCGGACGGACAGCCGCGGCGGTCAAGGCGAACGGGCCGGAGGATCTGGAACGGCGCGCGGTTCAGCTCATGGGTGAGATCAAGGAGCTCAGACGGGAACGGGATTCCCTCAAATCCAAAATGGCCGGCCAGCAGATCGAGGGGCTGTTCAGCAAGGCGCGTCAGGTCCGGGGCATCAAGGTGATATCCGCCGCCTTTACCGGCACGGGGGCGGATGCCGTCCGCTCGATGTGCGACCAATGCCGGAGCATGGTGCAGGGCGGCGCGGTGATCGTGCTCGCCGGTATGGATGAGGACGCGGGGTCCGTCTCCATCGGCTGCACCTGCACCCCCGAGGCGGTGGCGCAGGGGGCGCATGCCGGACAGATCGTCCGGGATGTGGCGGCAGTGTGCGGCGGCCGCGGAGGCGGCCGGCCGGATATGGCCATGGCCGGGGCCAAGGACCTGTCCAGGGTGGACGACGCGATCAACAGTGTGGACGAGATTTTGGAAAAACAGCTGTCAAAGTGAGGAGGGGCCTGTATGGACTGTATTTTCTGCAAAATTATAGCCGGGGAAATCCCCAGCCGAACGGTATATGAGGACGATCAGGTGCTGGCGTTTCACGATATCGAGCCCAAAGCGCCGGTGCATGTCCTGGTGATCCCGAAGACCCATATCCCGGGCGCCGGCGCCGTAACACAGCAGAACAGCGGCCTGGTGGCGCATGTTTTTGAAGTGCTGCCTCAAATTGCCCGGGAACTGGGCGTGGAAAGCTTCCGCGTCGTGACCAACAACGGCGCCGAAGCGGGGCAGACGGTGCCCCATCTGCATTTCCACCTGCTCGGCGGCGGCAAATTGGGGGATATGGCCTGACAAATGACGGAAATCGTATTGGATTTGGAATGGAACGGCTCCTATTCCAAAAAAGCACACGGCTATTTCAATGAAATCATCGAAATCGGCGCAGTCCGCGTGGAAGACGGAGCGCGGATAGCGGATACCTTTCACGCGGTTATCCGTCCGGTTTACAGCAAAAAACTGACGGAATTCGTCACCAACCTGACCAGCATCACCGAAAGCGACCTGGAGGACGGGACCACCTTCCCCAAAGCGGTGGACCGCCTGTGCCGCTGGATTGGGGAGGGCGACGCGGTGCTGCTGACCTGGAGCACCACCGACCTGCTGGTCCTGATTGAAAACTGCGAGCGGTTTTTCGGCAACCGGACCATTCCCTTTATGTCCGCCTATGCCGATCTGCAGGCCTATGCCCAGAGGCGGATGGGGGACGATCTGTCCCGCCAGCTCGCTCTCGGCAAGGCCTGTGAGAGGCTGTCGATCCCGGAAGAGGGGGCTGACCTGCATCGGGCCCTCGACGACAGTATCCTGTCTGCGCGGATTTTCGTGAAATTGTACGACGCTTCATTCGCTGGCGAGATCCTGCCCGCCGATGAAGCGTTCTACGACCGTATCACCTTCAAAACCTTTTACATCAGCGATATCGACAGTCCCCTGATCCCCCGCAGCGAACTCCAGTTCCGCTGTGAGCACTGTGACCGGAATCTCCGGAGAGCGGGGGAGTGGAAGTTCCGCAACCGCGCGTTTTACGCCGATTTCCGCTGCGGGGAATGCGACCGCCGGTATGTCGGCCGGATCCAGTGCAAACGGAAATACGAGGGGGTCGTAATCAAGAAAAAACTGGCAGAAAAGGTCAAAGAAGGGACCGCGGCGGGTCAAGCTCCGGAGGAGGGTCATGAAAAGAGCCAGGAATGAAACAGTGGAAAAGGTGAAAACCGCATGCAGCTCTGTTTGCGCCCGCCTGTGGAACACGCGCGCGGGAAACCGTGTTTTGGTAAGCGGTATGGCGGGGCTGGCGGCCCTGCTGGCATTGCTGCACCGGATGGGCGTCCCCCTGACGGGATGGCTGCCGCCCTGCCCCTTCCATCGGCTGACGGGCCTCAACTGTCCCGGCTGCGGAACCACCCGGATGCTGGAAGCCCTTTTATCCGGAGACGTGGCCGAGGCGTTTTCCCTGAATCCCTTTTTCTTTTTGCTCACGGTTTTGGCCGTGGGGGGGCTGTTGTGGTTTTTCCTCCGGACGTTTTTAAAAGGATGGCATCCCGTCCGCCTCCATGGGGAAACGCCGTTTTGGGTGGCTCTCCTGATCCTGTTTCTGCTGTTCGGCGTGGTGCGCAACACGCCGTGGTATCACATGTATTTTTATTGATGTAATGTTGAAAGACTTTACAAAAAGGGGATGACACGACCATTGACCGAGATGGAGATAGCAGAGCGCCTGCACGGGATCCGTTGCTTTTTGCTGGACATGGATGGTACGATTTATCTTGGCGACAAGTTGTTTACCTTTACGAAATCGTTTCTGGACACTGTTCAAAAGACCGGGCGGGCCTATCGGTTTTTCACCAACAATTCCTCCAAAAACCGACAGGCGTATCTGGAAAAGCTCTCCCGCATGGGGATCGTCATTCCGCCGGAGTGGATGTATATTTCCAATCAGGTGGCGGTCCGGGTACTGGGAGAACGGTATCCGGGGGGCCGGATGATGGTGCTGGGAACCGACTGCCTCATCCAGGATTTTAAAGAGGCTGGATTTCAGGTCAATACCGGGCGGAGCCCCGACGCCGTTGTGCTGGGATTCGATACCACCATCACCTATGAGGCGATTTGGGCCGCATGCGACGCTGTCCGGGCCGGCGCCGCGTTTTACGGTGTCAACCCGGATTGGAACTGTCCTGTGGAAAACGGCGGCTGGATGCCGGACTGCGGTTCCCTGGCCAAGGTGATCGAGGCGTCCACCGGGGCGGTTCCGGAATTTTTCGGGAAGCCGGCCCGCCACACCCTTGATTTCATTCTGGAGCAGACGGGTTTCCGGCCGGAAGAGCTGGCGGTGATCGGTGACCGTCTGTATACGGATATCGCGCTGGCGCATGGGACGCCAGTCACGTCCATCCTTGTGTTAACGGGCGAGGCGTCACGGAAGGACGCAGAAACTGCCCCGACCCCTCCAGATCTGATCGTCGAATCTCTGGCGGAACTGCGGGACGCGCTTCTCCTGGAAAGCAGAACCGGAGGGATGGATATCGAGAGAAACGGCTCTTCTGTGTAAGCAGGAGGGCGGTTTTGTTTTTGGAGATTGACGGTTCGGCGATGATCCGATACAATAAAAACAGAAGGATTAGGGAGGTTGTGTGATGATTTAACGGATGTGACAAGAATGAAATGAAACCTTGAGCGGACCAAAGCCCAAGGCTTGTTCAGTTTTGTCATAACCGGAATCACACAGCCGCCATTACAGCAAACCTATTTGGAAGAAATTCCAATTGGGTTATTGTTGTTAGGAGGTTTTTCTGTTTTTCCGGCTGTGACTGCTGTCACAGCCTTTTTTGTGTTTCGCTGAGAAAGGGGTGGAAGCATTGCTTTACGTCTTGCTTACCCTTGCATATTGCAGATGACCAACACCATCGACACAGGGAGGAACTCCTCATGTCTGCAATATGCATAAAAGAGATATATTTTATGTGCGAATACGCGTTGCCGCTCAATTGGCATAGGGACATCTGGATTCCTCCCAGAAGAGGAGGAATCCATGGATGGCCCCATGGCTTATGTTACCTTTCTTATGCGGGGCGACGGATATTTACCCGGCGCCCTCACCCTGGCTTACGCTTTGCGCTGCCAGGAAACACCGTATCCCCTGGTCTGCCTGGTGACCGGAGATGTTTCACAGGAGGCCCGGCGGCTGTTGAGCGTTTTATATCACCATGTTCTGGAAATCGGTGAAATACGCTGCCGCAGCCATGTGACTGGCGGACGTACGGATCGGGATAGCCTTCTGACCCGGTTTCAAGCCTTGCGTCTAGGTATGGACGGAGATATGCCGCTTCATTATAAAAAAATCCTTCTGTTGGACGCGGATGTGCTGCCCATTACCCGGTATGATTCCTTATTTGACCTATGTACCCCGGCCGGAATTCTGCTGGAGGATAAAAGGTTCGCCATGGAATGGGACGGCTCGGGTGCTTTCAAGCGGGACAGTGAAGGGGAGGAAGGATGGTGCTGGCACCGGCATTACCGGGATGTCCCCCACGGCGCCCTGATCCCCAAAGAAATTACCGATCGTGTGGCCGAAAACCCTCAAAATCAGGGCGTTAACGCGGCGGTGTGGTGCCTGTCTCCCAATATGAAAGAGTACCTTCGGGTATGGAGCGCTGTAGAGGAGCCGGAAATCGCAGACCTGGTATTCCGCCGATTTCCCTGGCCTGAGATGCAATTAGCTACTCTGATTTGGTCCGGGCGGTGGACAAATGTGGACCTGCGCTACGCCTCTATTGGAGGTTATCCATCTCCGGATAAGGTTTGGGGTATCCACTACGCGGGACTCAAACCCTGGAAGCTGCGCAGCCGGTCGCTTCTTCATTATGCGAAATATCCGGACTTTCAACTATGGTACGGATATTTTCTAGCCATGGTTTACGCATATCCCCAACTCACCCAGAGCGCCATGCTCCGCCGTTTGCAGGCGTTTATCCTGGAAAATATCTTTCTGTAAAAGCAAACAGCCCTTCTGCGTAAGCAGAGGGGATGTTTCTTCATCCGACTCCACGGAATCGCTTTCCGGTGCTTGTGGTGTTAAAAACGTCTCATAATTTGGTAACCGGCCAAGTCTCTGAAATTTTGGGCCGTTTTTGTGCTAGATTTCGATTGAAAAAGACATCCCCTGGGATGAAACAACGCCTTGCCTGGCCGGCAAGGCGTTGTTTCGTGCTATATCTGCTTTTTTATCCGTTCAAGGGCCCCTTTTTCCAGCCGGGATACCTGGGCCTGTGAAATTCCGATTTCAGCTGATACTTCGATCTGGGTCATCCCTTTGAAAAACCGCAGGTTGAGGATCTTCTTTTCCCGGTCGTTGAGGCCCCGGATTGCTTCCTTCAGTGCGATCTCGTCCAGCCAGTTGTTGTCGTCGTTATGATCCCCCACCTGGTCCATGACGTAGATGGTATCCCCGCCGTCCGAATAGACCGGCTCATATAATGAAACCGGCTCCACGATGGATTCGAGTGCCATGACGATGTCTTCCCGGGGGAGATCGAGCTCCTTGGCGATTTCCTCGACTGTCGGCTCCCGCAGATTTTGCGTGGTCAGCCGTTCCTTGACCTGCATGGCCTTGTAGGCGGTATCCCGCATGGAGCGGCTGATCCGGATGGAATTGTTGTCCCGCAGGTAGCGGCGTATCTCGCCGATAATCATGGGGACAGCGTAGGTGGAGAACCGGACGTTTTGGGACATGTCGAAATTGTCAATGGATTTGATCAGGCCGATGCAGCCCACCTGAAACAGATCGTCCAGATTTTCCCCCCGTTGGGTAAAGCGCTGGATGACGCTGAGCACAAGCCGCAGATTGCCGTTTACCAGCTCCTCCCGCGCTTTTTTGTCGCCCTCCCGGCTCAGCTTCAGCAACCGCATCTTCTCACTCTCGCTGAGAACCTTCAAATTTGCCGTGTTGACACCGCAAATTTCCACCTTGTTGTACATACGGTCACGTCCTCTCCGGAAAATGGCATTGCATTTCCATTATTGCCATATCCAGGGAGAAACATGCAGTAAAAAGCTGGAAGCCCCTCTCAAATCCGTTGGTTCTATCCTGGCGGATCGGGGCATAGATTTGATAGAAAAGAGCGTATAAAGGAGGCATGCAGATGTTTTGCAGAATCACGGACATGCATGATAAAGAGGTCATCAACGTCTGCGACGGGACCCGCATCGGCTGCGTGGACGACGTGGAGGTAGACACCTGCACGGCTCAGCTCGTCTCCATCGTCGTGCATGGACGACCCAAATGCATGGGGTTGCTGGGGCATGACGAGGATATCGTGATTTCCTGGAAGGAAATCGAGGTGATTGGAGAGGAGACCATCCTGGTCAACCATCCCTTACCTCCCTGCTGCCCCGGTCCTAGACCCAGGAAAAATGGGATTCTGGGCGGCATATTCGGCGGAAAATAACAGACCCTCGTAGAATCTGCCCAAGAATCGGAGCCTTTCCGGTTCCGATGGAGTGAAAGTGCCAAAATTCGTGCGCAGGCTTGCCATTTTGCAGTATCCGTGGTATACTATTGCGGCAAAACACATGCGGGAGCGTTGCTCCGCCGGGTGCCGCAGACTGCGGTTGGCGGAGATGCCGTCAAAAATCACATTTGGCGTGCAGCTCCTGCAGAGGGTAAAACCAAAGGAGGATTTTGCATTATGGCAGTCGTATCCATGAAACAATTGCTCGAGGCGGGCGTCCATTTCGGACATCAGACCCGGCGCTGGAACCCCAAGATGGCCCCCTACATTTTTACCGAGCGCAACGGCATCTATATCATTGACCTGCAGAAGACCGTCCGCAAGCTGGAGGAGGCGTACATGTTTGTGCGCGATCTGTCGGCCAAGGGGGAATCGGTTCTGTTCGTCGGCACCAAAAAGCAGGCGCAGGATTCCATCCGTGAGGAAGCGGAACGTTCCGGCGCTTTTTATGTCAATGCGCGCTGGCTGGGCGGCATGCTCACCAACTTCCGGACCATCCGCGGCCGGATCACCCGCTTGAGTCAGCTCAAGGCCATGGCGGAGGACGGTACCTTCGATCTGCTGCCGAAGAAGGAAGTCATCAAGCTCAACCACGAGATCGAAAAACTGGAAAAATTCCTCGGCGGTATCAAGGGCATGAATAAGATTCCCGGCGCCCTGTTCATCGTCGATCCCCGCAAAGAGAAGATCGCTGTCGCCGAAGCGAAGAAGCTCGGCATCCCGATCGTGGCCATCGTGGATACCAACTGCGATCCGGACGACGTCGACTATATCATTCCCGGCAACGACGACGCGATCCGCGCCGTCAAGCTGATTGCCGGTACCATGGCCAACGCCATTCTTGAGGGCCGCCAGGGCGAGGACAACGCGGCGGAAGATGAGGCCGCGGCGGAAAAGGCTGCTGAAGAACCGGCTGCCGAAGCGAAATAATCCTTCCCTGCGACATTCAGAATATGCGAAAGGACTGGTCATATAATGGCATTTACAGCAAAAGATGTGCAGACGCTGCGTGAGAGAACCGGTGTCGGTATGATGGATTGTAAAAAAGCGCTGACCGAGACGGACGGCGATATGGAGAAGGCTATCGATATCCTGCGTGAAAAAGGGCTCGCCGCCGCGGCGAAAAAGGCCTCCCGCATCGCGGCCGAGGGGTTGGTTTATGCGGCTGTGGACGACGCCAAAAAGGTCGGTGTTGTGGTCGAGGTCAATTCCGAGACCGATTTCGTGGCCAAAAATGCCGATTTCCAGGCGTTTGTCAAGGCGGTCGCCGATGTGATTGCCGACAAGAACCCGGCCGATGTCGCCGCGCTGCTGGCGCTTCCCTTTGAAGGAGGCCTGACGGTGGCCGACGCCCTGCGGGATAAGATTCTCGTCATCGGCGAGAATCTGAGCATCCGCCGGTTTGTCCGGTATGAGGGCGACTGTGTGGCCTATGTCCACGGCGGCGGTCGGATCGGTGTGCTGGTCCGGTTCGAGGCTGACGCGGCTGCAAGCGGATCCGATGCACTCAAAGAATGCGGCAAGGATGTGGCGATGCAGATTGCCGCGCTCAACGCCACTTACCTGAACAAGGAATCTGTGCCGGCTGCGGATATCGAAAAAGAAAAAGAAATCCTGGTCGCGCAGATCAAAAACGATCCCAAAAACGCGAACAAGCCGGACGCGATCGTGCAGAAAATGGTGGATGGCCGGATCGGCAAATTCTATGAGAACAACTGCCTGATGCAGCAGGCGTTCGTCAAAAACGGCGACCTTACGGTTGAGCAGTATGTGGCCGAGTGTGCCAAGGCGGCCGGCGGGGCTATGAAGGTTGTGGACTTCGTCCGCTTTGAGAAGGGCGAGGGCCTCCAGAAGCGCGAGGACGATTTTGCCGCCGAAGTGGCCGGTATGGTCAAATAAGAATCCCATATAACGAACAGGCCTGCTCCAGCAAGCCAATTTCATATGGATGTTTAAGGCGTCATCGTTTCATGAAACGATGACGCCTTACTTTGTTAAAATACTCGATTAAGATGCTTTCACGAGGCACTGCTATTTGTAAATCTGTCTTTTATCTGTTCACCCCACAAGATAATCTAACGAAACATGAAAGACATCTGTGATATTTGGCGGAATTCTCAATTTATGATAAAAATATACCAACGATTGTTGGATAAATTGACTATATTCCAAACCGTGCTTCCGCGGTTTGCCGTGTAGTTTTCTTGTCTCACCTTACGTATGCTGGCGATTGAGGAAAAAAGACAGACAGACGGAAATCTCCGCCTGTCTGTCACCTTATGCCCGGTTTCCCTCTTGCTCTTAAACATCCTTGTAAAGCAGGAGAGAAACAAAGGGCCTGTTCGTTATGTGGGCCGGGGTTCTCGTATATGGTTTCCTGTTCAATCCGGCCGGGACTCTTCGGACGCGGCCGGGATGTGCAGGTTGTCGGTTATGTCCCCGATGATGTACCGGGGACGGCCTTTGACCTCATCGTAAATTTTGGAGATGTAATAGCCGATGATACCGAGGCTCATCATCAGCACCCCGCCGATGATGAGTAAAAGGAGGATCACCGTCGTAAACCCCTCCACCGCCTGATGGGTGAAGTATTTCACGAGTGTCTGGACGCCCAACACCACGGACAGGATGAGCAGCAGGATCCCAAGCCCCGTCACCAGCTGCATGGGCGCGGAGGAAAACGAGGTGATGTTGGAAACGGCGTATTTCCACAACCCCTTGAGCGACCATTTCGACTGGCCGTACTTCCGCTCGGCCACCTCATATTCGACACGTGTGGAGCGAAATCCCGCCCAGAAGGAAAGCGCGCGGAAGAAGGTGTTGCGCTCGGGCAGACTGTTGAGGACATCGACCACCTTCCGGTCGAGCAGCTTGAAATCCGATGAGTCGGACATATCGACTCCTGTCAGCTTGCCGAGCAGCTTGTAAAACACACCGGAGGAGAGCTTGTAGGACAGTTTCTCCCTGCCGCGGCTGCTCTTAATTCCCTCGACCACCTCGTACCCTTGTTCCCATAACCGATACATCCGCGGTATCGTCTCAGGCGGATGCTGCAGGTCGCAGTCGATCACCACACAGCAATCACCCTCGGCCAGCCGCAGGCCGGCGAAAATCGCGGCTTCCTTTCCAAAATTCCGGCTGAACTGGACCCCACGCACCCGGTTGTCCTGCAAAGAAGCGCTGCGGATGAGGGGAAACGTCTGATCTTTGGAGCCGTCGCTGACAAAGAGCAGCTCATAGGCGATATGCTCCCGCTGCAGCACGGCGGACAGCGTGTCGACTGTGTTGCGGATATTGGATTCCTCGTTGAACGAGGGGATGATGACGCTCAGCAGAGCCATAGGGATTCTCCTCCTGCCCCATACACCGTTCTCCTATATATGGTACCATGTCCGGTCCACCCTGTCAATTGTCCGGCCGGGCAGGGGAGGGCGCATATGGAGAAACCGAAGGGATTCCGGATTTTATGTGGGTTTATTCTTGTGTATGAAATACAGGCAGACGCCGCACACGATTACGCTGACCGGGGCGACAATCAGCAGAGGAATAGGGGTGCCGCGTTCCATACATATGCCGGATAGAATGGCGATCAAGATGCCTTCCACGCCGATGCAGGTACCCAGCCGCCGGGTGTATAGGCTTTCCTCCACCAGCCCCTCCCGTTTGGAGCCGTTCAGAAACTCCCATGTTCGCGATGAGGACAACAACGACCCGGCCAGCGTGAGGACAGCGCCTATCACGATCCCTATGATGTAACCGATGATGAACACCCCTTTCACCGTGACGATGGGAAAAACCGGATTGCATATCGTAAAATACGCAATCCGGTTCTGATTGGAGGATTATCCGAGCAGGGAGGCCGCGGGGGCGTCCAGCATGACCGTGACGTCCGGGTGCAATTGCAGGATGGACGCCGGGCACTGCGGATCCACCGGCCCTTGGATCATATCTTTGACCGCCTGGGCCTTATCCGCCCCGGTGGCAATAATCAGGATGGCCCGGGCCTTCATGATCGACCCGATTCCCATGGTCAGCGCCTGACGGGGAACGTCCCTTACATCGGCGAAGAACCGTTTGTTGGCGTCGATGGTGCTTTCGGTCAAATCCACGATATGGGTCTTCGGGGGGAAAACCGTAGTGGGCTCATTGAAAGCGATGTGGCCGTTCCGGCCGATGCCGAGGATCTGCAGGTCGATCCCGCCCGCGCGGTCGATCATAGCATCATAGTCGGCGCATTCCTTTTCCAGATCGTCCGCGGTACCGGAGAGGACATGGATGCTCTCTTCGGGGATATTGATATGCTGGAACAGGTTGTCGTGCATGAAATAGTAATAGCTCTGATCGTGCTCGTGCCCGAGTCCCACATATTCGTCCAGGTTGAAGGTGGTCACACGGGAGTAATCCACCGCGCCCGCCTGGTATAACTCCGCCATTTTCCGATAGGTGGGAACCGGCGTGGAGCCGGTGGCCAGTCCAAAAACACAATCCGGCTTGGCGATCACGGTGGCGGCGAACAGGGTGGCGCCGGCGGTGCCGATGGCTTCCGTGTCCGCATAGACTCTGACATTCATTTTCGATCATCCCTTCATGTAAAATCTACTTTGACCAGTATACACCTTTTTTTTCTAAAACGCCAGCCATTCCGGACTTTTTCTTTATGTAATCGGCCGGGATCGGCGTTCCTTCGGTCTCCCGGCCGGGAAACCGGATGGCACCAATCCGGGACACGCTCATAAACTGATAGAGGATCGCCCCCTACAATCGAATGAAAAGGAGAGTATGTGCTTTGGAAAACAAGCAATGCGGCATGAACCACTATTACATGCCCCGCATGATGAACCGTTCCGGACACTGCCCCGGAAACGGTCAGGCATCCTGCAGAGCGGCAGCGGTACCGGCACCGGCGCCGGTGGAATACACCCCGGACGGCCAGCCGATGGTACTGGCCATGGCGTATGTACCGATGCAGGTGCTGAACACCCTGTATGATCCGGAAGAGGGCTTCTGCCAGGGAACCATCTTCCCCGAACTGAACAAACCTTGGCTGGTAGGAGGGGTTAACTGTGGATGAGAAAACGATGCGCTGCCGTATTCACGCCTACGATTTCTCGATTCTGGAGCTTGGGCTGTTTTTAGACACCCACTGTGAGGATGCGCAGGCCCTGGAAAAGCGCCAGGAACTGCAAGATCAGCGGGCAGCCCTGGTCGCGGAATACGAGCGCCAGTTCGGCCCTTATATCGTCACCAGCAATCAGGTAAACGGCGACCGGTGGGCATGGGTATGCAATCCGTGGCCCTGGGATTACTGCAAGGAGGGTTGACCCATGTGGGAATATGAGAAAAAACTGCAATACCCGGTCAAAATCGCCCGTCCCAATCCGAAATACGCCAAAATCATCATCAGTCAGTACGGCGGCCCGGATGGAGAGATGAGCGCGTCGCTGCGCTACCTGAGCCAGCGCTATTCCATGCCGTATGCGGAGCTCAAAGGACTGCTCACCGACATCGGCACCGAAGAATTGGCACATTTTGAAATGATCGCCGCCATGGTGCATCAGCTCACCCGAAACCTCACCCCCGAGGAAATCGTGAAGTCGGGTTTTGATACCTATTTCGTCGACCATACCGCCGGCATCTGGCCGCAGGCCGCGTCCGGCTCGCCTTGGACCTCGGCCTATATCCAGAGCAAGGGCGATGTCATCAGCGACATGCACGAGGATATGGCAGCCGAGCAGAAGGCCCGTACAACGTACGACAACCTGCTCCGCCTCATTGACGACCCGGATGTCCGCGATCCGCTGAAATTCCTGCGGGAACGGGAGATCGTCCACTACCAGCGTTTCGGCGAAGGCCTCCGGATCGCGACCGACCACCTCAACAGCAAGAATTTCTACGCCTGCAACCCGAGTTTTGATAAAAATTGCGGAAAAAAGACCTGCTAAAGCTTTGGGGACGGTACACAACGGCATCCCTCCGCTTCCTTTTTTGGAGGCGGACGGATGCCGTTTTTTCATGATGAGTGGGGAAGGGAGAGAGCTCCATTGCCCTATCGAACCGCGGCGTGGCGTTTTTCCAGATTAGGAAAGCGGGTAAAAATGAGATGGTGTAATCCATCGTTTTCCTCTTGACAGTCCAGCTAATATGTTATACTATATACCAGTATCAAGTACTGCGGTATACTGTGTTACAATATACGGAAGAGGGGGATTTCTTGGAAAACCTGACCGAAATGCTCAAAGGGGTATTGGAAGGCTGTGTTCTGGAAATTATAAGCCGTAAAGAGACCTACGGGTATGAAATCACGCGACAGTTAAATGAAATGGGATTTACGGAGGTGGTGGAAGGGACGGTCTACACCATTTTACTCCGCCTCGAACGGAACCGGCTTGTGGAAATCGAGAAAAAGCCCTCCGCGATGGGGCCGCCGCGGAAATTCTACGCGCTCAATGACGCGGGCCGCGAGGAACTACGCCTGTTTTGGGAGAAATGGGAGTTTCTGGCCTCTACCATCCATCGACTGAAAGGGAGATGAACATATGTCTATATCCACGTTTTTCGACGAGTATCTCAATATCAAAAAAATGGTGCAAAGTAAGCGGGAGTACAGGGAACAGATGGCGAGGGTGGAGGAGCTGCCCCATGAGTACCGGTACGTATTCAAGAAAATACAGGAACGCATGTGGATGTTCGCGGCAGGGGCCGGTTACGATATGATGAAAATCCATGCCGATTTGTTGGAGCTGTTTGAATCGGGCGCGGCGGACGGAAAGCGGGTGCTCGAGATAACCGGCGAGGACGTGGCTGCGTTCTGTGATGAGCTCCTGCGGGGGGCCAGGACCTACACCGAGGACCAACGCGAGGCGTTCAACCGCGATATTCGACAAAAGGTCGGCAAGATCCAATCTGCCGCGGTGAACGGCCCCTCCGGTTGCCCATAATGTAGAAGAGGCGGGGTGCCAGATGGTAAACCCGCCTCTTTGATAGACTTCCGCAAAGGCGAGAGTAGCCCCCCTATAATGCCAAAGCGGGTCGTGGTTATCTGCCCCCTTTGATACAGGACTGTGTATCAGAGGTCCGAGATTCGGAAAACGGGATTCGTTTTTCCCGAACTGTTTTCGTATGCGGGTACCTTGCCCTTTTTGTCCTCATATGCTATGCTGATCAAAATGGGGTATTTTGGGCTCCCGGCATGGCGGCAATATGGGGCACAAAACCGCATTCCTAGCCGAGTATATCCTCGACCACGTATGGCAGATGGAGGGGATCCAGCGAGAGGGCGTTGCATAGGGTGGCCAATGCCTCCACCGGACCGGCATCGGCCGAAATGTCGGGAATATGCGCGATTTTGACCTTGGAATGGCTAGTCTTTCGGTATGCCGCGATGCCGAAAGCGGCATATGACCCAATATCCGGATGATGGAACGACTCCTGCACGACTTCATATGTACACATAGTCAAACACACACCTTTTCCTCATCTTCAACAGACATTATAATGAAAAGCAGGAAAAAGTGGCACAAATTTAGAAAAATTCACGTTAAGTATTGAATTTGACGACAATATCCCGTTGATTACTGATATCAAATGCATGGGAAGGGTTCAACGATGCGGATTGGCATATGCGACGACAGCCAGCTGGACAGAGAGATGATCCGGGATCTGCTGGACCTGTATTTTGCGGACAAATCGATCGCCTATCAGGTGGATTTGTATAGCAGCGGCGTGGATGTCATCCATGAGTTTCAAGAAGGGACTGCCTACGATATCGTTTTTCTGGATATCTACATGGAAAAGATGTTGGGGATCGACGTCGCCAGGGAATTAAGACGGTTGCACTATGCCGGGGAAATTGTCTTTCTGACGGCCACATCGGATTTCGCGGTGGACAGCTATGAGGTTCAGGCGGGAGGGTATCTGCTCAAGCCGCACAGCTATGAGAAGCTTTGTATGGTGATGGACCGGGTGCTGTCGGCTTGCGATATCAACACCTATCAAATCCAGCGCCGCGGTGTCGTGACACGGATCCCGTATCATGAGATCCTGTATGTGGAAAGCCGGAATACCCGGTGCCTCCTCCATAGAAAAGGGGGCGGGACCTATACGATGTATAAAAAGCTCGGGGAGATCGAAGAGGAACTGTACGATCCCCGTTTTCTCCGATGCCATCAGAGTTATCTGGTCAATATGGCCTACGTTCAAAATGCCGATCATCAGTTCACCTTATTCACAGGAGATATCGTCTTGATCCGGCAAAGAAACCTGAAAGAGATTCGGAACCGGTATCTGGATTACCTGAAACAGAAGACATCCTGACGCCCCGCCCTTAACAAGAGCGGCGGATCAACCGATTGCCGTGGGACAATCGGTTTTTTTGGGGTTTTTGAGGTCTTTTAAGGCCGTGTATCATAGCGAATGGAACGGGCGTGTACCTTCGCATGGGCGATACACGGACGCTGAACTTTGCAAGTGGAATCAAGATTGACGGATGGTTTTTTGATATTCTATATCCGAAGGAGGTGAGAGGGCTTGTATGAATGGAACGAGGCGGCGCAGCAGATGATTGATTGGCTGGAAGAGCATTTGACGGGGGAGGGATCCCTGCTTCTCGACATGTCGAAGCATATCGGGTATTCGCCCTACTACTGCTCGAGTAAGTTTCATGAGATTGTCGGGATGACTTTGCGGCATTATGTCGCGGGCAGACGGCTGGCAAAAGCGACATTGGAGATCCGCGACACCCGCGCACGGATTCTCGACATAGCGCTCAAATACGGCTATTCTTCCCAGGAGGCTCTGACGAGAGCCTTTGTGAAGGCTTATGGATGTACACCGTCGGCGTATCGGAGGAAGCCGCGGCCGGTGGCCCTGTCCAGCGTACAGGCCGTTTTGTTTCCGGAACATTGGAAAGACAGAGGAGAGATGGATATGAGCGCTACCATATTGACACAGCCCCACATCCGTATGGAGTATATCCCGGCACACCGATACGTCGGCATATGGGACAAAGAGGTACAGGACTATATGAGTTTCTGGGGACGGCATGACTGCGACAAGGTCTGTGGGTTCATCGACAGCATGAGCCATGTTTCCCATCCGGTTGTGACCTGCCACACGGCCGGATGGTTCTATGAAAACGGGCGGCGCGGATATTTTTACGGGTTGGGTGTCCCGCTGGATTTCGACGGCGGGATCCCGGAGGGATTTGAGATCCGGACGGTTCCAGAAAGCTATTATCTCGTGTTCGGCCATCCCCCGTTCGATTTTCTCAAGGATTGCGCGGAGGTGATGAAACGGGTGGAAAGCCTGGCGTGGCATTTTGATCCGTCCTCCAAGGGCTACGCCTGGAACGAAGAGCGGTGTCCGGACTATCAGCGCCATTATCCGGAAGGGATCGGATATGAGGTGCTTCGGCCTGTCCGAAAAGTGTGAGGGCCTGACGCACAACACATGAATATACGCAGAGACATGGAAAAAGCGCGGTTTCGCGTATTATAGACGCAAAATGCGGGCCACAGTTCGTGGCCCGCAAGCGGTTTTTTCAGGGGATGCTGCAAAATTTTACATTTTGCAGCATCCTCTTTACACCCGTGTGTGGTTTTCATAGTACCAAGCCAGGCAGAGGTTGTAAAAGTCGGCGAGCATCAGGTATTCCTCCCGATAGGCGGCGGGGATTTCCTCGGCAATGCAGGCGTAAAGGCTCGTGTCTCCTGTAAGTTCCGCCTTCAAGGCCATACTCATCCAATTTTCCGCCCGTTCACAGCAGGATGCGTAGGACTGGACATGCCAGTCGATTTCATCGTTTTGGATGTTCCAGCGGTCCATGATATACCGCATGGTATGCAGCAGATTCTGCCGGTGTTCCAGCATCTTTTTGAGGTTGCGGGCAAAACCGAGAAATGTGGGAGGCATCGGCTCTCCGTTCAGTGTACGCCGCAGAGCCTCCCGGAGGCCGTAGAGACATCCGAGCCCTTTGTATACGGTTTTTTCCCCGTATAGCCGCATATCGGCATCCAGCTCTGTCACCGCCACCGATTTCCCCCAAACCTCCGGCACGATTTTCTTCAGAGCTTCGTATACCTGGTTCGGGACGTAATCTTCCCGGATCTGGATGATTGAGAGCGGATACTGATACTCTCTCGACCAGAAAAAACGGTCGTCGGGGACCCGGAGCATATGGGCTTTGAGCCGGACGAGGGAGGCGTGCACCGCATCGAACGGGAGCTCCCGTTCCACCAGCCTGGTCATGCGCAGGGCGGGAGTGAAAAAAATCTCCTTTTCGTCGTCATAGCCGTACAGGAGCGCCTCGTGATAGTCGTTGCGTCCATCCCGTTCCTCTATTCCCTGATGCAGCATGACCATGACATAACGCCCTTCACGCAAGTTCTGCCGGATGAGCGACAGGGTTTCCTCTTCGGAAAGCGGGAAGAGAGGGAGCTCCTCGATGCGGAGGATATCCCTGTAATAGGCGGGATCGTAATAGGATTCACCGTCCCCGAAATAACAGGAAAATTCAGCATCCATGTACAAAGACAGATGGCTGGCCAGCCAGTCATCGGCAAGAGGGGAGGATTGGATTACGGCGAGCTTTTCAAAGGTCCAGCATTCCGTAATCACCGCGGTTTTCAGTTCTATGGGCAGTCGTATCTCCATATTCATAGCCCCTTTTACAATACTTATTTGTACAATTAGTATAATACGATTTTCCTTCTTGGAAAAGGTCACGATTTGCGGTGGCGTTGGTCAAGAACGGCTCTCTTGGCAGAAGAGAAGCGCCCCGGCAAAACGGTATACCGTTTTGCCGGGGCGCGGATAGGGTGTTATTGGATTCCGTCGATTTTGGGCAGGGTGTCGAAACCGGCCTGCAAATCCTCGTCGGTGGGGATGTAATCGGTCATGGTCCCCTCCAGGTAGGAGGTATAGGCGTTCATGTCGAAATAGCCGGTGCCGGTCAGACCAAAAAGGATGGTTTTTTCCTCACCGGTTTCTTTGCATTTGAGCGCTTCGTCGATGGCGGCGCGGATGGCGTGGGAGGACTCGGGGGCCGGCAGGATGGTTTCCTCTTTGGCAAATTGGATGGCGGCCTCGAACACCTTGGTCTGCTCCACGGCGACGGCCTTCATGTACCCATCGTGGTACAGCTTGGACAGGATGGGGCTCATGCCGTGATAACGCAGTCCGCCCGCGTGGTTGGCGGAGGGGATGAATTCGCTGCCGAGCGTGTACATCCGGGCGAGGGGAGTGACATGGCCGGTGTCACAGAAATCATAGGCATACCGGCCCCTCGTCAGGGAGGGGCAGGAGGCGGGTTCGACAGCGATGAATTCCGTGCCGGTGCGGACGCCGGTGAGGGTGTCCTGCATGAAGGCCGCCATCAGGCCGCCCAGGTTGGAGCCGCCGCCGGCACAGCCGATGACGATGTCGGGATATTCGCCGATCTTTTCCATCGCCGCTTTGGATTCCAAGCCGATGATGGACTGGTGGAGCAGCACCTGGTTGAGCACCGAACCGAGTACATAGCGGCAGCCGGGGGTGTGCAGGGCCTTTTCGATCGCCTCCGAAATCGCGCAGCCCAGCGAGCCGCCGGTGCCCGGATGGGCTTTCAGAATGGCGCGCCCGATTTCGGTGGTGTCGGAGGGGCTGGGGACGATATCGGCGCCGAAAGTCTGGATGACAGCCTTGCGGAACGGCTTCTGCTCGTAGCTGACCTTGACCATGTAGACGGTCAGATCCAGGCCGTAATGGGCGCAGGCCATCGAAAGCGCGGTACCCCACTGACCGGCGCCCGTTTCGGTGGTCAGGCAGGTCAGGCCTTGTTTTTTGGCGTAATACACCTGGGCGGCGGCGGAATTGAGCTTGTGGGATCCGGACGTGTTGTTTCCTTCGAATTTGTAATAGATTTTCGCGGGAGTATCCAGCGCCCGTTCAAGATTATATGCCCGGATCAGGGGAGAGGGTCGAAAAATGCGGTAGAAATTCAGGATTTCTTCCGGGATGTCGATATACCGGTCGGTGGTGTTCATCTCCTGGGCACAGAGATCCTCGCAGAAGATGGGCAGCATATCCGCCGGCCCCACCGGCTGATGGGTGGCGGGATGGAGGTAGGGATCGGGCTGTTCCTTCATATCGGCCCGGATGTTGTACCATTGCCGCGGCATTTCCTCTTCACTCAGATATATACGGTAAGGGTCGGTTTTTTTGCTGCTCATGGATATCATCCTTTCTTGTATTTACTGATTCGAGGCCAATTGTGCCTCCACCTCGTCCCTGGTGGGGAGGGCGCATATGGCGCCCTTGCGGGTGGTGGTCAAAGCCCCGACCGTGTTCGCAAAATCCAATATACGGGTGAGCGTCTCTCTGGAGAGGGAGGCGATATCCGTCCCTTCCTCCAGCAGGCGGGTAATGAATCCCCCGGTAAAGGAATCCCCTGCCGCCGTCGTGTCGACGGTTTTGACGGGCAGCCCGTCCCGGGCAATGATCTCGTCCCCGGCCAGGGCCAGGACGCCTTTGGCTCCGAGGGTGCAGAGCAGGGCCTTCATCGGGAAACGCGCGTACAGAACGGCGGCACCGCGACGGAGCTCGGTTTCGCCGGTCAGGAAAACGAGCTCTTCCTCCGACACCTTCACGATATCCGCGAAAGGCATGGCGCGCAGGATACAATCCCTCGCCTCGGCCTCGCCCGCCCACAGATTCAGCCGCAGATTGGGATCGAATACCGTCACGACGCCCCGTTCCTTTGCGTGGGCGGCAAGGGCGAAGCTGGTCTCACGGGCAGGGCTTTCCGTCATCATGACCGAGCTGAAAAAGAAGACGCGGGATTGCTCGACGGCCTTAAAATCGGCGGGCTCCGTCCGGAGCATGGTGTCCGCGCCCTGGCGGCGGTAAAAGCTAAAGGAGCGGTCGCCGGATTCGTCCAGATGGACGAACGCCAGGGTGGTCTGATACATATCCGACAGACGCAGGCGGCTGACATCCACCTTTTCCTGTCTGAGGGTATCCATTAGGGCACGGCCGAAGGGGTCGTACCCGACCTGACCGATGAAGGCGGCCTTCGCGCCCAGGCGGGCGGCCGCACAGGCGACGTTGGCCGGGCCGCCGCCGGGATTGCGTTCAAAAACAGGATTGCCGTTTTCCGAAACCCCGGCCGGGGTGAAATCGATCAGCAGTTCGCCGAGAGAAAGCAGGTCGGTCATGCGCATACCCCTTTTCACATCTTCAGTTGCCGCATTCGATGCTGATTTCATTGAACTTCTGCAGCAGGACATCGACCGAGGCGGCGCGTTTCTCTTCCTCTTTGAGGTCCAGGACGGCCTGCCCCGCGTGCATCATGACCAGCCGGGTACCGTACTGTACGGCAAAGCGCAGGTTGTGCGTCACCATCAGGGTGGTCACCTTCCGCTCCTCCACCAGCTTCCGGGTAATCTCCATGACTCGTTCAGAAGACTTGGGATCAAGGGCGGCGGTGTGCTCGTCAAGCACCAGAATATCGATGTCGGTCATACCTGCGATCACCAGGGCCAGGGCCTGCCGCTGTCCGCCCGACAGGGAGCCGACCGGCTGGCCTAGACGGTTTTCCAGTCCCATGTTGCAGATTTCAAGCATGGAGCGATAGGCGTCGATGCGTTTTTTGCCGATGGCGGGGGCCAGGGAATACCGGCCCTTTTTGTTGTCCGCCAGGGCCATGTTTTCCAAAATCGTCAGGTCGGGACAGGAGCCCTTTGCCGGATCCTGGAACACCCGCCCGATAAAGGCCGCCCGCTTGTGTTCGGGCAGGCGGGTGATGTCCCGGTTCCGGTAATAGAGCCGGCCGGCATCCAGCGGCAGGGAGCCGCACAGCAAGTTGAGCAGGGTGGTCTTGCCTGACCCGTTGGATCCGACGATGGAGATGAATTCCCCCTCGTCCACGCCGAAGTCGAAGCCGTCGAACAAGGTGGTTTCGTCCGGCGTCCCCACATGGAAGCGCTTGACGATGTGATCAAAGCGGATGAGCTGGTCAGCCACGAATACGCCCTCCTTTTTTATCCAGCATATTGCTGAGTACCAGCGCCGCCACGAACAAGGCCGACATAATCAGTTTGAGCTGATCGCTCCATTGCAGGAGAGTGGCGATCGTCGAGAACGTCATGTAGATGATGGAGCCGAGCAATACCTTGGTGGTGTTCCGCGGGAACCGGAGTCTGCGCAGCAGGCTGACGCCGATAATAACCGAGGCGAGGCCGGTGACGACGGAACCGATCCCGATCTGGAGCTCGGCGTTCCCCTTGTCCTGTGTGATGAGGGCCCCGGCGAGGGCGGCAAAGCCGTTGCCGAGCGCCAATCCCAGAATTTTGGACATGCCGGGATTGCGGGCGAGCTGGACGACATATTGGGCGTTGCTTCCAGCAGCACGCAGGAGCATGCCGGATTTGGTCCGCAGATACCAGTCGAGCAGGATTTTGCAGATAAGGGCCACCGCCACCGCCACAGCGAGAGGACGGAGTTCAAATCCGCCGACGTATTCGGGGATCAGGGAGATGGGGAATACCTCCGCGACGGTGAGATGCGTCTGGGAAAAATAGACGATGTTCATGTTGTTCGTGCCGGCCTTGATGATCATCAGGTTGACTGAAAGCAGAGCCGTCATCACGAGAATACCGCACAAAAGGGGCTGGATATGCAGTTTGACGTGGAGCAGCCCGGTCACGCACCCGGCCGCGACACCTGCGGAAAAGGCTGCCAAGAGGGCCAGCCAGGGACTGACACCGTGGAAAATCAGGATGCCGGAGATCACGCCGCCGAGAGTTAGGGTGCCATCCACCGACAAATCCGGAAAATCCAGGATGCTATAGGTGATGTAGACGCCGAGCGCCAGTACTCCATACAGGCACCCTTGTTTGATCGTCATGATCAGCAGTTGTAGAAATATCTGCATGTCTCAAGCGGACCCCTTTCGAATGAGTACGGCTGCTGCCGCCCGGGTCAGGCCGTGGTGGTGACTTTCTTCGCTTCCGCGTAGGCGTCGGGGATGGACAGGCCGAGGCTCTCCGCAACGTCGGCGTTATAGACAGGAAAGCTGTCCTTGACCAGGACCACCGCGGTGTCGGCGGCGTTTTCACCGGCGAGCACCCGGGCGGCCAACAAGCCGGTCTCTTTGCCGAGCGCCACATAATCCAGGCTTTCGGAGGCGAGGCAGCCTTTGTTGACCTGCTCGATTTCTGAGCCGTAGACCGGGATTTTGTTGGATTTAGCGGTTGCAAGCACGATAGGAAGGTTATCCACCACCAGATTGTCAGTGAAATTGTTGATGCAGTCCACCTGGGAGGCCAGGACAGTCGCGGCGGCGGGGATATCGGCCGCGTTCTGAACGCCTTTTTCCACGATTTCAAAGCCGTAGGAAGGGGCTATTTTCTTAATTTCCGCCAGGTTGGAGGCGGAATTGGCTTCCGCGATATTGTAGAGGATCCCGATTTTCTTGGCATCGGGCTGAAAGGCGCGGATCATTTTGAGCTGGCCTTCCAGGTTCAGGCGGTCGGAGCTGCCGGTGCAGTTCACGCCGGTTTTCTCCAGGGATTGGACGAGCTTGGAGTTTTCGGCAATGGGATCGGACACCGCGCAGAAGATCACCGGTATTTTTCCCTTTGAGGCGCCGCTGGCAGCCATGGCGGCCGGGGTGGCGATCCCAACGATCAGTTCGTAGTTTTTGGCGGCCATGGTTCCCGCGATCTGGTCAGCCGTGGTGACATTGCCCTGGGCGTTTTTGAAGTCGATTTTGCAGGTTTCTCCGTCTTTATACCCCGCCTCTTCCAATCCTTGGATCAAACCGGTGTAGCAGTTGTCGAGGGAGGAGTGAATAGCGTACTGAATGATCCCGATGGTGGGAAGCTTGGCATCCCCGGATCCGCTGCCGCCTTCGTTGGTGCCGCAGGCAGTCAGGGACAGGACGAGCAGGGCGGTGCCGAGACCGGCGGCGAGCAGACGTTTTATCGTCGTGTTTTTCATGGAAATCTCTCCTTTATCATCGTGTGTGTGAGTTTTTGCCGGGCGACAGAAACATCGCCCCGGCTCCTGCTGTTCCGGCGGCGCTCTTTCTGCCGCCCGCCGTTTCGACTGTCAGCCGCCATCGCCATCGTCTGTCCATGCCGTTCACCCCTTTCCGTTTTAAGACAACAAAAAAGCCCTCGTCCCCTCTGATAAGGGACAAGAGCTGACTCCTGCGGTACCACCCACATTCACCCGCCCTACAGGCGGATGCACTTTTTCCGCACACCCATGATGTGCGCTTCCATGATAACGGGTGAAGATCCCGTCGCACCTAATGCCGATCCGGCTTCGGATTGCCCTCGTAAGTCCATTCGACACCGCCGCCGCTGCTGCGATCCCACCATCCGCAGCTCTCTTTGCGCGCCTGAAACGATACCTACTACTCTTACTCAACGGTTTTGCTGTTCGATTTGTTTTCATTGTATGCGCCAAGGCGGATTTTGTCAAGAGTATTCCGCAAAAAAATTTTCAGCCGGGCGGCCTGCCTGCCAGGCCTTTTATATCTTGACAGAAAGCAGGGGCAGAGGTATGCTAACGGATAGGGAAAGGTCCAAAATCTGGTGAGAAAAGGATGGAAAAACCTATGTCGATCACCCGCGCGCCTTTTGGCGCCCTGCCGGACGGACGTCCGGTCGAACGCATCACCCTGGAAGGGCGAAACGGCCTGTCCGCCAGTATTCTGACTTACGGTGCCACGCTGCAAAGTTTTTGCTTCGACAGCCGGGATGTCGTGCTCGGTTATGACAGCCTGGAAGATTATCGGCGCTGCGGAGGTTATCAGGGTGCCACCATCGGCCGCTACGGCAACCGCATCGCCGGCGGCAGGTTTGCGCTCGGCGGCACAACATACGACGTCGGCTGCAACGAGAGCGGCCGGGGCCACCTGCACGGCGGCGAAACGGGCTTCGATAAGTATATATGGGATGCGGAGATCCTTAGCGATGACGGGGAGCCGAGCGTGCGCTTTTCCCTGGTCTCCGCGGATGGGGATATGGGCTATCCGGGCCGCCTTACGGTCTCCGTGACCTTTACTGTCCGGGATGAGAATGCCCTGGAGCTCGCCTATCGGGCGGTTTCGGATAAGGATACCGTCCTCAATCTGACCAATCACGCGTATTTTAACCTAAATGGTTATGATGGCGGGGATATTCTCGACAACGTCCTCACTATTGATGCCGATGCGATCACCCCGGTCGACGGCAAGCTGATTCCCACCGGTGAGTTCCTGGCGGTGGAGGGAACCCCCTTCGATTTCCGGGAAGGCAAGCCGATTGGACAGGATATCGAAGACCCGCTGCCTCAGTTGCGTTTGGGCGGCGGATACGATCACAATTACGTCTTGAACGGGTCGGGCTTCCGCCGGGTGCTGTCCGCCTTTGCTCCGAAAACCGGCATCCGGATGGACTGTCTGACCGACCAGCCGGGTGTGCAGTTCTATACGGCCAACGGGCTGAAGACAAACGTGGGAAAGGGCGGCGCCGGCCTCTACCGCCATCAGGGCTTCTGCCTGGAAACCCAGCATTTTCCCGACAGCCCGAACCGTCCTCAATTTCCTTCCACGCTTCTGAAAGCCGGCGATCTCTTCGAAAGCGTCACTCAGTATGTTTTTTCGAAGGCATAATCCTGGTTATCGAAAAGCCCCGTCCGGTAGGACGGGGCTTTTCATGTGCAGGATACGGTATCCTTTATAACTGTCGTGTCTTTTTGAAAATCTCACCACTTTTTCACAGTCAGAAAGCCCTGCCTTCGGCGGGGACTTTTTGTTTTTGTCATGGAAGCGGGCTCGTCCCCCGGCTCGTATCGGAAGGAAAAGAAGACCCGGGCGGCCGTCCGCTGCCTGTCTGTGCAAAGTTGCCCGGGGGCTCGAAACGGGCCGCGGAGCGGTTCCCGATATCCCGTTTTGTTGTTCCCTGCGGCCTGCCCGGCGCATATATTGGCAGTAGGTGTGTGGCAGTGCCTGGGATGGCATCATGGGGTGGCCTCCGCCGGACGTTTGCTGCCCGAAAGAGCGGAATCCTGTGGCAGGAACGCGGCGGGGGTGCCTCTCGAAAGGTAGGGATTTAACAATGGAATGGATATTGCACGTCAGCTCCATCACCAACGCCATGCGGGGCAAATCGGTTTTGGAGCGCAACGGCTTTACCGCTTATGTACAACGCGCCGTGGACGCGCAGGGCAATAACGGCTGCGGGTACAGCCTCCGCACGAACGGCGACGGCGACAAGGCGGAACAGCTTCTCAAAAACGCCGGTATACGCGTCAGAGGACGGCGAGAGGGCGGGATGACATGATTTATCTCGATAACGCGGCCACGACCTGGCCGAAACCGTCATGTGTCCGGGAGGCGGTCCGGCAGGCGCTGGAGCTTTACGGGGCCAATCCCGGACGAGGGGGGCACGCCATGGGGATGGCCGCCTCCCAGGAGATTTATCGCTGCCGGGAGACGGCCGCCCGGTTTTTTCATTTGGAGAATCCGGCGCATGTGGTATTTACCCTGAACTGTACCATGGCACTCAATATGGTGCTCAAGGGCCTGCTGTGCGAGGGAGGCCATATCGTGGTTTCGAGCCTGGAGCATAATGCGGTCATGAGGCCGCTGAAAGCCCTGTCCGCAGGTGCGCCGGTCTATTCCGTGGCTACGGTCGTCCCGGAAAATCCGGAGGAAACGGTTCGGAATTTCCGCCGCTGCATCACGCCGCAGACAAAAGCGCTCCTCTGCATCCACGCGTCAAATGTCTTTGGGTGCCGTCTGCCGATCCGTCGGATCGGGGAGATGGCTCATCGGCTGGGGCTGCTCTTCATCGTCGACGCCGCGCAGAGCGCCGGCGTCCTGCCTGTCGATATGGAAGCCGACCACATCGATTACCTGTGTGTGCCGGGGCACAAGGGCCTTTACGGCCCAATGGGGACCGGTATGCTTCTCTGCGGGCCCGACACCCCGCTGCCCACATTGATGGAAGGTGGAACCGGCAGCCAATCCCTGCTCCTCGATCAGCCGGAGGAACTGCCCGACCGTCTGGAAAGCGGTACGGTGAACACCCCCGGCATCTGCGGGCTGCGGGCAGGGATGGAATGGGTGATGAAGATGGGTGTCGACCGGATCGGACGGCACGAGATCCGCCTGATGGCGATGCTGTACGACCGGATCGGCAGCATCCCAGGGCTCCGCCTGTATACGCCGCGACCCCGGCTGGAGGCGGCAGCCCCCGTCTTGTCACTCAATATCGACGGATTGTCGAGTGAAGAAACCGGCGCCCGCCTGGACCGCATGGGGATCGCCGTGCGGCCGGGCCTGCACTGTGCCCCGAGCGCCCACAGGCAGTGGGGGACTGTCCCGGACGGCACGGTCCGCCTGGCTCCCTCCGCGTTCACGACCGAGGCCCAAATCGAGAAAACCGCATATCATCTGTGGGAAATCGCAAGAAAGCCATTGCAATAATCGCACAATATGGTAAAATAGAAGCGATCAAGCGCTCTGTGGGCGCAGGAAAGCGTGGTGAGGCGCATGGGTGCCTTTTTCGCCGAAGTTTGGGACCATATTGTGAAGTTTTTTTCCTCATATAACTATTTGATCGACACACTGGATATCCTTCTAGTGGCCTTTGCTATATACAGCCTGATCAAACTGGTGCGCGATTCCCGGGCGGAACAGCTGCTCAAGGGCTTGTGTCTGCTCGGGATCGCGTATGGGATGGCACACCTGCTGCAGCTCACCACCCTGAAATATCTGCTGAAAATCGTGTTTGACAATGCGCTGATCGTGCTTGTCGTGATTTTCCAGCCCGAAATCCGGAGGGCGCTCGAACAGGCCGGACATTCCCGCATCGGCAAGCTCAACCTTTTCGGGGGCAGCGACGAGGAAAACGAGCGGTATGTCCAGAGCTGGCAGCGGGCGATTTCAGCCGTCTGCGGGGCCGTTTCGACCCTCCAGCAGCAAAAGATGGGGGCGCTGGTGGTGTTTGAGCGCACCACCAAACTCGGGGAGATCATCAAGACCGGCACCATTGTGGACGCCGACCCGACCCCGGAGCTGATCGGCAACATCTTTTTCAACAAAGCGCCTTTGCACGACGGCGCTATGATCATCCGGGACGGCCGCGTACACGCGGCGGGCTGCATCTTGCCGCTCTCCGACAATATGCGGATCAGCCGGGAGCTGGGGACCCGCCATCGCGCGGGGCTCGGGATGAGTGAAAATTCAGACGCTATCGTGGTGATCGTCTCGGAAGAAACCGGGACGGTGTCGATGGCGGTTTCGGGTGAACTCAAACGCAATTACAGCCCCGAAGCCCTGCGGGTTGCGCTGGAAAACGGCATCCTGTGGGATAAGTCCCGCGGCGCCAAGGATGGAGAGCCCCGGAAGTTTGGGCCGTTCCGGAGGTGGAAGTCCAAATGAAAAAGAAACTCTCCTTGAATATCCTGTTGCATAACGATAAGCTCATGATGGGGCTTTCCCTGGTGATCGCCATTGTCGTCTGGGCTTTGGTGGTTAACGGCCCTGCCAACGTCAAGACCAAAACCATCCGGAAGGATGCCGCGATCGATCTGACCGATACCTATGCGGAGAACAACAATATCCGCGTCATCGAGACCCCCGATCTGGCGGTGGAAATCACGGTCAGCGGGCCCCGGTCGGTCATCGACTACCTGGGAGGCGAGGATATCACCGTCAAGGCGGAAACCTACCTCATCCAGACGGCAGGTCCGGCGGTGCTCAATATCTCGGTGTCCAAAACCAACAAGAACGCCGATTTCGAAATCACCGGCTACACCCCCTCCACCGTTACAGTACAGTGCGATTACTGGGATACCGTGGATCTGCCGGTGCGTATGGATATATCCTCCGTACAGGTAGAAGACCCGGATACCCAGCAGCTGGGGGAGCCCATGCTGGATAGGACCTATTTCCAAAACAGTATGGTCAAGCTGGAAGGGCCGCGTGCCACGGTGAGCCGGATCACGTCCATTGTCGCGAGGGTAGAGGCGGATAAACCCATCGGTACGGTTCAGGTTTACGCTGCCAGGCTGGTGGCGTTGGACGCCGATGGGAATGAAGTTGATCTCAAGGGCTGCCAGATGCTCAACCCCTCGACGGGAGAACCGATCCAGTCCGAGACGGTCAATGTCACGGTGCCGGTCTACATCCACCGGACGATCGATTTTACCTATAACCTTCTCCATGTCCCGCCCGCGATTGCCTCCAATCCGAACCTTGTAGCCTTGTCAGCCACTTCCATCACCCTGGTGGGGCCGAAGGAGTCGGTCGACAGCGCGGCGGAGTCCCTGGCCAATCTCGGCGATATCGACTTCGATCATCTGACGCCGGGGGATACACTCCGCGTGATTCCTCTCAATATTCCCGCGGGCGTAACGGTGCTGGAGAATATCAGCGAGGTCATGGTCAGGCTGGACATCGGCGGATATGTCGACAAAACACTGGACATGACCCTGATGACCGAACGGGACGTGGTTTTCCAGAACCGGCCGGCCGATCTGTCGATATCCGTGCAGCAGCAGGTGATCAGCAATATCCGCATCTGCGGCAGCGCGGCATCCATCGAGGCGATCACTGAGGCGGATCTGAGGGCGGTCGTGGATGCCGGGGCGAATACCGGTCTCGGTTCGGTCCGCTATGCGGTGCGGATCGAGGTGCCGGCCTATGACGACGTGTGGGTCTACTACGGCGAAGAGGGCCAGTCCACCTATGGGATTTACGTACAGGTCGGACGTCTGTAGGGCAAAAAAGACGATGGAACGCTCCGGCCGGACAAAAGGAAAACCGCTGCCGGACGGAGTGTATCCCGTTCGATAGCGGTTCCGGCAGCGGATACGGCAAACGCAAGATTGACATGTATCTGTGCCGAAAATAGCTTGCCCATTTCGTTGGATATTCATTCGGAAAGTGCATCCGCTTTTCCGGAAAATGCTGGATGTCACGTTAAAAAATGCGGGAAACGCCAGAAATGGGAAGAAAACCCTTGCGTTCCCATTGGATTTGTGGTAGTATATATCGGTACTCTTGTGTCACAATAACCGAGGAGGACTAGGACCATGAGCGTTTGGGAATATATCATCGGAGCGGTGCTGATCGTGTTTTCGCTGGTTATCATTGCGATTGTGCTGCTGCAGGAGGGCCGTCAGGCCAATCTGGGCGCTATTGCGGGTGCGGCGGATTCGTTTATGGAAAAGGGCAAGGCGAGGACATTGGATGCGGCCCTGGCAAAGTGGACGAAGTATATTGCCTTCTCCTTCTTTGTGCTGGTGTTCGTCGCGATGCTGCTGACAAAATTTCTGTAAAAGACGATAGAAGATCAGCGCCCCGCTCGGAAGAGCGGGGCTTTTTTTGAAAACAGGACGAGGCTGTCCGGGTTAGGAATGGTGCATGATATGGCAAAATCGAAAACCAATCAAGCGGCGGTGGGCAAACGGCAGACGAACCGCAATGGGGATCTGAAGGGCCGGATCCTGCGGAAGCTCAGCCGGCGGGCCAAGGGCATGACGGGGGATATGCTGGCGGGAGAGCTGCGGCTGCGTAAAGACGAACGTCCCGCCCTTTGGGCCGCGCTTGCAGCCCTCGAACATGCGGGAGAATTGGAAAAAAGCAAAAAAGGCAAGTACCGTTTGCCAAAAACAGCCGGCTGCGTCCACGGGCGGCTGTTGTCGCTTTCACGCGGCTTTGGCTTTGCCCGCCTGGACGAAGGGGAGGACTGCTTCATCGCTGGACGGAACCTGGGGGATGCCTTGCCGGGTGACCGTATCCTCATCCGGCTCGGGGCCTATGATGAACGGGGGCCACAGGGGGTGGTCGTACAGATCGAAGAGGCAGGCGGCCGTCTGTTCAGCGGCCGCCTGAGGCAGGATGAAACGGGCTGCTCTGTGCAGCCGGACGCCGCCGTCCGTTTTCCCGTCCCGGTCAAAAAATCGGCCCTCGGCGGGGCCGTGCCGGGGGATAAGGTGCGGTTTTCGCTCGCCTATACCGCAAAGGGAGAGCTGACAGCCCGCGTGGAAACGGTATACGGCAGTGCCGACTCCGCGCGGATCTGCGCGGATGCCATTATCGACAGCGCGGGAATCCCCCATGTCTTTCCGGCCGAGGTGCTCGCCGAGGCGGAGAGTCAGCGGGAGAGGGGAATTTCCGACAGGGAAAGGGAAAACCGGGAAGACCTGCGGGAATGGTGCATTTTCACCATCGACGGCCGGGATGCCAAAGATCTGGACGACGCGGTGTCCCTGGAAAGGAAGGGGGACGGCTGGCTCCTGGGTGTGCATATCGCGGATGTGTCCCATTATGTCACGGCGGGATCTGCGCTGGATCGGGAGGCCATGAAACGGGGGACCTCGGTGTATTTTGCCGACAGGGTTATCCCTATGCTCCCGGAAGCGCTCTCCAATGGGCTGTGCTCGCTCGGTGCTGGGGAGGACAAGCTGACGCTTTCCGCGTTGCTGACACTGGATGAACAGGGCGTGTGCCGGGATGTCCGCCTGACCAAAGCCATCATCCGTTCCAAAGTACGAGGGGTATACAGCGAAATCAACGATCTGTTCCAGAACACTGCGACGAAAGAGATACAGGAAAAATACCATCCCGTCCAATCGTCTCTCGACGCGATGCGGCTGATAGCCGGACGGATGCGTGAAGCGAGTGAGCAAAGGGGAACCGTTGATTTGATCAGTACGGAAGCGCAGTTTACATTGGACGGCGAAGGCCACCCGTTGCTCATTCAGCCCCGTCTGACAGGGGAGGCGGAGGGCATGATTGAACAGTTTATGATTGCGGCCAACGTGGCAGTCGCAGCGCTGGCCAGGAGAAAAAAGCTGCCGTTTGTCTATCGCGTGCATGCGCAGCCGGATCCGGAAAAATTGAAGATTCTGGCGGATCTGGCCCGGTCACTGGGAATGAAAACTGCGCTGCCGGAGGAAATTTCGAAAATACAGTGGCGTTCCTTGATGGAAGAAGCCCGGGAAACCCCTTATGCCCGTCTGGTTTCCGACCGACTGCTCCGCTCTATGGCAAAGGCGGTGTACAGTCACAATCCCTTGGGGCATTATGGATTGGCGTTGGAGGACTATTGCCATTTTACCTCGCCTATACGGCGCTATCCCGACCTGGCCATACATCGGATTTTGTCCGATGTGCTGGCACACACCCCCCGAGCCGCCTTGTTTGAACGCTATGAAAGCTTTTCCGCCGCGGCTGCGGATGAATCCACTGCCTGCGAAATTCGGGCGATGACGGCGGAGCGGCAGTGTGAAGATTGCTATAAGGCCGAATATATGGCGGGGTATTTGGGAAAGGTGTTCACGGGAACCATCAGCGCCGTCACCGATTTCGGTGTCTATGTAGAATTGCCCAACACTGTGGAGGGGCTCGTCCGTGTGGAGCTGCTCAGCGAGATAGACGGGGTTCCTTTATCCTATGACACGATGGCGTCGCTGTGCGACCCGGCCGGGAAGAAACGGTATACCATCGGAGACAGTATGACCATCCAAGTGGCATCCTGTGATATTTCCGCCGGTTTCATCAATTTTGTGCCGGCTGTATCCGAGCAATGAAAGGAACAGAAAACAGCTGGGGAAGCCCTTCGGGCCTTTCCAGCTGTTTTCTAGTGGATATGTAGTAGTCAGGGCTCCACGCCTTGGATCAGCCGAACGCGCTTGTCGACGGCAATACGCTGAATCTGCTGCTTGGTCAGTTCCGCCTCGACATACGCTGTGATGCCGAGTGCGCTCTTCCAGTTCGGTGCCGACGGCTGTGGCAAATTCAATGCATAGTGTCTTTTGCCTGAAATGCGGTGCCTTTTGCATAATGTATCCAGATCCAATCCAATGTACTCACCGATCCGGATATAAATCCGATAGGGGATGTCTTTATATTTGTTCTCCCACTCGGAATGGGATAGGGGGATGTCCCATTGATGAACCGACAAAGGCACAAGCTCCTGTTCTTCCGGAAGATCATAGCCATCTAACAATGTGATCAGTTCAATTTCACGAAAGAGCTCTTGATTTTGAGCGCGGCTGGTCATATTGTCCAGCACGGTGCATACCCGTACCACTTTGGTTGCGTACTGGCTCGCCCCACGCAGTTCCATGGCCAATGGTATATCGATGCATTGCCTCACTTTGGCATTGCGCCCCGGCGAGCGTTTGCGCCCCGGTGATTGGTTAGGAACCATGTCGTTTTCCCAGATATCTGTCAATCGGATCAGTGCGGCGGGAGGGTTGGACAATTCGGTATTGTACAGCGGCTTTGTGTTCATGTTCGGCACCCCTTTTGCAGCGTAAAAAATGAATACCTGCCGAGCAGGCACTATCGGCCTTCCATTTTAGATGAAACGATTTTCATCAAGGAAATCGGAAAGACAGGTTATAGAGGTGAAACATCATCCGCCGACATGGAATCCGCCACCAGACTGTTTTCCCACAAGGATTATCGATCTCTTAATCCGCACATTAAGAGGAAACTCGAAAGCCGGTTGCAAACATCTTACCGTTTTTGTTTGCGGATGCACAGATGACTGGCATCCTTCCGCCGGCCTATCCCCAACGTGGAAAACAGCATCTCCATAACCTGTCTCCGAACCCCGGAATGTTTATCATTCCGCGAATTATTCGTTTAATTGAGAAATAGCACTGACAATATAATCCAAAAATGACGAAATTGCTCGGTTTTGTATATATCACTAAAAATATATATGTATTTTAGTTGAATCGCCCCATATAAGAAAACAGCCGCTGTCCTCAGCGGCTGTTTTCTTATATAAGATTTGGATGAATTAATACCAGGCTACGCCAAAATAGCCGTTTTGGCTGCGTTCCCCTGCGTGTGTCACCTCGATGCGGAAGGTGTTGGCACCGCCGGTGGGGAAGCCGACCTTTTCTACGTTCCAGCAGGTTCCCATGGTGCTGCTCGCAACCAGGGCGTTGGTGGAGTTGTTGTACACTCTCAGATCCAGATCGGGCGGATACCCGTCATGAACCGGATCTCCCGTATGGTCGCCGGAGGAGAACTTCGAATAACGCAGATTGGTGAGCGCCACAAATTCATAGGTGGAGGCCGAGGAGGTCGAGAAGGTATAAGTAAAGGTAGCCGGATCGGTGCTGGTGATGATGCCATAACGGAACTGGCTGTCCTTCGCCACCGTCCAGGCGTAACGCGAGTTCAGCGCACCGTTCCCCCATGTCCGGTAGCCGGTCTCCGACGGCGTGTAGTGGACGTCGAAGCAGGAGGCGGCGAGCGCGGCCTTTACGGCGTCCTGCCGGATCTTCATCGAGGTATTGGCCTGGCACATATAGACGACCGTGCCGGTGACAAAGGGGGCGGCGAAGCTGGAGCCGTCTGCCTCGACCGTCGTCCCGTCCACCGAGATGGAGATGTTCTCCCCCGGCGCCAGGATGTCGGGCTTGGAGGCGACATCGTTGAGTTTCGTGGGCATGTAGGAGGAGAAGCTCGATACAGTGAAATTGGAGGTGTTGGTGCCGTTGTGGTCGTTGTACGACCCGACGGTGATGGCGTTGAAGGCCATGCCGGCGGAGTTGACGCCGGCCGAACCGCTGTTTCCGGCCGCGAGCACCAGATGTACGTCGTGGTTGAAGGCGACGTGGTCGAGCCAGGTGGTGGCGAAGGTGATGGTATTTGGATAATGGGCTCCCAGTTCGCCGCTGATGTTGATGACGTTGACCCCCTGGGAGAGGAGCCATTCGATGTTGGTGATGTAATTGTCCGCCCACGCGGCGTAATAGGTGGCGTTGGGGGCCATGGTCATGATGATTTTAGCGACCCGCTTCGCATGCATGCAATTCTCGTAGTTATAGACGTTTTCGGGCTTGACCGTGATGGAGGAGGGCAGGCCGGCCGTGTTAGTGATGTGGCCGTCCAATATGCCGACCTTGATGCCGCCGCCCTTGTAGTTCTTGGTGTCCCGCACATAGTCGGCGCGGGAAGCGCTGACGGCGTTGGTCAGTTGCAGCTCCGCGCCGGACTGGTAGTGATCCAGGTAGGAGACCTCGTCATACCGGGTCAGGTCGTACACCTCATCCAGAGTGACGTTGACCAGGACGAGAGGGGAGTACTGGCTGATGTAGAGGATATCCTCCTGGTCGAAATGGTCCGCCGCAAAGGCCTCGTTCTGCTCGGCGTACAGTGTCCGGGACGCGAGACGCTTGGCCTCTATGTAGTCCTGCACTGCGTCGGGGTTTTCTTCATTGGTGGGCGCGGTGGAGATCGGCATGGTGGCCGAGGCTTCCAGGCTGCTGAGGGGCGCCGCCAGCGGGGCGGTGGAGAGCAGGCCGGAGCTCGCCGCGGCCGCGGCCGCGGCTTCCGTGAGGTCGGTATCGGTGATCCACACCGCGGTGGGCACGGTCGGGGCTTCGGCCTGGGCGTCCAGGCTCATGGGCGCGGGCTGCTGGGCGAAGGCCTCCAGCAGCAGGGGGGAGATCTTCGACGGCTCCTCCTGGGCAGCGGTGCCGCCCTCCTGCGCCATCGCCGCGAACTGGAACAGGAACAGCAGCAGCGTGCCGATGCAGATCCCGTTTCGCAGGCCCTTTTTCCAATTGGTTTTCCACTTCATGTTTTAGAACTTCCCCTTTCTATAGTTGCCTGTATGCCGTTTCCCGCTACCGCATAGGCCGCCCCCTCTCCCGATTTCTGTCGGATTTTATCGAAAAGCCGGACACGCCGCAAGCCGGTACGTTCCCGCACCGGCCTGAGACATACGGCTTTTTCAGCCTAGTTGAGCTCGTATCCTTCGCTGACGAGGTGCACATACCGCACACCGCTGTCCTCGGCGAGAGCGAGGAGCTGCGCCTTGGTCACGTAGGCGTCGATGTAGGCGGTGGATTCACAGTGTCCCTCCCAGGTGAACGCCTCTCCGGGAGCGGGGGCCTCGGGCATCCCAAACACCGCGCGCCTGGTACGGATATTCGTCAGGCCGACGCGGGCGCACAGGGCGTCGAGCGCATCGTTCATGACAGCCTCGGCGGCAGTCCGGATATTTGTCTGGTTCGCGACGTATTGCTCCAAAAGTGCCATGGACTCCGCGGAATCCGTCGGGGACGAAGCCGGCTTGGGCAGAGGGGTGAGGCCCTCGAGAGCCGACAGAAAATCCTCTTCGCGGAAGAGGTCGGAATTGGGCACGGCAGTGTAGGACGCCTTCCCCCAAACGGTAAAGATCATGACGTTTACCACATCCTGGTCGCCGGCCGTTTCGGCCCAGTTGGCGGCGAGGTCGCCCAGACGGCGGTCATATCCCTCCGGCCGGACAGCGGGCGCCAGGCGGGCCAAGATACCGAAGTCTTCGCCGGCGAGCTGGTCGATCTGCTCCTTGTCAACGGTGACGATGCAGTCGCCGGGGACGTCAGCAACCGGATCCTCGACCGACAGGCCCTGCTGCTCCCACTGGGCGCGGACGCCGTCCTTGGCGTCCTCCGTGTCGCCGTAGATAGAGACCGACAGACGGAACAGGGCTCCGTCGGTCTCCTCGCTGCCCACCAGCTCATCGAGGGACGAGCTGTATAGCACCTCTCCGCTAGGCGGAATCATATTGGGAATAAAATTATCGGCCATCAGCCCCGCCGATACGGTGGTGATCAGGGCGCGCCCAGCCGGATCCTTCGACGCGGAGATGGAAGCGCCGGGCGTGACAGGCAGTTTTCCGTCCTTCTGATGGATGATGAATACAGAGGAACCCACCGCCACCGTCACGACTGCGGCGGCGGCAGCCGAGCGCTGTACGATCATGAAGCGCACACGTTGTTTTTCGCGTCTAGTTTCCAGTGCCAGTTCATATTTATGATAGATGCTCTCACAGAATTGTTGTGTGTTTTTCATGTGAGAATCCCTTCTTTCTCAATTAAAGTACGGATTTTCCGTCTGCCCTGAAACAACAGATTCTCAATCTGTTTCTTGCTCTTCTTCATAACTCTGGCTGCTTCTTCGTTTGAGAGGTTTTCCACCAACGTCAAGTATAGTGCGGTTCCTTGATCGCCTTTTACAGTTTGGATCAGATCCACGATCGTATCTCGCTGCTCTTTTGCCAGATACGCTTCCTCGGGTGACGCATGGAGCCGGGTATCCGGGCTGAAATCCTCGTCCACCTCATACGGAGCGAGCCGTTTATTCTTCCGAATATAATCGATGGCGGTATTCCGCGCGATGGTGAACAAATACGTTTTCAGCTTGACCTTGAAGTTGTACCGGTCCCGATGCAGCAGGATTTCCACAAACACGTTCTCTGCCAAGTCTTCCGCAATCGATGTGTTGCCAATGTAACGATTGATGAAGTGGATGAGCGGCATCTGCAGTTCCTTCACAATGATTTCGAATGCGTCCATTTCACCCGACAGGAAGCGCATATAGGCTTCTTCCATGGGTCCTTCTGCCATTGGATCACCTCTCACTTCTAATGTGAAATGCATTTCGTCTATTCTTCGTTTATGGATCGTGAAACACTGAATATATAGGCGGCCGATAAAGCAAATTGAGAGTGTTTCACAATTAAAATGGGAATTTGTGGTAGTGATTGTATAATTTCAGTAATTTTTTATTGACTATTCTATGGATTGCCAAAGGTAAACCCTTATTTCCTAATTTAAATACATACAAATTGTGGTAACTCCTATAGTATAAGACATGTTGGACGAAATTTCAAGAGGCATTAAAAAAGCCCGCTTGTCAGAGCGGGCTTTTGTGTGATCAGTGGCTGACGCTGCGATGCAGGTCGTCACGTGTGATACAACCGAGCAGGGGGAGCAGGATTCCGTAGATCAGGCACAGGCATGCGATGCCGGCGATCAGCCAGACGAGCATAGAGAGATGCACAAACGGCAGGAAACGGCCGAGCAGCAGCGCCACGGCGCCGGCGGTTGTGATTGCCAGGATGGGTTTGAGAATCCACTGCCCCCATGCGAGCTTGACGCCGGTCACGGTGAGAAGGCGATGGAGATTGAGGAAGGAGGTGAAGATATTGCTCAGCACCATGATAAACAGGAATCCTTCCATCCCGCGGACCGGCACGAGGAAAAAGATCAGGACAATGCGGATGGTGGAATCGGCCACGCTGTATTTTAAGGAACTGACCTGCTGGTTCAGGCCTTTGAGGATACCGTCCACAACGCTTTCCAGGTACATGATGGGAGTTAAGGGCGCCAGGACCTGCAAATAGAAGCCGACCTCCTCGCTGCCGTAGAGCAGTAAGCCGAATTCTTTGGCGAAGACGGTAAAGACGCCGCTGATGAGGATGGAGGCTAGAAGGGTGATATGCAGGGTATGCTTGACCGCCCGGTTGACCGTGCCCTTATGCCCGAGAGCCGCGGCCGAGGAAATCTCGGGGACGAGGAGGGTGGACAGGGCATTGAGAAACGAGGCGGGAAAGAAGATGAGGGGCATCGCCATGCCCTTGAGCATGCCGAACTGGGACAGCCCGGTTTCTTTGGAGGAGGTATACTTAGCCAGACAGCTCGGGACCAGGATATTTTCAATGGTACGCAGGATGGAATTGAGATACCGGCCGGCGGTGATAGGGGCGGCGATGGACAGCAGCCGCCGGACAACCGGATAGGCGGGCTTGGGGGACCGGCTGGGAAAGCTTTCCTTTTTCAGCCGCCTCCGGTCCAGGAAATAGCCGAGGGCCATGTGGCCGCAGGATGCGAATTCCGCAACCGTGTCCCCGATCATGACGGCCATGCAGGCGTAGGCGATCCCCATGGAGGCAAACCGGTCGATGAGAAGCATGACCACCGCGATGCGGACGGCCTGCTCCAGGATCTGCGCCCGGGAGGGGTTGCCCACCTTGCGGCGGGCGATGAAATAGCCGCGCAGGCAGGAGGAGACGCCCATCGACGGCAGGCTGAAGCAGAGGATCTTGAGGGCGGGTACCGCCCGCATGTCCTTGATCCAGTACGCGCTGATGATATCCGCCCCAAAGAAAATCAGAGCGGTGGAGGCGGCACCGATCAGGAGACTCAGCGCAATGGCGCGATGCAGGATATGACGGACCGATTTGGGTGTCCCGCAGACCAGTTCGTCCGCAACCAGGCGGGTGACGGCGGTGGAGATCCCCGAGGTGGCAAAGGTGGAGCCCAGGACGTAGATCGAGAAAATCAGCTGATACAAGCCCATGCCTTCGGCGCCGACCTTGTTGGACATATAGATGCGGAAAAAGATCCCGATCGTCCGCAGCAACAGGGAAGTGGCGGTGAGGATGAAGGCGTTTTTGATAAAAGTGGCTTTTTTCACACAACCACTCTCCTGTTTGGATTATCCGGTCGTTTATAAATAATATAGGTAAAAAAGACAAACGGGGCCCGATGATCCGGAACCGGTACGTTCCCCCTGCCCGGACAGGAGCTCACGGGGATACACGGGCATTATACACATCGGCCAGATGGTCCCAGTCCCCCTTGGCTACCTCACCGGTGACCTCCCGCCTGGAGGCTTGCTGAAAGGCCTTGACCGCCTGCATCGTCGGTTCGTCGTATACATTGGTAATAGGCACCCGCGGCAGATTGGGATATTGTTTCCCGATCTCGTCGAGCAGGACCTGGAGGATGGTCACGACCGGGCTCTCGTCCCCCAGCCGGATGACATAGGTGATAGAAGGAAAAGGGCTGACGCAGCGCGGCGGCGCCTGCAGGTTTTGGATGATCCGGTATTCGGTCACGAGATAGTTCCATGTTTCCCGGCCCACGGTACCGGTTTCCTCGAGGCCGCGGGCGCGCTGATAAGCGGCGACAGCTTCCTCGGTCCGGGCACCGAAAATGCCGTCCACCCCGATTTGGGGAATCCGCTTGTCAAAAAAGGAGATAGCACGCAGATATTCCTGGACTTCCCGGATATGGTTGCGTCTGTCTTCGTCTGTATAGGCCATAGGCGCATCCTGCCTTTCTATTCCGCTTCTTGAATATGGATGTGGAGAATCAGGTCCCGGCGGCGCTGGTGGCCGGGATGGTATATCCGGGATCCTGGCCCGGCTGCTTGTCGAAGCCGTAGCGGAGATCGCCGTAGAGGCTGGCGATACTGTTCCAGGTCAGGGGGCCGACGTTGCCGCTCGGCTCCAAACCGATCAGGTTTTGATAGGCAATGACGGCAGCCTGGGTCTGGTTGCCGAATACCCCCGTTACCGGTACATCAGGGATTTCGGGAAAGCTCTGGGCGATAAAACTCAGATATTCCTGCAGGATACTGACGTATTCCCCTTGGGAACCGAGTCGGAGCACCGTGCCGGGATAGAGCGCGACCCGGATATCGCTCGGTTCCATGCTGTCGATGATGCCGCGGTAAGCGCGGTACATATCCTGCCAGGTCAGGCGGCCGACCACGCCGTCCGGATCCAGGCCGAAAGTTTTCTGAAAGGCGACCACGGCCGCCCGGGTCTGATCGTCGAAGACGCCGGTGACATCCACCGGCGGGACGGTCTCGTAAAAATCCGCGATCACGGCGAGGAAATACTGGATGATCCGCACCTCGTCCCCGGTATCCCCATATCGCAGCAGGGTGGAATACTGCAGCTCGACATCCTCGAACGGGATGCCCTCGCTGTTCAGCTCGCTCAGCCGTTTGACGCTGGTGTAAAGATAGGCGATCCGGTACCAGGTCTGTTTGCCGATGACACCGTCGGGGGCGAGGTTGAATATCCGCTGGAATTCCTTCACCGCGTCCTCCGTCTCCTGACCGAACACCCCGTCCACTGGATAGATTTTGGGAATGGCCGGGTAGTTGTTGGAGATGCGGTTGAGCTGAATCTGCTTGCTGCGCACGTCGTTGCCGGCGTCTCCGATGCGCAGCGGCACCCCGGGATAGGAGGGGGCGTTGATCCTCACCGGCGCGTTGGTGACGATCTCGATGTCGTCCCCATAATAATTGGTCAGGATCTGATAGGGGGTGTACCCCTGCTCGGCCAGCGGAACGGTTCCCCACTGGGAGAGTCCGTCGCAGGTGACCGTCGTGCCGTTGCAGTACTGGGTGAAATAGGGCTCCACGCTGCCCTGCCGGCGGACGTAATTGTTGAAGATCTCGTCGACGATGTCGCTTACATTGTCATAGATGTCCCGGTTCTGAACAAACGCCTGGTCATAACGGGTGGAATTCGTGATGTCAAAATCGTAGCCCCGGCTGCGGTACCATTCCGTATAGACCCGGTTGAGTGCATAGGAGATCTGGGCGTAGACATTCGCCCGGATGGCGTTTTCCGGCCAGGTGGGATAGATTTCGCTGGACGCGACATTTTTGATGTAATCCGGAAAGGAGACGGTGACATTCTGAGCGCTCGAATCCGGGGTGCCCAGATGGACGGTGATGGTTTCGGGGATATAGGGTTCTCCCGTCACGAGGAGGCCTCCTTTCGTGTCATAGATCCTGTGGCGCGGAGCCATAGAAGGTCTGTTCCTCACCCCCGTCCACCATTTCGGGCAACGGGATGAGTTCGACCGGCTGGATGGCGGAGGTGCCGCCGTATACCGGCACGTTGCGGTTGCGTACCCGGAAATATCCCGGCGCGACGACCAGGACGTCATAGGTGGTCACGGGGATATTCTCGGCAGGCCGGAGGGTCAGCTTCCGGTCCATGGCCGGCAGCACCACCGGTGGGCTGAAGCCGTTGACATCGGTGATGGTCACATACTGCAGGTCGTTGCCCGGATTTTTGCCGGTAATCGTGACCACGGCATTTTGAATCGGGATGGCGCCGCGGGCGGTATACACCCGTACCTGCAGGGTGGCGAGGTCATCCTCGGGGGGATAGGTGGTTTCCACGGGTATGAGGTTGGGGGCGTTGCCGGTGACGTCCATCTCGTTTTCCCCATCCGGCAGCCGTCCCTCGATCATTTCCTCCCGGAGCTGTGCGCTGATGTCGCCTTCCGGGTCCGCCAGATCATTGGCCGGCGCCTCCTCACCGGGGAGCTCATATTCTGGCTCCGCGGGCTCTACGGCCACGGCGGGTGGATTTTGCCGGGCTGGCGGCAGGTCGTCCACGGTTTCAGGAGGAGTAAAGGGCAGCGGGGCCATCCTGGTCCCTGTATCCGCCGGGGGGATGGGTTCGGTCTCGGGCTGGTCTGTGACAAGGGGCATGGGGATAGGGGGGATAAGCTCGGGTGTCGTTTCCAGTCTGTCCCCATTATCCACGGCGGTGGCGGAGCCTCCGGCCGTTTCACCAGCCTCGGCGGGCAATGTGCTTCGCCGCCGCAGCTGCATCATCTCCTGACGGTATCTCTCCATCATCTCCTGCAAATTCTGTTCGGAAAGGGGATTGGAGTTCATCGAGCATCACGCCTTTCTTATGAGTGTTCCATATATATGCGCTGCCGGCAGGAAACATGAGCTGGAAGTCTCTCAATCCTCTTGTCTTTGAATTGGCGGAATTCTAGTAAACTTTTTTCACATGGTGTATAAAATTTTTCGATAACAAGACAAAATTAATATAAGTAAAAGACAAATTGAGCTATTGTGTGTTCCAATCCTTACCATTTATAATAAAAAAGGTAAAGCTGTTCAATTTACGAAGTCATAAAAAGTGTGTTTTTATTTTACAAAGGAGGAAATAAAATGCGGTTTTTTCGAAAGCGGTTCTGGTGTATCCTGCTGGCAGTCATGATGATTTGGGTGGGGTTTGCGGGATCGTCCGTGTCGGCGGCATCCGCCGGCAAGCAAATCACCATCATCCCCAACACCGATGAGCAGCCCTTCATCCGGCAATTTTTGCCCAAATACCTGTTCGGTTCGGGCGGCCCCTTCACCGTGCATGTCCAGATGAAGGCGGAGAACTTCAAAAGGACGAACGTGAATGGGAAAGTCTATGTGAACATATGGGACGGCCGGGTCGAATCCGAGTCGGTCGTCAAACTGAGTGCTTATACCAAGAGCACCGACTGGGTGGACGTAAAGATGACCTCGGTGTGCGAGGAATACAATGCCGGGATGAAATCCGGCGATCCCATCACGTTTGATAATGTCAAGGGAATCTGGCTCAACGGAGCGTTACAGGATTACTATCTGTTAGACATGGGGATGCTCTGGGCGACCGGCACAGTGACCTTCCGCAATTTTGAGGTGAAAAACGCGGCCGGGGAGGTCGTGTATTCCTGGGCGGAGGAGGAGGATCTCCAGGGTGTGAGCAACGTCGCGGATATCGAAAATCCCGAAACCTTGATCATGAAAGCTTCGTTTGGCGACAGCTCCGGCCAGCTCCTCGTGTCCGACGCGGACACCTCGGCACCGGTTGTGACGACGACGGCGCCTCCCGCTTATGAGGAGCCGACCTCTCCGCCGGATACCCCGGACGCCACAACGGCGCCTCCTAAGTCCACCACCCCCGATGGGCCGACGACGGCTCCAGCATCGGAAGATCCGTCTTCCGGCACCGATCCGGCCTCGGATGCCGCCACGACATCGCCCTTACAGGGGGATGGCTCGTCCGCCGGTGACGCCGATTCGTCGAGCGCCGCCGTGGCCGGGAATCCCGAAAGCGGCGGGGATGCAGGGGAGAAGTCGTCGTTTTCGATCTGGATTCCCATCGGGATCGTCGCGGGTGTCCTCGTCGCCGCCGGCGTCGTCCTTCTGGTGCTCTGGAAGCTGAAAAAGCTGCCCTGGATCAAGGAATGAAAAAGCCCGTATATCTCGGGAGATATACGAGGGATTTTCAATGACACTCCAAATGGATAGTAGGACTTCCGGCTAAGATCTCATTTTCAGGTGAAGTGAGGCATTTCCGATAAGAAATAGGAGGCTATGAAATGCGATCTATTCGAAAGCGTTTCGGTTGTGTTTTGGCGGCCCTGACAATGGTTTTCACAGGTATTACCGCATCGTCCGTGTCGGCGGCATCCGCCGGCAAGCAGATCACCATCATCCCCAACAGCGACGTGCAGCCCTTTATCCGGCAGTATCTGCCCAAATCTCTATTTGGTTCGGGCGGCCCTTTTACCATCAGTATGCAGGTAAAGATCGAAGATTTCAAAAAGACAAAGGTGGGTGGCCTGGTCTTAGTGGATATATGGGATGGCCGGGTAGAATCCAAGGGATCCATTGGTCTGTTCAACTATACAAAAAGCACAGATTGGATCGACGTGAAAATGACTTCAATAGTCGAAACACATAATATTGGATTGAAGGAGGGCGATCCCATTACCTTTGACAATGTCAAGGGAATCTGGCTCAACGGAGCGTTACAGGATTACTATCTGTTAGACATGGGGATGCTCTGGGCGACCGGCACAGTGACCTTCCGCAATTTTGAGGTGAAAAACGCGGCCGGGGAGGTCGTGTATTCCTGGGCGGAGGAGGAGGATCTCCAGGGTGTGAGCAACGTCGCGGATATCGAAAATCCCGAAACCTTGATCATGAAAGCTTCGTTTGGCGACAGCTCCGGCCAGCTCCTCGTGTCCGACGCGGACACCTCGGCACCGGTTGTGACGACGACGGCGCCTCCCGCTTATGAGGAGCCGACCTCTCCGCCGGATACCCCGGACGCCACAACGGCGCCTCCTAAGTCCACCACCCCCGATGGGCCGACGACGGCTCCAGCATCGGAAGATCCGTCTTCCGGCACCGATCCGGCCTCGGATGCCGCCACGACATCGCCCTTACAGGGGGATGGCTCGTCCGCCGGTGACGCCGATTCGTCGAGCGCCGCCGTGGCCGGGAATCCCGAAAGCGGCGGGGATGCAGGGGAGAAGTCGTCGTTTTCGATCTGGATTCCCATCGGGATCGTCGCGGGTGTCCTCGTCGCCGCCGGCGTCGTCCTTCTGGTGCTCTGGAAGCTGAAAAAGCTGCCCTGGATCAAGGAATAGGTATCTACGGGTTAAAAAAACAGCCCCCTTTTGGGACGTTTCGTCCCGAAAGGGGGCTGTTTCTGCCTGAATCAGGTTTCGACCGGCGGAATCCTCAGGATGGAGGATCAGAACATCGGGACAGCGGTCTCCCCGAATTCATCGACGATGAACTGGCGTACCGTGTCGGAGGTCAGAGCTTCCACCAGGGCCGTGGTCTTCGCGGAAGATTCCTGTCCCTCCTTCACGGCGACGATGTTGCCGTATTTTGTGGAGGAGTCCTCCTTGACCAGTACCTTGTCGGTGACGCCGGCGGATATGGCGTAGTTGCCGTTGGCGACGGCAAAATCCACGTCCTGCAGGGTGCGCGGCACCTGGGCGGCTTCGGTTTCAACGATCCGGATTTGATGGGGATTGTCCGCGATGTCGTTCTTGGTGGCGGTGAGCCCCGCCCCCTCCTTGAGTTTGATCAGGCCGATTTTTTCCAGAAGCTGCAGGGCGCGGGCCTCATTGGTGGTATCGCTGGGCACGGCAATCTGCGCGCCGGAGGGGATGCTGTCGAGCGAGGCGCTCTTGCCGGCGTAAACGCCCATCGGCTCATAATGGATGTTGGCTACGGCCACCAGATGGGTGCCGTTTTCCTGATTGAAATCCAGCAGATAGGGTTCGTGCTGGAAGAAGTTGGCATCCAGAGAGCCTTCCTCCAAGGCGTTGTTGGGCAGTACATAATCGGAAAATTCCTGGATAACGAGGGTGTAGCCCTTTTCCTTGAGCAGCGGCTCGGCGGCTTTGAGGATCTGGGCGTGGGGCGCGGGGGAGGCGCCGACCCGGATGGTTTTGTCGTCCTGTTTGGCGCCGCAGGCGGACAGGGAAAGGAGCAGCAGGGCCGCGGCCGCAGCAATGAGGATGCGTTTCAGGTTTTTCATGGGATATCCCTCTTTCTTGTTTTAATAGGATTGTTCGTCTCTTCTCAGTGGTTGCGTTTGTCGATGGCGGACGCCAGCAGGCCGAAGGCGAACTGGATTAACTGGACGATGATCACGAGCAGAATGATGGTGACGATCATCACATCCTGCTGATACCGCTGGTATCCATACCGGATGGCGATATCCCCGAGCCCGCCGCCTCCGACCGTGCCGGCCATAGCGGAGTAACCGATCAGGGTGATGGTGGAGATGGAGGTGCCCCGGATCAGGGAAGGGACGGATTCGGGGAGCAGGACCTTCCACACGATCTGCCAGCCGGTGGCGCCCATGGTCTGCGCGGCCTCCACCACTTTGGCGTCCACCTCCTTGAGGGAGGTTTCCACCATCCGGGCGACAAAGGGCGCGGCGCCGATGACCAGGGGGACAATGGCGGCCGTCGGGCCGATGGAGGTGCCGGTGATCAGCCGGGTGAAGGGGATCAGGGCCACGATCAGGATGATGAAGGGGATGGAGCGGCCGATGTTGATGATCCAGCCCAGGACGGAATTGAGCACGGGATGGGGCCGGATGCCGCCTTTGGCGGTCACGATCATCAGCACACCCAGGGGAAGGCCGATGAGATAGGCGAACAGGGCGGAGGCAGCGGTCATGTACAGGGTGGCACCAGTGCCCTCGAGCAGCATCATGCCGTATTTGTCCCACAGACCCGACAGGGTTTCGATCATGTCTCATCGTCTCCTTTCATCCCCAACAGCATTCGTGTCATCCGGCTTTGCGGTGCGGCGAAGATGGTTTTAGTGTCGCCGCATTCGGCAATATGGCCCTCGTCGATGACCGCGACCCGGTTGCAGATGGATTTGACCACCCCGATCTCGTGGGTGATGATCACCACCGTTACCCCCAGCCGCCGGTTGATGTCGCACAGGAGGTCGAGAATAGCGCCGGTCGTCATAGCGTCCAAGGCCGAGGTGGGTTCGTCGCACAGGAGGATTTTGGGGTTGCTGGCGAGGGCGCGCGCGATGGCGACCCGTTGCTTCTGTCCGCCCGAGAGCTGGGAGGGGTAGGCGCCGGCCTTATCGGAGAGACCGACAAGACGGAGCAGTTCCTCCACCCGTTCCCGGATCTCCGGTTTGGGGCGGCGGCCGATTTCGAGAGGGAACGCGACGTTGCGCCGGACCGTGCGCTGCATCAGGAGGTTATAGCCCTGGAAAATGACGCCGACCTCCTTGCGGTGGGCGATCGCCGCCCGGCCTTTCAGGCTGCGGATATCGACACCCTCAATGGAAATCCGGCCTTCGGTCGGGGTTTCCAGCATGGCGATGCACCGCAGCAGGGTACTCTTTCCGGCCCCACTCATGCCGATGATGCCGAAGATGTCGCCGGGCGCGATGTCCAGGCTGACGTCCCGCAAAGCGGCCACATCGCCGCCGGAGGGGAAAATCTTGGTCAGGTGTTCGATGCGAATGGCGGGTTCCATAGGATCACGGCCTTTCTTGAGTCGATGTGACAGGCGGGACGGACGAGCGCTCCGACAATCCCGCGGGATTCGCCGGCATGATACGGGTGCCTTTTTGAATTTTCGGCCGGTATTCCGCCTCTTCGGACGGCGGCCGGGCGGCAGCAGGACGGCCCAAGGGGAGAGGGGCCGCCATTCGCCGCCGGCTGGAGATTTGATAAGGGACAGGAACAAAAAGGCCCCCGCCGCCGAACGGCATGGGTTTCACCATGCCGTTCGGGGACGAGAGCCACGCTTCGTGTTACCACCCCGGTTTATCCCTACCTCGCGGTATGGGACCTCATCTGCTGCGGGCAGGCCCTGCCTGCCGATAGCATAGCGCGGTAACGGGCGCCCCCGTCACGGCTTTGGCGCCGGGTTTTCCCGGGCTTTGGCCGTGCGACTCCGAGACCATGTTCAGCGGCGTTGTCATTGCCCGTTCGCAGCTGCCCGGGCTCTCTGGAAATGACGCAGAGGCTTACTCTTCTCATCCAAGTCTGTGACACTATCGATTTAGCCGCATTATACACACGTTTTGCGGTTTCGTCAAGAGGGTTTTGAAAATTTCCGGGATTTTCATCTCCCGCGGGGGACGGAGACGGACAGCGGGAACGTACGGATTTCAGGAGGAATCTAGGAAATTGCCAAAAAAAGGCTTCCTTTTTCAGCAAAATATGCTATAATAGCACCAAACTTTTGTTTTTTGCGGCATAAAAACAGGGGTTGATGTTGGAGAGGGGGGACGGCATGTCCGCGGGCCGACGTGGTCAAAAATGAGGGCGCCCGGGTGTGCTTCGAATTCAACAAGCGCGACATGAGCGCCGCGGAGCTGATCGCCGATCTGTCCGGCCAGGTGAAAATTCGGGATTTGTCCCTGGAAGAACCCGACATCGAGGATATTATCAAAACCATTTACCACAGCGGTGAGGAAAAGGAAAATGCCGGCCTGCCGGTCGTATGGGAAAGAATTCCGATGCCGGTGGGATCCCGGCCGGGGCGGGCCCCGCTTAAAAGGCCTTTTATCTGGGGCGGCAATTGTGTTATAATAGTATGGCCACCAAAAGCCCTAGGGACGCCGCCCCTTATGGTATGGACGCCGATTCGGGCAATGCCGCCTGAGCCGGTGTTCAAAAAAGGCTCTCGGCCCTGGAGCACGCCGGTATTTATACTCGCCAGGAGCCGGCCCGGGGTTCTTTTCAGGAAAGCCGGCGGGAACGCGGACTTCAAACCGGCGAGTATGGCATAAGGGCTTTGTATCCGGGGATTTGGCTGGACATAACCCCATAGGCCATATACACGGCCCGGGTCGGGATACGCAAGGAGGGAAAGGCGGATGGCTTTCGTACATCTGCATGTACACAGCGAATATAGCCTGCTCGACGGTGCCTGCCGCCTTCCGGGGCTGGTGCAGCGGGCGGCCGCGTTGGGGCAGGAGGCCGTGGCCGTGACCGATCACGGCGTCATGTACGGCCTGGTGGAGTTTTATAAAGAGGCGAAGAAAGCCGGTATCAAGCCGATCCTCGGCTGCGAGGCGTATGTGGCGGCCCGCACACGGTTCGACAAGGTTCACGGCACGGACAGCGAGAACGCCCATTTGGTGTTGCTGTGTGAGAATGAGACGGGATACCACAATCTCGTCAAGATGATCTCCGCCGCCTGGACCGAGGGCTTCTACGGCAGGCCCCGTGTGGATCGGGAGCTGCTGCAGGAATACCATGAGGGGCTCATCGCCCTGTCGGCCTGTCTGGCCGGGGAGATCCCCCGGGCGTTGACCCAGGGAGACTATGACCGGGCCAAACGGATCGCGTTGGAATACCGCGACATATTCGGGCCGGAGAACTTCTTCCTGGAGCTCCAGGACCACGGGCTGGAGGAGCAGCGTGCCATCAGCCCGCAGATCGTGCGTTTGTCCCGGGAGACGGGCATCCCGCTCGTCTGCACCAACGACGCCCACTACCTCTCCAAAGAGGACGCCCGGATGCAGAAGGTCCTTATCTGCATCCAGACCAACACCACGGTGGACGAGCCCAATCCCATGGCCTTTGAGACGGAGGAATTCTACCTCAAATCGGAGGAGGAGATGCGGGCGCTGTTTCCCGAACTCCCCGAGGCATTCGACAACACTGTCCGGATCGCGGAGCGCTGCCGGGTCGAGCTGACCTTCGGCCAGACCCAGCTCCCCCGGTTCGACGCCCCCGGGGGGGACAGCGCCGCCTATTTCCGGCAGCGCTGCTATGAGGGGCTGCGCCGGCATTACGGCGAACATCCCGATCCCGCGGTCACGGAGCGGCTGGAATACGAGCTTGCCACCATCGAGCAGATGGGATACGTGGATTATTACCTGATCGTCCATGATTTTGTCCAGTACGCCAAGGACCACGATATCCCGGTGGGGCCGGGGCGGGGCTCGGGGGCCGGGAGCCTGTGCGCCTATTGCATCGGCATCACCGGCATCGACCCCATCAAATACAACCTGCTGTTCGAACGGTTCCTCAACCCCGAACGGGTGAGTATGCCCGATTTCGACATCGATTTCTGCAACGAGAAGCGGCAGCAGGTCATCGACTACGTTATCGGCAAATACGGATCCGACCACGTGGCCCAAATCGTCACCTTCGGAACCCTGGCAGCGAGGGCCGCCATCCGGGATGTGGCCAGGGCCTTGGGCCTGCCCTACGCCCTGGCGGATACAGTGGCCAAATCGGTTCCCTGGGAGCTGAATATGACGCTGGACCGGGCCCTGTCCCTGTCCAAAAAACTGCGGGAGCAATATGAGGGCGATCCTCAGGTCCGGGAACTCATCGAGATGGCCCGCAAGGTGGAGGGGATGCCGCGGCACGCGTCCACCCATGCCGCCGGGGTGGTCATCACCGCGAAGCCGGTGAGCGAGTATGTGCCCCTCTGCCTCAACGGGGATTCCGTCGCCACCCAGTATACCATGGGGATCCTGGAGGAACTGGGTCTCCTGAAAATGGATTTTCTCGGCCTGCGCAATCTGACCGTCATCGCCGACGCGGTGGAGATGATCCGCCGGCGTGAACCCGGGTTTTCCATCGAGGATATCCCCCAGGATGCCCCGGAGGTCTACCGGATGATGTCCCAGGCCAACAGCGACGGGGTGTTCCAGTATGAATCCCCCGGCATGAAGCGGGTGCTGCTGCAGCTCAGGCCCGACCGGTTTGAGGATCTGGTCGCGGTCACGGCCCTGTTCCGTCCGGGCCCGATGGATTCGATTCCGAAATATATCCATAACCGTCACCATCCGGAAGAGGTGCGGTATCTCCACCCGTCCCTGGAGCCGATTCTGAACGTGACCTACGGCTGTATCGTGTATCAAGAGCAGGTCATGCAGATTTTCCGTGAGCTCGCGGGGTATTCCTTCGGCCGGGCCGATGTGGTCCGCCGGGCCATGTCCAAGAAAAAACACGATGTGATGGAACGGGAGCGGGAGATCTTCCTCCACGGCCTGACCGATGAGGACGGAACGGTGGTGGTGGAGGGTTGCGAACGCCGCGGCATTCCCGAAAATGTGGCGGTCGCAGTCTTCGACGATATGGCCTCTTTCGCGTCTTACGCGTTCAATAAATCCCATGCTGCTGCCTATGCGACGGTATCCTATCAGACCGCTTATCTGAAATGCTTTTATCCCCGGGAATATATGGCCGCCCTGCTGACCAGCGTGTTCGATTCGGGCAAGGTGGCGGGATACATCGGGGAATGCGACCGGCTGCATATCCCGGTGCTGCCTCCCTCGGTCAACGAGAGCGTGTCGGCCTTCACCGTGGCGGGGGATCATATCCGCTTCGGGCTGCTGGCGGTCAAAAATCTCGGGCGGGGCCTGATTACGGAACTGGTAAAGGAGCGGGAGGAAAACGGGCCCTTCCGCAGCTTTTACGATTTCTGCCGCCGGATGACCCTTTACCGGGAGTTCAACCGGCGGGCCCTGGAGAGCCTGATCAAATGCGGTTCTCTCGACGGCCTGGGCGCCAACCGGCGCCAGATGCTGGAATCCTCCGACACGGTGCTCCAGATTCTGGACGATCAGAACCGCCGGAATCTGGCGGGACAGCTCGGGTTTTTCGACGATCCCGACAATGCCGCTATGGGAGAACCCGTCCTGCCGGAGCTGCCCGAAGCCCCTTATGACGAGCTTCTGGCCATGGAAAAAGAGGTCTCCGGCATGTATCTGACCGGAAACCCGATGAAACCCTATACTGCCCTCCACGAGCGGATGAAGGCCGCCCGGACCGACCGGATCGCGGCGTCCTTTGAAGAGGGGATGGGGGAGGGGCCGGCCGAGTACGCAGACGGGGATACGGTCCTGCTGCTGGGGATGCTCTCGTCCGTCCATGTCAAATCCACTAAAAGCAACGCGCAGATGGCGTATGCGACGCTGGAAGACATGGCGGGCTCCATCGAGCTGGTGATCTTCCCCAAAGCCCTGGCCCAGTGCGGGCATCTGCTTCAGGCTGGCCGGGTGGTGGTGGCGCGGGGCCGGATCAATGTCCGGGAAGACGAGGATCCGAAGATCCTCGTGAGCCGCCTGGATGAGGCCCCTCCGCCCGATGCCCTGCCCCGTCCGATTCCCGGGCTTTCAGGGAACCCGTCTCCACCCGCGGCTCCTTCCGCAGCGCCCGTCCGGGCGCCGGACGGCCGCCGGCTCCCTTCCGCCCGGCACGGCCTGTATCTGCGGGTGCCGTCGTCCGAATCCCCGGAGTGGAAACGGGCGCAGCTGGTGGTGCGGGTGTTCGACGGCGAGGAGCCGCTCTACCTCCGCTATGCGGATTCCGGGAAATTGGTGAGGGCTCCCCATGCCCTTTGGGTGAACGTTAACGATGTGATGATAGGCGAGCTGAGGGCGATATTGGGCAAGGAAAATGTCGCGGTGGTGGACTAACCGGACAGAATTGGTGAAATGAACCGGATTTTGGCATTTTCCGGGGCATTTATCGGTAAAATCCAGTCTTGCACAGCGGGCGGCGGGTAGTGTATAATGAGTACATTATGGAAAGCGGCAGGGGCCGCGGGAAATAAGGAGAGAGATACCGATGTCTATCAAAAAACTCGCGGTACTGACCAGCGGCGGGGACGCTCCGGGCATGAATGCCGCCGTGCGGGCCGTTGTCCGTACCGCTTTGAGCAAGGGTGTGCAGGTGTATGGCGTGTACCGTGGGTACAACGGCCTGATCAACGGGGACCTTGTGGAGATGGATCTGCGCAGCGTGTCGGACATCATCCATCGGGGCGGCACCATGCTGTATACCGCCCGTAGCCCCGAGTTCTGCACCGAAGAGGGGATGCAGAAAGCGGTGGCTACCTGCCGGCAGTACGGCATTGAGGGGCTGGTAGTCATCGGTGGTGACGGCTCTTTCCGCGGCGCCAAGGATCTGACCCAGCGGGGGATTCCCTGTGTCGGCCTGCCCGGCACCATCGACAACGATATCTCCTGCTGTGAGCAAACCATCGGATATGACACGGCCCTCAACACCAGCCTCGAAATGATCGATAAATTGCGCGACACCGCCCAGTCCCATGATCGCTGCAGCGTCGTGGAGGTGATGGGCCGCCGGGCGGGGTATCTCGCGCTCAACGTGGGGATCGCCACCGGCGCCACCAGCATCCTGGTACCGGAGGTCCCGTATGATTTCGACCGGGATATCGTGGAGCGGATGATTAGAATCTCGGCCACCGGCAAAAAGCATTTTATCATCGTAGTGGCGGAAGGTGTCGGCCATGTCATGGAGCTTGCCGCCCGGATCGAAGAGTCCACCGGGTTCGAGACCCGCGCGACCATTCTCGGTCATGTGCAGCGCGGAGGCAGCCCGACGGTGCGGGACCGCGTTATTGCGAGCCGGATGGGGTATCATGCGGTGGAGCTGCTCCTCGATGGAAAGAGCAACCGTGTGGTCAGCATCAAAGATGACCACCTCGTCGATTATGATATCGAAGAGGCCCTGCAGATGAAAAAGCCCTTCGATTTCGAGCTGTACCGGATTGCTCATGAAATCTCGATCTGATATAGGCGGATCCCCCTTACACAAAACAAAAAATCCCTCGCGGCTGCCGCGGGGGATTTTACTTTCCGGCTGTCCGTTTCCGTCTGCGGATCGGGACAGACAATAGCAGGATACAGAGCCCCGCTACCCCCAGCGCGCACATGGCGGTGAACAGGGTACGGCCTGTTCCAGGATTTTGACTGGCGGGTGTCTCCAGCGTGCTTTCCACCGTCAGATGGACGGATACGGTTTCGCTGCTGCTGTTTCGCCCGGCCCGAATGAGAGCACCGGAACCGTCGCCGGAGGGATCATAGCGATATAGGATAGGCGCCGGACATAGATACCGAAGGGTCAGGACGCCGGATGGGACCGGCCCATCCGAGGCGAGGATAAAGCGGGAGCCGGCCGCCGCCGGCGAGGAAATGGGGGTTCCCTCCTCCGATAGGACGCGGATGTGCGCTGGAAGGCCGGAAAAGTCCAAGGAGCCGAACGGCAGGATGTTGCTTTGAATCACATCGGTGCGGAACTCCTGTTCCGTCTGTGTGAACCGGACTGTATCCGGAGACAGGTCCAGCCGGCTCAGCGCCGGCGCAGCCTCCTGTCCGGCGGCGAGCAGTGCGTGCAGATAGGCGGTTTGTTCCGGCGTCAGATCGGGTGATTCGTATCCATCGTCCTGACCGGTCAGGATCCATAAGGCCTGCTGCGTCAGCCGGTAGGCTTCGGCGTCGGTCAGGCCGTATTGCTGCTTTGCTCCTCCGATATTGAAGGGATAGCCCGAGCCCAGCAGGGCCAGTACCTGTTCCTCCCGCACGGGAAGGGGCTGTGTGTCTTCAAGACCGGTATAGCGACGATAGGATCCCAGCGGACCGGATGGAGCGTGTTCCGGACGATAAAGGAAATAAGCAGGGCCTCCGTCGATCAGGACTTGTGCCGTTTCGGAGCCGCCTGACGCTGTGTAGGCGGCCGTGTATAGCTGGCCGCTGCCGGAGCAGACTGGCGGTGAAAAAATAAAAACGGCCAGGATGATGCCGCATAATGGCAATTTGAGCCGCGTGTTCATGATAATCCGCTCCTTTCACGTCGGTATCGTGCGCCTGCTTGTTTTCGTTAGTATATGCGGGGCGATGTTTGATTCTGGTGAAAAAATTTGTAAAAAGGCGAAAATATACGGCTTGTCAGACAAAGAAAACGGGTTTATAATAAAACAACGATTTAAAAAAGAGGAGGGCGCCCATGAAATGCATCGATATCACCCGGGAACTGCTCGGGTCACCTGTATATCCGGGCGATCCGGCTCCACATATGGAAGAGCTGCGCCGTATCCGGCTCGGGGACGAATGCAATGTGTCCGCATTGTACGCCTGTCTGCATAACGGGACCCATCTCGACGCACCGCGGCATTTTATGCCGGATGGGCAGACGATTGACGAGCTGCCTTTAACGGCCTGTATAGGGGAATGCAGCGTGGTGGAGGGAGAAGGGCTCCTCCTCGGCGCCCAGGCGGAGGAGATGCTGCCGAAACTCAAAAAGCGCATCTTGTTCAAAGGGCGGGTCCAGATCAGCCCAAGCGCCGCGTTCGTGTTGTCCGATGCGGGGCTTGAGCTTTTGGGTGTCGAAGCGCAGTCGGTATCCCCGCCGGAATGTACGGCCGCGGTCCATCGCCAGCTGCTTGGGGCGGGCATGCTCCTTCTCGAGGGGCTGGATCTCTCGAAGGCGGCACCGGGCACCTATTTTCTGTTCGCCGCCCCTCTGAAAATCGCGGGGGCGGACGGCGCCCCGGTGAGGGCCATACTCCTAGAGCGGGAAGGGATCGACTGGCGGGAGGATCTGTGGAAATAAGCGGTACAATGAGAAAGGACAGCCTAATGGACGTGTTGTGTCTGACGGCGCTGCGGGACTGCCCGGACCGCCTGGACGAAGCCGCCTGCTGGTTCCACGAAAAGTGGGGGATTCCTGCGGAGGTGTACCGGGACAGTATCCGGCAGGGAATCCGGCAAAAGGCCGGAATCCCCCAATGGTATATCGTGCAAAAGGAAGCAGGGGAGATCGTGGCGGGTGTCGGCTTGATCGATCATGATTATCACAGCCGTCGCGACCTGACTCCCAATGTTTGTGCGCTGTATGTGGAAGAGCACTACCGGAGGCGGGGAATCGCCCGGTTGCTTCTGGACCATGTGAAAAAGGAAGCGGCGGAGATGGGGACCGGAACCCTATATCTGGTTACGGATCATACCGCATTTTATGAAACGTGCGGATGGCATTTTATGACCATGGCAGAGGATGAAGAGGGGAACCCCATACGGTTATATGCCGCGCAGACAGGGGAATGAAAAAAATCGGCTTTCGTCCGCTTCTGGCGGTGAAAGCCGATTTTTTGCGCTTTGGATTCGGTAGGGGGCCATCTGGATCGGTCTGCTCTGGAAATATAAACGCGCGCCGCGCGACCGGATGGCACCGGCTACCGCGAGCCGCGGCGGAAGATTTTGTTTTTGACTGTCCGGAGCAAATGGAACAGAGCTTCGTCTTTGGTTGCGAGCAGGACGGTACCGTAGAAGACGGCGCAAACGCCGACCGAGATCACGACGATAGTGAAAAAACGCATGTCGTAGCGGAACTGCAGCCCGCCGAACCGGTTGATCAGGATCACGATCGGATAGAAGCATAGGGCGGTGAGCAGATATTTCAGGGTGTGCCAGTCGAAAACGCGAATGGATTTGCCGAAGTTCAGACGCACACATCGCCACTGAAGCAGGACGAGCACGATCTCGGAGACAATGGTGGTCAGGATCATCCATTCGGGGCGCACCTGACGGAATACGACCAGCAGGCTGTTGAGCAGCAGGTTGACCGCCCCTCCTGTAAAATAGATGCGGGTGAGCAGGGACTCCTTGCCGTGGACAAAAATCACCTGGTTGGCCAGCACGATATCGCACAGCCACAGCAGGCAGCGGACGCCGAAAATGGCGAGCGTGAGGCCGGCCGGCAGATAGGCCTCGTTTCCGTAAATAAACATGATGGGATATGCCATGACGCTGATCCCGATCGACATGGGGATTCCCAACATGAAAAAGGTGCGGGAGGAGGAATGCAGCAGCCTGTGATAGTCTTCCTGCCGGTTTTCCCCCAGATAAGCGGCCAGACGCGGAATCGTCGCCAGTACAATTGCGTTGATGACGTTGGTGATGAGCTGCGTGATGGTCAGCGAGAAGGTGTAAAAGGAGGTGTACGCGGGAGTATCCTTGGCAAATACGGACAAAAACAACCGGTCCAGCGTGGTGTAGAACATGCTGGCGTTGGTCAGCAGGAGCATGACCAGCAGAGGCTTGATCAGTCCGGTCAGATCCCGTTTGCCGATCCGGCGGAACCGTACCTTGCGTTTGACATAGGCAAAGCTGCACAGGTTGTTGACCAGAAGGACGAGGGAGGCAATGAAGGTATAGGGCAGGATGTCTCCAGACTTACGGACGAATATAAAAATGCTGATGACATACAGTACGCGGATAATGAGCGTTTTATAGAGGATGAACCCGTAATTTTCAAATGCCTCGTTCATCCACTCCACGAGGAAGGCACTGGCAACCAGCTGAATGGAGAGCAAGAGATAAAGCGGGACCAGGGCGGCCGACGGGACGAACAGCGCGTAGAGCAGATAAACGCCGGTCACGAGCGTGGTGCTGATCACCCCCATGGTGAACAGGGAGGTGAAAAGGGTTTCCAGACGGACTGGGTCTTTTTTGGCCTGGCTGATGACCCGGATCCCGTAATTGTATATTCCCAACGAGGCAAAAGGGATAAACCAGCTGATGAGAGCGAACGCACGGTTGTACTGGCCATAGAGTTCGACATCGAGGACGTGTGCCAGATAGGGGCCGGTGATGAGCGGCAGGACGACATTGAGGATATTGAGCGCCATCTTGGCCATCATATTTTTGGTAACGGATTTCGACATTTACATCCCTGCCTTTTTCGGCGGACCGATATATTCCGCGTAAACCTGAATCGAAACCCGAACACCGTCAGACACGGCGTGTTGGTCCGGATTCGGGATGGGGCAATTACCGTTTTGCGCATGAATGGGCCGCACGGTACCGATAAAAGGGTCTTAGAGGATTCGCGGGGACTATCATCGGGCGGCCTCGGCGCATATGACGGGATACTGCTAAAAGAATGCCCAGAAATTATACGCATCAACAAGCTGAATGCCGGCCATGAAGGCTGTGGGGGGAATGAGCAGGGATAGAAACAAATACCGGCTGCGTTTTTCCGTGCAGGCGAAAAAATCGGCAAACAAAGGAAAGCCAGCGAACAACAGAAAACTGACGCAACGGTCGAACAGAAGCGGGATAAAAACCGACCCCAGGATCAGGAGCATGGATATTTCAAGGAACGCATAATATCGCTGTTTGTCGGCGATGGCCTGCCGGTTGTGTTTGTGGACCATGCCGTACATGAACAACATCAACGCGAATAACAGGAAACGCAGCACAACCTTGCGCATGTCAAACTCCATATACAGAAAATACACTTGGATTTTGGCTCCGATCTTCTGTACGATGCCGATAGGAACAAGGGTGAGCAGACGCGCCGCAAGGCCGGAGATGAGCCCCCAGCCGACAAGAACATATTTCCAGCGCCGCACATAGCCATACAGGCGCCGGGAGCATAATACGCGGATGAGCAAAAAGAACGCCAGGGAAAAATGCGTAAAGGTAGCCGTCAGATAAAGCACCCAGTTCAGCGGTCCCTGTTTTTTCAGCGCGAATTCCCGTATGACCGCATAGGCGAAGAGGGCGAAAGCCAGATAATTCCGGATGCCGGAGAGCGTCCAGCGGAAAAACAGGAAGGAGAAATGCACGATCAGGAAGAAAAGGAGGGAATAGGGAGACGTCTTATACCGATTCTGTATCTGATACAGCGAGGCGAACAGCAACGAATAAATGATCGCGATGGACAGGGCCGGGAGGAGCTGAAAGACCCCCGTCCAGGCAATCAGATAAAAATACAAATTGACAACGACGTCAGATGCATAAATGGACTCCGTCAAGGTCCAACGCAGCCCATTCTGGCGCATCTCCTGCAACAGCTGATAATAAAATGTCAGGTCGTCGTCCTTATACGGTTTGGTGAAAAAGGCGATGATGGACAGCGAGAGGATGAAGCCGAACGTCAGGGCATACAGTTGTGTGGCCTTGATGCGCACGTTCTTGCACGCGGCGACAATATAGATGAGGACAAAAGCGGCCACGTAGATCGTTGAAACGGCTGTTATAAAGTTCAATCGCTCACATCCCTCATATATAGAGCACACGCGGTTCGGAAAAAACGCTTATATGGATCAAACGAGGATGACCCCGAGAATGTCGGTCTTTTCCCCCATAATGGAACAGGCTTCCCGTATCGAGGAAACCGACGATTTTTTCAGAGCCTCCACAAAAATCGTCTCCCGGCATACCTGGAGAAGGGGGCGGCTTCTTTCCTGTGAAAGGATTTCATCACAGGGATGAAAGACAAACGCGCAGGCCGCGTCCTTGCCGCCGTCGACGCAGGCTGTGTGGCCCATGGCCTTCAGCCGCTCGACCAGCAGGGAGCAGCAGCGCGCCGGTTCCCCGGAACGAAGGGTGCTGACCACGGCGATATGCCGGGGCGTGTCGCCGCCCAGATGAAGCAGGGTCCCGGCGATATTGTCTACGGCTTCCGCGGTGGAACAGGGCGGTTCATATACGCCGTCCAGGCGGTCTATCCAACGGTCGATACAATTCAACATGTCGATAACTCAATTCCTTTCTAGAGACCGGGGAGTTATGCCGGTCCCGGCGAAGCCGGAAAGGCACAAAACCCGTTTGAAAGTAAGGCGGTGCCTTTCTTTCAAACTATTTGCCCTTCGTCTGTTTCTTCGACAGAGATCCCAGAACTTTCAGGCCCAAATCCTTTTTGAGCTGACCGGCGTGACGCAGCCGGGGATCCATGATGTCCAGCAAAAACGTCAGCAAAAACGCGATGAGCAGCCCGGCGGCGCCGCCGAGTATGCCGTATTTGATACAGGAGGAGACGCTGAAACTCCCTGTGACCGGCGCGGTCCGCAGCTGCTCCTGGACCGCGGTCAGTGCCGTCTGCAGATTGGCCAGCTGGGTTTCCGCCTCGCTGCGCCGGAGCAGACTTTCATCCGTATAGGTCCCGTAAACCGATTCGCCCATTTTTTCCAGGGTGTAGGCGGATGAGAAGGCGCCGGACTTGGAGAAGGTGCTCGTCACCGTCTGATAGGCCGCGTCGGCTATGGCCTTGGCCCCCTCCCGCGTGGAATAGACGGAACGCAGCAGCAGCGCGGCCGTATCGTCCAGATATTCAATGGAAATGAGTTCCTTGACATACCGCTGCTGGGCTTCATCCAAGCCGAGGGCCTTGGATACGGCCGAGGCGGTGTCGTCCCCCAGAAGGGCGCCGCGCAGCACATCTCCCAACGCGGCGGTATGACTTTTGAGCTGGAAGGCGTCCATCTCAGAGGAAAGGGTTTGACGGGGGGCGAGAGTCAGCACGATCTCACAGGTTTGCAGCTGCCAGACATCCAAATTGAGGTAGAGGCTGTTGGCCAGGTAGTTCCCCTGCTCCTCGATCTGGACTTTCAGCATCTTTTCCTGATTGGTCAGCCGCTCATATTGCTCCGCCGACAGGCTTTTTTTTCCGTCCGGTTCAGAGGAATTCCGGACAAAGCTGAACGCCCGCAGTCCTGCGCCGACGAATGCAAACAGCAGCAGACAAAGGAGAAAAAGTCTCCACCGGCGCAAAATGGATAGGATGAAGTCCTTAAAGTCAAACGTATCGTTGGGATTCTCCACTAAACGACAGTCCTTTCAAAATTCTTACACAATGTACAACGGCGGTTGCATACGGCAAAGCGGCCGCGGGGCGGACCGCAAGGCCGGGATGCGGAACGATGAAGCTGCTCCACACGCGATTCCTAACGTATACTGACGCATTATAGCACAAAGAAAGAAGGCGTGTCAACCGACTCCGCAGCCAGCCCGGATGCCGGTTGCCGGACGGGAGCTCCCGACATACCCGCCCCGCCGCCGGACCGACAGGGGGGGCAGGCAGGCGGGGGAGCCGTTCGGCAACCCTCCGAAGGCACCTGCCCAAAGGCGGCCGAACAGGACGCCGGATGGCGTTTGGCGGGAATTCATCAAAAAGCCCGTGACAAACGCCCCACGCTATGCTATAATGATTTGGCTTTGTGCTGCTGTCAAAACGGACAGGATGGTCCGCGAAGCGGCGCGCGCGGGAATGTGAATCGGCGCGGAGCGTGTCCGCTCTCTGTCGGCCAGGAGGATGTTTTATGGAAAAAACGCGGTTGCTGTTTGTGACCAATCATCTTTTTGTGGGCGGTGTGGATAAGGTGGCCGTCGACATCGTCAACGGGCTCGATAAAGACCGGTTCGACGTGACGCTGCTGGTCCTTTTCCGCTATGATCCGGGCCGGTACCACATCGACCCGCGCGTCCATGTCCAGCCGGTTTTCAAGACCTATTTCAAAGGCCTGTCCCATCTGGTATCGCTGTTGCCGCAGACATGGCTGTACCGGCGGCTGGTGCGCAGAGAATATGACTATGAAATCGCCTTCCAGGCGGGGGTGCCGACACGGATGCTGTCCAAATCGCCCAGCCGCGCGGTCAAGCTCGCGTGGATGCATGGGCTGGATACGGATCATCTGAAGGAACACCAGCGGTTTGATAAGATGGTGTTCATTTCCAGCGAAGTCATGGAGGCCTTTGCGCCGCTGTACGGCCGGCCGGACGACCTGATCCTGTGCTACAACCCGATCGATTACAAGGCTATCGAGGAGGCCGCGTCCGAACCGATCGGGGAGGAGGTTCGCCGTGACGCGCCGATCCTCTGCACCGTCGGCCGGTTCAGCCCGGAAAAAGGGTTCCTGCGCCTGCTCGCCTGTCATAAGGCCTTATTGGACGAGGGGGTCCGGCAGCAGCTCTGGTTTGTCGGGGATGGACACGAACGGAAAAACATGGAGGCCTATATCCGGGCCCATCATCTGGAAGACTCTGTCCGGCTTTGGGGCTATCAGACCAATCCCTACCGGTTTATCAGCCGGTCGGACGTTTATGTCTGCTCCTCGTTTATCGAGGGGCTGAGCGTGGCGGCCACCGAGGCCGTCCTGCTCGGAAAGCCTGTCGTCACCACCAATGTATGCGGGGCGAAAGAGCTGCTCGGGGACGGTGAATACGGCATTGTGACGGAAAACAGCGAAGAGGCGCTGCTGGACGGGCTGCGGCGGATGCTGCCGGAGGAGACCCGCCGGCATTACGCCTCCAAGGCCGAGGAACGGGCGGATTCGTTTTGCCGGGTCGACCGGATAAAGCCGATCGAGGCGCTGTTTTCGGGGCATATTGCAGGGCAGGCTGGATAAAAGGCTTGCAATTTTGAGAAGAGCGTGTTATACTGTGTCTTGTCGTTTGGAATTCGGTGATATCCCGGAGGACAGCGATAAGCAGTCGGTGCCGATGGCGGTGGGGGTACACCCGTTCCCATCCCGAACACGGCAGTTAAGCCCATTTGCGCCCACGATACTCGGCTGGAAGCGGCCCGGGAAAATAGGCAGGCGCCGACACGGAGAACGCTCGACGAACAGTCGGGCGTTTTTCTACATGCAAGAGGGGGTCGCGTCAGCATGGATGAAAGCCGTTATCAGCTCAAAATCCCGAAGGGATACCGCCCGCAGCTGGGGATTGCCGAAACCGAAAGGGCCATCAAGTTTCTCAAGGATACCTTTGAAAACCGGCTGGCGGACGCGCTGTCCCTGACCCGTGTGTCCGCGCCGCTGTTTGTCCGGCCGGAATCCGGGCTCAACGATAATCTGAACGGGGTGGAGCGGCCGGTCGTCTTCGACATGCGGTATGACGGCGGGCGGAAGGCCGAAATCGTCCACTCCCTGGCCAAGTGGAAACGGCATGCTCTCGGCCGTTATGGGATCCGGGCCGGCAGCGGCCTTTATACCGATATGAATGCGATCCGCCGGGACGAGGTGACGGACAACCTGCATTCCCTGTATGTGGATCAGTGGGACTGGGAAAAGGTGATCCGATCCGAAGACCGGTCCCCCGCATACCTGCGGAAAACGGTGGAGACGATTTACCGGGTCTTCAAGGAAACCGAGGCGGCGGTTGCGGACAGGATCCCGGGCCTGCCGCGCCTGCTTCCTGAGGCCGTCCATATCGTCAGCACCCAGGAGCTCGAGGACCGCTATCCCGCTCTGTCTCCGTCTGAGCGGGAGACCGAAGCGGCCCGGGAATACGGCGCGGTCTTTCTGACCGGGATCGGCGGCGCGCTTCGGTCCGGGCGCCGGCACGACGGCAGGGCGCCCGATTACGACGATTGGTCTCTCAACGGCGATCTGATCTTCTATTATCCGCTTTTGGACCGGGCCTTCGAGGTCTCGTCCATGGGGATCCGGGTGGATGCGGACGCCTTGCGCCGCCAGCTCGCCGACGCGGGATGCGAGGAGCGGGCCGCGCTTCCTTTCCAGAGAGCGCTTTTGAACGGCGAACTGCCCCAGACCATCGGCGGGGGGATCGGCCAGTCCCGGCTGTGCATGTTTTTCCTCGGAAAAGCCCATATTGGGGAAGTGCAGGCCTCCCTTTGGCCGGAGGGCATGGCGGAGGAGTGCGCGGCTGCCGGCGTTCCGCTGCTGTGACAGAAAGGACGGTATATCCATGCGTTTGACGCTCTATTGTGGCCCATTGACCCGTTATTACGCCCACGACTGGCCGGGATCCCCCGCTTCGGACGCGCTTCCGCCGCTTTCCAGAATCGAATCCCTCGCCTGCGGCTGGCGGGACATGGCCTGCCAAGCGGCGCTGGACGCTGTGGGGGAGCCGGTCTATTGGGAGGAAAGCCCGGACGGTGCCTGTGTCACCGCGGAGCCCGGGTGGGAGGGGTGGTATGGCCTGCTCCTCTGGGCTTTGTACCGGGATCAGCAGAGGAAGCCGGAGCCGTTGCCGGCGGATTGGCTGGAGAGGCTCGAGACCCTGCCGGTTTTCCAAGCGGCACAGAAACGGGATGCCTGCCGTTATCCCACGGTGGCGGCCAATTGCGAAATGTTCCTGCCGTACGATGCGGATGTGGTACTTACCGGCCCCGATCCGGCCGGGGAGGAGGAGATCCCGATTGGTTCGGCGGCGCAGCTTCTCAGGGAGCTGGAGGCGCTCAACCGGGACACCTGGAAGGCCTCCGAAGCGGAGATTGCCTCCTGGGAGGCGTTGGAAAACGGAAAAGGCGGGCGGGATCTGGACTGCTTTGCCAAACGGGGTTTTGCGGCGCTGCTGCGGGTGGCCCGCGCCGCCGTTTCCATGACGCAGCCGATCCGCCTGGATTACGACGGCTGATCCCGGAAGGGGCCTGTCCTGAAATTTTTTTGAAAAAGTCAGAAAAGGGCTTGATTTTTTGGCGGGTATTCATTATAATAATTGAGCGCCTTTGGGCGTGGACGCTCAAAGGCCCGATGGAGAGTTGGCTGAGTGGTCGAAGGCGCACGATTGGAAATCGTGTGTACGGTAATCCCGTACCTAGGGTTCAAATCCCTAACTCTCCGCCATGTGAATTCACGGGGCTTTTGCTCCGGTTATCCCCGCCCCCGTCCTGTGCGACAGGGCTTCTGAAAGAGGTGACACGAATGAAAGAGGCCATCCATCCCAAGTATGAGAAGACGACCATCACCTGCGCCTGCGGCGAAGTGATTGAAACCTCCTCGACCAAGAGCAATATCCGTGTGGAAATCTGCTCGAAATGCCATCCGTTCTTCACCGGCAAACAGAAGCTCGTCGACACCGGCGGCCGTGTGGACCGTTTCAAGAAGCGGTTTGGTATGAAGGAAGACAACCAATAAGAAACGATTGGCCGGGGCAGCGCATCAGCGCTGCCCCCTTCTCGTCCGTCTCGGCGATTGGAAAGGAGCGGGGCACCATGGAGGCATACCGTACGGTTTTGAAAGAAGCGGAGGCGGAATTCGTAGAAAAACGGTCCCGCTTTATCGGCTGTATCCGGCCGGCGGCCAGCGAGGAGGAGGCCCTCGCGTTTTTCGCGCGGCTCAAAAAGGCGCATTGGAACGCCAGCCATCATGTCACGGCGTATGTCCTGCGCGAAGGGCAGGTCCGCCGCTATTCCGACGACGGGGAACCGCAGGGGACGGCGGGGATGCCGGTCCTCGATGTGTTGCTCAAGGCGGGACTTGCCGACTGCGCCGTGATGGTGATCCGCTATTTCGGCGGGACTCTGCTCGGAACAGGCGGCCTTGTGAGGGCGTATTCCCACAGTGCTTCACTCGCGGTCGGCGCGGCAAAACCGGTAGAGATGCGGCCGTGCGTCCGCCTGATCCTGCGCTGTGATTATGCCCGTGTGGGGATGGCAGAGCCGCTGATCCTCTCCTGCGGCGGGATCCTGGACGGGACTGCCTATGCCGAGGATGTGACGCTGCGCTTCCATATGCCGTTCGACCGGCTGCCGGATTTTGAGAGGCAGCTCACCGAAAAAAGCGCCGGACGCCTTGCGGCGGTGCGGGAAGACGAGGCATTTTACCCGTTTGATCTGCCTTAATATCGAAAAAAATTGTGGAAAATCGGGGAAATACACGGAATGGAAAAAAAGATGGCCTGTCCGGCAGGAAAAACCGACGCTGTCTGCGTATAGTACTTATAGAAGCGGTCCTGTCGCGGGACGGCGGACAGAATGGAATGAGAAAGGACGAGGAACCATGACGGCACGGGAACGCCAGGAGGAAGTCGAACGGATCGTGTTGTCTCCCCGCGCTGCTTTGTCGGCCTGTTCCAAGGGCCGGGACCGGGAAGAGGAACCCTGCGCCTATCGGCCCGCTTATCAGCGGGACCGGGATCGCATCCTGCATTCGAAAGCGTTCCGCCGTCTCAAGCATAAAACGCAGGTTTTCCTGTCGCCCGAAGGGGATCATTACCGTACCCGCCTGACCCATACCCTCGAGGTATCCCAGATCGCCCGTACCATCGCGCGGGCGCTGCGCCTGAATGAGGATTTGACCGAGGCGATCTCCCTGGGCCACGATCTGGGGCACACCCCTTTCGGCCATGCGGGGGAGCGGGCTCTCGACGCTGTCATGGAGGGAGGGTTCCGGCATTACGAACAGAGCGCGCGGGTGGTGGAACGGCTGGAAAACGACGGACGGGGGCTGAACCTGACCGTCGAGGTCCGGGACGGCATCCGCTGCCATACCCGCGGCACGCCGGCCATGACGCTCGAGGGCCGGATCGTCCGCCTTGCCGATCGGGTGGCGTATATCAACCACGATATCGACGACGCGGTCCGGGCCGGTGTGCTCCGGGAGACCGATGTCCCCGCCGATATCCGGAAGGCGCTGGGGGACCGCCGTACCACCCGCATCGACACCCTCGTGCGCTCCATTGTGGAGAACAGCGGAGAGGATATCGGGATGGCGCCGGAGATCCAGGAGCCTTTCGACCGCCTGCACGCTTTTTTATTCGAATCCCTTTACCGCAACCCCGTTGCCAAAGGGGAAGAGAGCAAGGTGGAGGGGCTCATCACCCGCATGTTCGCCTTTTTTGTGGAGCATCCCGACCGTCTGCCTTCGGAATACCGTGCCATACGGGAGAACGAGGGGGTTCACCGCGCGGTCTGCGATTATATCGCGGGGATGACCGATAATTACGCGCTGGAGGTCTATCACGCCCTGTTTATCCCCCGCAGTTGGGAGGTAAAGGCTGACGGCTTTACATAAATAGTTCTTTTTTGGGCAAGAATACCCGTAATCCGGTGTTTTTTTCCAGTATACCCCATCCCGCGGCTCCGGCCGCGGCCGGGAGCGTGAGCGGAGGTGATCGGATGCCGCTGCCGGAGTCGTTTTTGCAGGAGCTGCTGGACCGCAGCGACATCGAGAGCGTCGTTTCCTCTTATGTCCGTCTCAAAAGGAGGGGGCGCAATCTCGTGGGGCTTTGCCCCTTTCATGGGGAAAAGACCCCCTCTTTCAATCTCTATCCCGAAACCGCGTCCTTTTACTGCTTCGGCTGCGGCGCGGGCGGAGACGTCATCACCTTCATCAAAAAAATCGAAAATCTCGACTATCTCGACGCCGTCAAATTCCTGGCCGACCGGGCGGGGATGGCGATGCCGGAGAACAAGATGAACGACGCGGCGTCGCGAATGCGCCTGCGGGTTCTTGAGGCCAATCGGGAGGCCGCCCGGCTCTATCACGCGCTGCTCTACGCGCCGGAGGGGAAGGCGGGGCTCGATTACTACCATTCCCGCGGCTATACCGACGCCACCATCCGTCATTTCGGGCTGGGATACGCTCCCGACAGTTTCGATTTTCTGCGGGATTCACTGCGAAAAAAGGGATTTCACGACGAGGAACTGACGGCTGCCTGGCTGTGCGGCCGGGGCCGGAACAATCCGAACCATCTCTATGACCTGTTCCGCAACCGGGTGATGATCCCGATCATCGATATCCGGGGAGGCGTGATTGCCTTCGGGGGCCGGGTGCTCGACAATTCTAAACCGAAATACCTGAATTCGGGCGAGACGCTGGTGTTCAAAAAGACCAACAACCTCTTCGCTCTCAATTTTGCCAAAGCCGCGGGCGGGCGGCAGCTCATCCTCTGTGAAGGGTATATGGATGTGATTGCGCTGCATCAGGCCGGGTTTACCAACGCGGTGGCGGCGCTCGGCACCTCCTTCACCGCCGATCATGCCCGTCTGCTCGCGCGCTATGCCGATGAGGCGGTGCTCGTCTTCGACGCCGACACGGCCGGTCAGAAAGGGGCTCAGCGCGCGATAGGGCTTCTGCGGGAGACCGGGCTGCACATCCGGGTCGTCACGGTGCCGGACGGCAAGGACCCGGATGAGTTCATTAAAAAGAACGGGCCCGAACGCTTCAAGCTGCTGCTTGAAAAATCCGCGAACGACGTGGAATACCGTTTGATGGAGCTCGGCCGCCGGCATATCCTGACCACGGCGGACGGCCGGGTGGCGTATCTGAGGGACGCCGCGCAGATACTCGCGGAGCTGCAGAACCCTGTCGAACGGGATGTGTACGCCGGTAAATTGGCGGGGGAACTGTCGGTTTCCAAGGAAGCCCTGCTCGAACAGGTGCGCTACCTGATGGAAAAACGCCGGAAGCAGCAGAAGGATAAACAGATGTCGGCCATTGTCCGGAAAGCCGAAGGCCTGGTCAAAAAGGCCAACCCCGAAGCGGCGGCCCATGTGCGGGCCGCCAGTGCGGAAGAAGCGATGCTCGGACTTCTGCTTCTCAATCCCGATTTGCTTCCAGAGGCGGGCCGCCTTCTCTCCGCGGATGAGATGGTGACTCCCTTCAATCAGGATATATACCGCCGTCTCCTGGAACGGCAGGCGGGCGGGCAGCCGGTGGAGCTCGGTTTCCTCGCCGGGGATGTGGATGAAGAGGGGATGGGCTACCTCTCCCGAATGGTACGGGATGCCAGGGAGCGGGCTGGTGCCGATCCGCGGGAGGAGCTTCGCCGGTATGCCGGCATTATCCGGGAGGAAAACCAGCTGCTGGGTCTCGACAGCCCCGCGGAGCTGACACCCGAACAGATACAGGAAAAGCTCCGGCAAATGCGGGAGCGTAAAAGATAGACCCCAGTCGATGTGGAAGGATGGATCGGAATGAATCAAAACGAGTCCAAGATGATTGAGGAAATCAGCGAGGATTTGGACATGGCGGCGGCCGAGGCCATTGAAATGCCGGTCGTGAAAAAGGATAAAAAGGTGCAGGTCAGCGACCTGGTCGAAATGGGGCGCGCCAAGGGCAAATTGACGACCCAGGAGATCATGGACGCGCTCGAGGATCTGGACTTCGATCCGGAGCAGATGGATAAGCTCTATGAAACTCTGGAAAGCCAGAATATCGAGATTGTGGACGATTTCGCGGACACCGCGTTCGACGACATCGAGTTCGTCCTCGAAGCTCCGGAGAACGACGAGGCGGAGCCGGCGGTCGGCGCTGACGGTATCGCCATCGACGATCCGGTCAAGGTCTATCTCAAAGAGATCGGCCGGGTACCCCTGCTCTCTTCGGAAGAGGAGATCGAGCTGGCCATGCGGATCATGAACGGGGACGAATACGCGAAAAAGCGTCTGAGCGAGGCAAACCTCCGGCTGGTCGTCAGCATTGCCAAACGGTATGTCGGCCGGGGGATGCAGTTCCTTGACCTCATTCAGGAGGGGAATCTCGGCCTGATCAAGGCGGTGGAGAAGTTCGATTACACCAAGGGCTTCAAATTTTCCACCTATGCCACCTGGTGGATCCGCCAGGCCATCACCCGTGCGATCGCCGATCAGGCGCGCACCATCCGGATCCCGGTCCATATGGTGGAGACCATTAACAAGGTCAAGAAGGTTTCGAGCCAGCTCCTGCACAAGAACGGGCATGAGCCGGTGGCGGAGGAAATCGCGCTGGAGCTGGATATGCCGGTTGATAAGGTACGGGAAATCATGCGGGTCGCGCAGGAGCCTGTTTCTCTCGAAACCCCTATCGGTGAGGAGGAGGACAGCCATCTCGGGGACTTTATTCCCGATGATGAAGCCCCCGCGCCGGCGGATGCGGCATCCCATACCCTGCTCAAAGAGCAGCTCGGAGACGTGCTGTCCACCCTGACCCCCAGGGAGGAAAAGGTGCTCCGCCTGCGCTTCGGTTTGGAGGATGGCCGGCCCCGCACCCTCGAGGAAGTGGGGAAAGAATTCGACGTGACGAGGGAACGGATCCGGCAGATTGAAGCCAAAGCACTGCGCAAACTGCGCCATCCCAGCCGGAGCAAAAAACTCAAGGATTTTCTGGATTGACCGTGATCGGAAAGGATGTGCGGGTGTGCATATCAACCTGGAATCGGATTATGCGGCGCGAATCGTTTATTGCCTGACCAAGGTGGACGGACGTCTCGACGCTCAGTCGATCGCGGAGGAAACCTGTGTGTCTCTGCGGTTTACACTCAAAATCATGCGCAAGCTGGTGGCGGCGGGGATCGTGCGGTCCTTCAAAGGAGCCAAAGGCGGTTATCAGCTTGCCAGGGGGCCGGAATCGGTCACGCTCCGGCAGGTCATCGAGGCGGTGGAGGGCCCTTACCGCTTCAGCCGCTGCCTGGACGGGGAGTACGACTGTTCCTGTTCGGCGGTAATGGGTTGCCCGTTCCACACGGTTTTTGACGACGTAACGAAGACCGTCATTGAGAAGCTGGATGCGGTGACCTTTGCCGATCTCTGAATCTAGGCGGGGGATGGATACATAATAGTTTTTTTAAAAAATAATCCGTATTTTTATTTATTTTAAATAAAAATACGAATTGATATTTGGGTGTATATGTCTTTTGTTTATAGGTTGATTGTGGTATTCTTTATAAAAAGGGGCATAAGCTTTGCGAGGGCTGTCCCAATAACGGTCATAAATCGGTCGGCCGATCGGCTTGTGGAGGCATGCGGAATGCATTGTCGGTGGAATTTTCCAGCGGAAATGTCTATTTTGAAAAATCCCAATTTACTATGCTTTTAGAGGATCGTTTCTATTTGATGCCCGTGCTTCCGGATTCATATGAATTTTCAAAGGCTCAAATTGACTCTCTGGGTACGATGATATTAGAGTATACAGACGCTAACAACAATTATTTTGGGGTGTCGCTATCTCTAAACAAGGATAAAGTGTCTTATAAAACGACAGAAACATTTGTAAAATTGGACGGCAAGGAAGTGCAAATGGCGATTTATTTGCCCGAGTCTGGGACTGGCGTTTATTCTTGGGAGGAGGAGACGTATCCGTGTTATGTCAATTTTTCAAAAGAGAGTATGTCGACGAGGCGAACATTCGTAAATGACCTGTGCATGGAAAAAATCATGATTTTATAGAGGTCTTAGGCCATACGGCCCTATCTTATCGGGGCCGCATTGGGCGTTATATTCACGACAAATGAGATAATAGATGTATATTAAACCGTGATAAAGGTATTGAGATATAAGCCCCAATTAAAAAAAGAAATCCATATATGATAACAATAAAACTTGCCGAGAAAACCCTTGACAAGAAGCGAATTTATGGTAAAATAACGTAGTGCTTATTTGAGTACGAGACGGTTCGTCGTTGCTGCATTTGGGCCTTTAGCTCAGTTGGTTAGAGCAACCGGCTCATAACCGGTTGGTCCCGGGTTCGAGTCCCTGAAGGCCCACCATAGGGCGGGATTCGGAGACCGGTCCGCCGGTCTCCGAATCTTGTTTCCATAGGGGCATAGCTCAGTTGGTAGAGCAGCGGTCTCCAAAACCGCGTGCCGAGGGTTCGAGCCCTTCTGCCCCTGCCATTGGAAAAGCCTTGAAACCGCTGGGTTTCAGGGCTTTTTCTTTGTTTTTCTAAGGACGGCGCACGGTCTGCTTTGCCGCATTTCGATGCGCAAAAATGGGGCTGATTTCCCATCCGGCGGCATCCGGTGACAACCATTCCGTCTGCTACATCATCAATGCAGCATCAAAATTTTAGCTCCGGCTGTGTTCCAGCCGGAGCTTCTTTGTTTTCTGCGGTACAAATTTTGCCCACCCGAGCAGCTGCTCGGGTGGGCATTTCGGCTTATATTTCAAAGCCTTCGGTAATGCCGTTCAGCCTTGCGGTATCTTTCTTGACATAGTAGAGTTCGGTGATTTGAGAGGTTGAGTGTCCGAGTAAATCAGCCACCTGCCGTGGCGACAGCGCTCGTATCGTTCCGTCCGGCCGCTTTTGTCCGTTCACCAAGTTCGTAGCGAAGGTGTGTCGCAGGCTGTGCAAGCCTTTTTGCGCAATTCCGGCAGCTTTGAGGATTCGGTAGTACCGTTTGCGGAAATTCACCGGTCTGGTGTAGCCACCGTTTCCGTCCGCCACAAGGGGCGTATTTTCGCCGAAATAGGCTTCTTTGCGCAGGTCCTCGATCATCGCCGCTGCCGTCCGATTCAGCGGCACGGTGCGCTTGCTGGTGGCGCTTTTGGGCTTTCCGATTTTCACCTCTCGCCCGCTGGCAGGCTCTGTGCCGTTTCGTCTTGCCACTTCCTTTATGCCCTGCCGTACCGTCAGCGTTTTAGTTTCAAGATCAATGTCGCTGTTCAGCAGACCAAGCAATTCGCCGGTACGCAAGCCGGTGTTAAGCATTAGGATATAGGCAGCGGCTTGCTGGTAGATTCGTTCGCCGTTGCTCCAGCAACGGAATGCTTCCGCTTTGAACTTTTCGATCTCCTCCGGCGTGAAGATCGTTACTGTTTCGCACTCCGGCAAGTTTTCTCTGCTCTGTGCCGATAGGAAATTGCCTTTCTTCATCATTTCCACATTCGCCAGCGGATTTTTCGGGATCAATTCCTCTCGGTAAAGATACCGGAAGTATTCGTTCAGTACCACATAGGCTTTCTTGACGGTGGTGTAGGCATAGCCCTTGTGCATCCAATAGTTGAGCAGATTCTTTATGTCGACCGCTGTAATATCGCCGACAGCCTTTTCGCCAAGCAGCGGATAGATTTGATTTTTTGCACTGCACTCGCACCGGTCGTAGGTGGTCTGCTCCACGGACGGGAATTTGAAGACTCGTAGCCAATTTTGCATACTGTCTTGTAGCGTCTTCTTGGACTCGTCCGACTCTGCAAGTTGCTTATCAAAGTCTGCGAGATAGTCTGTTATCTTTTTGTTAACCTCTGCTTTGGTCGTGCCGGAAAAGCTCTTGCGTTTCCTTTCTCCGCGCTCATCCATATACCACACCACGCCGCACCACCGCCCGTCGGTGCGCTTGAACGCATTGCCGTTTGTCAGCAGCTTTTTCTGCATGAGTATCTCCTCTTTCCAAGCCCAACACAATACCACACCGCTCTCCGAATATCCAGCGAAATCCGCAGAAAATTCAGCAACCCCTAAATCTGCGAGGTTAAAATTCAAGCAACCCCTGAATTGCGGTTTTTGTTGCCGCTCTTAAAAGCCGTACAACCCCTTGTGCGGTCGGCGTTGCCGTCCGCTGTTCCCTGCGAGGGGAAAGCAAGGCAACCCCTCGCTTTCTCCTGCTTATTTTCGGACGTAGCGTAAATCTTTGCTAAACCGCCGATTTTTCGTGTTTACGGTCAAACTCGGCAAGTTTTTTCAAAGCTGTCTGACTCCGTCTTTCTTCGTGCAGCCGTATCAGCTGTTGCTCGTAACACTGCTCTAACGCTTCCCTGATCGGGCGTATCGTATAGCACAAATTTCCGTTGCGCTTTTCGCCTTTTTGGGTGATGACGGAGGTCGGCTCGGCAGTGATCAATCGCTTTTCAATCAGGATATCTACATATTCTTTTAGTGGCTTTCATTGGTGTTTACCTCGCTAATCTCGTATGTTCTATTCCTCCGCAAGCAGTCGCCGTGACTGAAAGCAGATGTCGTCTTTATCACCAGTGTTTTACAAGATAACAGAAGACGGTATAGAAAAGACCGGCAAT
>CAKUFK010000007.1 GCA_934647945.1 uncultured Eubacteriales bacterium | reverse complement strand
CTCGGGCAATGGCGGGAAACGCCATTGTGGGTGGCCGGGGAGGCTGGGTTGGAATTACGGAAACGCTAGGCCCCGGCCTTAGGGAGCCTCACTGTGAACACCGTCACGCCGCCTGCGCTGCTCGCGGTGATGTCTCCCCCATGGGCGAGGACGATTTCCCGGGCAATCGCCAAGCCAAGGCCCGCCCCGCCCGTGTTGCTGGAGCGGGCGCCGTCCAGACGGTAAAATTTCTCAAAAATAGTGGTCAGGCTCTCGGATGGGATCTCCCGGCCGCGGTTGATGAAGGAAACCGTCACCGCATCCTCTTCGCATTCCGCCCGGATGATGATGACACTGTCCGGGAAACTGTAGGCCGCGGCGTTTTTAAGGATGTTGTTGAACACCCGGGCCAGCTTGTCCGGGTCGGCATAGACGGTGAGGGCGTCGTCGGCCTCTACCCGGGCCTCCTTGCCCTGAGGGGAGAGGATGGGGAAAAACTCGTCGGCGATCTGCCGCAGCATGAAAGAGAGATCCAGCGTTTCCCGGTTGAGGACGATGGTCTGCAGGTTGAACCGGGTGATATCGAAGAACTCATCCACCAATTGTTCCAGCCGGTAAGCCTTCTGCAGCGTAATATCCACATATTTGGCCCGCTGGGCCGGCGGCATGTCGGGGGCCTCGTCGAGCAGGCTGAGATACCCGACCACCGAGGTCAGCGGGGTCTTGATGTCGTGGGCGAGATAGACGACGAGGTCGTTTTTCCGCTGCTCGGCCTCCTTGGCGTCCTTTTCCCGTTTGCGCAGGGTTTCGCGGACGGCGTTCAAACGCTTTTCCATGAAATCTAGCTCGGCCGGGAGGCGGATTTCCTCCTCCGAATCATCCGTCAGCCGGTCAAGTCCCTCACTCAGCTTGTCGAAATATTTGGTGACGCGGGACAGGGCGAAATAGAAGATGACGAGCAGGAGCAGCACGAAGCCGATCCCCAGCCAAAGCGGCTTGAACCGCTGGAACAGGGCATAATACGCGGTTTTCGCGCTGCTGGGGCTCAGACGGAGGATCCGCTGGCACAGGCTGATAAAGGTTTCGGCAAACGGGTTTTGCAGCACCCCGTCGATGACCCAGAAAAGAAGAAAAGACCCCACTGCCGCGGCGGCGACGACGGTCAGCACCACCTGCAGAAAGATCTTTTTTTTCAAGGCCCGGAATTTACTTTTCAATTTTATAGCCTACCCCCCACACCGTTTTGATGTATTTCGGATGTTCCGCCGGATCGTGCATTTTTTCACGCAGATGCCGGATATGCACCATGACGGTGTTGTTGCTGCCCGTAAAGTATTTTTCTCCCCAGACCTCGTGGAACAGCTCCTCCGAGCTGATGACCCGGCCCCGGTTCGCGCACAGGAACCAAAGGATCGAGAACTCGGTGGGGGTCAGGGAGAGCGGCTTTTCGTCAAGGGAGCACTCGTGGGTATCCTGATTGAGCACCAGGCCGGAGAACGCGATGACCCGCTCCTCGGGTTCGCCTTCGGTGCGGTTGTATTGGGTGGAGCGGCGCAGCTGTGCCTTGACCCGCGCGATCATTTCGAGCGGGCGGAAAGGCTTGGTGATGTAGTCATCCGCCCCCAGGGTCAGGCCGAGGATTTTGTCGATCTCCTGATCCCTGGCGGTGAGCATGATGACCGGATAGGTGTGGGTTTCGCGGATTTTGCGGCAGATAGCAAATCCGTCGGTGTCGGGCAGCATGACGTCGAGCAGCGCGAGGTCGAGACGCTCCGTCTCGATACAGGCGAGAGCGGCGGCCGCGCTGTAGCAGGTGTGGACGGTAAATCCCTCGTTTTTCAGATACAGCTCGATGAGATCCGCGATTTCGGGTTCATCGTCCACGACGAGAATCTGGTAGGCCATCCGCCTGTCCTCCTTTTGACATCGAATAGAAGCGGAGCGGGCCTCCTCCGCGCGGGAGTATGGATAACCCTGACCCGGGCCCTGTGGTCACCGGGTCAGGGCGGTTTCAGCCGATCGGGTTTCTCATATGCTGCTCAGCAACTGCCAAAACCAGAGGGCCAGGCCGATGACGGTCAGCACCACGAAAAACAGCACCATCCGGCGGATGCTTTTGAGCAGCTCGATCTGCTTAAACTGCAGGAGCTGCTGGAGCTCCGCGGGCGACGGGGCCCCGTCCTTCAGACGGATAAACCGGGCGGTATCCCCGATCTGCCAGACATCCGGCGGGAGGTCCCTGCCCTCCTTGACCTGCCGATAGAACTCCTGGGATTCCTCGAGTCCGCAGTCCTCTGATTCGATCAGATCGCTGTGCCACAGTTCGCTGACGATTTCCGGCCGCAATTCCATGTTTACCCCTCCTGTTGTAATACTCTTTCCAGCGCCGCCGCCAGCTCGTAAGCCGTCCGACCGCTGCGCAGAACAGACACCTCTTCCATGTCCGCCCGCCGCCGGGCGTCTTCGTCGAGGGCCGCGTCCTCGACGAGAAGGATACAGGCCACGTCGGCCAGCACCGCCACGGCGACGGCGTTGACGTTCCCCATCACCGTCATCCAGGCATCGCCGGCCTTGGCCCGGCCCATCACCCAGCTCAGCAGGTCGCCGCAGTACCCGCCGGTGACCTGCCGGTCCGGATCCCCTTCGACCAGGATATCCAGGCCGAGCACGTCCGTGAGTGTCCTCACCGTCATACTTGTCCCTCCCCTTTGTCCTTGCCGGACATCCGGACGTCCGGCATGTCCCCTTCGGGAGGGACGAACCCCTCGATTCTGGAAAGCTGGGTGGCGATCTGCTGGATCTGGCGGCGCATCAGGAAGATGCAGTCGGTCTCCTGCGCCAGGCCCCGCACCACGTCCTCCGCCAGCGCGCGGCAGGTCGGGGCGCCGCAGCTCCCGCAGTCCAGCCCCGGCAGCCGTTCGCCGATCCGGTCGATTTCCTGCATGAGGCGCATGGCCTCCTCCACGTTTTCCGCCAGCTTCATCACCGGGGCGAATTCCAGCCGCTCGGTCCACTCGAGGCGCCAGGCGGCGCCCGCGTCCTCCAGGCGGTTGCAGGAGACCGGCAGGTATTTGCGCAGGCGCTGGATCCGCGCCCGGGCGACATAGCCGTTTTCCGCCGTGAAAATCCCGCCTACGCAGCCGCCTGCGCAGGCGTTGAGCTCAATGAAATCCAGCTCCTGGAGTTTTTCGTCCTCCAGCTCCTCGAGCACCTTAATGACGTTGTCAATGCCGTCGGCGGCGAGATGGTTTTCATTGAGCAGGCCCGCCGCCTCCCCGCCGATAGAGGACCAGCTCACCCCAATGATCCCGGAATGGGAGAGGGCCTCGGTATGTTCCAGATGGTTCATCCGGCCGAGCAGCCGGGGATAGATGTCGCTGATGGCCAGCACGCCGTCCACATTCGACCGGTCGACGCCGATGGGAACCCGGACGTCGGTGACCTTGGCCGCGCAGGGGGAGAGGAAAAATACGCCGATCTCCCCTGGCGGATAGCCGGTCTCCTGGACGGCGGCCTCCCTGGCCAGCATGGCGGCCACCTCCATGGGGGCTTTGAGAGGCAGGACATGCTCACACAAATCCGGAAACCGCACCCGGATCAGCCGCACCACCGTTGGACAGGCCGAGCTGATTACCGGTTTTTTCAGCTTGCCGTCGGCCAAAAGCTGACGGGTTGCGTCCGAGACGATTTCCGCCGCCCGGGAGACCTCGAACACTTGATCGAACCCCATTTCCAGCAGCCCGGTCAGCACGACATCGATGTCGTCGAGATGGTTGAACTGGCCATAGAGGGCCGGGGCGGGGATTGCCACCTTCCACTTGAAATTTTCCAGCATGGACAGGGAATCGTGCCGTGCCTTTTTGGCGTGGTGGGGGCAGACCCGCACACATTCGCCGCAGTCGATGCACCGTTCCGAGATGATCTGGGCTTTGCCGCCCCGCACCCGGATGGCCTGGGTAGGGCAGCGTTTGATGCAGTTGGTGCAGCCAACGCATTTGTCTTTGTCCAGCGTGACCGAATGAAAGAACCGGTCCATGAAATCTCACCGCCTTTGAAACCGGAATAGCCCGGGACTCAGCCGCCCGTTTTGGGGACGAGGACGGTCAGCAGCATCCGGGTCCCCTTGCCGATTTCCGTTTTGATATCCATATAATCGGTGTATTTTTTGATGTTGGGCAGGCCCATCCCGGCGCCGAAGCCGAGATTGCGCACGTTGTCGGGGGCAGTGGACCAGCCCTCCTGCATGGCCAGCTCCACGTCGGGGATGCCGGGACCGTGATCGGTGAGAACCATGGACACCCGGTCGGGCAGGATTTCCACATCCGCCTCGCCGCCGCCGGCGTGGATGACCATGTTGATCTCCCCTTCATACATGGCAATGGAGACGCGGCGAACCACATCGGGGTGGAAGCCGAGCTGCTTGAGCGTCCGTTTGATCGCGCCGGAGGCCTCTCCGGCACGGGTGAAATCGTCCCCGGGTACGTCGTAATGCAGTTTGATGTTCATACCCTTAACCCCGCCTTTACACTTGGTGATCGGCCGGGAGCGCCCGCCCGTGTCCGGACGGCACGTTTTGTCCGCCCTCCCTGGTTCCGTTACAGGCGGGGTTCGTCTCCGCCGCACAGGCCGTTTTGGTACAAGAGGCCGCAGGCCGTGAACATCCGCAGTGGCGTGCTCATCAGCACGATGCCGCGGTCGTTCGCCAGCTCCACCATGTCGGGGGTGGGCTCCTTGCCCCGTACGAAGACGATGCAGAGCATGTCCATCATATCCGCCGTGCGCACCACCTGTGGGTTGACCAGCCCGGTCAGCAGGACCGACTGATCCTTGACAAAGGCGAGCACGTCGCTCATCATATCGCTGCCGCAGGCGTTGTGCACCTCGGTATCCAGCATGCTCCCGGAGATCACTTTGGCGCCCAGGATGCGCCCCACATCGGCTACTGTCATACATGGTCCGTCCTTTCATATCGGCCGGATCAACCGGCAAGGATGACGGGGGATTCTCTTTCTATTATAGCGGCATCGGCGAAAAGTTGCAAGGATTCCTTGCCCGCCCGTGCATCTTTGTGTAAAACAGAGAGGCCCTCCGGATTTCCCGGGTTTTGTCCCGTTGATCCCCTGTCCCGATTTGCAGGCGGAGCCGGCCTTTTCTTGAAATATGGATTGACACTCTTTTCACGAAATAGTACAATAGACAGTATATGGAAGCTCAACATCGTACAGGAGGTTCGGACAACATGGCTAGAGTTTATAATTTTTCCGCCGGTCCCTCGGTCTTGCCGGAAAGTGTGCTGCGCACCGCAGCGGAGGAGATGCTCGATTATAAGGGGTCGGGTCAGTCGGTGATGGAAATGTCCCATCGCTCCAAGACCTATGACGCCATCATCAAGGAATGCGAAGCCCTGCTCCGGGAAGTCATGGGCGTCCCGGACAACTACAAGGTCCTGTTTCTGCAGGGGGGCGCCTCCTCCCAGTTTGCCATGGTGCCCCTCAATCTGATGAACGGCAGCGGCAAGGCGGATTTCGTGCTTACCGGTCAGTGGGCCTCCAAAGCTCAGCAGGAGGCAGCCCGGTACGGTGAGGCCCATGTGGTCGCCAGCTCCAAGGATAAGACCTATTCGTACATACCCGCGCTGGATCCCGCCGCCTTCACCCCCGATGCGGATTACTTCCACATCTGCCTGAATAATACCATCTACGGCACCCGCTTTACCGCCCTGCCTGAGACCGGCGATGTGCCGCTGGTGGCGGATGTCTCGTCCTGCATCCTGTCCGAGCCCATCGACGTCTCCCGCTTCGGCCTGCTCTACGCCGGCGCGCAGAAAAATATGGGGCCCGCCGGCCTGACCGTTGTCATTGTGCGTGAAGACCTGATCGGTCATGCCCGGGACATCACCCCCACCATGTTCAATTATCAGATCCACGCCGACAACGGCTCGATGTACAATACTCCGCCCTGCTACGCCATCTACATCTGCAAGCTGGTCCTCGAGTGGGTGAAGAACGACATGGGCGGCCTGGAAAGCATGAAAGCCTATAATGAGAAAAAGGCCGGCCTGCTCTACGATTTTCTCGACTCCTCCTCCCTGTTCAAGGGTACGGTCGAGAAAAAGGACCGCAGCCTGATGAATATCCCCTTCGTCACCGGCAATGAGGAACTCGATGCTAAGTTCGTGAAGGAAGCGGCCGCGGCTGGGTTTGTCAACCTCAAAGGCCATCGGTCGGTGGGCGGTATGCGGGCCTCCATCTACAACGCCATGCCTATCGAGGGCGTGGAGAAGCTGGTCGCCTTTATGAAGCGGTTTGAAGCCGACAATACCTGATCCCCAGCCAACTGATAAGGAGTGATGTTCCATGCAGATCAAAACCCTGAATAAAATCGCAGCCTGCGGCCTGGAGCGTTTCGGTGCCGCTTATACCGTCGGGGACGATGTCGCCGAACCGAACGGCATTCTGGTGAGGTCCGCCTCCCTGCACGAGGCGGAGCTGCCGGAGTCCCTGCTCGCCATCGCCCGTGCTGGGGCCGGCGTCAACAATATCCCGCTTGACCGCTGCAGCGAAGCCGGCGTCGTGGTGTTCAACACCCCCGGTGCCAACGCCAACGCCGTCAAGGAGCTGATCCTCGCCGGGATGCTCATCTCTTCCCGCAAAGTTATCGATGCCATCGAATGGGCCAAAACCCTGAAGGGCCAGGGTGCCGAAGTCACCAAGCTGGTGGAAAAGGGCAAGGCGCAGTTTGCCGGCCCTGAAATCAAGGGTAAGAAGCTGGGTGTTATCGGCCTGGGCGCCATCGGCGGCCTGGTGGCCAACGCCGCCCATTCCCTCGGGATGGAGGTGTACGGCTTCGACCCGTTCCTGTCGGTCGATGCGGCCTGGAGCCTCTCCCGCGGCGTGAGGCACGCCGCCAGCCGGGAGCAGATCTTTGCCGAATGCGATTACATCACCGTCCACACCCCTCTGACACCCGAAACGAAGGATATGTTCTGTGCCGCCTCCTTCGCAACCATGAAGGACGGGGTGCGGATCCTCAACTTCGCCCGCGCCGAGCTGGTAAACGCCGCCGATATGAAGGAGGCGCTGGCCTCCGGCAAGGTTGCGGCCTATGTGGTGGATTTCCCCACCGATGAAGTTCTGGGTGTCCCGGGCGTCATCGCCATCCCTCACCTGGGAGCCTCCACCCCCGAGAGTGAGGATAACTGCGCCGTCATGGCCGTCGATGAGCTGAAGGCGTATCTCGAGGACGGCGTCATCCGCAATTCGGTCAATTTCCCGTCGGTGGACGTCCCCCGTTCCACCGACCACCGTCTGTGTGTGCTGCATCGGAATATCCCGAACATGCTCACGGGGATCAGCGGGGCTGTCTCCGCCGAGGGGATCAACATCGAGACCATGACCAACCGTTCCAAAAAGGACTATGCCTACACCATCCTGGACGTGGTGGGCGATCCGTCCGACGAGAGCCTCGATAAGATCCGGGCGATCGACGGGGTTATCCGGCTCCGGAAAATCTGATCATACGGGTTCCGCCTGTGAAACGGGATGGGGTGCGCCCCATCCCGTTTTTTTGTCTCCCGTAACGACAAGGAGGGTTTGCATGCGTCTGATCCTGTCTTCCTGTGATTTTCACAACGATCAGTCCAGACGCCGGATTTTCGACAATCTGGGTGCCGCGGCGGAGGACTGCCGGATTCTCTTCATCCCCAACGAAAAGGCCACCCCGGAAAAACTGGCGAGCGGTCGTTATGTCGGCTGGCTGGAACGCTACGGCTTCCGGCGTCCGCATATCCTGGTGTTCGACCATCGCGATCCGGCAGCGTATACCGGCCTGGATATCGACGCCCTCTATATCGGCGGCGGCAACACCTTCAGCCAATTGGCCCGGCTGCGGGCCTGTGGATTCGACCGGGAGGTGATCCGCTATGCCCGGCGGGGCGTCACCTACATCGGCGGGTGTGCCGGTGCCCATATCGCGACAAAAAACGTCGAGCATGTGCCCCCTTTCGATTCCAATACGACGGGAATCACCGACTTCGATGCCCTCGGCCTGTTCGATGGGATCCTGTTCTGCCATTACTCCGAGGCACGGCGGCCATACTATGAAAAGGCCGTCGCCGAGGGGCGGTATGCCGTCCATGCTTTGACGGACGACGACACGATCGTGATACGCGGCTGAGAGCCGACTCCCACAGATGGGCTGATTGGCAGGGATGAAATACGGAGGGACCGGAACGGATCCATTCATGGCGGGTGGGGCCATATCGACTGCTCAAAAACAGATAACAACCACGATGACAACCGGCAGTTGCGCAAAAAGCACTTTGCGCGTTGTTGCGCCGGCACAAAAGGGTTGATATCATGGATCCATAAACAAGAGGAGGCGGTTATCTTGACGATCCGACATATGATAAGCCGGCTGCGGGTAAGCGCCGGGTTATCTCAGGAGCAGTTTGCCGCGCTGTTTGGCGTTTCAAGACAATCGGTACAGAAGTGGGAGAGCGGCGTTTCGGTGCCGGAGCTCGAAAAACTGATCAAAATCGCGAAATACTTTGACGTTTCGCTCGATGCTCTGGCGCTGGAGAGCGATGCCCGTATCACCGAGGAACTGGACTTCAGCAAAAGGCTGAAGCCTAAATACGCCAATTTACATGAATGGGAATCCTATTCCTCCAATCTGCTTATAGAGTATCAGCAGGCCGTCGAAGAAGGCCTGGATATACAGCCTTACGAGGATGTATTCGCGGCGGTTGCACGTCTTCCGAAAAATGAGATAAAGAAGAGACTCGGCGACATCTTATTCGATGTCGTCCTCCAGGCGAAAACAGCAAAAGGATACCAGTATATCGAGCCCTCTACGCTCGAGGAAATAAGGCGGTTGAGAAATGGTACCGGGCAACGGCTGTCCGTTGATAAAAAAACGCTGGAAAACAAGATTCACGGGGCGTGGATGGGCAGAATTTGCGGATGTCTTCTAGGAAAAACCGTTGAAGGCATTAAAACGAAGGAATTGATCCCTTTCTTGAAAGAAACAGGAAATTCCCCTATGCACCGCTATATCCGGCACACCGATCTGAACGACGGGATAGTAGACAAGTACAATTTCCGCTTTGCAGGCCGGTGCTATGCGGATACGGTAGACGGGATGCCGGTGGATGACGACACCAATTATATCGTTCTGGCTCAGGAAATCGTCGAAAAATACGGCAGGGAGTTTTCCCCCTACGATGTCTCCAGGGCATGGCTGGATCTGCAAAGCAAAGACGCCTATTGTACCGCCGAAAGGGTCGCGTTCTGTAATTTTGTCAAGGGATTTGAGCCGCCTGAATCCGCCGTATACCAAAACCCGTACCGTGAATGGATAGGCGCACAGATCCGCGGCGACTATTTCGGGTATATCAATCCCGGAAACCCCGAACTTGCGGCGGAAATGGCCTTCCGGGATGCCTCCATCTCCCACGTCAAAAACGGTATATATGGGGAAATGTTTGTTGCGGCAATGCTGGCCGTTGCCGCTTGCACCGATAGTATCCACGATATTCTTTCAGGCGGGCTAGCACAGATCCCTCATACGTCGAGACTGTATGAAACGATTACCCATGTTTTGACCGGCTTTGAAAACGGCGTTTCGCAGCAAGACTGTTTTAAAACGATTCATAACCGCTATGATGAATATTCAGAGCATGGCTGGTGCCATACCCTATCCAATGCCGCGATCGTAGCGGCGTCCCTGCTTTATGGAAACGGCCGTTTCGGACATTCCATCTGTATGGCCGTTGAAGCCGGTTTTGACACGGACTGTAACGGGGCAACCGTGGGCTCTGTTTTGGGAATGGCAAAAGGGATCGGCAGCATCGATGAACGTTGGACAGAGCCGATACACGATACGCTCCACACCTCTATTTTCGGAGTGGGAACCGTCAGGATTTCCGACCGGGTAAAACGGACGTTAAGCCACATTCCATAATTCTGAAAAAACGGCACCGAAAGTTCGGTGCCGTTTTTGAGCCAAGGACATATAACGGGCATCGGGGGTTGATGCCGGCCTGCAAACAAGGGGGAAACCGTGTGCGAACCCTCTTTCTTTAGTGAATATCTCCCGCGGATTTTCGCCCGGCCTTCCGTATCCCGTCAGGCGGCGATGCTTCCAGAGGAGGCGCCTGCCTGCCGCAGGGTCATCGTCAGCGTTATCTGACGGTTCCCGCGCCGCACGGCCACGGTGATGGTATCGCCCACCTGATGCGCGTCCAGCACACGGTTGTAATCGTCCATGGACGAGATGGAGGCGCCGTCCATGGTCAGGATTTGATCCCCCGCCCGGAACCCATCGGTGCCGGTTACGGACAGGACATAGATGCCGGTCCGGGATACGCCGTACTGAAAGGCACTCGACTGTGAGGTGAGGTCCACTACCTCAATCCCCGTATCCAGCCGTCCGGTGACATATCCGTTAATCATCAGTTCCTCCACCACCGATTTGACTGTGTTGCCCGGAATGGCGAAGCCCAGGCCCTCTATGCCGGTCCCGGAGGATTTGGCGTTGACAATGCCGATCAATTCACCGGCGCTGTTGAAAAGGCCGCCGCCCGAGTTGCCCGGATTGATTGCGGCATTGGTCTGCAAAAGCGTCATGGTCTGGCCGTCGATGATCACGTCTCGGCTGAGTGCGCTGATGATGCCGCTGGTCACGGTACCGCCAAGTTCACCCAGGGGATTGCCGATGGCCACCGCCGTCTCCCCCACCACCAGTTGGTCGGAATCTCCGAACACCGCCGGGGTTAGCCCGGTGGCCTCGATTTTCAGCACCGCCAGATCGGTTTTAGCGTCCACGCCGATCAGCTTGGCCGTATACGTGTCCCCGCTGCGTGTGCGTACGGTGTAGGACGAGGCGCCTTCCACCACGTGGTTATTGGTGACGATGTATCCGTCGGCGGATAAGATCACTCCGCTGCCGGCGCCGGTCTGTACCAACTGCCCGGCATAGGAGGCCGAGCCGGTGGTGATCTCCACCACCGAATCGGCCGCTTTGGCCGCCACATCCGCCACCGACAGCTCGCCGGTGCCGGTCTTATTGGAAACCGACTGGTAAAGAACGGTGCTGCCGCCATTTGAGGAAGAGGAGCCGGATTCCGCCGGGATGCGGGAACCGAGATAGCCTCCGCCCACCCCGGCCACCAGAGCGACGGCCGCGCAGCCGGCGATCAGCCCGGCCGCACGGGCTTTTCCACGGCGTTTTTTCGGTTTTGGAGAAGGGGCCGTCTGCCCGCCCCATGGGGCGGCGTAAGGGGTGTCCCCTGTCCGGTTCTGTGTGTATCGGGGATCCAACGGATCATATGGTGTAAACGACGTCATACGAATACCTCCTTTGGCATCGGCTTTTTGCCGTGTCTGTCTCGTTCTGGTATCAGTATGCGCCTCGACTGTGTTTTTTTGTTGATAAAAAATCCCGGCGGTTGTAAACAACCTGTGAAAGAATTGTGTATGGCGGGCCGGTCTCCGGTTATTTCGGAGACACAAGGACATACCCCGAAAAAAGCGAACCGGAGGGAAATTCCTCCGGTTCGCTCTATTCAGTCTTCTGTTTTCGGATCTTCCGCCAGCCGCAGCCCCAGCTCTCCGAGCTGGGCCGGATCGGCGGGGGAGGGGCAGGAGGTCATCAGCTCGGTCATGTTCTGCACTTTCGGGAAGGCGAGGACGTCCCGAAGGCTGGCGGCCCCGGTCAATTGCATCGCCAGGCGGTCCAGGCCGATGCCCATGCCGCCGTGGGGCGGAGCACCATAACGGAAGGCCTCGATCAAATGGCCGAATTTCCGGTTGGCCTCTTCGTCCGTCAGATGCAGCGCCCGGAAGATATGGCTCTGCAGCTCCGGGTCGGTGATCCGGACGGAGCCGCTCGAGAGCTCGATGCCGTTGAGCACCAGGTCAAAGGCTTTCGCATATACCCGGGCGGGATCACTGTCCAGGTAGGGGATGCACTCGTCGAGCGGCGCGGTGAAGGGATGATGCATGGCGACCCATTCACCGAGCTCCTCATTCCACTCGAAGAAGGGGATCTCCGTGATCCAGAGCAGGTTGTACCCTTCCCGGGGGATTTGCAGGCGGTCGGCCACCTCCAGCCGCAGGGCGCCCAGAATCGATTGCACGGCCTTTTTCACCGGTCCGGCGACGATCAGCACCACGTCCCCGGGCTCGGCCCCGGCCGTCCGCAGCAGGGCGGCCATCTCGTCTTCGGAAAAGAATTTGCCGAAGGAGGAGGCCGGTCCCTCCGCCGTCCAGCGGACCCAGGCGAGGCCTTTCGCGCCGATCCCCCGTACGTATTCGGTCAATTTGTCGATTTCCTTGCGGGTCAGGACGGCCGCCGCAGCCTTGGCGGTGATGCAGCCCACCGCGCCGCCGCTTAGTGCTGCGGTGGAAAAGACACCGAAGCCGCAGTCCCGCACGGTATCGGTCAGGTCGGTCAGTTCCATGGCAAAGCGGGTGTCCGGCTTATCCGAACCATAACGGCGCATGGACTCGTCATAGGTCAGACGGGGCAGCGGGAGGGGCAGCTCCTTCCCCAGCACCCGCCGGAACACCTCCGCCATGAATCCCTCGCCGACGGCGTGCAGATCCTCCACGTCCACAAAGGACATCTCCAGGTCGATCTGGGTGAATTCAGGCTGCCGGTCAGCCCGCAGGTCCTCGTCCCGGAAGCAGCGGGCGAGCTGCATGGTGCGGTCGAAGCCCGCAACCATGGTCAGCTGCTTATAGATCTGAGGAGACTGGGGCAGGGCATAAAACTCCCCCCTGTGCAGGCGGGAGGGGACGAGAAAATCCCGGGCGCCTTCGGGGGTGGATTTGATAAGCATGGGGGTTTCGATCTCCAGGAAGCCCTGGCTGTCGAAATAATCCCGTGCGGTTTTGGCGATCTCATGCCGCATCCGCAGATTCCGCTGCAGCTCGGGACGCCGCAGATCGAGGTAGCGGTATTTCAGCCTGGTCGCCTCGGCCGTGTTGCTGTTCTCGACGATCTCGAAGGGCGGTGTCTCGGAACGGGACAGGATCCGCAGCTCCTCCACCTCGATCTCGATGTCACCGGTGGGCAGTTCGGGATTGATAGAGGAACGCACCCGTACCCGGCCTCTGGCGGCGAGGACGTATTCCCCCCGCACACTCCTGGCTTTCTCGAACACAGCGGGAGACGTGGCCTCGTCAAAGGCGAGCTGGACGATACCGGTGCGGTCCCGCAGATCCACGAAGATCAACTGCCCAAGATCCCGCTGCCGCTGCACCCAGCCGAAGACCGTCGCGTCCTCTCCTGCGTGATCCCTCCGGAACTCCCCGCAATAGCGGGTGCGCTTCAGTCCTTTGATGCTCTCTGCCATGACAAATTCGTCCTTTCCGTCGTCCTTCATTTCTCGAGGCCGTCCGCGAGCTCTTCCCCAAAGAGGTCGGCCATGCCGGCGAGCTGCCGGTCCAACGATTTTTGATACAGGGTGGTGTAGAGGCTGTCATCCAGGGCGATGGGCTCCTCGGCGCCGGATGCCATGTCTTTGAGGCGGCCCTGTTTTTGGGCGAGCTCATTGTCCCCCACCACAATGACGTATCGGGCGCCGAGCTTGTCGGCGTACTTCATTTGCGCCTTAAGCCCCCGGCCCGCGATGTCGAATTCCACCGACACCCCACCCTCCCGCAGGCGGGAGGCCATCGCGAAGCATTCCCGCACCGCGTCTGGCCCCATGGGGGCCAGATAGAGCTCGGGGCGGGGCGGGGCGGGTATGGAGGTCCCCTTGGCTTCCAGGATCATCAGAAGCCGCTCGAGGCCCATGGCAAAGCCCAGGGACGGCAGCTCCGGACCGCCCAGTTCCTTGGTCAGGCCGTCGTAGCGGCCGCCGCCGCAGACTGTCGCCTGGGCGCCCAGGGCGTCGGAGATGAATTCGAATACCGTGCGGGTGTAATAATCCAGGCCCCGGACGATCCGGGTATCGATCTCAAACGGGATTTCGGCCGCGGTCAGACAGGCCCTGACCCCCTCAAAATGCGCGGCGCAGTCGTCGCACAAATAATCCAGCATGACCGGTGCACCTTTGGCAATGTCCGCGCAGGCCGGGGACTTGCAGTCGAGGATCCGCATCGGGTTGCGGTCCAGGCGATCCTGGCAGGTGCCGCACAGTTCATCCCGCCGCACTTCGAAATACGCCTTCAGGGCCGTGTGATAGCGCGCGCGGCAGGAGGGGCAGCCGATTGAGTTGATATGCAGGGACACCCCCGTCACCCCGAGGGTTTCCAGGATGGTCCGGGCGAGGGCGATGATTTCGGCATCCGCCTGAGGGGGGGCGGCGCCGAAGCACTCCACCCCGAACTGGTGGAACTCCCTGAGCCTGCCCGCCTGCGGTTTTTCATACCGGTAGCAGGAGGTTAGATAGGCGACCTTGGCCGGCAGGGCGTCGTTGTGCAGGCTGTGCTCGAGCAGGGCCCGCGCCATCCCCGCCGTCCCCTCCGGCCGCAGGGTGACTGACCGGCCTCCCTTGTCCTCAAAGGTATACATCTCCTTCTGCACCACGTCGGTGGTTTCCCCGACCGAACGCTGGAACAGTTCGGTATGCTCGAACACAGGGGTCCGCATCTCCCGGTAGCCGAAGTCCCGCGCAATGGAAAGCGCGGTCTGTTCCACATGCTGCCATTTATAGCTCTCCGCGGGCAGCACGTCGGCGGTGCCGCGGGGGGCCTTGGTAATCAGTGCCATATTGCCATTCCATCCTTTCGCCTGGCCGGTGGGCCATATCCTCCTCCGGATACGACGCAGGGAACCGCCCCTGTCCGCCCCGTCAGAAGCGCATCCGCCCTGAAGGCCGCACAGCTGCCGTTCCCTGGTGAATTCTTCCGGGTAAAGGGATTCTTACGGATTCCCGGGGTTGACGATGTTGCGCCAGTCGAGATCGCCCCGCTCCAATCCGTGGATGAGCACCTCCGCCGTGGCGATATTGGTCGCCACCGGGATGTTGCGCATATCGCACAGGCGGAACATGTCGCTTTCGTTGGGCTCATGGGCCTTGACGGTCATGGGATCCCGGAAAAAGAGCAAGAGGTCGATCTCATCGCAGGCGATGCGGGCCGAAATCTGCTGGTCCCCGCCCTGGGAACCGCTCATATACCGGGTGATGTTCAGCCCGGTCGCCTCCGCCACCATTTTCCCCGTCGTGCCGGTGGCGCAGATATTATGTCGGCTGAGGATGCCGCAATACGCGATACAGAACTGGACCATGAGTTCCTTTTTGGCGTCATGGGCGATCAGGGCGATGTTCATACCGTCAACTCCTTCAATATCGTATTCTCAAGCGGGTCACATTTTTTCCAGCCGTGCCAGGCGGACGTCTTCCCCCAGATACCGCTTGGCGATGTTCCCGAAACAGAGGGCGGCGTCACACTGCCCCGGCAGCGGACGGCCGTTGGCGCCCGCCACGGCCACTTCCTCATCCTCGGGCAGAATGCCGATGAGCGGGACACCGGCCATATCGATGATCTCGTCCACGTCCGGCATTTTGCCGGCCATGACGAGGGAGGGACGGAGCCGGTTGATGATAAGGCGGGCAGGGAGCTGCCGTTCCTCGAGAAGGCGGCCGATGATCCCTGCGTCACGGGCGCAGACCATATCGGGGGTAGAGACCACAAAGGCCTGCGCAGCACCCGCCGCCGCCGTTTCAAACCCCGGCCCGATGCCGGCGGGGCTGTCCACAATCACATCGTCGTAGTACCGGGCGAAGCCGCGGCACAGGCGGGCCATATCGTCGGGAGAGGCCAGCTGTTCCAGCCCCACGGGGGCGGGCACCACCGATACGTTCGGGCAGACCGGGGAAGGATAAATCGCCCGGATGGGTTCACAGCGGCCTTCAAAAATGTCCGCCATATCGTAAACCGCAGACCCGATCCCGAGCATTAAATCCAGGCTGCGCAGGCCGGCATCCCCGTCGACGAGCAACACATGCCGCCCCTGGCGGGCCAGCGCACAGCCGAGCCCTGCCGTTACGGTGGATTTGCCCGCGCCGCCTTTTCCCGATGTCACAACCGAAATCAAACCCATATGGAACCTCCCGCCGCCACCCGACGGCAGCATACAACCAACTTCAGTATAGCATATTTCCAAATCGGTTGTAAACCAGAATTTGAGCCCTGTTCCGCCAAACTTTTTTTATTCGCTTCGTGCATCTGCCACAAGCCCGGAAAAGACCGCGCGGAACAGCCCGCCGTCAGGGCAAAAGCTGCTGCTCCGGGGTGGGGGCGGTGCCGGTCGATTTGGAAGCAAAATAGGCGTCGAGCACCTGCCGGGCCACCTGATGGGCCGGGGTGGAGGTGCCGTTTTCCATTACCACCGAGATAGCCACCTCGGGGTTTTCGGCGGGGGCATAGGCGATGAAAACGCCGTGGTCGGAACGGTCGCCGTTGCCGTTCTGCGCCGTTCCGGTTTTGGCGGCGACGGTATAGGACGCGTCCCGGAAAGAGCTGACGGCGGTACCGCCGTTTTTTGTAACGGCCACCATGCCTTCCCGGACTGTCTGGAGGATGGCGGGGTCGATGTCCAGCCGGTCCGCGACCTCCGGCTCCACCACGGTTTCTACCGTGCCGTCGTAGCTGCGCACACTGTGGACCAGATGGGTCTTATACCGCACCCCGCCGTTGGCGAGCTGCATGGCGTAGGCGGCGAGCTGGATGGGGGTGAAGCGGTTGGTTAACTGGCCGATCGCCACCTGGATGGTATCGCCCTCCACCCAGTCGCTTTTGGTGTCGGGGCCGGCCAAAACCCCCGCTGCCTCTCCGATTTCGATACCGGTCTTGACCCCGAAGCCGAACCGGGTCAGATACGAATTCATGGGTTTGATCGTCAGCCGGCGTCCCAAATCAAAAAAGAAAACGTTGCAGGATTTCTGCAGGGCGCCCACGACGTTGAGGCTTCCGTGGTGGCCGGTGCATCGCGGCGCGAACCCGACGTTTTCGTAGTAGTGGTAAACGCCGTCGCAGGAAGGCCCCTTCTGGTCGGAGGTGATGACCCCCTCTGACAAACCTGCGATCGCGATGGCCGGCTTGATGGTGGAGCCGCAAGCAAAAGTGCCGTACAGTGCCCGGTTGAACAAGGGCTTTTCCGGATCGTTGAGCAGGTTGGCATATTCGCTGGAGTAGGTGGACAAATCGTATCCGGGGACACTGGCGCTGACCAACACGCCGCCGGTTTTGACATCCAGCAGCACCACCGACCCGCTCCGGATATCCTGCCCGCGCCACTTTTTAGTCGCGGTAGGCTGCATCAGACGCATCTCGGCCATCTTGGCCATGATGAGGTCCTCGGTGGTTTTCTGCAGGTTTTTGTCCAGCGTCAGCACCACCGAATTCCCGGCCACAGCCGCCGCGCTCTCATATTCGTCGACGATGGCGCCAGAGGCGTCCCTGACCAGAACCCGGGTGCCGGTGGTCCCCCGCAGGGAGGATTCCATCGCCTGCTCAATCCCGCTTTTGCCCAGGATGTCGTTGAGCTGATAGCCCTTGTCCTTGAGGGACTCGTATTCTTCGGGATAGATGGGGCCGAGGGTGCCGATCAGGTGAGGGGCGATGGTGCCGCTGACATATTCCCGCACCGGGGTGGCCTGGGGGGTCACCCCAGGATAGGCGGTGTTGTTTTCTTTAATGATATAAGCCGTGTCCCGGGAGATGTCGTTGCAGAAAACGAAGGGGTTTTTCAGGCTGAAATCCCGGATGGCCATCTCGTATTGGATGCCGGCCAGCCGCCGCTGCTCTGCGGGGGCATAGTCTTCGAGCGCGTAAGACTCGATGAGCGCGGCCATGCAGTTTTCTACCGTGGCATAGTCCGCCAGCCCCAGTTTTTTGCGCAGCGTGGCGACCGCGCTTTCCTGGTCCTCCATAAACTGGAACGGCTCGGTTTTGGTGATGGGAAGGGTATCGTTCCACTCCTCCCCACGGCTTTCAAGCAGCGCAGCCAGCTTGAGCAGAATGGTGTTTTGCTTGTTCCGCGCCTCGGCGCCGCTGCCCCGGGGGAAGAACGCGCCGTCGATCACCAGGGAAAAACTGGTACGGTTGACGGCCATCGGGCGCAGATAGCGGTCCAGAATCTCGCCGCGGGACGCCGCGATGGAGACCTTGGTCTCGGTCAGGCGGTTGGCCTGGCTCGCGTAATATTCCCCTTCCACGATCTGGATCTGGAACAGGCGGACGCAGTAGATGCCGAACACCACCACCAGAATGCCGGCCAGCACCGCCAGCCGCCGTCTGCTGGAGCGATTATACGGATTGCTGTCCGCCATAGTAATGCCTTCCTTTCTGCAGCCGGGGGCCGCCCCCCTTGTTGTCGCTGGTACCGCCGTTTCCGGCGGCAGACGTTGTATAATCCGATGACCGCCCCAACCCCCGGGGCCGCAGCCCCTTTTTGTATAAAGGCGGGGTCGGGTGTCGGCGTCCCCGCCGGCTTTCCTAAAAAGAAAGTCGGCCAGCCGCCCGGGGGTTCCAAGGGGTTTCACCCCCTGGCACGTCTTTGCCTTCTTTCTTCGTGTGGAGAAAGAAGGTGCTTCGCGGCACAAGCGGGGAAAAAACTCTTTTCAGTATATCCGCGCAAAAAGCGCGGAATCTCCGAAAAGGATGATGGTTGCGCGGTAATCCTCATCTCCACGTTTTTGGAGGGTCTTAAGCGGCGATAAACGCATCATTCGCGGCGTTTGAGGATACGCGCCGTCAGGAAAGTCGCCCCATACAGCAGCGGGGCGAGCACAAGCGTATACCCGAGGCTCGGCAAAATCCGCCGCAGCAGGATAAAAACCGGCTCCGGTTCCTGGAGCAGGAGGGTGTAGCACAGCCAGTTCATCAGCCCCACAAACAGGAGAGCTGCCGCCGAGAGGAGCAGGGCGGTCAGCAGATTGTTGCGCATGAGAAGGGTGATCAGAAGCCCGCAAAGGCATCCGGTTACCAGAAGCAGCAGGGCATTGAAGCCGAGCAGCCGGGCGGCGTACAGATCCCAGAGAATGCCGCAGGCGATCCCGGCCGCGGCACCGCCGACGGGTCCTGTGAACATGGCGATGCAGACCGTCAGCGGAACCACCAGCAGGGGGCGGACTCCGAAGACCGGCGGGATCAAGCCCTTGGTCGCTTGGAGAAGTGTGACCAGTAGGATGAGTAGCCCGTAAGCGGTCCATTTGAGGTAACGGTCGCCTAGCCGGCGCATCGGTTCCTTTTCCGCGATTTTCCGTTCCAGGGCCGTTCCCTCCTCCCGCCGCAAAGGGCTCAAAATGTATTGACGGGCCCGCACCGTCCCCGGGACAAGGGGACGGCAGAAAACGTGGGTCCCCACTGGCCGCCCGCCTGCCTGCCGTATGGAGACGGAACGGACAGGGTCATCCGCCGCTGCCCGCGTCGGCGCCCTGTCCGGTGAATGATGTGATGACGAATACCGACGTGACCGAACGAACATCCACGAACGGCCGTACCACCGCGTAGTAGGACAGGCCGTCGGAGGATGGTGAAACCTCCTCCACCTCACCGATCAGGAGACCCTTCGGAAAGACGCCGCCCACACCCGAGGTCACGGCGAAATTGCCGATGGCCGTGCCGGTTTCGCGGGGCAGCAGGTCGAGCCGCAGCAGCCCGTCCTGCGCCAGGGACGCGCTTCCGCCGGTGATACAGGTGTCGCCGTTCTGGCTGATATAGGCGCTGGCCTGGGTAGAGGGATCGAGCAGGGATCGTACCTTGGACCAGGTGGGGCCCACCTCGTACACCACACCGACAAGGCCGGAAGGCGTGATGACCGGGTCGTTCGGCTCCACCCCCGCGAGGGAGCCGGTGTCGATGGTGAAATTGCCGTATTTGTCGAGCGGATCCACCGCGATGACGCGGCCGTCGGCAAAGAGGTAATCATTGTTCGCTTCCTTGAGCTCGAGATACTGCCGGTACTGTTCATTAAGCCGGCGCAGCTCATCGAGCTCGACGAGCTGGCCGCGCAGCTCGTCGATTTCCGCCTGTTTGGCGTCAAGCTCATCGTGGAGAGGGCCCGCGGCCGCGAACCCGCCGAAGAAATTTTTGACGCCCTCCGTGACCGCGGCAAAGGCGGTCTGGATCGGGGTGATGATAGCGCCGGTAATGGTGGCCGGGATGGTCGAGAAGCCGCCGGTGGACGCTGCGTAGATCATGATGCCCACCAGGAACAGGGCGATCCCGGCCAGCACTTTGAAGGCCAGGCTTTTCAGGAAATCTTTCACAGCGTCCTCCTGTCTCGGTCCTTACCGGGCGCGGCCGGAACGGAAATTGCTGACCATACCGATGTCGAGGCACTTGCCAGTGCCGATCGCCACACAGTCGAGCGGGTTCTCCGCGACATGGACCGGCATACCGGTCTCGCGGCTGACCAACACGTCCAGGCCGCGCAGCATGGCACCGCCGCCGGTGAGCATGATGCCGTTGTCGATGATGTCGGCGGACAGTTCGGGCGGCGTGCTCTCCAGAGTGGAGCGGATGGCGTCCACGATGGCGGAAACCGGGTCGGCCAGGGCCTCCCGGACCTCCTCGGACGAGATGGTGATATTTTTGGGCAGGCCGTCCACCAGGTTGCGGCCTTTGACATCCATGGTGGTTTCGTCCTCATAGGGGAAGGCGGATCCGATTCGAATCTTGATATCCTCGGCGGTCCGCTCGCCGATGAGGAGGTTGTACTTCTTTTTGATATAGGAGATGATGGCCTCGTCGAAGTCGTCGCCCGCCGTGCGGACCGAACATTTCGTGACGATATCGCCCAGCGAGATGACCGCCACTTCTGAGGTGCCGCCGCCGATATCCACCACCATGCAGCCGGCCGCCTCGTTGACCTGGAGACCGGCGCCGATGGCCGCGGCCATCGGTTCTTCGACAAGCTCCACCGCTTTGGCGCCGGCGTTGCGGGCCGCCTCGTCCACGGCGCGGCGCTCCACCTCAGTGACGCCGGAGGGGATGCAGATGACCACGCGGGGGCGGCTGAATACGGTGGAATGCACCGCGGTGCGGATAAAGTACTTCAGCATATCCGACGTGACGTCGAAGTCGGCGATGACGCCGTCTTTCAGGGGACGTACTGCGGATATGGAACCGGGTGTGCGGCCGATCATTTCCTTGGCCTCGCTGCCAACCGCCATGACCATGTTCTCCTTGACGTCCATCGCCACGACCGAGGGCTCTCGCATGACGATGCCCTTGCCCTTCATATACACGAGGGTGTTTGCCGTACCCAGATCGATTCCAATATCCCGGCTGAACAACTTGCATCTCTCCCTTTTCTTTTTGGCCCGGCGGGCCCCATCCGGCTTTTTTATACGGCCTTTACCGCCATGGCGGCGGCAACCGTCCATTCTTATCCTTGACTGCCGATACTATATTATATACGCGGATGGAAAATTTCTCAACCGCAAACCGGCACTTTTTTGAAAAAAAACCCATCAAAAAATGCGTTTTTTGCAAATCTTATGAAAGATTTAAGAGATAGGGCTTGAGAAACGCCCACAGCCGCGCTCCGGGCAACCCCATCACGGTGTAAAAATCCCCTGCGATCCCCCGCACAAACCGCATCCCCTGCCCCTGGATGGCGTAAGCCCCCGCCTTGTCAAGAGGCTCGCCCGTGTCGACATAGGCCCGGATCTCCGTGGAATCCAGCGGCATGAATTCCACCGCCGTCTCATCCGCGAAGCCGTCCCCGATCCCAGGGCCGCACAGCCATACGCCGGTCACCACCCGATGGCGTCTCCCGGAGAGGAGGGCAAGCATCCGGCAGGCGTCCTCTTTATCCCGGGGCTTGCCGAGAACCGTGCCGTCCGGCGCGGCCACGACGGTATCCGCCCCCAGGACCAGCCGGCCGGGATACCGGGCGGCCACCTCCCCGGCTTTGCTCTTCGCCACCCTTGTCACAGCGGCGGGCAGAGGAAGCTTCGGGTCGGGCGGCTCTTCACCGAGGGCCGGCACCACGTCGAAGGCGAGACCCAGTTTTTCACAGATCTCCCGCCGCCGGGGAGAGGCGGAGGCCAGGATCAACCGTTCCATGTGCTCCCCCCTCAGCGGACTTTTTTATATAGCAGCAGCGCCCCGCCGATGAGAAGAACCTGCAGGACATTGACCTGCATATGGAAGGAAAAGCTCAGGTCGATGATCGCGAGGTCCAGCCTCCCGATGTCGAAGCCGATGGAATCCCCCCAGGTCAGCCATTTGAGCCAGGATACCTCCCCGGTCAGGGTGGTGATCAGGGCGGACAGCACCAGAGCCGCGAGCACTAGAAAAATCAAAATCAGGGTATTTTTCGTTTTCACCGTTCAATCGTCTCCTCTAGGATTCGGATTTCCGAGCTTGTATTGCCCGGCAGGCCTCTCATGGGTTTACACATTCTCATCCCCCGCGGCGGGCCTTCCGTCCCGGCAACATATGCGGGAGGCCGGAGACGGCGGGACTTGTACCGGAGATAAACCCATGGGTTTATCTCCACCCAAGCCCTCGGGGCCGTAACCCCTTCATGTATGGGCGTTGGTCCAAAAGATTCCGTACCCGCCGACTTTCCAAAAAAGAACTCCGGCCTCGCCCCTGAAGGGCTCTCTATACTGGCGGGCACTGGGGCCGGCCATTGTGGTGTCCCACAATGGCCCTAAAAATCAAAATACCTGGGGGATCCAGGGGGGTCACCCTTGGCGCCTCTTTCCCCGTTCCTACTCGATTAGCCTCGGGCAAATGCGGAAGCATTTGCGAGGGCCGGGGCAGGCTACGTATGATTTCGACGGCGTTCGACCCGGTCTTCTCGACGCCGAGAAAGGAGGTGGTCGGCAGGCCAGACCCATTTTTGCATGGCGTGTTGGAGTTTGTCCGCGGCGGCAAAAGTGGGCAAAAACGCCCCCGGGGTTCCCCCGGACCCCAGATGGTCAGCCGGTTTTCCTAAAAGAAAACCGGCGTTGCCGTTTTTTCCTGAACCGATGTTCATACAACAAGGGGGCCAAGGGCCCCCGGGGACCGGTTGGGCGCGGGACTGAAAAAATGCGGCAACCCATTCCCGGGGCCGCAGCCCTTTTTATATGGGCGGGAGCTGGGGCCGGCGTCCGAGTCGATTTTCATAGAGAGAAAATCGACAAAACCACCCGGGGCTCCAAGGGGGGGCCCCCTTGGCACGTCTTTGCCTTCTTTCTTCGTGTGAAGAAAGAAGGTGGCCCTCAGGCCAAACCTGAATAAAACGGCTTTTCGGTATGTCCGCGCATAAAGTACGCAGTCCTGCAGAAAAAGGCCATCGAATGCGCGGCCAAGGCTTTATCCCACGCCCCTGACCGGATGACGGATAACGGTTTTCAGCCGTTCCGGGGCGCATTTGCGCGCGTCGCTGAGATAAATCTCATGATGGTGCCGCTCGGCCGTGATATCCGTCAGCAATCCGTGGGCCTGCGCGAACCCGTCCATCCGCCGGACGGTCTCCGGCTCGTCGTCGTAAGAGCCGACGTGCAGGCACTGCACGCACAGCCCCTCCTCGTAGGTCCAGAATTCCACCTTGGAAAAATCGGCCTGTTTTTTCCGCGCGGCCTCTGCCGCCGCCCAGTCGAAATCCGCCTTTTTCACAAACTCCGGAAGCCGGATGACCGAGATCCAGTGGAAATCCTCCTTGTGGCTGTAATCGATCCCCGCCGGGGCCCCCGCGTCTCCGTCCATCCACCAGAACCCCTCGAGCGGCGGCACCACATAATCGAAATACCCATCAATCCGGCGGTCGCCCTGCTTGCTCATCTTGATGGTAAAGGCAACGCCGTAGAGCAGGCCGATGGCTTCCTTGTATGCCCCGTCCTCTTGGTTCGGATCCCCTTCCCCCCGGACGGCGGCGAAATTCATGGAGGGAATCCGAACCAGCTCGGGCTGGCGTGGGGGAAGATAAAACTCCCGGTATTCCTTTTTATAATCGAACGCCATGGCCGCTCACTTCCTTTCCGGCAGGGGTTTACCGCTCGGTATCGGTCAGGCCGTCGAGGTAGGCCATATCCTCGTCGGAAAGGGTGAAATCCACCGCGGCATTCTGCCGGATATACTCCGGATGCACCGCCTTGGGCAGGGGCAGGACATTCTTTTGCAGCACATACCGGATGCAGACTTGGGGCAGGCTGACGCCGTATTTGGCCGCGATGGCGGCAACCTCCGGATGTTTAAGGATCCGCCCGGTCGCAAGGGGGGAATACCCCTCGACCAGGATCCCCTCGTCCATGCAGAACTGAGTCAGCGCCTCCTGGGTGTGCCCGATGAAATAGCGGATCTGGTTGGCCGCCGGTTTGACGGTGCCGTTATCCAGGATAGCCTTCAGATCGGAGACACTGAAATTGGAAACACCGACGGCGCGGCAGCGGCCGCTTTGCCCGATCTCCTCCATGGCGCGCCAGGTTTCGATGTTCTCCCTGGTATAATCCGCGCCCACCTCGCTCCAGGGCCAGGGCGCGTGGATGAGATACAGATCGAGCGTCTCCATCCCGAGATCCTCCATGGTCGCCTCAAAGCAGCGCCAGGCCGCGTCATAGCCTTTTTCCTCCGCGGGCAGCTTGGAGGTGATGAACACCTCCTCCGGGGCCAGTCCGGCGTTCCGGACCGCGCGGCCCACGCTTTTTTCATTGCCGTAAGCGCGGGCCGTGTCGATATGGCGGTAGCCCGCCTCCAGCGCGCGCGATACCGCGTCGTAGCACGCCTCTCCCTCCGGAATCTGCCAGGTACCGAAGCCGAGGCGGGGAATCTTTACCCCACCTGCCAGGGTCATGGTGTCGTTTAGAATGCTCATATGCCGCCTCCTTGTCGAATTAACCTGCATCCGATGCCCCGCCGGCCTCCGGCGCTCCGGAGATGGGGGCCGTGGTGGGGGCGGGCTCCTCCCCCTGGATATACTGGGCGCTGACATAGCCGACGCCGCCCGGTGCCGGCTTGAACGCGATGCGGAACCAATCGCCTTCCCGGCCCAGAATCTCCATCTGCTCGCCGTATTTCAGCCCGCCGATGCCACAGTAGCCCATTCCCGGGCCGCTGCGGACGACCAGCGATTTGACCGAGCAATATCCCGCGCCGGCCGCCGTCCCCGGAAGGGAAGCGGCCGTTTCGGCCGTGGTTTCCGCCGCGGCCTCCGAAGAGGCCGGTGCTTCCTGCGGAGCGCTCCCGCATCCGGCCAGCGGCGCCGATAACAGGAAGGCGCAGAATAGGGCCAGCGCAGCCCGGACCGTATCGTTCACCCGTCCCCCGTCCTATCCGTCGTTCAGCGCGCATGCCCTATGCGCAAAGCCCATTGCCATTGTTTCGTATATTTTACCACGTTGTCCGTCATAATAAAAGTACATTTTCACCCATATGGAAAGAAAGGCCTGTAACGATGAAACGAACCGCCGTCCTATCCGTGTTCTGCCTCGGCGCCGCGTTCTTATTGACCGGCTGCGGGGAAGAGGAGGAGAGCAGCTCCGCCGAACCCAGACGTTTTACCACCACCTTTGTCAGTTATATGGACACAGCGGTGAATTTTACGGCTTACTGCGACACGAGCGGGGATTTCGACCGGGCGGCGCAGATCGTGGCGGACACGCTTGCCGAGGCCGACCGGCTTTACGACCGTTACGACGAAAAATCCGCCCTGTCCGCCCTCAATCGGGCGGCAGGGACGTTCGTCTCCGTCCCGGAACCCTTGTCCGGCCTGCTCCGTTCCTGCGGGGAGTGGGCGGACGAGACGGGCGGGATCTGCCTCGCGATGGGAAGGATCGTGGATGTGTGGCAGGAAGCCCGGAGAACCCGTCTCCTGCCTGAGGAGGCCGCCGTGCGGGACGCCCTCGCCCGGGCGAAGGAGGCCGCGCTCGAATGGGGGAAGGACGGCCTTCGTCTGACGGGCTCCGGTGCCGCATTGGATCTCGGCTGTGTGGCCAAAGGCGCGGCGGCTGATGAAGCGGCGGACCGGCTGCTTGCCGCGGGCTTCGACACCTTCCTACTCGACTGCGGAACCAGCAGCCTCCGCTGTTCCGGGGCGCCGCCCGGCCGGGAGGGCTGGACCGCCGCCCTCGTCAACCCCGACAGCCGCCTGAATCTTTCCGGCTCCGCCTCGCCCGTGGCCGCTCTGGGCATCCTCGTGCTGCGGGACGAAGCTGTCGGGGTCAGCGGTGACTACCAGCAGTATGCGGTCCTGGACGGCGAGGTGTATGCGCATATCCTGGATCCCGATACCGGGTATCCCGCCCGGTTCGTCCGTCAGGTCTGCGTTCTGACAAGCAGCGCGGCCCGAGCGGATTTTCTCTCCACGGCCCTGTTCGCCCAGCCCTTTGAAGAGGCCTGGCGGATCGCGCGGGAGCTGCCAGGCACGGCCGCCCTCTTCGTGCTGCCGGACGGGAGCTGCCGCATGACCGACGGCTTCCCCCTGCGTGCCGCTTGACGGAAACCACCTTGATTCAAACTTGATTCAGAAAGGATAAGAGGCGCCTGTATGAGCCATTCTTTTTTCGGCGGGATCGTCTTTCCCGCCCGTGTCGAGCGGAAAGCGCCCGCGGCCTCCCGGCCCCTGGAGGAATTCACCCCCTCCCTCCTGGTGCTGTCCATGCGGCAGGGCTTCGGCGGGGAATGTGAGCCCGCTGTTTCCCCCGGGGATCAGGTTCTCGTCGGCAGCGTGGTGGGCCGCAGCCCGGACGGCTTTACCCCTCCGGTCCACGCGGGGGTATCGGGAACAGTCCTGGCGGTGGAGCCCCGCCCGACGGCCGACGGGGACGAGGTGACGGCGGTCGTCATCGAAAACGACCGCCGGAACGCGCCTGCCCCCCTGCTGCCCGAAATGAACGTCCACGACCCCCAAAAGAAATGGGTCGAACGGATGTGGGAGGCGGGCCTGGTCGGCATGGGCGGCGCGGGCTTCCCCACCCATAAAAAATACCAGGGCCCGCCGGTCGATACCGTGCTCGTCAACGGCTGCGAGTGCGAACCGTACCTGACCTGTGATCACCGGATCATGCTCGAACGCACCGAACGGGTCATCGAGGGGGCGCTCGCCCTGGGACGGGCCGCGGGGGTCGGCCGGGGCCGTGTCCTGATCTGCATCGAGGAAAACAAGCCCGACGCCGTCGAGCGGCTCGCCCGCGCGGCCGGAAGCAAGGTCCGGATCGTGCCCCTCCCCACCCGGTACCCGCAGGGGGGCGAGCGCCAGCTCATCCAGGCCGTGCTGGGCCGGGAGGTGCCGATGGGCGCCCTGCCTGCCGACGTGGGGGTGGTGGTGTCCAACGTCTCCACCGCCGCGGCGATGGGGGATGCCGCGCTCGGCATCGTCCTGACCCATCGGGCCGTCACCGTCGCGGGGGAGGTTGCCCGTCCCGTCAACCTTTTTGTCCCTGTCGGCACCCTGTTTTCGGAGCTGCTGAAAGCCGCAGGAGGGGAAAAGGCCTCCGGCAGCCTTCCGCCCCCCTTCTGGGAGAAGGGCGCACCCCGCCGCCTGATCGCGGGCGGCCCCATGACCGGCCGTCTGCTGGAATCCGCCGACGTCCCGGTGACGAAAGGCAGCGCGGGACTGGTGGTGTTGCCGCCCCAGTCTTTTGAGGAGCAGAATTGTATCCGCTGCGGCGCCTGCGCCAGGGTCTGCCCTTCCCGGCTGATGCCCTTTGCCATCGATGCCGCCGTCGTGGCCGGAAAAATGGACGTCTGCGCCGACTACGGCGCGGTGCAGTGCATTTCCTGCGGCTGTTGTTCTTTCATCTGCCCGGCCAGACGCTACCTCGCCACCCGGGTCACCCTGTCCCGCAATACCCTGCGCCGCCGGACGGCGGCAGCCCCTTCCCCAAAGGAGTGACGGATTTGAAACCCACCCTCAGCCAGTCGGCCCCCCATATACGCCGGGGGCGCACCACCTCCGCCATCATGCTCGACGTCCTGATCGCCCTCACCCCCTCCGTCGTCGCGGCGGTGTATGTGTTCGGTGTCCGCGCCCTGCTCCTGCTTACCGTCACCATGGCGGCGTCCGCCGCCGCGCAGTGGCTCTGCCTGGCGCTGCGCAAGGGAGGCGAATTCGACGGGAGCGCCCTGGTTACCGGCGCCCTTCTCGCTCTCTCCCTGCCGGCCGGAACCTCTCTGTGGGCCGCGGCGGCGGCCGGGGTGTTCGCTGTTGCCATCGTCAAGGAGGCGTTCGGCGGCATCGGGCATAACCTGTTCAACCCCGCCATGGCGGCCAGAGGGCTGCTCCTCGTCGCTTTCCCTACCCTTCTCACCGGTTACACCCGGCCCGACGCGGTTTCCTCCGCCACACCCTTATCCGGGATCGGGTCACCGGGCGGCCCGGCGGAATGGCTGCCCATGCTGACCGGGACCGAAAACGGCAGCATGGGGGAAACCTCGGCTCTGCTGCTTCTCGTGGGCGGGATCTATCTCGTGCTGCGGGGCGTGATCCGGCTGCGGATCCCCATGACCTGCCTCGGTACCTTCGCCGCGGTGATGTGGGTGTTCGGAGGCGAACGCGGCCTCTTCACCGGCAACGTCGTCGCCCAGCTCCTCTCGGGCGGACTGATGCTCGGGGCCTTTTATATGGTGACCGATTTCACGACCAAACCGACAACCTTCCTCGGGGAGCTGCTGTTTGCGGGCGGGGTGGGGGCACTGACCGCCGTGCTGCGGATCTGGGGGCCATATCCCGAGGGAGTCTGCTTCGCCATCCTGCTGATGAATCTGACCGTTCCCCTGCTCGAATATCTGACCCGCCCCCGCGTGTACGGGCTGAGGCCCCTACTTTTCGGCATCCGGCCGCTGCGCGGCCGCTGACCGCATTTCTGTGAAAGGACAGGGATCCCGATATGAATCCGATTTTTAAATCCCTACTCAACCTGCTCATCGTGGCCGCGGTGTCGGTCGGCCTGTTGTGGGGGGCCGACGCCCTGACCCGCACCGTCATCGAAAAACAGGAGACCGAGGCCGTGCGCCGCGCCTTCTCCGGCATGCTGGACGCTGAACGCTTCGTCGCCCTGGACACGGGCTCGGGCACGGCCGTCCGGGAAGCCTACCGGGCCGAGGATACGGACGGCCGTATTCTCGGCTATGCCGTGACCGCCTCGGTCAAGGGCTACGGCGGCCCGCTGGTGGCGCATGTCGCCCTCTCGTCCGACGGCAGCCGGTTTTTAGGCCTGCGGATCGGCAGCCACCAGGAGACCGAAGGCTACGGCTCCCGCGTGACCGAGGAGAGCTTCTACCGGCAGTTCGATTCCCTGGCCGCGCCCGCCTCGGTGAACGGCTATACCGGCATCGACGAGGCTGGACAGACGGCGGCCCGGCTGAAGGACGGCTCCTACCGCGCCGAGGAGGAGACGTACGACAACGGCTACCGGTATTTCGTCGAGCTGACCGTCGCGGAGGGTCGGATATCGGCGGTCAATTGGGACGCCCTGAAGGAAGGCGGCGACCTGACCAAGAAGCAGGAGTCGCAGAACGGCACCTATGTGATGACCCCCGACGGCCTCCGGTGGCACGAGCAGGCCGCCGCTATGGAAGAGGCCCTCATTGCGTCTCAAGATCCGGCCAAGCTCGTCTATGATCAGGAGACCGGAAAGACCGACGCCTACGCGGGGGTGTCGGTGGACGTTTCCGCCTTCGTCGAGCTGTCGGTTTCGGCCCTCCAGCAGGCGGGTGCCGACGCGGGCACGATGGGAGGGACCGGCGCGGTGGACGCCGTATCCGGGGCGACCGTGTCCTCTAAGGCGGTCGTCAAGGCCGCCAACGAGGCGTATCGCTTCGTGCAGAGCCTCGGGGAGGCTGCCTAATGGCCGCGCCGGAACGGGCCGGGGCCTTTTCGCCGTCCGCGGCGGCCACCGTCCCGGGCGGCCCGGTCCTCATTGGCTTGGCAGCTGCTGTCATGGCAGGAGGACGTGCTGCCCTGGCCTATATGGCGGACATCGCGGCCGTGGTGCTGTTTGCCGCGGCCCTTCTGGCCCTGCTGCGGACGTTTCTCGGCCCGCTGCCCGCCGGAGCCGCTTTTCTGGTGACAGGAGCACTGGGACTTTGCCTGCGCCGCCTCATGGCGGCGTATACCCCCTCCCTGCTCATGGAAATGGGGGCGGAGGGCCTGTTTTTTGTCGTTTTCCTCTTCTGCGGCCCGGCCGCGGCGGCTCTCGCGGAAGGGAAGCCCGGATTTTCGATCCGGCGGGTCTGGCTTTTCGCCCTCGGCGGGCTGATCCTCGGCCTGGCGCGGGAGTTCCTCGCCTCCGGCAGCCTGTTCGGAGTGGAGCTCGCGGACGGGGTCAGCGAAAGCTTCGGCTTTTCGACAGCGGGGCGGCCGGGGCTGTCGGGATTATTCCTAGCGGCCTTGTTCCTGGCCCTGTGGGGGCTGCGGGAACGCCGGCTGTTCCCCTATACTACCCGGGACGGCCTTCGGATCGGCGTGTACGCCGCCCTGACGGTCCTGCTTTCCGCCTGGGCGGCGGGTGGGCTGCGGCAGGTCCTGCCCGCGTCGCCCGCTTTCCTCGGGGATCTGCTGGCGCTCCTCGTCACCGCCCTGCTCGTCCTCGTCGGCGGCGCGGTTCTGCCGAGGGAACGGTTTTTCCGGGACGGCGTCCTGACCGCCTGTGCGGCGCTGGCCGCGGTCTGGGCCTCCCGGGCCGACGCTGCCGCCCTGCTCTGGATACCCGCGGCTGCCGCCGGGATACTGGCGCTCGCGTTTTTCCTCTTCGCGCCTCTCTACGGCCGGGCCGACAATATCCACCTGCCAGCCCCCTTCCGGACGCCGCCCGCCGTCATGCTCCTGATCACCGGGGCGCTCGTGGCCCTGTCGGTGCTTTGAAACCGCCGCCGCGCCCGGTCCCGGGAGCGGCGGTTTTCTGCCTTTTCCGTATGCCGGAGGATTTCCGGAGATTTTTCTTTACATTCCGGAAGTCCCGTGCTATACTATTTGGGCAATTATGCCTTCCCCTACCCGGACGGCGGAGGATGCCCCTTCTGCGGGGACGCACCGGTTCCCCGTTCTGGGTTCGCGGAAAATTTGAAAGAAGAGGTGCAGCACATGCTTCCCGAGGAAAAAACCGAAATCATGAAGGCCTATGCCACCCATGAGGGCGACACCGGCTCCCCTGAGGTGCAGATCGCCGTCCTGACCCGGCGGATCAACGATCTGACCGAGCATCTCAAGACCCACAAAAAGGACCACCATTCCCGCCGCGGCCTGCTCAAGATGGTCGGCCACCGGCGCAATCTGCTGAACTATCTGATGAAGAAGGATATCAACCGGTATCGGTCTATCATCGAAAAACTGGGCATCCGTAAGTAAACCGTATGTTGAGGCAGGCGGGGCCAGGCCAGTCACGTAAGGGCATACAAGCGTGGTTGGCCTGGCCTCCGCCAATATCCTCCGGATATTGGCCGGCGTCTTTAAAACCGCGCGGCCTGTCTGTCTCAATCCCTTTGTTTCCCGTCCGTTTTCGGGGCCGGGCGACCCGTGTTTAGCAGTAAAACGAGGGCTGACGCCGGCGGCGTGAACCTTGGTTTCATTGCTAAAGCGAGCTTCCCGGTTCCGATGGAAATATCATAAAAACATCGGAGGTACAGCCATGTTCGAACAGTTTAAGGTATTCGAAACCACCCTGGCCGGGCGTCCCCTCAAGGTGGAGACCGGCAAGATGGCCCAGCTCTCGGGCGGCTCCTGTCTGGTGCGCTACGGCGACACCGTGGTGCTCTGCAACGCCACCATGTCGGACAAGCCCCGTGACGGCGTCGATTTCTTCCCCCTTTCGGTCGATTATGAGGAAAAGCTCTACGCGGTGGGCCGGATTCCCGGCTCCTTCCAGCGGCGGGAGGGCCGCCCGTCCGAGAAGGCGATCCTGACCTCCCGGGTCATCGACCGCCCCATCCGGCCCCTGTTCCCCAAGGATATGCGCAACGATGTGTCGGTGGTCTGCACGGTCATGTCCGTGGATCCCGACTGTTCGCCGGAGATTACCGCCATGATCGGCGCGTCCATTGCCATCTCCATCTCCAGCATCCCGTGGGACGGCCCCATCTCGGGCGTTATCGTCGGCCTGGTGGACGGGGAATACGTCATCAATCCCACCGCCGAGCAGGAAGCCCGGTCCGATATGCACGTCACCGTCGCTTCTACGGCCGATCTTGTCGCCATGATCGAGGCGGGCGCCAATGAGATCGACAACGACACCATGTTCGGCGGCATTATGGCCGGGCACGCCGCCAACCAGGAGATCGTCGCTTTCATCAATGAAATCCGGGCCGAAATCGGCAAGCCCAAGGTGGATTTCCCCTCCAACGATCCGGATCCGGAGATGTACGAGGCGGTTAAGGATTTCGCCATCGAGGATATCCGCGCCGCCCTGGACACCGACGACAAGCGGATCCGGGACGAACGGCTCCGCCCGGTCTACGCGGCGGTGCACGAAAAATTCGACGACGTGTATCCCGAGCAGGCAGGCAAGCTCGAGGAATGCCTCTATAAGCTGCAGAAATATGTCGTGCGCCGCTGGCTGCTGGATGACGGCAAGCGGGTGGATGGCCGCGGCATCGACGACATGCGGCCCCTCGCCGCCGAGGTCGGCCTCCTGCCCCGGGTCCACGGCTCCGGCATGTTCACGAGAGGCCAGACTCAGGTGCTCACCATCGCCACCCTCGGCTCCTCCGGCGATGCCCAGATGCTCGACGGCATCGATCCCGAAACCGAAAAGCGGTATATGCATCAATACAATTTCCCGTCCTATTCGGTCGGAGAGACCAAGCCCTCCCGCGGCCCCGGCCGGCGGGAGATCGGACACGGCGCCCTGGCCGAACGCGCCCTGCTCCCGGTTCTCCCCTCTATTGAGGAATTCCCCTACACCATGCGGCTGGTCAGCGAGGTGCTTTCCTCCAATGGTTCCACCTCCCAGGCGTCGATCTGCGGCTCCACCCTCGCCCTGATGGACGCGGGCGTGCCGATCAAGGCGCCGGTGGCCGGCATTTCCTGCGGCCTCGTCACCGAGGGCGAGCGGTTCATGACCATGGTGGATATCCAGGGGCTCGAGGATTTCTTCGGCGACATGGACTTCAAGGTGGGCGGCACCCATAAGGGCATCACCGCCATCCAGATGGACCTCAAGGTCCACGGCCTGACCCCGGCCATCATCAAGGAAGCGCTCGACAAGACCTACAAAGCGCGGGTGCACATTCTGGATGAAATCATGCTCAAGGCCATCCCGGCCCCGCGTGAAGAGCTGTCCCCCTACGCGCCCAAGATGCTGTCCACCAAGATCGACGTGGACAAGATCCGGGAGGTCATCGGCAAGGGCGGCTCGGTCATCCAGAAGATCCAGCTCGAGTGCAACTGCAAGATCGATATCGAGGAGGACGGCTCGGTCTTCATCTCCGCCCTCAATACCGAGGACGCCAAGCGGGCTCTGAGCGTGGTGGAAACCATTGCGAAGGATCCGGAGATCGGCGCGATCTATAAGGGCCGCGTGACCCGGCTGATGACCTTCGGCGCGTTTGTGGAAATCGCCCCTGGCAAGGAGGGCCTCGTCCATATCAGCCGCCTTGACGTCAAGCGGGTCGAGAAGGTGGAGGACGTGGTCCACGTGGGCGACGAGGTGCTGGTCAAGGTCACCGAGATCGACGAGCAGGGCCGTCTGAACCTGTCCCGCCGCGATGCCCTCATCGAGGTGGAGGGCCTGACCCCCGAAAACACCGTCTCGGACGGCCCCCGGCCTCCCCGCCGTGACGGCGGTACACGCCGGAATGACCATCACCGGGATCGCTGAGTGCCTTTCGTAATGCGGCCCCCTCGCGGATACGCGAGGGGGCTTTTGTTATGTCGATGATGGCGCCGGCTCCAGCGGGGTGAAGCGTGCGCAGGGCAGATCCTCTGCCCGCTTGCGCTTGACCCGGGGATAGACGCAGTGCCCGTCGTGGATTTCATGGTACCTCTCTTCGATGTCGACATAGTGCCGCCGGTAGTGCTTACAGTCGCGGCAGGTTTTTTCGTTTTCCATTTTGACCACCTCGAAATCAGTATGATGAGGGATTTTGACGGAATGCAATGTCGATGTCTTTCCCGTCTGGAACCTAAGTATACGGGTCGCCAGACAAATAGGCAACTAGTGACTATATAGTGACTAGTTGCAAATTAATGAATGAATATACTTGCAATCTTAACAAAAATTAGTATAATTTCCTATTATTTCATTTTATTTGTGTATTTTTATGCTCAAAAATAAATGTAGTTTTTTTAAACCGCATCGCGTTTTCAGCCCCGCGCCCAACCGGTTCACGGGGGCCCCGGGCCCCCGTGTTGTATGGACTTTGGTTCGGGAAAAAGCGTGAATGCCGGTTTTCCTGAAAAGAAAACCGGCCAATTTTCTGGGGGTCCGGGGGGAAACCCCCGGGAGCCCTTTTGCCTTCTTTTGGGGCTCGGGCCAAAAGAAGGTGGCCGCGCATTTGATATCTTTTTTTATAGCATCGCGTTCTTTTTGCGCGGACATACCGAAAAGCCGTTTTTTCAAGTCTGGCCTGAGGGCCACCTTCTTTCTTCACACGAAGAAAGAAGGCAAAGACGTGCCAAGGGGGAGCCCCCTTGGAGCCCCGGGTGACCAGCCGGTTTTCTTTTTAGGAAAACCGGCAATAGCGCTGCCACCTGAATCGGCCTATATACAGAAAGGGCCTGCGGCCCCGGGGGTTCGGGGAGAACCCTCGGGAGCCCTTTTGTCTTCTTTTGGGGCTCGGGCCAAAAGAAGGCGGCCGCGCATTCGATATCTTTATTATAGCATCGCGTTCTTTTTGCGCGGACAAGCCGTTTTTGCCCATATTATGCGCTTATGCCATAAAGCACAATCTGTGCTTTGGCACCCCCTTTCTTTCCGCAAAGAAAGGGGGGAAAGAAGCGTCAGGGGGCTTTACCCCCTGAACCCCCAGGTAGCTTGCCGGCTTTCTTTTCAGGAAAGCCGGCGGGAGGGTGGATACCCAAACCCACCCATATACAAAAAAGGGGCTGCGGCCCCTTATAAATATTCGGCAGATTCAGGCAACCGTGGTATGAGCACATATGATGTTTGAAAACAAAAAACCTCCATACATCCGCCTGATGCATAACCTGCAGCGTATCCGCACACAATAAGGCGTAAAATCTGTAAAAGGGGTGCCGGTATGGATTGGTGGATGTTGCTCAAAGCCTTTGTGGTGGGCGGGCTGATATGCGTGGTGGGTCAGATTCTGATCGATCTGACCAAGCTCACACCCGCGCGGATCCTGGTGCTGTTCGTCACCCTGGGGGTCGTGCTCACAGCAGTGGGGCTGTACGAGCCCTTGGTCAAATTCGCGGGCGGAGGCGCGACGGTCCCGCTGACAGGATTCGGCTATTCGCTGGCCAAAGGTGTCGAAGAGGCAGTGAAGGAAAAGGGCTGGATCGGTGTTTTCACAGGGGGAGTGACGGGTACCTCCGGCGGCATCGCCGCGGCGATCTTCCTGGGCTTCGTCTGCGCCCTCCTCTCAAAATCGAAAGACAAATCGTAAAAAACCGGCCCCGGCACGTATCTGCCGGGGCCGGTTTCTCTCTAGAATGCCGATTACTGGCCGCTCATCAGCGCGCACAGGCGGGTGGAAAACGCCACAGGATCCTCGATGGCCATCCCCTCGATGAGGAGCGCCTGATCGTACAGGAGCTCGGAATAGTCCCTGAGCTTGTCCGGATCCGTATCCAGCAGCCCCGACAAGGTGGCAAAGATCGGGTGATTTTCATTGATTTCCAACACCCGGCGGGCCTTGACCTTGTTGTCCGCCGGCATGGCGTTGAGCACCTTTTCCATCTCCAGGGACACCTCGCCCTCGCTGGCCAGGCAGACGGGGTGGGATTTGAGCCGCTTGGACAGACGCACCGCGTCCACCTTGTCCCCGAGCGCCTCCTTCATGGCATCGAACAGGGATTTGTGCTCTTCGGCCTGCTTTTTCGCCTCTTCCTTTTCCTCCGGGGTCTCCAGATCCAGATCCCCCGCCGATACCGACTGGAAGGGTTTTCCGTCCCATTCCCGCAGCATTTTCAGAGCGAATTCGTCGATGTCGTCGGTCAGATAAAGCAGCTCATATCCCTTGTCCAGCACCATCTCGGCCTGGGGCAGCTTCTTGATTTTGTCCACGTTCTCGCCGCAAGCGTAATACACGGCCTTCTGGTCCTCTTTCATCCGGCCGGCATATTCGGCCAAAGTCACCGGCTTGTCTTCATGGGAGGAGGTAAACAGCAGCAGATCCTGCAGCATCTCCTTGTGCTGCCCGTATTCATTGTATACGCCGTACTTGAGCTGGAGGCCGAAATTTTTGAAAAACGCCTCGTATTTTTCCCGTTCGTTCTCCAGCATGGATTTGAGCTCGGAATGGATCTTTTTCTCCAGCCGCGAGGCGATCACCTTGAGCTGCCGGTCATGCTGCAGCATTTCCCGGGAAATGTTCAGGGACAGGTCCTGCGAATCCACCAGGCCCTTGACGAAGCTGAAATGATCGGGCAGCAGGTCAGGGCACTTATCCATGATGAGGACGCCGCTGGCATAGAGCTGCAGGCCCTTTTCATAGTCCCGGGTGTAGTAGTTGAAGGGCGCCCGGGCAGGGATGAAGAGCAGGGCGTTGTAGGTCGCAGCCCCTTCGGTGCTGGAATGGATCACCCGGGCCGGATCCTCGAAATCGTAGAATTTTTCCTTATAGAACTGGTTGTACTCCTCGGGTGTGATCTCGCTGCGGTTTTTCCGCCAGAGAGGGACCATGCTGTTGAGGGTGGTGTTCTCGATATAGGACTCATACTCCTTGTCGCTGCCCTCCTTGAGACGGCTGCGCTCCATGTCCATCCGGATGGGATAGCGGATATAATCGGAATATTTTTTGACGATCCCCTGAATGCGGTAGGGTTCGAGGAACTCGTCGGTGTCCTCGTCCTCAGTTTTGGCCTTGATATGCAGGGTGATGGTCGTACCCCGGTCGGGCTTGTCGCAGGGATCGACGGTATAGCCGTCGGCTCCCTCGGATTCCCATCGGAAGGCCTCGTCAGCGCCGTAGGCACGGCTCTCCACCGTCACCTTGTCGCTGACCATAAAGGCGGAGTAGAATCCCACGCCGAACTGGCCGATGATGTCGACGTCGCCGCCGTTTTCGTCCTTGCCCATGTCCTGCCGGAAGGCCCGGGAACCGCTGCGGGCAATGACGCCCAGGTTGTTTTCCAGCTCTTCCTTCGTCATGCCGATCCCGTTGTCCCGGATGATCAGCAGGCGGGCCTCCTTGTCGAGCGCTAGATCGATGCCCAGTTCCTCCCGGGATACATCGGAAAGGTGCTCAGTCAGCGCCTTGTAATACAGCTTGTCCAGCGCGTCGCTGGCATTGGAGATTAGCTCCCGCAGAAAAATTTCCCGATGGGTGTAGATCGAGTTGATCATCAGATCAAGCAGGCGTTTGGACTCCGCTTTGAATTGTTTGCGTCCCATGTCCGAATATCATCCTTTCAATGTCATCATGGCGGCGCAGACTGACCCGTCCGTTGTCCGCAGCCGTCCGAATTATCGGGGGAAGTACCCTGCCGTGTTTTAGCACTCTCGATATTCGAGTGCTAAAGTGAGTATAGTACGATTTAGGGGGAAAGGCAAGGGGCTATTTGTAAAAAAATTGTTACGACGCGGAAAAAGGGGATTTTTCTTGAAAAGCCTCTTTTTTACGAAGGGGAAATGCGGTATAATAAGACTGATTTGAAAGCAAGGGGTCATCCGCGGATAGAGTGCGGATTTTGTCCGAAGCGACATCGGAACAGCCGTTATGGAAAACCGCCCCGGCAGTACCGACGGGGCCGATATAGGAAAGGAGTCCTCCATATGCCGTCTGTCAATAAAGTGCGCCTCAACATCTGTGGTTCGGAATACGCGATCACCTCCGACGAGGCGGAGGAGTATGTCCGGGAGCTGGGAGGCCAGGTGGACCGCGATATGCGGGCCCTCCTCCATGCCGATGACCGCATCTCCACCACTATGGCGGCGGTGCTGGTGGCCATCACCAACGCGGACGCGGCCAAAAAGGCTGAGAACGCCGCCGACAACCTGCGCGCGCAGATGAAGGGCTATCTCGACGATAACGCCCGTGCCCGTCAGGAAACGGAAAATACCCGCCGGGAGATGGAGCGCCTGCGCCGCGAAATCGAGGATCTGCGCCGCGGCGGCTCCCGGTCCAACGGATGACACAGCGGCAAAGCCGGCCCGAAGTGCTGGCCCCGGCCGGTTCTATGGACGCTCTCCGTGCGGCGGTGTTCGGCGGCGCAGATGCGGTATATCTCGGTGCGACACGGTTCAGTGCCAGGCAGAACGCTGCCAATTTTTCGGCCGGGGAAACCTCCGGCGGAGCCACCGCCTCACTGCGGGAGGCGGTGGCTTTTTGTCATGTCCGGGGGGCGCGGGTGTATCTGGCCATGAACACCCTGATTCAGGACGACGAGATGGACGACGCCCTGTGCCTGGCGGAAGAGGCCTGCCGGGCTGGGGTGGATGCGTTGATCGTGCAGGACAGGGGCCTCGCCCGGCGTCTGCGCGCCGCCGCCCCGGAGATGCCCCTGCATGCCTCCACCCAGCTCTCCTGCCACACTCCCGAGGGGGTCGCGCGGCTGCGGGAAGCCGGCTTTGGCCGGGTGGTCCTGGCCAGGGAGATGTCGGCGGAGGAAATCGCCGCCTGCGCGGGCCTCGGCTGTGAGCTGGAGGTATTTGTCCACGGCGCCCTCTGCCGGAGCGTATCCGGCCAGTGTTATCTCTCGGCGCTGCTCGGTGGGCGCAGCGGCAACCGGGGCCTGTGCGCCCAGCCCTGCCGCCTGCCCTTCGCGGCCGGGCACCAGCCGGGACCGGAGGAGCGGGTCCTCTCCCTCAAGGATCTCTGCCTGCGGGAGCATGTGGACACCCTTTCCCGTCTGGGGGTCGCGTCTCTCAAAATCGAGGGCCGGATGAAACGGCCCGAATATGTGGCTGCCGCCACCGCGGTGTTCGCGGCCCTGGTCCGGGGAAAATCCCCCGAGGAGTCCCTTTTAGAGGATTTACAAAATGTATTTTCAAGATCCGGATTTACCGATGGTTATTTCATCGGACGGCGGGACCGGGAGCTGCTGGGATCCCGGCGGAAGGAGGACGTCGCTGCGGCCGATACCGCCACCCTCGCGCGGCTGGCGCGGCTGTATGACCGGGAGAAGCCGCGGGTGGCGGTGGACTGGCGCCTGCAGGTGGAGGACGGCCATCCGGCCTCCCTGTCCGTGACCGACGGCATCCATACGGCGGTGGCGAAGGGGCCGGCGCCCGCACCCGCGCTGACCCGGCCGCTAGAACCGGAACGCGCCGCGGCGCAGCTTCAAAAGACCGGCGGTACCCCCTTTTTCACCCGGAAAATGGACTGCTGGGTCGGGGAGGGGTTGTCCCTGCCGCTCTCTGCCCTCAATGCCTTGAGGAGGGAGGCGCTGTCCGGCCTGGAAGCGCTGCGGGGCGAACCACAGGCCGTCGGGTTCGACGCGGCCGCCCGCCCGTCTGCGCCCCTTTCCGCACCGCCGCCCTTCCAGCCCGGCTCCCGGCCGTTTTTGCTGGCCCGGGCCGCTCGTCCCGAGCAGCTTGTTCCAGGGGCGGACGGATGGCTGCTGCCGCTGGGCGCATGGGAGGCGCCGTCCCCGGACGGGCAGGCCGTCGGGGTGGAGGTTCCCCGGGCCCTGTTCGGCCGGGAGGAATCCGTACTGTCCGCCCTCCAAAAAGCCAGGGCAAATGGCGCCTCGTTCGCCTTGTGCGGCCATGCCGACGCTGTCGGGCTGGCACTGCGGGCCGGGCTGGCCCCCGTCGGCGGTTTCGGGCTCAACCTGTGCAACCGCGACGCGCTTTGCGCCATGGCCGGAGACGGCCTGTCCGCTGTAATGCTGTCAATGGAGCTGACCTTCGGGCAGATGGCCTTTGCGCTGGACCCGCCCCTGCCGACAGGGCTTTTTGCGTATGGGCGGCAGCCGCTCATGCTGCTGCGGGACTGCCCGCGGCAGATGGCCGCCGGCTGCGCCGGAGGACGGGGCTGCTCCCTGACCGACCGAAAAGGCGTCACTTTTCCGCTGGCCTGCGGCAGCGGCGGGACCGAACTGCTCAATGCCGTCCCCCTGTATCTGGCGGACCGCCTTTCTGCCCTGCCGCCGCTGGATTTCCTGTATCTGCATTTTACCGACGAGACACCGGCGGCCGTCTCCCGTATCCTGCGGGATTACCGGACGGGGGCGGACGCCCCGCCCCCGTCCTACACCCGGGGGCTCTACACCCGGGGCGTATTGTAAGAGAAAGGGGACCGATTATGAGAAGCGAACAGGAGATGATGGACCTCATCCTCGGCGTCGCGAAGGCGGACGGCCGGATCCGGGCAGCCTATCTGAATGGTTCCCGCGCCAATCCCCGTGTGGCAAAGGATCCCTACCGGGATTACGATGTGGTCTACGTGGTGGAGGAAACGGCCTCGTTCCTGGCGGATAAAGGGTGGATATCCGTCTTCGGGGAGCCGGCTATCGTCCAGGAACCGGATTCCAACGATCTGGGCTGGGGAATCGGCCACGATTTCAGCCGCTCCTATACCTGGCTGATGCTTTTCACCGATTTCACCCGCATCGATCTGCACATCGAGACGGCGGAGGCCGCCCTGGAGGGCTATGGGACCGACACCCTGACGCTGCCCCTCCTCGATAAGGATGGGATCCTCCCTGCCCTGCCGCCGTCCGACGACACCGGTTACCGGATTCAAAGGCCGAGCAAGTCCCATTACGACGGCTGCTGCAACGAGTTTTGGTGGTGTCTGAACAACGTGGCCAAAGGGATCGTGCGGGACCAACTCCCTTACGCCATGCGGATGTATACCGGCGTGGTACTGCCGGAGCTGGAAAACATGACGGCCTGGCGCATCGGTATCGAGACGGACTTTACCGTTTCGGTGGGGATGTGGGGAAAACAGTTCCGGAAATATCTCTCTCCGGAACGGTATGAACGTTACCGCAAAACCTACCCGGATGGGGACTACGCCCACTTCTGGGAGGCGGTTTTCACTGCCTGCGCCCTTTTCCGCGAGCTGGGCGGGGAGGTGGGGGCGCATTTCGGTTATGCGTATCCCGTGAGCGAGGACGGCCATATGATGCGGTATCTACGGTATATGCAGGACGAGTTCAAACGAATCAGGAAAGGCGGGAATCCGACATGAAGTTGAAAATTAAAAAAACCGATCCCCGGGCCGAGCTGCCCGTGCGGGGAACACCGGGCAGCGCCGGACTGGACCTACGCGCGGTGCTGGACGAACCCATGACCCTCCCGCCCGGGGCGCTGGTCAGCGTCCCCACCGGTATCGCCATCGGCCTGCCCTCCCCGGACACGGTGGGGCTGGTCTTCGCCCGCAGTGGGCTGGCGGTCAAACATGGCATCGGCCTCTCGAACGGCGTGGGGGTGATCGACAGCGATTACACCGGGGAGATCCGGGTGGGGCTGATCAACCAGTCGGCGGTGCCCTACGATCTGCATCCCGGGGAACGGATCGCCCAATTGGTGGTCATGCCGATCTGCCGGCCTGAGCTTGTGGAGGCCGATACCTTGGAGGAGACCGAGCGGGGCGCCGGCGGCTTCGGTTCGACGGGGCGGCTGTAAAGTCCCCGGCGGAAGGGACGCATGTCCCCATTTCCGGGAGAAGTGGGGGAGCGAACCGGTTCGACAATTTTGGTATATAAAAAAGGAGGAAACCATATGCAGATCATCCATACCGAGAAAGCGCCCGAGGCGATCGGCCCCTATTCCCAGGCCATGTTGGCGGGAGGGCTCCTCTTCACTTCGGGCCAGATCGCCATCAACCCAGAATCGGGAACGGTGGAGGCGGAGACCATCGAGGGGCAGGCCGAGCAGGTTATGAAAAACCTCGGCGCGCTGCTGGAGGCGGCGGGCAGCGGGTTTGACCGGGTGGTCAAGACCACCTGCTTCCTGGCCGACATGGGGGATTTTGCCGCGTTCAATGCGGTCTATGAGCGATACTTTACCGGCCGCCCGGCCCGATCCTGCGTCGCGGTCAGGCAGCTCCCAAAAAACGTGCTCGTCGAGGTGGAACTGATTGCCGAAACATAAACGGCCAGGGATGCGGCCGGAATGAGGCAGCAGGACGGCAAATAGGACGGACGGTCCCGCTTCAGCGTGCCGGAGAGCTTAATACAGTACGGAGAACGCCGGGTCACGGCACCTTGCAGATTCCTATTGTTCTCTGATTCCGCTCTTGTTTTGCAGGAAGCCGGATGCGCCCTTCAACGGAAAAATGGGATGAATGCCATCATTCATCCCATTTTTCCGTTGAAGGCAGGAGGATTCCATCGGCCGTTTTTTAAAAAAACCGGCAGCAAGGGGTCTGCCGGAACCATCCCGTTCATGGATTATGGATGGTAAGATCCGTTCAACATCCCCTGCGTTTTTCTTGCGTTTCCCTCTGAAAGCCACTTTTGGGCGGTCTGGGCGGGGCCGGCGAAACGGGACGGCCCCACTGTCGAATTCTCAAAAAGCCCGCGGAATGAGAAAATCGTAAAATCTCCTATCCGCGCTGGACGAGAGGGGGGGAAGCTGGTATACTGAACCCAAAACCAACCGAAGGGGGAGTTGTCCCATGGCTATCGCTGTCCGGACGCTCAGTTCACTGGAAAAGGTGTTTCCCGATGAAGAGCTGACCGCTGAGGAGACCGCGTCTCTGGCTGCCTTGCGTGGTGAGCGGGTATCGTTTCAAATCGCCTGCCGTGCGCTGGACGAGGAGCGTGTCGTCCTCCGGGCCCATGCGCAGTGCGCCCTGTCTGTGCCGGTGGAGCTCTATGAGGTGGGGCTGGTGCCCGTCACCCTCCCCTGTTACCGGAACCCCGACGGCAACTATCTGCGCACAACGCCCGGTCTCTATCCGGATCCTCTGTATCCCCACCGGGAAGAGATGCGGGTGGTGGCCGGCCAGTGGCGCTGCCTGTGGGTGTCCCTCACCGTACCGGAAGACGCGCCCGCCGGCGACGTGCCTGTCCGGGTGCGGCTGTTCCGTGCCGATACCCTCTCCGGCCAGTCGGAGGAGGAGCTGGCAGAGGTCGTGTTCCGCCTGCATGTGCTGCCCGCCAGCCTGCCCCCGCAGATCCTGACCAACAGCGGCTGGTTCCACGTGGACTGCTTGGCCACCTGGTATCGGGTGCCCGTGTTCAGCGAGGAGCACTGGGCCATTCTCGGCAGCTACATGCGCAACGCCGCTGCCTTTGGCATCAACTTGCTGCTTACCCCCGTGTTCACTCCTCCTCTGGATACGCAGGTGGGCGGGGAGCGCCCCACGGCACAGTTGGTGGACGTGTATGTACAGGAAACCGGATATCGCTTCGGCTTTGACAAGCTGGACAGGTATATGGCCTTGGCGGAGGATTGCGGTATCTCCCAATTTGAAATCTCTCACCTGTTTACCCAGTGGGGGGCGGGCCACGCGCCCAAAATCATGGGCCTGCGCGACGGCCGGGAGGAACGGCTGTTCGGCTGGGAGACGGATGCGGCCTCTCCTGCTTATGAGGCGTTTCTCCGGGCGTTTCTGCGGGCGCTGCGCGCCCATCTGGATGAAACCGGCCGCTTGGCCCGCTGCTATTTCCATCTGTCCGATGAGCCAAGCCTGTCCGCGTTGGACAGCTATGCCCGCGCCGCCGCGCTGCTGCGGGAAGAGCTGGAGGGCTGTTCCATCATCGACGCCCTTTCCGACTATGCCTTTTATGAAAAGGGCCTGCTGCAACGGCCCGTACCCTCCATCGACCATCTTGCCCCCTTTCTGGACCATGGGGTGCGGCCACTGTGGACGTATACCTGCTGCGCCCAGTCGCGGGATGTGAGCAACCGCTTTATGGCCATGCCCTCCTGCCGTACCCGTATCTTGGGTACCCAGCTTTATCTGTACCGCATCGAAGGCTTCCTGCAATGGGGATACAATTTCTGGTACAGCCAGTATTCCCGCCATGCCGTCGACCCCTACCGGGAGACGGGGGCGGAGGACGCCTTCCCCGCGGGCGACGCCTATCTGGTTTATCCCGGCCCGGATGGCCAGCCGGTCCCCTCCATCCGGCAGTTTGTCTTTTTCGAGGGCTTGCAGGATCTGCGGGCTCTCTCCCTGCTTGAGACGGCGCTGTCCCGCGAGGAGACGGCGGCACTGGTGGAGGCGGAAGAACCGGTGACCCTGACCGCCTATCCCTGTACGGCAGAGAAGATGCTGGACCTGCGCCGGCGGATAAACGATAAAATTGAAGAGCTTTTTGGGGCTTAGTGGCGATTGACCGCCCCTGGGAGGGACTATGGGCCGTGTAGGAAATGAAAAACAATCACAGCTCGGTATAAAACCACTCCCATCTCAGGGCTTGCACTTTATATTTTACAATGATATAATAGAGACGGGAATACGATGGTCTTCTAAATTTTAAAGGAATGGATGCAGGCGAATGGGTACTTCAATCAACGGACCTCAGATGCGCAAAAGCAATATTTGCGTACTGCTTTCCGAAATTAAAAATAACGATCCGCTTTCCAAACGCGACCTGCAGGACAGGACGGGGCTCAGCTGGGGCGCCATTTCGTCTATTACGGCCATGCTGTGCGACAAAGGCTTCATCGTCCCCACGGGAAAGCAGCGGACCAATGTTGGGCGCAAGCCCTTCCAGCTCGACATCAACCCCAACGATTATTTTATTATCGGGGTGGATCTGAACATCTCGGGGCTGTGCGGCGTGCTCGTCGATGTCAAGGGGCGGGTCATCCGGGAATGGATGCGCTATCTCACCCATAATACATACGATTGTGTCATGGATACCCTGACAGGCCTTCTCGATGAGATCGTAGGCGCCTATTCCGACAAGCATATCTGCGGGATCGGCCTGGCGGTGCAGGGCATTGTGGATTCCGACAACGGGATTTCCGAGCTGCTGCCGCAGGTGCAGAACTGGAAGGATGTCCCCATTCGGAAAATTGTGGAGGAACGGTACGGCTTTCCCACCCTGATTCTGCATGACCCAAACTGCATTATGGAGGCAGAGCGCGCGTTCGGCACCACTATGCTGGGTTCGGCGGACAATGCAATCCTCCTGCGTATCGACAATGGTATCGGTATGTCGGTCCTGGTCGACCGCGCCATCTATATCGGCTCCAACGGAAAAGCGGGCGAACTCGGCCATATCTCCGTTGACCGGAACGGGGCGCTCTGCGTCTGCGGAAAACGGGGCTGCCTCGAGGAATACGCTTCGGGAGAGGGGCTGGTGCGCCGTTTCATCGAGCAGGTCAACCGCGGCCGGAAGTCCGCGGTTCCGGCCTATGAGGTCGGGCTGAACTACCACATGCTGGTGGACGCCGCCAGACAGGGCGATCCGCTGTGCCTGGAGCTCTTCAGGCAGATGGGGGAATACCTCGGCTTTTCCATCAGCCTGCTGCTGAATCTTTTCAATCCGGATCTTGTAGTGATGTACGGCAGCCTGGCCGACCAGCACGATTTGTATGAAGAGGCCATGCGGGAGGAAATTGCCCGGTATGTGTATAAGAGCATACCGGTAAAAATCCAGTATTCCGGCATGGGGAAAAACGCGGCGGCTCAGGGCGTGGCGCTCGCCATGTCGGAGCGGGTCATCATGGCCTTTGCCGACGAGGTCATCGGCGGGATGGATGAACAGGATGTGGCGATTTAAGTGGGACAGAGCGGGTTTTATTGCCTCTAATTATATCATAAAATGATATAATTAGAGGCCTGAACAAGAACAGGGGGGCATCCAAAAGATATGTTGTGAATTCATCACATGGGGGTTCCGACGGCCGTGCGCTCCGGATTTCAGCTTAAAGGAAGCGGAAACGGCAGCATGTTACCGGAAAGGAGGGAGTGTGAAGATGGCATACTTTTTGGGGATGGATATCGGGGGCACCAAGACGGCGGTGGCGCTTTATGACCGCGAGTTCCGGCCGGTAGGAAAACAGACGATGCCGACCCGGCCGGAAAACGGCTGCCGGGAGCTGGTCGGCCGGATCGCGGAAGCGGTCCAGGCCCTTCTGGACGGCCAGCACGCCGGGGTATCCGACGTGCTCGCGGCCGGAGTGGCCTGTCCCGGGCCTTTGGATCTGAAGCAGGGGCGGATCGTGTACATCCCCACCATGGGATTTGCCGATGAACCGCTCACCGCCATGCTGGAGGAAGCGCTCGGCCTGCCGGTGGCGCTGGAAAACGACACCAACGCGGCCGCCCTGTGTGAGAGCGTTTTCGGGCAGGGCCGCGGCGGGGAGCTGGTGGCATATATCACCATCAGCACCGGTGTGGGCTGTGGTCTCGTGCATGGCCGCCGGATCGTGGACGGAGGCGCATTCGCCGCGGGGGAGCTGGGCCATTTCAAGGTGATACGGGATGGGCGGCCCTGTTCCTGCGGAGGGCGCGGATGTCTGGAGGCCTATGCCTCCGGGACGGCGGTGGCCCGCATCGCATCGGAGCGGTATGGCCGGTCGATGGACGCCAAGGAGGTCTATGCCTTGGCAAGGCGGGGGGATCCGCCGGCGTCTGTGGTCGTGCGGGAGGCGGCAGAGCTCCTGGGCTATGCGGTCGCGGCGGTATACCAGCTGTTCGATCCCGACATCGTGGTCCTGGGAGGGAGTGTGACCAGGGATTTCGATGTGTTCAGCGATGTTTTGCTGGCATCTGCCGAGGCTTACATACAACCGATACCCGGCCGGAAAGTCCGGTTGGCGGTATCGGAGTTCGATGGGGATCAGGTGGCTCTTGGCGCCGCATGGTATGCGGCGGATACACGCGGCTTGACCAAGTCCGAATAGCATAGAGAAAGGATGATGACGATGGAAAGAATTAAGATTGGGCTGGTGGGGACCAGCCAGCTGAGCTTCCCCGGCGACAAGGAAGGCGCGTTCCGGAGAGGAGCCGAAGGGATGGGGCGTCTGGCGGAAACGCTGGGCTTTGAGCTGACGGTGTATCCGGAGACGGTGATTACCCGCGAGGATGCCCAGAGAGCCGTCGCGGCGATGGAAGGAGAAGGGATCGACTTCCTGTTGGTGCAGCATACCTCGTATACGCCGGGGCACGTCTCACCGGTTTTAGCGAAAATCAAGGCCCGGGTCGGGTATTGGGCTATTCCCGAAGGGGAGCGGGAGGGCGTCGTGCCCTTCAACTCCTTCTGCAGCGTGAACATGCATATGGGGATCGTGGCCCATTATTTGCGGGACTACCGGATCAAAATCAAATGGTTTTTCGGCGATGTGGAGGATCCCGCCTTTGTCCGCCGTCTGTCGGTCACGGTCCGGGCCCTCACCGCCATCAAGAATCTGTGCGCCTCCCGCGTGGCCCTGATCGGCGGGATCGCTCCCGGGTTCAATGACCTGTACGACGATGAACGGAATATCAACAAGCGATTCGAAGGGATCTACTTCAACCGCCTGCATGAGTATTCCGAGATCAAGGACCGGGCCCTCGCCTATCCGGAGGCGGAGGCGGCGAAAGTCGCGGAGAGCATGGTCTCCTGCTCCGGCGGGATTCTCAACGACGCGGCCAGAAAAGCCTTGCTTGTCAGCGCCCGGATTTATATGGCCTACCGCGATTTCATCCGCGAGAACCGGTACGATGCCCTGGCGGTCAGCTGCTGGCCGAAATTCCAGGAGGATTTTGAGTATTCCGTCTGTTCGGTGGTCGGCCAGCTCAACGACGAGGGCACGGTGGTCGCCTGTGAGGGAGACGTGCTCAGCGCCATCAGCATGCTGGCGCTGCGCTATCTGGCGGGGGAGCAGCCGGTGATGCTGATGGATCTCGGGGCCTTCGATCCGGCCGACGATTCCCTGCTGTTGTGGCACTGCGGCCCGGCAGCCGCGCATTTTTGCCGGCGGAACGGCTATAAGCTGAGCGTGAATTATCATGGTATGGCGCATGAGCCCGGCAAGGGCGTTACCTCCTGCTCGGGCGTGACACGGGACATGGTGTTCGACGAAAACGATGTCACGGTCATGCGTTTCTCCGGGGAATGTGACCGGCTGCTGCAGATGGGCGGGCGGTTCATGGGGGACAAAAAGACGAGTTTTTACGGGTCCCGCGGCTGGATGGACGGCCTGACGCTGAATGGGGAGGCCGTTTCGGCCCGTGATGCGGTCAACACCATACTGGTCAGCGGCTTCCAGCATCATTTTCCGGTGGTGCTCGGCAGTTATGTGCAGGAGATCAAGGAGATGGCCGCCTGGCTGGGGCTGGACGCCATCCAGAAAATACCATATGAGGACAGCTTGCAGATCCTGTAAAATAGAGGGAGGATAAACACCGTGAACAACAATATGACCATACGCGAGATGATGACGGCTGCCCGTGTACTCAAAAAGCAGGGAGAACGGTTCACCCTGCTGGGGGTGGGCCCCATGTCCAAGACTCTGCTGACAGCCGCCCTGTCGCTGGCGAAAGAACGGGACTTCCCGCTCATGCTCATCGCCAGCCGCAACCAGGTGGACAGCGATGAATTCGGGCATGGATATGTGTGCGGATGGGATCAGGACCGGTTTGTGAAGGATGTGGAAGCGGCGGCCGCGGCGGTGGGATTTGACGGCCTGGTCTATCTGTGCCGTGACCACGGGGGGCCGTGGCAGCGGGACGAGGAGCGGGCCGCCGGGCTGCCGGTGGAAGAGGCGATGGAAATCTGCCTGCGTTCCTATAAACACGATATGGACAGCGGCTTCGATCTGCTGCACATTGATCCCACCAAGGACCCGCATATAAAGGGAACCGTTCCCCTAGAACTGGTGCTGGATCGCACGGCGGCGCTTATCGGGGAATTGGAGCGGTACCGCAAGGAAAAGGGCCTACCTGAGATCGGGTACGAGGCGGGTACCGAAGAGACCAACGGCGGTCTGACTTCGGTCGGCGCCTTCAGCGATTTCGTGGACCGCTTGGTCGCGCTCATGGAAAGCAAGGGCCTGCAGCCGCCCGAGTTTGTGGTCGGGCAGACTGGGACTCTGACCAGGCTGACAGAAAATGTCGGCCACTTCAATCGGGAAAACGCCCGGAAGCTTTCCGAAAACGCCGAAAAACACGGCGTGGGAATCAAGGAGCACAACGGGGACTATCTGTCTGACGCCGTGCTGCTCGAGCACCTGCCTCTCGGCGTGACGGCGATGAATGTGGCGCCGGAATTCGGGGTGGTTGAAACCCGGGCCTGGCTGACGCTGGCCCAGGTGGAAGCGCAACATGTCGACGCCGGCCGGCGGTCGGATCTCACGGCCCGGATGACCGAGCAGGCGGTCGGCTGCGAGCGGTGGCGCAAATGGATGGTGGGGGACACCGCCTCCATGCCGGTAGCGGACGCCCTGAAAGATGCTGCGCTGTCGGCGCAGATCACCGACATCTGCGGGCACTACACCTATGAGATCCCGGACGTCCGGGAGGCCATGGATGTCCTGCGCCGCAATCTGGCCAGCCTCGGGATCGCCGCGGATGCCTATGTCGCCAGCAAAATCAAGGCCTCCTTGGACCGGTACGCCTACTGCTTCGGGCTGTATGGCCTGACCGGCAAGCTCCGCAGGATAAACAGTGGAGAAAAATAGCAAAAATATCGATAACAGGCCTTGACGTTTATGGCAACTTGTAGTAATATGTAAATGGATGATATAATTGACAACAAAAGAACGGCGCAAACAGGCGGAAGGGAGCAGGAGGATGGAGCTGAAAGAGGAAAACAGCCCCCTGGAAGACGGCCGTATCCGGCGATCTTTGTCTACCTGGTGGGAGTACCGTGTCAACGGCGGTCCGGCGGAGCAAAAAAAAGTGCCGTTTTCGGCCCTTTGCGTGGGGGAGTCGGAGTGCTGGCTGGACTTTTCGGCTCCGGATGGGCCTCCTGGGCGGGTTTTGCTCTGTCTGGAGGGGATTACATATGCGGCTGAGATTGAACTCAACGGCCGTTTTCTCGGGGAAATGCGTCCCTATTGCACCTACGATTTCGATGTTACAGGGCTTTTGTCCCAGGCCGGCAATACCCTGACGGTCTCCCTGCGGGATATGGGGCTCCCCTTCGGTCCGGCGGAAGGCTGGGAGAACTACAGCGGCATTATCCGGGATGTCTATCTCCAATATATACCAGACGTTTATATAAAGGATTACTGTTGGCGCCCTGTGTTGTCCGGGGATTTCCGGCGGGCGCAGTGCCGTCTGGAGGTTTTCCCGGACGGAAAGGATCTCGCCGGCTATGCCGTGAAAGCCCGGCTGTTTGATGGCGGCGCCTGCGTCGCCGAGACCGGGGCCGCCGAGGACTTCCTGCTGGAATGGACAGTGGAGAACCCCTGCCTCTGGTCTCCGGACTCACCCCATCTCTACACGCTGGAAATCCAGCTGCTGCACGGCGGACAGACGCTGGACGTTCTGCGCGAGCGGGTGGGCTTCAAGGAGCTGCGGAAAGAGGGCAATCGTTTCCTGCTCAATGGGGAACCGTACTTCCTTATCGGTGTCTGCCGCCACGACACCTGGGGCCACGACGGCGGGCACACACTGACCGAGGAGCAGATGCGGCGGGACATGCAGATGATCAAGAACACCGGGGCCAATTACGTGCGCCTGGTGCATTATCCCCATAACCGGCGGATCGTCGAATTGGCTGACGAGCTCGGCCTTTTGGTGAGTGAGGAGCCTGGGCTGTGGGATTCCGATCTGACCGATCCCGCCGTCACCGCCGCCGCCCTGGAGGTGCTCGAACGGACAGTCAGGCGGGACCGTAACCGTGTGTCGGTCGCCTTCTGGCTGGCCTTCAACGAGTGCCGCTTCACGCCGGAGTTCCTGGCCGACGCGGCCGCGGTCTGCCGCCGGCTCGACACCCGGATGGTTTCCGGGGCCAATTTCATGAACCTGAAACGGACCAAGGAGCTGTTCACCGAGCAGCAGATCGATTTTTACACCTTCCATCCCTATGGGGATCAGACGACGTCGGTTACGGCGGGGGTGGATGCCGAGACGGGCCCGGTATCCCTCCGGACGGTCTTCGAGGTACTGGATGACAAGCCGCTGGTCTTCACCGAATGGGGAGGCTGGCCGGTTATGGGCAATCCCACCCTGTTCGGCCGCTTCATGGACGCGATGTTCGAGGCGGGCCGAAACGGGGAGAAGGGAAAAACCCTCGCGGGCATGGCCTACTGGTCATGGGCGGACATGTATGAGACCAACCGGGGGCTGCCCGCCTGCCGCGACGGCATCCTGAACGAAGGGCTGGTGGATGTGGACCGGAACCCGCGGGCCAATCTGGATGTCTTCACGAGAAAGATCGCGGAACGCGGCATGACCTGTGCCCGCCCGTCCGGACGGCTGGAAGTCCTGAACGCTTGTGCGGCCCGGGAAGGGGCAGATTACCGGACGGTGCCGCTGCCCGCCGAGGACGATGATGCGGTGTGGCAGAGCCTGCTGGAGCGTGCGGAGTCCCTGCTCGGCCGTTGTCATAAAAAGGCCCGCCGGCTGACCCATGGTCCGGCACTGCCGGAGGAATGCCGCTCAATCGGGACCCTGCCCGCCGATCTGCGCCAGGGCCGGCCGCTGGTGATACAGGGCGCTGCGGGAGAATGGGAGATCCCGGTGGGATTTGCGGCCAACGCCCTGTATTTTATCGGCCAGGCCAGCATTCTGGAGGGATACCCCCTCTGTGGGGAAAAGGGGGCCGAAGCGGCCCGCTACGACATCGTGTTCGAAGACGGCGGCGTTCAGAGCGTGCCGCTGCGCAACGGCATCGAATTCGCCTCGGCCTTTGGCCTGGCGGGCCCGTCCCGCATCGATCCGCGGGCGAGACGGGCGACACGTACCCTGGCCGTGTCCTATGACCTCAATTGGGAGGTCTACTACCTGAATACCCTCCGGGTGGAGATCCCGGGAAACCGGCCGGTCCGGTGTGTCCGGATCCAGCCTCTTCTTGAGGAGTATGCGCTTCTCCTCTACGGCATCACGGCGGAAACCTTGGGTGAGCGTTGAACCTATCGGCATGTCCGGGTTGGCTCGGCCTTTACCCGGCCTGAACCCTGAAAGTGGGCCCACACACACTGAACTTTGGGAGGTATATCTATGGGAAAGAGCAAACTCCGCATCTTGTCATGTCTGTCGGCCGCCCTTCTGCTGTGCGGCCTGGGCGCCTGTAAACCCGGGGAGAAAACCCCTGCTTCCGGGACGGCTCCGAGCTCCGGCACGGGCGGCAGCTCCGGCTCCAAGGAGGTTATCTTCGGCTCCCACTACATCCCCACATGGGATCCGACCTATGTCGATCCGGTGACCGGGGATATCGCGGTTTCGCCGGAACAGATGGAAGTCATCGAGGCGGCGACCAAAGCCGTCAAGGATCAGCTGGGCGTCACCATCAAGTGGGTGCAATGGGAACACGGCGTGGGCGAGGACCTGCTGCCGAGCGTCCTGTCCGGTAAACCGATCTGCGACGTGGCGATGGTCTCCAACGCCAGCCAGGGCGGCCTGATCGAACAGGGCATCATCCAGAGCCTGGAGCCCTACGCCGACATCTTCACCAGCGACGAGGACGCTGCCTGGATGCTGATGGATCCTGTTTTCGGAAAACGGCTGTTCTTGAACTTTGAGCTGACGTTTCTCCGCACCGGTCCGCTGCTGTTCAACATCAGTTATATCGAACAGGTGGACGCCCTGAAGGAAAACGGCCAGACGGTCTATCCCACTGACCTCTATAAACAAGGCAAATGGACCTGGTCGGTATTCCAGGATTATCTGACCAAGATCAAAGCATATTTCGCCGACAAGCCGGCCCCCATCCGGCCCGACAAGATGATCAACGCTTTCGAGTCGGATTACCGATTCTCCATCCGGGCAGCCATGCTGGCCTCCGGCGTCCCGATTTATGGGGAAAACGGCTTTGAAAAATGCACGTCGCCCGAGGCGATCAAGTCGGTCAATTTCATCAAGGAGCTTGTGGACAAGAAACTGCTGGTCAGCGAGCTGGAAAACAGCATTTATCCTGGCTTTACCTGGGCGGATAATAACTTTGCCAATGGCGAAGCGGTCTTCCTCGATTCGAGACAGTGGACGGCGCAGGGATGCGGCTCGCAGCTGGCCGCGCTCGGCCTGAGCATGGGCCTGGTTCCGTGGCCCCGTCCCGACGACATGGCCGCCGACGACCCCCGCTACCAGCAGGTGTCCACCCCCAACGATTCCTTCATTCTGCTTAAGGGCGTATCGGAGGAGCAGTCCCGGCTGGCGCTGGAAGCGTACAAAATTTATTACCAGACCTATTATGCCGCCAAATCCGGTGGTTCCAAGTCCATGGATTTCTTCTCCGATGAAAATGCCGAAAAGGAAGCCTTAGAAAAGAATCTGGATATCTTCCACGAGAAAATCGGCGCGGATATCCTGGATATCTTCAAAAATTACTGCCCCATGGAGTTCAACGATTATTCCATGATGCTCAGCCAGATGTACGGCTTTACCGAGATCGCGGGCCGTTCCATTTACGAGGGGGGTTCTTCCTTTGAGGTCAGCATCGCGGAAAACATCGGCGCTTTGAACGAGGCCATCGGTAAGATCGAAGCGGCGGCCGATGCGATTTCCTGACGGGATCCGGCTGGTTCAGGCGGGCAGTTTTCGGTCCGCCTGAACCGCGGGGCCCGTGTGCAGAGGGGAGACAATGTATGAAAGCGAGTAAGATGGTGGCCTGCCTGTCGGTGTCGGCGGTGCTTTTGTCCCTGTTCGCCTCCGGGGCTTCGGTGACGGTACCGGATACACAGCCCTCTGCGGCGGCGGTCTTGCAGGCGGAGGAATATGTAGAGGACTCCCTGGCCGCCTATCTGGCCGCGCACGCTTTCGACGGCACCCTCTCCGGCCGGACCATTTCGCTGCCGGTTGCCGAGGAGGGGGTTACCTCCGATCTGGAGCAGCCGGTGTCCTGGACCTTTGAATGCGAAGAGGCGGGTTTCTACAACGTCTATGTGGAATACATCCCGCTGCCGGGGACGGGCGAGGCCATCGAACGCAGCCTGCTGCTGGACGGCGAATCCCCGTACAAGGGCATGGAGCAGTTGGTATTCCAGCGCTCCTTCGACAACACGTCGGGCGAGGAAATCCCGATGAAGGGCAACGAGGAAATCCGTCCGCGCGCCACCGAGGTTTTTGAGCGCAGCGGGGTGTATCTGAGTGATTCCAAAAAACGCAGCGCCACTCCGTATGTGCTGTATCTGTCCCAAGGCAGCCATACGCTGACGCTGGAGCCGGTCAAGGAATCCATGCAGATATTCGCTGTCGAACTGAAGGCGGCGCCGGAAATCCAGCCCTACGCGGAGACGGGTCTTGACGAGAAACCACGGTATACGGGAGAGCCGCTCACCTATCAGGCTGAGCGGATCGACGGCGGCACGAAGGCCGTACTGAAATCCGCCCAGTCCATCCGCAATGAGGTGGACCAGTCTTCTCCCGACACGGTACCGTTCCACCCGTATTACCGGCGGCTCAACGTCATCGGCGGATCCAGCTGGCGCTACGCCGGGCAGAGCATCACGTGGGAGATCGAGGTACCGGAGGAAGGGCTGTACGCCCTCTCCTTCCGCGCCCGCAACGTCACCCGGGGTGTGACTTCCTACCGGAGGCTGTACATAGGGGGCCAGACCCCCTTCCAGGAAGCGCAGAGCATCGGGTTCGCCTTCTCAGGGGACTACAAACAATACGATTTGTCCGAAAATGGCACCTATATCTACCTGAAAGAAGGCCCTAACCGGATCACCCTGGAAAACGTGCTCGGCGAGTATGCCGCCTGCTACGGTGTCGTGGAAGGCTGCATGAACGTGCTCAATGAGCTGTATCGGGCGATCACGCAGATCACCGGTACCACCCCGTATAAGTATATCGATTACGACATCGCGGAAAAGATTCCGGGCGCGGCAGAGAATTTCGGTGAGCTGTCCGGCCAGCTTTACCAGGTGGTGGAGGAGCTGGTCCGCCTCTCGGGGGAAAAGAACGACCAGACAGCCCTTCTGGAGACCCTGGCGCTGCAATTATCGAAATTTGCGGAAGACCCGGAACGGGTCGTGGTGGAGCTCGATTCCTTCAAAAGCAACATCACCGCCCTGGGCAACTGGCTCATCACGATATCCGAAGGCTCCCTGTACGTCGACAGCCTGACGCTGTATGCCCCCGGGACGGCCTATGATCCCCCCACGTCCAGCTTTTTTGTCAAGCTCTGGAACGGGATCCTGCGCTTCTTCGCCACCTTCTTTGTGGACGAGAATCAGGTGGGGGACGAGGAGGTTCAGAAGGATGCCCTCGAAGTATGGGCACCCATCGGGCTGGACCAGGCGCGGATCGTCAAAAATATGGTGGACGACAGCTTCGCCTCCCAGCACGATACGCCGGTCAATGTCCTGCTCATCCCGGCGGATGTGATCCTGCCGGCCACCCTGGCGGGAACCGGACCCGATGTGGTGCTCAACATGACGGGCAAAAACCTGGTCAACTTCGCCATGCGGAACGCCCTCGTCGACGTCAGCGGATTCCCGGACTATCCGGACATGCTGGAGCGCTACTATCCCTCTGCCATCCAGGCGGGCACCTATCTCGACCGGGTGTACGGCATGCCGGAGCAGCAATGGGTGGACATGATGTTCGTGCGGGATGACATCCTCGCCGAGCTCGGCATCGAAATCCCGCGGACCTGGGAGGAGTTCACCCGGGCCGTGACCGAACTGAATATGCACAATTATGACGCCTATGTCCCGGTAGGCACGTCGGTGTATACGGCGATGCTATACCAGAACGGCGGAGTCCTTTATAAGGGGCAGGGGGCGGACTACGGTATCCGGAGCGGCCTGTATTCCGAGGCGGCCATGAAGACCTTTGTGGATTACACCAAATTTTTCACGGCCTACAAGGTTCCGGTCCAGGCGGATTTCCCCAACCGGTTCCGCACAGGGGAGATGCCGCTTGGCATCTATGCCTCCTCCATGTACAACACGCTGGAACTGCTCGCCCCCGAGATCCGCGGCCTCTGGTCGATGCACGGCATCCCGGGCGTTCCGGATGGGAACGGCGGCGTGGACAACCAAAATATCGCCCAGACCAACTACACCGTCATCATGGCCAACTGTGCCGATAAGGACGCCGCCTGGGATTTTGTCCGTTGGTGGCAGTCCACCGATGTGCAGTACGACTACGCCATGCAGCTTGAGGCGGTCTTCGGCGTCTCCGGCCGGTATGCCCCCGCCAACAAAGAGGTGCTGGCCCGGCTGCCTTATCCGAAGAAAGCGCTGGATGCGCTGCTGGCGCAGTATGAGAATACGTTTGGAATCCCGGAGGTCCCTGGGGCCTATATGACGGAGCGAATGCTGACCTACGCGTTCAACGCGGTGGTAACGGATTCCAGTGCCATGAGCCCCCGGCAGGCCCTGTACACCAATATTTATGCGATCGACCAGGAGCTCACACGGAAGAGAGAGGAATACCACTTATCGACGGCAGAGGAGGCGGCGTCCCAATGACCTTGCGCAGAACATGGCATGAACACAAGGCCAAATACCTGATGCTGACCCCTTTTACCATTATTTTTTTGATTTTTACCGTGTTTCCGGTCCTGGCCAGCGTGGTGCTGAGCCTGACCTCCTTCAATATGGTGGAATGGCCAGAGCTCGTGTTCTTCAAAAACTATGTCGACCTGTTCTTGCATGACGAGGTCTTCCTCATTGCCCTGAAAAACACCCTGTTTTTCGCGGTGGTGACGGGGCCGGTTAGCTATCTGATGTGTTTCGGCTTCGCCTGGATCATCAACAATTTTTCCCCGAAGGTCCGCGCTTTCCTGACCCTGGTCTTCTATGCGCCGTCGATATCCGGCAACGCCTATATGATCTGGAAATTGATCTTCTCCTCCGACTCCCGCGGCTACGCCAACGCGGTCCTGATGAACCTCGGGCTGATCGACGAGCCGGTCCTTTGGTTTGCGACCAAGGAGTATGTCATGCCTATCCTCATCGTCGTGCAGCTCTGGCTGAGTCTCGGGATAAGCTTTCTGACCTTCATCGCCGGTTTCCAGACGGTGGATACCTCGCTCTACGAAGCCGGGGCCATCGATGGGGTCTCCAACCGGTGGCAGGAGCTGTGGCATATCACCCTGCCGGCCATGAAGCCACAGCTCATGCTGGGTTCGGTCATGCAGATCACCAGCTCCTTTTCGGTGGGGGCGATCTCCATGGAATTGGCGGGATTCCCCAGCGTGGAATATGCGGGCCATACCCTGATTACCCACATGCAGGACTACGGCGTGACCCGTATGGAGATGGGCTACGCCTCCGCCATCGCCACGATCCTGTTTGTCCTTATGGTGTTCTGCAACCTCGCTGTACAAAAGCTGCTGAGAAGGGTGGGCGAATGAATTGCCGAGCCTAGCCGCCGCATACCGGCACATCAAATTCCGCCGAAAAAACCGCAGTCTGGGCATGGATATCCTGCTTGCCCTGTTTTTGGGGCTGTTTGCGGTATTCAGCATCTATCCGATGGTGTTCATCGCCAACAACGCTTTCAAGCCCCTCAACGAGGTGTTTCTTTTTCCTCCCCGGCTGTTCGTCCAAAATCCGACGCTCAACAATTTCCGGGATCTGTCCCTGGTCCTGGCGGATTCCTGGGTGCCGATCTCCCGCTATATTTTCAATACCTTTTTCATCACGGTCTTGGGAACCTCCGGGACTGTGCTCATCGGCTCCCTCGCGGCTTTTCCGCTGGCAAAATACCGTTTTCCGGGCTCCAAATTCATGTCCGGTGTGATCGTGTATTCCCTGATGTTCAATGCCACGGCCGCGGGCCTGGTCAATTACCTGACCATGTCCAAGCTGCACATGGTCGACACCTATCTCGCCGTGACCATCCCCGCCATCGGCTCCACCTTCGGGGTGTTCCTGATGCGGAACTTCATGGGCCAGATCCCCGATTCCATCCTGGAAGCCGCGAAAATCGACGGAGCGGGGGAACTGAGCATCTTCGCGCGGATCATCATGCCGATGTCCAAGCCGGCGTGGATCACGCTGATTATCCTCTCCTTCCAGACCTTCTGGGCGGAATCGGGCGGGATGTACATCTATACCGAAAAGCTCAAGCCGGTGTCCTACGCCATCTCCCAGATCGTGACGGCGGGCGTGGTCCGCACCGGCATGGCGGGAGCGGTCTCCCTGATCATGTTGACGGTCCCGGTGCTGGTGTTTGTGGTCTCTCAGAGCAAGGTCGTGGAAACGATGGCCAACGCCGGCATCAAGTGAGGGCAGAGAAACGGCATCCGGCCGACTTCAGGAGAAGAGTGGGTGGGGTATGACAAAAAAGTGGTTGGCGGCGTTGGCCGCGTTGGTCCTGGCGGCACTGTCGCCCTTGACGGCCCTGGCGGATAAGACGGACCAATACAATTACACCTACGGCCCGAACGGCATCGTCGCAAGCGTCCCGGGCTTCGACCTGGCCCGGACGCTTGATTCCGGCGACCTGCCGGAGGGGACCGTCCTGCGGTCGGTGGACGACCTGGTGGTCGGCGGCGGCAGGCTGTACGTGGCGGACGCCCTGGGCGCCCAGATCCACGTTTTCGATTCGGAGACCTTTACCCACGTCGTTACGATCCAAAGCGGGAGCGAGGAGGCGGGCGGCTGCCCGCTGGCCGGCCCGAAGGGGGTCTGCTTCAGCGAGACGCTGGGCGAGCTCTACATCGCGGATCCCGCGGCACAAAAGGTGTTCGTCCTCGACGGGGAGACCTACGCGCTCAAGCGCAGCCTGGGAAGACCGGAGAATATGACCGGCGATACCCAGTTCGCACCCTATCGAATCGCGGTGGATACGATCGGCCGCCTGTACATCGTGGTGCAGAATTCCCATGAGGGGATCGTGGAGCTCAATCCCGACGGCGGGTTTTCACGTTACCTGGGGCTGAACAAGCCCAAAATCAACCTGATCGAGTATTTCTGGCGCTCCCTAGCCACCGACGAGCAGAAAAAGCAGATGGCCAAGGCGTATGCGCCCTCCTTCGGCGGGGTCGATCTGGATGGGGACGGCTTTGTTTTCGCCGTCACCGGCGACACCTCGTCCGAGGAAAAGGTGTTCCGCTTCAATGCCAAAGGCGATAACGTTATCCGGGCGGAGGGCTACGATAAATTGGTCGGCGATGTGCCACAGTATTTCGAGAACAGTGAGACGAGCAGCGTGTTCACCGATGTGGCGACGACTGATTTCGGCGACTATGCCGTGCTGGACAGGCAGAATGGCCGGGTGTTCGTCTATGATTTCGACGGGTATCTCATCACCATCTTCTCAGGGCTCGGCTATATGAAAGGGGATCTGGCCGAAGCGTCGTCGCTGGCCTGGAACGGGTATGACCTGCTGGTGGGCGACCGGGAACGGGGCTTGGTGATGGTGTATATGGCCACCGATTTCGGGCGCTCGGCGCTCATGGCGGTGGAGAGCTACAACAAAGGGGAATGGGATCGGGCGACCGAGCTTTACCAGACGGCGCTTTCCCACAATGCCAACTTCTATGCCGGCTATTCCGGGATCGGCCGCAATTATCTGATGGAACGTGATTTTTCCCAGGCGGTGTATTACTACAAGCTGGCTAAGGACGACGAAGGGTATTCCCAGGCCTTCCAGGGCTATCGAGAGACGGTGATTCAGCGGTACTTCGGCTGGTTTGTCGCGGCCTTCCTCCTCTTGGCGGCCGTTTTCATCTACACCGAGATCCGCTATGCCAGACGGAAGGGGGGAGTGGGGTGAAAGCGCTTTGGGAGGATACCCGCTACCTGTTCTACACCCTGTTCCACCCGTTCAATGGGTTTTATGAGCTTCGCTTCCATCGCCGGAAAAACTGGGTGCTGATCGGCCTGCTGTATCTGCTGTACGGCGTGGTGCAGATCCTCAAAACTTACTATTCCGGCATGCTGGTGGGCGCCGATCCTTACGGCACCAACAATCTGGTGGTGTTCGCATTTTCCCTGTTCCCGTTTTTGCTTTTTTCGCTCTCCAATTGGAGCGTGACCACCCTGTTCGACGGCAACGGGAAAATGGGCGACGTCCTAATGGTGCTGGCCTACGCACTGTTTCCCAAGCTGATTACCGACGTCCTGTACACGGCCCTGTCCAATGTCGTCGTCAAAGAGGAACTCGCGATCCTAAACGTCATCGGCGGCTTCGGTATGGTGCTGTTCTGCTTCCTGACATTCTGCGGCCTCTGTGTCGTGCATGAATATCTGCCGGCGAAAAACGTCCTGACCATTCTGGCCACGGCCGCCGCCGCGTTGGTAATCCTGTTTATCGGCATGCTGTATCTGCAGATCATGGGCAAGCTGGTCGGATTCTTTTCCACCGTGGCGTTGGAATTGCTGAACAGGAGGTAACGGTTGGGAAGAGAGGGCCTCTCCCAACGGCAGGATGGGCACTCCGGCCCCGGACGGCCGGCGGGCGCGGTCCTGCAGCATGATGGAAAGGAATGATCATGAGTATGCGGAAAAGGCTGCGGCGGGTGTCGGTCGTCAAGGTGGCGGCGGCGCTGGCGGTGATCCTGCTGATTTATCCCGTGACGATCCACATCGTGCGTGCCTGTGTCCGGGCGGAAACCATCGCTTCCCCCTCCCTTAGGTCCCTGTCTCCCGAAACCGGGGACATCGGACTCGAGGACGGACTGGTGGAGATCGCACGGGAGGGCGGGTACCGGGTGGCGATTGACACGCAGACCCTGGACGTACAGATCACGGACGAGGCGGCGGGGCGCACCTTCCATTCCCTGTATACCGACCCTGTGGCGCCGGCCGCCGCCAAATCGCCGCTGACAATCCGGTTTTTGAGCAAGGATCAGACCTCCTATGAATGGGATGCCTATACCAACTCCATCTCCAACCAGTGGTATTCCCTCAAACGGATCAAAAACGGCGTGCGGATCCAGTTTGACTTTCAGGAGACGGACATTTATCGCTTGTATGAATACATCCCCCGCTATATCTCGGTCGACCGGTATGAAGAGATTTTCGCCGGCCGGCTGGCGGCCCTGACCGAACAAGGAGCCGTCACTGCGGAACAGTCCGCACTGTACAGCCGGGCGCTCAAAGCGTTTTACGCCAAAGACGCCACAAAGGGCTACTATTACAGCAAATCCTCCGGCCTGCCTCCCGCCTCGGTCGTCAAATCGCTGGTGGAATTCACCAAAGCGATCCATTATACCTCCGAGGAGCTGGTGGAGGATAACGACATGTACGGCATTGCCACCGAGTTCAAGGAACCGGCCGCCTTCACGGTATACATGGAGATCACCTTCCAAAACGGCGAGCTGGCCGTCAATATCCCGGTATATGAACAGAAAAACGGCAACGATTTTTATACCCTCCAGCGGATCAGCGTCTTTCCCGCATTTGACTGCCGGGCGGAGGAGGAGAACGACGGTTATATCTTTGTCCCGGACGGGGCGGGTATGCTGATTGCCATGGATTCCTTCAACGGCGCCTATCCGGCATACAGCCGCGCGGTTTACGGCAACGACCTCTTTGAGACCAAATTTCAGAAATCCGATTTTGAGGAGCCCGTCACCATGCCGGTCTTCGGCCTCTACGGCCTGGATGAACAGGGCCGCTCGTCCGGGTTCCTGGCGATCATCGACAGCGGGGCTGAGCTGGCCGATATCTCCGTCAGCCTCAAAAGCGGCGCCGGGGACGGATCAGGCGGCCTTTACAATGCCGTCTACGCCTCCGCCGACACTATGCAGTACTCCATGGTGAACCTCTACGGCCCCTATGCCGAGGACAAAGCCAGCCATCTTGAAACCACCGGCCCGATCGATTTCGACTTCACCGTGCGCTATCGGTTTTACACGCAGGACGCCAGCTATTATGCGTTTGCCCGGGACTATCGGCAGCAGCTCATCGACGCTTATGGGCTCGACGTGTCGTACGATGACCGGCCCAAGCTGTTCCTCCAGATGGCGGGGGCCTTCACCGTCTGGGATAAATTCATGGGGATCCCCTATGATGCCACCGTTTCCATGACCACCTACCGGCAGGCGCTGGAGATCCTGAATGACCTGCAGGGCATCCCGCTGGTGGCCAATTACCAATACGGCCTCAACGGGGGCCGGATGAACACCGTCGGCAACAAAGCGGATCTGGTGGCGGCCAACGGCTCCAGAGCGGATCTCGAGGAGCTGCTCGCGCGCTCCTCGCCCGGAAACGAGGTGTTCATGGAAGCGAGCCTGATGCGGGTATACCGCAAAGGGACCCTGTTCAACGACAAACGCTTTTATCTCACTGGATTCGGGGGCGCGTCGGACTGGCGCAGCGCATTCAACGACATGTGGAGTCCGGACGGCTCCTTCTATACCCCTTACGAATATTCCCTGTACTACCTGATCCATCCGCGCTATCTCTCCGCCGTCGTGGACGGCTTTCTGAAGGACGCGGAGGCGTATCCCAATATCGCCTTGACGGATTTCGGGAACCAGTTTTACGGCAACTATCGGGACGGCGACGTGGTGGACCCCGTCCGGGCCAATCGTGGCGTTGTGCTCCCCAATCTCGAAAAACTGGCCAGCCGCAAGACGCTGGCGCTGGATAATCCGAACGCCGATAAGCTGGCGTATGCAGCTTATTCCCTGAACGTCTCACGGGAATCCAGCGACTATGGCGTATCCTACACGTCGGTTCCCTTCCGCCAGCTGGTGATGAATGGCTTGACCGAGTATACCACGCTGGATGTCAACGGCGGCTGGTCCTCCCCGGAAACCTTCCTCCTCCAGGCGCTGGAGCTGGGCTCCATCCCGAAATTCTCCGTTTTTGCCGAGAAGCCGGATATCCTGATGGAAGCGCGTATCTCCGCGTATACCGCGTCGAATTACGACACGGTCAGTCCCGCCATCCGGGAGCTCTACGAAACCTATCGGCAGGTCTTTGCAGAGATCGGGACCAAGGAGATCGCCGGCCACGAGACTTTTGCCCCGGGCGTCCATATGACGACCTACCGCGGCGGGGTACGGGTGCTGGTCAACTACAATGCCTACGGCGTGACCGTGGGATCCAGGGAAGTGGAGCCGTACGGGTATGCGATCCTCCCCGCGGGGGCCATGCCGTAAACCGGAGAAAACGGGAGGAGCCCCGTTTCAAACAGCCGACCCCAAGGGTGCGAAAGGGTGAGTCATGAGTATGGGGAACAGAAAAAAGCCTGTAAATGCTCTTCGCGCGGGACGCTCCCGTCTGAACTTTCAGACCATGCGGAAGGTCCACGCATTCGTCTTTTTGCTGCCGTGGATGATCGGATTTCTCCTGTTTTTCGCCTTGCCGGTTTTTCACACGGTGGAATATTCCTTTTCCAAGGTGACGGTGGCCGACCAAGGCGGGATGAATCTGGCGTTCAACGGTCTCGATAACTACATTGCGCTGTTCCGGACCGAGCTGAGCTCGCAGGGACAGCAATTCCTGCGGGTGTTTGTCGAGGAGAATGCCCGCATCCTGGTCAGCGCACCGGTCATGCTGGTGTTTTCCCTGTTTGCGGCCATCCTTCTCAACGCCGAGTTCAAGGGCCGCAGCGTAGTGCGGGTGATCTTCTTTCTGCCGATCGTCACCGGTCTCGATATCGTGCAGAAGCTCCTCGCGGTCACCAGCGGCACCAGTATGGCGGATTTCTCCATCGATACCTTCTTCTCGAGCGGGTTCCTGATGGATGCGCTGCGGGAAAGCTCCTTTTTCCCCGAGGCGGTGACGGAGTATGTGGGCGGCGCGGTTTCCGGTATTTTTCAGGTTGCCTCGGGCTGCGGCGTGCAGATCCTGATCTTCCTGGCCGGTCTCCAGTCCATCAACCGCAGCCTGTATGAGGTGGCGCAGATTGAAGGGGCCACGTCGTACGAGACCTTCTGGAAGGTGACTTTCCCCATGCTGGGCAACGTCACCACCTTCGTGGTGGTATACAGCTTCGTGGATCTGTTCCTGGCCTCCAGTATCGCGAGCGAAATTTACAACTACGCCTTCATGCGGGCGAACATCGGGATGGGCGCCGCCCTCTCCGCCCTCTTTATGGTGAATGTACTGCTCGACCTGTTGCTGATGCTGGGGATTTTGAAACTGCTTTCCGGAAGAGGGAGGAGGCGCGCGTAATGGGCAATCGGACGGTATCCAAGCTGCGGCGGAATATGCTGCTGAAGGGCGGGCTCGACCGGGCCTACGGTAAGCGTGCCGTGCAGAAAATCGTGTTCCGGGTTTTTCTGTACACCCTGATCTTCGGCCTGTCGTTCACTATGCTGTATCCGCTCATCAAGGTCCTGCCGGCGGTTTTTGGCGATTTTGCTACGTTGGACGACCCCAATGTGGTATGGATCCCGCGGAAGCTCTCGGTTTTGAGCTTCACAGCCGCCATCCGCATCGGCTTCGGCAACGGGACGGCGGTGCTGCTTTCCCTGCTGTACAGCGCGGTTGTGGCGGGAATCCAGATCTTCTCCAGCGCCCTGGCCGGCTATTCGCTGGGCCGGGTCCGCTTCCCGATGCGGAGCCTCTTTATGGTGCTGGTGGTGGTGACTATCGTCGTGCCGCCCCAGACCCTGCTGATCCCGCAATACCTGCGGTTCCAGAAATTCGACATCTTCGGGATTTTTACCCTGCTCACCGGGGAGCCGCTCAACCTGCTCAACCAGCCCTATACCCTCTATCTGCTGGCGGCGACCGGTTTTGGCATCAAGCAGGGGATTTTCATTTTCATCTTCCGCCAGTTTTTCAAGGGCCTGCCCATTGAGCTGGAGGAGGCGGCGTTCATCGATGGCTGCGGCTTTTACAGGACCTTTTTCCGCATCTCCCTGCCCAATGCCATGCCGGCGCTGGTCACCGCGCTCTCCCTCGCGTTCGTGTGGAACTACGGGGATACCTATTATACCGGCTATTTCCATCCCGGCGGCCCTTATATCGCGAGTCAGCTGTCCCGGGTGTTTTTCAGCGCCGACATCCCGCGGATGCTGGAGAATATCAGCCGCTGGTACGGGATCCCCTATACGACCGTGTTCACCTTTGACGCCATCAAGTATGCCGCCGGGCTGTTGTATATCCTGCCGATTCTGTTGTTTTTCTTCATTGCACAGCGTCGGCTGGTGGAAAATTTCGAGCAGAGCGGCATCGTCGGATAACACCATTGGAAAATGAGGGGGAGAAGAGATGACGTGTCTCAACAGACAGGTGGAACCGGCAAAGGCAATCCTGCGCGCCGATCCGGCCGTCCGCCATCAGACAATCCGTACCTTCGGCGCTTCGGGCGCCTGGTGGGCCACCGGCATCGGGGATTCGGCATGCATGGACGAGATCCTGGCGTATCTGTACACCGACCAGGGCATCGCGCTGAATAACTACCGTCATAACGTCGGCGGCGGCCGGGAGGGCGGCCCTTTGGCCGATGACAAGTCCGGCCCTGATTCCTGGCGCGCGGTTCCCTGTCCGCTGAAAGCCGACGGCCGTATTGATATCGGCGCCGATGCCAACGCCTGGCGGGTGCTTCGGCAGGTCAACGCCCTGGGCACGGTGGACGATATCACCATCTTCATGAACAGCCCGCCCGAAAGCATGACGGTCAATGGCAGGACCTACGGCTCTCCGTCCGGCAGCAATCTGCGGGAGGATTGCTTTGAAGCCTATGCGGCCTTCTGTGCCGACGTGACCAAGGCCTATCTCGACGCGGGCATTGCGGTCAAATATCTCAGCCCAGTCAACGAGCCCCAGTCCCAATGGGAGGCCGGCTGGCAGGAAGGCTGCTATTTTTCCCCGGAACAGATCTTCCGTCTTTGCCGCCTGCTGATCGGGGAACTGGACAAACGCGGGCTTCCCGTCAGGCTGAGCGTCAACGAATCGGCCGAAATGTTGAACCGGGAGTATGTTTACGATTTCTACCGGGACCTGTTGGCGGACGACGCCCTCTGTTCCCGCCTCGATCATTTCGCGGCTCACGGCTATCACGCGTCCCTGGAACAGAAGAAGGCCTTTTACCGGTTCGCGCGGGATACCGCCGCCGCCCTCGGCAAGCCGATGCTTCCCATCAACCAGACCGAATGGGCGGCCTGGCATCAAACGGAACAGCTCACCGAGGCCAGGCGGCTGACCATGACGGGACGGTCCCTGTACGACGACTTTACCGGCCTGTACACCGACACCTGGGAATATTTTGCGGCGGTTGCCAGGGGAGATGATGCCCTGATCGTCGTCGCTGACGGCCGGCCCGGGGAATACCGGCTGACCCGCCACTTCTGGGCCGTCGGGAATTACTCGAAATTTATCAAAGGCTACACCCGGGTGGAGGTCGAGGAGGCCTGCCTGCCCGAAGGGGTCGTGGGCTCGGCGTATCTCGCTCCAGACGGCGGAAAACTGGTGTTTGTCACAGTCAACGAAACGGGAGAAGATCAGGCCGTGACCCTGGCGGGGATCCCGGAGGGCAGCCTCGGTGAGGTGTACGAAACCTCGATGGAGCGCACCTGCGGAACCGCCAAGGGCTGTATGAGTGTGGACAACGGCTACATCCTGCCCGCCCAGTCGGTCACCACCTTTGTTTTCCGGCTGGTGTGAGGCGGGAAGGAAACCCCGAGAAGACAGAGAATCCGAATATAGACACGTAAAGGAAGGATGCTGGTTCATGAAACGCAGACGAATCCTATCGGCAGCCGCGGCGGTGGCTGTCCTGTGCGCTCTCTCCGCCTGCAAGCCGGGCGAGCCCGCCGTGAAGGAGCCGACGGAATACCTCAACGGCGATGTCGCTAAAACCGAGGCTGTCCTGAGGGCCGACACCGAGATCAAACACCAGATTGTCAAAAATTTCGGCGTTTCAGGTGCCTGGTGGTCCACTGGTATCGGTGACCGGGCCACGATGGATGAAATCCTGGCCCTGCTCTTCACCGACAAGGGCATCGCGCTGAACGCCTACCGCCATAATATCGGCGGCGGCCGGGAAGGCGGTCCGCTGGCTGATGACAAGTCCGGCCCTGATTCCTGGCGCGCGGTTCCCTGCCCGCTGAAGGCCGACGGCAGTATCGACATCGCTGCCGACGCCAATGCCTGGACGGTGCTGCAGAAGATCGATGCCTTAGGCACGGTGGACACCGTCATCCTGTTCATGAACAGCCCTCCGGAAAGCATGACGGTCAATGGCAAAACGTATAACGATTCCACGGGCAGCAACCTCCGTCCCGAGTGCTATGAAGCTTATGCGGCCTTCTGCGCTGACGTGGCCGAGGCGTATCTGAACGCCGGGATCCCGGTCAAATACATCAGCCCGGTCAACGAGCCCCAGTCCCAATGGGATGCCGGCTGGCAGGAGGGCTGCCACTACACGACGGACGAGATCCTGAAACTGACCCGGCTCGTCATCGCCGAGCTGAACCGGCGGAACCTGCCCGTCAAGATCAGCGTCAACGAGTCCGCCCAGTACGGCAACCGGGAGTATGTCCATGACTTCTATAAAACCCTGCTCTCGGACGATACGATCTATCCTTATATCGACCATTTCGCGGCCCACGCATATTTCGCGACCGATAAGATCCGGGCCGCGCTGTACAACTGGACCCAGAAGGTCGCCGGTGACCTGGGGAAACAGGCGCTTCCGGTCTATCAGACCGAATTCGCCGCCTGGGCCCCGGACAACGAGGCTCTGACGGCGGAGAAACGGATTACCATGACGGGCCGGGCCCTGTATGAGGACCTGACCCTTCTGAATGTCGATTCCTGGGACTATTTTGCGGCCCTTTCCCGCGGCCCCGACTCGTTGGTCATGGTCAACGACAGCGATGCCAGCAAATATTGGCCGATGAAGCATATGTGGGCCATCGGGAATTATTCGAAATTCATCAAGGGCTACACCCGTGTGGAGGTCGAAGCGACCGGCCTGCCCGAAGGGGTCATGGGGTCGGCCTACCTCGCCCCGGACGGCAAGAAACTGGTTTTCGTAGCGGTCAATGAGGACACGGCCAGCCAGACCGTGACCCTGGCAGGTGTGCCGGAGGGCGCCTGGAGCGAGGTGTATGAGACCTCGATGGAGCGTGACTGCAGCACATCGAGAGGCTTTATGAAGGCGGATAACGGGTATGCTCTGCCGGCCCAGTCAGTCACCACCTTTGTTTTCCAGCTGGCATAACCCGCGCATGAACGGAATCCATTATGAAAGACGGAAGGGGGAATGCGGTATCAGCAGCATAACCAGGCGGCTGTTGGCCCTGCTGACGGCGGCAGCCGTCCTGTGGGCGGCCGGCGGATGCCGGCAAGGGGAGAATCCGGCGGATGTGTCCCCGGAAACCTCCCTTTCGGGTGAATCCCGGCCGGAAGATAGCTCCACCGGGGACGCCTCTCCTGGAGGGGAAGCGTCGGGCGGAAGCGTCCCGGACGATTCCGCGGCGGGGAGCAGCCCGTCTGAAAGCCGGCTTCCGGACGGTTCCTCTCCTGGAGGGCCGTCTTCGGGAAACCCGTCCTCCGGGATCCCCTCGTCAGACGATCCGGCGTCGAGTACCCCTTCACCGGATAATCCCGCCTCGCAAATCACACTGGAAATCCTCAACAACGGTGTTGGGACCGGCGGCGCGGTCCTGCGGGCCAGGACAGGGGTCAAACACCAAACCGTGCGGAGCTTCGGCGTGTCGGGCGCCTGGTGGTCTACCGGTATCGGTGACCGCTCCACGATGGACGAGATCCTGGCCCTGCTCTTTACCGATCGCGGTATCGCGCTGAACACTTACCGCCAGAACATCGGCGGCGGCCGGGCCGAAGGCCCCCTGAATGACAGCGGCACCGGCCCGGATCCCTGGCGCGCGGTCCCCTGCCCGCTGAAGGCCGACGGGAGCATCGATATCACGGCGGACGCGAAGGGCTGGATGGTGCTGCAAAAGATCATGGCCTTGGGGACGGTGGAGGATGTCGTCCTGTTCATGAACAGCCCGCCGGCCGGGATGACCGTGAACGGCAGGACCTATAACCCCGCCTCAGGCAGCAACCTCCGTCCCGAATGCTATAACCAATACGCGGCCTATTGCGCCGACGTGACCAAGGCGTATCTGGAGGCCGGCATCCCTGTCCGGTACATCAGCCCGATCAACGAGCCCCAGTGGCAGTGGAACGACGGCTGGCAGGAGGGCTGCCATTACGCACCGGAGGAGGCCCTGCGGCTGACCCGTCTGGTCGTCGCGGAGCTGAACAGGCGGAGGCTGCCGGTCAAAATCAGCGTCAACGAATCCGCTGAATACCGGGATAACCGCTATACCTATCAGTTTTACGAATCCCTGCTGTCGGACAGCACGATCTATCCCTATATCGACCATTTCGCGGTGCACGGCTATTCCGCGGACGCGCAGATCCGCTCTGATCTGTACGCCTGGACCCGTTCCGCTGCCGGCCGGCTGGGGAAAACGGCCCTGCCGGTGTATCAGTCGGAGTATGCCGCCTGGAAGGCAGATACGAATCTGTCGGCCGCGGAGAGGCTGACCATGACGGCGCGGGCCCTGCACGAGGATCTGACCCTGATGAACGTATCCTCCTGGGATTATTTCGCGGCGGTCGCCCGGGGCGCCGATGCCCTGATCGTGGTCAACGACAATCGGCCGGAGTATTACGCGCTCACCCGGCACTTCTGGGCGATCGGGAACTATTCGAAGTTTATCAAGGGCTATACCCGTGTGGAGGTGGAGGGGGCCGGGCTGCCGGAAGGCGTCATGGGCTCGGCGTATCTCGCCCCCGACGGCAAAGAGCTGGTGTTTGTCGCCGTCAATGATACGGCCGCGGACAAAACCGTGGCGTTGGCGGGCCTCCCGGCGGGAAGCCGGGGCGAGGTGTACGAAACCTCCATGCAGCGCACCTGCGAGACTGCCAGAGGGATCATGCTGGCGGACAACGGGTATGTGCTGCCGGCAGAGTCGGTGACCACCTTTGTGTTTCAGTTGTAAATGATGGGAAAGCCTTGACATGGGAACAGGAGGTGTTGTTTGGGGTTGACGGACGATGACCGGCGAGTGCCGTGCATGGCGTATCCGTGGATGTATGGTGTGGATCTCACGATTTTGAAATGAGGTGTCAAGTAATGAAAAAAGGGTTGTCTCTGATCCTGACGGCGGTGTTTCTGACGGCTATGCTGATGGTGGGCGGGATGTCCGCCCTGGCTGCTGGGGAAGCCGATCCGGAGGATGCCAAATCGGTGCTGGATCTCTCTTACCTGACAAAAGACCAGGCCCTGGACGGTTCCGCCGGGGCCGCGGTATATCAGGATCAGGCCTTCGACAACAGTAAACTCAAGCTGTCCTGCGTCACCGTGGACGGGAAGGACTGGCTCAAATACGAGTATGGCGCCTGGTTCAACGGCTTGCTCGTGGATTTGAATACCGCGAAAGGGCAAGACCCCGCCAAAGGCGTTACCGATTGGACGGGCGCCACGATGGTCTGGTTTTATGTGGATGCCGAAAACGGGGCCACACTGGACCTGCAGCTGCGGGCCGTCAAAGGCGAGGACACCGGGTTCTTCTCCAGCAAGAACGCGGGCGTGAAATACTACTATCAGGACGAGCACGGCAATGTCCCCGTGACCCTGGCCGACGACAACAATGACTGGGGCCATATTTCCCTGGCCGAAGGCTATGAAGGCTGGGTCGGCGTGGAGCTGGCGAATTTTGCCTGCGGTTCCGGCCATTTGACCGATCAGAACCTCAGCAGCTATCTGGGCAACGTCACAGGCGTCGGCTTCTATGCGGAGAAGACGTTTTTGGTGCGCGATATCCGGGTGACCGGCGTGGCCAAGGGCCTGGAAGACCTGAACGAGCCGGTCGTCCCAGCGGACGTGTCGCCCGAGGACGCCAAGCCGGTGGCGGATTTCTCCTATCTGCCCGAAAACCGGGTGCTTACTCTCGCGGACGGCATCGGCGGTGTGTTGGGCGACAGTATGGTTACGTCGGGGGATTTGGCCGTATCCATGAGCATGGCGGACGGCAAAGCCTGGCTGAACTACGAGCGGAACAACACCAACTGGAACGGCGGCATTTATGTGGATCTGCTGAATGCTGCGGCCAAAGGGAAGGCCGTCACCGATTGGACCGGTGCGGAAATCTTCTGGTTCTATGCCCAGACCGAGGCGGACACCTATATCAACGTTGCGGCGGCGGTCGACAACGAGTATTCCGGGGAGGTTCAGGGCTACTTCAACAGCGAGGCGGCCGGGCTTAAGTACTACGTGGAGGAAGACGGCGCGTTTGTGGAGAAGGCCACGACCGAGGATACCTGGAAGCATATCTTCCTTCCCGCGGGATATGACGGCTGGGTCGGCTTCGACCTGTCCCAGATGGTCTGCCGTTCCGGGCATCTGACGGAGCAGGATTTCACGGCCCATCTGGGCGACGTTTACGGCATCGGGTTCTATATGGAAGGCGGGCCTCTCGCGGTGACCGATTTCCGCGCCGACGGCATTGCCCGGGGGCTCGAGCAGGGCCAGGGCGGCGGTAACAGCAGCACCGGTTCCGGTACCGACGGCTCCGGCAGCGGTGGGACGGGCAGCACGGGTTCTGGCACAGGCTCCGACGCTCCCCAAACGGGTGTCCCGTTCGCTGTGCTTCCGGCGATGCTGGTTCTGGCGGCGGGAGCCGGGATGGTGTTCCTTCGCAAATCCAAGGCGGGCGCCCGCTGAAGCGGGCCCACCCTGGTCGGTTCGTGAAAAAATGACCTAAATAAAACATATTTGGGGTGTTGTCAATGAAAAAAGCGTTTCGTTTCGGCGCCGTCCTGTCGGCTTTGGTTATGATGGTGTCGGCACTGACCCCCGCGTCCCTGGCCGCCGGCGATAAGCCGGAAACCGCGGCGCCGGTGGTCGATTTCTCCTATCTGCCGGAGGGGCAGGAGCTCACCCTGGCCAATGATCTCGGCGGTGTTTTGGGTACGCAGATGGTCACGTCCAAGGACCTCGTGGTGTCCAAAGTGAAGGAGGGCGGCGAGGAATGGCTGCTCTATCACCGGAAAACCACCAACTGGAACGGCGGCATCTATCTGGATCTGATCCGCGCCAAGGCTAAAAAGAAGGCCGTGACCAATTGGACCGGCGCGACCACCATCTGGTTTTATGCCAAAGCCACGGGGGATGTCTATCTCAACGTAGCCCTGGCGACGGACAACGAAGATTCCGGGCAGGTGCAGGGATATTTCGACAGCGAGATCGTCGGGGCAAAATACCTGCTGCAGGAAAACGGTGCGTTTGTGGAGAAGACCACCACCGAGGATACCTGGAAGCATATGCTCATCCCTTCGGGCTATGAGGGATGGGTGGGCTTTGACCTCTCCCAGATGAACTGCCGTTCCAACCATCTGAAAGACAAGACCATCGCCGGCCACTACAAGGATATTTTCGGTGTCGGCTTCTACATGGAAGGCGCCGATATCTATATCCGGGATATCCGTGTCTCGGGCGTGACGGCCAAAATCGGGGAGACGGATCCGACCACCACGGCACAGACTCCGGATCCCACCACCACGGCGCCTCCCGCAGTGACTACCACGGCAGGTAATTCGTCCGGTTCGTCCGACGGATCCTCCGACGCGTCCACCTCCGGCAATCCGTCCGGGACGACCGACGGCACAGCCGATGTGGACGGTACGACCGTACCCGCCTCCTCCCCCGACGTCTCCAACGGTCAGGGGGGCGAAGAGGAACAGGGTGGCCTGCCGCTGGCTCTGATCGTCCTTCTCTGCGTCCTGGGCGCCGGAGCGGTTGCGGTCGGCGTGGTCTTCCTGGTCAAATGGCTCAAGGGCAGGGCGCCGCAGGATGGCGGGCCTGACGATGGAGCCGATCAATAAGGGATGGTGGATATGAAGCGTATCCTGGCCCTGGTAACGGTGGTGTTCCTGATGACGGCTTCCCTTCCCCTGTCGGCCGGTGCCGATGCCGGCTTGAGCTTTGCGTCGATTTTCGGTGACGGCATGGTTCTGCAGCAGGGCCGTCCTGTACAGGTTTTCGGTTTCGGCCGGGACGGCGACACGGTGACGGTGACGCTCAAAAAGGGCGATGAAGCCGTGGCGTCCCAGACAGCTGCCGTCAGCGGCGGCCGGTGGAACGCGGCGCTGCCCGCCCAGAGCGGTTCATTCGACGAATACAGCCTGGAAGCCAAGGCCGGCAGCGTGGTCCGGACGGTGGAAAACCTGGTGTTCGGCGAAGTCTGGATAGCGGGCGGCCAATCGAACATGGAATGGACCCTGGCCAAGGCGGCCGAGGCGGCGGACTGGGCGAAAAAGGAGCATACCGGCAAGGTGCGGTTTTTCGTATCCGTCGATTCCGGCAGCGATACGCCCCAGGACGATGCGGCCGGATACTGGCTCACCGCCGTCAGCTGGGACGCCGCACAGCTCTGCTCGGCCATTGGGTACATGTTTGCGTACAATCTCAGCGATACGCTGGGGATTCCGGTCGGGATTGTAAACACAGCTCAGGGCGGCAGCCGGTTCTGTACTTGGATCGGTCAGGACACGACGGCGGCCAACCCGGATTTTGCCGACTACGTCACCGCGCAGGTCCAGCCCAGGGCCGACGATGGTACCTGGGACGCTCTGCACCGCTTCTACAATTCCCGTATCCATCCCATGAGGGGTTATCAAGCGGCTGGAATCCTGTGGTATCAGGGAGAAACCGATATCGAGCGCGGAAACGGGGACGTGCTGCGGCGGGGGATACCTTTGTTGGTAAGGGACTGGAGCACCGTTTTCGGAGACGGAGAGAACCTCCTGCCCTTCCTGTCGGTGCAGATCGCCTCCTTCAGTTATCGGAACGATTACCTTCAGGGGACCGGCTATACCGGCGGTCTCAACGGGACGGCCGTGCCCAACGGCAATTTCCTCATGAATCAGGGGGTCGAGGAGATTAACAGGGCCTATGGCAAAGCCCTTTCCGTTCCGATTTATGATGTGGAAGTGGATCTGAACGACATCCATCCCCCTCACAAGGAACCGGTTGCCGCCAAGTTGCTGGATGCCTCGCTCGGCCTGGTCTATGGTAAAAAGGAGCTATACAGCGGCCCCCGGCCCATATCGGCCACCTTCGACGGCAAAACCGTCGAGGTCGTGTTCGGCAATGCGGGGGAAGGGCTGAAGATAGCCGCAGGGGAGGAACTCCTGGGTTTCCGTTTGGACGGCACCGAGACGAAGGCCGCCATCGGCGGGGCCTACGCCGTTTCGATTCCGGCAGAGGGTCAGAGCGTGGCGGAGGTATCCTACGCCTTTTTCAACCGGAACCAGGACGCCAACCTGACGAACAGCGGTGGGTATTACCCGCTGGCGTTCAAGATGCCGGTCGGACAGGTGGAACGGCATCCCGACGCCGAGGCGTTGGTAAAAGCCGACGCTCGTCCCGGCGATTCCCGGGCCGGGAGCAAACTTCGTCCGGGTCAGATCCTCCTGATGGGGGGATGTGTCCTGGGGATCGGCGTGGAGGCACTTCTCATCGTTTACCTGCTGCGCAGGATGCGCAGGCGCCGGAGCTGAATCCGATATGTATAGGGAGCCGTCCGCACCCTCTCGGGGGCGGGCGGCTCCCCTCTTGTGTATCCATCCAATTTTCGGGATTCGGTGATTCGCCTCCCTGCAAAAACCAGCCCCATCCCCGGCCCATTTTGACAAGAAAGGGGGTGTCAAAATGTGTTTTATGGCATGAGCGCATAGAAAATCATAGCTTATTGAATGGGTTTGGCCTGCGGGCCACTTCCTTTTTTCCACGGCGGAAAAAGGAAGCAAAAACGCCACCGGGGGTTCCCCCCGGACCCCCAGAAAATCGGTGGGTACGATATCTCCTGAACCGACGTCCATACAACAAGGGGGCCCGAGGCCTCCGGGGATCGGCAGGGCGCGGGGTTGAAAAAAGACAGCAAATCCAAGCCCTGGGGCCGCTTACCGTCATTGTGGGGTTCCACAATGGCCCTAAGAATCTGAGTTAAGGGTTCAGGGGGCTTCTCTCCCCGACGCTTCTTTCCCCCTTCCCCTATTTAAATAAACGGGGGCAAATGCGGCAGCTTTTGCGGGGGGCCGGGGCAGACTGCACACGGTTTTATCCGCGTTCTGCCCAGCCCTTTTGCGGAAAGAAAGGAGGTGCCCGCGCGGCATGTGCTTTATGGCATAAGCGCATAACAAAACGGTAAATTATAGGGCGTCAAAGCGCCGTATGCGCGGGCGGAAAGTGAGCCCTTCACTCCTCGGTACGGCTTGACAATTGAGCGCCAAAGGAGTATGATATAAAACATAAATTATACAAATCATACTTTTCATACGGAGGGATTCTCATGGACAAACCGATGGGCAAATACGCTTGGACGGCGAAAGTGGGAGAAAAAGGGCAGATTGTCATCCCGAAAGAGGCCCGGGAAGTGTTCGGCATCCGGCCCGGGGACACCCTTTTGGTGCTGGGCGATATCGAGCGGGGACTCGCGCTGGTGAAAAATGACGCGTTCATGCAATTCGCGCAGGCGATCTTCGACGCGCAGGACCCCAAGGAGGAGTCCAAATGAATGCCATCGAAATCGTGGGACTGACGAAGATGTTCGGCTCCCGGACGGCGGTGGACGCGTTGAACCTGTCGGTTTTGCGGGGAGAGACTTTTGCCCTGCTCGGCCAGAATGGTGCTGGAAAAACCACCACCCTCCGGATGCTGTCGGGGCTGTTGCCTCCGTCCGGCGGTGCGGCCCGGATCATGGGCCATGATGTGGGCGAGGAATCCCTGGCAGCCAAGCAGCTCCTCAACGTCTCTCCACAGGAAACCGCGGTCGCGCCGAAGCTGTCGGTCCGGGAAAACCTCGAGCTGATGGCCCGCCTCTATGGCAAGAACAGGCGGCAAGGGGCCAACAGGGTGGAGACGCTGCTGCAGGAATTCCGACTGACAGAACGCGCAAAGGACCGGGCAAAATCCCTTTCAGGCGGTATGCAGAGGCGGCTGAGCATTGCCATGGCGCTGGTTTCGGAGCCGCAGGTCCTCTTCCTGGATGAACCCACCCTCGGACTGGATGTGCGGGCCAGGCGGGATTTGTGGACACAGATCGAAAGGCTGAAAGGGCGGATTACCGTCATCCTGACCACCCACTATCTGGAGGAGGCGGAAGCACTGGCCGATCGGATCGGGATCATGAGCCGTGGCCGGATGCAGGTGGTGGGGACGGTAGAGGAAATTAAACGGGAAACCGGCGCCGCCACGCTGGAGGATGCGTTTTTAACCCTGACAGACGAGGAGGTGCCGGCATGAGGACGATGGCGTTTGCCGCCCGAAACGCACGGGAGATCGTACGGGATCCCCTGAGCGCCCTGTTCGGCATTGGATTTCCGGTCGTATTGATCCTACTGATCTCGATGATGAAGCGCAGCGTCCCGGAGATGCCGGCCGAGATGTTTGGCATTGCGGCCTTCACGCCGGGGATGGCCGTGTTCGGGCTCTCCTTCCTGTCCCTGTTCCTCGGCATGCTGATCGCGAATGACCGCTCCAGCGCCTTTCTCATGCGCTTGTTTGCCTGCCCCATGACGGGGGCGGACTACATCCTCGGCTATTCCTTGCCCATGTTGCCCCTGGCCCTTCTGCAGGGAGTAGTCTGCTATGTTACGGCGCTGTTCTTCGGGCTTCCTGTCAGCGTGAATCTGCTGCCCGGCCTTGCCGTGCTGCTGGTCCCGGCCATGCTGTTCATCGCGCTCGGGCTCCTGCTCGGCAGTCTCTTCACCGCGACGCAGGTGGGCGGGGCTGCCTCTATCCTGGTCAACCTCGCGGCGTGGCTGAGCGGTACTTGGTTCAGCCTGGATATGATCGGAGGTGTTTTCCGGACCCTCTGCAATCTCCTGCCCTTTGCCCATGCGGTGGAAGCGGTAAAGGCGGCCATGAACGGGGAGTATAGCGCCATGCCCCTCCATCTCGTGTGGGTGGCTGGTTACGCAGTGGTGTTTTACGGCCTAGCGGTCTGGATTTTCCGCCGCCGGATGCGTGGCGCCTGAGAGGACGCGGCTTCCTTGTTTCGTGAGGACAAAGCACAGAGAACAAGACGCTCTTGCGAGCCGTCGCGTGACTTTTTGCGAAAGGGGAGACGCAGTGGGATGAGCGCGCCAGTGATTTTTATAAAAAGTCACCGCAAGCGATATATCGCTTGCGGTGACGTGTAAAGGCGGCACAAAAAGATCGGGTAGAATAATTTGCCCATAAGACTTGAACTTCCATAAAATACTGTCGTTAGGTGTTTGAAAACAGTTTGCATGGAATGGTCAAAAACACATCATTTATGGGTTTAAATCCATTTTTTTCATAATAACCGGATATGTTTGTTTTTGTTTGAACCAACCATTCTGATGTTGGAAAATGCGCTACACAGCGTTTTAATAGTTCTTTACCAATCCCCATGTTTTGGAATTCGGGCATTACCAGTAAATCATAAATAACTGACCTGAACATTTTATCACTCAATACCCGTACAGCTCCAACTAAAAGCTCGTTTTCCCACGCTGAAATTACAAGGGTTGAATTAATAAACGGTATATTATAATTTTTTATCATATCTGGAGTGTCTGAGGTTCCCGACCAACCTACCGCCACAAATAATTTATAAAGCTGTTCAGAAGGCAAATCTTTTTTTGTATCGTTATAAATAATATTCATACCGATTTCCTTTCATTGAAATATTTATTACTATATCACATAAATCGAAAGAAGTCGACTGTAAAGGTAAGACAAAAAAGATCGCCTGTCGTTTTTCGGGGAAAACTTGAACCATCGCACGAAGGCAACTTATATGAGGATAGCTTGTTCAAAAACAAACTATTATAAAATATTTTTCCCCCTAACTTATATTTTTTCGTTATTTGTGCATTGAAACAATGAATTGAAGTAATCCCGATATACCAATGATTCCGCATAGAAAAAGACCCGCTTTTCGATAAAAATATTCGAAAAGTAGGTCTCATTCAGGTTCTTATCAATTCAATTTTTTCTACACTGAAGCAAAATAAACATCTCTACCCTCCAGAGAAAGATAAACTTATTCTCGGTCTCCAGAATAAACTTATATTAGATACTTGTACGATCAGGTTTCTAATATGGATAAAGGAGGAAGAGATATAAACATGAGTATATACAACTGCGAGGATAAAAATCACCATAAAAATTGTTTTAACTGCTGCAACTGTGGGTGCTGCCAAGGGCCGCAGGGCGTACCTGGACCGCAAGGCGAACAAGGACCACAGGGTGAACAAGGGCCGCAGGGCGTACCTGGACCGCAAGGCGAACAAGGACCACAGGGTGAACAAGGGCCGCAGGGCGTACCTGGACCGCAAGGCGAACAAGGACCACAGGGTGAACAAGGACCGCAGGGCACCTTTAATCCAGGAGATGTTTTGTTTTTTATAAACGGTAATGGTGGCCCAATACCCATTAGATTTGGAGAGGAGTTAAACTTTATATCCCCCAATTTAAACATTAATTTATTTGACAATCCAGCGACTGTCGAAATTGATGGTAAAACAACGGAAAACACATTTGGCGGTCTTTATTCCAATACTGATCAAACCTTTGTTTTTACCACTAGCGGCCAGATTGAACAGGTGCAACTCAATAATTTTATGCCTTCTTTTGATGTTGGGACAAATCCAAACGAACTGCAGATTTTTATTCCGGGTGAATACGAAATCAATTATATGATCCGCATAGCCCCGGTTGAGACACCAGACCAGACAATTTCTGCGGGAGTACGACAAAACGGCAGCTTTATCGACTCCACATTGCAGTACAGTACATTGTCCACAACCGATGTCACTGTCTTACAAGGAAGCGTCATTGAATTCCTAAGTGGTACTGTTGATTTAGCATTTTTGTCCACTGACACCGCAGCGTTGAATTTGACCCCGCTTACGAACGCTACGCTTACGGTAGAACGTGTTTCACCATTTCGATAAAAAGATCAGGTTGTGTAATCATTCTCTCCAATCGCAACGAAATAACACCATTCATGGGGCATCATGTAATTACAGAGCTAAGCAGGATATAGGATGAATGCGGATAAATTAGCATCACATCTGAATGCCAAAACAAAAATATATAGGAGAATAATTAAAGCACGAAAAAGAAGTCGACTGCTTTACAGCAATCGACTTCTTTCGACATTGGTGCGAGTGGAATTATAGGATTTGAGGAACCCCTGATAAATCAGCATGTTACAGACAACCGAATGAGTGCGTATTTCTAAATCATATCCCCGTGCCAGATTTTCCAGTTCAGACGTATTGTGCAGAAGCCTTGCCTTTTTCTCGGGAAATAAAGAGCATACCCGCCTCATGGGAACGCCCGTCATTCAGCTTCCAGAATGATCCTCAGATCCTCTTCTTTTACCGAAATACAGGCAATTTCAGGCAAGTTTCCATATTGGTCAAAACTGACAAGCCATGTGTCATTGACCTTATGGGGATCACATATGATTCCATCCATTCCTTTATGGACGCCCTCTTTGGCATAACGGTCTTTTTCAACGATCAACTCTACTCTATCATATTCTTTCACTTTATGCGCCTCCATATGGTGTAACTAATCGAATTTTTCCATTCGGATAGACCATCCAGCCGGATATAAAGGAAACCATTTTATCGTTGTTTTTTCTTTCTAGTCTTATCCGTATGTTTATTCTTTGACCCTGTTCATTCAATTTTCCTAATGCATACTGCCCCTGAATATACTTTTCTATAGCCTGCTTTTCAAAAACTCTTTGCAGCATTTCTGAATCTGCTTTGTCATAACCCCAGACCTCAAACAATTCTTTTTTCCCTTTGTTATTTTTGGGATGAAAAACATATTCAGAGAATTTTCGGATATCACATTCAGATTGCGCCTCATTTAAAACACGGGATAACGGTAAAGGATTCACCGTACAATGGCAGTATGGATGCTGCGGCAACAGCGGCTTATTTTCATCTACAAACCAGCATTTGTCCAGTTTCAGACAGGTCTCGCAATGTGTCATTCCCTTCGATATGTGGATCCACTCCACCCAGTCCGGAACTGCGGGAGGCTCCCTTCCCCACAACGCCGCAGTAAATATGTCTTTCAGAATCCCCATTTTATTACATCCCTCCAATTCTTAACCATAACGAATATAGAACATATGTTCTTTATTCGTTATAAGCTTTCTTTCTTCACTTGTCAAGTCCATTAGCATACCGTACAGCATGGAATCACATCTACAAACACCGCCTAATCCCCTAGATCATGCATTCGGCGGAGAAAAAAGCCGGAAGCCGCATAGGCACACGGTTTCCGGTCGTATTGGGGTTGGGGCTATGAGGATAGCCACTCATGGCCAAGCCGCATAACAAAAAGCAGCCGGCGATTCATGATGAATCGCCGGCTATCTATGTATCTGGGCGCATATTTTGATAGAAACTCTGGGTAGGGGGTTCACTCACACCTAAAGGGGGGTCATCCGTTTTTCTTTCTACAGACTGGGCAGCCTCTTCCCATAACACGATTCGAAATAGATGTTTTCCACTCATTTCTGCATCAGCTGCAGCCAGCGGTCGCGCAGCATCCCGCTGCCGACCGTGCTGCCCGGCAGGGCGCGCGTCTGCTTGGTTTCAAACAGCAATTGTCCGCTGTAGCCCGCGCTTTTCAGGCAATTGATCACGTGCTTAAAGTCAATGCAGCCTTCGCCCGGCAGCCAGTGCTTTTCATCCACACGGTCGTAATCGGAAATATGTGTAGTGACTGCCAGATGCCCGCACTTTTTCAGTCAGCGATTTTTGCCTGCAGGAAGACTGCATCCGGCGTTTCTGATTTCACAAAGACCCTAGCAAGGCCGTAGTGCAGGCGGACGCGCTGCGGCTGTTCCTTCAGTCTGCCAATTTTAGCGTAGCCGGACACGGGACGTCCGGAGGTTTCGTGCTGTACGGACTCGATTCTGATTTCGTTGTCTCCCTTGCGGAAGCAGCAGTAGAACCGGTACGGACGCACATGGCTGAAGGACATGCGGCCGCTGCGGGTAAAGTTGTCGCCGAGCTCGACACCATTGAGAAATATGCGGGCGTCGCCGCCGAGGCGCTCGAATTCGATGTATTCATACTTCTCTACGCCGCGGACCTGTGCCGTAAGTGTGACGGTTCTATCGGGCTCCAGATTGTCGGAGAATCTGGCCACGCGGCGCTCGTCGTCCTCGAAGCCGTTTCCGGCGGACTCGGTTTCCAGCCAGTCGTGGCGGCTGCGGAGAACGTTGTGATCCTTCTGCGGCATGCTGTACAACTCTGTTTCGTTCATACGGAAGCAGCGCAGGTAGACTGCTTCCTCCACAGGAAGGAGCTGCTCGGGATCGAGGCAGGCGGGGTCGCCGTTTCCCACGCCGATGATGCGGCCGTTTTCGATGCTCAGATCGACGTATTCCTCAGCGACGGGACAGAAAAGTCCGTTTTCATCCACGGCGGACAACTCATAGATGGCAACGTCCGCGCTGCTGTGGGCCGGAAGCGCGCAGGTGCAGGCGACGACCGCCGTTTCCGTGCTGGTGCGCAGCTCGCTTCGCAAAATCTGACCGTTGTATTCGGCCTCGGCGCACAGCACGCCCGGTTCGAAGGGAATACGGAATACGGGCGCATCAAAGCGCTCCACTCTGCGGGTTTCCAGCTCGCGCCCGTTGAGGCTCAGTCTGATTTCACTGCAATTGGTGAATGCGCAGATTTCCACAATTTCTCCGGCCATGTGGTTCCAGTGAGGGGTGAGCTTCAGTACCGGCTCGTCCGTCCACCACGCTTTATAATAGTAGAAGGGCGGTTTTTCCATGCCGCACAGATCGATGGCACCGAAGGAGGAGCAGACGTTCGTCGTGACGAAGGGATTGGGCTCGCCGCGATAGTCGAAGCCCGTCCACATGAAGCTGCCCGCGAGGAAATCGCGCTTTTCAAAGTACTTTACCCAGCCCTTGGGAGTCGAGCCCCAGGGCATGGTGATGAGGCCGGAGGAGTCCAGAAGACCGTTGCCCAGATCCGTCCTTGCGCCGCCCCGGCTGAGGACATAGCTGCTCTCCTCGGTTCCGATGATGGGCTGATGGGGGTGGTCGGCGTGATACCGGTCGAGCCACCTGCCGTCCTCGTGAAGAACGCCACGGATGTAGTTTACGCCGCGTACCTCCGCCGCGCCGTTTGCGCCTGCGAAGGTGGGGCCGTTGTTGCCGGAATAGGTTACGGGGCGCGTATCGTCAAGAGCCTTGGCGATGCGAGTCATTTTTTTCATCAGGCGATGGCTCCATGGATCGTTCTGAACGGAGAATTCCTCGTTGCCCAGCGACCAGATGAATACGCAGGGATGGTTGCGGTCCCGTTCCATGACGCTGGTGAGCTGACGGACGGCCTCGGGCGAAGTGCCGAACAGGCGCGTTTCGTCCATCACCAGCATGCCCAGCTCATCGCAGGCTCGCAGCAGCGCCGGAGCGGGTGCATGATGGGAGCAGCGATAAGCGTTTACGCCCATCGCCTTGAGGCGGGCGATCTTGTAGCGCTGCAGGTTGTCGGTCAGTGCGACGCCGACGCCGCCGAAGTCCTGGTGGACGCATGCGCCGTGAATCTTCAGCGGTTTGCTGTTGAGCAGGAAGCCGCGGTCGGGATCGAAGCCGACGGTGCGCACGCCGAAGGATTCCGTATGGATTTCTTCGCCGATGCGGATGGACAGCGTATACAGGTTAGGAGCATCCACGTGCCAGAGGCGCGGGGACTCAATATGAAGCTCCACCTTTACAACGGCTTCGCCATAGGGAGCGATGGCCGTGTGTACGGCTGAAGCTATGTCAGCGGTTTCAAAGACAACATCTCCGCAGAAGGGCTCGGGCGTATCGTTCACGACGGTGCATTCCACGGAAACCCTGCCGTCCAGAGCGGTTTTGATGATGGTCTTGCGCGGCTTTATGTATACTGGCTCGGCGACGTACAGAAATACGTTGCGGTAGACTCCGGAGCCCTCGTACCACCAGCCCTCGGCCTGAGAGGTGTCCACGCGCACAGCGATGGAATTATCCTCGCCGAAGACAAGGTGATCGGTAATTTCAAACAGGAAGGATGTGTAGCCGCTGTTGTGACGGTCCATATAGGTTCCATTGATCCAGAATACCGAATCGCGGAACACGCCCTCAAATTCGATGAATACGCGCTTTCCCTGCCAGCAGGGATCGGGCATGAAATGCTTGCGGTACCAGCCGACGCTGCTGACGTCGTCGATATCGGAGTGCCGCTCGGTCATAAAGCGGTGCCAGCGCGTATTGGGCCGTGCTCCGGCAAAGGTGTTGGCCTTCAGATCCTTTTCAAGCGCAATACTCCAATCGTGGGGCAGATCGATCTTCTGCCAGCTGCAGTGGTCGTAATATCGCGCGGGCGCACCGATGGCGTCGGAGTATTTATCGAAGCTGAAACCGTTGAAGCAGTCCAGATCCTTTTCAAGGGTGAATAGCCATCCGAAGTTTAAATTGATTTGTTGCATCAGAGCGGCCTCCTTTGATATTCTGCATATCTTTGACGGTGTGAATCGAAGCTGCTGCTGCGGCGCTTCACAGTCGGTCGTCTGCCGGAAAAAGGATTCCGCGCTGCAAATTCCGAAGAACCGATAACATTATAGCAGGAGATGGTCCGCTTTGCAATCTGTCGATTATGAAATCATGAGGCCTTAAATGCGGCGGGTTGGATTGAAAGAAACAGAACAGATGAAAAGGAAAACTCTGGTCCTACATCAGAAACTAAACCGGTCCTATCATCATTTTTAGCGGGCGTAATGCGGCTTTTTACCCAGAATTATCGCCGATACCCACTTTTTTCGGCTTTTTCTGTCCGTAAACATAAAAAAATCACTCATGCTTTGTATTAAAACATGAGTGATTAGTTGGTCGAGGTGACAGGATTCGAATTAGCCAGAATCAGTTTTGATGGATTGCTTAAACGTGAGAAATTGAGCGTTCATGCGGGCTTTTGCACGTTTGGAATTCGGCTATATGCTGTAAATTCTGGTCGTTTTCAGTGAAATAACGACCAAATAACGACCAAAATCAGCCCCTTTTTTTGCCTTTTTCAATGGCGATTTCGAGCGCCTCCGCAGCCGCTGCGTCTGCGCTTTGGAGTTGATGAGCGTATATGTTCATGGTGGTGCTGGTCTGGCTGTGCCCCAAGCGGCTGGACACTGTGCGGACGTTGACGCCCTGTTGTATAAGCAACGTCGCGCTTGTGTGGCGCAGACTGTGCAAGGATACCTGACGCAAGCCGAGCCGGTCGAGTAACTTTTTCAGGCGGTTGAGGGGCGTGCTTGGGGACATAGGCTTCCCATCTTGATTAGTGAACAGTCGAGGGTGTTCAAACCAATCAGAATTCCACATGTCGCCTAATCTGAGCCGATGCGCTGCTTGCTCAGCCTTGTATTTTTTAAGGAGATCAATAATGGATGGCGTAATCCGAATACTACGCTTGGATTGTTCGGTTTTAGTATCGTCTGTATATGTTCCGAGTTTTGCGCCTCCGTATTGAGATGTGCGGCGAATGGATATTACCGCCGTTTCAAAATCAACGTCAGGCCATTCCAAACCCAGCAATTCTCCGCGCCGCATACCCGTAAACAGTGCGAGAGTAAACATTGCGCGATCCTCTAATGGCTCGGTTTCGAGACCTTCAACGAAAATCGCGGCCTCTTTGTCATTTAGACAATCAATTTGGTGACGGTCGACCTTTGGAGGGTCTACCTTTCGGCATGGATTTTCAGGGACAATCCCCCATTTTACGGCCCGATCCATAATGGAAGATATCATGGTGTGGTAGTGTTTGATCGTCTTAGGGGCTAAACCTCCCTTTGTGCGCTTGTTCTGGCCCGGTTCCGCCAGCTGCGAGTAGAATTCTACCAAGTGGCGCGGACGCAGCTTATTGAGGCGTATATGGCCAATGGCGGGGTATAGGCGTTTGGTCATCTTCTGATATTCAGTGTAAGTTCTAATTCGAAGATGATCTTTCCCGTAATCCTGAAACCATTGTTCCGTGAACTCCTGGAAACGGATATTCTCATCGAATGATTTGTCCGCTTTGACTTTTTCATCGAAAAGTATTTTCTGGCGTTCAAGCTCCTTTTCGATTTGTTTTTCCGACAATCCTGGAGCAGGCTTCCACGTCATGGATTTCATTATCTGCTTACCTGTGGAATCATAACCCGCAGATGCTCTGATCCGGTAACTTTCGCCTCTTTTTTGTACCGTTGCCATAAAAATCCCCCTTGTAATATTTCAGGGGATATGGTAATATATGGCTGACCTAACGGGTCATTCCATGCCCCCCTGGGTGTGGAACGCCTCGTCACTGTTCGCGCAGTGACGGGGCGCTTTTTTATGTAGAACCATAGGGTGAAAAGTATCGCTGGTAGATCGCATTATATACTCCGTTTTCCTTGTACGTTTCTAGGATAGCGCTGAAGGTGTTAGTCAAATTGTAGCTTTTTGCATAAATACAGTAGTCCATTGTCTCCCCATCTATCGTCTCTGTTAAGTAATGGGAATAGAATAAAAATTCGGCCCGGTCATCGGAATATAAAATTCCTCCTATAACGCAATCCACCTGATTGTCCGCGCAGGATGTCAACAGCTCTTCATAGTCCATGGTAATAATGACGCATTCCAAATCAAGCGTTTTACAGATTTCCGTGATAAGATCTACGTCAAAACCGGTGAGTTTCCCGTTTTCATCATAATAGGACAGCGGTTCTAAATCAGGGTTCGTGCCGACGGTCAAAACTCCGGGCTTTATCGTCTTCACAGACATCTGGGCGTTTGAGGACCCGACGGCATTCGCTTCTGATTTGGATTCGGCCTTACGCAGAACCAGAAAAGGGGATAAACACGAACTTGCGGATACTAACATGGCGATGACGATAATGAACACAAAAAGCCTGATTAGTGGTCTCATTTGCACTCCTCCATTCCATATCCGCTTTTATGCTTCTCATATTACATATTATATCTTTGTATCTAAAATTTACTGTTGCAAATTTAGAACATTTGTTCTATAATGGAAGTCGCAAAAGGCAACGAAGAAAAGGCGTAATGTAGTAATTTTGTCGGACATTGGCAACATTTACCTGTAGTGATTTGTAAAATATGGTCGAATAAATGTTGATGGCAGACTTGCGGCGTCTGCTGTTGGAAAAATAAGGAGGGGTCGTTTATGTGCCTTGCTATGTCAACACCGGAAAAATTTGCGTCGAGAGCCTTATTTAAGGCTTTATGGTCTGGAAGATGGACTATGCACCCAGAACATAAGATAATGGATTTGCGATGGTACGACGCTTTATATTTATGCCTCCGAGATCACGAGCGGGTGCGGATGCATCGGCGCATGTGGGACATGCTGAATGGCGTGCAGATCGGGGAGGCGGGGGAATGAAAAAAGTAGTAGACCATACTGGCAAGACTTTTACATATGACGAGGATACATGTGAATTCGTCGTTGAATACCAGTTGCTCGACCAGATCGGAAAGGAACGCATTATTGATTTGATAAAATCCCTTTCATTTGCGCACGAACAAGAGCTTTCTGTTCTGGAGTAAGCCTACTATACAAATCCATAGCTTCTTTATCTTGCTCGCTGACTACCAAGTCAGCGAGCTTTTCTTTTTGATCTGTTTCGCCCTTGAGGTATTCGGGGGTGGTATTCAGCTTGTGGGCTATAAACTCAACCGAGGAATCGTCAATACTATCGCTTCCTGTCAATACGTTTGACAAATAGCTTCTGTTTTTCCCTAGTTGCTTATTAAAATAGCTCATTTTTAAGCCGTTTTCTTTTAGCAAGCACCGCAGACGATCCCCAACGATTTTATTTGTATTTTTAGCCAATATTCACACCACCAATTTGTGATAAAAGTAGAACATGCATAATTACATGAAATTTACTTGAAATCATGTAAAAACACATGTATACTATTACCGTAGTCATTGATAAGCCGCCCCGGAAAGTACGGTCTGCCGGTGGCGCTTCCACCGGCGACCGACCCCAAATTTGTTCACCCGGAGCGCATTGCAGGTTCCACCGGTCGGCCCGGAGAATGGTGATCTCCGTACCGACGCAGTGTCCCCACAGGCAGAAGCGCCACCTGTTTCTTTATGTGCCGCATCACTTTAGCAGTTTTGGTTCTGCTGTGTACGCCCGCGCATCAGCCGCCCAGTCAGCGCCGGGAACAGGCAAAGTCAAAAGTTTGGTCATTGAGACCATCTCCTTCCCTTACCCAAACGGGCACCTTAACTTTACACCGATTCGGGGCGGCTTGTCAATGACTACAGTAATAATTTTATAAAGAAGGTGAAAATGTTGGCATTATCCGACAACATCAAAAAACTCAGGACGAAGGCCGGAATAAGCCAGTCACATCTTGCAAAAACGGTGGGCGTCAATCAGTCGGCGATCTGCAAAATGGAAAAAGGGATGCTTATACCGTCTATTGCGACGTTGGATGATATCGCACGCGCCCTGAATGTCGCAATCGACGATCTCGTGAGAGGGACTTGAATGTGAGTGGCATAGTCTCTAGTGGGAAAGGAGGAAAACAAATATGACGATTCCCCGCATTCGCACAATGAAGGCGGCCTACGCGGAATTGAAAGCGGTGGACCCAAATACAGCCATTACCTTTTACGGGTTCAGACGGACTGTTTTGTCAGGAAAAATCCCGAGTTTAAAAGAGGGACAGAAAATCCTGCTAAATATGGACGATGTGTTTGAGTATTACAGTACATTTACCACAGAAGCCATTATAGACACTAGTTTTTTAGGCCAAATACGAGCTATCCCTGAGTAAAGGAGAGACCCATGAAGAACCTGTACACCTGCGGGAACCAGGTAATCAGCAAAGACAACAAGGGGTATATCGTCCACCGTCGTGACGGGAGCGATCGAAAACGGTATAAAACCATGGAAGAAGCGTGGTGGGGAGCCGTAGAAGCTGCCGGTATAAGGAGGTGATGGAAAAACGTTAAAACCTTGTATTGCCCTTTGGGGAGTGCCCATGAAAGAGAAAGCGGGAAGTCGCCCGCTTCCCGCTCTCCCGTCGCACTTTGTCCCCGGCATGACGCACCGTTTGGTTGACACTTGCCGCGTGCACGCGGCTCCCCGACTAGACGGGCAAAGCGGTCCAGGGCGAATGGTTGCTTAGTCATGCCCCCTGCACCGACGGACGCGACCCGCCTGCGGCTTACCCGCAGGGCTGGGCAGGGCTTACGGGGGACACAGGATTGGTTTCAGATGATGAAACGCTTTACGCATTTGGCATCCTCCCCCTTTCCTGACCCATGGGCATTCCCTCAAGGGCAACACAAGGATAACACGAAACCTGACGATATACAACCAGAAAGGAGGGAAAGCGTTGCGAAGTCAAGTGGTGCTTGCGGGAAGGTTTGAGGTAACAGATACCGGAGAGGTATACAGGATCAAAAAAGGTAACCGTGAAAAGGCAACGGTTTACAGTGCCGGTCGAAACCGGAATTATGAAATCGTGTCTTACTATGAAAACGGCAAACAAAACCATGCATATGTCCATCGTCTGGTTGCCTCGGCGTTTATACCGAATCCTGGAAAGTTGCCGGAGGTAAACCATAAAAACGGGGATACGCACGATAACCGGGCGGAGAACCTGGAATGGGTAACGCGGAAAGAAAACGCCAACCACGCCGTTTCCATCGGATTGTCGAACGTTATGGCCACGGGTGCCCCGTGTGCAATGTGCGGAAGTTTTACAAAGTCAAAAAGGGGGATTTGCCCGGCGTGTTGGAATAAATCGAAATCGGATGCGAAGAGGATGGACCACATGCAGGAAATCCGAAAAGAGCTATCAACCATTGATCTCGGCGGTTTGACGGAGAAAACGCGGAATTATGTGATCTGCCGGATGAAAGGTATGACGCATCAGGACATCGCGGACGTCTACGGGGTCACAAGACAGTGCGTAGAACAAGCCATATCCGCCGCGCTGAGGAAATCAAAAAACGCACAGGCCCTAACGCGCATGGCGTCCTCCATGACAAAAGATGATCTAATCAGGGCGTTGTGCGAGCTGAAAATCAGAAATAGGGAGGGGGAGGCATCGTGAAACGTGTTTTTCCGGCAGTGTCGGCCGTGCTAGGTATCTTGGGCATGTTTATGACGCTGGGGGCTGCCGGGGCAAGCGACTGCGGAGAGATGCCCTTCGGGGAATCCGCCGCATTTGCCTGTATTGGCGCCGCACTGGTCGCCGTGTCAGTGTGCATACATAAAAAGATCGCCGCCTGTGGTGGCACACAGACGACGACGCACAAAAAATAATCAACCACCCTCATTATGAGGGAAAAAAGGAGAAATGTCAAGTGTATATGCTGGGAACGGAGTTAAAAGAGATCATCGTCCAACAGGCGGCACAGATCGCCGAACTGAGGGAACTGCTGAATAATGCCAAGACGGCGCAAGATTATTGGCGAAAAGAATATGACAGGGCGGTAAAGGAGGCACGGAATTATGACACTGTATGAGATACGGGACCAGATCGCCCGGATTTTAGATACGGGATTTGTGGTAGATGAGGAAACTGGAGAAGTTTTAGCGGATGAATCCAGCCTTGACGCCCTAAAAATGGCCGAGGAGGAGAAACTTGAAAATATCATCTGCTACCGCAAAAACCTGTTGTCAGAAGCAAAGGCCATCAAATTCGAGGAAGAATCCCTAAGTAAGCGGCGCAAGGCCAAGGAGGCCAAAGCGTCACGCCTGGACCAGTACATAGCGAGCTGTATGCGTATGTCCGGACGCGATAAATTCGAGACTTCCCGTTGTAAAGCATTCTTTCGGTGCTCGAAATCGGTGGAGATTGACGATTATGTATTTTATGACTCCGCCCCGGAGCAGTATATCAGGGTCAAGCGGGAGGCGGACAAAAACGCCATTAAAGCGGCTATCGCATCTGGGACATTGGTGTCGGGAGCCGCCCTCGTCGAAAAGGAAGGGCTGGTGATCCGATGAAATTCCGGGTACTCGATGCGGATGAAATCGATTGCCGAGTTTCTACCGTAAGCGAAAAAGGGTGCTCTTTGCTATTATACAAAGACGCCCGTTGCGACATGAACATCCTGGACGAAACTCTCGGGCCCGAAAACTGGCAGAGACGGCACTATGAGGTAAAGGGCAGCCTGCATTGTGAAGTATCGATCTGGGACGACAAAAAAGACCAGTGGATCAGAAAAGCGGATTGCGGAACGGAAAGTAATACCGAAAAGGAAAAAGGGGAATGCTCCGACAGCTTCAAGCGGGCCTGTTTTAATTGGGGTATTGGAAGGGAGCTGTATACGGCGCCGTTTATATGGGTGCCTGAAAGCAAACTGAACCTTTGTGACCGTAACGGCAAAAAAACCACGCATGACCGGTTTAGAGTAGAGAAAATCTTGATAACTGAGACTCACAAGATAACGGCACTATCTATTTGGAATGATACTAAGAACTGCCGGGCCTTTGTGTGGCAGGCCTCATGAGACAGTGTCGAATCTGCGGGTCATATTACTGGATCGAGAAACATCATGTGTTCGGAGGGCCCAACAGAAAAGCATCAGAAAAGTTTGGAATGGTTGCCGATCTCTGTCATTGGTGTCATAACGAGCCGCCGAACGGAGTACATCACAACCGGGAAAATGACTTGCGTTTAAAACGGGAATATCAGGCTATATTTGAGGATCAATACGGACACGACGCCTTTATGGAGGTGTTCGGGAGGAATTACCTATGAGTGGACAGGATTTGATGAACGAACTGGCGGCAAAGGTTGGATTGTTGGATACCGCTCTGAGGAAACTCGGGGAACGAGGCCGATCACATGCGCAGGCAGAACGGGACTACCGTGTGGCACTGGCCCAAAAAATCCTGATCGAGCGGGATAAGGGTACGCCAGTCACGATTATTTCCGACATTTGCAGGGGCTCCGCGGAAATCGCCGCCAAAAAATTCGCGCGAGATTGCGCCGAGACGAATTATGACGCGGCAAAAGAGGCGATAAACACATACAAACTACAAATCCGCATACTGGAAAACCAGATAGAGCGGGAATGGAGAGGATAACATGCTCAACAGTGTATGCCTGATGGGCCGATTGACAGCCGATCCGGAACTGAAAAGCACACAATCGGGGGTATCTGTGTGCAGCTTCCGCATCGCGGTGGACCGCACCTATACCCCCAAGGGCCAGGAAAAACAGACCGATTTCATCAACATCGTCACCTGGCGGAGCACGGCCGAGTTCGTCAGCCGGTATTTCCGCAAGGGCCAGCTCGTCGCGGTGCAGGGGTCGATCCAGACCAGCCAGTACACCGACCGGGACGGCAACAAGCGCACCGCCTTCGACGTGGTGGCGGACAACGTATTCTTTGCCGAGAAAAAGGCCGAATCCGGCGAGACCAAGCAGGTGGCAGGGTACGATCATAGCCCGGACATTCAGGGCGATTTTGAGGAGATCGTGGGCAATGATGAACTCCCGTTCTGACGGCTGCCCCGTCTGCCGGAAGCTGGGGATCACAGTGGATACACCCCATTATATCCACTGCCCCGCTTACCGGGATATGGTACATATGAAGCATTGCACAGTTTGCAAATACCATAAATACGAGTTTTCCGGCGACTGGTGCCGGTACGGGAGGGGGAGGGCGAGTGCCTAACCGAATTTTGAAAGAATCCATCTGCACCAGTGAAAGCATTGACGATATGAGCTGGTTTGAAGAATGCTTTTTTCATCGGCTGTTAGTAAACTGCGACGATTACGGAAGATTTGACGCAAGGCCGGCTATATTGAAATCCAGGCTTTTCCCGCTGAAGGAGCGGCTATCGCTCAAAGACATAGAAGGTGCGCTTAAGAGATTGGCGGATATAGGCTGCGTGAAGCTGTACACCTGTGACAGTAAGCCCTACCTATATCTCCCGACATGGGAAGTCCACCAAACGGTCCGAGCCAGAAAGAGCCGATATCCTGATCCAAACGGCGTGAATGCATGTGAAATCATTTGCAAGCAGATGCAAGCAGATGTTCCCGTAATCCAATCCAATCCGAATCCTATTCGTATTCGAGATACGGATAGCGGTGAGCAGGCTTCGCCTCTCCCCGCCGTAATTGGCATTCCGCTCAACGATGGATCGGAATATCCAGTCACACAACCACAAATAGACCAGTGGAAAAAACTGTATCCAGCCGTAGATGTCATGCAGGAATTGAGAGAAATGGTCGGGTGGAGCCAAGCGAACAAAACCAAGCGAAAAACCAAATCCGGGGTTATGCGGTTTATTACCGGTTGGCTCTCACGGGAACAGGACAAGGGAAAATTGAACCCCAATAAGCCCCAAAAAGAAACCTCCATGGACCTGTCCGCCTATGAGGACATGGTATCCGGATATATCCCGGTTTATGAGAGGGACGTGAGCGGATGACCTACACCATACCGGGTATACCGCCGAGCAACAACGAATACATAGGCCGGACAAATTACCGGGATTACCAGCGGGCCAAAAAGATGTGGGCGGAACGGATCGCGTTATGCTGCCGTCCAAAGCCACGGAACCCTTTGCCCCGTGCCCGTGTGGTACTGACGTACTATTTCCCGGATAAGCGACGCCGGGATCCTGACAATTACAGCGGGAAAATGCTCCTGGACGGCCTGAAATCGGCCGGGATTATCGAGGACGACAGCTTTAACCATATTGAGCTTATTTTGCGGTGCGGACTGGACAAAGCCGACCCGCATGTGGAAATTGAGGTGACACCATGTTAAGCACGTGCGAAATCTGCCGGAGGCGGGACTATTGCGATAATTGCGCCATGGCGGAGGATTGCTACTGGATCAAGGCGATTCCTCCCGAGGGCGGAAGGCGGAAAAACGGCCTTGTATTGGTAGCGCCGGAGTATACATGCGGATCGTGGGTGTGTGAGGAGGAGAAGGATGAATGAAAGAAATCTGCTTGCCGTGAGCATAAAGCATACGGAATACAGATGGAGGTTCGGAATGCCGTGCGTCCTCTGGGGACGCCGAACGAAGGATGATGAAAAGCGATCTTTCGGCGGATATACTCTATACCCGAATAATGCCGAGATATACTCACTGACAGAGTGGCAAAAGTCTGAATATGGTAACGGAGGAATCTGCAAAGTCGACGAGCCGGTAAAAATGGAGATTGGTTTTTGCAAGAAGTGGCATAAATTCGATACAGTACTTATCCGATATGAGGATTACATCACTTATTGTAGGGCTGCCGGACTAAAGGAGGAACAACATGAAAACGATTGAGAAAAAGTACTATGTATGCGATATATGCGGGAAAACCGCACAGAACCCGGAAAAAGTCAATGCCTGCCAGGAGATGCACCGGGATGTATCGGAAGGTAATGTGGCGTCGCACTATCGTAAAGGCAAGGCGTACCCCAAGAGTATCGTCATATCGTTCGAGGACGGTTCCAAAGCAGAGTACGTTTATAATTACAGCACGGACGCCAACGGGAAAACCGTTGCCTTTGATGCGTAAGGAGGCGATGACAATGACATATAAAGAAGCTGCTTTAAAGATGTGTGACGTATTTCTCGACATGCCGAGTGGGTGCGATGGATGCCCTCTGGCGACCGAAAACTATGATGATGATGGGAACATGATATGTCAATTAAACGAAGTGGACGAAGCGGCCTGGAACAAGATGGCCCAAAAAGTCAACGCCATGGAAAAAAACCTCGATCTAATCATCGCCATTGCCATTGATTACGATGGATACCGGACCGTAACAGGGTTGATGGCTCTGATCGACGAATTGGCAGACCTAGCGGCAATGGCACTGCGAGGGGAAACTTTGCAGGATATGACATATGAAGACCTAATAGCTGCCGAAAGGGAAAGTGAGAGGACAGACAATGGCTGAGTACATAGAGCGGGAGGCGTTGTTATCGCATCAGTATAATAAGAGCTGGTCACGTGATCCACAATTTGCGGAGATGGTTGTTGACGTGGAGAATATCTATGACGCTCCCGCCGCCGACGTGGTGGAGGTTCGGCACGGGCGGTGGATTGTATTTAATGATGGCACGGAAGAAAGCCCACAACGAGATCACATGAGATGCTCTGTGTGTGGGTGGTATTGGAGTATTCCTGAGCACAGAACGGTATTCTCGTACTGCCCCAACTGCGGGGCAAAGATGGATGGAGGGAATAGAAATGGGACTGATTGACGCAGACAAAGTAAACCCATCGGACGTATTTGTTGGAATAAGCGATTTTGCCGCGGACTGCCGAAATGCGGTGGTTAAGCTTTTGGCGGCACAACCAACCATCGACCCCATCCATGCGGCGGGCGGATGTTATTGTCGGGAGTGCAAGTATTACTTACCTGATCATATTTGCGGATGGAACTCCAGCGACGGGTGGTTGCCAGATGATTTTTGCAGTTACGGAAGGAGGCGTGAGGATAATGCGTGAGATTTTATTCCGTGGCCAGACGAGGCGACGTGGCGAAAAAGTTAATATGAAAGGCGACAAGCTGCCGGGTCGGTGGGTATACGGTGGGGTTTTACAAGGCCCTGGGGATTTTTCGATCATCTATGGTGGTGAAAATCTCGGAGACATAGAAAAACACACGGTCTATACGGATACGATTGGGCAGTACACCGGCCGTGATGTTAAAACCGGGAAAGTGTTTGAAGGCGACATCGGGAAAAGCCGTGACGGAATATTTCTTGTGGTTTGGAATGAAAACAATTCTGCACTTATGTTACAGTTTTATGATCCTCCGGCAGAACTGCTGTACCTCGAGGAAATGTGGGACGACAGCGAAATTATCGGCAACATCTATGATAATCCAGAATTGATAGGTGGTGGGCGGGATGACGCGTAAAGAGACGTTGGAGCGGGCAGCTAAAATTGTGTGTACAGATCGAGAGGCACAGTACGGCCGCCCGGAAAACAACTTTTCCGTGATTGCCGGTTTGTGGTCGGTATATCTTGGTGTACATATTGATGCGCATGACGTGGCCGCCATGATGGCGCTGTTAAAAATTGCCCGTATCAAATCCGGGCAGCGGAAGGCCGACAACTATATTGATCTGGCCGGGTATGCCGCTTGCGCGGCTGAACTAGCAGGAGAGGAGCGGGATGGTGAAAAAATGTAGTCGTTGTGCGTTAAAAGATTGCAAGCCGTGCTATGAGTGCAATATGTGCGCTGGCGGAGACGATCATTTCCGCCCCCTTCCGGAACCGCCGATGGAGGGCGAGAAAAACTATCATCTGTATAGTAATGTCGCTCCAAAGTCCGGAGGGCCGTTTAGCTTATATTGCGAGTCGTGCAAATGTTGGGTGCCAAATACGGCAAACGCAGAGATGCGCAAGGAAGGGTTATATGCTCATAGTCATTGGTGCAAGGACGGATTATGTGATATGCGCAACGGAGAGATCAAGGAGGCCACACCATGATGATGCTTATCGACGGGGTTGTCACCCACTGGATGTCCCTTCCGGAGCCGCCAAAGGAGGAGGCAAAATGACGAATAGAAATAATGATCCCAACCATGTTGTTGTTGATTTGGATTTACGTAGCATGGAAGATAAGGGGTCCCGCATGAAAAAAGCAGAGAAGCCCCGTATATGCGATATATTGGATGTCGAGGTTGGCGAGCGGTTCGGTTTCGACTATCTACATAAAAATTATGATGCTTGTTGTGTTGATGCCGAAGGGAATGTCATTGAGATGTGGAATACATGGAAGGTGCACAAAGTTGAAAGCGGTGCCGTGTGCTGGATAGTCAACCATCCGGATTGCATCATCAGATATAAGCCACGCTTTGATGCGAGGGACGTTGATGATGCCCAAAATACCCTTAGATCTTTTCCAACGGCATCGGTCGCGCAAAGAAGCGCGGACGGCCACCTGATCATAAGCGATAAGGACCGAAATGTAATTGCTGTTTGCGAGCCAGAGGAGCGCGTTCTTCCAAGCGTTCAACCCGGCCGGTCTGTATTCCTGCGGGACATCATAGAGGAGACCACGCCATGATGATGTTTATCGACGGTGAATGCGAAAAATGCGGAGGACATATATCTAGCCTCGATGGAGGCCCGCCGCGCTGCCATGAGTGCGGGTGGGTATGGAATCGCGAGGATTGGGAAAGCGAGATGGAGCAAGTGTCAAAATTTATTGACAAATTGATTGACGATCGTAGAAAAGACAAAATTAACGGGCCCTTGGGTCACAAGGACCCACCTGGACCAAAAGGCCCTTGGACGCTATGTCCCCAGTGTGGATCATACTGGAGCGATTGGGATCCAGACACAGATACATGCACTTGCCAAGAGTGTGGATATACAGAGTAAAAGGAGGCCACACCATGATAATATCCGCACCAATCCTGTCGGTCTGGCTCGCCTCTATCGGGATGGCCTTTATGGTTGGGTGGTGTGCTAGGCGTGGATAAACTGGTCTGTATCAAAAATGGATGCATTTGGTTAAATGGAGGGGTATGCAGCCGAAAGTGCGAGTATGTCCGGGCAGTGACGGGCACGGATGGCTGTCCCGTGATCCCGCCACCTCCGTCCGGATATGATTCGTTTGTACAGTGGTTTGGGGTTCATTGGCGAAAGCTGCGGCGGTTTTACGGGAGGGAACCATGACGAATGAAGAGAAAAAAGCGATATTGAAGCAGTATATCGGATTGGAAAAACGTATAGCCAGGCTGCTTGACGAGAAAAAGAAGTGGAAGGAAAAAGCCGAGGCAATATCCCCGGTATACTCAGATATGCCGAAAGCGGGAGGCTGCGATAAAATACAAAATGCCGTATGCCAGATCGTAGATTTGGAACAAGACATAAACCGAGAAATCGATGCCCAGGTTGATCTTCGCCGCCGGATCGAGGCCGCCGTGAAACAGATGGATGATGAGAAACTGAGGGACATCGTTAGATATAAATACATAGACGGCATGACATGGGAACAGGTTTCCGAAAGCATGGGGCTTGATGAAAGATGGGTCAAGAGGCTACATATTAGGGCAATTCGGAAATTGACCCTGGAAAGCCCCCTTTTATCCGTGATATAGTGTATATGTAAAGAAATGAGAGGGCGTCCCATGTGGGGCGTCCTCTTTGTTGTGCCGGACATAATGGCCGGCGGATGGGTAGGCGGGAACACAAAAAGCGAGGTGAGCGGATGACAACCATACGAGCAAGGCTTCCGGATACAATCGGCGCATTGAAAATTGAGGTGATGGCCGACTTGCATATCGGGGACGCGCATTGTGACCTCCCTCTCATCCGCGACCGGCTGAAATCCGTGCAGGAAGAACCGGACACAGCCCTCATCCTCAACGGAGATATCCTCAACAACGCTACCAAGACCAGCGTGTCGGACTGCTACAGCGAGGTACTGCCCCCGATGGAGCAGATCCAGAGGGCGGTGGAGCTGTTCGAGCCAGTCAAGGATAAGATACTGGCCGTCACCACTGGAAATCACGAGCGGAGGACCTACAACAAAGAGGGCATTGACCTCATGGAGGTGTTTACCCGGCAGATGGGTTTGTATGACCGGTTTGCCCCTGGCGCGGCGCTGCTGTTTGTTAGCTTTGGACGGTGCAGCCGCCGGAAATCGGATGGGAGGCCCATGACCTATTCGTTGTATATCAACCACGGGTCCGGAGGGGGAAGAAAGGAAGGAGCCAAGGCGATCCGTCTGGCGGATATGGCCAGCATTGTGGACGCGGACGTGTATATCCATTCCCACACCCATTTGCCGATGGTGATGAAACAAGGCTTTTACCGCACCTGTGAGGCGAACCGGAGCGTTGCGCCGGTATCCAAGCTGTTTGTCAACACGGCGGCGGCCCTGAACTATGGGGGATACGGGGAAATCCAGGAGTACAAACCAACCAGCAAGGACTCGCCTGTAATCTACCTGGACGGACATAAGAGAGGGATGACGGCAAGGCTATGAGGATTTACATATCCCATCCCTATGGCGGGGAGCCGGGAAACAAGGCGGAAATCGAGCGGATTGCCGAGGCGCTGGCCGTAAAAGATAAGGCCAACGTATATATCTCCCCTATACATTGCTTAGGCTATCTCTATGACAAGGTGGACTATCTGCATGGTCTGGGGATGTGCCTGGAGTTGCTGAAGGTGTGCGACAAGATACTGGTATATGGGGACTGGGAGCACAGTACCGGATGCAAGGCCGAAATCGACTACTGTAAGACACACGGAATCCCGTATGTATTGCATTGCGATCCCACTGCGGCCGAATAACCAAATAGATGTGGTTGGAAATGTGAATGCCACTAAATCAGTGGTGATATAGGAGGTGAGCGGATGAAGCCGACAGCAAAGCAACAAGCATGGATCGATTACTACAAGCAGGGTCATACCGCCACCGAGGCGGCGAGGCTGGCGGGATATAAGGCTAAGAGCGACAAAGCGTTTCAAAACATCGGCTCCGAAAACTTGGGGAAACTTGGGGATTACATCAAAGACCGGGATGCCGTGCTAGAGGCCCCCAGGATTGCCGACATGGCAGAGATCAACGCCTTTTGGACAGATATCATGCGGAGTGAAGAGCAGGACCCAAAAGACCGTTTAAAAGCCTCTGAGCTGCGCGCCAGAGCTGCCGGAGGGTTTATTGAAAAGGTGCAGGTAAGCGGCAGCCTTGAAGCCGGGTTCGACAAACTGGAAAATGTGCTGAAGCAACTGCGTGGTGGTGGCGTTGGCTGATTTGATGTTATCCGAAAAATACAAGGCGTTTCTTAGATGTGACGCTCCTGTGGAATTTCTCGAGGGGACTACCGCTGCCGGAAAAACTACGGTTGGCCTTTTCAAATTCATGCTCAAAGTGGCCGAGAGCGACAAGCGCATTCACATCCTATCCGGACTCGACATTGGCACGATCGAAAAAAACATCATCCAAAAAGAGCTGGGGATCCTGGACGATTTTGGTCCACTGACCGAATATAACGCTTCCGGCCGAGGTGGAAACACGCTTCCGCACATCGTATTCCACACGCCCAGTGGGGATAAGATCGTCTATGTACTGGGATACGACAATAAGGCGCGCTGGAAAAAGGCTCTTGGCGGTCAGTACGGATGCCTGTACATCGATGAGATCAACATCGCGGACATGGAGTATGTACGAGAGGCTGCTATGCGCTGTGATTATCTTCTGGCCACCCTGAACCCAGACGATCCGAGTTTGCCGGTTTATGGCGAATATATCAACCATGCCCGCCCTCTTCCCGAATGGAAAGACGAGACGCCGAAAGAGATTCTTGAACAACTCAATGAGGATGAAAAACCGGGTTGGATCCATTGGTTTTTTTCATTCGAGCATAACGCCGGGCTGCCGCTCGAAAAGAAAGATCAGATTATCCAGAACGTTCCCAAAGGCACCAAGCTCTACAAGAACAAGATATTGGGATTGCGCGGCCGATCAACAGGGCTTGTGTTTAACCTGGAACCTCGGCATATGATTCCCGCCGCACAAGCGAGAGATTATGTCTATGTGCAATTTTCGGCCGGCGTCGATACGTCGTATTCCCAGCAATCCCCGGACACCTTCGCGTTCGTATTCACAGGAATTACAGCAGATCGGCGGAAGATCACTCTGGCAGTCGAGGAACACAACAACCGAGACCGGGCGATTCCGATCACGCCCAGCGATGTTCCGCCGCTGCTGATTCAGTTCCTTGATCGTAACCGGCAGAAATGGGGATTCGCCCGAATGGTCTATATCGACAACGCCGATCACGCGACGATCTTAGAGTGTCAGAAGTATGCACGGCAGCACGGTAGCGTGTACAGTTTCCAACCCGCCTGGAAGAAGACGACACTCATTGATCGGATTAACCTGCAGGCCGGATGGATGGCTCATGGAGATTATTTGATCGTTTCCGATGCCTGCGGGCCCCTGGTCAAGGAGCTGGGCTTATATTCCTGGCGGGAGGATAAGGACAACACACCGGAGGACCGTAACGATCACTGTATCAACGCGGATCAGTATAGCTGGCTGCCGTATAAGGACCGGATAGGGGGCAAGGCATGAAAATCAGCGAGAGGGTGAAAGCCAGAATGCAGAAGTGGCTGGAAGTGCGTCCGGCATCAAACCGGGGCGATATCGTCATAAGAGAACCGTACAGCTTTGAAACGGATGTTATCCGAAACCGGGTGTGGTATAGAGGAGACGCCGACGAGCTCAAGCAGCTGTATGCGCAAATCCCGTCCACGGATGCGGGATGCAGCCGGTTCTGGTCCGCCGTTCCGGTTGGCGATAAAGTCAGGAAACTGCATACCGGACTTCCGGGCATCATGGTGGATGTATTGGTCGGAGTCGTAGCAGGAGATTATGATGGAATGACGTTCCTGGACGACGGAGGAAATGACGATGAGGGCAAGATTGCACGCTGGGACAAACTACAGGAGCAGATAGCATTCGGGGATGTGCTGGAAGAGTCTCTGACCGATACGCTGGTAACCGGAGGAGGGGCTTTTCGGATATCGTGGGATACGAAAGTATCCAATGCACCATCCCTCGAATTTTTCGGAGAGGATCGATCGAAATCCCACTATCAAAGCGGCTTTTTGACGGGCGTATCGTTTTACACGGATTACTGGCGCGGAGACGATAAATATCAGCTGGAAGAGATACGTGAACCCGGAAGAATCCGATACATATTGCGCGACGCGGGAGGCCGGGGGGTAAGTTTAGACATCATCCCAGAATTATCTGCTCTGTGCGACACGGAGATTCCTTACGGCCTTATGACCGCCATCCCGTTCCGGGTATGGCGCAGTTCCAAATGGCTTGGGCGCGGGCGGTCTATCTATAACAGCAAGACAGACGATTTCGATGCTTTGGACGAGATTGTTTCCCAATGGCTGGACGCCGTGAGAAGAGGGCGAGTCCAGCGATATATCCCCGAGGATATGGTCCCCAAAAATCCGAAGAATGGGTTACCCATGAGCGTGGATTCCTTTGGATCCGACTTTATCCAGGTGGAAAACCCCATACGGGAATCCGGGAACGAAGGTCATAAAATAGACCTGGTACAGCCGGATATCCGGTACGAAGCGTATAAAAACTCATACGTGTCCGCGCTGGATCTCTGCTTGCAAGGCATCTTGTCGCCTGCCACTTTGGGAATCAATATTGCGGCCACATCCTCTGGGGAGTCAAAACGAGAGGGCAAAGACGTCACTGGATTCACACGCAATCGCATCACCGCAAAGCTAGAGGCCGTCCTGCCGAAGGTGGCCGCGGTGCTGCTACAGATCGACGACTGGATCAACGGGCGACCGATCGGCGAGTATGCGCCGACTGTATCATTCGGCGAGTATGCAGCGCCTGACTTTGGGTCCCGAATCAAGGCCATCCGTGAGGCAGACGCCTGCGGAGGCATGAGCACGGAGGCCAAGGTAGAGGAGATATGGGGCGGCTCCAAGTCCAAGGAGTGGATACAAGAGGAGATTTCCAGGATCAAACGCGAAAAGGGTCTATTGGAAATGGAAGAGCCAAGCGGAGGGGATGAGCTGCCGTGACTGCTCGTGAGATCGCGGACATCTTCGCAAAAATAGAGCTGCGTCTCATCGCCTCTCTAAAACGTAACCTGAAACGACACAAATCCGAGGAAGCGGATTATGGGTTCAGCTGGCCGGCCTGGCAGGCGGAGAAGCTGCGAAATGTTGAACGGTTCCGTCGCCAGAATCAAGCGATTATATCCGAATATGCTCCCGTCATTGATGCCGATGTGGAAGATTTGATACGGGAGGAATACGATCAGGGCGTTGAGGCGGAGACAGAGCCGGACACGCAAAACTTTTTCGGGGTCGATCGACGTCGGGTGGATAGCCTCGTCGAGGACGTGAACAAGAATCTCCATGAGGCGGAATCCTCATCCCTGCGGATGATGGATGACGTATACCGACAGACAATATACCGGGCAGAGCTGGCAGCATCCACCGGAAGTGTCACGATGGAACAGGCGGTAGACCTGGCGGCCAAAGATTTTTTGGCGGCCGGGATCAACTGTATACAGTACCGCAACGGCCGTCTGGTCAATATTGCTACCTATGCGGAAATGGCTATCCGTACATCCAGCCTGCGCTCATATTTGCGCGGGGCTGCCGATCAGAGAGCCGCGCTGGGGATCGATACGGTGTTGGTCAGTCAGTATGGAGCCTGTTCCGATACCTGTCTGCCATGGCAAGGCCGAGTATACATAGATGATGTTTGGGGATCATTTGACGGCGAGATAACCGGAGCCCGCGGCAAAAGCCGCAATGGCAAGTGGTATCCCCTATTGTCCACGGCCGTAGAGTCCGGCCTATTCCACCCAAATTGCCGCCACACGCTGTCCACCTGGATCGAGGGCGTCAACCGGATGCCTAAGCCGCTGGACGCAAGAAAGGTCCAGGAAACGGCGGTGCTTGAACAAAAACAGAGGCGCATGGAGGCCAAAATCCGACGTCTGAAGAGGCTGGCGGAGGGAACCCTTGACTCCGATAAGGCCAAGGAGTACCGACGCAAGGCCAGGGCCGCGCAGGCAGAGCTGAGGGCCTATATAACAGACAATGGAGATCAGCTCCAGAGGGACTACTGGCGGGAAAAGACCCACGGGATCCCGGCAGACGCCCGCGCGGTTGCAAAATCGGCCGAACGTGTTATACTGAGATCGGTTAATGTAGAGCCTCTGACGATCACGAATAGCGCCATCCAACGTGTTCCGATGGTAAAGACCCATGCGCTGGACGTAAATGGAAACAAGGCGCTGCGCAAGGCTCACCGTGACCTCCTGCGCGGCTTGCAAGACGCTGAACCGGGTACAGAAGCCATCGCGTATTACGACATGAATATGCGGCCTCTGGCGTCAAGCAGGGGCGGCATGTGGCGCGTGTCTGGGTTGAAGGTCAACCAGCCTCATGTATCCATCCACAACCATCCAAGTGGACACACATTTTCAACGGATGATATTAAGGCATTTATAGAGGCGCCGGAAGAAATCGTGCTGTCAGTGGTAGGCAACGGTGGTCAGATATACACCATCGAGCGTATGGAAAACTTTGATGCAGTCGGCCTTTACCGTAGGTTGGATGACATGATGCGGTCAGATCCCGAATATAATTCGACTCCAGAAAAACTGGTGACATTCATGGAAAAATATCTGAAAGGGGTTGGCGATTATGGGTTCCGATACATCAGAAAGCCTTGACGTTGTAAAGAAACTGCTCGCCGACGAGGTTCACGATAGTGACCATATAGACGAGTGGCATTGGTTGTTTCACAAGGATCCTGAAATCAGGCGGTTAGTTAGGGAGCGGTCAGAAAGGATCCACCGCCGAACTATGGAGAAACTCGGCATTGAGGAACACAACGAACCCACAAAATGAATCCCCGTTGATTGAAGGCGATGCGCAAGCACCGTCTTTTTTCATACCTATTTTCAGAAAAAAGGAGGAAAGGACATGCAGGAAGAGGAGAAGAGAGAAGTCGAGCAGCCCGCTGGGGAGACACCCGAGACCGACCCGGCCGCCGAGGAACCGAAAGAGGAAGAAGCGGCAGCCGATGATCATGCCGGGGAACCGGAGGCCCCCATGACGGAAGCGGATCCCGAGAAGGAGAAGCTGATCCGGGAACTGACAATTGCCCGCGCACAGCTGGCGGCGGTGCAGTCGGATATCGACCCGAAGCAAGCGGCGGACGCGGTGATCCTGGCCGTATACGCGCTGGATCAGGAGGGCAAAGAGGCAGACGAGAAGGCCATATCGGCGGCTCTCAAAGAGGTCATGGAACGCCACCCGGAATGGAAAGCCGGGGCAGCGCAGAAGGCACCAGACAAAGCTGGTGCGGATGAACAGGACAAGAAGCCGGAGGCGAAAGGGGCCCTGGCAGGCAAGGTCATATTTTGATAAAGAGAAAGGATGAATGAACCATGGCGAGAACAAACGCAATCAGTCTGTTGTCGGGCACCAGCACTCCCGCGACCCTGGCCGAAATTTACGGCCTGGTGATCGAAAACGTACAGAAGGGGGCTCTGTCCACGGCCCTCAAATCCAACCAGTACAGCGGCAATCCTGCTGCCGGTTCGGTGGAATTTTCGCGGTTTACCAATGCCGCTTCCAAGGATTACGGCACAGCCAGAACCGCCGGAGCGGGCGACAAGATCACCGTCAAGCCGGTCACCGTCAATCTGTCAACCCACAAGGAAATCGTGGAGGAAGTGGCAAAGTTCGACCTGGACACCTTCGGCGTGGCGGATATCATGCGCCGGCGGGCGGATAATCACGCCCAGTCCATGATCCGGGAACTGGATTCCGCCTTTTTTGCCCAGGCGGCTACCGAGGGCACCGCCTTCACGCCCGCGTCCGGAGTGACGGAAATCCAGGGCGTTCTGGAATCGATGGTCCAGACGCTGGAAACCACCAAAAACGACAACACCGACGGCGTGGATCGCGACCTGATGGCCTGTGTGCTTTCCCCGGCCAAATACGGTGAAATCAGGACCTTCCTGGATACCCAATCCAACCCGAATGTCGATACGGCGGGAGAAGAATTCGGCATGTATCACGGTGTGCGGGTGTATAGCTGTACCCGTCTCCCTGCCAAAACAAATGCCCTGCTGATGATCTTCGGATCCGTCGCCCAGCCGGTAGTGACCTATCCGTATGGAGAGCCGGAGAAAATCCCGCTGTCCAACGATATGGCGGTGTCCCTGTTCTACGACTACGGGACCAAGGCGCTGACCCCTGACCTCATCCTAAAATGGGCGGAGGCGTAAGCCGTGAAATATCGTAACACTGAAACCGGTGTGGTCCTGGAGCCGTTGTCCCCGGAGGCCGAGGCCGCGCTGTCGAAGGATGAGCGGTATGAGGCGGTGGCCGGCAAGGGTCCGAGGAAGCCGAAGCCGGAGAACAAAACGGAGGGATGACCATGTATGTGAGCGCGGACGAGTATATGGCGCTAAGTCGTGACCATGCGGTGGCGGAGGGTCAGCTGACGCAGGCGCTGGAGGACGCGGAGCGCGATATCGACAGCCTGACCTATTGCCGTGTCCGTGCCGCGGGTGTCGACGCGCTCACGAATTTTCAGCGGGAGCTGGTCAAGCTGGCGGTTGTCCGTCAGGCCGACTTCCGGGCGCAATACGGCGATCAGCTGGAAAATCCCCTGGCGTCCTACTCCGTCAACGGTGTGTCCATGAGCTGGGATAAAGAAGCGGTACAATGCGTCGGCGGCGTATACGCCGCTCCGTCCGTTCTATCGCTGCTGAGGCAGACGGGGCTGACGTACCGGGGGGTGGGCCGATGATGTGGCCGGTGCTTGTGCCGGACGCCGTGTGTACGACGCCGGTCACGATTCGTCTGGAACTGCCCGGGATCAACGAGGACGGCACCCCCAGGGAGGGCCGGGTCATCGAGGCCATGGGCAATTACGCGGAAGCGAACAAGTGGATCATGGACGCCGAGCGCCGTCTGATCCGGCTACAGGCGGCGGTGCTGCTCAACGGGGACATCGCCCCGGAGCTGGAGACGCTGTCCGGCACGGTGACCGTCGCCGGCAGCGACACGCCGCGGGTGATCCAGTCCGCCGCCCGCGCCCGCAACCCGGACGGGACGGTCAACTATACCAGACTGGAGCTGATGTGATGGGTATAACAATCACCCTGGATCCACGGGCGCTTCAAGACCTGGAGGCGGCAGCCCTGCGGTCTGCGGAGCTGACGATGGAGGCGCTGCGCACCGACGTGGTTTCTGCACAGGTCATGCCGTACAACGTCGGAACCATGCAGAACGTTGATACCTTCACCGATGCGCGGCAATCCGGGGACGTCGTCCACGCCGCCCTTGTCACCGGGTCCCCCCAGGCCCGCCGCCTGTATTTTCATCCGGAATACAATTTCCAAAAGGCAAACAACCCCCATGCCGGCGGCGAATGGCTGGAGCCGTGGATTGATGGGGACAGGAAGGATTTTGTCCGGGAAACATTTGAATCCCTGCTCAAAAAGGAGGCGAAGCTGTGACAGCGGAAAACCTCAAGAACTGGCTCAAGGAGCAGATGAAGCTCGGAGACGGGCAGATAGCGGTCGGCGCCATAGACGGAAACCAGGACCGGTATATCGGCGTGTATGACGGCAAAGCCTCCGGCACCCAGCGAATCTGTGTCGGCGGCAGAAAATACACAAAATACCAGGACCGCGCATACGTCGTCCTGATACACTGGACCACCAGCCCGGTCGCCGCCTGCGCCAAAGCTATGGAGTTGTACGATTTGCTGCATGGCCTGTCCGGCACCGTCATGGATGGGGTGCGGGTCGTATCCGCCGACCCTGGAAAGCAGCCGGAATGGGCGGGCCGCGAGGGACGGATCTGTGAGTATGTTATCCGGATCCATATTCGATATGAAAGGAATGAAGAAAATGGCTAATACCGGAGTGTTCCCGGTTTTCGACAATGTGTTCAAGGTCGGCAAAGCGGGGCGAAGCAGCGAGGCGGCCGACATGGTGACAGTCGCGGAAATGGAAAGCTTTTCTGTGTCCATTGACGGCAACGTAGAGGAATGGAAGCCCATGGAAGCGGAGGGCTGGACAAAACGAATGACCACCGGTAAGGCGTTGACCATCAGCCTATCCGGCAAGCTCTGTCCCAGTGATCCGGGCAACGCCTATATAGCGGGGCTGGCCTGGAAGTCCGGGACCGACTGCGACACCAAATTCGAGTGGGCCTTCCCCAACGGAGACAAGCTGGAAATGGAAGCAGTAATCAACGTAACTGCCATTGGTGGCGGCGACAGCACCAACGTGGCCGTCCTGGAGTTTGATGTGATGAGCCACGGGAAACCCACTTACACGCCTGCCAGCGCTTAAACAATACGGCCCCCGTCGGTGATGGCGGGGGCCGCACTTACAGGAGGAATCGACGATGGGCAAGCTCTATACCATAGACGGCAAGCTGCTGACCAACACGCCGGAAATCCGGATCGGGGACAAGGTGTATCCGGTGGACAGCCGAACCAGTACAGTCAAAAAGCTGATGAAGATTGATCAGGACGATATGGACGCGATCCTGAAACTGGCCTTCGGCGATAAGGCCGCCAAGGAAATCGATGAGCAGGATATTCCGTTCGCGGCGTATGTGCAACTGGTCAAGGTGGTCGTCGCGGCTATGACCGGGGAGGACGAGGACGTTGTTGACGCCCGATTTCAGCAGGCGGGCTCCCAATGAGGATGTGTGGTATGACCTGGAGCATGACCGGGTGCTGATCGAGCAGAGCATCGCTAAGCAATACGGAGTGTTGCCGTCCGATCAGGACAGCCTTTCTTTTGCAGACTGGTCTAAGCTAGTTGGCGGGCTGATGGAGGACACGCCCCTGGGACGCGTGGTGTCCATACGGTCCGAATCCGATCCGGATGTGATCCGGCGGTTTACCCCGGACCAGAAACGGATCCGGTCGGAGTGGGCGCGGCACCGAAATACGGCCAAGGCCCGTGACCAGATGGCTCTGCAGCGGGCGCTGGCGACGTTGTGCGGAAAGGAGGTTAGCGGGGCATGAGCATGTCAGTAGGAGCGGTATCCCTTGACCTTGAGATCCAAAACACCATTGTCAAGCAGCTCCGGGCCGCGGCGAAGAGCGGCGAGCAGGCGGCCGGCTCCGCCTTTTCCCGCGTCGGGCAGAATGTGGCCGATGCCATCAAGAGGCCCATGGACGAAGTAGACCGGCGGATCGGGGAATCGGTCGGCAAGGTCAAAAGCTGGACGGAGATGACCGCTGAAGAGTTGGCGAGGCTCAACCCGGAGTTCCGTGCACCGGTCGTCAAAAAATCGGCGCTTGCCAGCCAGATGACGGCAGACCCATACGGGGCTGAAAATCGCCCGCAGCCGGCAAAAATCGGCGATATGTTCACGGTCGCCGTCGACAGGGTGGAGCTGCTCAGGCAAAAGCTGGACATCGTCAATGCACAGCTGGGGGAGCAGGAGGCCAAGCTGAAAGCCCTGACCGCCCAGTATAACGAGACCGCTAATTCCAAAGGGGCCGACAGTGGCGCGGCCAGGGAGATCGACTCCCAGATCACCGCCGTACAGGCTAGAATGGTATCCCTGCAGCAATCCGTCAATCAGACGGAGGCGGCGATCCGCAAGGCGTCGTCCGGCAGCTCCGGGCAAATCCAGGCGGATGCCAACCGGTCTTCGGGAGCTGTGGGCAAGGCCATGACGTCCGTTCGGAAAAAGGTGAGCGACGCCTTCAAGGGCGCCGGGAAATCCGCAGGCAGACACCTGAAGGACATCGGCAGACGGGTCAACGGGCTGTCCAGAAGCGTTAAAAGCGCCTTTAAGTCCGCTTTTCTCATGGCGGGGCTGTATGCGGCCTTCCGTGGAATCAAGTCCCTGATCGGGGACGCCGTGGGCCAAAACAAGGAGTTTGCGGCGTCACTCAACCTCATCAAGGCCAATTTGCTGACGGCGTTTACTCCGATCGTCCAGGCCGTACAGCCTGCCCTCAACGCCCTGGCCTCCGGCTTTGCGGCTGTATCCCAGCGTATCGCGGCGGCGACGGCCGGTCTTTTTGGGCAGACATACGCCCAGGCTGCTGCATCCGCCAAAAAGATGCAAGCGGCAACCAAAGAAGCTAAAAAAACGGCCGGCGCACTGGCTGGATTCGACGAGCTTAACATTCTCGGCGGCTCCGGGAAAGAGGATGCGGGTGTAGACCTCGATGCGCTGGACGGTGCGTCGTATGGCGACGCAAAAGATTTTGGTAAAACCGTATCGGACATGCTGACGAAACTGGCCGCTGGTATTGGCCCAGCCATAGCGGCAATCCTAACCAAGCTCAAGGAGGCCGCCCCCGGTTTTGCCAAGGGGGCCGTGGCAGTCATCAAAGCGTTTGCCAGCGGTATACGGGATCACCTTCCGGAAATTATCCAATCCGGCACCGGCATACTATCTGCCCTGCTTGACGGGCTGAAAAAGGCGGTGCCCGATATTGGCGCAGCGGTGACAGACATCCTTACAACCCTGATCACCTGGTTTTTGACCTACAGTCCGCAGCTGATTGCCACCGGCGTGGCCATCCTGGCCAACGTTATAACCGGTATGTCGGAGCGGATGCCCGATATCATCCCCGTAGCGCAGCAGGCCATTATGACGATGATGCAGGGTCTCAGAGACAATCTCCCCGTGATACTGCAGTCAGGCATCACGATCCTGCTGGAGCTGATTAACGGCATATCCGCCACGCTCCCGAGCCTCATCCCAATGGCCGTGGAGTGCGTTCTCACACTGGTGCAAGGGCTGGCAAACAATGTGCCCATGCTGGTGGACTCGGCCATCCTGCTGATCGAATCTCTGGCTCAGGGCATCATCAATGCTCTGCCGATTATCATAGAAATGGCTCCGAACATCATCCGGTCCCTTATAGAGGGAACGGTAAACGCTATCCCAAAACTGCTGGACTGTGCCATCAACGTGGTCGGCGGGCTTGTGGGATACTTGGTTAACAATCTCGGAGAGATTTTTGAGTGCGCTCTTGATCTCATCATGGCCCTTGCCGAAGGACTCATCAAAGCAATACCAGAACTCGTGTTAGCCCTGCCCAAGGTTGTGAAAGCCATCGTGGACGGGATTATCAATACGGATTGGCTAAAGGTCGGTAAAGATATCATTTCCGGGATCGGAAACGGGCTTGTTGAAGGTGTCAAGAACATCGGTGGCGCCATCAAGGAAGCCGGAGGAAAGCTGCTGGACGGGTTCAAGGGCCTCTTTGGCATCCATTCTCCGTCTAAAGTTTTTGCTGACGTCATCGGCGCGAATATGGCGCTCGGTATAGGTGAAGGGTTTGCCGATGAGATGGGCACCGTCGAGAAGATGATGGGCAAAACGGTTCCGGATCTGACCGCGGCGGTACAGATGCCAGCGCTGGAACAGGTCAGGCGGGGCTCGGCCACAGAAACAGGATCCTATTCTATGGCGTCCGTTTCTGCCGGTGAGGATGACGGTCTGATGCCAGGAATGCTCGAGGCGCTGCTGGAGATCGTTTCACTTTTGCGGAACGGCATGACACTAGAAGTGGAAGGATCCAGCGCAGCGCGGGCCCTCCACCCGTTTTTGCAGGCAGAGGATCGTCGGTCCGGACGAACGATCGTAAAGGTGGTTTGATAATGTGGCCAAAAATATGGTGACCGTAAACGGGACTTGGATCATAAACCCAGCCGGCGTCGATGTGGTGTATAGCGTCCTGGATAAATATGCGGAACGTGACATGAATGGAATACTTCATCGGGAAATTGCGGCCAAAAAGATCAAATACACCCTATCCTGGCCATACATGCCGGATAACGATGAGTTCATCTCCATGTGGAACCTGTTTGCGTCTCTGCCTGAATTTGCAAACTTTACCGTTCCGAATCCCGATGGGACATCTCATACGTTTCAAGGGTACATCGGAGACATGAGTGTGACCATGCTATCCTATTGGGATATGGGGCAAGGGTGTCAGTCGCGCTGGAAAAGCTTTAAAGTGTCGGTTATTGAGAGGTGATATCCATGCCTACGGGCGCGCGTATATCGTTCGGCGTCTATGATGAGACGGCCAAGGACGAGGCGTCGTATTACGCGGCAAGCGGCAGTGCTCAAAGCTGGGTGGATTACAGCGAGATCAAGGACGGCCTGAGCCCTGACGA
>CAKUFK010000006.1 GCA_934647945.1 uncultured Eubacteriales bacterium | reverse complement strand
GGAAAGCAATATCTCCGCTGCACAAAGCGGCTGGACAATAAAAGCTGTGCCGGGTGCGGGAAAATCATCACTTCGGAGCTGGAAACGGTTGTTTATCAGCAGATGATAAAGAAACTGGCAAGCTACAAGACGCTGACAGGCAGAAAGAAAGCGGCAAAGGCAAACCCGAAAATTGCCGCCCTGCAAGTGGAGCTTGCCCATGTGGACAGCGAGATTGAAAAGCTGGTGGACAGTCTGACGGGTGCAAACAATGTCCTGCTCTCCTATGTGAATGTGAAGATAGCAGAACTGGACGGGCGCAAGCAGGAACTTCTGGCGAGGATAGCGGAACTGACGGTGGAAGCCATTAGCCCGGAACAGGTCAGCCAGATTTCCGGCTACCTCGACACATGGGACAATGTATCCTTTGACGACAAGCGGCGGGTGGTGGATTTGATGATTACCACCATAGCCGCCACAAGCGACAGCTTGAATATCACATGGAAAATCTGACGGGTGGAACCCCTCCCGTCAGATACCTACCCTGTGTAGTCCCTTGTAAACTGTACTTTCATCAAAACTAAATAATATAGAAAAGCTGGAAGCAAAATTAAGTCTGCTTCCAGCTTTTTTGTATTTGCTATTGTATGTGGTTGACTAAGGAATATTGTTTAAGCGTGAGTTTGTGATATTGGGTGTGGTATCTTTAACTATGGGAAACTCCCGTTTCCCAGCGGGACACCGACTGACGGGAGACATTCAGCCTGTCGGCCAGATCCCCCTGCGACAGATTTCGTTCGCGGCGAAGACGATAGATGGTCTCACCAACGCACACACGCAACCCCTCCTCTATGGTTTTTCCGGGTTCATTATACGCCCGGGGAGAGAGAAAGTCTATCAAGCGGCCTTGTAATCCCCGCAACCGGTGGTTGCTTCTTTAAAAAACGGGCAAAGGCCGGACTGGGGATTTCTGAAATTGTAAATCAGACAATACCGGCTGTAAACGGGGCATTGACATCCGGGCGGTTTTCCGGTATCCTGAAATTTGGATGGGTTTTTCCGCTGCCGGGTACTTGCCCTGCGGCGCTGTACAATTCCGATACATATACGGGAGGGAAGGGACATGCTTCGTTTATCCATAAGCGCATTGGATATCCTACAACCGGCCGTCATCGTACTGTTCTATATTGTGTTAACAATAAGCGCCGTCCGCGCTTATCGTTATCGCAAAGAAAACAACATCCCCATGAAGAAGTTTCTATGGCTAGTCGCTCTAGGGATCATCGTGGGGATGATCGTACCGGGGATACTTGCCTCTGTATTTGTTCTCAACTTTCTGCGCTAGCCTAATGATGGACGATACGCCGCCAGCTTTGGTGTGAAGCTGGCGGCGTATCGCGATTCAGCCATATTCCTCTTTCAGGCGGTTCAAATGGAAAGGGAACGGCATCGTCCGCCGGCCGCTTCCGCCCGGCTACATGCACCGGAGCAGCCGCTTCATCTCACACACCCCTTTTTCCTGCGAAACGATGATGGCCTGCAAAATGGGGAACAGTTCCGGACAGAGAGGATAGCAGAGGGCATTTCGGGCCATCCGGATGGCCCCTTCATGATGCGGGATCATCTCCCTCATGAAGTCGGCATTGATGTCATTGTCCGCGCACGCCTTCTGCATTTGAGAAAACATCCGCTCCGTGATTGTATGGAACCGGTTTAGATAAAGGCACACATCCTGTTCGGAATTGACAAAAGCACCGCACCTGTCTAAAATCTGCTGCATTTTCTCAATGCTTTGGGTTTGTTCCGTTATAATATTCCTTGCAATCGTTTGCAGCGGAAGAAAGGTCGCATATGGCAGGATGTTGCACGACATATCAATCGCCGCCTGATGATGAGGGATCATCTGCACAATAAAGGTATGGGACAGGCTGTCTGTGGGCTGCGCCTTTGTCATCTTCGCGATCATCTCGTCTAGGATGCTGTAAAAACGGCACAGATAGGCCTTTGTCACCTCGCTGAATGCCTGACTGCCGTGGATGGGCCCCACCTCCTGTTTCAGTGTACACACAGAAGACAGGCCGCGTGATCTTTCCCCTTTGGACGGCAGCCGCCCATCCTACGAAAAAGCGGGGCAGGCGATCCCACGCCTGTCCCGGCAAAGACGTATTTAGCAGCACACGGACAACAGGAAAAATGGAAAGGACGCACCCCGTCCGCCATATTCACCGAAGGAAACGGTTGATATCGGCCGTATCAAACTGGCTGCCGCACCGGCCCAGCTCGCCCAGCACCCGTTGAACCCCGTATTCCGTTTGAAACCAATTTCGTTTGGTTATACCATGCACTGCACACGGTATGACCAGGAAATCCGTTTCCGGAAAAGCGGCCTGGTAAAACATGAGGCTTCTGCGCGCGTGAAAAGCCTTGCAAACCAGTAAAGCCTTCCGGAGCCCGAGCCGGTTTTCATCGGCCACCTGCCTGGCAAAGACCGCATTTTCGCGCGTGAAGGTGGACCGGTTTTCACCTAAAATCGCGGAGCCATCCACGCCGTTCAAAAGCAGCACATCCTTGTAAAAATCGTATTCGGTCTCATAATTCCGTTGATACATATCCCGTTTTGAGAGAGGCCCCGGAAATTTACCCGTTTTGATACTAAACCCGCCGCCGATAAAAATACGCGCGGCAAAATTCTTTTTCCACAAATCGGCGGCCGTCTCGGCAAGCTCCGGATAGGAGCCGCCTACCACCATGATCGCGTCCGCCGTTTCCGGCCGGTCCTCCACAAAAATAAATTCCCCGATATCCCATATCGTTCTGTTCAAAAGCCTCACCTTCCAGCCCAAGGGCGGCGCTTCTTTTCTGTACATGGCATCGCGGCGGAACCCTGATGATGCGGATATACAGACAGAATTACCCCAACGCCTTGATTATTTCGCGTACGCATTCCAGAACCGCCTCATCGTTTTCTTTCAGCTTCATAACAATAACTTCAAGCATGTCTCCGTAATAATGGGATTTCCAGTCGTTCCAGTCGATGCATTCATCGAGCCCGATAAGCGACCACGCTAGATCATGCGTGTATCCATAGCGCTGGCTTATCGTGCCGAGGGGTTCACAGAGAACGGGCGTCCCTAACCTTTTCATATCCCCGACGCCATCATATACATAAGCCATCGGCCTGTCTCCAAGATATATACGGAATACTTCGGCAAAATTATGACAGTTGAACGTGTGCCACATGGTTGCAGCAAGCCGCTTCATCCGTTCTTTCCGTCCTTCGGGCTTGTCTTCGCCCAGACTGTCGGAACCGTATGTTCCGATCTTTTTCATATAGCCGTCCCACAGGCCCTCACGGAGATTATCGTCCATCACCCTCTCGATACGCTTCAGCCCGTCCACGAGCGTATATGTCGGCTCTGTCTTATCGCCAATGATATACAGCGAATCAATACCGGCATATGTAACCTCCGGGTCGGGCGATTTCTGTGCGCACCGGAAGTCGGGGCAAAGGATTTTGTCCCCATCGAATCCCGTTATCACCGCAAATGGAACGCTGTTTCCTTTCAGCTTTGCGATAATGGGCGTATTCATACGGATAGAGGCGGCAATTTCCTCCCTAAACGCGGCGGAATCCGTGACCGTGCGATAATGATAACCCGTAAATCCGAACAGAAAGCCGATGTTATCCGCCGAGCCGCCGTCGTAAAAATCGCAGTCGTTGATCAATTTTTCCATTTCGGTGGGCGTTCCATCGAAGCGGCAGCGCAGTGAGCTGTGACCGCACATGGTATCAAAGAGGAAAAAATATTTTTCCTGCAAGGCCTGCGGTTTGGTAGCGCAGTTCCCGCAGCCGTTGCATTGTCCGTTCTCCCACTCATTGCAGAATGTCACGTTCCCGGCCTTCGCGCTTATACCCTCCAGGTACAGGTAAACCGACGCGAGGCAGTTGATGAATGTGGTTGAGCTAAACCCGGAAAAAGGGATGGAGAAGCCGAGCTTTGGCATGATATGCCCCCTCCTGTTCTTGATCTAAATACCGGACGTTTTGTCCTCTTCGCAACCGTTTGAAACGCGCATCCGCCAGCATTTGATATACATTTATCTCTATTTAGGATATAATCTTTGGTCAGTATATCATATAAAGCACCGGGAATCAAGCCATCGGGTACTACGACGGCTTCTATGCCGCCTATATCTTTTATTCTATTCCCCTCCACCTGTGTCATATCGTCCGGCAAAGGCCACCCGCATCAAAACGTGCGTGTTGTGCGGATCTGGCGGTTTGCCTATCCGCCCTGCGCTTCCCACAGCTCTTCGTATGGCGTCTTTGACTTCGACCAATCGATTTCGTGCTCCGTGGGCATGTTTTGCTCGCCCCAAGCCTCGCGGATGCGTTCGTTGACTTTGGCGTTTGAACAGTCGATTGGCTTTAAATCGGTTTCTTCCACGGATATCGTGGCAATATCCCCTTTTTCGCCATATAACGGGAAATTGATCAGCCAGGAACCATCCATACTACGCGAATCGAAAACACATCCTTGCATCCCTTTGTGAACACCATACTTGGCGTAGCCTGTTTTCTCCACGAGTAGTTCAACGAGATCGTATTCTTTCATTCCGTTTCCCTCCATAACGTTTTATAGCGCCCGGAAAAGGAAAGCGAGGCCAAAATGCGCTTAACTCTCAGATGGCGGATTTCCTTCGTCCCAAGCCTCGCGGATGCGTTCGTTGACTTTCGCGTCCATACGTGGTATGAGCTTCATATCAGTTTCTTTTATTGAAATAGTCGCAATATCCTCATTTTCGCCACATTGAGGGAAATTAATCAGCAAAGCGCCATTTGATAAATCGTCAAGACAAACCCAGCCCTGCATCCCTTTATGGACACCTTCTTTACTATAGCATTCTTTTTCCGCGATGACTTCAATACAATCCATTTCTTTCATCTTATTTACCTCCATATGGTGTGACTAATTTAATAACCCCGTGTGGATATACCATCCAGCCGGTTTTAAAAGAAACCGTTCCCTCTTTGTCTTTACGCGGCAATTTAACTCGTATGTTTGTCCTTTGGCCATCTTTATTCAATTCTCCTAAAGCATACTGTCCTGCAATATATTTTTCCAGTCCCTGCCTTTCAATTTCTTTTCGTAGCCATTCTGAATCCTTGATGCTATAGCCCCAGTCTTTAAACATATCACCTTTTTTATGTTTATACGTTTCCTCCGGGTCGAACAGATACGGGTCAAATTTACTGTACCTGCATTCAGCCGCCGCCTCCTTCATCACCCGCTCATACGGCAACGGCTCCACCATACAATGACAATCAGGGTGCTGCGGCAGCATGGGCTTGAGGTCATCCGCAAACCATCGCCGGTCCAAATTCAAACAAATCTCACAATGCGATAATCCTTCCGAAACATGCCTCCACTGGACCCACCTGGGTATAGGGGGAAACGCCTCCCCGTTGAATGCCGCGACAAACACGTCCTCCAGAATTCCCAATTTACACATCCTCTCCAAGAACCTTGATTTTTTGAGGATGCGGGTGTATATTTTTGTTGCACTTCATAGCAGCCGCATCCTCGTTTTGAAACAGGCATGCGGACGACATAGGCTCGACTGTCCCCACAGTCGAGCCTATGGTTTTTCATCCAGCACATTTCGACGACCGGCCCTCGCATATGCACAGCGGCAAAAACAAGCTGGTAAATTTCCAGCTTGTTTTTTTATATTCTCCGGGCTTGACAAGAACGTATGTTCTATGGCAGGGGACGGTTCACCAAGCGAATCGTCCACAAATGAGACGCGCGAGGCGAGTGACTGTCTTTTCTCATTGCCAAAAGGTTACAAGAAGGATTTACTGATTCATGACAGGCGACGGGGAATCCTTGCGCAGTAAACCTTCCATAGACATTACCGAACATTTAGATAACCATATCCACATCCGAGATAATATCCCGGAGGGCCGATAAACAATCCTTCTGTTTTATTTTTTTGAATCTATATTGTCCGAATTCCAATCGTACATCCTCCGGTATTTCCTTGTTATCTATAAGAAAAACCACACAATTGCATACGTCTTCCCCTAAGAGTTTATTGCATTGTTTGAGTTCTTCTATGGCGATTTTCTCTTCAAACGTCACCCAATCATCATCTTGTGAAAACAATACGGTTTTACTTTCTTCATCATAAGCAAAGCGTTCTTCATAAAATCACCTGTCTATTTTATTATGGCACAATAAAATAGAAGCAACAAGGCAAAACCTTTATAGGCTGTTCGCAAGAATCCGGGCTTCTCGGCTCTTTCTACTCGTATTTTCCCAAATGGTGAGTCAGCGTCCCCGGTGTTTTCCCTAACAAAATCGACAAGATTTATAAGAATCTTGCCGATTTTTGGTGCACCGACAGCGCTTAGATCCGAACACTGCATCTTTATCAAAGGCGGGCGGACAGGCTCAGTCTTTTTTATACTCGGCAATATCGGAAAGTCCACAATCCAATATAGAACAAAGTTTGTTTAATGTTTGCGTAGTAACAGTCCCGTTTTGCCTGAGTTTTGCTATCGTTTTTGTGTTAAATCCGTGAGATTCGCGCAGTCTGTACGTTGAAATCCCTTTCTTTTTCATCGTGACCCAAAGCTTGTTGTAAATTATCATACACTCACCCCTTGACGGTCCTTATTATGAGCTATATAATGTTCATATATAAGAAGGCGATAGTGTTCATATGGGGTGGGGAAATGAAAAAATACACCATTGAATTAAACGATGAGTTATCCGTCATATACGAAGACATTGCCAAAATGAATGAAAAGAGCATCGAGGAAAGCCTGTCCATTATCTTGGAACGGGTGATTCGCACGATGCTCAACCAGCCGGGTGAACATCGGGACGAGTAAAATAAGACGGACATACAATCAATCCGGACCTTGCCCTGTTAGGACAAGGTCCGGATTCTGTGTTTGCATCAGGCGTATGAAATCGATGTTGCCCATAATGGGGACCTTCCTGCCAACAAATGGTTAGTGCGACAGCGAGCCGAGCGTGGCTTTTGGCGGATTGGTAGCGCAGCGGAGGCATTGCGGGCGCGCTTGCAAGCCCGCAGCCGAAGCAAGCGTGACTTTTCGCGAGAAGGAGGGGCAGCAAAATGAGCGTGCCCTGACTTTTGAAAAAAAGTCGGGACAAGCGATATGTCGCTTGCCCCGACGTGGTGCCGCTGAACGGACCAAAACCAACGAACCCATATAGTCCTTACCGTAATTAACCTTATGGTTTCATAAAATCATCTATAGGTACCTCTAAAACCAACGCTATTTTATAAAGCGTGTAAAACGTAAAATCCTTCTGACCTTTGACGGATTCCAATTGTCTTAAGTATTCGTGAGATATTTCAATCTTTTCCGATAATGCCTGTTGTGTTAGACCGCATTGAGTTCTGTATTTTTTGATATTTTTGCAAACAATTGTGTAAAGCTCATCTCTAGATAGATAATTCCCGTTTTTCATATTTTTCACCCCAACTAGTATACCTAGTTAAAGAGAATAAATATGTAAAGTTGAACTTTACAATTCGAAGAAACTATGCTATAATCCGAAAAGAAGAAAATGGTTCCCCCTTACAAGAATTTAACCATTTTATAGATATATGTAGCCAAACTTGTCTTTGAAAGAGGGGGGAAGTCTGATTTATGAAAAAATACACCATAGAATTGTCGGATGAGTTATCCGTCATATACGAGGATATTGCCGAAATGAATGAAAAGAGCGTCGAGGAAAGCCTGTCCATTATCTTGGAACGGGTGATTCACACGATGCTCAACCGGCCGGGCGAAAACCGGGACGAGTAAAATAGACGGGCAAACACAGAATCCGGACCTTGCCCTGTTAGGGCAAGGTCCGGATTCTGTGTTTGCATCAGGCGGTTAAAATCGATATGGCCCTTCATAGGGGTCTTCCTGCCAGCAACCGGTTAGCAGCGACAACGAACCGAGCGTGGCTGAAAAGGAGGAGCCAGCGATACAAAACTTGCTCCGACGTAGAACGGTGAAAGAAAAAAGATCCGCTCACGGTCGAGCTATACAAGAAAAAGCGGCCGGCAATCCGTTACGAATTGCCGACCGCATGTCTGTAAAGGTGAGATAAAAAAGATTGCCTGCCGTTTTTTCACGGCAATTTGAACTCTCACACAGGCAGTTCCGTTTACATTTACCAGCCGTCTGAATACTTGGGGTTACAGTTTTACGACGCTTATGCCAGCATAATTGATACCGTCCGCATTATAATATTCGATTTCATATGTGTCGCTGAAATCAGGCGTCAAGGCGAATCCTCTTTCCTCATTGCAAAACAGTTTTTCACACAAACCGAAAAGCGGGGCCATGTGCCATTGAGGGTTATCTTCTCCTGTAATTTTCTTTACCAGCTTCCATGTTGCTTCTGTTGATTTCACTTTTATCATAGTGCATGCGGGGGATTCAAGAACCGTAATCCCTTCGGGTTGATTTCTTTCCGATGTTTCCTGACAATGCATAAGGGAACGGCGCGCATTATGTCCATGATTGCACTCCTTGTAATTTATACTGAGGCAAAGCATAGAATCGGGTGTCAAACTATTTTTTATATTTTTATAACCAGCCTGGAAAAGTTGAGATGTATCGACGTTCGACTCTTCATCCCCATTATCGGTCTCTGCCCTATACCCTGCATACAAAGTCGCGGGCTTTTGGATAATTTGAAATTCGGCTCCTTCAATAACTACTTTTTCAATGAGCTGATCCATTCTGTCCATCTCCTTCATGTTGTGATTTTATATGTATTTTATATCAACAAAAATAGAAGTCAATCGGTTTTTGCAACGATCCGCTTCTTTCGACATTCCCTTGTAAAGGTGAGATAAAAAATCGGGCTTGTAAAATCAAAAGGAATTGAAATGTTCACAATTGCTGTCATATAAAAATGTATATTTCCGCAAGATTGAATTGTTTTAAATTATATTTTCCTTATCGCAAACCAGACCTCCATACGGAATTTATTATCATCTGCGTTAAAATTCCAACGTTCCCTGTAGGCAATCGGATATTTATACCGTTCATAACCGTCTGGTATTTTCACTTCGTCACTGTGTGCATAGCCAATGGTTTCAACAATAAGTCCGGAATCCATTAATTCCTGTTCTGACGAACACCAACTATGGGTGACAACAAGGAATTCCGAAGCGGAGAAACCCATGATACACGCGCCTTCTGGTGCCTCGTCGACCCCGCTCACTATTCCACCGACCAAAAAATTTTCCGGTTCATTTTGCGAAGATGGACTAGACGGATACATTGTCCCTATTTCACGATCACCTATTTTTGAGTGTTCATCTATTAAATTGCGCAGAGACTGATTTCTTTCATATATACCATAATTCACCCAGCTTTCTCAGATCAATAGCCGCAAATGAAATGCCAAGAATTTTGTAATTATCTAATTTTGTTGTAAAGACTTCAAATTTGGACTTGTGAGTTTTATCCATTTTTATTTCTCCCATAGTAAGGATTCCATTAATAAAATACAATAAAAATTAAAAGAAGTCAACTGCTTTTCAGCAATCGACTTCTTTCGACATTACTTTGTAAAGGTGAGACAAAATGAATCTCCAGCGCCGCAAGGCGCAAACCCGCAAAAAGTTGGTAGCGCAGCGGAAGCGTTGCGGGCGCGCTTGCAAGCCCGCAGCCGAAGCAAGCGTGACTTTTCGCGGAGAAGGAGGGGCAGCAAAATGAGCGCGCCCTGACTTTTGAAAAAAGTCGGGGCAAGCGATATGTCGCTTGTCCCGACGTGGTGCCGCTGACCGGACTTGAACCGGTACGCTGTTGCCAGCGAGGGATTTTCATGCCACACTATGTTGCCATAGCCGCCCGTTCCAAGCGTTGTGGTCTGGACTTTATCTTCGCCATAGACCCACGTCCTTAGGCGCGCGCCGTCAAGTCTCTACACGTTCCCGAAAAATTTCCGGGCTTCGCTCGGCATTGTCCCGCAGCCGGGAGTTCCACCGAATTTGACGCGATTCACGCGGACGGTTTCCCGTTCCGGTGCTCAATTTTTAAGTCCCTTGTGTCTGCCGATTCCACCACAGCGGCAAATTTGCTTCTGTAATCATATCCCATTTTCATCCGCCTGTCAAGCGAGCGATGGCATAATGGCCTGCCGGCCATATGTGAAAAAGGCTCCTTAAGATAGCAGCGCCCCCGGTCCCATCTGACCGGGGGCGTTGCTTTACAGGCTGGACACATCTTCTCCATCCGGTTCGGCCGGATGTTCCACAGCCTCCGCCTCCGCAGGGGCGCTCACACCATCCTGTTCAGGCGCATCCTGCGGCTGGGCATCCGGATAGATGCTCTCCGGCTTTTCACAGCCCGCCAGATATTTAGCGGCCCAATAAGCGGCTCCGGCCACCGCCGCGGCGCCAATGACAAAGGTCAGCAGTTTTTTCATAGAAATCCTTCCTTTCACCGATTACAACCCATTTGAACATGCTTATCCATGTGCGTGTCAGGACAAAAAGCGTCTGGAAAACAGGCCGGAGAGGATCGCGGCCAGACCCTGAAAAACCAGAACGGAGCCAATGAGGATACCCACGGCAAACGTCGCGACGACCGGCTGGATAAACAACAACACTCCCAACGCCATCTGCAGGATTCCAAGAAGCAAAAACCAGCCCCATCCACGCACTCCAAAGAGTTTGAGATCCAGGGAACGGACGACGGAGGATATTCCGGAAAACAGGATCCACATGCAAAAGATCACCGGAATTGCGAGGCCGGCCAGCCACTGGTTGCACAGCAGAAAGACCGCCATCAGCACGGTGAGGAGTCCATCGGTCAATATCCAGCCTGCCCCCACAACCGCATGCCGGCATTTTAAGAACGCCGCGATATCCAGCAGCCCGGAAAGCAGCAGCACAACGCCGAAAAGCACGGTAAAGAAGCGGGCAACCGCCTGGGGATTCCACATAGACAGGACGCCGGCTGCAATGAGGAGTACTCCGGAAACGATCCAGAGAACGCGCAGAAACAGCCCGTTGTTTTTCATATTCCACCCTTCCCATCATCCAAGTGTATCCGATTTCCGTCTCGTCATACGGCCAATAACCGCAAACCACCTATCCATTTTATTAAGTATACCATATATCGCCCAAAAAACCAAGGTGTTTGAGGCGACGGGACCCAAATGTCGTCCGCCAGACGCGGCGTTTCACCCAGATCGTGCATTTATAATCCGGATCATAGATGAAAAGCCCTAAGCCACGGGGATAAAGCCGATGAAAGTATACATATTTTGCCGCCAGCCGCCCCATACTAAACAGTCTTTTCTTCCCTTTGGAGCACAAAAAATCTGGAAAAGATCCCGTATTCCCCTTTGGCACGGTTAATTCCACGAAAACCGCCACGCAATGGAATAACCGCATCCTTTTCTGCCCATACTTTGGCGTGACCCAAGGGCGGAGTGACAAATCGAGCAAAGAGACGGTGACACATGCTGACAATCGTGGAAAACGCCCTGACAGCGGAGACTTACTGCCGCCTGCGGCAAAAAGTGCGGTTTCGCCCCTATCGTCCGGAGGATGCGGCCGCCGCCCTGAAAAACAGCCTTTTCACCACTGAAGTCCGCGAGAACGGACAGGCCGTAGGCATCGCCCGCATCGTCGGGGACGGCCGCATCGTCTTCTTTTTCAAAGACATCGTCGTCGATCCCGACCGCCAGGGGCACGGTATCGGGCAGATGCTGATGGAATCCCTGCTGCGATATGTCAACGCCGCGGGATGTGACGGGGCATATGTCGGCCTGATGGCCACGCCCGGAACCGAGGGATTCTACGAAAAATACGGATTCATCCGACGGCCCACGGCGGATCTGGGACATGGCATGGTACAATTCGTCCCCGTGTCCCTTCCCGAAACGCGGACGGCCGTCGCCACTATACGGAGTATATCACCATTTGAATCCACAAAGGAGGATTTTTTATGAACAAACGCCCCATCATCATCGACACCGACCCCGGCATCGACGACGCTGTCGCCATCGCGATCGCCCTGTTCAGCGGAGAACTGGATGTCCGGCTGCTGACCACGGTGGCGGGCAATGTCTCCCTGGATAAGGTCACCTACAACACCCTGCGCCTGCTCCAATTTTATGGAAAAGAGGTGCCGGTCGCCAAGGGGGCCGACGCCCCTCTGATCCGCCCCTTCCTGGATGCGAGCAACGTCCATGGGGCCAGCGGCATGGAGGGTTTCGATTTCGAGGAACCCGACGACCATCTGCTTTTGAAGGAAAACGCAGCGGAGGCCATGCGCCGCGTCATTCTGGAAAGCGACCGGCCGGTGACCCTGGTGCCCATCGCGCCCTTGACCAACATCGCCCTGCTGCTCAAAACCTTTCCCGAGGTCAAGGGGAATATCGACGAAATCGTGATGATGGGTGGCTCCGCCGCCCGGGGGAATAAGGGCGTGATGTCGGAGTTCAACGTCGCCACCGATCCCGAAGCCGCCAAAATCGTTTTCGACGCGGGGCTTCCCATCGTCATGGCGGGGCTGGACGTTGGCTGGAAAGCGCTCGTGCTCCCGGAAGACAGCGCGAAGCTTCCCGCCATGGGCGAGGTAGGGCGGATGGCCTACTGCCTGTTCCAGAAATACCGGGGCGGCAGCATGAAAACGGGGCTCAAAATGTATGACTCCTGCGCCATCGCGTATCTGCTGGACCCCGGCATGTACCAAATGGAGGAGACCACGGTGGACGTGGAGCTCTCCGGCAGCATGACCGCGGGCTGCACCCTGGTGGATCTCAAGGGATATCTCGGAAAACCCCACAACGCAAAGGTCTGCATGGATATCGATCAGGACCGCTTCCGCACCTGGTTTTTAAACGGCATCGAAAAATGCGTCTGAACCCCATGAGGGGATCCGATAGAGTTTAGAGGAGGTAAGCATATGTCCGCAGTTATCATGTACGGCTCAGCCATCATCGCCGTAGCGGTGGTAATCTTCATGCTCATCAAGAAGATGGACATTAAGATCACCCTGTTCCTTATGGGCATCCTGCTGATGTTCATCGGTATGGCTATGGGCAATGGTATCGGTGTCAAGGATTTCGCATCCACCGGCGCTGTCTGGCTCGATCCGCTCAAGGCCGTTGCCGACCAGTTCAAGGATACGTTGCGTTCGGCCGGTTTCATCATCCTGATCCTCGGCGGTTATTCAGCGTATATGAGCCACATCGGGGCCAACGAGGTCACCGTCAGCGTGCTGACGAAACCCATCAAGCACATCAAGTCCGCCTATATCCTGGTGCCGGTGGTCTTCCTGCTGGGGAACCTGCTGTCCCTGGTCATTCCCAGCGCCTCCAATCTGGCGATCATCCTACTGGCCACCCTCTTTCCGGTGCTGGTGCAGTCGGGTATGAGTTCCCTGACCGCCGCGGGCGTCATCGCCACTACCGCCACCGTCATGCCCACCCCTCTCGGCAGCGACAATGTCGCCATTGCCGAGGAACTGGCGCAGACCACCCAGTTCGCAGGACTGACCCCTACCGATTACGTGTTCCGCTATCACGCCATCGTCTCCATCCCCACCCTGCTGGTCATGGCCCTGGTCCACTATTTCTGGCAGCGTTTCATGGATAAAAAAACCAAGGGCTCTCTGGCCGGGGCCGGAGAGGCGGAGATCCGGGACGTCAAGCCTATCGAAGGCGGCGCGCTATTCAAAACCGTGTACGCGATCCTGCCTCTGCTGCCCATCCTGCTGCTCATCGTGGTCTTCTTCATCGGATCCTTCACCGACTTAAACATCAGCATCAGTGTGGAGGTCGCCACTCTCTTCTCCTTCGTGGTGGCCATCATCTGTCAGATCATCCGGCGCCGCAAGGCCAAGGAAGCCCTGGACGGCACCGAGGCCTTCTTCAAGGGCATGGGCGGCGCCATGCCCATCGTGGCCCTGCTGGTGGCGGCGTCGGTGTTCGTCACCGGCCTCAAGGCCATCGGCCTTATCCAGGCGCTCCAGGACGCCATGGTCGGTATCCAGGGCGGCGGCCTCGGCTTCGTCCTGCCCCTGATTCTGCTGGCCCTCACCGCCCTGATCGTCCTTCTCAGCGGCAGCGGTACCGCCCTGTTCTTCGCTATGGTCCCCCTGATGGTGCCCCTGGCCGCGGCGGCGGGTATCAACGTCCTGGCCATCAGTATCCCCATGGGCCTGGCCGGCAACCTGCTGCGGGCGGTCTCCCCGGTCTCCGCCGTCACCATGATCGTGGCGGGGTCGGTCAAGCGCAGCCCCATCGAAGTGGTCAAACGTACCTCTCTTCCCATGATCGTCGGCACGGTGTTCATGTTCATTCTCTCCATGATCGTGTTCCTGCCCATGGGTGCATAGCCCTTTCCGCCGTAAGGCCCTCCGGAGTCATCCGGAGGGCCGTTTGCGCGTGCGGCTGGATTTTCAGGTGAAAATATGATAGGATGAGGGTGAGTTTGACAAAGGGGTGGGGACAGAATGCAGACGGGCGGCCGTACCTTTGCCAGGATCCTGATGAGGGCACTGAAAATCCTTACGCTCCTGGCCCTGAGCAATCTGCCGGTATTGTCTGGGCTTGCCGGCTGGCCATGGCCGGCGTGGATAGCGCCGGCCCTGTCTCTGACCGCCCTTTACCTGCTTCTCCATATCCTGCCCCGACGGGAAAAAGGGGCGCCGCCCCGCCTGTCCATCCTCATCGGCGGCTATGAGCTGGTGCTTTGCGCCGCCGTTTCATTCGTGATCGAATGCGGGCTCTTTCTATGGCTTTGCCTCGGCGCGGACCGGGGGCTCTCCATGCCCCGTTTGATCGCCACCAGCGTCCTCGCCCTGGCGGTACATGCCCTGCTGCTTGCCAACGGATTTATCCGGATCGTCGCCACCTCGGAACAGCTCGGCATCCTCTGGCGGGTGCTGTTCCTGCTGTTTTGGTGGATGCCGGTTTTCAACCTCTTCCTGTTTGGGAAGGTCTGCCGGACCGCCTGGAAAGAATTCCGCTTTGAGATGGTCAAGCTGGAGACCTTTCTGGCGGAAAAGGAGAACGAAATCTGCAAAACCCGGTATCCCATCCTGCTGGTCCACGGCATCTTTTTCCGTGACTGGCAGATGTTCAACTACTGGGGCCGGATCCCCCGGGAACTGCAGAGAAACGGCGCCGCCGTGTTCTATGGCCGGCAGCAATCCGCTGCCCCGGTGGAGACAAGCGCAGCCGAACTGAAAGAGCAGATCGAGCAGGTCTTGCAAAACATCCACAGTGAAAAGCTCCATATCATCGCCCATTCCAAGGGCGGTCTGGATGCCCGCTACGCCATCGCCCGGCTCGGCATGGCCGGCGCCGTCGCCTCTCTGACCACCGTCAACACCCCTCACCGGGGCTGCCTGTTCGTCGGCCGCCTGCTGCAGATCGTTCCAGACGGTATCGTACGGGCCGTGGCCAAACGATACAACGCGGTGTTCCGGAAGCTCGGGGACCGCGATCCCGATTTTTACGGCGGCATCCACGCCTTGACCGCCGAAAGCTGCGCCGCCTTCAACCGCGAGGTCCCGGACGTTCCGGGGGTTCTGTACCAAAGCGTCATGTCCCGCATGAAAAAGCGGGGCAGCGCCGCCTTCCCCCTGAATCTCGGCTATACCCTGATCCGGCCGCTGGAAGGGGACAACGACGGGCTTGTCGGGGTGGAATCGGCCAAATGGGGCACCTTTCTCGGGCTGGTGGATCCCCAAAAGGAGCGGGGCATTTCCCACGGGGACATGATCGACCTGACCAGGAAAAATATTCCCGGATTCGATGTGGCCGGGTTTTACATCGGGCTGGTGCGGGAGCTCAAGGCCAAAGGGCTGTGAACGGATCGGCGTTTTCAGCCGCGTAATCGATACATTCCGCTTTTCCGCCGCCGAAGCTTGCAACCGGCCAGCGCCGCCGGTAGAATGGAACCCAGACCGGCGAAAGGAGCAGCGCGCATGAAAAGCTTGTTGATCGGCCGTCCCGGAGATATCCGGAGGGTGTATCCGGACGATATCCTCACCTCCCTCCGCGAAGAGGCTGGGCTCGACACCGGAACCATACTGACGCGGGATGAACTTGCCAGCGCCGGGCCGGCCGACGCTGATTGCCTGTTCAGCACCTGGGGGATGCCCGCCCTGGCGGAGGAGGAAATCGCCCGGTTTTTCCCCAAGCTGAAGGCTGTGTTTTACGCCGCCGGGACGGTCCAGGGCTTTGCCCGCCCGTTTTTAAACCGGGGTATCCGGATATTCAGCGCCTGGGGAGCCAACGCCGTGCCGGTGGCGGAGTTCACGGTCAGCCAGATCCTGCTGGCCAACAAGGGCTTTTTCGGGGCCGCGGCGCTGTGCAGCGCCGGCCAAGTGCAGGCCGCCAGACGGCACGCCGCCGGCTTTCCAGGCAATGTCCGCTGCAAGGTGGGGATCATCGGCGCCGGCATGATCGGCTCGATGGTGATCCGGATGCTGCACGGCCGCGAACTGGACGTGCTGGTATACGACCCCTTCCTGCCGCCTGAAAAGGCCGCGGAATGGGGTGTACGCAGCGTCTCCCTGGAGACGCTGTTCTCCGAGTGTCAGACGGTGTCCAACCATCTGGCCAACAATCCCCGGACAGCCGGAATACTGAACTATCCGCTCTTTTCCCTCATGCCCGCAAACGGCGTCTTCATCAATACCGGGCGGGGGGCCCAGGTGGTGGAGGCGGATCTCGTCCGGGCCCTCACCGAGCAGCCGGGACGCACCGCCCTGCTCGACGTCACCAGCCCGGAACCGCCCGAGGCCGGACACCCGTTCTACCGCCTGCCGAACGTCTGGCTCTCCCCCCATATCGCAGGCAGCACCGGGCATGAAGTGGAACGTATGTCCCGCTACATGCTCGAGGAATTCCGACGCCTGCGGCAAGGGGAGCCCGCCTTATACGAAGTGACCCTCCCCATGCTCGCCACCATGGCTTAGAAAGGGAGACGCGCATGTTTGCAGCCGGCCTGGTATCCATCTCGTTCCGGGAAGAACGCCCGGAAACCATCCTGCGCGAAGCGGCCGCCGCCGGCCTGTCCGGCATCGAATGGGGCGGGGATGTCCACGTCCCCCCGGCGATCTCGATACCGCCCGTTCCGTGGCCCGCCTGACGGCCGGCGCCGGGCTCCAGGTATTCGCCTACGGTTCCTACTACCGTCTGGGGATGAGCGCCAACCCCGCGTCGGATTTCCTCCCCGTGCTGGATACGGCAGAGGCACTGGGCGCGCCCTTCATCCGCTTGTGGGGCGGGCGGAAGGGATCGGCTGCCCTGTCCCGGCCGGAATTCGAACAGATGGCCGGAGAGATGCGAATTCTTGCCGGGCTGGCCGCCGAACGGGAGATTACCCTGACCCTCGAATGCCACGCTGGCACCCTGACGGACGATTATCCCTCCTCCCTGCGTTTCCTCGCTCTCGTCGGCCGGCCGAATGTCCAAATGTACTGGCAGCCTAATCAGTTCCGCTCCTTTGGATACAATCTTGAGGCAGCCAGGGCCTTGGCCCCCCATACCGCCCATCTCCATGTTTTTCACTGGGATGCCCGGGGCCGTTATCCATTGCGGGAGGGAGAGGCGGACTGGCGGGCGTATCTGGCCGCCTTCCGCGAGGCGGGCGGTAACCATGCCTTGCTGCTCGAATTCATGCACGACGGGCGTCTCTCCACCCTGCGTGAAACAGCGGCGACCCTAAAAGAATGGCTGTCGTCCTGAACCCCGGCTGTTCGGCATTCCCCGACGCGCTTACGGAAAAAGGCGGAGGCACGATTAGTGCCTCCGCCTTTCGAATTTCCTCCGCCGGGATCATCCCAAACGGACCTTGAGCCAGGAGGTCGGCTGGGAGAGGCTCACAGAGTCGAGGCCGTCCTCAATCCGCGATGTCCCCTTGTCCTGGTTATACAGTGTCAGTGCACAGCGCAGTGTGCTGGCGTTTGCCTGGATGGCCGTGCGGGGGATGACAACCTCCACCGCGTATCCTTCGTCCTGATCGGACGATCCGCCCACAGTCCCCCGCAGCAAGGCCTTTCCCTCGGCCCCCGGCACCGTCTCGTCCTTCCAGCGCCCGCCCGAATACCGGGCTGTCTGCTGCAGGCCGTTCGGCCCGACGGTCAGACGCAGGGAGTTTCCCCCCAGCCCCTGTGTGCTGGGATTGAGATACACGTCCACCGTGTCCTGGGACAGCAGGTCATAGTCCAGCCGTTCGACGAGCAGGTACAGATTGTCCTTGTCATAGGACATGCGCACCGACGCCTGCGCCTGGGATTCACTTCCCACAAAAAACGCCTCGGTATTGCCCGCCCAGTCTTTATTGTCGCCATCCACGGCGGGGGTCATATTCCCCGCGTAGAGGGTGTGGTTGAGGTTCATTCTGCCGATGAGGATATGGCTGCTGCCCGAGCTTCTGTCCTGAACCGTGCCGATGACGGTATGGGATCCGTCGAGCTCCAGCGAACCCCAAACCCCCGTCATCTCTTTGCCGAACGGCAGGCAGGGATTGTAAAATTTGCGGGCTTTGGCGTCCCCGAGCCGGATTTGATAGACGTTCTTCGCGTTGTAGGAGAGAATCGTCTCACCGGAGGGGAACTGCTTGAGATAGGGCGCGCCGCCGTTCCAAAGATCCTTCTGCTTGTCGGACGGACCCTCTTCGTCGATCCCAAGGGTACGGGCCCAGTTGTCGTCGGAATATGCCACCGAGATGTTGTAATAGTCGACGCCGTAAAACACCTTGGACTCCATCGCCACCGCGATGGTGTTGTATTTGTTGAGCAGCAGCGCGCAAGGCATCTGGTCGGTGAAGACTTTGATTCCCCTGACCGTGTCGATATAGCGCTGGGAGATGGCGTAACCGGCATAGGAATCCGGCTGGTTCGCCTTCCAGGTCTTTCCGTTGTCATAAGAACGGGCGATGGCCGTGCCGGAAGAGGCGACCATGTTGTCCCCGGTCCACCCCATTTCGATCTGCATCTGGCTTTTGGCACCGGAATGGGTGAAATACACCTGGATTTCACCAGAGGGAAGCTGCAGGATTTGCGGTTCCCAGTTGGACCCCCGGTAAATCACCTGCTCATCGCTCCAGGTCTGTCCGTTGTCGCTGCTTTTGCGCATCATGATGCCGTTATAGGCGTTATCTTTGCGGAAATGGTTTTTCGCCCGGAAGGACGCGACCACCATCAGCTCCCCGTTTTGCAGTACCAGTGCGTCCGCGTTGGAATAGGAACGCTCATCCGACTGCCCATTGACGGTGATAGGCGTCGCCTCGAACACCTTTTTCACCGGCTCCCAGTTTTTCAGGTCGGAGCTGCGGGTGTAAAAGACGTTCGCGCCCACGGAGTTGTTGTGCCAGAACAGGATGTACTGGCCGTTCGGCAGCTTTTTGATGCGGGGATAGTTGGCCGCCGACACCGTCAGCGTCGACGGTGTTACCTCCGTATAGCCCCGGAAGTCCAGCTCCAGGCTGCTGGCACCCTCATCCCCTTCGTGGGAGTTGATGGTTTTATCGGTCGTATTGAGCCGGCCGAACGGCGTGACATACACGCGCGCCGGCGGTTCCGGATCCTCTCCGGGATTGGTCGGGCCGGTGGAGGAATTCGGATTCCCGCCAGGTCCGCCGGAGGTGGTGGATGATCCGCCGCCAGAGCTGCTGCCCGGCCCGGCGGAGCTGCCGTCGGAGCCCGGCGCGGACGGATCCCCCGTCGTCGATCCGTCCGGGTTTGACGGATCCCATGGCGACCCGCTCGGATCCGACCCGCCGGGCAGGCCGCCGCCCACGGAAGATGTTCCGCTGGCATCCCCCGCCGCCGATCCGTCCGGGTTGGACGGATCCTTCGGCTTACACGAACACAAAAACAGCATGGCGATTCCCACCAGGGCAAAACGAACCCATGTCGGCTTTGGGTACATGTCTTTACAACCCCTCTCATTGTTTGAAACCGTGTATGATCCGGCGGAGCCGGCCCCTCCTCATCTCCGGTCCTCGGTCACCCCAAATTCAGTGTCATCCACTCGTCCGGAACGTTCCAACGGATATCGCTCATGGAGTCCTCAACCACCGTACCGCCCTCATCCTGGTTTTTCAGCACGATGTGGCACTGCAGCCTGTCGTTCGTGGCCTTGAGGAGCGACCGGGGCAGGGAGAGCTCCACCAGATAGCCGGTGTCCTCGTCCTCATCGTTGCCGATCGTCCCCTGCAGGGTCATCGCCGCCTGGATCCCGCCGGCATCGATTTCCGCAAAATCGCTGCCATTGAAGCGGGCGGCGCCCATCAGGCCGTTCGGCCCGACAGTCAGACGCAGGGTATTGGTATCCAGCTTGTCGGAGCCGCTGTCCCCGAGATACAGTTCCACCGTGTCCCCGTCGGACAGATAGGTGTCGAGCCTCTCTATGAGAAAATACAAGTTGTCGTCGTCCTTGGCCGGACGGACGGCGGCCTGCGCTTGGCTTTCACTGCCCACAAACAGCGCGTCGGTATAGTCGGCCCAGTCCGTGTTGTCCCCGTCCACCTTCAGCTTGGCCTGCGGCACGTCGATGCGGTGGTTGAGGACATTCTGGCTGATCATGATCCGGTTCTGCTGCTGGCCGCTCACCTTACGGGCATAGGTCATGGTCCCCACCACGATATGGGACTGGATGAGCTCCAGCGAGCCCCAAAAGCCGGTCCCATGCATCGGGTCGATCGGGTCCCCGAACTCGCGGGCCAGGGAATCCCCCAGCCGGATCTGGAAATGGGAGCTGCGATTGTTCGACAGAATGGTCTCCCCCGAAGGGAACTGGCGCAGATAGGGTGCCGCGCCCAGATACATGTTCTCCTGCTTGTCGGCGGGGCCCTCTTCGTCGATCCCCAGACCCACGGCCCAGTTGTCGTCATTGTAGGCCATCGTGATGTAATAGACTTCCTTCGAGCCTTCCATGAACTTGGATTCCATGGCCAGCGCGATGGTCTTGGTGTTGTTGAGCAGGATCGCGCAGGGCATCTGGTCGGTAAACACCTGGATCCCCTTGTCGGTATGAGTGTACTGCTGGCTCACCCGATGGGCCGCGTAGGGCGGCTCCATCACGTAAGGATCCCAGGTTTTTCCGTTGTCCTTCGACCGGATGATCGCCGTACCAGAGGACGGCACCATCTGGGAGGTGGGGATGCCCGCCTCCATCTGGGGCTGGATCTTGGGACCGCCGTGGGTGAAGTAGACCTGGATCTCGCCGTCCGGGAGCTGCAGGATCTGCGGCTCCCAGTTGGATCCTTTATAGATGATCTGTTCCTCGCCCCAGGTCTGGCCCCCATCCGAGCTGATCTTCATAGCCAGGCCGTTGAACTCGTTCGTCACCCGGAAATTGCGGCCCGAGCGGAAGGAGGCGATGGCCATGATGTCGCCGTTTTGGAGCACGGTAGCGTCGCAGGACGAATAACACATCTTGTCACTGGAATCGAAGACCGTGATATTGTGGGCATTGAAGAGTTTGAGACCGAGTCCCCACTCCTTGAGATCACTGCTGATGGAATAATAGATATTGGAGGCCGTCTGGTTGTCCTGATAGAACAGGATATAGCGGTCATCCGCGATCTTTTTGATCCGGGGATAATTGGCGGCCTTGATGCGCAGCTTCCCTTCCGTCACCTCGGTATACTGCCGGAAATTGGGCTCGAGCCGGCTTTTGTCCCAATCTTCGGCATGATCGTTGATGACGGGCTCGCCCGCGTTGAGGCTGTCGATGGAATGGATGACGATGTCTTCCGGATCCGTTTTCTTGGGTTTGCAGGAACACAGAAAGACACTGGCGAGGCACAGGGCCATGACGCCGCACAGGATGCGTTTTTTCATGGGGTGAGTTTCCTTTCCTTTGGTAGAGTCGGCAGGGGTTAATCGACGGTCAGGGGCATCCAATCGCCCGGAACATTCCAGCGAATGGTGCCGAGTATATCCTCAGTCACACGGCCGTCCGTCCCCCGGTCCCGGAGCAGGACGTTCCAGCGCAACTGTTGATTCGAAATGCGGAGCAGGGAGCGTGGGACGGCCACCTCCACCAGATAGCCGGTGTCCTCGTCCCCGTCGTTGCCGACTGTCCCCTGCAAAGTCACCGCCGCCTGGATTCCGCCGGCCTCGATTTCCGCGAAGTCGCTCCCGTCAAAGCGGGCGGCGCCCATCAGGCCGTTCGGCCCGACGGTCAGGCGCAGGGTATTGGTATCCAGCGTATCGGAACCGCTGTCGGCAAGATACAGCTCCACCGTATCCCCGTCGGATAAGTCGGCATCCAGCCTCTCCACGAGGAAATACAGGTTGTCGTCGTCCTTGGCCGGGCGGACAGCGGCCTGGGCCTGGCTGTCGCTGCCCACAAACAGCGCGTCGGTAGCATCGTCCCAGTCCGTGTTGTCGCCATCGACCCGGATCCGGGCACGCGGCGCGTCGATACGGTGGTTGAGGACATTTTGGCTGATCATGATCCGGTTCTGCTCGCTTTTATCCTCGAAGACATAGGCCATGGTGCCCACCACGATGTGGGATTGGATGAGCTCCAGCGAGCCCCAGCGGCCGGTCCCGTTAAGAGGAAAGAGAGGGTCGCCGAACTCGCGGGCCAGGGAATCCCCCAGCCGGATCTGAAACCGTTTCTGGTTGTAGGATAAGACGGTCTCCCCCGAGGGAAATTGCCGCAGATAGGGTGCCGCCCCATGCCACATGTTCTCCTGCTTGTCAGCCGGCCCCTCCTCATCGAGCCCCAGACCCACGGCCCAGTTGTCGTCGCTGTAAGCCGTGGTGATGTAGAGGACATCTTCCCCATCCCTGACGAACATGGATTCCATCGCCAGCGCGATGGTGTCGGTGTTGTTAAGCAGGATCGCGCAGGGCATCTGGTCGGTAAACACCTGGATCCCCTTTTTCGTATAGGCATATTGCTGGCTCACCCGATGGGCCGCGTAGGGCGGCTCCATCACGTAAGGATCCCAGGTTTTGCCGTTATCCTTCGACCGGATGATCGCCGTGCCCGAGGACGGCACCATCTCGGATTCGGGAATTCCCGCCTCCATCTGTGGCTGGATCTTGGGACCGCCGTGGGTGAAATACACCTGGATTTCACCGTCGGGCAGCTGCAAGATCTGCGGTTCCCAGTTGGAGCCCTTGTAGATGATCTGTTCCTCTCCCCAGGTCCGGCCGCCATCCGAACTGATCTTCATAGCCAGGCCGTTGAACTCGTTGGTGCGGCGGAAGTTCCGGCTGGAACGGAAGGAGGCGATGGCCATGATGTCGCCGTTTTGCAGCACGGTAGCATCACAGGTGGAATAGCACAGGGTGTCGCTCTCGCCGTTCACGGTAATGCTGCGGGACGCGAAAAGATTGAGTCCCAGCCCCCACTCCTTGAGATCGCTGCTGACGGAATAATAGATATTCCGGGCGACCCGCGCGTCCTGATAGAACAGGATATAGCGGTCATCCGCGATCTTCTTGATCCGGGGATAGTTGGCCTCCCGGATGCGTAGCGTATCCCCTGTCACCTCGGTATACTGCCGGTAATTGGGTTCGAGCAGGCTTTTGTCCCAATCCGCGGCGTGATCGTTGATGACAGGCTCGCCCGCGTTGAGGCTGTTGATGGAATGGATGACGATATCTTCCGGAGCCGCTTTTTGTGGTTTGCAGGAGCACAGGAAGGCACCGGCGAAGCACAGGGCCATAACGCCGCACAGGGCGCGTGCTTTCATAGGGCAGATCCTCCTTTGACAGTGTCGGCCGGAATCAGCCTATGGTCAGAGGCATCCATTCACTGGGGACATTCCAGCGGACGGTGCCGATTTTATCCTCGATCACGCGGCCGTCCTTCTCCTGGTTACGGAGTATAATGTTGCAGCGCAATTGCCGATCCGAAATCTGGAGCAGGGAACGCGGGATGGCCAGCTCCACCAGATAGCCGGTGTCCTCATCGTCGTCGTTGTCCAGCGTCCCCTGGACGGTGGCTTTGACTTTGATGGCTTTCATATCGGCATCCGACAGCGCCGCAAAGTCGCTGCCGTCGAAGCGTCCGGCCTCCATCAGCCCGGACGGGCCGACCTTCAGCTTCAGGGTGTTGCTGTCCAGCTGCTCCGAAGCCCAATCTCCCAGATAGATTTCCACGCCATCCTTCGCGGTCACGACCGAATCCAGCGTCTCCACGAGGAAATACAGGTTGTCGTCATCCTTGGCCGGGCGGACGGCGGCCTGCGCCTGGGTTTCGCTGCCGACAAAGAAGGCGTCGGTAACATCGGCCCAGTCCGCGTTTTTGCCGTCAACCCGGATGCCGGCCTGCGGCGCGTCGATGCGGTGGTTGAGGATGTTCTGGCTGATCATCAGGGCGTTCTGGTTGACGTTGTTGACCTTTTTGGCATACGCCATGGTGCCCACCATGTTGTGGGAACCGACCAGCTCGAGCGAGCCCCAGTAACCGGTCCCCCTGAGCGGCTCGATGGGATCCCCGAACGTCCTGGCCAGGGAATCGCCCAGCCGCATCTGGAACTTGGAATTCCGGTTGTTCGCCAGCACCGTCTCTCCCGAGGGGAATTGCCGGATGTAGGGCGCCGCACCCAGATACATGTTCTCCTGTTTGTCCGCCGGACCTTCCTCATCGATACCCAGCGCCGTTGCCCAGTTATCGTCGCTGTAGCCCATGGTGATGTAATAGGTCTCTTTCGTACCGCTGGTGAACTTCGACTCGGTTGCCAGCGCGATCGTGTTGGTGTTGTTGAGCAGGATGGCAACCGGCATCTGGTCGGTGAATACCTGGATGCCGTTTTTGGTTTCGACATACTGCTGGCACACCCGCCAGGCGGCATAGGGCGGCTCGGTCACATAAGGATCCCAGGTCTCGCCGTAGTCCCTGGAGCGGATGATCGCCGTGCCCGAGGAGGCCACGATCTGGGAGGTGGGCACGCCGGCCTCGATCTGAGGCTGGTTCTTCGGAGCCGAGTGGGTGAAATACACCTGGATCTCGCCGTCCGGGAGCTGGAGCAGGGAGGGCTCCCAATTGGATCCGGTATAGATGACCTTTTCCTCGCTCCAGGTCTTGCCGCCGTCCGAGCTCTTGCGCATCGCCAGGCCGTTGAAGCGGTTGTCCTTACGGAAGTTCTTGTTCGAGCGGAAGGATGCGACCGCCATAATATCGCCGTTGTCCAGCACGATCGCGTCACAGGTGGAATAGCATTTATCGTCCTCGATGCCGTCTACGTCGATCTTGACGGAGTTGAAAAGCTTGAAGCCCAGGCTCCAATTGACCAGGTCGGAGCTGACCGAATAATAAATGTTCCAGCCGATCTGGCCGTCCTGATAAAACATCAGGTAATTGTCCTCGGCCTGCTTTTTGATCCGGGGATAGATCGCGTTTTTGATACGCAGCTTATCGTTGCCCACCTCGACGTACCGTCGGAAATTGGATTCGAGCTGGCTGTACGCCCATTCGTCCGCGTGATCGTTGATCTCCCCCGCCGTGGTGTTGAGCTTATCGATCGGCGTGATCTCGATGCCGCCCGAACCGGCAGTGCAGGAGCAAAGGGTAGCCGCCGTGCAGAGCGCCAGGGCCGTGCAGACAATCCGTCCTTTTCTCATGGCTATCATCCATCCTTTCTGATCGTATGTTGATTATCGGTCAACCGAACCCGCGTGTTTTTCCGGCGTGCTCGATTGCTTGTCAGAAGAAAACCGGTTATCCCGGCCGCGGTTAGCCGATGGGGCCCCGCTCTGCCCGGTTTAAGAAGCCTCCCCGATCTGGAACAGCTGCACGTCGGAAAAACCGAAACGATCCGCCTCGCCCCTGTCATGGGGCACGATGCGCACCGATCTCACCTTGACGGTCTCCTCCAGCTTGAGAATCGAGGCCTCGCCGGGAGCGGCTTTGGCGGGAACGCCGCTGTAAACGGTTTTGCCGTTCAGGATCACATCGTAGCTCACGGGGCGGCGGTTTTCCACCGCGCTCGAATAGAGGAACAGCGCATCGGTCTCCGGCGCGTCGGCGAAGGTGAGCTCCCAATACGGCGCCTTGTCCGTTTCATCCGCCAGCCATTCGTAAGTGGCAAGGCGGGCATGGATCCCGATCTGGCCGTTATAGGCATTTTCGGGGTCGTATCCCTCCGCAGAGGAGCTGGCCCTGACAGTGAAGTCCCCCGCCGTCACCGGCTCGAGGGCCGACACCCCCGAAACCTGGGGCTGTGGGGTGATGGTCGGCCCGTTGATGTAGAACGTGCCGTCCTCCCTCCAGCCGCAACGGTCGATATAGAGCACCCGGTTGCCGCTGGGCTTGTCGGGAAAACGGTGGGCGTGGTAGGCGGTAAACAGCTCCTTGCCGTCCACCGAATAGAAAAAGCTGTTGTTTCCCGTCCCGGAAATGAGCTTCTGCGGTGTCGCCAGGACCGGATTGTCCTCCGCCTTAGTGAAGGGCCCCATCGGGGAATCGGCGGTCGCATAGCCGATCGAATAGTTCCGGGTGGCAAAATTGTTCGCGGACAGAAACAGATAATATTTACCGTCGTGTTTGAGGATATCCGGCCCCTCGTTCCAGCGGGTGCCGGTGCTCTGGGTTTCCCAGCCCTGCGTGGGGGTGGTGAGCTGGACATATTCCGCGCCGTCCGCCAGTTCGGTCATGCTTTTCATCTTCACGACATAGATCTGGCTGGTTTTGATCCCCCCGACAACATTCTGGCTGACCCCACGGGAATAATACAGGTAGATCTGCCCGTCGTCATCGATAAAGACATGAGGATCGATCACGGAATATCCGGGATCGAAGAGGGGTTTTCCATGAACCTCCCTGTAATCGCCGTCGACGGTGTCGCACACCGCCACCCCGATTCGGGAGAAGCCGCTCGGCGGGTAATGCGCACAGTAATAGAGGTAATACTTTCCGTCGGGGCCCTTGATGACCTGGGGCTGCCAGTATTCTTTAGTCCCCCAGGCCCCTTCGCTCTCCTTGGAAAAGATTTTTCCCGCCGGCTTCCAGGTTTTCAAGTCCTCAGACACCCGGAGATTGTAACTCACGCCATCGTTGGTGCCGGTAAAATAGTATTTGCCGTTGTCTGTAAAAAGGTAGGGATCTCCCACCCCCATGGTGGGCTGATTTTTATAGGTATACTTGGAAATAAACTTCTCATCTTCCACATAGGGAATGGTTTTGACCCGGTTCAGCAGAACAACCAACACCGTCACCCCCGCCAGCAGCAGTACACCGGCGGACGAGCCGATGACAGCCCATTTTTTCTTGCTCATTCCCGACTCCTTTGCGCACGTTTCTCTATGTGCCGCCCGAGCGGCGGCACGGCCGGCCCTTTGGATATCCGGTTATTCCGGGAATTATCGTTAACCCTCGCCGGGTTAACGTTCATCCATGCGCAGAGGCCCGGGCCCCTCCCATGCGGGACGGGCCCTGCGGCGTCAATAGACGCCGCGGGGCCTGTACGCGTTGTTGATTTTCTTGATTTCCTCCAGATCGCATTTGGGGGTGCGGTCGTAGCCCAGCAGCCCGTTGACCTCCTGCTCGACGTCGGTCAGCTGGGTATAGCAGAACCCGAACACCGCCGGCGAATGCAGGATCGCGGAGATCACGCGGCGGTACTGTTCCAGATAGTCCTCCGGAGACGCCGCCTTGGTATATCCCCAACCACCCGGACGGCTGGTATCGAACGCGATGCCGCCGCATTCGGTGATGAGGATCGGCTCGCCGCGGTATCCATAGCCCTCGGCATAGACGGGCCGCCCGGCGGGCACGTCGCTCAGGATGTCGTCCTTCTCACCGACCGACCGGCAGAAGTGGGCGTATTTCTCGGTTTCGGGCGTTGCGCCGTGGGTGTAGTTGTGGATGGCGCATATATCGGTGTGGGTCAGCTCCCAGCCGTCATTGCTGATGACCAGACGGGTGGTGTCGAGGCTCTTGAGCATATAGTACATGGCCATACTGTGGGCCTGCTGCTGCGGGTCGTGCGCGATATACGGCACACCCCAGCTCTCGTTGAGCGGCACCCACACGCAGATGCAGGGATGGTTGTAATCCCGCTCGACGATATCGATCCATTCCCGGGTGGTACGGGCCACGGACGTTTCGTTGTAGACGCAGGCCGCGGCCATTTCGCCCCACACGATGTATCCGAGCTTATCCGCCCAGTACAGGAACCGGGGATCCTCGGCCTTCTGATGCTTGCGGCAGCCGTTGAAACCCATCTTCTTGGCCAGCTCGATATCGGTTTTGAACGCCTCGTCGTCCGGGGCCGTGATCAGGCTGCCCGGCCAATAGCCCTGGTCGAGAACGAGCTTCATATAATACGGCCGGTTGTTGAGCATCAGCATGCCGTTTTCTGTGTGGATCTTGCGCATGCCGAAATAGCTGGACACACTGTCCACCATTGCATCCCCGCGGAGAAGGGAGAGGTCAGCGTCGATGAGGTTGGGATGCTCCGGCGACCAGAACAAGCCCGCGTCGTGGGTGTTGGTGTGGAAGATCTGGTTCTGAACCAGCGAGCAGGTCATCTCCAGGGTATCGCCGCCGACCTGGATCGTCTCTTCCAGCAGTTCCTCCCCTTTCAGGGTCAGGCGGAGCTTCAGCGCCGTGCCCGTCCAGTCTCCCACAAAACGAACCTGTACCTTGACCCGGCCGGAATCCACCTCGGGGGTGAACCGCACCGAATCGATCCGGACAGCCGGGACCGGCTCGAGCCAGACCGACTGCCAGATCCCCGTGGAACGGGTGTACCAGATCCCCCGCTCCTGGATCTTCCAGTACTGCTTGCCCCGGGGCATCGACTCGTCTTCCAGCGGGTCGTTCACCCAGACCGCGACCTCTTGTTCCCCGTTTACAAGAGCGTCGGTGATATCGAAGGAGAAGGGGGAATGCCCACCCTCATGCGCACCCACATAGGTGCCGTTGACATACACCCGGGCGCGGTAATCGACCGCCCCGAAGTGCAGCAGGATCCGGTCCTTCGACCAGTCCTCCGGCAGGGTGAACCGGCGCTTGTAAAACACGGTGTCGTGCTGCTCTTCGTGGCAGCCGATGCCGCTCATCGCGCACTCATAGACGAAGGGAACCTCGATCTGCATGGGAAGCGCCTTGCCGGGCTGATACCACCCTTCCTCTAAGGACACGCCGGCATCGTCGTATCCGAATTCCCAGGTTCCGTTGATGACCATGAAACGGTCGCGCACAAATTGCGGGCGGGGATATTCCTCTCTTTGCATACCATTCATCCTTTACGTGGTTTCCCCCTCCACCAGATAGGTACTCTCAATGTACATCCGGGGAGTGGTGATTTCGTTGTCGAGCTGCGCCATGAGCATGTCGATGGCGTGATGGGTCAGGTCCGACAGGTTGGAGGCGACGGAGGTCAGCACATAGGGGACGCTGATAAAGGAGTGCAGGTCGTCGAAGCCGATGACCCCGCAGTCCTGCGGCACCCGGATCCCCTTCGATTCCAGGGTCTCCACGACCTGCCAGGCCAGCACGTCGTTTCCCGCGATCACGGCGGTGAAGGAGGGGGTTTCCTCGAGTGCCCGGGCGATGATGGTCCTGACCGTCTCCTCCCGGTAATAGGTATATACCAACTTTTCGTCAAAGGGCACATTGAATTCCGCGTAAGCCTGCCGGATGCCCCGGATACGTTCATGGGAAAACGCGAAATGCTTTTCCGGGAAGATAATGTTCAGGATGCGGCGATGTCCCTTCAGGAGCAGATGCCGGGCGGCTATGTATCCCGAGTGGTATTCGTCCTTGCTCACCTGACAGAAGGCCGGCTTCATCGAAACCAGACCGATCTGCACGAAGGGGATATGGTGGTTCATAATCAGCTCCAAGTTGTCCGGCCTAAGCTGGGTGGCGCTGATAATGGCGTCCACATTTTTGCTGATCGCGGTCTGCACCGCCCGTTCCTCGTGGGAACGCCTCTGGTTGGTGACGAACATCAGGGTGGTATAGCCGCGGTCGTGGAGATGTGTCGTCAGATGATTCATCAGGTAGGCATTATAAGGGTTGACCATTTCGCCAAGGATGATGGCAATGCTGTCGGTCCGGCCGGAACGCATGGAACTGGCGAGGGAATTGGGGATATACCCCATGTCCTTGGCCACCTGCTGAACCATCTTCCGGGTCTCCAGCGAGATGCTGTCCTTGTCCTTGAGGGCTCTTGAAACCGAATTGATGCTGAGGCCCGTTACCTCCGCAATGTCTTTTAACGTGATTTTTTTCATCCGGCGGAATCTCTCCCCTCACAAATTTCACGTGACAAACCTATTCTAACATATTTTTCCTCGCTTTCAATCCTTTCGGAGTTGTGATAAGGAAATTTGTGATTTCAGCCCATGATAAAACCCTATTTTATTCGCCGGTGATACCCGTTTTCTCAATGCTTTCCACAAATTGCTTCTGCAGCGCGATATACAGCGCGATCAGAGGGGCAATCGTGATGAGGGTTGCGGCCATCCGTATGCTTTCGTTAAGGCGGTTGACCTCGCTGCCGTCGGTGGTCGGGTACATCTCCCTGTACCGTTCAACAAAGATATTCAGCTGCATGGGGAGAGTCTGGATATCCTTGTTGTACAGCGAGATGTTGAACGTCTCGTTCCAGTTCCACACAAAGGAGAAGATCAGGGAGACCACCACCGCGGGAATGGCCATCGGCATCGCGATTTTCAGGAAAACCTTGATTTTGCCAGCGCCGTCGATCTCCGCAGCCTCGTCAAAGGCTTTGGGATAGGTCTTGAAGAACATGACGAAGACGAGGATGAACAGGGCGCCCTTGATCCCCTGCCCCACGGCGGCCGGCAGGAAAATCGGCCACAGTGAATCCTTCATCCCATAGGCGTTGAACATGATGTAGCGCGGGACCATCGTGACCTGCTCGGGGATGATGAAGGTCGCCACGAGCAGCACCATGAGAAGACCCTTGCAGGGGAAGTCGAACCGGGCGAAACCGTAACCGGCGACGGCGCCGATCGCGGTCTGGACGATTGCGCAGACGCTGGAAATCAGCAGCGAATAGCCGATGGTCCGGCCAAAATCCAGCACGCCGAACGCAACCTTGAAGTTTCCGAGGTAAAATGACGTAGGTACCCAGTTGACGGCGGGGTCAATCAGATTGTCCACCGTCATGAAGCTGTTGATGATCATGTACAAAAGCGGATACAGATAGACGAAGCCGATGGTGATGAGGAGAAAATAGATGATCACCGTTTTGATGAGCCCGAGCGATTCAAAGGCGCCGAAGAGACGTTTGCGCAGCTTGATCTTTCGCGCCACATCCTTGGTGGAACCGGCCGCCTTGTCGACGGCGGCGCCAAACGCAGAAGACCGGACGGACTGGGCAAGCTTATTCATTCGGATCACCACTCCTTTCACCGTGACTGGGGGACCCGACGGTCTGGCGAAGCCGCCCGCCGGCCGTCACATCCGGCCGGAAAGCACAAAACCCCGGGTTGAACGCTGTGCCTCTCAAGCCTTCGCCACCTTCTCTCGTTTGCTTCTAAAGACCAGGAAAGCCAAGCCGATCATCAGCAGCACCACAAGGAAATTGCTCCAGGCGAGCGCCGAGGAATACGAGTAGATCTTTCCCGTTTTTTCGAACATCTGGGAACTGATGTAGGTATTGACGTCGTTGTCCGTAAAGCCGGTCAACTGGACGATGGTGAAGATGGCGTTGATCAGGGCCATCGGTTTTAATTGGACGATGGTGAGCTTCCAGAAGATCTCCCATCCCGACGCCCCGTCGATGCGGGCCGCCTCATACATCGATTTGTCGATCTTCTGCAGCCCGGCCAGGAAGATGAGCACCTGGACGCCCGAGTACCACAGGATCAGCACCAGCTCGCTGAACGCGAAGATGATTACATCCCCGATATAAGGAATTTGGGAAAAGATCTGGTAAAAGGCGTTGCCCTCGGCGGTGATGACACTGGAAGCGTTGTTGGTGAGCAGCTCCTTCATGACCGGACCGCTGATGATGATGACGGGGAAGAAATACAGCGCCCGAAAGAAGAGGCGGCCGCGGACCTTTTGGTTGAGGAGCAGGGCCATGATGACGGAGAAGACGATAATCAGGGGGGTGCACCCGAGCACGTACAGGCTTTGATTGACCAGCAGGCCGCTCCAGTTGATGTCCTCCCGGAAGGCCTGGACATAATTGACAAAGCCGGTGAACTGGGCGTCGATGCCGCTGGTGGTCACCGCCACCCGGCAGAGGCTCAGATACATGGAATAGATCACCGGCCAGGCCGTAAACACCAACAGGCCGATAAACCACGGCAGGATAAATGCGTACCCGAGCAGCATGTTGCGGGTCTTATTTTTCATCCTGCGCGCGGGCTTGGCATCGTTTGCCACGATCGCCTTCCGGGCTTTCCGGGGTTTGGGGGCCTTTGGTTCCGTGTTCTTTTTCATCTTTCCCTTACCCCCTCACCAGATAATCCTGCGCCGGGACCTTGATGTCGCCGTCCGTATAATCCGTGCCCAGATAGTTGACGTAGATTTCGACACCGTTCGCATAGGTGACCCGGACCACGCCTTCCCGGAGAACCTCCCGATCCTCGATCGTGGAGCCGGCCACCTGCCGCAGGGCCTTGTCAATCTTGCCGTAGGTATCCACGATATTGCCCTGCCACTCCTCAATGTAGGTGGAGAACAACTGATTGGACGCCGTATCCGAGATGTCGAAGTTCTGCTTTCCGGTCAGGACATACGCCGGATAGGCACCGTATTCCACCATTTTGAGCACATCCGTCTGGGAGAAAAGGCCCTCGTTGACATACGGCGTGAAATAGTCGAGGCTGCCCTTGAACACGATGGGCAGGAAGGGCACCGAGTCGGTCTCAAACTGGAACTGGCTGTTGGTCAGCGGCATATCGTAATAGGCGGAACAGTACGGCAGCATGTATAGGTTCGGCGTATAGAACGCCATTTCCATGTTGTTCTCAGCGTAGACGGCGATGCTGTCCCGCATCTGTGCTAGCGCCTGGTCACGGTAAACCTCCTGTCCGCGGTACTGGTCGGCATACAGGACGCCGCCCAGGCTTCCGAACGCCAGCTTGGAGATCTCTTGCTTCTGATAGAACTTCAGCGAGTTTTCCAGGGTGTTCGCGAGGATGTCCAGGCCTACGAACAGGCGCTTGTTGTACAGCAGCGTGTAGTTTTCAAGCACGATCTGGACCGGCATCTGCGACATCGTGTGAGCGTTGTTTCCCGCATACACCAACTGCCTCTCGGTCAAATTCATCGGATCGTCGTAGAACACGACCGTATTGCCGAGCTCCGCGGCCTTTTCGGACAGGGTCCGGTAATCCCCCGCTTTCCCGCTCTTCTTTTCAAAGCCGAGCTTCTGCGGGTTATAGCCGCCCAGCCCGCCGCTTTGCCAGCCTTTGAGCACGTATTGGGTATTGGCGATCCCCTGTTCCTTCAAGGCGTCCATCAGGCCGGCCACCTGGTCGGTGGTGGTGATGGAGGTGGTGCTGTTGAAGAGGAACCCCTTTTTGACATCCGCCATAACCAGATCCAATTGCATCGGGATTCCGGCGGCCGCGTCGTCCGCTTTTTTGGTCAGGATTCCCCGTTCCTGCAGACGGCTGCGGTACCACTTGGCCATTCCGATATAGTCGGCGTCGTCGCCATCCAGGAAATGGTACTCGATGGAGGCCGTATAGGCGTTGGGCACCTTTTGGGTGACCTGGACGCCCGAACCGCTTTTCGACGTCGGCTGCATATAGTTCTGGCGGACGATAAAGCGGGAGGTGATCCAGTTATATTTGGTGGTCATACCGGCCGGCGTGGCCATAATCGCGGCGAATTCCGCCCCGCCGGTCACCTCCGCCACAAACCCGTGCTGCTTCACGCCCTGTACCCCTCCGAAAACCGGCAGGGTCACGTTGTTCGCATCCGTCAGGAAGTCGTTGGGACGGGAGGATTTCAAATCGTTCGTCTGTGCCGTCTGGTCGATGGCGTAATCCTTCCCGTAGATCCTTTCGTTATAGACGACGGTATAGGAGCTGCTTTTCTGGAACCGCATAAGGGCCCCGGAACCGTCCGGCAGGAAGAAGTAGCCCGGCACCTCATCTTCTTTCGTGCTTCCAAGGAAAGGGACGAAATACACGTTCTGGACCAGGTATTTGCCGGTCTCTTCGATCTTGGTGGTATCCATCTCAAACTTCAGGTTTCCGTCCACGAGAGACATGGTAAAGGGAATGGTGACGCCATATTTGGTGAACCTGGCGGTAAATGCGGCCGTCTTGCCGCTGACCTTGTAGTCGAAGGAGGTTTCCCCCGGATAGCCGAGGCCCTGTTTTTTGGCCACCAGCTTGGAATCGACCAGATCGACCGCCAGGATGCCGTTGCCGACCGACGACCAGGTTTTGTTCGCTTCGGCTCCTGGCTCCAGGCATCCCCAGACATAGCCGCTTTTTTTGTCCATCACCCGGATGGAGGCGTTTTCCTCATTGAGATACACGGCAACGGCGTTGTCCTCGATCAACAGCGTGTAGCCGTCGGTCGAGAGCGCCGCCAGCGATTCGGCGAAATCCTCCACACGGGAGTGCCGGGCGGAATGTACCTCCAGGTTGGCGATCACGTTTGGCAGGTCATATCCGATATCGTCCCCGGCCACAGGATTATCCCCCAGGACAACGGAACCGCACAGCAGGGCGGCGGCCGCTACACCGGCCAGCAGCTTACTTGTTGAGCCCACGATAGAACACCTCCCTGTAGACAGAGACGAGGAACTCGGAAATCGAATTCCAGAGCGAATAGATCAGCGCCGCGGCAATCAGGATGACAATGATCAGGAATATGGTGATCAGGATGTTCTTGACCGTCTCCCAGAAGGTGAAATCCTGTACCTTTTTGATAAAGAGGAACAGCGTGATGACCACCCAAACCACGACGACATTGCTGATAATGGTCAGGATAAAGCCCTCATCGTTGGTCAGGAACATGGAGAGAATCGTGGTAAACGGCGTGATCAGGATATACGGGCTGAAGGCGTAAATGGTGGAACGGAACACCTTTTTGAAGGTGCCGTCGCCCGCGTGGATAGTGGCGATCATATAGTTGCAGATCGCCCAGAGCACCACCGGGATGACGACCGTCGCAAGCACTACCGTATACTGGGTGTACCGCAGGCTGTTGTTGTTGAAGATGAAGCCGCGGTAAACATAGTCGAACAGGTAGACCAGCACCCCCAGAATCCCGACCACCACCGCGCTGAAGGTCGACACCTTCTGCCCGCTTTTGATGTACAGGGCCGCGTCGATGGGATGGCGGCAGGAGAAGGCCATGAATTTCATATCGGCCCAGAAGCCCTTGCCGGGAGGACAGACATACGGAGAGTAAACGTACTTGCCCTCTTTATGTTTGCGCTTGTGGACCAGGACGAACAGCAGCACGACCACCATCACGATCCCCAGCACCACAAAAACCGTATGCTCTGTCATCCACTGATCCCGCAGCTCCCAGTAGGCGTCCGAATAGGATGCCTTGTCGGAGGCGATTTTGAAATGATAGGCCGCGTTTTCATAGTCCCCCAGATTCATATAGCATTTGCCCATGCCGTAGTGCGCCACCTGGGAGGATCCTGAAAGCTGGAGCACCTGTTTCCAGTAAACCATGCTGTCTTCATACTGGCCGCGGTCATACAGGCTCAGGGCCTGATGGGTCATGTTGGCGAAGGCGGTGGGATAGAATGACTGCACGATCCCTTTCTCATAGTCCAGGACATACACGCAGTCGTTGTCGTCCACCGCGATGCCGGAGGGTACCGTAAACAGGCCGTTCAGATCGGTGGCGATGGACAGACCGCCGAAGGAAAAGTGAATGTTGCCGTTGTAATCGTATTCGTTGATGACACCCGTGTTGGATACGACGTAAATCTGGCCCCATTTGCCGACCGTGATGTCGGCGAAGTTCGTGTCGTCGAACATATTGCGGTTTTTCGACGCCGGCAGGATATTGGAACCGGCGACGTTGTGCTTTTTGACCACGTTGCCTTCACCATTGGCCGTAATGGTGTATACGAGGCCGTCTTGATCGATGGCGACATTGGTGAAAGCCGCAGGCTTCCGGTTAAACAGCTGGGCGATCTGTTCGGCCGTAAAAAAGATATCCTGGATCGTTTCCACCAGGGACTTCGAGGTCTGATTGCTTCCGAAGTACCCCAGAAACTCCCCTGTCTTGCTGAACTGGACCAGGCCGTTAAAGCCGCCTTCACTCATGACATAGATGTTGCCGCGGCCGTCCACCGCCACCTTGGAGGGCTCCCACATGGCGTCCGCGCCAAACATGGGGGAATCCGGTTCGCCGATGGTCAGGCGGACCCCACCGTCGGGGCCCATGACCACCACCGTCTTGGAACCCGCATCCGCCACGTAAATGGTGCCGTCAGCCGTGACATAAATGCCGGTCGGACGGTTGACGATTCCCTCACCCAAGATCTCGGTCGGTTTCTCCCGGTCGTTCAGATCCTTGATTAGGATCCGGCCGTTGTCGGAATCCGCCACATACATCTTCATGTTCATGACCACGATATCGGACGGCCTATTCAGGCCCTCATCCTTGAAATAGACCTGTCCCGGCAGATAGGCGTCCTGAGTCTTGATCCATTCCCAGTTGACCGACACCGTGTAGGTATTCGCCGTGGAATTCCCTGCCGAAACCGGAAAGGCGCACAGGAAGACCAGCAGAGCCGCCAGCAGTACGCAAAGCATACCACCTTTTTTCATGCGTACCACTCCTTTACTTAATTCCGGCATTCGTCATGGTATCCATGACCCTGGACTGCATCACGATGAAAAGAATCAGGTTGGGCAGGAACATCAGCAGCGCGGCTGCGGCCGCCATTCCCTGGCCTTCCAACGCGTTTCCGGTATTGGAAATCTGGGTCATATAATACGCGAAGCTCTTGATGCTTTCGTTGTTGATAAAGGTGTTCGACTCCGCCGCGCTGTTCCAGGCAGCCTGGAAAGAGAGGATCGCCACCGTCGCGAGAGCAGGCTTGACCAGGGGGACGATGACCCTGCGCAGCACATAGAACTGCGTCGCACCGTCGATCTCGGCCGCCTCGATCAGGGAATCCGGGATCTGGTCGATGTTCTGTTTGACAAGGAACAGGCCGACCGGCATGGCAAGCTCCGGGAGGATATGGACCAGGAAGTTGTCGGCCAGGCCGATTTTGGTGATCACCAGATACCGCGGAATCTGCACGGCCACCGCCACGAACATGAGCGCGAGCTGGTTGATGGTGAAAATGGTGCTGCGGCCGCGGAAACGGATTTTGGAAAGCGCATATCCGGCCGACACGCTGACATAAATGGTGGCCAGCACTGTGGATATGGCGATGACGATGTTGTTGAACAGGAACCGCGACACCGGGATCTGGCTGAGCCCCGTCTGGTTGAACAGCCGGGCGAAGTTGTCGAGAGTCGGGTTCTGCACGAAAAACCGCGGCGGATACAGATAGAGCTCGTCAATCGGCTTGAGCGCGTGCATGACGATGTACAGGATGGGCAGCATCATAAATAGGATGATCGGTGCCAGGATGATGTAAAATTTGATTTGGCTTCTGTGGAATTTACTGGGGTTGACCCCTATGACTTTCATGGCCATCACAAGTCCACTCCTTCATTCGTTAATCGGAAAACAGCTTTTTGGCGACCTGCGACGAGAAGAAGATCAGAAGGAGAAGGACGACGGACAAGGCTGCCGCATAGCCCATTTCATTTCGTATGAATCCATAGTCCTGTATGTGGTTGACGATCAGGCTGCCCGCGTATTGCGGCGTCGGGTTGGAACCCGAGAGCTGGACGCCGATGTCGCTGGTCTTGAAGGCGTTGACGATGGCCATGACGGCGCCGAACAGCATCTGCGGCTTCATCGTCGGGATGGTGATGTACATGATTTCCTGAAAACGGTTGGACACCCCGTCGATATAGGCGGCCTCATAGATCTCCCGGTCGCCGTTGATAACGCCGGAGAGCATGGCCAAGAAGCCCACGCCCATAGAACTCCACAGAGAAACGAGGATCATGATAGGCATCAGGAACTTTTCGCTTTGCAGCCACTTGATGGGCTCGTTGATGGCGCCCAGGGACAGCAGCATGCTGTTGAGATAACCGGCCTGGTCGCTGCTGAAAATGACCTTCCACACCACCGACATGGTGACACCGCCGATCATCGACGGAGAATACAGGATGACGGCCAGGACGGTGCGGGGGCCGCGGGTGAGCTGCGCGAGCAGCCACGCCATGAAAAAGGAGAGGATGAATCCGCCTGGCCCGACGATCACGGCGAATTTGAAGGTATTGGGCAGGACCTTCTGCAAGAAGATCGGATCCTTCGTCATCAAGGAAATGTAGTTCTGCAGCCCGGCGAAGGAGGGGGTCTGTACGGTGTTGAAGTAGGTGAACGACAGTCCGACAGCCGCCAGGACCGGCAGCAGGATGAAGATGGCAAACAAGATCAGGAAGGGCGCGAGCAGCAGCCAATGTGCCTTTTTATCCAGCCAGGTTTTCATGAACGCCCGTCCTCCTCAATCAGATCAAGTGAGGCTATCCGATAGGGTTTCACCATCTGCCCGTTCTCGAAATAACCGAATTCCTGCAGTTTCCGTTCCATCTCGCGGTTGATGTTGATTACAGCCTTATCCAGAGACGCGCGCGCCTCGCGGTTTTTGACCACTACATTGTTCCAGGCGTTGGACAGCTCGCGCTCGAGCATGTAGGAAGCGGGATGCAGCGGAACCTCATAGGTCCATTTCCACTGCTCGAAAATCACATCCATATGCTGCTTTTCGATGTCGGTGGACTGGAAGGCTTCCTCATTGGCCGTGTTCCAGATGTAGGTGGGGCCGAACTTGGTCTGCATAATGAAGCCGTATTCCTCCTGTACCTCGGTGGACAGCCACCATTTGAGGAAATCCCAGGCTTCATTTTTCATAGTCGTCCGCTTCATGATGACCGCGGTTTCGCCCGCGCTCGTCTGATCGCGGTGCACCACCCCGTTTTCGTCCATAATGCCGGGCGAAGGGGCGATATCCCACATACCCGCGATTTCGGGGGCTCCGTTTTTCAGCTTGATGTAGGTATCCAGGTTGGAGATACCGATCGGGATCCGTCCGTACCGGAAGCTGTTGAAGAAGTTTTCCGTCGTGACCGGAATGGAATAGGTGCCAAACAGGGAGGTCAGCAGGTCAAAGGCTTCCTGGCCCTTTTCCTCGTTGATCGCCGTGGTCATGCCGTCCTCGGAATAGAGCGGCGCGCCGTTCTGCGCGAAATAATACGAGGTAGTGGCAATGGGCTTGTTACCGGTGTGGGAGGCGAGCGCCACATGGAAATTCATGCCGTTGCGCTTGAGTTCGGGCATGATGAGCTTGACATCCTCCCAGGTATCAGGCACTTCGAGGTTCAGCCGCTCCAGGATATCTGTCCGGTAGAACAACACTTGGAAATTACGGCTCTCCACCACTCCGCTCATCTTGCCGTCCACCCACAGGGGGGTCAGCAGGCGAAGGTCGTAGTTTTCATCGTAATAATCGAGGAAGTCCTCAAACTCATACATGTCCACGACAGCATCCCGCAGGCCGAGCTCATACGGCCGGCCGAGCGTCAGGCCCATGGCGATATCGGGCGTCTGCTGCGCGGCGTTGGCCAAAATGATCTTCTCTTCATTGGGCATGATGGTCACCTTGACCGGGATGCCGGTTTTGGGGGTGAATTCCGCGTCCGCGAGCATCTGGAGGGTTTCGACCGTCATCAGCGGACGATTGACCCACACGTCCAGGACATCCGCGCTCGTATCCACATTGCCGAAGCTGTTGTAATCGTCCGAGAAGGACAGGAGGAAGTGCTTGACCCCGTTTATCAGTCTTTCAAAGAAACCCGGATAGGATTCCTGCGGCTCCTCAGCGCTGTAAACGAAAATCTGATCGAGGGTCAGCTGCTGTTGGAGCAGCGGGGTGATAAGGTCGCCGATCATCTGGGCGACCGAGCCGGCGCCCTCGAAAATTTTGGTGGTTTTGGTGGGCAGGGTCCGGGGCGATTCCGCCGCCTTGCGGAGATACTGCGCGGATTTCGGAAGGGAAGCCGCGAAGGACGGCTTGCGTCCGGCGAGCGCCTCGAGCTCGTCATAAACCGCGTCCAGCTCATCGGCCCAGCGATTGAGATCGTCCACGATGGTGGGAAGATACTCCTCGATGTTCCAGGTCCGGTTTTTGTCCTTTTGTCCGCCGGTGATCATCTTGACCGCGATGCCCGCCTCACCGATTTCACGCAGGGTGGTGTTCAGTCGCTCCTGGTAGGAGGCCACCGGCGCCGATGAGACGATGAGGGACAGGGTGTGCCATCCCTCGGTCAGATGGATGTAGGCCGGCTCGCCGCCGTTCGTGACCGTCTGGGTCTGATAGTCGAGGCCGGTGTATTTAAAAGAAATATTCTCAAAGCAGGCGTCGGGCGTCCGTCCGTCGATCTCGATGTTGCGGTAAACGCTCATCCCCTTTTTGGAATCCTGGTTGTACCGCAGGGCGATTTGATAATCCCCCGCCGTCTCGACATAGAACTGGTACAGGACCTTTTGCCGGTGGGTGTCGAATACGGCGCCGTCGAGAACGTTGATCTTTTTCTTGTCCACCTGGTACGGGGTGACGTCCGCGTCCTGGGCATTGCCGGCGTGGATATACGAATCCGATTTCCAGACATAATCCTCCGCCTGAATCGGGATCTGTTTTCCGTTGTTCTCAGCGGTTTTCGAAAGGCCGCTGTACGAGGCCGCCTTGACGACCAGAATCTCGTACACGGTCACCGGCATCTCGGAGAACGTCAGGCGGATGGAATTGGCTCCTTGCTGGAAGGGATAAACGCTGTCCACCCGGTCGTAGTCGGTGTCGCCGGACAAAAACTGCGTGATTTTGCCGGTGGCAAACGCGCTGTTGCTGATCGTCTCATTGCCGTAGCGGTCGAGCTGGCGCTCCTTATACAGGTCGTACCAGACGCCTCCCAGAGTGAGAGCCGCCGTTTTGTCGTTGACCCGGATTTCCCCGCTGTTTCCAAAGGTCGGGTAATCCGTCTGTTCGTATACGAGGGCCACGCGGTAGTCCCCTGCCGCCGGAAGATCCAGCGAAACCTCCAGCACCTCGTTCTGCGCCAGGAGACGGCCGCCCTCGAACACCTGCCGGGCCATCACGTCCCTGTCCTCGATCTGCAACCATGCCGCCTCGGGGGCTGCGGACTCGGCTCCGGCTGTGAAAGACAGCACTTGAAACAGACCTGCCAGCACCGCCATGCAGGATAACCATGAACACACTCTCATCCGCTTTTTCATACAAGCCCCTTTTCTCCGCCGCGCAACACCAGAATCGGGGCGTTCCATCCCGCGGCGGAGGGATGGAGGCCTGTTTTAGAGAAGCTATATAGAAGTTATCCACCGATTGCTTCAAAAAAGGGTTGAATATGGCGAGTACAAGCACTGTCCTTTTCTACCACAGGACTTGCACCCGCTCCATCAACAGAATTTTCAACTTTAAGTGAGACTGCTGCACCCGCCTGCAGGGCAGGCTCAGTCCCAGGGGTTTCCGTGCCATGGACACGGCAGGAGGCTCCAAATCAAACGGGATTCGACAATTTTCGCCATAAATGAAGGGGGAAACGACGCGATAGGGTCCGCCCGGGCCGGTACCGGCGCTGCAAGTCGCCGGTACCGGCCTGCGGACATCCAGACAAGACTTGGGGTAACGGTTGCGAAAGGATCGTACAGAAATCGGGTTACTGGCCTTCGATTTTCGCGCGGGTGTCGGCAAAGGATGCCTGGGCGGCGGCGATGGCCTCTTCACTGATGGCCTTTTCCCTCGCCAGGATCTCGTTGCACATGGTTTCGGTTTCCTTGGCGACCGCTTCGGGCTGGACTTCGCCGCTCTCGCACTTGACCGCCTGCTGGCTCATGTTGGAGGAGACGTCACCCCAGCCGGCGACATCCTTGTACCAGTCGGAACGGAAGGTCTCGTACGCGTCGGTATCCATGTTCTCGTACAGCCACATCAGGCCTTCCGGAACAAATCCGAGATCACGGAACGCCGCGTTGACCGCGTCGTTGCTGGTGACCGGGATGTAGAACTGGTTGGCGGGCTTGCCCTCTTCGTCCGTCTTGCCCTTCAGATACTCCAGCTTGGAGACGTTGCCGTCCTTGCCGTAGGTAAGGTGTTTGAGAAGGGCAAAGGCCGCGTCGGGATATTTGGTGGTGGACATCATCATCGCCCACTTGGTGTGCATGGACTGGCGGCTGGGCTGTCCTTCCGGATGGGGCAGGGGCAGGTACTGCCAGTCGTTCGAAAGGGAGTTGACCCAGGCCCAATCCCAGCTGGCCTTGAACATGAACAAAACCTTGCCTTCACGGGCAGCGTCCGAGTTTTCGCCGAATTTCTTCTGGTAATCGTCCAGCTCGCCGGCATTCCGTTTGGCCTGGTCCTTCATGGTATCGGAAAGGAGCTGGGGGATGTCCTTCATCGTTTTGATGAATTTCTGGGCATTGACCCAGGCGCCGTCGGTCAGGGTGACGGTGTTCTTGTCGCGGTTGTAGCCGTGGGCGCCGAGCTGGCCCTGGGAACCGTACACGCCCGTCAGCTTCTGGGAGAAGTTGCCCAGCGCGTTCTGGCCGGAATACTCGTTGGTGGTGGCCGCCTTGAGCAATTCCAAATACTCGGTCAGGGTCCAATCCATACCGGGGGCGTCGAGGTTGAGGAGATCGACGAGATCCATGTTGATGACAAAGGCATCGAACTCCAGCTCATAGGGCAGGCCATACAGCTTGCCGCCGTAGGTATACGCCTGCAGGGAGGCCTGGTTGATCTCCTTGAACTCCTCGTCGGCGTTCACATACTCGTCGATCGGATAGGCCCAGCCCTGCTCCACGGAATAGCGGACGTTGCTGTCCGACGAGAAGCCGTAGATCAGGTCGGGCAGGTCGCTGATGGCGGCCTGGGCGGTCAGGTAATCGTTGCCCTTACCTTCAAAGCCGACCACTTCAACCTGGACGTTCGGATAGATCTTGTTGAAGTTTTCCACATAGGCGGTGACGTCCTCCACCCACTTGGGCAGGGTGCCGATGGTGAGCTCGCCGCTCAGGCCGTCTTTGTCGCCGGACGGATTTTTTTCGCCTCCGCCTCCGCCGCAGCCGGACATCGGAAGGGCGATCAGCGCGCATGCAAGGGCCGTGCAGAGAAACCGGGTTACCTTTTTCATGTGTTTGCTCCTCCTTTATGATATGGTTATTTGGTGTCCATCCCTTTCACAATATCAAACGCTTTGGTGAGGAATTCCGCGCGCCAGGGTTCCAGATCCTGGGTAAAACCAGTGTTCAAAAACGCTTTCACCATTTCCACGCCCATCTCCGGGCCGATGATCCAGCCGCCCATCGTGAGAATGTTGGCGTTGTTGATCGCGCGGCACATTTTCGCGCCGTAGACGCTCTCGACACACGCGGCATAGATGCCGTCGAACTTGTTAGCCACCAGAGACATGCCCATGCCGGTGCCGCAGATGAGGATGCCGCGGTCAAACTTGCCCGACTGGACCGCTCTCGCCACGACCGGCGCAGCCTCGTAATACGGCTTGCCGTGCTCGAGATCCTGCGTCCCCATGTCTTCAAACTCGATTCCCTGTTCCGTCAGATACGTCTTGATCGCCTCTTTGAGGAGAAAGCCGGATTTATCCGAGCCGAGTGCTACTCTCATGTTATCTGCCTCCTTTCTTCTGAATTGCCGTGCGGGCGGCCGCCGCGATATCCGCCGCGGTCATGTGATATTTCGCCTTCAAGAAATCCATTTTGCCGACTTCGCCAAAATGGTCGGTCACACCGATACGGACAACCGGCACCGGACATTCCTCGGCGGTGACTTCGGCCACGGCCGTTCCCAGAGCGCCGATGACGTTGTGGTTATCGCAGGTGACGATGGCGCCGGTCTCCTTCGCCGCGCGGACGACCGCCTCGCGGTCGAGAGGCTTTATGGTGTGCATGTCGAGCACACGGGCCTTGATGCCCTCGTTCGCCAGAAGGTCGGCGGCGTCGAGGGACTCCCCGACCATGATGCCGCTGGCGATGATGGTGACATCGCCTCCGTCCCGCAGCGTGCTCACCTTGCCCAAGGTGAAGGCACAGCCCTCATCGTAAATCTTGCGGGCCTGTTTCCGGAACAGCCGCAGATATACGGCCTCTTTGCAGGAGAGAATCTGGGGCAGCGCCGCCCTGAGCTGCGCCGCGTCGACCGGCTCTACAATGGTGAGGCCCGGCAGTGAGCGCATGACGCCGATGTCCTCGAAGCTCATGTGGGTGCCGCCGTTGAGCTCCGCGGAGATACCGGGGTCGGATCCCACCATGACGGCCTTGAGACCGGCGTAAAGGATGGAAATCGCGACCTGGTCGCAGACGCGGCGGGTAGCAAAGGGGGTGAAGGTGTGGGTAAAGGGCAGCTTGCCTTCCACCGCGAGACCGGCGGCCACGCCGATCATGTTCGCTTCGCAGATGCCCACGTCGATCAGACGCTCAGGATAAGCCGCTTTGAATTTCGGAGAAGACAGCGCCTTTGACAGGTCGGCTTCCACGAGGGTGATGCGGTCGTCGGTTTCCGCATATCGGATAAGCTCCTCGATATATACCGCACGCAGCTCTTGATTATCCAACATGGCGGTCTCCCCCTTCCACGCAGGCCTTCCACATGTCTTCCGTTATCGGCATGTTGTGGGATTCGACCTTGCCTTCTGCAAAATAGGCGCCCTTGCCCTTGATAGTCTTGAGTATGATCATGGTCGGACGGCCGGCGGTTTTGGAACGCTCGATCGCCTCGTCGATGGCGGCCACGTCGTGACCGTCCACCACCTCGCAGGCAAACCCGAAGGACTCCCAGCGGGTGGTCACCGGCTGCACGTCGAGCTGATCGGAAACCAGGCCGTCGATCTGCATATTGTTGTAATCCATAAAGCCGGTGAAATTCCGGAGCTTATGCTGGCCGGCAAACTGTGCGGCTTCCCAGATCTGGCCTTCCTGGCTTTCGCCGTCGCCGATCATCGCGTAAACCCGGTGGGTTTTGCCGTCCATCATCGCGGCCTTCGCCATACCGACGGCCACCGAGAATCCCTGGCCCAGGGAACCCGCCGTCATATCGATGCCGGGGGTACGGAGCCGGTCGCAGTGGCTGGGCAACCGGGTCTCGGGCTTGTTCAGGGTCCAAAGCCATTCCTTGTCGAAATACCCTTTGTCCGCGAGAACCGCATACAGGGCGGGGCCGGCATGGCCCTTGGAGAGCACGAACCGGTCACGGTCCGCCAGGGCCGGGTTCTTTGGATCGATATGCATCTGCTTGTAGTACAGGACGACCAGCGCCTCCACGATGGAGAGGCACCCGCCGATGTGGCCGACGCCCAGCCGGCCGATTTCCTCAATGACGAGGCGGCGGATTTCCGCCGACTTGTCGTCGAGCCTCTTGATTTCCGTTGCTTGCATCTTTCTAATCTGCCTTTCTCACCGAATCACGTCCATGCCGCTCATGCGCGCATAGATCTCCAGGGGACGGACATTCTCGCCATAGGCCAGGGACACATGATGGGCAATGCCGTTTCGCACCACCGTGTCCAAGACCTCCCGCATGGGCTTGTCGAAGACTACCTTCACATAGGTGCCCTTGAGTTCCTTCGGGACCGAGATCGCATCGCCGCACTCGATAAAGAGGCGGGATTTGCCCCGGGCGAAATCCATCCGCAGGACATTGACCTTGCCGCTCTTGAGCACAAAGTCCGCCGTTACGCCCCGTCCGCCCGCATAGTAGGAATCGAGGGAACGGACACAGCACTGATCCCACAGGCCGCACGGAGCGACGCCACAGTGCCACATCAGGGCGGAATCGGTTTCAAAATTCACCTGGGAGAGGTCGGCCAGGAAGGGCTGCTCCACCCCCATAGCGGTATGCATGAGCTGGGAGACCACGCCCTGCACGTCGCCTTCGCAGCCGATGACATAGCCTTCGCTCTGCAGGATAGACATCGCCGCACAGGGGGAGACACCGTAACCGGCGGCGAATTCCGGCCAGCAGCGCACGGCGAGGCCCGCGAGGCCCTGGCGGTCCATGAAGGCCTTGAAACGCTCGCAGAGCTCGGCCACCCGCTGGACCTGCTCGCCGCTGACGCCGGAGAGGTCGAACAGTCCGGCAATCTGCTTTTTGCGGGCCTCGACGGCGGCATCGTCCACCGGCTGGTTCCAGATATCGGTCAGCTCGTAGTGGTCAATCAGGACGCCGATTTCCTTGTACAGCGTCAGCTCGTCAAACGCGAGGTTGAAGAAGCCATGGGCACGGAAGCCGAGGATGCCAATCTTGGCGTTTTTCAGCTTGGCGCGGATCCGGACGGCGTCCACCCAGTCCATATCGATATCGTTCGAGATGCAGTAATGGAAGTCGTCCCGGCCGGCCTTGTAGAGATTGGAGGCGTTCAGGTTGACGCCGCAGACCGAATTGAGGCGGATCTTGCCTCCGTTGTAAGGCAGCTCGGGCAGTCCCCAGAGCAGCAGGGGGGCATTGGTCCGTTTCGCGATCTCAAGCGCCAGATGGCCGAGATGGAAGGTGCCGCTGATGATGGCGATACCGTCGACGTTCGCCTTATTGATCTTGTCGATCGGCTCGTCGAGATCCGGAACCTCGAACACCAGGTCGTCCGCGCAGACGAAGGTGGCGTCCGGAATGGCGGCGAGATTCTTTTTGATGTCGGCGTAGAGACCGCGGGCCGCCTCGAAATCGAAGGTGTTCCGCGCGAGCATGATCACGCCGATGGTCACAGGATGTTTCATATGGTTGATCGTTCCTTTCAAGTTTGGCGGGTTCCCGCATCCGGTTCCGCTCCGTAACGCGCCCGCATGGGATCTGTGCCGGCTTTAACCCGGGATGTCTCTCTTCTGCGAGAACAGCCAGTCGTACAAGCCCTCGGTATTGGCAGTCAGGGCCCATATACCGTGCCCCTGTCCCTGGAATACCGTGTATCGGATATCCTCCCGGCCTGCCGCTTCAAGCGCTTCTACCATCTTGTCCGCGCTCTCCTTGGGCACCGTTTTGTCTGCGGCGCCGTGGAATATCCATATGGCCGTTCCATCAAAGGTATCGGCCGCGCTTGGATCTCCCGCGCCCGCAACGGGAATAGCCGCCGCGAACATATCCGGATTTCTGGTGAGGATATCCCAAACGGCAAAGCCTCCCATGCTCATGCCGTAGAGATAGAGTCTCCGATCATCGATCGAAAGCGTCTCTCTCGCGGCGGCGAAAAGCTCCATGGTCGCCTTCATGTATTTGGCGGGCCCGGTGTTCACAAAATCATATGTGATCTGATTCCATGAACTGGCCGGTACCCATTTCTGGCCTTCGGGGCAGCACGGCGCAATCACGATCGCTTCTTTTGCATAGGGGCCGCTTTCGAGGTTGCGCAGGAACTTCGCTTCACCCTTGTATATGTGCGAATTGTCGTCGCATTTCACCCCCGCGCTGTGCATGTACAGGATGCAGGGATAAGACTTGTTCGCGTCATAATCCGGGGGTATATAGAGCTGAAAGGGGAGATTGGTTCCGTCTTCCGCGGTGTAAGTACGCGCATTCCAGCTTTGAATCAGATGATCGAAGACAGGGTTTGTGACGTCCTGCGTATCATCCGGTTCAGAGGATGCGGTATCCGGCGGGTCCGCCGTCTCAGATCCGGAAGGGAGCTTCTCCCCCCCGCACGAAACCAGGGAACAAACCATGGCGCCGATTAAAAGCGCGCAAACCGTTTTTTTCATCTGGTTTCCTCCCTAACATGGCGTCGTTCTGTCACCCCTGCGGGCATACGCCGCGGATCCGCGGCCGCAGATACCGGCGATGTAGGTATAGTTTTCCTGCGCGCTGACCTCAGCGCCCTTGGTCGTCTTGTCCTGTTCGGCCACCAGCCACAGCGGGTTCTTCAGATCGCCGAACGCTTTGAGGACTTCTTCAAACTTGACGACGCCCTGGCCAAGCTCGGTGAAGGAATTTTCCGCCGTGAACTCCTTGAAATGCAGGACCTCGATGCGGTCCTTGAATTCCGAAAGGAACTTGACCGGATCGGAACCGCCGCGGGTGACCCAGCCCACATCGGGCACCAGACGGAAATACTCCGGATCGGTATTGGCCATCAGCGTACGGAAGCCCATCTCATCGTTCCAGATTTCCCAGTCGTGGTTATGGAAGCAGAGCTTCACGCCTTTATCATGGCACATCTTGCCCAGCCGGTTGTAGACGGCGGCCTCTTCCTTGTAGTCTTCCTCGGTCTTGCCCTTTTTGTGGAAGCCAGAAATGAAGATGTAGTGGATACCGAGCTCGCAGGCAAAACGCAGGGTGTCCTCGAACTGGTCGATCTGCTTCTGAACCGAATCCGGCTCCAGGAAGTTGCCGCCCACGTGAATGGCCAGGAGCTCCAGCTCATTCTTCTTCAGCAGGTCGCGGTAATAGCCGGGGTTTTCCTTGTCCAGATGGCGGACACCGATTTCAACGCCGTCGTACCCCATTTTCTTCACCGTGGGCAGGATGGTCTCGATATTTTCCTTGATATGATCGCCGAAAACGATGGTCTGGCAGGCAATTTTATACATGTAGGTTCACTCCTTAAAGGATAAATCGCTTTGGTCCCGTACGTGACGATCTTTCACGAAAGGGATGAAAACCGCCGCAGGCGCTTTTCCGGCGGGGGGTTACCCCCCGCATCATGCCCTTTTCCTCCGCGGGGGGATGAAAAACACCGGGGTGTTTTTCCGGCGGGGGGTTACCCCCCGCAATGCATAGCACTGTAAATACTGGGCTTTTCGTTGTAGATTTCGCTCAGAAGCACCGGGCGGCCGAGCTGCGAAGACTTGATGGCCGCCAACGACACGGCGAACGCTTTGAGAGCGTCGTCTCCCGTGACCTGCACCTTGCCCACGCCGGCAATCTCGTCGAAGAAATGACGGACCACCGTTTTCTCGGCGTTTTCGGTCTCATCCTTGTCCTGGCTGTCCAGCTCGTATTCGACGTTGTTGTCGTCTTCCAGATAGGCCGTCACCTTGTCGCCCGTGACCTCCACCGTCCCGTTCGGGCCGTACGCGGTCACCTGCTGCTTCCAGTGCTTGTTCTTCGGATACGCCCAGCTGACCGTGATCACACCGACGTCTCCAGAATCAAAGTTAACGTTAATGTTGACCGTGTCCACCGCCTTGTTGGCGATTGTCGCCAGGGTGGGGCTGTTTTCCGCGAGAACCATGCACTGCGCGCTGACGCTGACCGGCTCCGCTCCAAAGAACCACCGCATCAAATCGGTGAAATGGCAGGACATATCGTTGAGGGGGCCGCCGTTGCCAAACTCGGCGTCGTGCATCGCGATTTTCGGCCGGACGGGGCGGGTATCCTCACACCGCATCATGACCGGGCGCCCGATCACGTTCTGATCAAACACATTTTTCAGCTTGCGGAAATTCTTGAAATTATGATATTGGTGCCCAATCGCCAGCACACGCCCGTTGCGCTTGGCGCAGGCTACCATTTCGCTCGCTTTTTCAAAAGAAAGGTCCATCGGCTTTTCACTGATGACATGCTTCTGATGATTGAGGGCGTAAATCGCCATTTCGCTATGAAAATAAGCCGGTGTACAGACGATGACGACATCGATGTCGTTTTTGGTGATGGCGTCCTTGTAATCGTAGAAAGTCTCTTCATAGCCAAACTCTTCTTTGGCTTTCTGGGCGCGCTCTTCCTGCAGGTCGCAGATATTCACGAGCACGCAGTCCTTGTCCAGCTGTTTGAGGGCTTTGCTGTAGGCCTTGCCGCGGTCGCCCGCGCCGAGTACCGCCACTCGATATTGACTCATACCGTCTCTCTCCATTTTATGGGATCCACCCGGGGAGCGGAAGCTGTCCGCCCCCCGGGAATCCCATCATTCTTGGCGGCATCCCGCCGCCGTATGGCCGTCAGTGAAATGTGCCTTACTTGGAAGCCTTCTTTTTGCGCAGGACCAGGCCGCAGGCGATCGCCGCCGCAGGCAGGGCCACGAGGACCGGGATCATATTCATGCCGACACCGGTGCTGGGGCTGCCGCCGCCATTGTTGCCGGAGGGCTTGCTGTCCGGAGTACCGGCCACGGTCACGTCGCCTTTGGTGAACAGCTCGACGATCTGATCCTGGTTCAGGGCTTTGTCATAGATGCGGACATCGGCCATCTTGCCCTTGAACATATCGTATCTGTACTCGCCTTCCTTCTTGTTGTAGAAGGAATTGGTGTCATCGTTGTCACCCCAGGAATAGCAGCCGCCGAGCGCGATGCCGTGGTTGGGGTTGTCGATGTTGTTTAGGTCATAGGGCAGGACGGTGCTGTAATAATTCTTGTTCGCGACCAGATCGGATTTGGCAGAGACGCCGCCGATCTTCTCGATGTAGCAGGTCTGCACGCCGCTGCCGGCCGTGTACTTCTCATTGTTGGCGTTGGTGATCTCGTCACCTTTCGTCTTGCCATCGCTGAGTTTCACGGTGACGACCACGCGGTACCAGTCGGTCGTGGTGGGCTTTGTCGCGTTCTTCCAGTTCGATTTGCCGATTTCCCGGTCGTCGTTCTTGAACTGGTTGATGCTCCACTTGTTCGGGTCGGACTGATGGGTGGAATCGTTGGCGCTGCCGTACAGGCGCACCTCCGGATAGCCGTTTTCATGCATCAGGACGTTGATGCCACGCTGGCCGATGCTGTTCCGGTCGGACAGGCCGGTGGTGAACATGTTGTTTACCAGCTTGCCTTCGCTGTTCGCGGCCACCAGGAAGGTGACGGTGTACTCTTTTTTGCCGTCAAGGACATCTTTTTTGTCGGTGGCGAGGGCATAATCGCGGTTGAACTCCAGGGCGCTCATACCGTTCGGGCCCTCGACGACCTTGGCGGTCGCTTCGGATTTGCCGTCCTGCTTCAGGACCTTCATGTCGCCGCTGCCGACGGAGTCCTTGCCCACGGCGCCTTCCTTGAACTCATAGTGCGCGATGAGCTTCGGGGCCGCATCGGCGGCCGAAACCGCCGGGACGACTCCCAGCATCGCGGCCAGAGCCACGGCGGTGCAGGCGGAAACGAGCTTTTTCATAAGAAAACCTCCTTTTCTCTACGCCTTCCGGCGTTTAAACCCAATTATTTGGACGCTTTACCCTTGCGGCGGACTACCAGGACACCGGCGACGCCCGCGGCCGGGATCAGAACCAGCAGGGGCAGCATGTTGCCCGCCACACCGGTGGGAGGCGCGCTGGCCGTGCTCGAAGGAGCCTTGGAAGCGGTCGAGGGGGTGCTGCCGGTCGAAGGAGTGCTGCCTGTAGACGGCGTGCTGCCCGTAGAGGGGGTGCTGCCGGTGGATTCTGTGCTGCTGCCCGACTCGGTGGAACCGTCGTCCAGGTCGTTGGTGGTGTAGAGCTCAACGATCTGATCCTGATTCAGGGCCTTGTCATAGATCCGGAAGTCGGCCAGCTTGCCGATGAACGGCGCATAGTTGTTGACATTCGTATCGATGACGGGGGTATCACTGTTGACTTTATACGCCGCGCCGATCAGGAGGCCAAGGTTTTCATTCTTGACGCTGGTCAGGTTGTAAGGCAGCGTAACCTCATAGTAATTCTTGCTCTCGACCAGGCTCGCCTTGCCGGTGACGGCGTTCATCTTTTCCATGTAGACGCTCTGGACACCGGTGCCGGGATAAAACGCGTCGCCCGCGCTCTTGTTCGGCCACAGGACGGTTTCTTCACTGGTCTTGGTGCCATCGCTGAGCTTCACCGTGATGACCACGCGGTACCAGTCGTTCGCCTCGTAGGTGCAAGGCGCGCCGACCGTATCGGAATCCGCATCGTAGGCAATGCGCTGCGCCCAGAAGTTCTTGCCGTTCTTGCCGTCATCGTTCTTGCGCTGGTTGGCGTCCCATTTGCTGCCGTCGGCCTGCGCGCTGTCCTCCTGATTGCCGCCGAAGAGACGGAAATCCGGGATACCGTTAGTTTTATCAATCAGATGGTTGAGGCCGGAATTTTTAAAGCTGTTGCCGTTGGCGGCGCCGGTGCTGAACACGTTGCTGCGGAGCACCTCGGCGTCGTTCGCGGAGACCAGATAAGTGATGGTGAACTCTTTCATATCGTCGAGCACGTCGTCGGCGTCGGACATCAGGGAATAGGTCTGGTCAAATTCCAGCGCTTTCATGTTGGCAGGGCCTTCGACCTGTTTCGCGGTTCCGGCGGAACCGACCGTGGCACCCTGGACGATCAGATCCTGTGTACCGGCGGAATCCTTGCCCACATTGGTCTCGTCGGCAAAGGTGTAATGCGCCACCAGCTTGGGTCCGGCAGCGGGGGTCTCCGCCATCGCGGCGGCACCGGCCCCCAGCATCAGGCAGGCGGACAGGAGTGCGCAGGGAATGAGCTGCTTTTTCATAGCCATTTTTCTCTCCTTTTCTTCACTCTATTTTTCAACGGTTCGATTTACAAGAAACCGTCAAAGCTTGCATCCTGGGAAGCTTACTTGTTCTCGCCGTCCGTGCCGGAGGAGGACGCGTCATCGTCCGGGCCGGCCGGCGGCACATCGCCGTTCTTCTTCTTGATGACCAGGAAGTACACCGCCGCGCCGGCGCCCGCCAGAACCACGATTGCGGCGATCACGATGCCGATGATCAGGCCGGTGTTGGAATTCTCCCCGTCGTCGGCCGGATTCGAGGTGTTGGCCGCGGCGGTGGTTTTGGCGGCCGCCGTGGTGGCCACATCCGCGGCGGTGGTCGTGTCATTGCCCGCGGCGGTGGTCGCATCGTTGTTCGCCGCCGTGGTCGCATCATTGTTCGCCGCCGTGGTCGTGACCGGGGGCTCGCTGCTGCCTTCCTCGCCGGCGATCTTGTTGTTCTTGAAGAGCTCGACGATCTGATCCTGGGTCAGGGCCTTGTCGTAGAAACGCACGTCGGCCATCTTGCCCATGAACATGCTGAAGTTCTTTCTTTCGGCCAATTTTTCGTTATTATCGACCGTAAACTGATTCTGATCCTTGCCGCTCTCCCAGTTGTAGCAGGCGCCCAGGGAGATCGGCCGCTGGGAATTGTTCAGGTCGGTCAGCCCGGCCGGAAGGGAATCGGAATAGTAGTTTTTGCTCCTCACGAGGCTGGCCTTGGAGGTCACGGCGTCCATCTTGTCGATGTAGAGTTCCTGTTTGCCGGCCGTCCGGCCGTCGGCGACCTGGATAGTCAGCACCACGCGGTACCAGACCCCCGCCTCATACTTGTAGGGGGCGGTTTTGGTGCCACGCTCGGCAAACTTCTCGAGGCCCTTCGCGCCGTCGTCGTTTTTAAACTGGTCTTCGGCGAACTTGGTACCGTCGGCCGCGGTGGGATCCCCGCCGTACACCCGGACCTCAGGGTTCCCGGCTTCCTTGTTGAACAGGATAATAGAGCCCTTGTTGATCGGGGCATTCCAGTTCGTCTGGCCGGTCGAGAACGCGGTATAGAGCAGATTGCCCGCCTCGTTCGGGGACAGTAAGAAGGTCACGGTGTATTCCTTGAGGGGATCGAGCACATCCTTTTTGTCGGTGATCAGCGCGTAGCTGGCGTCGAATTCCAGGGCGCTCATCCCCTTCGGGCCTTCGACTACCTTGGCGTCGGCGGCCGATTGCGCATCGGGTTTGACGACCTTCATGTCGCCGCTCCCGGCGGAGTCTTTCCCGACGGAGCCGTTTTTGAATTCATAATGCGCGATCAGCTTCGGGGCATCCTCCGCAGCCGAGACACAGGGCACCGCGGCCAGCATGGCGACGAGCGCCAGGGCCGCGCAGGCGGAAATGATTTTCTTCACAGATTGGTCCCTCCCATAAATTGATCGTTGTTTGAGATTGGCGTTCATAGATTGCAAGGTCAGTTTGCGGCACCTCCTTCCCTGCCGGAATACAGGTTATCCGCCAATAGCTTGCGTACAATATCCTCATCCATCGGCGCGGGCGTGAGCCTGGCGATGGGGGCGCTCATGGTCACAGCGGCCAGACGGGATATATCGTCTTCCTTTACGCCCACCTCACTCAGGGAGAGGGGCATCCCGCAGTGTGCCATCAAGTCTTCAAGGGCGTCGATCCATTCCTCCGTGCCGGCATAGCCGCAGAACACAGCCATCGCCCTCATTTTTTCGGGAATGTGACGGCTGACATAGCGGAGGACCGGAATCATGTTGACAGCGCAGGCCCGTCCGTGGTCGACATGGAAATCGCTCGTCAGCGGGAAGCTGGCCGCGTGGAGGATCGTGGTGCGGGTCTGGGAAAAAGACATGCCGGCGAGCAGGCTGCCGAGCATCATCCCCTCGCGCGCCTCCCGGTCTTCCCCGTTGTCATACGCACGGCGCAGGTTCTGGCAGACCAGCCGGGCGGCCTGCAGGGACAGCGCTTCGCTCGCGGGCTGGGTGGAGGTCGCCCAATAGGCCTCGACCGCGTGGATCAGGGCGTCGAATCCGGTCGACGCCGTCACCCCTTTCGGGGCCGTCACTGTCATTTCCGGGATCACCATCGCTGCGTCGGCCCACAGGCTGTGGGAGACGAGCGGCGTCTTTCTGTCCTGCTCGGGATCGGAGAGTACCGCGACATTGGTCACTTCGCTGCCCGTTCCGGCAGTCGTGGGAACCACCAGCAGGGATACCTTGCGGGCCGGGACCGGGGCGCCGTGATAGAGGCAGTCCCGCAGCGGCGTATCGCCTGCGGCGAGGGAAGCTGCCGCTTTGGCGGCATCCATGCTGCTGCCGCCCCCGACCGCCACCACCGTGGCAATGTTCTGCTCCCGGATCGCGGAGGCGATCGCTTCCACCGTGGAGAGGGTCGGATTGGCCTCCACCTGATCGTAAACGGCGGGAGATCCTCCGCAGGCGGCCGCAACCTTGCCCGTCACGCCGAGCTGCGTCAGGATCTCGGTGCTCACAATCAGGACCGGCTCCTTGGCGAGAGAAGCAAACTGGCTCATCGCGTCCTGGCCGAAAATCACCTTTACCGGCATGTAAAACTGAAAATCCATCTGTCTGTTACTCCTTTTGTTCCGCCGGCTTCGGCGTTTTCTTCTTTAAAAGCAGGACAGCGGCCCCTGCCAGCACCAGAAGCATACCGCCGAGACGGGACCAGGTCATGCTGGTCGTCCCGGTCGTGACCAGCTCGGCAACGGTTTCAATCACCGTCGTAAAGACCGGCATGAGCAGCAGGAACACCTTGACCAGCCACACCGGCTGCCGCCCGAGTGCCGCGTAGTAGAATACATAGACAAAGCTCTGGCCAAAGCCCGCCATCAAGGCGATCGCCCATACGCCGTCTCCCGTGACACCCGCCGCCAGGTCGCCTCCCGTACCACTGACCAGGACCGCGATGCCGAACAGGAGCATAGCGTAAAAATTGTTGTAAAACCCGATGGTCATCCCCTTGACCGGGGTTTTGGGATGGTGCAGCGCCCACTGGATGACAAAGGCGTTCAGGGTGACAAAAAACGCGCTGAGGATAAAGAACAGATCGTTGACCCCGGACATCTGCAGATGAAAGACGTTCATCGTCAGCAGTACGCCGCAGAACATCATGAGGATCGCGCCGATATCCCAGAGCCGGAACTTTTCCTTGAACACGACGGCGCTGATCACCGCCGCCATGAGGACATCGGTTTTGAGAAGGACCGTGCCGCCGCCCGCGCTCGAATACCGCAGGCCGAGGAACGCGGTGAAATCGAGAAGAAAGCCTAACAGCCCGATGAGCACCATCACGAGCATCATCCGGGGCGGGGGCGGCTTGAGGTCTCTTATCCGGCCGCTGACCGCCGCCATGACGATCAGGATGAAAAACGTGAGGACCCGGATGATGAGTCCGGAGGGGAAGGAGGTGACCGCCGCCACCAGTTTCTGACTGAATATGTAATAGAGGGCCCATACCAATGAGAGGGTCAGCAGTAGCCCCGAAGACTTTTTGTCCATAATCTAACCGGTCACTTCACCTTTACGCTTCATAGAATTTCAGGACCGCGGGGCGCTGATAGCCGTACACACTGATGGTCGGCCAGCCTCCGCCGGCCGTCAGGATCTCCAGGCCGTTTTCCGTCACAAGAACGGTGTCCTCGCATTTTGCGCCTTCACAGGACGGGTTCCAGGCATACGCCTCCCCCACCCGGACCACATGCCCGGTGGATTTGTCGGCGCGGATCTCCCGGGCCAGATAACCGGTCAGGCCGCCCTGATGGTGGCGGCGCCACTCCTCCGGCATCCCGATCTTGTCATAAGCCGTGCAGATCTTCTGGAAAACCTCCCCCATCGTCTTTCCGGGTACGGTTTCGTTGAAGGCTGCCGCCTCCACCTCGAGCAGGCGCGTGTAATCGGCGGCGAAACTCCTGTCAAACGCGATCATACGGGTGGCAGAAGCAACCAGGCCGCCCCGCCGCGCACAAATGGAACAAATCAGCCCGTTCTGAGCCCTGGCGTCGGTCGGTACATAGTGCCGCACCCGCCGGCTGCGGTCGTCCGCCGCAATCAGCATGGTAATCGGCTCCAGGCCCTTCGCCCACATGGCCGCCGACAGCCGGCCCGCCATTTCGAATTCCGATATCAAGGGAGCGACTCCGCGGGACGCCTCCAGCATACACCGGTCCACATCCCGGCCCAGCTCACGGAAACGTTCGGCCTCCTCATCGCACAGCCGGGTGCGTTCCTGTACAAAAAAGGCCCCCAACTGTCCGTCCTCCTGATATCCGTCCGGGCATAGCCGGTCAAACACCGCCGGAATGGTGCCGTCCTCCGTCCAGGGAACCGCTTCATATGTAAATGCCCTTTCCGGCAGCTCCTCGCCGACCAGGCGCCCGCACTCGATGTTATTGGCCACCAGGACCGCCTTGTTCGACGTGACCACCAGGCTGCCGCAGGCCATTTCCGAGGCCAGGCCGATAAATCCGCGGCCGCCGCCTGTCAGCCATGAAAAGTTCGGCTGCCGGCGGACAACCACGGCGGGAATGTCGTTTTCGCTCATAAATTGTCTCAGACGGGCCAGTTTCTGTTGCGTTTCCATCCCGTTTCCTCCCCAAAACCAAACCGGCGGGTCTCCCTGCCGGCCGCTACGTACGGTCTGCCCGGAATCTGTATTGACAAGAGGCGCCCCATCCTATACAATAGCAAGTGTTTCCAGGCATTATCGATAACGTTATCGTTAATCTCACCTTGAGTATATACAATTTCTCATGAATTGTCAAGAGCCAATCTCATTTTTTTGTGTTTTTCCACAACAATCATAAACGCTATAATTTTCACATATACTGAAAGCCGCTGAGAGCCCATGGCTGCTGGTTTTTTGGGGATTTGGTAAAAATTTGAAATTTTTTAGGAGGAATTGTATGCCGCGGATGTATCGGGGAGAAGACAACCAGCTCGTCGCCTTTCCCATGGGAGGGATCGGCGCGGGCACCATCTGCCTGGAAGGCACGGGGGCGCTCTCTCATGTCTCGCTCTACCACCGTCCCGACCTTCTTCATGAGCCGAACGCCTTTGCCGCCTTAACCATCCGCCGCCCGCAGGGCAACCGGGCGGTCGTATTGCAGGGCCCGGTTCCGGAACGGAAAATTTTCCGGGCCCCGGGCGGCGGCCACGGTCTGCATGGGCGCAACTTCGGCCTTCCCCGGTTCCGGGAGGCCTCCTTCACCTCCCGGTTCCCCTTTGGGACCGTCACGCTGCGGGACGACGCCCTGCCCGTGACGGCCTGCATCACCGGCTGGAGCCCGTTTGAGCCGGGCGACAGCCGGTCCGCCTCCCTTCCCCTGGCGGCGCTGGAATACCGGATCGCCAACGCGGGAAGTACCCCTCTCGATCTGCTGTTTTCCTTCCACACCATCAATTTCATCGGCCCTCCCGACCGGAAGGGCGGACGCGGCTTTGTCCGCCGGGACGGCAGCGCGCTCGAGCTCTATTACCAGCCTCCCGAAGAGAAGCCGTTTGACGAAGGCTGGTGCCGGATCGCGCTGCAAGACGAAAGCCCCGCCGTGGATTGCCGCTGGTTCCGCGGCTTCATGTTCGACGGCATGACCGAGGTATGGAACCGTATCGAGGCCGGCGAGGCAGTGGACACCCCGCCCTATCCCGAAGAAGACGCGAGGCAGAGCATGGGCGGCAGCCTGTATCTCCCTCTTACCCTCGGGCCGGGCGAGAGCCGTACCCTGCGGCTTCTGCTTTCCTGGTACGTGCCCCGTTCCTCGCTCCGGGAGGGGGAGGATCCCCTGGACGCCGACGGCAACAGCATATATAAGGATCATATGGAAACCTATACTCCCTATTACGCTACCCTGTTTGACGGCATCGGCCCGCTCTCCCGTTACTGGGCGGCGGAATACGAATCCCTGCGGACAGCCTCCGCCCGGTTCGCCGACACGCTGTACCGCACCACCCTCGATGAGGCGGTGCTGGACGCGGTGGCGGCCAATTTGAGCATCCTCAAGTCTCCCACCGTCATGCGGCAGGCGGACGGGCGGTTCTGGTCCTGGGAGGGCAGCGGGGACCGGCAGGGAAGCTGTCATGGAAGCTGCACCCATGTGCTCAACTACGCCCAGGCCCTGTGCCATCTGTTCCCCGACCTCGAACGCAGCCTCCGGGACACGGAATTCCACGAATGCCAGGATGAACGGGGCGACCAGCGCTTCCGCGCGCCGCTGCCCATCCGGGTGCCCGCTCATCAGCACCATCCCGCGGCGGACGGCCAGCTCGGCGGTATCCTCAAGGTCTATCGGGATTACCACATCGGCGCCGACCGGGACTGGCTCGCCGGTCTGTGGCCGCGGATGAAACAGAGCCTGGACTACTGCATCGGCCTGTGGGACCGCGAATGCAGCGGCGTCCTCCGGTACCCCCATCACAATACATACGACATCGAATTTTGGGGTCCCGACGGGATGAACCAATCCATCTATGCCGCGGCGCTGCGGGCCATGGCGGAGCTGGCAGAGGAGCTCGGAGAACCTGCCGGCGAATACCGCCGCCTGTATGCGCAGGCCAAGGCGTATCTCGAACAAGAGCTGTTTGACGGCGAATATTTTATTCAGAAGGTGCAGTTCCGGGAATTGGGCGAGGACTTCGAAGCGGTCCGGTTCCGGCTGTCGGAGGAGAGCCGCGCCCTGCTCGAACGGGAAGGCCCCCACTACCAGTACGGTACCGGCTGCCTGTCCGACGGCATCATCGGGGATTGGATGGGCTTTGTCTGCGGCCTGCCGGGCAGCGTGGACGACGCTCTCGTCCGGCGTCACCTGCTCTCCGTCTTCCGCTACAACTTCCGGACGAGCCTCCGGGATCACGCCGATCCGCAGCGGCCCGGATACGCCCTTGGGGAGGAAAGCGGCCTGCTCAACTGCACCTGGCCTCACGGCGGACGTCCCTCCCTGCCTTTTATCTACAGCAATGAGGTGTGGACCGGGGTGGAATACCAGGTGGCCGCCCATCTGATATCCAAGGGCTATGTGGAACAGGGGCTCGCCATCGTCCGCTCCACCCGCAGCCGCTACAACGGCCGGGCCCGCAATCCCTACAACGAATACGAATGCGGGCACTGGTATCAGCGGGCGCTGGCCTCCTATTCCCTGCTGCAGGCCTGCACCGGCATCCGGTACGATGCCGTCACGGGGATCCTCGCCATCGAGCCTCGTATCGAGGGGGATTTTACCTCTTTCCTCTCCACGGCCTTCGGCTACGGCGTCGCCGGTGTCAAAAACGGCGAGCCGTTCGTGGAATGGGTCAGCGGTTCGCCCGAGGTGCGCGCCATCCGCTACACCCCCTATACCGCCGTGGAAAGGGGCTGACGTCATGCGCGCCTATTGGGTAGACTCCCTGGTCAAAATCGCCTGTCCGGTCCTCGACGCTCTGTCCCGTGAACGGCTGCGGGAGGAGATGCCGGTCGAAAGCGTCAACGATATCGATGACCGGAAAACCTGCACCTATCTGGAAGCCCTCGGCCGCACCCTGTGCGGCCTCGCCCCCTGGCTGGAGCTGGAAGGGCTGGACGGAGAAGAACGGGAAAAACAGCAGCGCCTCCGTCTCCTGGCCCGGCAGGCGATCGCCGCTGGCGTGGATCCGGATTCTCCCGATTATTTGAATTTCGCCACCGGCGGCCAGCGGCTGGTGGACGCGGCCTTCCTCGCTCACGCGCTGCTCCGGGCGCCCCATGCCCTCTGGGAGGAGCTGCCTCCCGTCTCCAAGACGCGGCTCGTCACCGAACTCAAACGCACCCGGGCCCAAAAGCCCTTCGCCAGCAACTGGCTGCTGTTCAGTGCCATGATCGAGGCCTTTTTCTGCGTGGCAGGGGTGGAGGACTGGGATTCCATGCGGATCGATTACGCCCTCCGCCAGCACGACCAGTGGTACAAGGGGGACGGGATGTACGGCGACGGCGCCGCCTTCCACTTCGATTACTACAACAGCTTCGTCATCCAGCCCATGCTGGTGGATATCCTGGACGCCGTGGGCGGCCGCTTCCGGGACTGGCAGGCCATGCAGGAACATATCCTCCGCCGCGCGTCCCGCTACGCGGCCATCGAGGAACGCCTGATCGCCCCGGACGGCTCCTATCCCATCGTCGGGCGCTCCATCGCCTATCGTTACGGCGCGTTCCAGCTTCTCGCCCAGATGGCGCTGGAGCATCGCCTGCCCGAAGGCCTCCCCCCCGCAAAGGCACGCTGTGCCCTGGACGCGGTGATCCGGCGGGTGCAGGCAACCCCCGGCATGTTCGATGAGGGCGGATGGCTCACCGTAGGCGTATACGGCCATCAGCCGGGCGCTGGAGAACGGTATATTTCCACCGGCAGCCTGTATCTCTGCACCACCGCTTTCCTGCCCCTGGGCCTTTCCCCGGACGATCCCTTCTGGTCGGATCCCGACACCGCCTGGACCTCCAGGGCCGTTTGGTCGGGACAGGATTTTCAGCCCGATCACGCGATATGATGAAAGGACGAGTGACTATGTCGACGTTTGTCAACCCCATTGCCCCTGCCCCCCACGCCGATCCCTGGGTTCTCTATCACGAGGGCGCCTACTATTATTGCTTCTCCCGCGGCGGCAATTCGCTCTGTGTCGCCAAGGCCGGCCGCTTGTGCGATATCGGCAGGGCCGAACCGGTGTGCGTCTATACCGCCCCGGAGGGCACACTGTATTCCAAAAACTATTGGGCTCCCGAACTCCACTGCATCGGCGGCGTCTGGGTGATCTATGTCGCGGCAGACGACGGCCGGAACGCCTGTCACCGTATGTATGCCCTGACGTCGGACGGCCCGCAGGAACCCTTCCGGATGGTGGGCAAGGTTGCCTCGCCCGACAATCACTGGGCCATCGACGGCACCGTGATGCAGCACGGGGGAAGCCTCTATTTCATCTGGTCGGGCTGGGAGGGGGATGTGGATGTCTCCCAGCAGCTCTACATCGCCCCCATGTCCGATCCCTTTACCGTTTGCGGCGAGCGTACCTGCATTTCCCGGCCCGAACACGACTGGGAATGCCACGGCCGTCCCACGGTTAACGAGGGGCCGGAGGTGCTGAAAAAAGACGGCACGGTCCATATCGTCTATTCGGCCAGTGGAAGCTGGACCGACGACTACTGCCTCGGTCTGCTTACCCTGACGGGGCCGGATCCGTTGGATCCGGCCGCCTGGACCAAGACGGCGGCCCCCCTCTTCACCAAGGCCGAGACCGCTTATGGGCCGGGGCACTGCTCCTTCACCACCTCCCCCGACGGGGCCGAGGACTGGATCGTCTACCACGCTAATGAGGTCTCGGGCAGCGGCTGGCGGGGCCGGAGCGTCCGGGCGCAGAAATTCGGCTGGGACGGCACCACGCCGGTTTTCGGTTCCCCGGTCAAAACCGGAACCGAACAGGTCATGGCCGACTGACCCGTCCTCCCTGTTTTGCGGCTTCCGTCTGTCAAAAAAGCAGAAAATGAGCAGTCGATGGCCCAAACGGCTGTGGGGAGTTCAGGATCCGTGTTTTCGAGGACACGTGCCTCGAAAACACGCCTCATAAGCGACAAATGGCGGAAACACGGTGTGTTTCCGCCATTTTTTAAGAGCAGGGGCCGACCTGTCGGGGACAGTGGGAGCAAGGTGAGCGATGGCGAACCGCCGCCCGACAAGAGCGGCCGGCGTGTTTCGACATGCCGGAGCCGTATCTCCTGTTTTGCGGCTCCTTGTTTTTTCCACTTTTTTATGGCATGATGGTAACGAAACCGGCGGCCCGCGGGTTATACCGGATGGAGGGGGAGGTGCGGCTGTGATTCTGCTGTTCGTTCTGGCTTTAGGGGAGGAAGAGGCGTTCGCCTATCTCTATTCCCCCTACAAGGGCCTCATGTTGCAAAAGGCCTATGCCATTCTGCACGACCGGATGCTGGCCGAGGACGCTGTAAGCGAGGCGTTTCTCCGGATTTATCGGAACCGCCACAAAGTGGACGATCCCGCATCGGACCGCAGCCTGTCGTTCGTGATGACCATCGTGCGCAACACGGCCCTGACACTCTATAACCGGGAACGGCGGCAGCCCCCCGCCCTGCCGGAGGAGGACGAGCCGGCCGATCCTTTTGACCTGGAGCGATACGTCCTCTCCGAGATCTCCTCCGAAAAGATCCTGGAGCTCGTCGGCGGGCTGCCGGAAGAGCTGCGGAGCGTCTTTCTGCTCAAATATGCCTACGACCTGCCCCATAAACAAATCGGGCAATTGCTCGGCATCCGGGAAAACACGGCGACCGTCCGGCTCCATCGGGCGAAAAAGCGGCTCATGGCCATGCTGATCAAGGAGGGATATGCCGTTGAAACAGAAGCCTGACGCCGACCGCCTGTTTCGGGAATTGGCTGGCCGGTACGCGGAACTTGAGGGCCATGCCCTGCGGCAGGAACTCGGGAGCCGGGTTACACCGGTGTTCCCGCCCGAACTGGACAGGCGGATCCGCCGCTCCACCCGCGGCGGATCCGTCCGGCGCCTCTCCCTGGGCCTCTCCTGCGCCGCGGCCTGCCTGCTGGCGGTGCTGGCCCTGCCCGGCGTTTTTCAAAAACCCGGGCCCGTCTCCCCCGCGTCCATTCCGGCCGTGTCGGCGGATACCCCTCGCCTCCCTTTCACCCTGCCGGCCCGCCTGGTGCTGATGTCGGCGGAACAGGATGAGGCGAAAACCATCTGCTATCTCAAGGACAGCCTGGCCGACGACGTCATCCTGGTCATGGAGCCGGCGGAAGGACCGCCGGCGGGAGATGGCCTTGCCGAACGGAGCCTCGGCGGCCAGACGGTCTATACCCGCCAAACCCCCGACTATCAGCTCCTGCTGCTGCAGAAGGACGGCATAGGCTATACCCTGACCTGCCGGTACGAGCTTGACCATCTGCTCGCCATTGGAAAAGAAATTTTGAAATAGTTGTCATATTTTTCCGCCCTCCCGGGTTCTTCTTCATGAAAGGCCCTGATCTGTGATTATGAGGAGGCACGAAACATGAAAAAACAACGATGCACAGGACTCGCGCTCCTGGCGGCCGGAGCGCTGCTGCTATGCGGCTGCTCCAGCGCCGGAAAATTTCTGGATACTACGGGGGGCGCGAAGCCGGAGGAGGCGTACCCCATGGAGGCCCCGGGCGGCGAGACCTATCTGCCGATTCGTGAAAACGCCGAGACCTCCGCCGCGGCCGCGTCCACCGTCACCTTCTCCCTCAAGGTGGACACCGCATCCTACGGCAATGTAGCCCGGTACCTGAACAACGGCCAGCTTCCCCCAAAAGACGCCGTGCGGACCGAAGAACTCCTGAACTATTTCCGCTATGAGGAACCGCTGGAGCCCGACGACGGCGCTCCCTTCGCCGTCTACACCGAAATCGGCCCCTCCCCTCTGCATACCGACCGGCAGATGGCGTTTATCCGGGTGAAAACCCCTGAGATCGATCAGAGCCGCCTGCCCCCCTGCAACCTCACCTTCCTGATCGACACCTCGGGTTCCATGGATTCCTACGACAAGCTGCCGCTCTTGAAAACCGCGTTCAGCCTGCTCGTGGAAACCCTCACCGAAAAAGACCGGGTCTCCATCGTCACCTACGCCGGCAGCTCCGCGGTCGTGCTGGACAGCGCCAGCGGCGCCGATAAAGCCGCGATCCTCGACGCCATCTACAACCTGACCGCCTCGGGGTCCACCGCCGGGGCGGACGGCATCCAGACCGCCTATTCCCTGGCGGCTAAAAACTTCAGGGAAGACGGCAACAACCGGGTGATCCTGGCCACCGACGGCGATTTCAACGTCGGCATCAGCAAGACGGACGACCTGGCCGCCTTCATCGGCGAAAAACGGGACAGCGGGGTGTATCTGAGCATCCTGGGCTTCGGCACCGGCAATATCCGGGACGACATCATGGAGACCCTCTCCAAAAACGGCAACGGCAACTACGCCTACATCGACACCGTCCAGACCGCTAAAAAGGTGCTGGTGGAGGAGCTGGGCGGAAACCTGTTTACCGTGGCAGACGATGTGAAGGCCCAGGTGGTCTTTGACCCCGAAATGGTGGGAAGCTATCGCCTGATCGGATATGAAAACCGGCTTCTGGACAACCAGGACTTCGACGATGACCGGAAGGACGCGGGCGAAATCGGCGCCGGAACCGACGTGGTGGCGTTGTTCGAAATCGAGCTCCGCGACCCGGCCAAAACCGGGAACCCGTTTGAGGTGCATATCCGGTACAAGGATCCGGGCGGGACGGAAAGCCGCCTCGTGACCAAAGACACCCTCGACTCCGGCCTCGATACGCCGGCCAGTACCGATTTCAGCTTTGCCTGCTCGGTCGCTGCGTTCGGGCATCTGCTGCGCGGGTCGGAATATACCGGCAGCGCCACGCCCGAAAGCGTCCTCTCACTGGCTGCCGATCATATCGGGCACGACCCGGGCGGATACCGCCAGGAGTATCTAGGCCTGCTCAGACAGTACCAGAAAATAGCCAAATAGCCGCTGTTTCAGGCGGAAAACGCACAAAAAAGAGGGGATTTCCCCCTCTTTTTTGTATCCCGATTCGCACCCTACAGGGACAGTGCGGCCAGGCTTTGCGTAAGGATGCAGGCGCCGCTCCCGGACAGCTCCAGCGTATCCCGCCCTGTTTCACAGGACACCGCCGGAAGCAGTCGGCCGGATCCTCCTTCGATGATTTCGGCGAGAGGGCCGTCCCAGACGATATCCAGCCGATAACGGCCGTCCGTCCCCACCGTCACCCGATGCTCCCCGCAGGAGAGCTCGCCGTGGGACAGCACAGCCTCGAAACCGCCGAAGCGCAGCCGCAGGGTGCCGCCCTTTTCGAGCTCGGTGTCGATCCGGATCCGGCAAGGTGAGGCAGCCGGCAGGGTAATCGCGCCGTTGTGCAGCACGATGTCCCGCTGAATGTCCGCCGGGGCCTCGAGGGAGGCCACCTCGGCGGCGAAGGCCGCCTTCAAAGCGTAGGAACCGTCCGGCCCCGCCGCCAATGTCAGCTCATACGGCAGGGTATAGGCTCCGTACCAGGGCGCGCCCGGCAACCCAACATTGAAACGGTGCAGCTGGACACACCGCCCTTTCATACCGGCAAAGCTCTGTCCGCACTGGATCTGATGTCCCTCATCGAAAGGCCGGGCGGGGGCGAGCTGCGTAAAGCGTTCCCCGTCGAAATCCACCGGCGCCCAATATCCCCTGGCCGACCAGAACACCAGCTGTGTCCGGTCCTCCCCTTCCACAGGGACTTCCATGACATCGGGGCACTCCCAGTCCGACCACTGGAAATCCGGGAGCCGCTCCCAATGGAGCAGATCCGTCGAAGCGCATACATAATAGAGGTACTTTTCACCCGAATAGATGACCAGGATGTACCGGCCGCTATCCCGGTGCCGGAACACTTTGGGATCCCGGTTCCCACGGCAGAAATTGGGCAGGATGGGGTTGTGCGCGTAGGGATGGAAATGTTCGCCGCCATCGATAGACACCATCAGGCGCTGGGTGGCCGCGCCGCCCTTCGTGCGGCGGGACTGTCCGCCCGCCGCAGTATAATAGAGAAGCACCGGGGGCTTTGTTCCATCGCCAAGCCCGGAAGCGTTTTCCTCGTCTACGAAAGCCGTTCCGGAAAAAGCGGGCCCGTTTTCGTCGGGAATCATAAAAGGAGGCCCGCCACGCCAGCGGCAGAGATCAGTGCTCACCGCGGGCGACCAGCCGAAATTGCAGGTTTCGGTCCAATCTCCGCACTGGGTGCCGTACGGATTGTGCTGGTAAAACGCGTGATACGCGCCGTCCAGGGCGAACAGGCCGTTGGGATCCCCCATGACGCCGCGGAATGGGGTAAAATGCACCCGCGGCCGGCCGTCGTCCGGCCGTTTCGTCCAGGTACGCGGCTTATCCTCACAGACGAGCGCCTCCAACCGTTCCTCGGAAACAGCATCGATCCGAAGTCGGAGGGTTTCCCCCATCCAGCGTTCGACATGGCAGGGTACATAATAGGCCGGATCATCAAAATCCAACTCGGCGTAGAGCTCATAAAGCAGGCCGCCGTCCGGCCGTTCCCAGTTCACCCAGGCGATGGGCGCGTCCGGCCGGACCGGCAGATTCAGATACGGTTTGTCGATCCGCATCTCTTTTTGAGCCATCAAATCCCCTCTTTTCCTCTTTTTATCCGACCAGTCCGCTCCGTTCGATGCTCTCCACAAAATACCGCTGGCAGAACAGATACAGCACGACCATGGGCAGGATGAGCAGGACGATGCCGGCGTACTTGATCAGGGTAATCGCCATCGGGTCGGAAACCCCCATGCCCGTCATATCGTTGACGTGGCCGAGCCCGGTCAGGGCCGAGGTCATGGTCTTGATCTCCTGGAAAAACACCGAGGAATACAGGCTGTCCAGCCACTGCCACACGCAGGAAAACAGGAACACCGTCACCATCATCGGCACCGCGCCCGGCAGCATGATGGTGGCGAAGGCTTTGAGCGGTCCGGCGCCGTCCACATAGGCGGCCTCCTCGAGCTCCTTCGGCATCCCCAGGAAATACTGCCGCAGCAGGAAAACGTACAACCCGTTTTTCAGCCCCGTGCAGGTCAGTCCCATCAGGACGAACGGCAGGGGGGTGTCGATCATGTGCAGGCCCTGGAAAATCAGGTAAAGCGGCATCAGCATCAGATCGGGCGGAACGACCATACACACGATCAACCCGATAAACAGCGCATTCCGGCCCCGGAATTTGAACCGGGCGAACCCGTAGCCCACCCAGGTGGCCGCCGCCGTCTGACAAAACGCCACGAGCAGGGAAATCCCCAGGGTGGTGAAGAGGGTTTTCGGCATATCCATCCACGCCCACATCAGCTGGTAGTTCTGCAGAGTGAAATGGGCGGGAATGTACCGCACGGTCAGGTTGTAGAGATCTTCTACCGCCATGAAGGAGCGGGAGACTTTGGAAAACAGGGGGAACAGGACGACGAAGCAGATACCCGCGAGCAGAATACCCCGGACAATGCTCCAGGCAGCCAGGCCGGCCCTCCGGGCCGCCGCCTGCCTCCGCTCGGCGGGAAGCCGCCCTTTTCTGGCCATCGCTTCCATAAATCGGTGCTCCTTTCTCATTCGTGATAGAAGATGAACCGGCTCACCAGCTTGTACACGATCCCCAGCACGGCTAGGATAATCAGCATATAGCTCCATGCCATGGCTGAACTCAGCCCGAAATTGAGGGAATCGTACGCAGAGGAATGGATGCGGCTGATGACGGGATTGGAGACGTTGGTGAAGGAATCGATGATGCAGTAGATCACCGATACCAAAATCAGTGGGCTCACCATGGGCAGGCTGATTTTCCAGAAGACCTCCCACTTGGTGGCTCCTTCGATGTAACTGGCCTCAAACAGGGACGGCGAGACCGACTGCAGCCCGGCGAGGAAAATGATGATGGGTACGGCGGACATGATCGCGATATCGTATACCCGCGAGACGGTGTCGATGATGAAATTCGTGATTTGCGGGCTGATATTGAGCTGCTGTAAGTACACGATGAGCTTTTCCGAGAGCTGTTCGCCCACCGCGGACGCCCCCGCCGTCTGCGCCCCCGAGGAGAGCAGGGAGCTAAACGCGTCCGCCTTGTCCACGCTCTCCACCACACCCGACGCAATGATGACGGGCAGGAACAGGATCGCCCGGACCAGGCTTCGTCCATGGAACTTCTGGTTGAGCAGGCTCGCGACAAAAAAGCTGAACAGGATGACCACCGGCACGTTGATCAGCATATCCCGCAGGGAACCGAGCACCATCGTACGGAAATCCGGATCCACGGCGAAGATATAGCGGTAATTCTCGATCCCCAGGAAATCCAGCCGATAGCCCGACGCCACGACGTTCAGCTTGCTGAAGCTGAAGAAGAGCGACTGGATTACCGGGAACGCCACGAACGCCAGCATCCCGACAATCAGCGGCGCCACGAACACGTACCCCATCCGGCGCTGCTTGACTTCAAGCGACCGGTTGCGGCGCTTGGTTGCTTGTTTGGCCACAGGCAGATCCCTTCCCTTTCTTTAGCAGGCAGCAAATGTTGCGGCATCGGGGGCGCAGGCCGGCCGGCGTCCGTCCCTTACAGAACCGCATAGTTTTCGGCTTCCACATGGACACCCGGTCCGGTATAGGGCTGCCCCGTATAGTTGACCACGACGCGCATCCCGTTCGAGAAGGTCGTCTGATAGACCCCGTCTGCGAGCTTCACATGGCCGGTCATTTCCAATCCGGCCGTCGGCGCGGCCGGCGCCGCCTCGTCCAACGTTTCGAGCAAAGACGGCTTGACATCCGCCCACGCGCAGGCGAAATAGCGGGTATAGTCCGTGTCCCGCACCTTGTCGCTGCCGGCGGCCGTCACCGTGTAGGACAGCCCCGCGCCTGTCTCGACAGCCCTCAGGAAGCTGCGGCGGCTGCCCGCCGTCAGGTTGACGGGTTTTCCCGCGTAGTTCAGACAGCCGCTGACGACTAGCTGTAAAAACGGGACGCTTTCGTCGGTGGCATCGTATCCGCAGGAATCCATCGGCAGTTCCACGACATGGGAGGAACGCGGCAGGGTGTAGGCGTTGCCGTTTTCCACCAGGAGGGAATAGGCGTCAAGGCCGTCCAGGGCTTCAGTCAGGCCGTCCAGAGCGGTCTGCCGGTCGACGACCTGACCCTCCCGATAATCCGCCGCCAGATCCCGTCCCACGCTGCGCAGGGACACTCCCGTGCACGAAAACGCGGCATACGCGCTTCCGAACGAGGCGAACAGGGAGCCGTAACGGCGGGGGCTGATGAGATACCGCGGCCTGGCCTGCGTGTCCAGCGCAAAAGTGGCCGGATTGTAGGGATAAACCGCCGCTGTCGTGCGAATGAGAAAACGGGCGGTGTCCCGCCTGACGTTATACGAATCGAAGGGGGAATTGCGGTAGACGTATTGAAGATCGATATCCGGATACAGTGCGGCACCCATGGCCGCGGCGGTATCGCGCAGGGAGGCAAACCCCTCCGGACCGCCAAGCGCTCCCACGACATGCAGCCGGTCGGCGTATCCCTGCCGCATGCCGCCGTTCCACAGGCCGCTGTACCGCACCACCGCGGAGGACAGATCCGCCCCCGACGCACCAAGCTCTTCCAGAATGGCGGCGGCCTCCTCAAAGCTGGTGAGGGCCCGTGTTTTCCCAACCGGGATCCCGGCCACATTTTCGGTCACATCGATGGCCCCGATCAGCTCCAGATACAGCGGGCGTTTTTCCCGTATCGGCGCACTCTGCCCGTCGAACAGGGTGGCGCGGTAGGCTTTGGCCATGCCGACATACCCTGCATCCTCGCCGGACAGGAACCGGTAGCTGACGGAAAACGCACCCTTATACCGTTCCTGCTGATAGATGTTCTGGACGTTGTCAGTGCCGCCGATGGTCTGCACCGCCTTTTCCCGGACCCGGAATTCGGCGTACACGGTATTGTAGCTGGTCGTAGAGCCCGAGGACCGGGCACCCACGTTGGCAAGCGCATCCCCTTTCTCAATCACCGCGAGAAACGCGGATGCCCCATTTTTCAGGCCGAACACCGGCAGATTGACCCCGTCCGCGTTATAGGGATTCTCCTCCATATATAGGGCTTTATCCCGTCCATAGACCGGCACCGAGTATGCGGCGAGGGTGTCTTTGCCGTTGTCGAAGTAGAGCAGCGAGCCGGAGCCGTCCGGAAGCAGGAGGTACCCGTCGGAGCCTTTTAGGGCCGCCCCGAAATGCTCCAGCAGGCACACCCGCTCGATCAGATAGTCCGTCGGCATCTCCAGCTCGTCGGCCGGCAGGGTCACGAGCAGCCGGCCGTCCTCTATGGTGTAGCGGATGACGAGGTTGAACACCATGTCGGGGCCGGAGTCCGCCACCTGATTGGCCGCGTTGTCTGCCTCCAGGTCCTCCCGGGTATATCCGGTCATTACGACGATCTCGTGGATTTTATCCTCGATATTCGGGGCGGGCGGATTGTTCCGCAGCACCCAAACCGGCCCTTTTTTGGCCGCGGGATATTTGACCTCCAGCTCCCGGCGGTAATTCTGGTCTTGCATGTTGTCGAGGTCCACCAGCATGTAATACCGTTCGAGAGTCTTTTTCTGCGTGTCGGTGAGGCGGTTCAGAATGAGGGTCTCGAACCGCTCCTGTTCCACGACGATGGGGACGAGCTTCTTTTCCTCCACCGCGCCGAGAGTATACCGCACAGCCAGGGTATCCCCCTCGGCCGTGATCCGGAACTGTCCTCGGGAGACCGCGTCGGTATAGGTATTCATTGACCGGACGTTGCCGGTACTGTCGCTGTAGACGATCCGGGCCTGCGCGGACATATTATCCTTGTTTTCTTCGGATGCCACGGGATCGGCGGCCCGTTCCTGCGGATTGGAATACCACATCACCCCGGCGGTATCCCGCACGGCGATCTCGGCGGTCTTGTCGTTGACATACAGGGTAAGGCCGTCCTGGGAAAGAACCTCCCGGAACTCCCGAGATTCCGGATCGTGTGGGGTGGTGCCAGCATAAATGAAATGCTCTTCGCTGAGCCCCTCCACAATGGCCGAAGAAAGGCCGCAACCGCCCAGAAGCATCACACACGCCAGCGACGCGGCGAGGATAGAAAGGGATAAGCGTTTGGTCGTCATCTGCTCTTTCCCTCCTTATACCCGGTAAAAGATTTCATTCAGCAGGTCGCTTCCGAACCCGATCATCTGCTGGAGCAGCACGATGAGCAGGATGGCGAGAAATACCACGACCGCCATGACCACCACGGTCAGAAAGGTGACGAACAGGGAGCGCCCCAGGGTATAGTCGTGGATCTGCTGGTGGCCCAGCAGGATCAGCCCAAGGCTCCAGAGGGCCCCCAGCGCCACGCAGAAGAAATAGAAATCGCCCTCTTTGCTGGTCATCAGGTTGGACAGCACGATCCCCACCGTGTTCAGCACCAGCATGGGAAGGAGCGCGTAGCCGGTCATGGTGGCGATATCCCGCAATTTCCCCTCCCCCTGCATCAGGGAGGTGACGCACCAGTTGGAGATGCACCACAGGCCGAAGGGCAGCAGGACTTTGGAGATTTCGATAAGAAGGTTCAGCTCCTTGATATTGGCGGTGTTGAATAGGAAGCCGGTCAGCTGCCGCTGCGCGACCATCACCACACAGAGCAGGCCGGTAAAGAGCAAGGCCACCCGCAGGCTGCCGCGATTTTCCCGCTTGAGATCCCAGAACCCATCCATCGGGTGGAAGGCAACATACCGGCCAAAAGCGAGCTTGCCGCGGAAGGACTGGGGATCCACGCGGGCCGGACAATATCGCCGCTTGAGCTTGACGCCGACGACGAGCAGGGCCAGGGCGGCCAGGAAAACCGGAACCGCCCACATGAAGCCGTCCGCAATGATTTCCCGCCGCCGGTACTGGAAGGCTTTGGAATAGTTGGCGCGGTCACCCGCCTTGTGGAAATATTCCATCGCCTCTTCATAGCGGCCGGTCCGGAACGCGGCCTTTCCGAGGCCGGTATACGCGATGTTGGAGTTGCCGTTCAGAGACAGGATAGTCCTCCATTCCTGCGCCTCCAGCTCATACTCGTCTTGATAGTGGTAGGCGGTTGCTCGGTCGAAACTGCGCGCGTAGGCGGTGGGCGAATACGCCGTCACCGTGTTTTTCGACCCGTCCAGCACTAGGAAGAGATCCCCCGACTTGTCGATGGCCCGCGGATTCTTCAGCGCCCCGCCCATGTCCCCATAGGTCCCGAAGATGTAGAGCAGCATCCCCGTGTTGTCATAGGTGAACACCCGGCCGCGGTTGGCGTCGAGGATGCTGAACATTCCGTTCTCACCGGCATACACGTCCACGATCCGGGACGGGCCGGCGAATTGCCCCCTCACCGTATAGGCGAGCTCTCCGAGCGGCATGGAATAGCGGAGGATGTCGTTGCCCGACGCGTTGAGCTTCCGCACCGCGGTCAAGCCGTAGGCCTCGATATTGTATTCCTCATAGATCGACGTCGTCGCGTAAACAAATCCGTCCTCGTCCACAGCGAGGTTGTTATATTCCGTCGGCACGAACTGCTGCATCCGTTCCTGCTGCTCCTTCGTGGAGATGAGGCGCCACAGCAGGTCGAACGCCGTCACCTGGACTTTGGCCGCCCCGAGGGTCTGGATAAACCGGCCCTCCCGGTCGAATTGCAGAAGGCCCATGTTGAAGCTCTGGGATACGACAAAGAGGCGGCCCGCCTTGTCGGCGGCGACCTTAATGGGACGGTATTGGAAGTCCTCCGGCAGGATATCGGTGACGGGCGCGCCGTATACGTCCAAAAAACGGCCCTCCCGGTCGGTGACGACCAATCGCCCGTTCCCAGTATCCGCAATCAACACCCGGCCGTCTTCGGCGACGAACACCCCCTCCGGGGCCGCAAAATCCAGCCGACCGTCCGGGCTGTCGGTCCCGTTCCACTCCCGGACCCTACGAAACCCGGAGTCCAACACCACGATCCGGTTGTTGCCGGTATCCGCGATATAGATCTCGTCCCCGCTGACGCACAGGTCGCTCGGGCCCTTGAGCGCCGTGCCGATCACCGCGGCGTCCGCCACCTGAAACAGGTCGTAGGCGCGCGGCGCCCCTACCGGTTCCCCCCATTCGTCATAGGTGTAATCATAGAAAGGGGCTTCGGCTACCACCGGCAGGGACAAGCCCAGCAACAGGGCGAGCACCACCGCGAAACGCAGGTATTTCCGACTCAACGCACTCCCCCCTTTCCTATTCTTTGATGCCGGAGGTGCCCATGGTCTCCAGCACCTTGCTTTCCGACCCGATGAACACCACGATCGGAATGATCATGATCAGCAGCGCCACCGCGCAGCTGACGCCGGTGCGGGCAATCCCGCCCTGCAGCACCTGGCTGAGCGCGGAGGGCAGGGTTTTCAGCTCCTCGCTGAAAATAAAAGTGCCGCCGGTCATATTCCAGGTGGACTGGAAGGAGAAGATGATAAGGGTCTGCCAGGCGGGGCGGACGATGGGCATGACGATCCTCCAGAAAATCTGCCATTCGCTCGCCCCATCCAGCTTGGCCGATTCGATCAGGCTGTCGTGGACGATGCCCATGAACTGCTTCATGAGGAATAGCCCGATGGGGGTGGCAAAGGCGGGGACGATCAGCGAGAGATAGTTGTCGATCCAGTTCAGCCGCGCCATAATCAGATAGTTCGGAATGGCGGTGACCGCGCCTGAGAACATCAGGGCCAGCACCACCGTCTGATACATCAGCCCGGAGCCTGGAAATTTCCGTTTTTCCAGCATATAGGCCGCCATGGAGCAGATCACCACGTTTCCTGCCGTCGCCAGCACGGCAAGCATGACGGTGTTGAACATGTACCGGGTGAAGGGAACCCAGGAGGTGGACATCAGCCGGAACAGATCGCTGAAATTGTCGAGGGTGGGCCGGCGGACGAGAAACCGGGGCGGAAACAGGAACAGCTCGTCGAGGGGCTTGAAAGCGCTGCTGACCGCATATACCATGGGCAGCGCCATAAACACGCCGATCAGGGCCAGAAACAGGAAATTGAGAAGATTTCCGGCCCGAGAGCGCCCGTGCAGGCGGCTGTTCCGCCGGGTTCTGAGAGAGATGGTTTTGGCTGCCATAGGATGACCATTCCTTTCATCAAAGCCGGAGACCGGGGGGCACAAGCTTTCTCCGCCGGCGGCAAGCCGTCAAGACGGGCTGTCCGCGGGGGATCCGCATCAGGTCCCCACCTTGCGCAGCAGCCGCTGTATGAGCTGATTGCATCCGATCATCAAAAAGAAGAGCAGGGTGGCGATCGCGCAGGCGTACCCCATTTCGAACCGGATATTGCCGTAATCATTGAGATGGTTGATCATGGTATGAGCCGCGTAATCCGTCGAGGGGAAACCGCACAGCGCGCTGGTGACGTCTCCGGCGGAGAACGCCGCGGTGATGGACATGACGGCGCCGAAAAGAAGCTGCGGCTTCATGGAAGGGAGGGTGATATGCCACAGCTCCTGCCAGCGGTTTTTGACCCCTTCGACATACCCCGCCTCGTACATGGATTTGTCCACCGTCTGCAAGCCGGCGACGAACGCGAGGAACCCGGAGCCCAGGCTCATCCACAGCATCACGATGATGACGACAGGCAGCATGGTGTTCGGATCGGTGAGCCATTCCACCGGCTTGTGGATGATCCCCATATTGAGCAAAAACGAGTTGATGTAGCCGTATGTATCCCCGGAAAAGAGGATGGACCAGACCATATAAACGTTGCCCGAGATAGAGGGCGCATAGAACACGACGATCATGAACGCCCGCAGCTTGGGGTTGAGCTCGTTAATGAACCAAGCAAACAAAAAGGAGGCCAGATACCCAATGGGCCCGGTGATGACCGCGATCAGGAGGGTATTTTTGATCGCGGTGAGGAAGGTATCGTCGTTCAGGAAGAGGTTGAAGTAATTTTGCAGCCCGACAAAGCTCGGTGCCTGCAGGATATTGTAATAGGTGAAGCTCAGGCCGATCGAGATGGCCACCGGCAGCACGGTGAATACGATGAAGATCAGGAAAAACGGGGCGGCGAACAAATAGGCGTCCCAGTTTTTCGCGATTTCCCGTCCTTTGCGGCGGAGCAGGCCGTTCTTCCGCGGGGCCGCCCGCAGGGGGATGGTTTTGGTCACGATGCTTTGCCTCCCCTCTCCTGTTCGACATACGGCAGGCCGAATTCCTTCCGTTTGCCGGTGATTTCCTGGTTGATGGTATAGACGTAATCGGTCAGGGTGTCCTTGGGATCCTCCCAATAGTAGGTCACGCGGCGGAAGGCGTTGTCGATATGACGGGAGGTGAAATAGCCGCCCGGCACCTCCGGGACTCCCTGCGCCCAGGCACGCTGCGCTTCGATGGTCTTATACTCCTCCACGCTCCAGGCGAGCTGGGAGAACGCCTCCCGGTTGGCTGTGGCATACCGCGCGGAAGCGCCGAGCAGGCTTTCCATTTCCGACCCGAACCGGGTCTGGGTCTCGGCGGACGTCCACCAGTCGAGCACCTCCCATGCCAGATCCGGCTGGGTACAGGAGGTGAAGAGCATACAGGCCGTGCCTGTGGAGGCTACCGAATGGTCGACCGTGCCGTCCTCCTGCCTGGTTCCGGGCACAACGGTAAAATCCCACAGGCCCTTGATCTCGGGGGCCGACACCATCAGGTTGTTGTACGCGCTGAGATCCGCGATGCCGATCGGCGTTTCACCCAGGCGGAAGCGGTTGACAAAATCATAGGTTTTCGGGAACTCGTAGTTGATGTAATAATTCGTCCATTCCTTGAAAGCGATGGACGCCACATCGGAATCCAGCCCCGAGGCAATCCCGTCCTCCCTGTAAATCTGGCCGCCGTGCTGGAACAGGAACATGTAGAACGATCCCGTTCCGGTCCCGGGCGTGGTCGGTGTCGACACCGGCAGTGTGAACGTCATGTTGTTCTGCGCCAGCACCGACACCATCTGGATGACGTCGTCCCAGGTTTCGGAGATCTCCAGCTCCAGATCCCGCAAGATATCCTTGCGGTAAAACATCACCGGAAGGGTCCGGGTGACCGGCAGGGCGTAAACGCCTCCGTTGTACCGATAGGGGGTGATCGCATCCTCATAGAACCGGCCGATGATCTCTTCGAATCCCGGCAATTTCGAGAGATCCGCCACCGCCCCTCTCAGGGCGTAATTGACCGGCGTGCCGTCATAAGTGCTCAGCACGATGTCCGGTCCTCTCCCCGCGACGGTGGCCGGCAGCATCGCGGTATCCTGCACAAGCTCGATTTTGGTGCGGATCCCGGTGAGGGGGGTAAAGGTATCGTCGAGGATGCCTTTGATGATCTGCGCCTGATCCCGTCCGTTGGTGATCCAGATCCGCAAAGGGGTTTCGTTGCGGTAGTTGTCCACGGCGGCGGTATCCGCCACCGAATTGTAATCCTCCACAAAGGAATAGGCGAACATCTGCAGCTCGTGCCAAACCGATTGGAGGAAGGAGGCGTCCGCCCGGGGGAGAGGCGTTCCGGCAGGCTGGACGATCAGGTAATCGATTTCCAGGGGCTGGGACGCGATGCTCATGATCCAGGTGCCGAGCGCGCCCAAATTGGTTTTGAACACCGAGAACCCTTTGGCGATATCCTCAGGCTTATTGCTGAAGCGGAGGCATTGGCGGGCCAGGGCCGTCACCGACGCCACATTGGCGCCGCGGGAGCCGGTGATGGCTTCCACCTCGTCGCAGATCGATTCCAGCGCCGCCGCCTGTTCCGCCAGCGCTTCAAGATCGCCCGCAATCAGTTTTTCAAAATGATAATCCCGATTGATGTCAGGTGTGCTGCCGGTAATCATCAGAATCCGCCGGTAGATGCGGTTGAGCTCTTCCATGCTATGCTGTGCTAGGCGGACCACCTTGCCCATGTCGCCCAAGGTGACCTCGAGCGTGATCTCATGCCAGCCCTCATCCAGAAAGAAGCGGTAATCGGACGTGCCGTCTCCCAGGGTATCGAGGTTCCAGCCGCCGCCATAGGGGAATTCCACCTGGTTCAGCTCCGCACAGGGGACCTCGTTATCCAGGATAACCCGCCGCACCGAGGTCAGGCCCCGCTGGATATTCTGGCGCCATTTGAACGCGAACGTATATAAACCGGCCTGTGTCACCTCGAATTTCCAGGTTATAAACTGTCCCGTCTGGGCAAAGCTCTCCCCACCGATGGTGTTCAGCCGGATTTTAGACGGGCTGCTCGGCACGGTCGCGGGAGAGGAACGGTCGCTCGCGGGGGCCAGGGTCTGATCCGATTTGATATCCGCGTCCTCTCCCTGCAGCGTGATGGGCGTCTGTGTCCCATCGGCATAACCCTTGCTTTCGTAAGTAGCTGCAAGCTCCGCATAGGACGGCAGCTCCTGCGGCGCCTCGAGGATCAGCGCCTCGAGAATCAGGGGCTCCCGTACCGCGTCAAAACGCAGGGTGTTCCTCCCCTGTTCAAAGTAAAAGGTCAGCGGCGCCGCGTGGTATCCCAACGGATCGGTGAGGGTGCGGCACTGCCAGCCCTCCTCTTCTTCCTGTATGGGGCGGATATCGTTGCCGCGGGTGTCCTGCCGGATGCTGCCGCTGTTGACCCAGCGGCGTTTGAAGGTCACGGCCGCCGCCTCGGCGTAAGGGAGCTCGCCGTTGACGAGGATATCCCGCTCTGCCGCCGTATGCCGCCCTTCCGGAACGCAGAATTTCGCCGTGATGGTGTAAAACCCGGCCTCTTCCACATCAAAAGTGTATTCGACATATCCGCCCTCCTCGGTCAGGACGGCCTCCTGCCGGGCATCCAGATACCCGGTCACCCGGCGGCTCCCCTCTTCCCCGCTGACCTGCGCCGAAGTCAGGACGATCCGCCCGGACGGACGGGAGGCGCCGGCGTGGGCCGCCAGATAACTCATATAATCGGGCGCGTCGTTCAGGGCCAGAAGATCGGCCGCCTGCACGCCGTCCGAACCGGCCGCAGGCGCGGCCGCACAAAGCGGGATCGTGCAAAGCGTCGATACGCAGGCCGCGGCGATCCCCGTCAGTCTTCGGATCCAGGATTGCATCATGCCAACACGCCTTTCTGTTAACGGAAAGTCCACTGTCCAGTCTCAGGAATTCCGGGCCGACATCGGAAAAGCCGGCCGGTTTGCCCGCCATGTCCTGCCTCCGTGTAAAAGGCCCTGCGGCGGGGCCTTTTACACCGTGGCAAGCACCCGGGGCCGGCGGTGAATCCACCACGGCCCCACAAGCCTCCGGGCCGGAAGATCCGGCCCGGAGGTTCGAAAGGCTCGCGTTACGCCTTCTTTTTCCGGAGAGCCAGGAAGGCTGCGGCCGAGAGCAGAGCCAGCACACCAGCGCCGGCCGGCAGGGCCGCACCGGTCTGGGGGCTGCCGCTCAGAGCCTCATGCGCCGCTTCCAGCGCCTCCCTCCCGGGAACCAGTGCCTGCTGTTCGGCGTTCAGCGCCGCATAGGTCTTCCAAAGGGCTTCGACGGCCTCTTTATCGGCCGCCGTCACGGCGGCGGGAAGGGCCGCGATATCCTCGCCGAGCTTCAGGACCGTGTCCAGGTCGTCACCGAGAATGTCCGTCCATGTATCGGCCAGGTCCTTCGCGTCGAGCAGGAGATCCCGGTTGGCCACCCGTTTTTTGTCCCCGGCCGAAAGGGCGCTGTAGTCCTCATACAGGGCTTCAATCCTGGCGATATTCGAAACCGTCAGCTTGTCGGCCGCGGGCAGTTCCTCAATGGCGGCCTGGAGCTTGAGGACCGGGTCGTTCGGATCGACCGGCTTCGCCTCCTTGCCGAAGGAGATGTCGTCGATATAGAGAGTCAGGGCGTCATAGCCGTCCCGCATGAAGTTGATGGCGTTGACCAGGCACTTTTCATTAAAGATCCAGCCTTTATCCGCCCCGCCGCTGCCGGGCAGATAGCTGCAATCTTCAAAATACACCGTGTACAGCGCGCCTTCGGTCCCGACCGCGATGGGAGCGGCGGGAGCGTATTTGTAGTCGTTGTTATTCAGGCGGAATTCCAGCTTGAGGCTCGTCTCGGCCTCGGCCCTGGCCCAGAAGGTCATAGAGGTGGCGTCTGCCGGGATCGTGACACCGTTGCGGGTAATGGTCATCCAGCCCGTATCGCTGGCCTCGACCTTCATCGAAGTCCCGTCATGCACGTTGCCCGTGCCGGTTTCGAGGGTGAGCTTCGCGGTGCATCCGCCGCCGCTGTTGTCCGCCCACAAGCTGTTATAGCCGAGCGAGGCGCTGTTGGCGTAGCCCTCGAAATCGTCCAGCTTGTAGGGATCGGCGGGCAGCGTCGGCTCTTCGGGAACCTCGACAGGCGGATTGTCCCCGCCGCCATCCAGTTCGGATTCTTTGAGAAAACGGATGTCATCCACGTTCAGGGTATAGGCTCCGCCGGCGGACTCGAACTGCACGGCGGTGATGCCGGTTTTGCCGGGCATCGCGGCCGGGGCGGCATCCCATCCTCCGACGCGGCTCCAGGCGGGGTCGTCAAAGCTCAATTTGATTTCATTGATCCCTTCCGTGAGGGTCACAGGAATGGCATACCGGTGCGCATCCGTCCCGTAAATCACCCGGATCTTCAGGTTGGAGGTGGCGGCCGAACTCTTGATCCACACGCCGATCCCCGCCGCGTCTGCCGGGGCCGCGAGCGCGTCGGCAAGGCGCTTCATGTAGGTGTTGCCATAATTGGTGTAGGCGATTTTCAGGGATTTGCCGGCCTTGGCCGTCGTGCCGTCGAGATCGAGGGAGGCGTCATCCGCGCTCTCCCAGTCGGCCTCCAGCGCCGTTTTGTCCGCATAGCCGTCGAAATCCGCGATACTATACGGGTCGGAGATTTCGGAGGCCTTCAGGAAGCGGATATTGTCGATCGCCAGCGTATTGGTACCGCCGCCGGACGAGATCATCAGCTGCTTGACGCTGCTCAAGGGTTTCATGGGCCCCACCGATCCCCATCCGGCAACTCCGGTCCAACCGGCATCGTCAAACGGCAGCAGGATTTCATTGTCCCCGGCCTTCAGGTCCATCGTGTACACAAACCGATATTCGGCGCCGTTGTTATACCCCATCTTGACGGATACGTTATTGACGGCCGAAGCACTGTTGATGTTCAGCTTGAGACCGACCGCATCGGCAGGAGCGGTACTGAAATCGACTGCTCGGTAAATATCGTTCCAAGCCGTGTATCCAAAGGACATCGCCTTGCCACTGTCGGTCAAGAGCGCGGACGTGCCGCCATTGGTAGTCGCCCAGGTTCCCTGAAGGGCCGCCGTATCCGCATATCCTTCAAAATCGTCTATAAGATACGGATCGGGATCCGCCGATGCGGAAAACACACACACGCAGGAGAGAAGGAGCGCCAGAGTCAAGAGTATGCTCAGGGGCTTTTTCAACATAGTTGACCACTCATCCTTTCTGATTATCAAGAAACCGATTTTTCCGGCTCATTCGGATTCTTGTCCGGGATCCCCCGGTTCCTCCGGGTTCTTTTTCCGTATGACGAGGAAATAGACGGCGGCGCCCGCGCCCGCCAGTACCACAACAGCGGCGATCACGATGCCCACGATTGCCCCTGTGCCCAGCCCGCCTGTTTCATCCGGAGGCGGAACGCTGGATCCATCCGGAGCCGTCGTGACATTCGATGCCGGCCCCATCGCCGCGTCTGAAACGTCGGATGTCCCCGTAGTCGGGTCGGTGGTGCCATCCCCTGTATCCCCGGTAGTGGCCGGATCGTCGGAGGGGGCTGTCGACCCTCCGTTGACCGGAGGGGTTGTGGGCGGGTCCGTTTTGTTTACGGGCGGGGTTGTGGGCGCGTCCGTGACGGGCGGATCGGTCGGACCGACCGCCGGTCCGTCCCCGATGTAAGAAATATCGTCGATGAAAATGGTGGCTTCGTCCGTCCCGGCCTTCCGTTCCGGTTGGAACTGCCATTCATTAATGTACTGCGGGTCGGTGCCGTTCTGCACGGTGACGGTGCCGTAATCGAGCTGCATGGATGAGAACGGCACCTCATAATATTGGCCGGTCTTGCCGATGGTGACCTTCGCGGCGTATTTCCAGCTCATATTGTTGTAGACCATGATCACCTTTATGACCTGGCCATCCACGTCCGATTTGGCCCAGAACCGGATTCCGGTCGCGACTTTACTGCTCATATCATCCGCATAGGAACCGCGCAGTGTCCCCCACTTGTCCTTAGCCGTCTCCTCAAACGCCAGGGTCATCTTCAGCGCCTTGGAATTGTTAACACCGCCGGTTTTGCTCAGCGTGATGTCGGTGATAAAATCACCATAAGGGAACCAATTCATGCTAAGATCGTCCGTTGACCCGAAGCCCTCGAAATCCTCCGAGAGCGCGGCCGCGCCGGCCGGCAGGACCATGACGCCCGCCAGCAGCACTAGAGAGGCCATCACCGCGCCGGCCTTTTTCCATAGAGCCTTCTTCATCCCGATCATCCTTTCGTCGATTTATTGGATACCCGTCAGGGTTATGTCCTTCCACTTGTCGTCCATCTGCGCCTGGAACTGGCTGCCGTATTCCTGGATCGCCGCGCCGGGAGAGGTGGTATTCTTAGCCATGTTCTCAAACACGACGGCCAGGGAGGGATCGCCCCAATTGACCGCAACTGCACTGGTCAGACTCAGGCGCTGCCGTCCTTCAAAGCCGAGCTTCATCAGGTATTCCATCGACTGATCGTCCCTCACCAGGTCGAGATACTGATCCTGCCAGGCCTCCGACTTGGTCATGCCATCGGTGCTCTTGGAGAGCTCCTGATAGAGCTGGATCAGCTCCGCCGCCCGGTCCTGATACGTAACCGGGATAAACTGGAAGAAAGATACCGTGCCCATCGACGTATACCAGTCGCCGTCCGCCTTGGGGCCCTTGGGCGGTGGGATGACGCCGAAATCGTCCTTCATGGCCGCACTCTGGAAACTGCTGAGATAATCGATCGGCCCCTGGACCATGGCATAGGACCCGTTGACGAAATCGGTGGCAGCCTGGGTCCAGGCCTGGTTGGATGGGGTGGGCCGGCAGATGTTGTCGGTGGTGCACCATTTGTACATCCGGTTGATGGCTTCGAGCACCGCCGGATCGCTCCAGGCGAGGATGGGACGGTTATCCTCGTTAAGGCGGGTCAGCGCTGCGCCGTTCGCAGAGGCCAGGGATTCCGCCAGATTCTGGGCGGAGCTCGAACCGATACCGTAGATGTCGGGGGTGCCGTCGCCGTTCGTATCCTTGGTCAGGCGTTTCCCCAATTCTTCCGCCTTGTCCCAGGTCCATTCGCCCCGGTCCACCATGCCGTAAATGTCGATACTCGCCTCCCGAAGCATCCGCAGATTGACGAACCAGAGGTCTTTTTGCACCTCGACACTGTTGGAGAAACCCACCTGCTTACCGTTGAAATTACAGAACCGGGTGACAAGCTGGTTGTAGATCGCGTCGTTTTTAAAATCGATCCCGGTTTTCGACATGGCGTCGTTGAGCTCGGCAAAGATGCCGGCTTTGTAATAATCGGCGGCAAACTGGTCATAGCCGATCATAATATGCCCCATCGGCTTGCCCGACAGGACGGTCGTGACCATGTTGTTGTTGTAATAGGAACCGTTGATGCTCTTTTCCGTAATGGTCACATGATACTTCGCGTTCAGTTCCTGCACGTACTGGTAATGCCGTTCGGCGGCCGGACTGCTGTCCGGCGAGTTTAGAGACCAGGGATAGGCCAGGATGATCTCCTCCCCTCCGAAATCCAGGGAAACCGGGGTGTCGCCGCCCTGGCCGGAGGAAGGGGATTGTGTCTCACCCCCTCCGCATCCCGCCAACATCAGGAGTGCCGCCAGTGCGGCCGACACCATGCAGGAAAGCCGTTTGTTCATTTGCCTCCATCCTTTCTGTCTCGTCTGTTATTCTGAGATCGCACAGCCGGTATTGGTATCGTGGTTGGTCTGGATGTTCCGATCCGTCGCCGCCCCTGAGAAGGTGTTGCCCTGGATCACACAATTCGTCATGACATCGCCGATGATGCCGTAGCGCGGCGCGCGCACGTCGAAATCGGCGGCGGCCTTGAAGGTGTTGCCCGTGATATTGATGCCGGAGGACGCGTTGACCGAGACATGGGTGTCGGCGTTGGCCATACCGGAACGGGGTGCCCAGCCGTTGCGGATAAACAGATTGTCGTGCAGCGCCATATTGCTTGAACCGCTGAAATAGACACCCGGGCAGGCGTTGGAGTCGAAGGTATTCCCCATCATGGACACACGGCCGAATCCCTCGAACCGGATGCCGCAGCTGTCGTTCCACGCGACCCGGTTGTAGCAGAAGTTCATCGCCGTCCCGCCCGATACCAGCACGCCGTCTCCCCGGTTCCCAGCGACGGTGTTGCCGTTGATGAACAGGTCCCAGCCGACCAGCTTTATGCCGGTCCCGCATCCGGTGATATAATTGCCCCGCAGGGACACGATCGCGTTGTAGGAGGCGTCCAGGCCAACCCCCGTGCATCCCATGACACGGACGTTTTCAACCCGCATAGAGGTACCGGTCACCGCACTCTTCCCCGGACAGGCCACCCCGGCCAGCGCGGTGCCGAGATTCTGCCCGTCTATGCAGACATTCATGAGCACGGGATTGGTGTTGTTTCCGTTCCCCGTCATGCTCACCACGCAGGAGACGGAGCTGTCTTTCGGGACCAGTACCGTGTCGCCCTTGCTGTTCTTGTCGTCCGGATTCCACGTCCGGTCGCTGTACAGACAGACGTTTTCCCGGATGTTCACGGCGTTCAGGCGGTAGATCCCGGCAGGCATATAGACGTACCCGCCGCCGTCCCCGCAGACCTTGTCGATCGCCGCCTGCACCGCCGCGGTATCGTCGGCCGCGCCATCCCCTTTCGCCCCGTAATCCTTGACGTTCACCGTGGCCAGGGAGGATTCCTTCCCCGGATCCAGCGGCGGCAGGGTAGGGCCGGTCGTCCCGGTCGTCCCGGGCACGGTTTGGCTGGATGCGTTTCCGCTGTTGGCCGGACCTTCCGGCAGGGTGGTGTCCGTCCGCACGCCGCTCTCCCCCGTTTCCTCTCCCGTCAGTTCGGTATCCGACCCGGACAGGCCGGAGCCGGCCGGATCGGATACGGCCGGGTCTTTGGTTTTGCAGCCGGCCAAAAACAGGGCGCCACACAGCAGGGCCAGGCAAAGAAGCCCGCTCAGGAGTTGTCGTTTCATCGTTCGGCTCCTTCCATTCAGAGGTCTTGCGGCGGCAGCCGGTAAAATCCGTTCACCGCCTGATGCGGATAGGCCGGATACTCGTCGTCCGTGCCCGCCTGCTGATACCAGTAGCTCACGACATCCACATAGCAGCATCCGCGGGCTGCCGGATTGACGCCGTCGGTCCAGATATCGTCGGAATACTTCTCGAAATAGGCCTCAAAGCTCTTTTGAAACGGGATGTTGTCCGGAATTTGGAACCGGCAATGGGAAATGTGTCCCCGGCAGGTATAGGCCAGATTGGGCGCCGCAGCAAAGGCTCCGTCCCAATTGGAAAAAGGCGGCTCGGCGCTGAAGGCGTATCCGATATAATCTTCCGTGCCGGTGCCGAAGGTGCTCGGCTCTTTTTCACCGTCCACAAAAAATTTTTCGCGCCCTTCTCCCCAGAAATAGGAAACCGTGCACTCGTAATCGGGATGATATTTCCCGTACCACCAGGCCGCGGCCTGCTGTTTTGGTTCTGGGAAATCGTTGTACACGTGCATCGACATGCCGCAGAACCGCCCGCAGGCATCTTTTACCAGAAGAATGGGCCAGTCGGGGTAACGATCCCCACCCGGAAGAAAGCGTGTTTCATCCCGGCCGAGAAATTCGCGGGGATGCCATTTAGCGTGGAAGCACAGCCGGGAATCCGGATTTCCCTCGAGCGGTTCGAACGCCGCCTCGAACCGGACCGTCTGCGGGCGGTCCGTGCGGTTCTCAAGCTCCATACGCATCCCGCTGCCGTATGGCATCACCCATTCGCTGTAGCATTCCAGCCGGCTCATCCCGGTCGGGATCGTCCGGAACAGATGGAGGCCGGGAGCGGTACCGAAAAAATCCCCCAGGGGAGACCAAACCGCCGGTTTGGCTCTACCATCCCAGTACATACGCAGGATCAGGCCCCGCAGCGCTGTCTCGGCTTCCTCGTCCGACCGGAAATCCGGGTAGTACCGCAGACCGTGCAGAACCCCCGCTCCTTCCTTCTCATACAGCACTAGCTCCCCACCCGGAGGAACGGTGATGGTTACGGCCTGCCAGTTTCGGCTCGGTTCGTATTGCCCGCGTCTCTCCAGCCGGCGTTCCATCGCCGCGTCGGTGATGGTGTTTTCATTCCTGTATCGGTCCCGGTAATCTGGCAGAATACTCCCTTCCGGGAATCGGGAGTAGGTCAGCTGGTACATGATCGGTTCCGTCGCCGTTACCCGGATATGGGTCTGATAGGGCAGCGGGAAATAACTGACCGAGCCGCGGGCCTGGTTGATGTTGTGCAGGAGAGGGAAATTGGATACCGGCAGATCGTCGTGATACTGTGTGAAAAAATCCAGTAGTGTCGCTTCCACGACCGGTTCGGCATCCTCGTCCAGGTAAACCCGGATGACGGTGTTATAGTGGCCGTGGGCAACGGTCCAGAACCGCCAGATCACGCCGGGGCCGTCTTCCTCCATGAGTATGTAGCGGCCGTGTTCGTCTATCCCTTCATAGGCAATGGCGCCCGGCTCGTTTTTAACGCTCCATTTGATGTAGGTGTCGGTTTCCTCGTCGTACCGGCAGGACCGGCTGCGGCAGGTTACCGCGCCGCTTTTCTCTCCCGGGGAAGGCGGCTTGGTCAGCGCGGGCAGGTCGATGAGCCGTTCCATCAGGCCGGCGTAACTGTATACGGTATTTTTCATCCCGCACCCTCTCAGTATTTCGTTCCCACATTGTTCTCAATGGTAGTGCCGCTGTGTCCACCGTAGTCTTTGAGCAGATCCTGGGTAAAGCCTTTATAAGCGGTATTATAAAGGATCTGGCTGTCCTTCAGATTTCGGATGATCATCGCGGTTTCCGGTGTGACATTGGTATCGCTGCCGTCTCCCCGGATGGCCTCCATCACGTTGCCGCGGTAGACGGCGCCGCTCACTCCGTTCAGGTAGAGGTTGCAGGATTCATCCGTCCCGTGAAGCACCCCGTTGCGCTGGTTGATGTTGCCGAGCATCTGGAGGTTACGGCCGCCGTTCGCGCGGATGCCACCGATGTTGCAGCGGTCAAAATAATTCCCGGCGACGGTCTGGCCGCTGGCGCCTTCCAGCAGTACTCCCGTACCGCACCATTCGATGCGGTTGGCTGTTATCCTGGCGCTCGTCACTCCCGATTGGGCCAGGTATCCGGCGGGGTGACAGCTCGTCAGCCAGTTATCATATACCAGCAGATCGCTGCCGCTGATCGCGCCCACACCGTATGCGCTGCCGCACAGCATGCTGCCCCGCACCGTCACCCCAGTGGAATTGTCCACTAGCACGGCCGAGCCGTTGCACGCGTTGATGCGGCAATTGGCGATCAGAACGTTTTTCGCCCCGACCACCTTCACCCCATGGACCGTGGACTGCGCGCTCTTGCTCAGGCCGTCCAACGAAATCCCATAGACCGTAACATCCCGCGATCCCGTCAAATCCAGGATACAGGAGGCATTCGCCTTGTTCCGCACGAGCTGAGTGGCGCCGTTCCCGTCGAAGCCGAACGTCGTCATCGACATCAACGTGACACCGGAGGGAACCCGGATGTCTGCGCAGTAATACGAGCCTTCCGGGAACAGGACGGTTCCCGCCCCGCCCAGGGATTCAATAGCCTTCCTAATGGCTTCGGTGTCGCTGGAGCGGTCGCCCCCATTCGCGCCGAAATCCGCCACATTGACGGTTTTTCCGCCGGTGACGGGAAGGAGGGACGGGGTCCCCCCCACAGGGGCCGCGGCCATTCTGGCGGCCGCATCGGAAAGGGGGATCGAGGAAATGGAATTGGCATAGATGTCGCTTGCGGAGCCGCCTGCCGCCGACACCCGCATGGGGATGCTGGGGACCAGCCCGCCGCAGAACGGCAGTGTCATCACCAGAATGGCGGTCAGGGCTTTGCGAATGGGGTGCTTCATCCGAACTGCCTCCTTTTTCTGTCCGCGTTAACAGTTGTCGGCCGCCAGGGATCCGATGTTGCCCGTCATGACCAGGTTGGCGTGTCCACCCCGGTCGAGGATGTTCTGCACCACCGCGGCCTGGTACATGATATTGCCGCTGACCGCCGCGGTATCGAGCCCCTGGAGCTGCATGTCGTAATCAGGGGAATGCCGCGCTTTTTCGCCCCCGTCTCCCCCGAGCGAGCGGAAAACGTTCGACTGGATGGATACGCCGCAGGATTTTTCGATGGTCAGCCCGGCGCTATATTCATCCTCCGGAACCTTCCAGCCGTCCCGGGCGAATACATTGCCGACGATATTGATATGCTTGGCGTGATAGAACCGGGCACCCTCCCGGCCGTTGCGGTCGAAATGATTGCCGTTCAGTACCCACGTGACGCCGCCGTTCGACAGGATGCCCTCCCGGCCATTCCATTCCACCCGGTTGCCCTGGCAGATAATCGCCGTATTGCAGTAAAATTCCCCGAAAGCACCGCATTCCCGATTGGCGGTCAGCCAATTGTCATAAATAAACAGGTCCCAGCCGTCTATGTACAGGCCATGACGGGAGGAACTAAGCATGTTATCCCGCACGGTCGCGCACCAGACATGGGACAAATGCAGTGCGTCCCCCGAGAACTCCGAAATGCGGCACTTTTCCACCCGGATGGCGTCCTCTTCCCTGCCGTATCCGTCGGATTTGACGATTTGAACGCCATGCATCCCTTCGCCCCGTCCCTGCCCGCACAGGGACAGCCCCGTCAAGGTACAGCCGACCGCGTCGGTGATGTCGATCAGGCAGGCGGCCCCGTCCCGGGCCGGAATCATACAGGCGCCGGTCTCGCGGTTGTCGCGGTATCCCCAGGTCAGCGTCCCCTGGAGGGTGATATGCGGCTTCATCCGGATTTCCGCGCAGGCGAACACCCCCTCGGGGATCAGGACGACCCCTCCGGCCGGGCAGGCGTCGATGGCCGCCTGAATCGCGGCCGAATCATCCGCCAGTCCATCCCCCTGCGCGCCAAACTCCCGTATATTTATGTCTACCATACATATCCCCTCAATCCAGATGTCGGTATTTCACACAAACTTCTTGCTGTCTCTGCAAATTTAGTATACAATAATCCTATAACCTCTGTCTTTGTCATGACATGATATGCTGCTTAACAAAACTTGCTGTTTTGCAATACATGCTGTTTTGCAGCGAAATGTCCTTGATTATTGTCCTCTTCTTATGGTATTATCCATCAAAGGACAAATAATCAAGGGAGCATGTCGAATATGTATATTTATTCAAATAGGGGTGAAAAACGCATGTCGTATCTGCAAAACGTGAAATTCCATTTTGACAACGTCCACAAATGGGCGCCGCTGCATTTCGGGCCCATCCTGCTGCACCAGGTGGGGGATCTGATCTGCGATCAGGACTTTGAAAACGGCCTGCATACGCAGGAATGCTATGAACTGACCTATATTGCCACCGGCCGCGGGACCTGCTTTACCCGCGGCAAGTATTACGACGTGCGCCAGGGCGACGTGTTCATTCTCCGCACGGGGGACCATCACAATATCAAATCGGACAACGAGGCCCCGCTGCGTTTTTTCTACTGCGGCTTCGATTTCGATGAAACCGACCCCCGCATGTCGGTGTTTTATCCGATCCGTGAACTGCTCGACAGCGCGGACATGCCCCTGGCGAGCGACAAATTCAATATGTACACCATTTTCACCAATATCTTCAACGAATATATGAGCCGGAACGCCATGCGGGAAACGGTGCTCGAAACCCTCTTGATCGAGCTACTCTGCGCCCTGTACCGGGACTTCGTGGAGGTGACGAAGGTGGTGTACACCCCCGCTGAAAGACGCAACAGCTCGGAGACGCTGTTTTACAGCATCGTGCAGTACATGGAGCAGAATATCATCGGCATCCGGCAGTTAAAGGAGGTCAGCGACCACTTTGGGTATGCCTATTCTTATATTTCGCATATTTTTTCACAAAATCTCAACAAAACCCTCAAGGAATATTATAACGATTTGAAAATCAGCAAGGCCCGGGAATTTCTGGATCACAACCTTTCCGTCACCGAGGTGTCGGATATGCTGGGCTATACCTCCATTCATTCCTTCAGCCGGTTTTTCCGGCAGCAATACGGCGTGTCCCCCACCGAATACAAGCAGAATAACCAGCGGAAATGGGTGCAGACTTTTTATGACGATTTCGGCGGCGATACTCTCGACGGCAGCAAATGGTACCTCTGCCCGGAATACGAACACGAGGACGGCACCCGTTGGCGGTATACGCAGGCCGCTCTGGCGGACAACCTGCTGAAGCTCTCGATTGTCAAGGAAGAGAACGGCTATGGCTGCGGGGCCGTCTATACCATGAACAATTTCGATCAAAAATACGGCTATTTTGAAATCCGCTGCCGCTTGCAGACGGTGCCCGGCTGGTGGCTGGCTTTCGGGCTGAAGCCGTATCCGGAATCCGAACCCGATCCCCGTTCCGACGAGCTGCGGGGGCTGAGCCTGGAAATCCTGAACTCCGCCCCCATGAGCAACAGTTCGGTCGCCCACACCATCAGCTGGACCGACACGGGCGGCAATCCCTGCCACATCAAAAAGAACGTGACCGATCCCGACTTGTTTCAAGGAATGCATACTTACGGCGTGGAATGGACCGAGTCCCAGTTTATTTTTTATATCGACCGCAAGGAAACATGGCGCGCGTCGGTCGGGCGGTATACCAAACCCCTGTATATGCAGGTGGCCACCCAGACCGCTCCGTGGGCCGGCCTGGACGACTCCAGGCTCCCCGACCACGTCGAGGTGGAATATGTCAAAGCTTATTTGTTGAAATAACGGCGTAAAAAATGATCCCGCGTCCAACCGAACCCTGGGGCCCCCGGGGTCCGGTTGGGCGCGGGACTGAAAACATGCGGCGGCCCAAAGCCTGGGGCCGCAGCCCCTCATCAAATATCGTCGATTCAAGCGGACGCGCCCATGCCGGTTTTCCTAAAGAGAAAACCGGCTGATCACCTCGGGGTGCTTAGGGGGGAACCCCCTAAGCGTCTCTTTGCGTCCTTTCTCCACGTGGAGAAAGGACGTGGCCGCGCATGGGATGTCCTTTTTAGAAGGACTGCGTTCTTTATGCGCGGACAACCCGCCATACCCGTCTTTTTCAGGTCTGGCCTGAGGGCCACCCCCTTTCTTGACGCCAAGAAAGGGGGGAAAGAGGCGTCAGGGGGCAAAGCCCCCTGAACCCCCGGGCGGCTAGCCGGCTTTCTCTTTAGGAAAGCCGGCGGGAAGGCGGACACTTAACCCAACCCATATAAAAAGGGGGCCCGGGGCCCCCGGGATTCGGCTGGGCGCGGGACTGAAAACATGTGGCGGCCCAAAGCCTGGGGCCGTGGCCCCTTATGTATCGTTGGTTTTTATGATAACGGTGGGGAGGTTCTCCTGGAAAGAGAACCGACAGGATCACCTGGGGTCCGGGGGAACCCCGGCGGCGTTTTTGCTTCCTTTTGTCGTCGAGGACAAAAGGAAGTGGCCTGCAGGCCAAACCCATTCAATAAACTACGATTTTCTATGCGCTCATGCCGCCATAAAGCACAGGTGTGCTTTGGCACCCCCTTTCTTTCCGCAAAGAAAGGGGGGAAGAAGCGTCAGGGGGCAAAGCCCCCTGAACCCCCAGGTATTTTGATTTTTAGGGCCATTGTGGGACACCACAATGGCGGGTGACCGGCCCCAGTGCCGCCAGTATAGAGAGCCCTTCAGGGGCCGGTCCGGAGTTCTTTTCAGGAAAGCCGGCGGGAGGGCGGACAGCCGAACCCGCCTATATACAAGAAAGGGGCTGCGGCCCCAGGATTAGTGGTCGGTTTTTGAGGAACTGTGCCACCCGATCCTGGGGTATATTCCGGCATGATTATACAAACAACGCGCCGGCAACCCACAAGATGTCCTATGAATCTACTTAAAAAGGCGCCGCAGACGCGGCGCCTTTTTAACCGGAAACTTTGGCGTGAGCCTTATTCATGACGTTTGCGGAACAACCCCAGAATATCGGTGTAATCGTCATCCTCCGCGACGTTCGGTGAGGTCACCTGCCCGGGCGCGACCACCGTGCCGTCCTGGGCCTTGTAAGAGCCGTCGGTGACGAACCCGGTGGCGATGACCGTCACACAAAGCTCGTCGTCCATCGACTCGTCGAACGCCGCGCCCCAGATGATGGTCGCGTCGGGATGGGCCGCACGCGAAATCATGGAGGAGGCGATCTCGACATCCTCAAGATCGATGTCGGGGGAGGAGGTGATATTGATGATGACGCCGCGGGCGCCGTCGATGGTGGTTTCAAGCAGCGGGCTGGCGATCGCAGCCTGTGCGGCCGCCTCTGCTTTTTCCTTGCCGCCCGCCCGGCCAAGCCCCATGTGGGCATAGCCGGCGTCCTTCATGACCGCCGTCACGTCGGCGAAATCCAGATTGACCAGGCCCGGGATCTTGATGAGCTGGGAGATGGACTGGACGCCCTGGCGCAGCACATCGTCCGCAACCTCGAACGCGTTCGCGAGAGTGATCCGCTGCTCGCTGACCATTTTCAGCCGTTCGTTGGGGATGACCACCAAGCTGTCCACATGCTCACGCAGGGCGGCGATGCCGTTCTCCGCCTGCTCCATACGGCGGCGTCCTTCAAACGAAAAAGGCTTGGTGACGATGCCGACGGTCAGGATTCCGAGATCGCGGGCAATCTCGGCCACGACCGGCGCCGCTCCCGTGCCGGTGCCGCCGCCCATGCCGGCGGTAATGAACACCATATCGGTGCCCTTAAGCGCGGCGGTAATTTCCTCGCGGCTCTCTTCCGCGGCGCGCTGCCCTTTTTCCGGGTTTGCGCCCGCACCCATGCCGTGGGTGAGCTTCTCGCCGATCTGGATCTTCTGCGTGGCCTGGGAACGGTAGAGCGCCTGGCGGTCGGTGTTGATGGAGACGAATTCCACGCCCTGCACTCCGGCAACCACCATGCGGTTGACCGCGTTGCCGCCGCCACCGCCGACTCCGACCACCTTTATCTGAACACCGTCCACGAATTCATTGTCAAACTGAAAGCTCATGAAACTTCCTCCCACGCTTTTATAGTCCCCGCGGGCCTTCCGGACGCCGCGTCCATGTTCCGTCATCTGGTCTATGTAGCAAAATGTAGTAAGTATACCTTTTTTATTCTAACACGCCCATCCCTGAAATTCAACCGGAATTTGCAATTTTTCATCGGATAAATTCCGCTTAAAATCAGGGAATTCCTGGTAATTCGTTCCGGTTTTACAACGGGCTTTCCACCGGCATGGCGGCGCCGGTTTACCCGCCTTCCTCTCCGGCGGTTTCGGGCTTGAACGAGATGATCGGATTGGTGATGCTGGGGTCGGAATACATCCGGATATCCAGCTCTCCCCGGACGGTCGCGCCCCGCTCCCGCAGGATGATGGGCAGTGAGGCGACCGCAACCTGGATTTCATAAGTCAGGTTGGCGTCGTTGCCGAGCGCGATGGTGATCTGGTTCTTCCAATCGAGGAGGATATCGGTTTTATCGGTCAGATCGATCATCCCCACGCCGTCGAGGCCCGCGCTCACAAACGCCGCGCGCAGCTCGTTGACGATGGCGAGGCTGCGCTCATCCAGCATGACCGTGCCGAGCTCCTCGGCCAGCGGGTCGGCCCCCCGTATGTAGAGATAGCGGGACGGGCGCTCGCTTTCGACGGGCAACGCTTCCAGCCCCCGGCCGTCCTCGCCCACCACGACCCACCGCCCGCCGGCGTAGATCGCCCCGATGGGTTCGGTTTCCTTGACCCGGATCCGGATGGTGTCGAAAGATGAACTAGACACCTCCACCGTTTCGATATAGGGGAACGCGGCTTTGATTTGCTCAGCCGCCCGCCGTTTGTTCACCGAAAACACGCTTTGTCCGACATAAATGCCGCTGATTCCCGTAATGGCCTCGCGTGAATAGCGGGTGTCCCCTTCTACCGATATTGATTTGACTCCGAACACGGCGGCGGTGTCGGGCTGCGCGCCGGCACCTTTCCGGTCAAAATTCAGATTGGCCACGATCACTACCACCAGGGCGATGGAAACCGCTACGATCGCCAGGAAAAGCGCCATGACCACATGGAAGCGGTTTCGTTTCTTTTTGGGCCGTCTCTTGGCGCGCCCTTCAGATCCCCCCGCTGTATTGCTGGGGCCGGCCGGATGTTGTACGTCCTGTTTCATGTCGTCCCTCGCTTTTAACTAAACGGTTCCGTCCTCGCGCCGGATCACGGCACCGGCCCCCGCCAACGCCTCCTCGAACGCTTCGTAACCGCGGTCGATATGGTGCAGGGCGGTGACAGAGGTTTCCCCTTCCGCTGCCAGGCCCGCCAGTACCAGGGCGGCGCCGCCGCGCAGGTCGGTACACTCGACTGGCGCCCCGGACAGCACCGGGACTCCTTCGACGACCGCGACGCGGCCCTCTACCTTGATTTTGGCGCCGAGACGCATCAATTCCCCTGCATGTTTATACCGGCTTTCAAATATGTTCTCAATGAAAACGCTGGTGCCGTCCGCCACGCACGCCATGGCCATGAGCAGCGCCTGACAATCGGTCGGGAAACCCGGGTAAGGCATGGTCCGCACACTGCGGACCCTCCTCAGCCGCGCAGGTGCGCTGACGAGCAGCTCGTTTTTCCACACGTCGATCTGACATCCCATTTCCTCGAAGGCCGGAAAAACTGTGGCCACATGAGCCGGCTCTACATCCTTGATGACCAGGGATCCGCCCGTGACCGCGGCTGCCGCCATATATGTCGCGGTCTCGATACGGTCGGGGATCACCCGGTGGCAGCAGGCCGACAGGCGGTCCACCCCTTCGATGACGACGGTGCCCTCGCCCGCCCCCCGGATCCGGGCGCCTGAGCTGTTGAGGAACGCGGCCAAATCCTCGATTTCGGGTTCCCTGGCGGCGTTCAGGATGGTGGTGGTGCCCTCCGCCGTCGCAGCGGCGAGCAGGATGTTTTCAGTCGCGCCCACACTTGGGAAGGACAGGGGGATCTTACAGCCCTTCAGCCGGCCCCGGACGCGGCAGCGCAATTGGCCGCGCTCCTCCTCGATGGCCATGCCGAGCTGGCGCAGGGCGGCCAGATGGAGGTCGATGGGACGGGGGCCGAGCTCGCACCCTCCCGGAAAGGAGAGCACGGCGGCGCCGGTTTTAGCGGCGATGGCTCCCAAAAAGACGATGGAGGACCGCATCTCCCGCATCAGGTCGTCGGGGATATCGCTGCCGGACAGCCCCGTGTTGTCCACCAGGATCCGGTGCCCTTCCCGCTCGACCCGGCATCCCAAATGGCGGAGGATCGCCACAGAGGCGTCCACATCGGACAAGCCCGGGCAGTTCTGGAGCTCCGAGACCCCGTCCGCCATCAAGGCGGCCGCCAGGATCGGCAGCGCGCTGTTTTTCGCGCCGTGCACGGCGACCGCGCCGTTCAAACGATGGCATCCTTCAATGAAGAGCTTTGACATCGACCGCACCCCTTCGCAATAAAATACCCTTCGGAATCATCCACAGGGCATCCTATGCGGCACGGGCGGGACGGGTGCGGCGGTCAGCGGCCGGCCACCCGTCGGATCACGTCGAAAATACGGTCGGCAGCGTCGGTTACGGCCGCCTGTCCGGCCGCCTCCCCCATCTTTTGCAGCCTCAGCGGGGAGGAAACCACTTCCTGTATGGTATCCCATAAGCGGGATTCTGTCAAATCTTTTTCCTCGATGCAGACGGCGGCACCCCGGTCAGCCAGGGCCTTCGCGTTATAAAACTGATGGTTCTCCGCCACATAGGGTGAAGGGACCAGGATGGCAGGCTTTTTCATCACCGGCAGCTCGCTCATGGTCATCGCCCCGCAGCGGCAGATCACCAGGTCGGCCGCGGCCATGCAGCGGGGCATATCGTCGATGTAATCCCGGACCTGCACATGCACGCCGTCGGTGAGGACCCCTTTTTCCCGCAGCAGCCGCTGGGCTTTGTCCCAGTTTTCCCCCCGGCCGGTCCCGACGATGAACTGATAGGCGCCTGCCTGCTGATTGCGGGCGAGCGCCCCGATCACCGCCTCGTTGAGATGGGCGGCGCCGAGGCTGCCGCCGTAAGCCAGAATCAGCGGCCGTTCATCCACCCCGAGCTGACGGCGGGCCTGTTCCCGGTCCACAAGCAGGAAATCCCGCCGAAGCGGATTGCCGGTGACGATCACGTTCGCGTCCTCCGGCAGGTACTTCCGGGCGGACTCATCGCAGATGAGGACGGCTTTGGCCATTTTGGCGAGCATTTTCACCGTCACCCCCGGATAGGCGTTGGACTCATGCACCACCACCGGGATCCCCATCCGCGCAGCCTTGCGCAGGATCGGGCCGCAGACATAGCCGCCTGTCCCGATGGCGATATCCGGACGAAAATCCCGGAGAATGCGGGCGGAGGCGCCCCCCGCCGTCACAGCGTGGAACGCGGCGGAGAGATTCCGTCCTATGTTTTTTACGCTGAGCTTCCGCTGGAAACCGCGCACGTCCACCGTTTTCAGCGGGTATCCCGCCGCCGGCACGAGCTTTGTCTCCATCCGGCCCGCTGCCCCCACGAACAGGATATCCGCGTCCGGCCATTTATCCCGGATCGTCGCCGCGATGGCTAAGGCAGGGTTGATATGCCCGGCCGTACCGCCGCCAGTCATGAGTACGCGCATCAGGATCCCTTCTTTCTGTTACTCAGTGGATCAAGTATATGGTATAGGCGCCCTGCGGGGCTCCCGGGATTGGGATGGCTTTTACCACCCTACCCCAGGGTTATGTATCGTTGGTTTTTATGATAACGGCGGGGAGGTTCTACTGGGGGCCTGGGGGGCAAAGCCCCCGGCGTCTCACGGTCGCTCTCCGCGCCTCGGCGTCCTTTCTCCACGCGGAGAAAGGACGTGGCTGCGCATCAATGACCTTTTTCGCAGGACTGCGTTTTCATGCGCGGACAGACCGCCATACCCGTCTTTTTCAGGTTTGGCCTGAGGGCCACCTTCTTTCTTCACACGAAGAAAGAAGGCAAAGACGTGCCAAGGGGTTACCCCTTGGAGCCCCGGGTAATTTTGTCGATTTTCTTTTTAGGAAAATCGACATGAACGCCGCCACCTTATCCACCGATATAAAGAGGGCTGCGGCCCCAGGGCTTGGGGTTGCTGTCTTTTTTCGGCCCCGCGCCCAATCGAGCCCCGGGGGCCCCGGGCCCCAAGAATTTGGGGTGGTTTTTAGGCTATGGGTTTGCGCCGGTCCGCAAAAAGGGCGGACGGAGGACGCCCCCGTCTGCCCTTATGGATTGTCCGGCCGCCTTGTGTCGGCTCCGGCGGAGCACTACCCGCTCCCGCCGCTTTTCTTCATTTGCCGCGAGATCGACAGCACGATACCCATCTGGGCGAGCAGCATGACGAGGGAGGTGCCCCCGTAACTGAAGAAGGGCAGGCTGATGCCGGTGTTCGGGATGGTGTTGGTCACCACCGCCATATTAAAGACCACCTGGATCCCGACCTGCGCGGTCAGGCCGATGGCGAGCATGGATCCGAATTTGTCGGGGGCTTTCATCCCGATCATGAACCCCCGCCAGACCAGCAGGGCGAACAGCACGATGATGATGACCGCCCCGATGAAGCCGAGCTCCTCGCACACGATCGCAAAGATGAAATCGTTTTGCGGCTCGGGCAGGAACAGGTGCTTTTGCCGGGAATTGCCCAGTCCCTGCCCCATCAGGCCGCCTGAACCGATCGCGTAGAGGGACTGGACCGTCTGCCAGGCCATATCTTTTCCCGCCTTGCCCGACGAGAACACGGCAAAGGGATCTAGCCACACGTCGATGCGTTCCCGCTCATATCCCTTGAAAAAGATCAGGAACGCCGCCGCCGCGCCGCCGCCGCCGATGGTTATCAGCAGGTAGACGAGCCTCGTTCCGCCCACATACATCAGCACCAGCCCGATGAAGAGCAGCAGCATGGTGCCGGAAAGGTGGGGCTCCTTGAACACCAGGGCGCAGGTGATGCCGAGGATGGCGATGAAGGGAAGAAACCCGCGCAGAAAGGTCTTCATATTTTTGTGGTTGAGGGAAATCAGGTGGGCGAAGAGCAGGATTAGGCCGAATTTCGCAACCTCGGACGGCTGGAACTGCCCGATGCCCGGGATCCGGATCCACCGGTGGACATTTTGGATGGCCGGCAGGAACAGCACCAGCACCAGCAGCGCCCAGGAGAGGAGCATGACCGGGATAGCCAGCCGGTGAAGCACATGGTAATCCACAACCGACACGAGCAGCATGATCCCCACGCCGAGAACGGCAAAGAAGAGCTGCCGCTTGATGAAATAATAGCTGTCCTGCTCATACCAGTAGTACGCATAGGCGTAACTGGCGGAAAACAGGCTGATCAGCCCCACCACCAGCACCAGCATCAGCAGGATGAAAAAGGGCATGTCGAATCCGGAGGACAGGGAGAAAAGCCGGAGTTTTTTCTGCGGCGGCTTAACAGCGCCTTCCGGCGGGCGCAGCGCGGCGGCCTTCTGTGACATGGCTCTTCCCCCTTTCCTGATCTTTCAAAATCTAGTGTATTACATCCCCGTCCCGAATATACGGGGATTTCAAAGAAACAGGAGCCCCGCAGCAGCCCCGCAGCCAAGCAGCGTAACGATCGAAAAGACAATGACGATCTTGTTTTCGCTCCAGCCGCTCATCTCAAAGTGGTGATGCAGCGGGCTCATTTTGAACAGGCGTTTGCCGTGGGTGAGCTTGAAATAGGTCACCTGGAGCATCACCGACAGGGTCTCGGCGATGTAGACGATCCCCACCGGTACGAGCAGGAAAGGCTGGTTGATGCCAAAGGCCAGCGCCGCCAGTGCCCCTCCGAGAAACAGGGAGCCCGTGTCGCCCATAAAGACTTTGGCAGGGTGGAGGTTCCACAGCAGGAACCCCGCGACCGCCCCCGCCAGCGCCGCGGCGGTGAGGCCCTGTCCGGCGTACTGCCCGCTGACGGTGAGGAAGAACAGGCAGGCGATCAGGCTGACCGAGCCGCACAGGCCGTCGATCCCGTCGGTCAGGTTGACCGCGTTCATGGCGCCGACGATCACAAAAACGGCAAAGGGGATGAACCAGATTCCGAAATCCACCAAGCCGAGAAACGGCACCGACACCGCCGTGCCCCCCGCCATGTAGACCGACACCGCGTATCCTGCGCCCACCAGAAGCTGGGCGAAGAGCTTTTGCAGGCTGGTCAGGCCCAGGTTGCGTTTCTTGACCACCTTGATATAGTCGTCCAGGAACCCGATCCCTCCGCAGCACAACGCCAGGAGCGCGCCGGCCACCAGCTTTGTTTTGGCCTCATAGCTCCAGGCATCCGAGAACGGCTTGACCGGCAGGAAAAGCTGCGCCACCACGACGGCCGCCATCAGGGTGACGCAGGACGCCAGAATGAAAATCAGCCCCCCCATCGTCGGGGTTCCCTGCTTGTTTTTATGCCAGGCCGGCCCCACGTCCCGGATGGTCTGCCCGAATTTCAGCCGGTGGAGCAGCGGGATCATCACCTTGCCCAGCAGCGCCGACAAGAAAAACGAGACGAGCGCCGTACCCGATACCAGAATCAGGGTGGTCATATCCATTATAAAGACTCATTCCTCTCCCGTGGTCTGGAAAATCCTTCCGGGGATCCGCACGGCGGCTCCTACTCGTCCGCGGACGCGGCCGGTGCCATCTGCGCGAGCGCCTCGGCCACGACCTCCCGTTCGTCCAGGTGGACGATACCGTCGCGCAGGACCTGGTAGGTCTCATGCCCTTTACCCGCGAGCAGGATGGTATCCCCGGATTTTGCATTGTGGATCGCCCAGCGAATGGCCTCCACCCGGTTGGCCACGACGGTATAGGGGGTCTTGCTGTCCGCGAGTCCCGCCAGGATATCGTCGATGATCGCCTGCGGATCCTCGCTGCGGGGGTTATCCGACGTAACCACCAAAAAATCGGACAGTGCTGCGGCCGCCTTGCCCATCTTGGGCCGTTTGGTCTTATCCCGGTCCCCGCCGCAGCCGAACACCGTCACCAAACGGCCGGTCTTGCATTCCCGCAGGGCTCCGCAGATCTTTTCCAGGCCGTCGGGGGTGTGCGCATAATCGATGACAACGGTGAAATCCCGTCCGGTCGGCACCACTTCACAGCGTCCCTTGACACCGGCGGCTTTTCCGAGGGCATCCACGACCGGCTGGAAGGGCAGGCCGAGCGTCAAGGCACAAGCCGCCGCGCCCAGGGCGTTATACACGGAGAACCGTCCCGGGACCGCAAGCCGCACCCGGCCGATCACCCCCGTGCCGACCAGTTCGAAATCCACCCCGTCCGGCCTCTGCCGGATATTGCGGGCCGTGTAGTCGGCCGCGTCGTTCCCCGCCGAGAACGTGACCGTCTTGCACTCCAATCCTTCCCGCATCGGCCCGTACCAGGCGTCGTCCTGATTGAGTATAGCTGTTTTGCACAGGGAAAAGAGGCGCTTTTTGGCGGCGTGGTAGTTTTCCATCGTCCCGTGATAGTCCAGATGGTCCTGGGTGAGATTGGTGAAAATCCCGGCGTCGAAGGTGCAGCCCTCCACCCGGTCCTGGTCGAGCGCGTGGGAGGAGACCTCCATCACCGCGTAGCCGCAGCCCTCCGCCACCATCAAGGACAGCATGCTTTGCAGGTCGTAGGGATCGGGGGTGGTGTGCCCGGAGGCCAGCACCCGCTCCCCAATCATATTCTGGATGGTGCCGATCAGCCCCACTTTCTCGCCGTTCGCCTCGAGGATGCTTTTGAGCAGATAGGTGGTAGTCGTCTTGCCGTTTGTCCCCGTCACGCCGATCATCCGCAGGCGCTCCGCGGGATTCCCGAACCAGTTGGCGCACATCCGGGCCCAGGCCCGGCGTCCCGACGCCACCAGCACCTGAGGGACGCCGTCCGCGACCCCCAGCTCCACAGGATGCTCGGCCACGATGACGGCGGCGCCGTTTTCCACCGCCTGCCGGACATACTCATGGCCGTCCACAGCGGTCCCGCGGATGCAGACAAAAGCGAAACCCGGCTCGACGCGGCGTGAATCGCAGCTCAGGCCCTTTAGTTCCTCCCGCTCCGGGAAAGGGCCCGGCAGGACGCCGGTATCCCTCATCAACTCACAAAGTTTCATAACCAGACACCATCCTATCTTTCATGGCGGGAAAAGGCTGCCGGCCCGCCGCTTTTTATTCCACCGTATCCTGGTACAGCACGTCGATGCGCACCACCGTACCGGGCGGCGCATTCGTTTCGGCCTCCACCGACTGGGCGCGTACCACCGCCTGCCCGTCCCGGTCATCCAGGCCCGCAATAATCAGGTTGAGCCCAGCGCCGACGGCGGCGCTGTTGGCCTCGGCGAGGGTCATGCCCACAAAATTCGGCACTGCGGTCGTTTCACTCCCGTCGGTTCCCTCCGTATAGAGCACCACCGTGCCGTTCTTGGGCATGGGCGCGCCCGCCTCGGGAACCTGCCGGAGCACCTCTCCACCGCTTCCTACCAGCTTCGCCTGCAACTGCACGCTCTGGAGCTGGTTTTGGGCGGCCGCCACCGAGGAACCTGTCACATCCGGCGCCGCCCGGTTCATGGAGGTGATTTCCTCTTCGGTGTACTGAGGCTCCACCCCCAGATAGGGCAATGCCTCGGACAGAATCTTCTGCGCCACCGGGGCGGAAAGCTGGCCGCCGTAGCGGATGGCGGTCTGGGGCTCGTCGATAAGGACGAGGACTGCCAGACGGGGCTCATAGGAGGGGGCGAAGCCTCCAAAGGACGCCACCACATTCTTGCGTGCGCCCTCCCCCGCCGCCTGGTCGGTCTTGACGGAGGTACCGGTCTTGCCGGCCACGTGATAGCCGGGGACGTACGCATTTTTGGCGCCGATTTCCACGACCCCCTCCATCATGGCAGCCATCCGTTTGGCGGTATCCTCCGAGATGACCGTACGGCGCACGGTCGGCTGGATCTCTTCGACGACGTTCCCATTCTCGTCCAGGATCTGCCGGACGACATAGGGCTGCATCAGCCGCCCGCCGTTCGCCACACAGGCGAGGCCGGTGATCATCTGGATGGGTGTGACCTTGAAGGTTTGCCCAATGGCGGAGGTCGCCACGTCCACCGGACGGATGCTTTCCTCCACATGGTAGAGGGTGGGGGTGACCCGCGCCTCTCCCAGCATATCGATGCCGGTCAGCTCGGTAAAACCGAACGCGGCGTGATACTGGCAGAACAGGTGCCCGCCGATCATGCCGCCGAGCGTCATGAAGGCCGGATTGCAGGAATGGGCGATGGCCTCGGCAAAGGTCTGGTCCCCGTGGCTGCGGGGATAGACGTGGCATTTCATCGGCTTGACGCCCGGCATCGTATAGGTGCCGCGGCAGAAGAAGTGGGTGTTTTCGGTGACCAGCCCTTCCTGGACCCCTGTCGACGCCGTGAACACCTTGAATACCGAGCCCGGCTCGTAGAATTCGGAAATCGGTTTGTTCTTCCACTGCTTCTGCAGGGCTTCGAGCACGGCGGCGTTCTGCTCGTCTCCGGACAGCAGGGCAATCTGGGCCGCGGTGTCGGGGTTGGCGATTACCCGGGGGTTGTTGAGGTCGTAATCCCCTTTGGTCGCCATGGCGAGGATGGCGCCGGTCTGCACATCCATGACGATGGCCGCGCCGCGGTTGGTCGCCCCGGTCTCCCGGACGGCGATCTCGAGGTATTTCTCGGTGATGCGCTGGATGGTCTCGTCAATGGTGAGAACCAAGCTGTTGCCCGCCTTCGCTTCGATGGTGCTTTCATACCGCAGTTCGTTCGGCATGGCGTCGCCCCAGCCGTTTTTGGCCGTCACCACCCGGCCGGCCTTGCCGGCGAGCTGGCTGTCGTATTTAGCCTCCAGCCCTTCCAGGCCGTAATTGTCGGTGCCGGTAAAACCGAGCACGCAGGAGAGGACGCTGCCAAGCGGATATTCCCGCTTGTAATCCTGGATGACCCGGAATATTCCGGTGAACTGGTGTTCCTGCACCCAGTCGATGAAGGTATCGCAGAGGGAATGGTCGATTTTGGCTTTGATCACCTCATACAAGGAGGTCTTTTTCCCGGTTTTTTTGTACAGCGCGTCCCGGTTGATCTCCAGCAGAACCGACAGCTCATCCGCGATCAGGGTGCGGGTGGCCTCGTCCGGGATCTCGCTCGGGGCCATGATGATGGTCGCGACCTCTTTGGTCTGGGCGAGCACCTCCATGTTGGTATCATATATGAGCCCCCGTTTCGGGGATATGATGCTGTTGGACATTTGCTGTTCCATGGCCCGTTCCTGCCAGACGGCGTATTCGCCGATCTGGATGACGGCGAGCTTGCCGCCCACCGCTCCGAAGCAGAGACAGACGGCCGCGAGGATCAGCAGCGAGCGCCGCCACATCTGCCTGGATGGGGCCTTGATTGACACGTCCTGTTGATGAATCGCTTTTTTCATAAACAGGTCGCCTCATATTCTTCATGATCAAAAATCGCGTCGCTAATGCACGGTGTCCTCATAGATGAATTCCACATTGACCACCGTCCCCTTGGGGACTTTGGAGCCTGGCGCCACCGATTGGCGAAGCGATTTGGGCTCGCCGTCGCCGGCGGTGATGCCGGAGAGCTGGACATTGATCCCGGCCGAAGAGGCGGATTGGTTGACCTGTGCGACGGTCTTCTCCCGGAAATCCGGTACCGTCGTGGTCACGGTGGGGGTTTCGTCGGTATACAGCCAGACGGTGCCGTCCTTTGGGATGGAGGAGCCGGACTCCGGAATCTGCCGGATCACCGTCACCCCTTCACCCACTACTTGGGATTTAAGGGATTTGGTTTTCAGGGAATTTTCCGCCTCAGCGGTGGTCATGGAGGTCACCCGCGGCACCGTGCGGTTCAGTTCGGCCAGTTCCTTCTCGGTGTACCGCGGCTCGATACCGAGATAGGGCAGGATGCTCTCAAGGATCTTTTTCGCCACCGGCGCCGCGACGGCGCCGCCTGATTTTTTGTTCGGCTCATCCACCATGACGAGCACCGCCACCCGCGGATTGTCCGCCGGGGCAAAACCGCCGAAGGAGGCCACCACTTCCACATCCTTGCCGGTCGGATCGTTTTCGTCCTTCATTTCGGTTTTCTCGGACGTCCCGGTCTTCCCGGCCACCCGGTAGCCCGACACATAGGCGTTTTTGATAGCCCCTCCCGATACGGCGTTTTCCAGCATGGCCGCCATCCGCTTGGAGGTATCTGCCGAGATGACCTGCCGCTTGACAGCGGGCTCGGTATTGGACACCACGTTCCCGTTGCTGTCCAATACCTGCTGCACCATATAGGGCTGCATCAGGTATCCGCCGTTTGCGATCGCCGCGAGGGCCGTCACCATCTGCAGCGGCGTGACCTTGAAGGTCTGGCCGATGGACGAGGTCGCCAGGTCGACCGGCTTGATATCCTTCTCATCATGATAGAGGCCCGGTGTCACGAGCGGTTCGCCGAGCAGGTCGATCCCGGTTCTCTGGGTAAAGCCGAAGCCGGTGTAGTATTTGAAAAACAAATGGGCACCGATCTGGTTTCCCAGCGTCATAAACACCGGGTTGCAGGAATTGGCAATGGCCTGGACAAAATTCTGATTGCCGTGATTCTGGGGGTACACGTGGCAGCGCATCGGCTTGACGCCGGGCAGGGTGTAATACCCCTGGCAGGTAAACCGCGAATCCTCACTGACGATCCCTTCCTCCAGCCCGATGGAGGCGGTGACGGTCTTGAAAACCGAGCCCGGCTCGTAAAAGTCGGAGACCGCCTTGTTCCTGTACTGCTCGTTGCGGGCTTTGACCAGGGCCGCGGATTGCTCGTCGCCGGAGAGCTGCGCAATCTGCGCCGCCACGTCCGGATCGGCGATGGTCAGGTAGTCGTTTGGGTTATAGTCCTTTTTCGTGGCCATGGCCAGGATGGCACCGGTCTGCACATCCATGACGATGGCGGCGCCCCGGTTCTTCGCCGCGTATTGGTTGATGGCCTCTTCCAGGTATTTTTCCGTGATCTGCTGGATGGTCTGATCCACCGTCAGCACCAGGGAATACCCGTCCTCCGCGTCCACGGTATTCTCATAGGGCAGGCGGGTGGGCAGCTCGTCGCCCCAGGCGTTGAGCGCCGTCACCAGCCGGCCCGGAGTGCCGGACAGCACCTCGTCATACTTGACCTCCAGGCCCTCTTTGGCGAGATTGTCCGCCCCGACGAAGCCCAGCACGCTGGAGAGCAGATTGTTCATGGGGTATTCCCGCTTGTAGTCGGTGATCACCCGGAATACGGCGCCAAGCTTCTTCTCCTCCACCCAGTCGATGAAGGTGTCTCCCAGCGATTTATCGATTTTGGCTTTGACCACCTTGTACTGGGATGCACTATCCGACGCCTGCTCCCGCAGTTTCTCCCGGTCCACGTCGAGCAGGGTCCCGAGCTCCTCCACGATCATCTCCCGCGTTTCCTCGTCCGGAATATTTTTCGGGGACATAATCACCGTGCAGACTTCCCTGGTCAGGGCCAATATCGACATATTGGCATCGAAAATCTGCCCGCGGTTGGGGGAAATCGTGATGTCGCTGAGCTGCTGGGTCACGGCTCCGCGCTGCAGATATTCCGACTGCAGGATCTGCAGGGAAAAGAGCTGGGCCGTCACCCCGCCGGAGCAGAGGATGACCAGCACCACCATGACCACCAGCACCCGGCGGCGCATCTGCCGCGTGAGCGTTTTGGTCGCGCCCTGTTTTTTTGGTTCTGTTTTTTTGACCTTGGTTTCTTTTGACACGTCCCATACCTCACAGAATCCGTCGAATCCGGGCGAATTCTCCGGATAAGAAAAGGAGAGTCAAGACTTCCATCCCAACTCTCGGCTCCTATCCATTTCGCCCGCGGCGAAGTTCCTATCTCATACTTATGCCTCAAACGAACAAGTATGCCTTCTCCGGGCAGAAAAGCGGGGGCCGCGGCTTAGGAACCGCCTCCGCCGCCGAAAAAGCCCGCGATGGCATCCCATACCGATTCCCAAAATCCGGGTTCAGTCCCATCCTCGCCGGCATCGGCGCCGGCGTCTTCCACCGTAATATAGGCGATTTGCCCCGGCTCCATTTTCTGCATGCCGTTGGCCTTCGCGTATTCCTCCACGCTTTTGGCGGAGGTACGGGCCGCCAGCTCGCTTTCCAGGCGCTTGGTTTCGCTGATGACCTGGTTGAGCTCCGCCTCCTTGCGGCTTTTTTCGCTGTTGAGCTCGGTCAGACGGACACGGCTGGAAATGAGCAGCCCGACCACGGCCACCACCGCCGCCGCCGTGAGCAGCGTCAGGGCCGTGTTGAGGAACGACTGAACCCTGGCGCGGCGGCGTGCCTCTTTGACCGCTTTTTTATTCGGTTTCAGGGCGACCAGCTTCGGCTCCCGCGGTTCAAACAGCGAGAGGTCATACGCTTCGGATCCGTTGGGATTCACCATGACGGCTGCTCCTTTCTCACGGCCGTGTCCAGGACACTACCGATATCGTTCATGACACTTTCGGATGCACCGCAGCTTGGCACTGCGGCTTCGGGGATTCTCCTCCAGCTCCCGCTGCGAGGCGGTCGCGGGACGGCGCAGGACCGGCTCGGCCGCCGGCGTCCTCCCGCAGACGCAAACCGGGAAGTCGGGCGGGCAGGTGCAGCCCTTCCGCCATTCGGCAAAACGCTGCTTGACCATCCGGTCCTCCAAAGAATGAAAGGTAATCACCGCCAGCCGTCCACCCTCGTTCAGGCAGTCGAATGCGGCGTCCAGTCCTTCCGACAGGCGGTCGAGTTCCCCATTGACCGCGATGCGCAGCGCCTGGAACACGCGGCGGGCGGGATGCCCATCCCGCCGGGCCGCCGCCGGAACGGCCCCTTTGACCAGTTCGGCCAAGGCGCCGGTGGTATCGACCGGTCCGCTCTCGCGCGCCCGCACAATGGCGCGGGCGATGCGGCGGGCAAACGGTTCCTCCCCGTATCGGGAAAAGAGCGCGGCGAGTTCCTGTTCGGGCAGGACGGCTATGAGATCCGCCGCCGTCTTGCCGCTTTTGCTCATCCGCATGTCCAGCGGCGCGTCGGCGTGATAGGAAAACCCTCTTTCCGGGGTATCGAGCTGATGGGAGGAAACCCCGATATCCAGCAGGATCCCGTCCACGCCCCCAATCCCAAGGCCGAGGAGCACCTCCCGCATAGCGGCGAAATTGGAACGCACCACCGTCGCGGGCAGCCCCCGCAGGCGCGCCGACGCCTCTTCCACGGCGTCGGGATCCTGATCCAGGGCGATCAGCCGCCCGTTTTTCAGTCGGGAGGCGACGGCAAAGGCATGTCCGCCCCCTCCCGCCGTGCCGTCGAGATACGTCCCGTCCGGCCGGACATCCAGGGCGGCCAGCGTTTCCTCCAGCAGGACCGGGCGGTGATAGCCGCCGATCGGTTGCTCCATCTCCCGTCCTCCCGCAATCAGAATCCGAGCTCCATGAACTCCGCCTCGACCTCGTCGGAGGTCATGGCGCCGATGTCGTCCTCATACGCGGCCGGGTTCCAGATTTCGGCCCGGTTGCCCGCGCCGATAACCAGCGCTTCCTTCTGCAGATCGGCGTAGGCGAGCAGGTGCCGGGGGAGCAGAATCCGCCCCTGGGCATCCACCTGCACATCGGTGGCATTTGCCGACAGATAGCGCTGCAACTTGCGGGCCTTGGTCATCGGCATCTGTGCGAGCCCTTCCTGCAGCTTGTCCCATTCCCCCATGGAATACAGGCAGACGCAATGATCCATCACGGCCGCGGCGATAAAGGCATCGCCCAGCTTCTCCCTCAGCTTAGCAGGCACGAAAATGCGCCCCTTCGCGTCGATATTGTGTTCATAGCGTCCGTACAGCATAGTTCGTTCCTCTGGCCCTGCCAGGGCCGGTTGGGGGATGCGGTCCGCGGCAGTGGTGGAAAACTCGGTGGAAACTGTTGAAATTCACCACAACCCACCACTTAGATGCACTTTTCACCACTTGCATCCATTATATAGGCTCTTAGCGGAAATTGCAAGGGCTCGCTCTAAAAAAATGGAGAAGAATTTGTGAGAGTTTCCAAGAAATTTCTTCCTTTCCCCTTATTCTTCTTTCTATTCCCCGCCGAAAGCCGGCGAACCGCCGGTATAAGGCGGACATCGGGTCGTATTTCCGGACTGAAACAGACAGGCGCACCCCCTTTTTTCGCCGAAACCCTTGCGAAACCGGCGTGAACCGTTTAGAATAAGGCCATATGCCGTATGAAATGAGGTTGAATCGATGCAGCGTATCCCGCTTACATCCGACGCCGTGACCTTCCACGGCCGGATCGTCCCCGAGGGCGAGGGGCTTTGGCTCGGCTGGACCAACACAGGAATTTCCTTCCGCTTTGAGGGCCGTCACGTGGCGTTCCGCTTCGCCCTCCCCCCGGCGGGGCAGGTACCATATGTGGGTATCTTGGTGGATGAGGAACCCCGCCGGATGCTGCCGGTGGAGGAAGGGCGCCTGACGCTGGAAATCCCGCTGCACTCCCCGGGCGAACACCGGATCCGTCTGATCAAAATGACCGAATTGCTCGACGATATCTCCCTGTATTTGGAGGGAGTGACTCTCGATGACGGGGCCCGACTCCTTCCCCCGCCGCCCCTGCCCTGCCGCCGTCTGGAATTCATCGGCGATTCGATGACCTGCGGGTTTGGGAACCTGAGCGCCGGCCCCCAGGAGCCCTTCTCCCCGACGACGGAGGACTCCACCCAAACCTACGCGGCGCTGACCTCCCGCCATTTCGGTGCGGACACCCGCTATCTCTGCCGTTCCGGCCGGGGAATCATCAGCGACTGTGAAGGAAGCCGGGCGCAGCCGGTCCCCCGTTGGTTCTTCGAAACCTCCCTGACCCACCCGCAGCCATGGGACTTTTCCTCCTGGCAGCCCGACGTGGCCGTGATCAATCTGGGGACGAACGACCGCAACGGCGGTGTTTCCCAAGAGGAATTCACCGCCGGAGCCGTGGCGTTCCTCCGCCGGATCCGCGGCGTGTACCCTAATGCCCGGCTGCTGTGGATGTATGGGCTGATGGACGAGGACTTCATCCCCGCTGTCAAAGGGGCTGTCGAAACCGTCCGTGCGGAGGACCCGCTTGTGGACCTGCTGCTGGTCCCGTCGATTTATCCCCATCCCGAAGAACAGGGTGCCTGCAACCACCCCAATCTCGCCGCGCACGCCCGGGCGGCCCGGGCCCTGATAACGAAAATCGCCAAGCAGACCGGATGGGCGGCCCGCCCCTCCTTCTGGCCCTGAGGTGTCGTTTGAAAGAAAGGCGTCCACCTTTCTTTCAAACGGGTCTTTGTGTCTTTCCGGCTGAAACAGCCAGAATTTCGGCTTCGCCGAAACCGGTACAACGTCCCTATCCTCGGGGATTTTAGTCCCCGTATACCCTGCCGGTTCAGGCGCCTGTGTCCCCGCCGAGGCCATATCCGGAAAGGAGATGCGTTTTGATGACCGCAGACGAATACATCACCCGCTGGAAGGCGGAGGAACAGGCGGCCCATATCCGGGGGTGGGACTTTTCCCCTATCCATTCCCGCTATACGGCCGAAACCGATTTGCCGTGGGATTACGAGAACATTGTGCGTTCCCATCTGGAGGAAACGGCGGCACTGCTGGACATGGACACGGGCGGCGGCGAATTTCTGCTGTCCCTGGGGCATCCCCCGGACAAGACGAGCGCGACGGAAGGATATCCTCCCAACGCCGCGCTGTGCCGGCAGACGCTGGCTTTTCGGTCGACGCCTGTGCCGACCGGCTGCTGCAGGCGCAGGGCATTCTTGAGGAACGCGGCGCCGTCCAGGGAACGATCCACCGGTATCTGATCGTGGCCCGCCGGACGGGGGCCCAAAGCAAAACCGAATGAGGGGGATGGAGATGGGGCGTCATCTCGCGACTTTTTCCTTCAGCCATCGCTTCTTCACCGAAATCTACCAGCCGGGAAGGTTGGAATTTCAGAAGAAGGGGCTGACGGCCTTCTGGCTGGGGGATGTCCTGTTTTCCTTGGAGTACAAGGACCTGCTGCATGTCGAGATCACGGGCCGCTTTCCCCATTGGGTCAAAATCGTCGGAACGGATTCGTTTCTCTATGTACAGGCGGGATCCTACAAGGCCCTGTGCCGCGAAGTCGAGGCCCGGGGCATCCCGATCAAGAAAGTCCGGCGGTTTCGGGACTAAGGGGTCCAGGGACGGCTGTAGCGGCACCGGATCCATAAAGAATATCGGAATTATGGAAAGGAGGCGGGGGATGACCCGGCTGAATTACACCGTACCTCCCGCCTATGACGGCGCGCGGGTACAGGATTTCCTGCGGCGGGACTGCGGCCTGTCCTGGCGGATGGTCGTACGGCTCAAGGGAGTGGCGGGAGGCATCACGGCCGACGGCGTCCCGATGCGGAGCATCGACCGGTTAAGGGCCGGGCAGACGGTGGTCCTCACCTTTCCGGAAGACCACGTGCGCATCGAGGGAATGGAGATGCCGCTGGCGGTGGTGTATGAGGACGCCCACCTGCTCATGGTGGACAAGCCGCCCTACCTCGCGGTGCACCCTTCCGCCGGCAAGCCGGACCCAACCCTCGCCAACGGCGTCGTCGCGTATTATGAAAAAAAAGGCGAGGCCGCGTCCTTCCGGCCGGTCAACCGGCTGGACCGTAACACAAGCGGCCTGCTTCTCGCGGCCAAGGATCCCCACACGGCCTTCCTGCTGACACGGAAACCGGAAAAGGTCTATCTGGCCGTGGTTTTCGGCCGCCTGGAGGGGGAAGGGACCATCGATGCCCCCATCCGGGTAAAGGAGGGCTGCTGCATCACGAGAGAAGTGGGGCCGGGCGGCAAAGAGAGCGTGACCCACTGGCAGGCGTTGGCATCGGATGGGAAGCTCACCCTGCTGCGGCTGCGGCTCGAGACGGGACGTACCCACCAGATCCGGGTGCATATGGCCTATATTGGACACCCGTTGGTGGGAGATACGATGTACGGTACGGATGAAACCTTCCTCCCCCGCCATGCCTTGCACTGTTCCGAAATGGCGTTTGCCCATCCGCTGACCGGAGAACCACTGCATTTCGTCAGTCCGCTGCCCCCGGATATGGAGCGTCTTTTAGAGGAACGGGGCTTGCCCTCTCCGCCGCTCCGCGGATAGGCGCAAAGAGTTTTCTTAAGATTTTCGGAAGGGTCATGACGGGACGGCGCGGATGGTGTATAATGGCGGTATCGAAATCCGGGGGAGGAATGGACATGCCGGCGATGATCGCGCACTATCTGTTTGCACAAAGAGTGTTTTCCAAACTGAAAAAAGCGGGCGTGACACCCGAGGCCCCGGCCATGGCGGCCGTGGGCGCGCAGGGTCCCGATATTTTCTTCTTCCACCGGGTGCTCCCCTGGGAGCCGGGGACCAGCTTTGCCAAACAAGGGAGTTTGCTACACAAAATCAGTCCCGCGAAGCTGTTTGAAGCCTTCCGTGCCGGCATCAACCGGGCCTCCGCCGAAGACCGCGCCGCCATGACCGGATACGTCCAGGGCTTTTTCTGCCATTACGCGCTCGACCGTGCGGTGCATCCCTTCGTCTATTACTGGCAGGAGGAGCTTCGCCGGGAGCAGCCGGGATATGGGTCCACCGCCCATCAGTACCATTTCCGGATCGAGAGCGCGCTCGACACCATCACTCTGCGCAGGGAAACCGGCAGGCTGGTACGGGATTTCAAACTAGCTTCGGTCATTCCGGCCGAATCGGCCGGGGGATGGCCGGCGCTCGGCCGTCTCTATCAGCCGGTGTTCGCCCGTCTGTTAGGGCGGCCGGAGGCCACGGCGGCACAGATTGCCCTGGCTCCGAAGGATATGCGCCATGCGGTTTCGCTGATGACCGACCGGACCCAGGTCAAACGGCGCCTGCTCCTCACCCCGGTGGAAAAGCTGGCCCGCAAAGGGGCCTTCGCCACCTCCCTGATGCGTCCGGCGGACACGGGTGACTGGGACTATGCCAACGAAAGCCACGCCCGCTGGGTGAATCCCTTTGACGAGGCGTATGAAAGCACCGACAGCTTTTTTGAGCTGTATGACCTGGCGGCCTGCGAAGCGACCGACATGATCCTCGCCTTCCTCGACGCGCTGCCGGACGGCGCATCCATGGCGGATATCACACAGGACCGGGGATTCGCGAGCGATCTGCCGGGCGTATATGAAGTGCGCCTATAATTAATAAGGAAAGAAAGGACAAGGAGCTTGAAACGGATTGCCAGCTTTGAGGTGGATCACACCACCCTTACCCCGGGGCTGTATCTTTCCCGGGCCGACGGGGACGTGACGACATACGACCTGCGCTTCGTGCGCCCCAACACCCCGCCCTTCTTGCCGAACGCGGTCATGCATACCATCGAACACCTCTTCGCCACCTATGTGCGCAACAGCACGCTGTCGGAGGGCGTGATCTATTTTGGGCCGATGGGCTGCCGGACAGGCTTTTATTTCCTGACTAGGGGGCTGTCCCACCGGCAGGTGATCGGACTGACCAGGGAAGCCCTCGCCTTCATCGCCGCCTTCGAGGGGGAGATTCCGGGGACGACGGCCGCTGAATGCGGCAACTATCGGGAGCACGACCTGGAAGGGGCGCGCCGGGCCGCCGCCGGGATGGCGGCGCTCCTGGCAGACTGGAAAGAGGAAGCGCTTTCCTATTCGACAGAAAAGTGATGTGTACATTGCATTGAAACAATTGTCTTTGTTGAGGGAATTTTAACAAAACACAACAAACATCCTGAAAAAGGGTTGCAAGTTTGTAACATTCCGAGTATAATGATACTCAAGTTGTTACAAACTTGTAATTTTTATGCTTTATCTCCGGGACAGGCTCCGGTCTTTTCCGATCCATGATGAGATCGGGCTCTCCGCAACAGGGTCCGAGATGCTGAATGTAAGGAAGTGTATTCCCTCTTATGACGACTCCTCGCAAACAGCGGCCCGCCGACGCCGCCTATAAATTGAAAAAAAACATGCGGGCGCTGTGGTCTGCCGCGGCCCGTTTCTTGACCGCCATCCTTCCAGCCGCAGCCGGAAAGGCCCTGCACGCCGGTTATGTGCTCTGCTATACGGTAGGGGTGCATACCCTGCGTGTAGGCAAACGGAGCGGCCGTCTCATGGGCCGTATCCTCCGCCCTGCCGGCCGTCTGGCATATAAGGCGACGGACAAGCTGCTGCTGCGCCATCTGCGTGCGATGCGCCAGGAGCTCGGCCGGATGCGCGAGGGCTTCGTCCTTGCTGGCCGGAGGCTGAAGGAGGCGTATCGCCGCCATCCCCTGCTTGTGATCCCCCAGGCGCTCTGCCTGCCGGTCAAAGCGCTCCGCCGCCACCGCAAAGCCGTGGCCAGCACCTTCAACCTGCTGGCGCCGGCCGCCGCCGTGATGGTGCTGGTCCTGACCCTGCAGTTTTGGAGCAGCGCGACCTTCGCGCTGGCCCTCGAATACGACGGCCGCACACTCGGCTATATCGCGGATGAATCCGTCTATGACGCCGCTGCTTCTCTTGCAAACGGCCGGGTCATCAACGCCGACAATTCATTCAGCGTGGAACGGGTGCCCAAGCTGACCCTCACGCTGGTCAATAAAGACGACATTCTCGACGAGGCAGCGGTCTGTGACCGTATCCTCGACACCGCCGGCGACCGCCTTTCCGAAAGCTCCGGCCTTTATGTGGACGGGGCGTTCGTCGGGGCCCTCCCCTCCCGCGCGCTGCTCGAAGAATCGATGGACGCGGCCCTCTCCGCGCGGCTGAACGGGTCGGAGACAGGCAGCGCCGCCTTTGTGCAGGATGTCCAGCTGGTGGACGGCCTCTATCCGGTTTCGGCGCTGGTCGGGACCGAGACCATGGACGGCTATCTCCGTCAGCTGCCGGTCAAGGTGACGTCGTATATCACCTATGAGGAACCCATCGCCTATGCTTCCACCACCCAGGAGCTGTCTTCCCAGCTGCTCGGGTACCGCTCCGTCAAAACGAAAGGCGTCAACGGCGTGCAGTCGGTGACGGCGGAGGTCGTCACGATCGACGGCGTGGAGCAGTCCCGCACCGTGGTTTCCACCTCCGTGATCAAAGAGCCGGTGAACGAAGTCATCGCGGTCGGCGGCAAGAAATACAACGACGTATCGGTCGCGGGCGACGGCAAATCCACGGGTGCCTTTGTCTGGCCCCTGCCGGCCACCAAGCAGATCAGCTCGTATTTCGGCAGCCGCTGGGGTTCCACCCATGGTGCCATTGATATTTCCAACGGCCGGGTCTACGGCAAACCCATCATCGCCTCCGATGGCGGCAAGGTGGTGGAGGCCGGCTGGCATTACAGCTACGGCTATTATGTCCTGATCGACCACGGCAACGGCTTCAAAACCCGGTACGCCCATTGCAGCAAGCTCAACGTCAAGGTGGGCCAGCGGGTGGCCCAGGGCGAATACATCGCCGACGTGGGCAATACCGGAAACAGCTACGGCGCGCATCTGCATTTCGAGATCATCAAAAACGGCAAGCTGGTCAACCCCCTGAACTACGTCAACCGATAACGCCGCTTTCAGCGCCGCCGGGAAACCGGCGGCGCTTTTTCGCTGTTTATCCGGGCCGTAAAAAAAGCAACTGGGGCCCTTGCCATTTCCGCGCACAAGGAGTAGAATGGCGGTGAATCCAACGCGTGTATGAACGCAGATAAGGAGGATCGACATGAACAAAAAGCGTACAGTGCCGGTGGCCCTGCAGCTCTATTCGGTTCGGGGCGATATGGAACAGGATTTTGAAGGGACCCTGCGGGCCGTCGGGGAGATGGGCTACGACGGGGTGGAGCTCGTCGGCCTTTACGGCCGGAAACCGGAGGCCGTGCGGGAAGCCGTGGCCGCCGCGGGGCTCGTCCCTGTCAGCGCCCATGTGCCCTATGCCGAAATGGCGGCGGATCCGGATGGGGTGATGGCCGCTTACGCGGCGGCCGGATGCGCTTATATCGCGGTACCGTATCTCGAGGAGGCCTGCCGCCCGGGTCACGACGGATTTTCCGACGTGATCGCCGCCCTGCCGAAGCTGGGCGAGGCCGCCGGACGGGCGGGGCTGACCCTGCTTTATCACAATCACGATTTCGAATTTACAAAGGTTGAGGGGCAGTACGGACTGGATTTGATGTACCAGCGGGTTCCCGCCTCGCTGCTACAGACCGAGCTCGACACCTGCTGGATCAATGTCGCGGGGGAGGACCCGGCCGCCTATCTCGCCAAATACACCGGCCGCGCGCCGGTGGTCCATCTGAAGGACTTTGTACTGGAAGGCCGGAAGCCCGCCCATATGTATGACCTGGTCGGGCTGGAAAACGAGAAAGTCCCGGCGGAGGGAGAGGGCTCCTTTGCCTTCCGTCCCCTGGGCCACGGGATGCAGGACATTCCCTCCATCCTCGAGGCGGGGAAACGGGCCGGCGCCCGCTGGTTCGTCGTGGAGCAGGATGAGCCCAGCCTGGGTCTCTCTCCCCTCGAATGCGCGCGCCGCAGCCTCGAGACCCTCGATGCGTTGGATTGGTAAGGGCCTTCGGGGCGGTGTGGCGCCGCTGGAGACTGTGAAAACCGCCCGGCATTCCTATAAGGAATGCCGGGCGGTTTCGTCCTTTCCGTTCTACTGTATTTCCTGTTCAAGCCTGTCAAACTCTGGCGTGCTGAAGAACTCCCCGAGAGTGATGTCCAGCCCATCACAGATTTTCTTCACAGTCGCGACTTCGGGGCTTTTGCTTTTTTCACCCAGAATACTATATATGGTCGATTTGTCCAAGCCACAAGCCATGGCCAATGCATAGGGAGACAGTCCCTTTTTCGCACAAAGCTCCGTAATACGGAAACCAATGGTTTCTTTCAGTGTCATACCGCGCACTCTCCTTCACGAGGTGTTTCCCTAACTCGACCAAGACAACCGATGGATGGGATTTCTGCCAAAGTTGTCTCTCTTCTCAAGCCAAAAACTGGCCTGCGGGCCACCTCCTTTTGCCCGAGCTTCAGCTCGTAAGCAACAAGGAGGCAAAAATGCTTCCGGGGTTCCCCCGGACCCCGCGGTTTTCTTTTTAGGAAAACCGGCATTAACGCGGCCGCCTGAGCCTGCCGAATATACATAGGAGGCTGGACCGCGGGCGCGGGAGGTTCACTCCCCCAAAAAACGCACCATCCCCCGGGCCGCAGCCCTTACTTGTATAAGGCTGGTTCAGGCAGCATGGCCTGTGTCGATTTTCATAGAGAGAAAATCGACAAAATCACCCGGGGATCCAGGGGGTGCCCCCTGGCGCTTCTTTCCCCTCTTTCTTTGCGCAAAGAAAGAGGGTGCTAAAGCACAAGTTTGTGCCTTGACGGCATACGTGAATTTGATAGATGCTATTGGGGGATTCCGGGGGATTCTCCCGGTCCCCAAACCCGGAAGAAGGAGACTTTATTCGGGGCAGACGATGTACCCTGTCCTTATTTTAAGTAATTTTTATACTTTATTAGTGGGACTTGTCCCCCTAGTAGAAATATGTTATAGTGGACTATATCCCACTAACTGGAAGGAGACGAAGACATGGAGGAAACAAGGATCACATTTGAGGAAGGAACAAGACGCATTGTGCTGCCGCAGGCGGTGAAGCAGATCATGGGCTGGGACGAAAAAACCCCGGTGGAAATCTGGCTGAATGCAGCCGATGACGCCGTGATTCTCAAACGGCATATCGTCACCTGTTCGCTCTGCGGCTCAACCGAAGATTTGCATCCGGTTCGGTACCGGCATCTATGTCCCGGCTGTCTAGCCGCTCTCCGCTCGGGCAAATAACGCCTATCAAAGCAAGGGGCGCCCCCACCCATGCCCATGCATGGATAAGGGCGCTCCTTCGGCCGGCTCCCAAAAAAGTAGCAGTTGCTTATCAAGGTCAATTTATGCTATACTAAACGATTGAAACGGCATGGTTATGCGCGTTTGACTCCACACCCGCCCCAAACGGCGGGAGAACGAGGTGTTGTCCTGTGTCCGGGAATCGCGACCTGACCCGCAATTTCTGCATTATCGCCCATATCGACCACGGTAAATCCACCCTGGCCGACCGTATCCTCGAAAAGACCCGGACGGTCGAACTGCGGGATATGGAGGACCAGCTCCTCGACAGCATGGATCTCGAGCGGGAACGGGGGATCACCATCAAGGCCCACGCCATCACCCTGAACTACGACGCGGCGGACGGCCGTTCCTATACCTTCAACCTGATCGACACCCCCGGGCACGTGGACTTTGGCTACGAGGTCTCCCGCTCCCTCGCGGCCTGCGAAGGGGCCGTCCTCATCGTCGACGCCTCCCAGGGGGTGGAGGCGCAGACCCTCGCCAATACCTATCTGGCGTCCGAGCATGGGCTGGAGATCGTCCCGGTCATCAACAAGATCGACCTGCCCGCCGCCCGGCCGGAGGAGGTCCGGCACGAAATCGAGGATATCATCGGCATCGACGCCTCCGACGCCCCCTTGGTTTCGGCCAAGCAGGGCACCAACATCGAGGACGTACTGGAAGCGGTGGTCAAACACGTCCCGCCCCCTGCCGGGGACGAAAACGCCCCCCTGCAGGCGCTGATATTCGACAGCTATTACGACAGCTATAAAGGCGTCATCGTATATATCCGGGTCAAAGAGGGCCGGGTAAGGCCCGGCGATACCATCCTCATGATGGCCACCGGCGCTCGGTTCGACGTGGTGGAAACCGGGATCATGCGCCCCGGCCGGCTCGAGCCCCGGGACGGCCTGGAGGCCGGGCAGGTGGGGTATATCGCGGCCTCCATCAAAACTGTCCACGACGCGAGGGTGGGCGATACCGTCACCCTCGCCTCCCGTCCCGCCGCCGCGCCCCTGCCGGGCTACCGCAAAGTCAACCCCATGGTGTTCTGCGGCATTTTCCCGGCCGACGGTGCCCAGTATCAGGACCTGCGGGAGGCGCTTGAACGGCTGCAGCTCAATGATGCGGCCCTGACCTTCGAGCCTGAGACCTCCGCGGCCCTGGGCTTCGGTTTCCGCTGCGGCTTTCTCGGCCTGCTCCACATGGAGATCATCCAGGAACGGCTGGAGAGGGAATACGACCTCGACCTCATCACCACCGCCCCCAGCGTCATCTATCGTCTGACCCTGACCGATGGGACGGTGCAGTATATCGACAACCCGACCAACTACCCCGATCCCGGCTCCATCCAGATGGCGGAGGAGCCCTTTACCGATGCCCATATCCTGGCCCCGAACGAGTATGTCGGGAACATCATGGAGCTCTGCCAGGAGCGGCGGGGCGTGTTCAAGGACATGAAATACCTCGACCCCACCCGGGTGGATATCCATTACGAGCTGCCTCTTAATGAGATCGTGTACGACTTCTTCGACGCACTCAAGTCCCGGACCAAGGGGTACGCGAGTTTCGATTACGAGTTCAAGGGGTATGTTCGGTCGGAGCTCGTCAAGCTGGATATCCTCCTCAACGGCGATGTGGTGGACGCCCTGTCCTTCATCGTGTTCGCGGACAACGCCTACGCGAGGGGACGCCGCCTCTGCGAGCGGCTGCAGCAGAACATCCCCCGCCAGCTCTTCGAGGTGCCCATCCAGGCCGCCATCGGGGGCAAAATCATCGCCCGGGAGACGGTACGGGCCTTGCGCAAGGACGTGCTCGCCAAATGTTACGGCGGCGATATCACCCGGAAGAAGAAGCTGCTTGAAAAGCAAAAAGAGGGCAAAAAGCGGATGCGCCGTCTGGGCAGCGTCGAGGTGCCGCAGGAGGCGTTCATGGCGGTGCTCAAGCTGGGGGACGACTAGGCCGGTCCCCGACGGGATTGTATACGAACGCCACCTTGGACCGGCCGCCGCTCATTTCAGCTTCGCTGAAATGGCCCGGGGCTGCCATAATCTCCCCGACGGGATTGTATACGAACGCCACCTTGGACCGGCCGCCGCTCATTTCAGCTTCGCTGAAATGGCCCGGGGCTGCCATAATCTCCCCGACGGGATTGTATACGAACGTCACCTTGGACCGGCCACCGCTCATTTCAGCTTCGCTGAAATGGCCCGGGGCTGCCATAATCTCCCTGACGGGATTGTATACGAACGTCACCTTAGACCGGCCGCCGCTCATTTCAGCTTCGCTGAAATGGCCCGGGGCTGCCATAATCTCCCCGACGGGATTGTATACGAACG